>NZ_JBFAJT010000002.1:520232-1350341 GCF_040655335.1 Streptomyces sp. NPDC050439
GACGGGCAGGCAGGTGAACAGCACGTCCGCCTCACCGCCGCGCAGCGCGCCGAGCGGGTCGCCGCTTTCGCCCCGGGCCCCACGTCGTGCGTCGCCGTACGGGGTCAGCCGTTGGGCAGGATGACCGCCCGGCCGTCGATCCGTCCCTCGTGCAGGTGCTCGTACGCCTTGGGCGCGTCCTGAAGCGCGTACGTCTCCACATGCACGTCGATCGCGCCGGAACGGGCCAGGTCGAGGACCTCGATCAGTTCGGACCTGCTGCCCCAGTACGGGGCGCGGACCGCCGCGTCGTACGGGGTCGTGCCGAAGCCGACGGCCGCGGCCCCGCCGCCGATGCCGACGATGGTGACGTCCGCCTCGACCGCCGCGCAGGCGGTCGCCGTGGCGACGGTGGGCGGTGCGCCGACGAAGTCGAACACCGCCTGCGCGCCGAGACCGCCGGTCAGTTCACGGACCCTCGTCGCCGCGTGCTCGTCCGACAGAACGGTCTCGTGGGCGCCGACCTGGTGGGCGAGGCGCAGCTTCCCGTCGGTGACGTCGAGGGCGATCACCCGCGCCGGGGTCAGCGCCCGCAGCAACTGGATCGCGACGTGTCCCAGGCCGCCGGTGCCGATGACCACGGCGGTGCTGCCGGGGGTCAGCTTGGGCAGGGAGGTCTTGATCGCGTGGTACGGGGTCAGGCCCGCGTCGGTGAGCGGCACCGCGGTCACGGGGTCGAGGCCGCCGAGCGGGACCAGGTGACGCGTGTTGTCCACGATCATGTACTCGGCGATGGCCCCGGGCGCCCCGAGTCCGGGCGGCAGGATGCCGAGCTCCGCGGCGCGCGAGCAGTAGTTCTCCTTGCCCTGCGAGCACATCAGGCAGGCTCCGCAGCCCCACGGTCCGTAGACGGCCACGGAGTCGCCGATCTCGAAGCCGGTCACGCCGTCGCCCAGCGCGGCCACGGTCCCCGCGCCCTCGTGGCCGAGGGTCAGCGGCAGCGGGAAGGTCAGCGCCTCCGCGGGCCAGCTCATCACCGCGATGTCGGAGTGGCACACGCCCGCGGCGGTGACCTTCAGGAGGACCTGGCCGGGGCCCGGCTCCGGGCGCGGGACGGTGACGACCTCGGGAGCGGAGCCGACGCTCCGGTACTGGACGGCCTTCATCTCGGCGGGCATGTCGGGGCTGTCGGGGCCTTCTTGCGCTGACATCTGGGATGCCTCTTCTCGTTCTCGGCTCGTGCTGTGCGCCTGCTGTCCCCCTCGCCTCCGACTGTACTCCTCGGAATGTCCCAATGAGACATGTGACCCACCGGGACATTGAATACGCGTCTGTCGCGTCGCCGGTCCCGCCCGGTCCGGCCCCAAGAAGCCGCGGAAACACGAGAGTTGGCGAGTACCATCAAAAACTCAGCCATCCACGGGGGAAGGCGGCACGGCCCGCATGACACGCAGCTATGACCAGTCCTGTCCGGCGGCGCGCGCCCTGGACGTCGTCGGCGGCCGGTGGTCCCTGCTCATCGTGCGCGAGCTGCTGCTCGGGCCCCGGCACTACACCGACCTCGTCGCCGGACTGCCCGGCATCGGCCCCGACGTCCTGGCCGAGCGGCTGCGCGCCCTGCGCGATGCGGACGTCATCAGCCAGGCCGAGCTGCCGCCACCGGCCTCCTCGACGGTCTACGAACTGACCGAACTCGGCGCCGCCATGCGCCCGGTGCTCGACGAGCTGACCCGCTGGGGCATGCGGCTGCCGGCCGCTCCCCGGCCCGGCGACACCTTCCGGCTCAGCTGGGTGCTCGGCTGCCTGCGCGCCAGCTTCCGGCCGGAACAGGCCCGCGGCCTGCGGGAGACGTACGAGTTCCGGGTCGACGGCGACACGTTCCACCTGCGCGTCGACGACGGCGTGCTCGACATCCGCAACGGCGGCGCCACGGACCCCGTCTGTTCCATCACGACCGACCTCGGGACGTTCCTGGCCGTCGGTGCCCGCCTCGTCGACATCGAGGACGCCGTCGCGCGCGGCCTCGCCCGGCTCCAGGGGGAACGCACGGCCGCCGCACGGGTGATCGCCATCCTCGGCGCACACCCCGAGGCGACCGGCGGGCGGCACGGCATCGTCGGAGCCGTCGGGGCCTCGTTCCGCCCCGACCACGCCCTCGGCGTACGCGAGACCTACGAGTGGGTGATCGGCGATCTCGTCTTCCACGCCCGCGTCGACGACGGCACCGTCGAGACGGGCCTGGGCCCCGCGCCGGACGCCGCCGCGACACTCGTCACCGATCTGGGCACCCTGCTGCAACTGGGCGCGGGCTCCCTGCCGCTGGAGGACGCGGCCAGCGCCCAGGTCATAGAAGTGAACGGCGACCTGGAGGCGGCGCTGCGCATGGCGGACGCCTTCGGCGTGGTCCGCGCCGACCGCACGGCAGCCACTGCCTGACGTGACCGAAAGCCGCTGACAGCAGACAGCAGAGGGCCCCGGCAGTCGTCATCCGCCGGGGCCCACTGATCACCTTCGTACGACCAGAGCCGTGTCAGTCCGTGCCGGACTCCATCGCGGCACGGTCCAGCATCGACTCCTCGTCCGTGGTCTCACCGCGTGAGGCGATCGCCTCCGCGCCGCCGCCGTCCATGGCGCCGATCAGACCGGTCGAGGCCGCCTGCGCGGCGCCGATCGGCGTCGGGTGGCCGGAGCCGACGAGGCCCAGGCCCGCGTACTGCTCAAGGCGCGCGCGGGAGTCGGCGATGTCGAGGTTCCGCATGGTGAGCTGGCCGATCCGGTCCACCGGGCCGAACGCCGAGTCCTCGGTCCGCTCCATGGAGAGCTTGTCCGGGTGGTAGCTGAACGCCGGGCCCGTGGTGTCGAGGATCGAGTAGTCCTCGCCGCGCCGCAGCCGCACCGTCACCTCACCGGTGACGGCCGTGCCGACCCAGCGCTGCAGCGACTCGCGGATCATCAGCGCCTGCGGGTCCAGCCAGCGGCCCTCGTACATCAGCCGGCCGAGGCGCCGGCCCTCGTTGTGGTACGCGGCCAGCGTGTCCTCGTTGTGGATCGCGTTGACCAGGCGCTCGTAGGCGATGTGCAGGAGCGCCATGCCGGGCGCCTCGTAGATGCCGCGGCTCTTGGCCTCGATGATCCGGTTCTCGATCTGGTCGGACATGCCGAGGCCGTGCCGGCCGCCGATCGCGTTGGCCTCCATGACGAGGTCCACCGAGGAGGCGAATTCCTTGCCGTTGATGGTGACCGGGCGGCCCTGGTCGAAGCCGATCGTCACGTCCTCCGCGTCGATCTCCACCGAGGGGTCCCAGAACTTCACGCCCATGATCGGGTCGACGGTCTCGAGCCCGGTGTCCAGGTGCTCGAGCGTCTTGGCCTCGTGCGTGGCGCCCCAGATGTTGGCGTCCGTGGAGTACGCCTTCTCCGTCGAGTCCCGGTAGGGCAGCTCGTGCGCGAGCAGCCACTCCGACATCTCCTTGCGGCCGCCGAGCTCCGTGACGAAGTCCGCGTCCAGCCAGGGCTTGTAGATCCGCAGGTGCGGGTTGGCGAGCAGCCCGTACCGGTAGAACCGCTCGATGTCGTTGCCCTTGAACGTGGAGCCGTCGCCCCAGATCTGCACCCCGTCCTCCAGCATCGCCCGCACCAGGAGCGTGCCGGTCACGGCGCGGCCCAGCGGCGTGGTGTTGAAGTACGGACGCCCGCCCGACCTGATGTGGAAGGCGCCGCACGCGAGTGCCGCGAGCCCTTCCTCGACCAGCGCCTCGCGGCAGTCGACGAGTCGGGTGATCTCGGCGCCGTACGCCGAGGCGCGGCCGGGCACGGAGGCGATGTCGGGCTCGTCGTACTGGCCGATGTCGGCGGTGTACGTGCAGGGCACTGCGCCCTTGTCACGCATCCAGGCGACGGCGACCGAGGTGTCGAGACCGCCGGAGAAGGCAATGCCGACGCGCTCGCCGGTGGGGAGGGAGGTGAGGACCTTGGACATAGGAAGAGTATGCATGACTTCGCATGGTCATGCAACGTTGCTCGCGTGGGCGGTTCGAACGGTCGGCAATACCGCTGGTGGCAGGCCATATCGGCTTAATGCTTAGGATGTGCAAGTGCTTGAATACCGCATCAGGACGGCCACCGCCGATGACCTCGGCGCCGCACGAGCCGTCATGCTCGACACCGTCTACCACGACTTCGGCACGGGGTACGTGCCGCGCTGGCACGGCGACATCATCGACCTCGACTCCGCGTACCTGAGACCCGTCCGCCACACGTTGCTCGTCGCGGTGGACGAGCGGGACGGGACGGTCGCGGCGACCGCCGCCCTCGACTCCCGCGGCCCCGCGCACCCGCCGAACCCGCGCTGGATCGCCGAACGCTTCCCCTCCGGGGAGACGGCGCAGCTGCGGCGCGTCTACGTGCGGGCCGAGCACCGACGCCGCGGTCTCGCCCGGCGCCTTGTCGGCGAGCTGCTCGGCTTCGCCTCGGCGGATGGCGGCTACCGGTCCGTCTATCTGCACACCGACCCCGCGGTCACCGGCGCCGAGGGCTTCTGGCGCTCCATGGGGAAAGTGGTGCACGACGAGCGCGAGGAATCCGACGGGTCACGAGTCGTGCACTTCGAAGTGCCCATGCAGCCATAGCCCCCGCTCTCCGCGACCCGGCCGCATTAATGGAAATGGTTGTCATGTAGTCTTCGTGGCTGCCACCGCACTTCAGGACCCACTCCACCCCGAGAACGAGGACCATGCGCTCCGTCCGCCGCCGTCCCCTCACAGCCGGCCTGCTCGTCGCTCCCCTGCTCACCGGCTGTTTCGCCGCCAAGGACGACGCGTCCGGCGACTCCGCGGAAGGCGCCCGCCTCAAGATCGCGCTGGCCTTCCCTCCCTCGGAGAACTTCTCCCCGTACGGCGCCGACGCCACCCTCCTCAGCCGCCTCGGCGTCACCGAGGGCCTGACCAAGCTGGACGCGAACGGCGCCGCCGCCCCCGCGCTCGCCGCGTCCTGGCAGCAGGAGAACGACCGCAGCTGGCTGTTCACCCTGCGCCAGGCCGGCTTCCAGGACGGCAGCCGCGTCACCCCGTCCGCCGTCGCCTCCGCCCTCACCCACGCGGGCAAGGCCAAGCCCGTCACCGCCGCCCTGTCGGGAGCAGCCCTCACCGCCAAGGCCGTCGGCGACGACCGCGTCCGGATCACCACCGCCGACCCCGACCCCGCGCTCCCCCTGCGCCTGTCGAGCCCCGGCCTGGCCGTGCTCTCCCCCAAGGCGTACGCGAAGGGCGACAAGGTCAGCCCGGTCGGCACCGCCACCGGCCCCTTCGAGCTCACGAAGACCACCGGCGCCACCGCGGCCACCCTCGACCGCTTCGACGACTACTGGGGCGGCCGCGCCCAGGCGTCCGGCGTCGACGCCAGGTTCATCGCCGACGGCACCGCGCGCACCAACGCCCTGCGCACCGGCGACGTGGACATCGCCGAGGCCGTCCCCGTCTCCCAGGCGGCCTCCCTCGACAAGGGCCACGGACGCGAGACCGCCACGGCACGCACCACGGCCCTCCAGCTCAACACGGAGAAGGGCGCCTTCAAGGACCCCGGCCTGCGCGCCGCGGCCCGCGCCGCGATCGACACCTCCGCGCTCGCCAAGGACGTCTACGAGGGCCACGCCGACACCGGCAAGGGCATCTTCGGCCCCGCCCTGACCTGGGCCGACGGAAAGCGCGGCAAGCCGAAGGACCAGGCGGAGGCGAAGGCACCCGGCGGGAAGTCCATCACCCTGGGCACGTACGACAACCGGCCCGAGCTCCCCGAGGTCGCGCAGGTGCTCAAGCAGCAGCTGCAGAAGGCCGGTTTCAAGGTGACCCTGGAGGTGCGCGAGTCCTCGCGCATCGAGGGCGACGCCCTGGCCGGGAAGTTCGACGCGTTCGTCGGCGCCCGCAACACCATGCTCGACACCGGCGACCCCGTGTCGGTCCTCGCCAGCGACTACACCTGCGACGGCAGCTACAACCTCTCGCAACTGTGCGACACCTCGGTCGACAAGGCCGTGCGGAAGGCCGAGAACACGACCGACACCGCGAAGCGGCAGGACGCGGCCATGGCCGCCGAGGCCGCGATCCTCGGCACCGACGCCGTCGTGCCGCTGGTCCACCAGCGGATCATCACGGGCGTCGGCGACTCCGTGCGCGGCGAGATCCTCGACCCGTACGAGCGGACGCTGGTCGCCGCCGGCACCAGGCGCTGAGGCGGCATGCGCAGGAGCCTCGCCCGTACCGGCGGACCGGTGCTGCTGTGGCGCGTGGTTCTCGCCGCGGCGCTGCTGTGCCTGATCGGCCTGTTGCCCTGGCTGTCCCGCACCGACCCGGCGCTCACCGTGCTCAAGGCGCGGGCGGCGGAACGCACCCCCACCCCCGAGGTCCTCGCGGCCGTCCGCGGTGAACTCGGCCTGGACCAGGGCCCGTTGCGGCTGCTCGGCCAGTGGACGGGTGGGCTTCTGCACGGGGATGCCGGACGGTCGTGGATCTCCGGGGAAGCGGTGCTGCCCTCCGTGGTGCAGGCCCTGGGCGTCTCGTTGCTGCTCATGTCGGCGGCGCTGGTGGTGGCCGTCGTGATGGCGGGCGCGGTGTGCTCGCGCACCCTGTGGCTCGGCTCCCGCCGCCGGCTCGCGGGGCGCCGCACCTCCGGTGGCGGGGCCGCGGTCGTCGCCGCGATGCCCGAATTCCTGGCCGCCTCGGTGCTCGCCACCGTGGTCGGCGTCCATCTGGGCTGGCTGCCCGCCCTCGGCTGGTACGGACCCCAGTGGCTCGTGCTGCCCGCGCTCTCGCTCGGGCTTCCCGCCGGGGCACTGCTCGGCCGGCTCATCGACGACCTGCTGCCCGGCGCCTTCGCCGAACCGTGGACGCGGGCGGCCGCCGCCCGCGGCATTCCGAGCGGACGCATCGCGCGCCAGGCGCTGCGCCGCTGCCTGCCCGGCCTCCTGCCGAACCTCGGCCTCTTCCTCGTGGGTCTGACCGGTGGCGCAGTCGCCGTGGAGCAGATCTTCGACATTCCCGGGCTCGGCCGCTCCACGCTGCAGGCCGCGGTGGCGCAGGATCTGCCCGTCCTCCAGGCCGGAACCCTCGCGCTCGTCCTGCTCGCCACCGTGGCGGGCGGCCTCTTCCGCCTCGTGTCGCGGCTGGTGAGCGGTCCGGCGCTGCGGGACGGGGCCCTGCCGACACTGCATCTTCCGGCGCCGCCCGCGCCCAGCCGGCTGCCCTTGCTGTACGGCGGGGCACTGCTGGGCGTCATCCTCTTCAGCCTGGCCCGGGACCCCCTCGCCCTGGACACCGCGGCCCGCCTCCAGGCGCCGTCTCTGGCACACCCGTTCGGCACCGACGCCCTGGGCCGCGACGTCCTGGCGCGGGTCGGGCACGGCGCGCTGCACACCCTTGCGCTGGCCCTGGGGATCAGCGCCTTCGCCCTGGTGGCAGGCATCCTGCTCGGGCTTCTGCCGCGCTTCTCCGGCCCGCTGCTCGACACGCTCAACGCGATACCGCCGACGCTCGCGGGACTCCTCGTCGCCGGTGTCGCGGGCAGCGGAGCCGCCACCCCCGCGATCGCCGTGGCCGCCGTCGCCTGGGTCCCGCTGGCCGCCCACACCGCCGCCCTGCTCCTCCAGGAACGCGCCACCCTGCACCTGACGGCGACCCGGAGCCTGGGGGCGGGGCGCCGCCACCAGCTGCGGCACCATCTGCTGCCCGCGGTCCTGCCGCCCGTCACCCGCCACGCACTCCTGCGGCTGCCCGCCGTCGCGCTGGCCCTGGCCGCCCTCGGCTTCCTCGGCCTCGGCGCCCAGCCGCCGTCCCCCGAGTGGGGCCTGCTGCTCGCCGAGAACCAGCCCTACGCCGAACGTGCCCCCTGGGCCCTGCTCGCCCCGGCGGCCGCGCTCGCCCTCCTGGGTGCCCTGGCTGTGACAGCGGCGGGCGGAGTGCCGATTCCTGGGTGGGTACGGCGTCGACGCCGGCCCTCCGAGCCGGCCCTCACGCCCGAAACGTCGCCCTCGAAGCGGGAGTTGAGTACGGCAGGGACGGCAGCCCGGTGAGCGATCGACGTCAACTGTCCCTGCTCACGCGGCTCCGGCCCGCCGAGCGCCCACGCCGCGAACGGACCTGGCCGCACCTCTCACCCCTCCTTCGCCTGCTGATCCTGACCCAACTCGCCTTCAACATCGGCTTCTTCGCGGTCCTGCCGTTCCTGGCCGAGCACCTGGGCGCGGCGATCGGCATGGCGGGCTGGCTGGTCGGCCTGGTGCTCGGCCTGCGGACCTTCAGCCAGCAGGGGCTCTTCGTCGTGGGCGGTGCCCTGACCGACCGGTACGGCGTGCGGCCGGTGGTGCTCACCGGCTGCCTGCTGCGGATCGCCGGCTTCGCCTGGCTCGGCTACGCGCACCAGACCTGGTCGGTCATCGGCGCGGTGCTCCTGATCGGGTTCGCCGCCGCCCTGTTCTCCCCCGCCGTGGAGTCCGAGGTCGCCCGGCAGGCGGTGCTCTGGGAGGAGTCGGGCCGCGGCCCGCGCACCCGCGTCCTGGCCCTGCTGACCGTGGCGGGCCAGGCGGGCGCGTTCCTCGGTCCGCTCATCGGCGCGCTGCTGCTCTCCGTCGACTTCCGCACCGTATGTCTGGCCGGGGCCGGGGTCTTCGTCCTCGTCCTTTCCGGGCACCTGTGGCTGCTGCCGCAGCGCATCCCGGGGCGGGAGAAGATCCGCGTACGGGGAGGCGTGGGCGAACTGGTGCGCAACCGCCGGTTTTTGGCGGTCTGCTGTGCCTACGGCGCCTATCTCCTGGCGTACAACCAGCTCTATCTCGCCCTGCCGGACGAGGTGGAGCGTACGGCCGGTTCGCAGGCGCCGATCGCCTGGCTCTTCGCCCTCTCCTCCCTCCTGGTGGTGACCACCCAGCTCCCGGTCACCCACTGGGCGACGAGGCGCCTCGACGAGCGCCGCTCGATGGCGGCGGGGCTCGTGCTCATCTCCGTCGGGTTTGCCGTCGTGGCCGTCGCGCGACCGGCCGCCTGGACCGGCGTGGCGGGGCTGCTGCCCGCCGCCGGGTTCGTCGTCCTGCTCACCCTCGGCCAGATGCTGGTCGCCCCGGCCGCCCGGGCCTGGGTCCCGGATCTCACGCCCGACGGCAGGCTCGGCCTCTACACCGGGGCGCTGTCGTCGGTCTCCGGCCTGATCGTCCTGGCGGGCAGCGCCGTGACCGGCTCGCTCCTCGACGCGGGGCTCGCGCCGTGGGTGCCGTGGCTGGTGCTCGCCGCGATCCCGCTGCTCGCCGTGACGCTGCTGCCGGCCCGCACCCGGGCCGCGGGCGCGTCAGCCGGCTGACGCGCCGGGCAGCGCCGATGCCGTCAGTGCCGCCAACTCCTCGGGGGTGCGCGGCCCGTCGCCCACCTCGGCCAGCAGGCCCTTGGTCCGCAGCAGCTCCGTGACGGCGATCCCCCAGGGCAGGCGAAGGCCCGCCTGCGCCAGGAGTTCGCGGTGGGCGAGCATCTCCGCGACCGGCCCGGTGCGTACTCCCGTGGGGGTGAGCAGGGCCGCGTCGTCGGCCCAGCGCAGGGCCAGGTCCACGTCGTGAGTGGCCATCACCACGGTCGTTCCCGCGTCCCGCAGGCCCTGCAGAGTGGTCAGGAGGCGTTCCTGGCCGTCGGGGTCGAGCCCCGCGGTCGGCTCGTCGAGGATCAGGACCCGGGGTCGCATCGCCACGGCTCCCGCGATGGCCGTGCGCTTGCGCTGGCCGTAGGAGAGCAGATGAGTGGGGCGGTCCGCCAGGGCGCTGATGTCGAGCGCGGCGAGCGCCTCGGCGACCCGGCCGCGCACCTCGGTGTCCGTGAGCCCCAGGTTCAACGGCCCGAAGGACACGTCCTGTTCGACGGAAGCGGCGAAAAGCTGGTCGTCCGGGTCCTGCACCACCAGCTGGACGGTGGTGCGCAGCCGCGTGAGCCCCTTGCGGTCGTACGTCACCGGGGCGTCCCCCAGGGTCAATCCGCCCTGGTCCGGGCGGAGTCCGCCGCTCAGCAGCCGCATGAGGGTGGTCTTGCCGCTGCCGTTGCGCCCGAGCAGCGCGAGCGCGCGCCCCTCGGTGACGTCGAAGTCCAGGCCGCTGAGGACGGTGGGCCCGTCCTCGTACGCGTAGGAAGCGGCGCGCAGAGCGACCAGGGACCCGCTCGGCTCGCTCATGGCAGAACCCTTTCCAGTACGAGGGTGAGGGCCGCGAGGCCCACGAGGAGCGCGGCGCTCGCGGCCACGAAGGGCCGCGAGATCCGGGCGTCGGGCACGAGCACCCGCAGGGTCCCGTCGTACCCGCGTCCGGCGAGACCGGCCTGCAGGCGGCTCGCCCGGTCGAAGGCCCGCACGAACGCGGTGGCACCGAGACCGCCGAGGGAACGCCAGGTGGCGGCCCGGGTGGTGTGGCCGAGCCGCGCGGCCTGCGCCTGCCGGATCCGGCTCATGGAGTCGAGGAGCAGGAAGCTCATCCGGTACATGACCAGAGCCACGTCGACCACCGGCGCCGGTACGCCTGCCTTCACCAGGCGGGGCAGCAGATCCGACATGGGGGTGGTGAAGGCGAAGAGGAGGACGCCGAGCGAGGCCGCCGACGTGCGCAGGAGCAGTCCGCCCGCCCGCTCGGGGCCGCCGTCGGCGAGCGTGACGAAGCCCTCGGACCCGCCCAGTTGGACGAGCAGCGTCAGGGCGCCGGTGACGCAGAAGCCCAGGGGCACGCGGTAGGCGCGCCACAGTTTGCGCGGCGGCACGGCGGCGGGCCCGAGCAGCACGGCGAGCGCGGCGACCAGGACCAGGACGGCCCCCGGCCAGGGCGGCAGGGAGACGGCAAGGATCGTGAGGCCGAGCCCGAGCACGGCTTTGTCCACGGGATGGCGGCGGCGCCAGCGACTGCTGTGCGCCGCCGCGTCGATGGGCAGCACGCCGGGTCAGACCTGCCCGGTCCCGGCCCGGGTGTGCTCCTCGTCGACGGCCTGCTCCGCGACGGCTGGATCGGTGCGCGCCGCCTCGGCCCGCGCCGCCTCGGCGCCCTGACGGCGCCCCTTGCGCAGACCGAAGTAGTAGGCGAGGACGCCCGCGCCGAGCGCCGCCTGCAGCGCGAAGAGCGCCGACTCGATCTCCCCGGACGGGGGTTCGTACAGCGGCGAGAACCAGGGCTCGTAATCCGGCTCGATCTCGGTGATCGCGGTCTCGGCCTGGGCGTCGGCCCCGGCGAACGGCTCCTTCTCGTCGTCGCCGAGTCCGAGGGCCAGCGGCAGCACGGCCAGCGCGGCGACGATGAGGAGGAGCAGGGTGTTGATCTTCGCGTTCCGGCTCATCAGGCGCTGGCCCCCGTCTCGGTCTCCGTCTTGCTGTCGGTGTCCGTCTTGCTGTCGGCGTCCGTCGTCTTGCTGCCGGTGTCCGCCTGCACGGACGGCTTCTTGCCCTGGAGCAGCACGCCGAGCCGCGTGAGCTCGCCCTTGCTCGACTGCACGAGCAGCCGCATCACCACGACGGTGAGCAGTCCCTCGCTGACCGCGAGGGGGATCTGCGTGACGGCGAAGATGCCGCCGAACTTGCCGAGGGCACCCAGGAATCCGCTGCCGGGGTCCGGGAACGCCAGGGCGAGCTGGACGCTGGTGACGCAGTACGTGGACAGGTCGGCGACGAACGCGCCGAAGAACACCGCCACCATGAGCGGCACGTCGTACCGCTTCAGGAGCCGGTAGACGGCGTATCCGGCCCATGGCCCGACGATCGCCATGGAGAACACGTTGGCGCCCAGGGTGGTGAGCCCGCCGTGGGCGAGCAGCAGCGCCTGGAACAGCAGCGTGATGGTGCCGAGCACGGCCATGATCGGCGGCCGGAAGAGGATCGCGCCGAGCCCGGTGCCCGTCGGGTGCGAGCAACTGCCGGTGACGGACGGGATCTTCAGTGCGGAAAGGACAAAGGTGAATGCTCCGGACGCGCCCAGGAGCAGGGTGCTCTCCGGGTGTTCCTTGACCTCACGGGTGAGGGAGCGGACTCCGTGGACGACAAACGGCGCGGACGCTACGCCCCAGGCGATCGCGTGCGCCGGCGGGAGAAAACCCTCGGCTATGTGCATGGCTAAGCAGACCCTCTCCAGCACCTCGTGGATGGACAACGTGCCTTGGCCGGTCTCCTGGCTGACGGGTCGTACCGACCGGACTCCGCCTTCCCGGGCGCGTGTTGCGCCCAGTGGCTGCCGCGAGGGCTGGAGCCGGACTTCCCGATCACAGTGGCGAGGGCCGCACCGGCATCACACCGATTTCCCGAGCACCAAGGCGTGGTGACCCTAGTGCGGAATCCAGTGACCTGACAACTTGCGGGACCGCTCGACCTGTGGCACGCGCGAGCGCACATGACCAGGGCGTACGCCCCTGGTCAGCCCATGTGCACCGGCCCGTGCGCGCCCGGCGTACGCCCCGCTCCCCGCGCGGTCGCCCCTCCTGTGCCGCAGGACACCGCGAGGGTCCTGGCGGGGTGGTGGGGCCCGAGGAAGACGACGACACCCTTGCCGTCGGGCGAGGGGTGTGTCGCCTGGGTCCAGCCCTGGCGACCGTAGAAGGCCATGGCCTGCGCCGACCGGACCGAAGTGAGCAGCCAGGCACGGCCGTCGGGAGCGCCCGCGGCCATCGCCTCAAGGAGGGCCGCCCCGATCCCGGCCCCCTGCGCCCCGGGACGCACGGCTAGTTCGTCTATCTCTCGCGCCCCGCACAGCCACGAGTGGGCGCGCTCGGCCCCGAGTCCGGCGGCCGCCTGCGGATAACAGCGGTCGGCGGGGAAGGGGTCGGGAGTGGTCCACCCGGTGGTGAATCCGGCGAGGTCCGTCCCCTGCAGGGCGATGGCCGCGGTGAAGCCGGGACGGCGCACGTCGTCACCGAGCCGGACCAGGAACTGCGCCACCCTGTCCTCGTCCTCGTGCCAAGGAGGCGGGCCGAAGGCTTCGGCATAGACCGTGCGCAAGGCGTCGGTGTGCGCAAGCAGTTGCTCGCCGCGCAGGACGCGGACGACCGCCGTCATCAGACGGCCTTGGCCGGGACCGCTCCCGGCTGCAGGGCCGCGTACTCCAGTGGGGCGGACGGGTCGATCGACACGTCCAGGGGCGCGGGCTCGGCCCCGGCGCGTACGAGCAGATCGCCGACGGCGGCGATCATCGCGCCGTTGTCGGTGCACAGGGTCATCGGCGGAACGCGCAGGCGCACGCCGGCTGCCGCGCACCGCTCCTCCGCGAGCGCCCGTACCCGCGAGTTCGCGGCGACGCCGCCGACCACGACGAGGGTCGTGACCCCGTGATCCCGGCAGGCGGCGAGCGCCTTGCGGGTCAGGACGTCCGCGACGGCCTCCTGGAGCGAGGCCGCGCCGTCGGCCACCGGCAGGCCCCGGCCCGCGTGCCCTTCGGCCCAGCGGGCGGCGGCGGTCTTGAGGCCGGAGAAGGAGAACGCGTACGGGGCGTCCTTCGGCCCGGTGAGCGGGCGGGGGAAGGCCACCGCGCGCGGGTCGCCGTCCCGGGCCGCACGGTCGATGGCGGGGCCGCCCGGATACGGAAGGCCGAAGACCCGGGCGACCTTGTCGAAGCACTCGCCCGCCGCGTCGTCCAGGGTGTCCCCCAGGTGCACGATCTGATCGCGGACCAGGTCCCGGACGAGCAGCAGGGACGTGTGCCCGCCGGAGACGATGAGCACCACGCAGGGGTCGGGCAGCGGGCCGTGCTCCAGCGTGTCGGCGGCGACATGACCGGCCAGGTGGTGCACCCCGTACAGCGGGACGTCGAGCGTGTGGGCCAGGGTCTTCGCTCCCGCGAGGCCCACCTGCAGCGCACCCGCCAGACCGGGTCCCGTGGTGACCGCCACCGCGTCGATGTCCGACAGCTTGAGGTCCGCCTGGTCGAGGGCGTGCCGGACGACCGGCGTGAAGGAGTGCAGATGCGCCCGGGCGGCGATCTCGGGGACCACACCGCCGAACCGGGCGTGCTCGTCCATGCTGGACGCGACCACATGGGCGAGCAGCCGCCCTTCCGAAACGATCCCCGCCCCGGTCTCGTCGCACGACGACTCGATTCCCAGCACAACGCGCCCCGCGGCCATCGTCGTCTCCTTCACGTACAGGACAGGTCTTGCGCATTTCTGCATTTCTGCATTTCTGCATGAGAAGTGTAGTTGCAAGTGATGTGCAATAAGACCTACGGTCCGGCCACCGGGTAGGGGACGAAGGTGCTGCTGTTCTCGTCGATCGCCAGTCGGCGGTCCAGTGGAGGCACCGCCCGCTGAGGGCAGTCGGTGCGTTCGCAGAGGCGGCAGCCCATGCCGATGGGCACCGCGGACGAGGCGCTGTCGAGGTCGAGGCCGTCGGAGTAGACGAGCCGCGCCGCGTGGCGGATCTCGCAGCCGAGGCCGATGGCGAAGGTCTTGCCGGGCTCGCCCCAGCCACCGCGGTGCCGGGTGACCGCGCGGGCGGTCCACAGGAAGCGCTGGCCGTCCGGCATCGCGGCCACCTGGACGTGGATGCGGCCGGGCGCGGCGAACGCCTCGTACACGTTCCACAGCGGACAGGTGCCGCCCGCGCGGGAGAAGTGGAACGCGGTGGCGGACTGCCGCTTCGACATGTTGCCCGCCCGGTCGACCCGGACGAACGAGAAGGGCACTCCGCGCAGCAGGGGCCGCTGCAGGGTGCTGAGGCGGTGGCAGATGGTCTCGTAGCCGAGGCCGAAGTGGTCGCTCAGCCGCTCGATGTCGTAACGGAACTCCTCCGCGGCCGCGTGGAAGCGGCGGTAGGGCAGAATCAGCGCCGCCGCGAAGTAGTTGGCGATGCCGATGCGGGCCAGCGGCCAGGCCGCGGTCTCCTCGCCGAAGTCCTCCGAGGCGAGCGCGGAGATGTCGTCCGCGTAGGCGAGCAGGGCGAGTTGGGTGGCCATCCGGAACGCCTGCTGGCCGGGGCGCAGCCGGCTGGAGAGGTGCAGGACCCTGGCCGTGGGGTCGTAGTGGTGCAGGAGTTGACCGGCGTCCGCCGCCAGTCGCACCCCGTGCCGTTCGGCGAGGCGTGCGGACAGGGCGCGTACGACCTCG
This sequence comes from Streptomyces sp. NPDC050439, assembly GCF_040655335.1. Taxonomy (NCBI): domain Bacteria; kingdom Bacillati; phylum Actinomycetota; class Actinomycetes; order Kitasatosporales; family Streptomycetaceae; genus Streptomyces; species Streptomyces sp. NPDC050439. The sequence continues at coordinate 535,295 of NZ_JBFAJT010000002.1, forward strand.
CCGGGTCGCAGGCCGATCTCGGCCGCGAAGCGCTCGGCGGCGAGGTCGATGTCGTGCAGGTAGTTCTGGCGCCGGTAGAAGAACTCCCGGATCTCCTCGTGCGCGGAGCGCGGCTGAGCCACCGTGCCGGGCCCCCGCCCCTCCGCGGCTTCGGAGAGCTGTTCGGTCAGGTGCTGGTTGCGGCGGCCGAGGTCCACCAGGACCGTTGCCACGGCGGGCATCCGCGACGCCAGGTCCGAGAGGTCGGACGCGGAGACCCGGCCCGCGGACACCTCGCCGGTCAGGGCGTCCCGCAGGTCGGCCACCAGGCGGCTGGTGTCGCGCTCCGAGAAGAAGCCCGGGTCGACGCCGAACGCCTCGGTGAGACGCAGCAGTACGGGCACGGTCAGCGGCCGGGAGTCGTGCTCCATCTGGTTCAGATAGCTCGGCGAGATGGCCAGGGCCCGGGCCAGGTCGGCCTGGCTCATGCGGCGTTCCTCCCGCAGTCGGCGCAGCCGCGCTCCCGCGTATGTCTTGCTCACCCGTGGCTCCCGTTCGGTCCGTTAACAGGTCCATTAACAACGTTGGCAATTCGGCGCGGAAAGATGCGCAGAACTTGGCATCTTTCCCTGGTTGTTGGCACTGAGTGCCGATGCGAGAGTCGTACCGCGGCCCGCCGGGCTCCGCCGACGGGCCGCACCTCACCTTCAGTTCGGCACTCAGTGCCACACATTCGCACAGTTCACGCATCTCCGGGAGACGGTCATGGCACAGGCAGGCAAGAAGACGACAACGGCCCAAGAACCGGCCCAGGAGCTGGCTCAGCGATGGGCGACCGACGCCCGGTGGAACGGGATCGAGCGCACCTACACCGCCGAGGACGTGATCCGGCTCTCCGGCAGCGTCCGCGAGGAGCACACCCTGGCCCGGCGCGGCGCCGAGCGGCTGTGGCGCCAACTGCACGAGCAGGACTACATCCACGCGCTCGGCGCACTGACCGGCGGCCAGGCGGTCCAGCAGGTCAAGGCCGGGCTCCAGGCGATCTACCTGTCCGGCTGGCAGGTCGCCGCCGACGCCAACCAGGCCGGGCACACCTACCCCGACCAGTCGCTCTACCCCGTCAACTCGGTCCCGCAGGTGGTCCGTCGGATCAACAACGCGCTGCTGCGCGCCGACCAGATCGCCACCGCCGAGGGCGGCGAGGACACCACCGACTGGCTCGCGCCGATCGTCGCCGACGCCGAGGCGGGCTTCGGCGGACCTCTCAACGCCTTCGAGCTGACCAAGGCGATGATCGCGGCGGGCGCGGCGGGCATCCACTACGAGGACCAGCTGGCCTCGGAGAAGAAGTGCGGTCACCTGGGCGGCAAGGTCCTCGTGCCGACCGGCCAGCACATCCGCACCCTCAACGCGGCACGTCTGGCCGCCGACATCGCCGACGTGCCGACGCTGATCGTGGCCCGCACCGACGCGCTCGCGGCGAACCTGCTGACCAGCGACGTCGACGAGCGCGACGCCCGGTTCGTCACGGGCGAGCGCACCGCCGAGGGCTTCTACCGGGTGCGGAACGGCATGGAGCCCGTCATCGCCCGCGGTCTCGCCTATGCCCCGTACGCGGACCTCATCTGGGTCGAGACGGGCACCCCGGACCTCGCGCAGGCCCGTGAGTTCGCAGAGGCCATCCACGCCGAGCACCCCGACCAGATGCTCGCCTACAACTGCTCGCCGTCGTTCAACTGGCGGGCCGCCCTGGACGACGACCAGATCGCCAAGTTCCAGCGTGAGCTGGGCGCCATGGGCTACCGCTTCCAGTTCATCACCCTGGCCGGCTTCCACTCGCTCAACCACGGCATGTTCGACCTGGCCCGCGGATACGCCGAGCACGGCATGACCGCCTATGTCGACCTCCAGGAGCGCGAGTTCGCCGCGCAGGCGCAGGGCTTCACCGCCGTGAAGCACCAGCGCGAGGTCGGCACCGGCTACTTCGACCAGGTGTCCACCGCCGTCAACCCGGCCTCGTCGACGACCGCGCTCGCCGGGTCCACCGAGGAAGAGCAGTTCCACTAGTCCGTTCGGTTCCGTCAGTCCGTTCGGCTCTTCCGGCCCGTTCGGTTCCTTCCCGAGGAGATCCCGTATGTCCATCTCCGCTCCGACCAGCCGCGCCCAGGTCCTCGGTACGACCGACCGGCAGGACGAGATCCTCACCCCCGAGGCGCTGGATTTCGTCGGCCGCCTCGTCGACGCCTTCGCCGAACGCCGCCTGGAGATCCTCAAGGAGCGCAGGCGGGTGGGCGCCCGGCTCGCCTCCGGCTCCCCGCTCGACTTCTCCGTCGCCACCGCCCGTGTCCGGGCGGACGACTCCTGGCGGGTCGCGCCCCCGGCGCCCGGCCTCACCGACCGCCGCGTGGAAATCACCGGGCCGCCCGAGCGCGCGATGACGGTCAACGCCCTCAACTCCGGTGCGCGGGTGTGGATGGCGGATTTCGAGGACGCCACCTCGCCCACCTGGGACAACATCATCGGCGGTCAGCTGAACCTGCTCGACGCGATCGAGCGCAGGATCGACTTCAGCACACCGCAGGGCAAGCGGTACCGGCTCGGCGAACAGGTCGCGACCATCGTCGTCCGGCCGCGCGGCTGGCATCTGACCGAGGAGCACCTGCAGATCGACGGCAGGCCCGCGCCCGCCTCGCTCGTCGACTTCGGGCTCTACTTCTTCCACTGCGCCCAGCGGCAGATCGACGCCGGGCACGGCCCGTACTTCTATCTGCCGAAGCTGGAGAACCGTGACGAGGCACGGCTGTGGAACGACGTCTTCGTCCTCGCCCAGGACCTCGCCGGCATCCCCCGCGGCACGATCCGGGCGACCGTCCTGATCGAGACCATCACGGCGGCCGTCCAGATGGAGGAAATCCTCTACGAGCTGCGCGAGCACAGCTCAGGTCTCAACGCGGGCCGCTGGGACTACCTGTTCAGCCTCATCAAGACCTTCGGGCACCGCACGGACTTCCTGCTGCCCGACCGGGCGAAGGTCACCATGACCGCCCCCTTCATGCGCGCGTACACCGACCTCCTCGTACGCACCTGCCACAAGCGAGGTGCCCATGCGATCGGCGGCATGGCCGCCCACGTGCCCGGCAGAGACCCTGACGCGCACCGGGCGGCCCTCGCCACCGTGCGGCTCGACAAGGAACGCGAGGCCGAGGACGGCTTCGACGGCTCCTGGGTCGCCCACCCCGCGCTGGTGCCCGTCTGCCGCGCGGCGTTCGACGAAGTGCTCGGCACCCGACCGCATCAGATCGACCGCACCCGCGACGACGTCGAGGTGACGGCGGCGCAGCTGCTGTCCGTACGTCGCATCAGCGCGCCGCCCACCACGGAGGGCGTACGCACCAACATCGCGGTCGCCCTGCGCTACTTCGCCGGCTGGCTGCACGGGCAGGGAGCCGTCGCCCTGGACGGCCTCATGGAGGACGCCGCCACGGCCGAGATCGCCCGCGTACAGATCTGGCAGTGGCTGCGCCACCGGGTCGTCGACCGCGCGACGGTTATGGAGCTGGTGGAGGACGAGCTCGCCGCCCTGGGCGCGGAGTACCCGTGGGCGCCCGTCGACGAGATCCGCGGGATCTTCGAACGCACCGCCCTGGAGCGGGAGTTGCCCGCGTTCTTCACCACGGACGCCTACACCCGCCATCTCGTGCGCCGCCCGTTCGTCGACCGCCCGATCGTCGGCCGCCCGGAGCGGCAGTCATGACCGCGGCCATCCGCCGGGTCGGCGTGGTGGGCGGCGGTCAGATGGGTGCCGGGATCGCCGAGGTGTGCGCCCGTGCCGGTCTGGACACCGTGGTCTGCGAGGCCGACGCGCTCGCCGCCCGCGCCGCCCGCGAACGCATCGCCGTCTCGCTCGAACGTGCCGTACAGCGCGGCAAGTTGGACCGCATCGGCGCCGAGGACGCGCTGGCCCGCATGGTCTTCACCGGCGGTCTCGACGACTTGGCCGACCGCCAGCTCGTCGTCGAGGCGGTCGTCGAGGACACCGCGGCGAAGACAGAGATCTTCGCCGCCCTGGACAAGGTCGTCGAGGACCCCGGGGCGATCCTCGCCACCAACACCTCCTCCATCCCCGTCATGCGTCTGGGCATGGCGACCCGGCGCGCCGACCGCGTCCTGGGCCTGCACTTCTTCAACCCCGCCCCCGTGCTGCCCCTGGTCGAGGTCGTCTCCTCGCTGCACACGGCCGCGGAGACCGTCGCCGCCGTCGAGGACTTCGCCACGCACACGCTGGGCAAGACGGTCGTGCGGTCCAAGGACAGGGCGGGCTTCGTCGTCAACGCGCTGCTCGTGCCCTATCTCCTCTCCGCGATCCGGATGACGGAGTCGGGCTTCGCGACGGCCGCCGACGTGGACGCGGGCATGGAGCTCGGCTGCGCGCACCCGATGGGGCCGCTGAAGCTGGCCGACCTGATCGGCCTGGACACGGTCGCCTCCATCGCGGCATCTCTCTACGAAGAGTTCAAGGAACCCCTGTACGCCCCGCCGCCGCTGCTCCTGCGCATGGTCGAAGCGGGGCTGCTCGGCCGCAAGAGCGGGCGCGGGTTCCACCTCTACGACCGGGGCTGAGGGGCCCGGGTCCGCCGCGGGGCCGAGGGCCTGCGGCTGCTGTGAGCGGGGTGCGGAACAGAGTGGTGATCTGTTCCGCACCCCTTCACGTGGACCCGCGCCGGTCGGGGCCGTGTCTCACCTCACGGTCCGGAATGTGATCAGTACTGCCCAAGAGGCCGACCACCCTCTAGCCTGATCCGTGCAGCTGGTTCGCCCTGTCCGCCAGGCAGAGGCGTCGTAAGAGGGAACCCGGTGGGAATCCGGGACTGCCCCGCAGCGGTGAGCGGGAACGACCGCCGTCATACGCACTGGGTCCGAGCACGGGTCCGGGAAGCGACGGCCAGTAGGTGTCTGCCTCGGCAGATGTGCCCGCGAGTCCGAAGACCTGCCCGTTGCCCGCATGTGATCCCTCATGTGCGGACATCCCGGTGACCTCGTGGGCGGGTCGGCGTACAGATCAGGTGGAGTACCGCGCGATCAGCGCGTGTCCGTCCGCCCGGTCCGTCATCCCTTCGCGTCCGTGTCCCGTCACCGGGATTCTCAGGAGTCATCTCGCGAAGGAGATTTCCGTGACAGCGAAGTCCGCAGCCGCGGCAGCACGGGCCACCGTGTACGGCTACCCCCGCCAGGGCCCCGACCGTGAACTGAAGAAGGCCGTCGAGGGCTATTGGAAGGGCCGCGTCGGCGCCGACGCCCTGCGGGAGACCGCGGCGAGGCTGCGCCGGTCCACCTGGCAGCACCTGGCCGACGCCGGCATCCACGAAGTGCCGACCGGCGACTTCTCGTACTACGACCATGTCCTGGACACCAGCGTCATGGTCGGCGCCGTCCCGCGCCGGCACCGCGAGGCCGTCGACACCGACCCCCTCGACGGCTACTTCGCGATGGCCCGCGGCACCCAGGACGTGGCGCCGCTTGAGATGACCAAGTGGTTCGACACCAACTACCACTACCTGGTCCCGGAGTTGGGCCCCGACACCGTCTTCACCGCCGACTCCGCCAAGCAGGTGGCCGAGCTCAAGGAGGCCGTCGCGCTCGGCCTCGCCGCGCGCCCGGTCCTCGTCGGCCCGGTGACCTATCTGCTGCTCGCCAAGCCCGCGCCCGGCGTGGCCGCCGACTTCGAGCCGCTCACGCTCCTCGACCGACTGCTGCCCGTCTACGCGGAAGTACTCGCCGACCTGCGCGCCGCGGGCGCCGAGTGGGTGCAGCTCGACGAGCCGGCCCTGGTCCAGGACCGCACCCCGGCCGAGCTCAACGCCGCCGCCCGCGCCTACCGTGACCTGGGCGCCCTCACCGATCGCCCGCAGCTCCTCGTCGCCTCCTACTTCGGCAGGCTCGGCGATGCCCTGCCCGTGCTGGCCAAGGCACCGGTCGAGGGGCTCGCCCTGGACTTCACGGAGGCCGCCACCGGCCAGTTGCAGGACCTCGCCGCCGTCGGCGGGCTTCCGGGCAAGCGCCTTGTGGCGGGTGTCGTCAACGGCCGCAACATCTGGATCAACGACCTGGAGAAGTCCCTCTCCACCCTGGGCACGCTCCTGGGCCTCGCCGACCGGGTCGACGTCTCCGCGTCCTGCTCCCTGCTGCACGTCCCGCTGGACGCCGGTGCCGAACGGGACATCGACCAGCAGGTGGCCCGCTGGCTGGCCTTCGCCCACCAGAAGACCACCGAGATCGCCACGCTGGCGCGCGCCCTGGCCCAGGGAACGGACACCATCACGGCCGAACTGGCCGCCAACCGGGCCGACCTGGCGTCACGCTCGGGTTCGGCCCTCACCCACGACCCGGCGGTGCGCTCCCGCGTCGCCGCCGTCACGGACGCCGACGCCCGCCGCGTCCACGCCTACCCGGAGCGCGCGGCGGCCCAGCGCTCCCGCCTCGGCCTGCCCCAACTGCCCACCACCACCATCGGCTCGTTCCCGCAGACCACCGAACTGCGCACTGCACGAGCCGACTTGAGGGCAGGCCGCATCGACACCGACGGCTACGAGGAACGCATCCGCACGGAAATCCGCGAAGTCCTCGCCTTCCAGGAAAAGGCGGGCATCGACGTCCTGGTCCACGGCGAACCCGAACGCAACGACATGGTCCAGTACTTCGCCGAACAGCTCACCGGCTACCTCGCCACACAGCACGGCTGGGTCCAGTCGTACGGCACCCGCTACGTACGGCCGCCGGTCCTCGCCGGCGACATCTCACGGCCCGAACCGATGACGGTGCGCTGGACCTCGTACGCCAACTCCCTCACGGACCGCCCCGTGAAGGGCATGCTCACGGGTCCCGTCACCATGCTCGCCTGGTCCTTCGTCCGCGACGACCAGCCGCTCGGCGACACCGCGCGCCAGGTCGCCCTGGCCCTGCGCGACGAGGTCGACGACCTGGAGGCGGCAGGCACTTCGGTCATCCAGGTCGACGAGCCCGCCTTGCGCGAAACCCTCCCCCTGCGCAGCGCCGAGCACGCCGCGTACCTGGAGTGGGCCACGGAATCCTTCCGTCTCACCACCAGCGGCGTCCGTCCGGACACCCAGATCCACACGCACATGTGCTACGCCGAGTTCGGCGACATCGTCCAGGCCATCGACGACCTCGACGCCGACGTCATCAGCCTGGAGGCGGCCCGCTCGCACATGCAGGTGGCCCGCGAACTGGCCGAACACGGCTACCCGCGTGAGGCGGGCCCCGGCGTCTACGACATCCACTCCCCCCGCGTGCCGAGCGTCGAGGAGGCAGCGGCCCTGCTGCGCAAGGGACTCGAGGCCATCCCCGCCGACCGCCTGTGGGTGAACCCGGACTGCGGCCTCAAGACCCGAGGCTGGCCCGAGACCAAGGCATCCCTGGAGAACCTGGTCGCGGCGGCCCGGGAGGTGAGGACGGAGCTTCCGTCGGGTTCCTGACCGCGAAGTGCGGGCCTGGGCGGCCATTTCCGGATAAATGGCCGCCCCACTCCGCCATGATGGACGCGCTGGCCGTTCCGACACGGAACCGGGAGGCGACCGGTGCCCAGGGCGATGAGTTACGCGGACGCGGTACGACTGCTGGGCGTGGCGGACAGCCCCGCCCTGGCGGCCCTGGACCGGCTGACCGGTGGTGCACTCCTGGTGTCCACCGGCGGCGGGTCGGCGCTCGCGTTGAGTCTGTTCGACGCGCGGGGTGAACTGGCGCGGCTGAGCCAGTCCCTGGTCTCCGGCCTCGCGGAGCGGTCACGAGGCCTGGGACGGTTCGACCGCACCCAGCGACTGGCGGCGGCGCACGCCGTCGTGGTCCTTGCCGCGTACTTCGACACGCTCAAGGACCTGGATCTGCCTTTCGACCGCCGGGAGTTGACCGTCGGGAGGGTCGAGGCCGTGCTCCTGGCCACCGGGCGGTCGCCGGAGTCCGGCAGGCTCGCCGCGCTCGCGGACGAGCTGCTGCGGGCCGAGGTTCCGATGCCCGCGCCGCACCGCCCGTACGAGGCGGAACTGGTCGCGTTGCTCGGGTTCTACGGCACGCTGTCCGACCAGCTCGTGTCGTACGTGTCGGGGTGTGCGGCCTGGGAGTCCTTGCCGGAGCCGGAGCGGGAGGTCGTGCGGGCCCGGCTGACGGACACCGCACCCCAACAGGCGCTGTCCGCCTACGAGATCATGTACCGGCGGCTGGCCGCGGAGTGCCCCGAGGTGGCCGTCTGGGTCAGCGTCGTCGACCACCAGGCGACCCGCAACGAAGTCCGCCGTCTCGAAGGCACTCTGCGGCAACTGGAGGAAGCGGTGGCCAGGGCCGCCGACGGGCAGGTCTCTGCCGAGCGGTACATGGCGTTGAACCGTGCGTCGCGGGCGGCGATGGAAGCGCCGCTGCTGTCCCTGGAGGACCTTCCGGAGGGCCTGATGGTCCCCGCGCTCGGAGCGGGTTACATCTCCCCCGACTTCCAGGTGGCCGCGTTCGGGGCCACCGACCGCCTTTCGGAGGAGCACTGGTGGGACGAGCGGCCCGTCCAGCAGGATCTGGCGGGCTTCCTGGCAGGGTTCTTCACCGCGCCGCAGGCCGTGGAGTCGCCGCTGCTGCTCCTCGGGCAGCCGGGCTCGGGGAAATCCGTGCTGACCCGCGTGCTCGCGGCCCGGCTGCCCGCCGCGGAGTTCCTCGTCGTGCGGGTGCCGCTGTCCGCCGTACCCGCGGACGCGGCGATCCAGGACCAGATCGAGGCCGCGATCCGCGAGGCCACCGGCGAGGCCATGGCCTGGCCCGATGTGACGCGCACGGCACCGCGGGCGCTGCCGGTGGTCCTGCTCGACGGTTTCGACGAACTGCTCCAGGCCACCGGCGCGAGCCAGTCCGACTACGTGCAGAAAGTGGCGGCGTTCCAGAAGCGCGAGGCCACGCACGGCCGCCCGCTGGCCGTGGTGGTCACCAGCCGCACGGCGGTCGCCGACCGGGCCCGCCTCTCGCCCGGCGGTGTCGCCGTACGCCTGGAGCCCTTCAGCGACGCGCAGGTGGCGTACTGGCTGGACCTGTGGAACCACACCAACGCGGCGCATTTCCGCCGCCGGTCGCTGCTGCCCTTGTCCCCGGAGCACGTACTGACACAGCGTGAACTGGGCAGCCAGCCGCTGCTGTTGCTCATGCTCGCTCTCTACGACGCCGACGGCAACGCCTTCCAGCGCGACCAGGGGGAGCTTGCGGGCTTCGACCTCTATGAGCGCCTCCTGGCCCGCTTCGCCGCGCGCGAGGTCCGCAAGAGTGACCCGGGTCTCTCCGACGAACAACTCGCGCAGGCGGTCGAGGCCGAGCTGCTGTGCCTGTCCGTGACCGCCTTCGCCATGTGCAACCGAAACAGGCAGTGGATCACGGAGAAAGAGCTGACGGCGGACCTGGAGGTGCTGCTGCCCCAGCACGCGCACGCCGTGCGCCCCACCGGTCTGCGGGCCTCGCTCACTCCCGGGGACGTGGTCGTGGGCCGGTTCTTCTTCATCCACCGCGCGGAGGCGACACGGGACGGCATCCGGCTGCGGTCACTGGAGTTCCTGCACTCGACTTTCGGGGAATTCCTGGTGGCGCGGCTGGTGGTGCGGGAGCTCGAAGACCTTGCGCGGGCGGCCCGCACGGACGCCTCACGCGTCCGGGTCCCCGCCCCTGACGACGCCTTCCTCCACGCCCTCCTCTCGTACGAGACGCTCTCCGTGCGCGCCGCAACGCTCACGTTCCTCCACCAAGCTCTGGGCCGACTGCCCGAGGACCAGCTCACCGCCCTGCGCCCACTGCTCCTGCGGCTCTTCCACGCGGCGCTCCTTGCCCGGCAGGAACGGACCTTCGAGGCCTACCGGCCCGCGAACCTTCCCGTACCGGCCCGGCATGCTTCGTGGGCGGCGAACCTGTTGCTGCTTCTGGTCCTGCTCGGGGAGCCGGTGTGTGGGCGGGAACTGTTTCCTGAGGAGGAGCCGGCGCATCACTGGAACCGGTTGACGCAGTTGGTGAAGTCGCAGCTCACGACGGAGGGATGGAGCACGTTCAGCAGGGCGATCGACCTGGAACGCACCTGGTCCGAGCTGCACTCCGTGCAGTACAAGGACATTCGGATCAGTTTGGCGGCCATGGATTCCGAGGTGCTGCCGACGGCGCCCGCGGTTGATCCGTACTGGACGTATGGCATAGGCCCGGGCAGCGAGCAGCGCGGCGACATGTCCTGGCTCCGGCACGGACACGAGTCCATGCGCCGGGAGACCTTCCTGCTGTGCGACAGGGATCGCGACGTGCTTCAGCACGGCCTTGAGCCGCTGTGTGCTGCGGGATTGGGCACGGCCATCAGCAACTTCACGGGGTACTGGGACGACCGCTGCGTCTCGGCGGCCCATGCCCTGCTCGACCTCTGGGTAGCCCGGGAGCAAGGCTGCGACCCGGCAGAGCCCACGTCGCCGCACCGCACCGCGATCACAGTCGCACTGCACAGCCTTCCCGGAGGGCTGGCCGAATTCCAGGAGTACATCGAGCGTTATCTTCGGGCAGTGGTCCACGAGTGGCACGCAACGGGCCGCCACCCCGGCGAGGCCTGGCTGGACGAGATCATGACCATCATCCGCACCGACCTCCCCGGCCATGTCGCAGGCCACGAACTCGACGTTCACGCAGGCGCACTCTTCGACGACCCGAACTGGTCCACTCGCTTCCTGCGGCGCCCTCAGCCCCCACCCGTATGAGCCACCCGAGACAACAACCCATGCAACGTCTCCCGCTCCTCCGGACCCAGCGGGTCCAGAAGCTCTTCGGTGACCCCCCGCGCCACCTCATCCGAGTCCCGCAGGAAGTCGTGGCCCGCGGGTGCGAGGGCTACGATGCGGCGGCGGCGATCGTCGGGGGCGGGGCGGCGTTCGACGAAGCCGAGGCGTTCCAGGTCGTCGACCAGGCCGACGATCGCGCTGGGGTCATACCCCAGCTCCTGGCTCAGTTCGCGCTGGGCCGCGCCCTCCACGGTGGCCAGGTAGCGCAGCAGCGCGTAGTGGCGCAGGCGTAGGCCGGATCTCTGGAGCACCGCGTTGAAGAGCTGCCCGGAGCGCAGGCCGAGGCGGTAGAGCAGGTACCCCGCGTCGGCGTTAAGGCCCCGCATCCAGGGCGCACCTTCGTCGACGGACCCTCTCTCCACGGGGGACCGCTTCTCCACGGGCTCGGCGGGGGTTTTCCGGCTGGTCATGAGGGCGCGCTCCCTGATCGGCGGTTCACGGGCGGACGGCGGTTGTCGTTGACAGGGTCCAACACGCCGCATTATTTGTGCTGGACGCAATCATTGTCGTTGACAATGAGCTGCCTTGGTTTCCGCTGCATCCTCTTGTGCCCGCGAACCCCGCTGTTCTCGCTTTCTGTTGGGAGTTCCGGTGCACGGGTCTGAATTCCTGGACCACACAGCCCGCTGATCCATTCGTCTCCCTCTGGCCTAGCGCGGGCGTTGGGCCGGGTGGGTCGCTGGTGTGGTCCGTTGTGCCGAAACGGGGGTGTGGGGGCATTTTCTGAGTGGGTGTCGGCAAGGGCTAGGTTCCGAGGTTTTTCCGCCTCCAGCCCGTCGAACCGGATCTTCCGAGGATGAGGAATCACTCATGGCTGACCGACACGCCGACCACCCTGCCCGTCCTGCCACTCCTGCCGGCCCTGTCGGCCCTGCCCGCCCCGCCCGAGTCGCCGGCTTCGCCGTGACCGTGCTGGGCGCGTTCGCGCTGACGGGGATGCCGGTGGCCGCGGCTGTCGCGCCGCCCGCGCCGCCGCCTCCGCCGGTGCCTGCGCCGCAGTCCTCCGCGGGGCCTGCGCTCCCGTCGGCTGCGCAGACATTGGCTGCCGACAAGCCGTCGAGGGCTTTGCTGGAGTCGCTTCAGCGGGATCTGGGGCTGTCGGGTGAGCAGGCGCGTACGCGGTTGGTGAATGAGGCGGAGGCCGGCACGCGGGCGGGGCGGTTGCAGACCGCGCTGGGCAAGAACTTCGCGGGTGCCTGGGTGCAGGGCGCGACCTCCGCCCGTCTGGTCGTGGCGACCACGGATGCCGCGGATGTCGCGGCCATCAAGGCGGAGGGGGCACAGGCCAAGGTCGTCACGCATGGTCTGGGGGAGCTGGAGGCCCTCACCAAGAAGCTGAATGCTGCTGCATTGGCGGGAGCGGGTGCGGGTCTGGAGACGCCCGTGCGTTACGTCGACGTGCGGGCCAACAAGGCGGCGGTCCAGGCGACCAGCGCCGCGGCCGCCGACAAGCTGATCGCGGCCGCCGGAGTCGACCGGCGGCTCCTGGACGTCAAGGTGTCGGCCGAGCGTCCGCGCGCGCTGCACGACGTCCGCGGGGGCGACGCGTATTACATCGACGAGAAGGCCCGTTGTTCGGTGGGATTCTCGGTGACCAAGGGCACCCAGCAGGGGTTCGCCAGCGCCGGGCACTGCGGCAAGGCGGGCGCCAAGACCACCGGCTTCAACAAGGTCGCCCAAGGCGCCTTCGAGGCGTCGGTCTTTCCGGCCAAGGACATGTCCTGGGTCGGCGTGAACGATCAGTGGACCGCCACGCCCCGGGTGAAGGGCGAGAAAGAGACGGACGTGCAGGTCGCCGGGTCGGTGCAGGCTCTGGTGGGCGCTGCCATCTGCCGGTCGGGTTCCACCACCGGCTGGCACTGCGGGACCATCGAGCAGCACGGCACCAGCGTCAGCTACGCGGAGGGCGTCATCGAAGGGGTCACCCGCACCACGGTGTGTGCGGAGCCCGGTGACTCCGGCGGCTCCTACATCTCCGGCACCCAGGCCCAGGGAGTGACGTCCGGCGGCAGCGGTGACTGCAAGAGCGGCGGGATCACTTTCCATCAGCCCTTGAACCCGCTGCTCGACGAGTTCGGGCTCACTTTGAAGACGGCCCCCGCCCAGCGCGAGCCAAGTACGCAGGAAGCCACGGGTAGTTGGGGTGCGGGCAAGGTCTACGAATCCGGGACACGGGTGACCTACAACGGCATCACCTATGTGTGCCTGCAGTCGCATCAGGCGCAGGGCATGTGGCAGCCTGCCCGCACCCCTGCCCTGTGGCAGCGCGTCTGACGAACCGTCCGGCTGAAGGCTCAGGTCTGTGCCAGCAGTGCGTACGCCGTTGCCACGAACGTTTCGCGTGCGTGGTAGCGGCGGGTGCAGACGGCGGCCAGGGCCGTGGCGGTGTCGGGCCGGTAGCCGAGGAAGGCCTGTTGGCCGAGGGTTGCTCCGCAGTGGAAGTAGAGCGGGCCGTGCTCGGCGGGGTGCTGGAACCAGCCGATGGTGTGCGTGTGCCGGTGCCCCCAGCCGCGCCGGATGACCGGACGGGCCGCGGCCCGCAGGGCTCCGGACAGGGGGCTGCCCGTCGGGTCGAGGTGGGCTTCGAGGAAGGTCAGCAGATCGTGCGGGGTGGCACGGACCGCGCCGGCCGCCTCGAAGCCGCCGATGGTCAGCGGGGGCGTGGGCGTGGCGCCGTCCTTGCGGTGGCCGGTGGCGTCGGTGGCCGGGCCGGCGGGGTGCAGGGCCGTGCCGCCAAGGCGTAGGGGACGCAGCACCTGGCCGGTGAGCAGGTCGTCCCAGGGCGTGGCGGTGGCGGCGGCCAAGGCGTGACCGAGCACGGCGACACCGAAGTTGGAGTAGTGCCAGCGTGATCCGGGCCGCCGGGGTGGGCGACGTCGTACGAAGGCGTCGATGACGTGGCGGTCCTGGAAACCGGCGTAGGGGTTGGTGCGCCAGGTGGGCAGGGCCCGGGGGTAGAAGTCGGCGGGCAGGGCGGGCAGTCCGGACGTGTGGGTGATCAGATGGGCGAGGGTGACGGGGTCCGCGCCGGTACGCCGTGCCGGGGCGAGGAGGGAGAGGGCCGGCTCGCCCGCGGAGAGGACGCCGGACTGCGTCAGGTGGGCAAGGAGCAGCGCCGTGAACGTCTTGGAGGCCGACCCGATCTCGTAACGCAACTGGTCACGGGGTACCGGCGGCGGAGGGCCCGTACCGCCGCAGCGCACCGTGCGTCGGCCGTCGCGGGAAAGGGCGAAGACGACGTCGGGTGCCCGCACCGCTTCGATGGCGTCGTCAAGGCGTCGGCACACCGTCTCGTCGTCGTCCTCCGGGCGGGCGCCTGCCGGGGGGTGGCGGGGCGAGCCTTCGGTGGCGTTGCGCGACTCGCCCGGCCAGGGCGGGTGTGGGGACGTCATCCGGGTGTGATGTGGGTGAGCTGCGTCAGGGCGCGGGAGGTGGCCATGACGGACGCGAAGGCGGCGACGAGTGTGGGGTGGTAGATGAGGTCGAAGAGTTCTTCGGGCTCGCCCTGCGGAATGGTGCGCACGGCCGGCATGGCACCGTCGGTCTGCTGGGCGGCGGCGAAACCCTCCCAGGCCCGCTCGTCGAGGGTGGGACGGGGCAGGCAGGCGTCGACCACGAGGAGTTCGCCAAGGAGGTCCCAGCGCTCCAGGTCGAGCCAGTCGTCCAGCCAGGCGGGCAGCCAGTGGCTCAGGTAGTCGGCGATCGGGGGCGGGATGTTGTCCGGACTCTTGCCCCAGTCGGTGAGGTGGAAGACGGTGTGGGTGATGTCGTAGGCCGTGTGCCCTTCCACGGTCCAGGGTTCGGGGGTGCGCCCCAGCCACGTCCGGCCGATGACCTCGGATTCCGGTGGCCTCGGCTCCAGCCCGCCGCGGCGTTGGAACGCGGAGAGCCCCAGGCGGCGCACGGGTGACATCTCGTGGGCGGCGAAACTCTCCAGGCTCTGGTTGAGCCGGACCATCTCCTCGAAGGCGGGATGGCTGTAGCCCAGCTCCTTGAAGGGGAGGTAGACCTCGAAGGGGATGGGCGAGAGCAGTTCGATGCGCTGGGCGCGCACCAGCATTTGGCCGCCGTCCAGGGTGTCGCGCCAGGCGTGGTCGAGCAGTTGCCGTGCCAGTTGTGCCTGCCGCGATCCGGCGACCCCTTCGCGGAACAGCACCGCGCAGATGAGGGCCAGTTCGCCGACCGGTTTGAAGCGCTCCAGAAAGCCCACTTCGGGGTCGACGTCCGGTTCCAGACGGAACCCGTCGCGGTGGGCGTGCAGCCATTCCAGGGCGCGGGTGCCGACGGTGTGCATGAGGCGGGTGCTGGTCATCTCGACACTCCTCGTCCCCGCTGTCCGCCTTGTACCTGATGCGCGGGCCTCGGGTGTTCTTCCGGCTGCGCACGTACCTTCCCGTCGGCCGCAGTTCGCGTACCGGTGTCCTCGTGCAGCGCGTCGGCGGTCAGTACGGCGGCGAAGGCCGTCATCAGCGTCGAGTGGTAACAGCCGATGAAGTCGTCCGCGGGGACCCGGTCGCCACGCCCGGAGCCGATCTCCGGTACGGCACCGGACGCGGCCTGTGCTCGGGCGAGCCGCGTCCAGGCGTCCCGCAGCATCGTGCGGTCGGGCGGGCCGGGAAGGCTGCCCGCGACGGCAAGGAGCTCGCAGCTCAGGTCCCACCGCTCGTCCTCCAGGCAGGTGTCGAGCCACGGGGGAAGCCACTGCGACAGATAGGCGGCCACCTGTGGTGGTACGTGGTGCGGGGTCGCGCCCCAGTCGGTGAGGTGGAAGATCACATGGGTGAGCGTGTAGCCGGCGTCGCCTTCGAACATCCAGGGTTCCGGCAGGCCGCCGAGCCAGGTGCGTTCCAGCGCGCGTTCCATGCCCTGGTGCGGCCGAATGCCCATGTGGCGTTCGGAGTTGAGGATGCCGAGGCGCCGGTTGGGCTGCTGCTCGGTCACCTGCCAGGAGCGGGTGCGGGCCACCGTCGCGGCCGCCTTCTCGAAGGGTTCGTGGCGCAGCCCTGCCGAGGCGAACGCCGCGTAGATCTCCAGCGGGTACGTCGCGAACGGCTCCAGGCGCTGCAACTGGCACAGGAGGTCGCCCTGTCCGGTCTGTCGCCAGGCGAAGGTCAGCAGGTCATGGGCTTGCTCGTGCAGTGATGTGGACGTCTCGCTGTGCCGGCGCACGGTGATGCAGACATGCGCCAGTTCTCCCAGCGGCTTCCAGGTGAAGTTGACGTTGCCGCTCTCGGCCAGTGCGTCGTCTCCGAGCGCGAAGTCCTCGCGATGCTCGGACACCCAGGCCAGCGCCGATTCGGCGACCCCCCGGACGTCGCGCGCCCTCACCCCGGCACTCCGGCCCGCAGCAGTTGCGCCGCCTCCACCTGGAGCACCACGCGGGGGTCCGTGGAGCCCATGTGTGCCACGAACTCCAGCCCGGCGTCCAGGCCGAGCGTCTGCGGGACACCGTCGAGCAGGACCAGCCAGCGGCCCGCTCCGGCGGCTTGCAGCCAGTCGCGGCGGCGGACCGCACGGACGAAGCCGCGGGCGACGTCCACGGGCCGTGTACGGGCCACCCGGGCCACCTCGCAGTCGGTCCCGGGCATCGCGAGCGGGGCCAGCACGGCGAGTTGATGGGTCAGCACCTGCCACGGCGCGTCCTCCAGCCAGGCCGCTCGGGGCGGTGTCGCATGGTCGGGGGCGCCGTCGAACGAGGCGTCAAGTCCCGCCAGTGCGCGTCGCATGGCCCAGTGGCTCCACAGTGACGTGGGCGAGGCGTCGGCGGGGGGCGGGTAGGCCTGCACGGCTTTGCCGAACAGGGCGAGGTCGTCGGGTTCGAGCGGTGTGCGGCGCAGAACGCCCGGCAGGACGGCATCGGCGCCCACCACCCGTACGGCGGCGAGAGCGAGGCCGTCGGCGGCGGCTCCGTCGGGCCCGGCCACGCTGCCGGACAGCCGGAACCGGCCCCCGCTCCGTAGAGCGGAGACCAGTTCCGATGTGAGGCCCTGCACCGCGCCCGCCAGGGGCGTCGTAGTGCCTGAGTCCTCCATACCGGTGCCCGTCAAGCCTTCTTGGGCCGCGGTGTCGGAGGCGACAAGAGCAGGGAGATGGTCCCGCCCGTTAGGGCCAGCGCCGCGCATTCGCGGCTGTCGCGGTAGGAGCCGTCGGCCTCGACCGGGTCGAGAGCCGCCTCAACGTCCAGCGTCTCGGCTACGTCCTGATCTGTGAATTCGGTGGAAGCCATGCTTCTACCTCTTCCATCATAGAACGCCGGGTAGCCCACGTAATGCCAGCGCGTTTCCCGCACGTACTGCCAGTCGTGGAAACTCAGCGCATGGATTTCCTTTACCTCATGAGCATTAGGGAAATGCGCGAAGAGGCAAGGCCTTACATGCCGTACGCCTCTGAACTGCGTTCTTCGAGGCGCCTCTATAAGCCTAGACGAACAACCACGGAGCAGCATCCGCAGGCAATATTTCGCTTATCAACTATCGCGACTTGTACGGGCATTGGCCGTGCGGCGTTATTGCTGTCGGGGCGTAAGGAATTCACCCCCCCGTGCAGAACTGGAACGGAATATGCCAGGGTCACACGACCACTCGTTCAGCGCACGCGGCCGCGCGGCTTCAGGGGTACCGCCGGGAGTTCCGGAGCGGGCAGCGGTCCCCCGTCGTACCCCTTCACCTCGCCGAAGCGGCTGCCGGCCATCCAGTCCGAACGCGCCTGCGCGATCTCCTCGTTGGACCGTCCGATGAAGTTCCACCACATGATCAGTTCCTCGTCGAACGGCTCGCCGCCGAGGAGCATCAGATCCGCGTCCGACTCGGCGTGCAGCGGCAGTTCGGTGCGGCCGCAGCCCAGGTACAGCATCGAGCCGGGCAGCACGGGCACGCCGTCCACCCGGGTCTCGCCGGACATGCACAGGACGGCGTACTCGAAGTCGGGGTTCAGCGGCAGGCGTACGTCCGCGTCGCGGGTCAGGGCGAGGTCGGCGCCGACGATCGGGGTGTAGGTCGTGCCGGGCGACGTGGTGCCGTCGACCGTGCCGAGGATGAGGGTCGCCGTCAGACCGGGGGCCGTCACCAGGGGCAGCTCCGCGTGGTGCTCGAAGCGCGGGTCGGTGTTGCGGTGGGCGTCGGGCAGGGCCACCCACAGCTGGGCGCCGTGCAGGAAGCGGGCGTGCGACCTGGGGCTCTCCTCGGAGTGCGAGATCGCCCGGCCCGAGGTCATCAGGCCCAGTTCGCGGGGGCGGATCGTCTGGAGGCTGCCGGTGGAGTCGCGGTGCAGGACCTCGCCCTCGTGCAGCCAGCTGACCGTCTGCAGGCCCATGTGCGGGTGGGGGCCCACCTGCATGCCGGGCTCCTCGGCGATGTCGTCGGGGCCGTAGTGGTCCACGAAGCACCAGGCGCCGACCATGCGGCGGCCCAGGTTGGGCAGCAGGCGGCGGACCTCGGTGGACTCGCCGAGCTTGACCTGTCGGGGGCTGAGGAGTTCACGGACCGGTTCGGCGACGACGAACCCGCGACCACCGCACAGGGACGGGACCGCCTCACGATCAAGATTGCTCATGTCGCACAACCTAGACCCGTGGGGCACCGGGCGTCAGGCGCGCACGTCGGTCATTACGGAGGAACCCCGTCGGCGCCGCCGTCCCGGCCGGAATGTTTAGTGGAATTTTTAACTAACCCTGACCGTTGGAGCGCTCGAAGGAGGCAACAGTGGACACGATGTACTACGACCACGGAACCGCGGCGGAGCGCTGGGAGCGCGCGCGGCAGTTCTTCGACGCCAAGGAGTACGCCACGGCGGCGCGCATCCTCGGCACCCTGGCCGACGAGGTGCCCGAGCAGGTCGCCCCGCGTCTGCTCCTTGCCCGCGCCTACTACCACTCGGCGCAACTGCTGCGCGCGGAGGCCGAGTTGCGTACGGTCATCGCGCTCGACCCCGTCGAGCAGTACGCCAGGCTGCTCCTCGGCCGCACGCTGGAGCGGCAGGGACGGGATGCGGACGCGGCCCCGCACCTGCGCATGGCGGCGGCCCTCTCCGGGGACTTCGCCGAGGCCTGATCCCTGTAATCACGAGTCCGACCCCGGGAGCAGAGGTTGTGATCCCGGGAGCGAGAGGTCCGGTTCTGGGCGTGACGCGAACTCACGCCCAGAACGCCTCCGCCAGCGCGACGCCCACGAAGACCGCCCCGAGCGCCGCGACCACGCCGGCCACGACATTGACCACCGCGTAGAACTTGGCGCCGCCCTCGGTGAGCCGCAGCGTCTCGTACGAGAAGGTCGAGTACGTCGTCAGGGCACCGCACAGGCCTGTTCCGAGGAACAGCTGCGTGTGGGAGGAGGCGGCGCCCGCGACCGTCGCGCCGGTGAGCACGCCGAGGATCAGGCTGCCCGCCACGTTGACGGTGAGCGTTCCCCACGGGAAGACCGTGTCGTGCCTGGCCTGCACGGCTCGGTCGGTGAGGAACCGCAGCGGGGCGCCGATCATCGCCCCGGCCACCACACAGAGCCAGTTCACCGGACCACCCCGGTCATGCCCGCCTCCGTACGACCGTCGGCACGACCAGACGGCGGGTCGCCCACGCCGCGCCCCACACCGCCGCGAGGGCCGCGAGCAGCGTCAGTCCGAGATAGGCGAGGCCCGTGCCGGCATGGCCGCCCTCCACCAGGCGCTCGATGTCCACGGCGTAGGTGGAGAAGGTGGTGAAGCCGCCGAGCACGCCGGTGCCGAAGAAGGGCCGCAGCAGCCGGTGCGGGGCCCGCAGCTCCGTGAGGATCGCCATGAAGGCGCCCATGACCGCGCATCCGATGACGTTCACCAGGAGCGTCGTCGTGGGGAAGCTGCCGGGGGCGGTCGGCCAGATCAGGGACGCGCCATAGCGTGCCGACGCGCCGATCGCGCCGCCGACGGCCACGACCGCCACCACGGGCCATACGCCGTGTCTCACCTGTCTCACCTGCGCGTAATCGAGAGAGCGCCACAGAAGAACGTCCTGACGAACGTCGCTGAAGCACGCCACTGAAGATCGCCCTCAGGCTAGCCGCCCGGCGGGGTGTCCCGCAGACCGAGGCGCAGGTGCTCGACGTGGAAGAGCGCCTGGTCGAGGAGTTCGGCCACGTGGTGGTCGTAGAGGGCGTAGATGACGGAACGGCCGTGCCGTTCGCCGGTGATGAGGCCGAGGTTGCGCAGCAGGCGCAGCTGATGGGAGCAGGCCGACTGCTCCATGCCGACCGCTTCGGCCAGATCGCCGGCGGCGCAGGGGCCCTCCTGCAGACGGGCGAGGATCAGCAGCCGCGAAGGCGTCGCCAGGGCCTGGAGCGTGGCGGCGACGTCGGCGGCCCCCACGGTGTCCAGGCGTTCGCGCGTGGTGGCGTTGCTCTTGTCGTCGACTCCGTGGCCCATGGCGCCATCCTATCGACGACACATGTACGCATGAAAAGCTGTTCATTCATTCCTGTACGGTGTGGGCGTTGCCGTTCTCCAGCCCGTGAAGGGTTACCTCTCCATGCCCACTGCCCTGATCCCCCGCCCCGACCAGGGAACCCCCGCCGGCCCCACGGCGCCTCCACGCCGCCGCACCCGCGTCCTCGCGCTGGCCGAGGCCCGCTGGGCGGCCGCGGCCACGGCCGCGTTCCTGATCGCGCTGCCGCTGCAACTGGCCGACACGCCCTCATGGCTGTGGGGGGCGCTGTACGCCGTCGCGTACGTCGCCGGGGGCTGGGAGCCCGCGCTGGAGGGGCTGCGGGCGCTGCGCGAGAAGACCCTCGACGTGGATCTGCTGATGATCGTCGCGGCCCTCGGCGCCGCCTCGATCGGGCAGGTGATGGACGGGGCGCTGCTCATCGTCATCTTCGCCACGTCGGGCGCCCTGGAGGCCCTGGCCACCGCTCGTACCGCCGATTCGGTGCGCAGTCTGCTCGACCTCGCGCCGACCACGGCCACACGGGTGGGCGACGGGGGCGCCGAAGAGACCGTCGACACGGCCGAGTTGAAGGTCGGCGACATCGTCCTCGTACGGCCCGGCGAGCGGGTCGGCGCGGACGGGGAGGTGCTCGAAGGAGCCAGTGACGTCGATCAGGCGACTATCACCGGGGAGCCGCTGCCGGTCGCCAAGGGTGCCGGGGACGAGGTGTTCGCGGGCACGCTGAACGGGGCCGGGGCGCTGCGGGTGCGGGTCGGACGTGACGCGTCGGACTCGGTGATCGCGCGGATCGTGGCGATGGTCGAGGAGGCGTCGGAGACCAAGGCGCCGACGCAACTGTTCATCGAGAAGGTCGAGCAGCGGTACTCGCTCGGCATGGTCGTCGCCACGCTCGCCGTGTTCGCCGTGCCGCTGGCGTTCGGCGACGACCTGACCGGGGCGCTGCTGCGGGCCATGACGTTCATGATCGTGGCATCGCCGTGTGCGGTGGTCCTCGCCACGATGCCGCCGCTGCTCTCGGCGATCGCGAACGCGGGGCGGCACGGCGTCCTGGTGAAGTCGGCCGTCGTGATGGAGCGGCTGGGTCAGGTCGACGCGGTCGCCCTCGACAAGACCGGCACCCTCACCGAGGGAACGCCCCGGGTGACCGCCGTCCACGCGCTCCCCGGCAGCGGCCTGACCGACGACGCCCTCCTCGCGCTCGCGGCGGCGGCCGAGCACCGCAGCGAACACCCCCTGGCCCGCGCCGTGGTGAGCGCCGCGCGGGCTCGCGGCCTGGACCTTCCGCCGGTGACGGACTTCGCGTCGACGCCGGGGGTCGGGGTCAGCGCCACGGTCGGAGGTGCGGACGTCCAGGTGGGCGCTCCGGCACGGCTGCTCGAAACCGGGCCGACCGGCGGCCTCACGGACGCCGCAAGCCGCGAAGTCCGAGCCCGAGCACAGCAGTTGGGCGAGGACGGCCAGACAACCGTCCTGATCATGCGAGACGGGATGCCCGCGGGCGTCCTCGGCATCGCCGACCGCCTGCGCCCGGACGCCGCTACCACCGTCACCGCCCTGAAGTCCCTCACCGGCACGACCCCCATGCTGCTCACCGGAGACAACGCGCGGGCCGCCGCCCGGGTCGCGGCCGAGGTCGGCATCGAGGACGTACGGGCCGGACTGCTCCCGCAGGACAAGGTCGCGGCGGTACGCGAGGCGGAGGGCGAGGGACGCAAGGTCCTCGTCATCGGAGACGGCGTCAACGACGCGCCCGCCCTCGCCGCCGCCCATACCGGCATCGCGATGGGCCGGGCCGGTTCCGACCTCGCCCTGGAGACCGCCGACGCGGTCATCGTGCGGGACGAACTCGCCACCGTGCCGAGGGTGATCGCCCTGTCCCGGCGCGCCCGCGGCCTTGTCGTGCAGAACCTGGTGATCGCCGGCACGTTCATCGCCGTACTGGTCACGTGGGACCTGGTCGGCAACCTGCCGCTCCCCCTCGGCGTACTCGGCCACGAGGGCTCCACCGTGATCGTGGGCCTCAACGGGCTGCGACTGCTGCGGGAGGCGGCCTGGCGGGACGCCGGGGACTGACGAGGAGCCGGCGTAGAGGGGCGGGAGGTCGAGCGCGTCGTACGTCCGCGTCGAAACGGGGACGCTCTCAGCGCGAGAGTCGGTCCAGCCACTCGGTGAGGAGAGCCGTCTCGACGGAGGTGAGCGCCTGCGGTGGTTCCGCTGCCAGCGTCGCACGCAACCTGGCTGCGGTAGAGGGCAGTTGAGTCCCTCCCTGCCCGGCCTCCCGCACCGTTTCAGGGCGGCTTCCGGTGACTTCCGGGGTGAAGACGGCGGCGTGCACGGCGTCCCGTACGCGTCGCGACACGTCGGGGTCGGCGAACGTCGCCGGACGGGACACGAGCATGAGCGCCACGCCCACGTTGGCCGACATCACCATCTGGGCGGCCAGTTCGGGGGCCAGCCGCAGCTTGCCCTGCGCCGCCGCCCGTTCCAGGTCGCGCGTGAGGATCTGGTGGGACTCCAGGGCCGCGGCGGGCGGGGTCCGCATCGCGGGTGAGTTCATGAGCCGGTACAGGTTCGGGTTCCGCAGCGCGAAGTCCACATGGCTGTCCCAGCCGTCGCGCAGGTCGTCGACCGGGTCCGCGGTGGCCTCGCGCCGCCGCTTGGTCGCCAGGTACCGGTCGAAGCCGTGGTCGACCACGGCCGCGAGCAGCCCCTGCTTGTCCCCGAAGTGCCGGTACAGCGCCGGGGCGCCCACCTGCGCGGCCTCGCACACGGCCCGTGTGGAGACGTCCCCGTCGTCCGACTCCGCGACCAGGCGTGCCGCCACTTCCAGGATGCGTTCGCGCGTACTCACCCGGGGGACGCTAGCAGGACCGCCGTAGCGCTGATACGCGAGCGTGCCCGGGTCGGTGGGCGTCATTTGGAGCCCCCGCGCGGTCAGACGATGCCGCCGTTGGCGCGCAGGACCTGGCCGTTGACCCAGCGGGCGGGACCCGCGAGGAAGGAGACCACCTCGCTGATGTCCTGGGGAGTGCCGAGCCGCTCCAGCGGCGGCTGGGCGGCCATCCTGGCGACGGTCTCCTCGTCCTTGCCGTCCAGGAACAGGGCGGTGGCCGTGGGTCCGGGGGCGACCGCGTTCACCGTGATGTCGCGGCCGCGCAGCTCCCTGGCCAGGATCAGCGTCATGGCCTCGACGGCGCCCTTGGTGGCGGCGTAGGCGCTGTAGCCGGGGATGGCGAGACCCACGACGGAGCTGGAGAAGTTGATGATCGCGCCACCGGGCCGCAGCCGGCGCGCGGCCTGCTGGTCGACGACGAACGTGCCGCGGATGTTGGTGCGGTGCATGCGGTCGAGGGCCTCCAGATCGGTCTCGACCAGCGGGGCGAGGGTCATGACGCCCGCCGCGTGGACGACCACGTCGATGCCGCCGAAGGTTTCCTCGGCGGCATCGAAGAGGGCGGACACCGCGTTCTCGTCGGCCACGTCGGCGCGGTGCGCGATCGCCGCTCCCCCGGCGTCGGTGATCGCGGCCACCGCCGCGTCGGCCTCGGTCTTGTTGCCCGCGTAGTTGACGACGACGGCGAACCCGTCGGCGGCCAAGCGCTCGGCGCTCTCCCGGCCGATGCCGCGCGAACCGCCGGTGACCAGGGCCACCCGGCGGGACGCGCTCGACTGCTGCTCACTCATGGCGTTGCTCCCTGTTCCGAGTTCCGCGGGGCGGGATGGCGGTTTCCACCACCCGACGGAAGCAACGCTAACATCATTACGTTAACAACGCTACCGCCTAGCCGCGATACGTCTCGAGCAGCCGCAGCCACACCTCGCTGACCGTGGGATACGCCGGAACCGCGTGCCACAAGCGGTCGATCGGCACCTCCCCCGCGATCGCCACCGTCGCCGAGTGGATGAGTTCGCCGACGCCGGGGCCCACGAAGGTCACGCCGAGCAGGACCTCGCGGTCGAGGTCGACGATCATGCGGGCACGGCCCTCGTAGCCGTCCGCGTAGAGGCCGGCCCCCGCCACGCCCGCCATGTCGTAGTCCACGGCGCGCACCCGATGCCCCGCGGCTTCCGCCTCCGCGAGAGTGAGGCCCGCCGAAGCCGCCTCGGGGTCGGTGAAGACCACCTGGGGTACGGCGGCGTGGTCGGCGGTGGCCGAGTGCGCGCCCCAGGCGTCCGTCTCCAGGAGGGGCACGCCCTGGGCGCGGGCGGTGATCGCGGCCCCGGCGATGCGGGCCTGGTACTTGCCCTGGTGGGTGAGGAGCGCGCGGTGGTTGGCGTCGCCCACCGCGTACAGCCAGTCGCTGCCCTGTACCCGCAGGCTCTCGTCGACCGGCAGCCAGGAGCCCGGGTCCATGCCGATCGTCTCCAGGCCGAGGTCGTCGGTGCGCGGGGCACGGCCCGTGGCGAAGAGGATCTCGTCGGCCTCGAGGGTGCCGCCCTCGCTCAGGGTCGCGGTGACCGTGCCGTTCTCCCGCCGCACGGCGGTCACGGAGACGCCCGTACGGACCTCGGCGCCCGCCTCCGTCAGCGCCTTGGTGACCAGTTCCCCGGCGAACGGCTCCATGCGCGGGAGCAGGCCGTCGCCGCCGCGGACGAGCAGGGTGACCTGCGAGCCGAGCGCCTGCCAGGCCGTGGCCATCTCCACGGCGACCACACCGCCGCCGACCACCGCCAGACGGCCGGGCACGTGATCCGCGCTGGTGGCCTCGCGGCTCGTCCACGGCTTCACGTCGGCCAGACCCGGCAGGTCGGGCAGGGCGGCCCGGGTGCCGGTGCACACCGCCACCGCGTGGCGGGCCGTGAGGGTCTGCTCGGTGTCGTCGGCGCCCGTGACGGTCACCCGGCGGGTGCCCGCGATGCGGCCGTGGCCGCGGTAGAGGTCGATGCCGATCGACTCCAGCCAGCCGACCTGGCCGTCGTCCTTCCAGTGGGAGGTGTAGTAGTCCCGGTGCGCCAGGACCGCCGACGCGTCCAGAGGCCCCTGCACCGACTGGCGCAGTCCCGGCACCCTGCGGGCGTCCGCGCGGGCGATCACCGGGCGGAGCAGCGCCTTGCTCGGCATGCACGCCCAGTACGAGCATTCGCCCCCGACGAGTTCGCTCTCCACGATCGCCACGCTCAGGCCGCCCGCACGGGCCCGGTCCGCTACGTTCTCCCCCACTGGACCAGCACCAAGGACCACTACGTCGTATGTCTTCGAATCCGTCATGGAAGCCAGTGTGGTCGCAGGTGTGCGCCGTGGCCACATGGGTACGCGCGCGACAGCGGGCACGGGTGAGCGCGTGGAATACGTCTGCCGCCCGGGCCGTTGTGCACTACGGCTTCGACTGACAGCAGGAAGAGGGAAACACCATGAGCACGACTGTGGAGCTCACCAAGGAGAACTTCGACCAGACGGTCACGGACAACGAATTCGTCCTGATCGACTTCTGGGCCGACTGGTGCGGTCCGTGCAAGTCGTTCGCGCCCGTCTACGACAAGGCCGCCGAAGCCAATCCCGACATGGTCTTCGGCAAGGTGGACACGGAGTCGCAGCCCGAGCTCGCTCAGGCCTTCGGCATCCAGTCGATCCCGACGCTGATGATCGTCCGCGATCAGGTGGCCGTGTTCGCGCAGCCCGGAGCCCTGCCGGAGGCCGCGCTCCAGGACGTCATCGGACAGGCCAGGCAGCTGGACATGGACGAGGTCCGCAAGTCCGTCGCCGAGGAGCAGGCCAAGGCCGAGGCGCAGGAGCAGTAAGCGGGAGCAGCAGGACCCGTCAGCAGAGGGGTCAGCTTGACTCGCGGTGCACTGCCGTCGCACCGAGCACGTCGTGCACCTCGGGCTCCATGCCCGGGTCGCGCACGACCCGGTCGACGAGTTCCGCGAGCTTCTGACCCGACGGCAGCTCGATGCGGACCGTGCTGAGCCGCGGCCGCAAGAGCCTGCCGAGCATCAAGTCGTCGGCGCCGATCATCGCCGTCTCCTCGGGGACGGCGATGCCTTCGTCCTGCAGCGCCCGCATCAGCAGCATCGCGAACTCGTCGTTGTACGTGAACACCCCGTCGACGCCGAGCGTCCGCCAGCGCGCCGCGAGCCGCGCCGCCGACTTCTCGTCGTAGGCGAGAGGCAGCTCGGTCATCGTGGCGTCCGTGCCGTGCCGAGCCAGGGTGCGGCGGATGCCGTCGGCGCGCGGACGTGCGAAGGCCTCCAGGCCCCTCTCCTCGGGAATCACGACGCCGATGTGCCGGCTGCCGCGCTCCAGAAGATGAGTGGCGGCGCACTGCCCCACCAGACGCTGGTCCATGAGCAGGGCATGGGCGCCCTCCGCCCGCTGCGGGCCGATCGTGAAGACGGCCTTGGCGCCCGAGCGCTTCAGGACGTTCACACCGCGCGCGCCGAGCCCCGACGCGGCGGGGGCGAGGACCGCCACCGGACGCAGCTCGGCCCAGGCGCGGGCCGCCTCCTCGCCGGTCAGGCCGAGGCTGCCGTACTGCACGACCGTGTAGTCGAAGCGGCTCAGCGCCCACTGCAGTTCGTTGAAGAACTCGCTGAAGAGCGGGCCCGCCGGGATCTGCGGCGTGGGCATCAGGACCACACGGGTGTGCCCGGCGCGCAGGCTGCGGGCCGCGGCGTGCGGGACGTAGCCCAGTTCCTTCGCGGCCTCGTGGACGCGACGGCGGGTGGGCTCGCTGATGCGGACGGCGCTCGTGTTGTTCAGGACGTACGAGACGGTCGCGCGCGAGACCCCCGCCAGGCGCGCCACGTCGGCGCTCGTCGGCACGGAGTACTGCGCCGGCTGCCGCGCGGACTTCTGTGCGGTCTTGTTCGGTATCTGCACCATGACGGGGCTCATCTTTCCAGACGGCGCGTGAGCGCTCCCAGGCGGGCGCCGAGGCGCCCCCGGCCCGCGTCGGCGCGCCCCCGGCCGCCCCACGCGGCGTGAACTCCCCTGCCCACGTACCGCGTTCCCGACAGGCCGGTTAGCGTGCCTGCACCTGCCCGTCGATCAAAGGTGCCCCCACATGACTGTCGACCGTGCCGATGGACTCGCGCGCACCGCCCGCGCGCTGGCCGACGGAGAAGTGTCCGCACGTGAGCTGACGGAACGGACGCTGGCGCGGATCGAGGCCTCCCAGCCCACGCTCAACGCGTTCAAGCTGGTGCGGGCCGAGGCCGCGCTCGCCGAAGCGGACGCCGCCGACCGGGAGTTGGCGTCCGGCGGGGCGGGGCGGCCGCTGCTCGGCGTGCCGCTCGCCGTCAAGGACGACACCGACATGGCGGGCGAGCCGACCGCGTTCGGATGCCGGGGCGACTTCCCGCCGAAGAAGGAGGACGCCGAGTCGGTGCGCCGGCTGCGGGCGGCCGGAGCGGTGATCGTCGGCAAGACCAACACGTGCGAGCTCGGGCAGTGGCCCTTCACGGAGGGGCCCGGCTTCGGCGACACCCGCAACCCCTGGCACACCGGCCACACTCCCGGTGGTTCGTCGGGCGGCTCGGCGGCCGCGGTCGCCGCGGGCCTGGTGCCCGCCGCGCTCGGCTCGGACGGCGCGGGCTCGGTGCGCATACCCGCGGCCTGGACCCACCTCGTCGGGATCAAGCCGCAGCGCGGCCGCATCTCGACATGGCCCTGGCCCGAGGCCTTCAACGGCATCACCGTCAACGGCCCCCTCGCGAGGACCGTCGCCGACGCGGCCCTGCTGCTTGACGCGGCGAGCGGCAACCACGGCGGTGACCTGCACAAGCCGCCCGTCATCAGTGCTGCGGACGCGGCGACCCGCGAGCCGGGGCGGCTGCGGATCGCCCTCTCCCTGCGCATGCCGTTCACCGCGACGCCCAAGCGGCTGCACCCCGTGGTGCGGCGCAAGGTCATGGTCCTCGCCGACCGCCTTGCCGCCCTCGGACACGACGTGGTGGAGGACGACCCGCGCTACGGCCAGATCGGCCTCGGCTTCGTGCCCCGCGGCACGGCGGGCATCGCGGACTGGGCCCGCGAGGTGCCGGACCCGAGCCTGCTCGACCCGCGGACCAAGGAAGCGGCCCGCCTGGGCCGACTGCTCGGCGGCGCCCCGCTGCGCCTGGCCCGCCGCGCCGAGGGCGCCCTGCACCGCAGGATCGGCGCGATCTTCTCGACGTACGACGTCGTCCTCACGCCCACCACCGCCACTCCCCCGCCGCGGATAGGCACCATGGCCGCCCTCAGCGGCTGGCGAACCGACCAGGCCATGATCGCGGCCTGCCCCTACGCGTGGACATGGAACGTCCTTGGCTGGCCCGGCGTCAACGTCCCCGCGGGCAGGGTGGGCGACGGCCTTCCGGTCGGCGCGCAACTGCTCGGACCCGCGAACAGCGAGCCGCTCCTGATCTCACTCGCCGCACAACTGGAGGCCGATCAGCGCTGGTACGAGCAGTGGCCCGCGATCTACGGTGGCCCGCGTGACAGCCAACACCGATGACCCGCAGATGTCCGCACACCCGGGCCGTACCGGCCGCACCGCCACCACCGAGGCCCAGCCGCGCGAGGTCGGCCGGGTGCAGACGACGTACGCACCCGCGCACGACGGCGATCCCGACCCCGGCGAGATCGTCTGGACGTGGGTGCCCTACGAAGAGAACGACGGGCGCGGCAAGGACCGCCCCGTCCTGGTCGTCGCCCGCGAGGCGCGCGGCACGCTGCTGGCGGTGCAGCTCTCCAGCAAGCAGCACGCGAATGACCGGATTGGGGCCTCCCCTGCTCGAGCGAAGTCGAGAGCTTGGGGAAGGGTGCCGATCGGCAGCGGGCCCTGGGACCGTGAGGGGCGCGAGTCCTGGGTGGACATCGACCGGGTCCTTCGGGTGCACGACGCGGGCATGCGGCGCGAGGCGTGCGCGCTCGACCGGATGCGGTTCAACCTCGTCGTGCGGCGACTTCAGGAACGCTACGGCTGGCGCTGAACGCTTCCTCGAAGGCGGCCCGCGTCACCGTGCCGCGCGTACGGTCGAGCACCCCGAACACGATGTGCCCGAAGTACCCGTGGAACCGGCCGCCTTCGTCGAGCAGCACCCGGAACGCGTCCGCCACCTGGGCGGGGTCGTTCTGGAAGACCCCGCAGCCCCACGCGCCGAGCACGAGCCGCCGGTAGCCGCAGGCGGCGGCGGTCTCCAGGACCCGCTCGGCGCGCCGGGCCAGGGCGGCCGGAAGATCCTTCACGCGTTCGGGGGCCTGGCGCAGCACGACGCCCGCGTTCGGCGCCGCCGAGGTCAGGAAACCGACCTCGTACGCCTGGTCGAGCAGCCGTCCCTTGTCGTCGCGGAAGACCGGCACGGCCGGGGAGTGGATCACGCGGTCGGTGTAGAAGGGGTCGCGGTGGGCGCGGTGGTGGTCGTAGAAATCGCGGGCCGAGCGCACGCACGTGTAGAGGGCCGAGGCGCGGCAGAGTGCCTCTTCCTGCGCCTGGGCGCCGTTCAGATAGCCGCCGCCGGGATTGCGCGCGGAGGAGAAGTTCAGGACGGCCACCGGGCCCCCGCCCGCGGCCGTCAGCCGCCGCGCGGCCTCCAAGCTGCTCTCCCCGGTGACCTCGACTACCGTGGAGATCAGCTCTGGCGGCGGCACGGGAGTCACCGCAGTCACATCCAGGGCCGCCGGACCGAACATCCGCGTGCCGGAGCGCGCGGCGTCCACGGCATCCGCGATCACCACCTCGTGGCCACCCGGAGCGACGTACCGCCCCGCGGCCACGATCTCCTCGGTCTGCTGCGCGATTCCGCGCAGTCGCGCACTCATGCCGACTCCCCCGAACCGGACGTTTTTCCGTCCCCCGACTCACACATGAACGCATCGTGAGCTTTCACCGACGCCCGCCGCAACAGAATTCCCTGGCACCGGCATGGCCCCAGGGGCACTCTTGTGCGAACGGCCGTCAGGGTCTTGGGTGGTGTGAGCGCTGCCGACCCCGACCGGCCCCGGCCACCCCGACCGAGTCGGCCGGGTGGTCCACAACCGCTGGACCAGGCAGGACTTGAACAGGAGGACCTCAGCATGCCCGAGGGTGACTGTACGACGTACCGCGCGAAGTACGGCACCGCGGTATCCGAGTCCGAGGCAGAGGCGCTGGTCGCCGGCATCTGCTTCAAGACCGGGCCACCGCGCATCACCGGTGTCGAACTGGAATGGCTGATCCACGAGCCGCACCGGCTCCATCTGCCCGTGTCCCCCGCCCGCCTGGAAGCGGCCTACGCCGCACTGCGGGCCCTGCCCCTGCACTCCCTGATCACCGTCGAACCAGGCGGCCAGCTGGAGCTCAGCTCGCTCCCCGCCGCCTCGCTCATGGAGTGCGTGACCGCCGTATCGGCGGATCTCTCCCTCGTACGCGATCGCCTCGCCGCCCTGGACCTGACGCTCACCGGGCTCGGTGCCGATCCCTGGCGCCCGCCGTCGCGCATCCTGCACCGGCCGCGCTATGACGCGATGGAGTGCTACCTCGACCGCACGGGTCCCGCGGGCCGCCGCATGATGTGCTCCACGGCGTCCGTGCAGATCTGCCTGGACGCGGGGCACGAGGAGCCGGGCCCGCTCGGCTACGGACGCCGTTGGCGGCTCGCGCATCTGCTGGGCCCCGTACTGGTCGCCGCGTTCGCCAACTCCCCGTTCCAGAACGGGCGTTACACCGGCTGGCGTTCCACGCGGCAGGCCGTATGGGCATCCGTCGCCCCGGGCACGTCGGGCGCACCGCCGCTGGACGTGGAGCCGCGGGCGGCCTGGGCCCGGCACGCCCTGGACGCGCCGGTGATGTTCGTCAGATCCCAGGACGGCGACGACGACGCGCCCTGGGCCGTCCCGGAGGGGCTGACCTTCCGTGACTGGGCCCGCTCGGGGGCGCCGCGCCCGCCCACGCGCGACGACCTCGACTACCACCTGACCACGCTCTTCCCGCCCGTACGTCCGCGCGGTCACCTGGAGCTGCGGATGGTCGACGCCCAGCCGGGACAGCACGGCTGGATCGTGCCGCTCGCGGTGACGAGCGCGCTGTTCGACGACCCGCAGGCCGCCGAGACCGCCTACCGCACCGTGAAGCCGCTGGCCGAGCGCGCGTGCCCGCCGGGTGCGCCCGCGGCGCCGCGCAGCCCGCTGTGGCTGGACGCGGCACGGGACGGGCTCACCGACCCGGAGCTGCGCGAGGCCGCGGCCGCGTGTTTCGCGGCGGCCCTCGACGCGCTGCCCCGCCTCGGCGCGGGCACCGAGGTGTGCGAGGCCGTCGCCGCGTACGCCGAGCGGTATGTCGCGCGCGGCCGCTGCCCCGCGGACGACCTGCTCGACGGCAATCCGCACGGCCACGGCCACCACCACGACCACGAACACGAGCACGAGAAGGGCATCCTCCGATGACCGGAACCGTCAGCGATCCCGATGCGCTTCGCCGACGCGCCCAGGCGGCTCTGCTGGCCGCCAGGGACCGCACCTCGCTCCTCACCACGTGCATCGAGGAGCCCGAACTGACCGCACAGCACTCGCCGTTGATGTCGCCCCTGGTCTGGGACCTCGCCCACATCGGCAACCAGGAGGAGATGTGGCTGCTGCGGGCGGTGGCGGGCCGTGACGCCATGCGGCCCGAGATCGACGGCCTGTACGACGCCTTCGAGCACCCCCGCTCCGAGCGGCCGAGCCTGCCGCTGCTCGCGCCCGCCGAGGCCCGCCGGTACGCGGCCGACGTGCGCGGGCGGGCGCTCGACGTCCTGGAGAGCACACCCTTCCGCGGTTCGCCGCTGACGGATGCGGGCTTCGCGTTCGGCATGATCGCGCAGCACGAACAGCAGCACGACGAGACAATGCTGATCACCCATCAGCTGCGCTCGGGACCCACGGCGCTCACGGCACCCGACCCCGCGCCCGCGCCGCCGTTCAGCGGCCCCGCCGAAGTCCTCGTACCCGGCGGCCCGTTCACCATGGGCACCTCCGCCGAGCCCTGGGCGCTGGACAACGAACGCCCGGCACACCACCGCCTGGTCCCGCCGTTCTTCATCGACACGACGCCGGTGACCAACGCCGATTTCCAGCGCTTCATCGCCGACGGCGGCTACGAGGAGCAGCGGTGGTGGGCCCCGGCGGGCTGGGACATGGTCCGCGGCAACGGACTCTCGGCGCCGCTCTTCTGGCGCCGAGAGGGCGGCCAGTGGCTGCGCCGCCGCTTCGGGACGGTCGAGGCCGTGCCGCCCGACGAGCCGGTGCTGCACGTCAGTTGGTACGAGGCGGACGCCTACGCCCGCTGGGCGGGCCGGCGTCTGCCCAGCGAGGAGGAGTGGGAGAAGGCCGCCCGGCACGACCCGGCCTCCGACCGCTCGATGCGCTACCCGTGGGGCGACGCGGACCCCACGCCCGAGCGCGCGAACCTGGGCCAGCGCCACCTCCGCCCGGCTCCGGCCGGCAGCTACCCGGCCGGTGAATCACCGCTCGGCGTACGCCAGTTGATCGGCGACGTGTGGGAGTGGACCTCCAGCGACTTCCTGCCCTACCCGGGGTTCGCCCCCTTCCCCTACCGCGAGTACTCGGACGTCTTCTTCGGCGGCGACTACAAGGTGCTGCGCGGCGGGGCGTTCTCCGTGGACGAGGTCGCCTGCCGGGGCACGTTCCGCAACTGGGACCACCCGGTCCGGCGGCAGATCTTCTCCGGGTTCCGCACCGCGCGCGACGCGAGCCCGACGGAGGCCCGCTGATGTGCCGTCACCTGGCCTTCCTCGGGCCGGACGAACCACTGGGCAAGCTCCTAGTGGACCCCGTGCACAGCTTGCTGCGCCAGTCGTGGGCGCCGCGCCACCAGCGCCACGGCACGGTCAACGCCGATGGTTTCGGGGTGGGCTGGTACGCCGACGGTGACCCGGTGCCCGCCCGCTACCGCCGCTCCGGGCCCATCTGGGGCGACCAGTCCTTCGCCGACCTCGCCCGGGTCGTCCGGTCCGGGGCCCTGCTCGCCGCGGTGCGCGACGCGACCGAGGCGGGCGCGGACGGTGAGGCCGCGGCGGCGCCTTTCGCCGCCGGGACCTGGCTGTTCAGCCACAACGGCGCGGTCACGGGCTGGCCCGGCTCGCTGGCCCGGCTGTCGCGCCTCCTGCCGCCCGCGGACCTGCTCTCCATGGAGGCACGCTGCGACTCCGCGCTGGTGTGGGCCATGGTCCTGCGCCGACTGCGCAGCGGTGACGACGAGGGCCAGGCCCTCGCGGACACCGTGACCGAGGTCGCCGAGGCGGCCCCCGGCTCACGCCTCAACCTGCTGCTCACCAACGGCGAGACGATCGCCGCGACCGCCTGGGGCGACAGCCTCTGGTACCTCGCCGAACCGGGCCGCCGCACCGTCGTGGCCTCCGAGCCCTACGACGACGACCCGCACTGGCGGCAGGTCCCCGACCGCACCCTGCTCGCCGCAAGCCGTACCGATGTCCTGCTGACCCCGCTCAAGGAGCCCACCGCGTGAGCCCGTTCCAGCTGACCCGCACCCTGCCCGTGGACGCCACGGACGCCGCTCTGCGCGCCGACGTCCTGCACGGCCTCACCCGAACCCCCAAGACGCTGCCGCCCAAGTGGTTCTACGACGCGCGGGGCAGCGCTCTCTTCGACGAGATCACCACGCTTCCCGAGTACTACCCGACGCGTGCCGAGCGCGAGATCCTGCAGACCCGTGCCGCGGAGATCGCCGCGGCGACGGGCGCGCGCACGCTCATCGAGCTGGGCTCGGGCTCCTCGGAGAAGACCCGCCATCTGATCGACGCGCTCGCGGACCTGCACACCTACGTGCCCGTCGACGTGAGCGAGAGCGCCCTGACCGGCGCCGCCAACACCCTGATCGCCTCGCGCCCCTCCCTGAACGTGCACGCCCTGATCGCCGACTTCACCGGCGGTCTCGCCCTGCCGGGCACGCCGGGGCCGCGGCTCGTCGCCTTCCTCGGCGGCACGATCGGCAACCTGCTGCCCGCGGAGCGCTCGGCGTTCCTGTCGTCGGTGCGCACCCTGCTCTCCCCCGGTGACGCACTGCTGCTCGGCACGGACCTGGTGAAGGACGAGTCGGTGCTCGTGTCGGCGTACGACGACGGGTCGGGCGTCACCGCGTCCTTCAACAAGAACGTCCTGACCGTGATCAACCGCGAGCTCGGCGCGGACTTCGACCCCGACGCGTTCTCGCACGTGGCCGTCTGGGACAGCGAGCACGAGTGGATCGAGATGCGCCTGCGCTCCCTGGCCGCCCAGACGGTGAAGATCCCGGCACTCGATCTCGCGGTCGACTTCGACCGCCACGAGGAGATGCGCACCGAGATCTCGGCCAAGTTCCGCGAGGAGAGCGTACGGTCCGAGCTGTCCGCCGCCGACCTGAAGCTGACCCACTGGTGGACGGACGAGAGGGCACGCTTCGCGCTGTCGCTCAGCGTGGCGCGCTGACGTCCAGCTCCCGGGTGATCCGGCGCGAGGCGGCCTTCGCCTCCGTCGCCGGGTCACCTCCGGCGAGGACCTTGGACATGTACGCCTTGATGGGGTTGTCCGCCTCCACGGCGGCCCACTTCGGCGAGGCCGGTGTCGCCCGGCCCCGCGCGGCGCCCTCGGCCATCGCGGCGACCCCCTCCGATCCCGAGACGGCGGAGGCGAGCGTCGTCTTGTTCGGCACGTAGTTCATCGTCCTGGCCAGGTCGGTCTGCCACTTCTTGCCCGCGAGCGCCTCGATCACGGCGACCGCGCCCGCACGGTCCTCGGTCTTCCCGCGCACCACGAGGTCCGATCCGCCGGTGAAGACGGCACCCGGCTTCGCCGCCGTCTTGCCGGGGATCGGGAAGTAGCCGAGTTTCCCCTTCAGCTTCGGGTTCGCCTCCTCGATGGCGCGCGCCGTCCCGGGCACGGCGACGATCTGCGCCACGTCTCCCTTTGCGAACACCCCGGCCTGCGGCGGATGCTCCTCGTCCGCGTCGCGCGGGCCCTCGCCCAACGCCTGAAGCTGCCGGTAGAAGTCCATGCCCCGCAGCGCCGCGGGCGTGTGCAGGCTGCCCTCCCACACGCCGCGTGACCCCTTGGCCTCCGTGGCGAGCTCGCCGCCCTCGTCCCAGATGAACCCGGCCAGCGTGTACCAGTCCTGGCCTGCCAGGTAGATCCCCTGGTCGCCGCCGGAGTTGAGGCGCTCCGTGTCGGCGATCCACTGCGCGCGTGTCTTCGGCGGCTTCTCGATCCCGGCCCGCGCGAAGAGGTCCTTGTTGTAGATGACGACGCGGTTCGCGGCGTACCAGGGGATGCCGTACTGACTGCCGTTGTAGCGCCCCGGCTCGGCGAGACCCGGCAGCCAGTCCTTCATGCCGAGGTCGCGCGCGGACTCCAGGGTGAGGTCGTAGAGCCCGCCCTCGTCGACGTACTGGGCGACCTGGGTGTTGCCGACCTCGATGACGTCGGGCCCCTCTTCGGCCTTGAGCGCGGCCTTGACCTTGCCGCCGATGCCGGTCCACTCCTGGAGGCGTATCTCGAGGTCGAGGTCGCCGTTGCGCTTCTCGAAGTCCGTGGTGAACCGCTTGATGAACTCCGCCGACGCGCTGCCCCGCATGAGCCACACGGTGACGGTCCGCCGGTCCTCTCCACCGCCCGGCAGGGCACCGCAGCCGGGGAGCAGCGTGGTGGCGGCGAGGACGAGGGTCAGGGACATGGCGACACGGCGGTGCGGTTTCACGTGGGTCACTTTCTGCCTGCGGACAGGGAGGGGCGGCCCGACGCGGGGGGTGAGCGATGGCTCGAACGGGTATGGCTGGAGTTTGGTCTGTACCAATGGGTCGGTCAAGGGGCAACGGCACCGAAATCCGAGATTCCGGTGCCGTTCTCGTCCCGCGGCTCGAACTGGAGGGTGCCGCCGAGCACCGGGCGCCACCGCCTCGCGCACCGCCGTGTGGTGGGGCACGGTGGAGTGACGTCACCACACAGCTGTGACGTCACCACACGGCGGAGAGGAACTGCCTCATGTCCGACCACACCTACCGGGTCACCGAGATCGTCGGCACCTCGCACGAGGGCGTCGATCAGGCCATTCGCAACGGCATCGCCCGCGCCTCGCAGACGCTGCGCTCGCTGGACTGGTTCGAGGTCACCCAGGTGCGCGGCCACATCGAGAACGGCGAGATCGAGCACTACCAGGTGGGCCTGAAGGTCGGGTTCCGCCTTGAGGACGGCGACAGCGCCTGACCCTCACCGTGGGCCGGCGCCCGAACGGTCACGTCCGCCCTTCGCGCTCCTGAGCGTCCTTCAACGCGGCCGACGTGCTCGCCCAGCGCGCCCGTACGACCGTGAAGCCCGCCCGTTCGGCCTCGTCGCACACCAGCTCGTCGTCGTCCACCAGCATCCGGACCTCGCGGGACCTGGAGATCTTCCGCAGGATCTCCAGCTTGGTCCGGCGGGCGGGCCGCCGGTCGTCGTTGCGGCGCATCCAGACGCGCCCCTCCGGGAGCCCTTGGGCCGCGAGCCACGCCACGGTGTCCTCGCGGCACCGCTCGGGCCTGCCCGTGAGGTAGACGACCTCGCACTCGCGCGCGGACTCCAGGGCCAGCTCGACTCCCTGGGCCAGCGGCGGGTCGTCCGGAGCCGCCGCGAAGAAGGATGCCCAGTCCCGCGGCCTGCGCTCCAGGAAGCGCTGGCGGTGCGCGGTGTCCGCGAGGGTGTTGTCCAGGTCGAATACGGCCAGCGGCCTGCTGTCGTCGCTCACGCGCCCAGCCTAGGCAGTTCCTCCGACAGCCTGGCCCGACCCCGGCCCCCTTCCGGCCGCCGGGCCCGGGAATCCTGGCGCCGCTCAGGTGTTGAACCTGTCGTGACCTCAGTGATCGGATCCACCCGCTTCTCCGTCCTCGACCGCTCCCGCACCCGTGAGGGGCACGAGGGACCCGAGGCCCTGCGCGACACCGTGCGCCTTGCGCAGGAGCTCGAAGGGCTCGGGTATCACCGGCTGTGGGTGTCGGAGCACCACGCGGTGCCGGGCGTCGCGGGCTCCGCGCCGACGGT
Organism: Streptomyces sp. NPDC050439; assembly: GCF_040655335.1. Taxonomy (NCBI): domain Bacteria; kingdom Bacillati; phylum Actinomycetota; class Actinomycetes; order Kitasatosporales; family Streptomycetaceae; genus Streptomyces; species Streptomyces sp. NPDC050439. The sequence goes on from NZ_JBFAJT010000002.1 coordinate 572,493, forward strand.
CCTCGCCGCCGCGGTCGCGGCCGCGACGCGCACCATCCGGGTCGGCACGGGCGGCGTGATGCTGCCGAACCATCAACCTCTGGTCGTCGCCGAGCAGTTCGGGGTCCTCGAAGCGCTCTTCCCCGGGCGCGTCGACATGGGGCTCGGGCGCTCGGTGGGGTTCACCGACGGGGTGCGCAAGGCGCTGGGCCGGGACAAGCACGACGCCGAGGACTTCGCCGCGCAGCTCACGGAGCTCCTGGGCTGGTTCCGCGGCACGTCGGACACCGGAGCGCACGCACGCCCCAGCGAGGGCATGACCGTGCCGCCGTTCGTCCTGGCCATCGGCGAGGGAGCCACCGTCGCGGCCCGGGCCGGGCTTCCGATGGTCATCGGCGACATCAGGAGCCGCGAGAAGATGCTGCGCGGCATCGATCACTACCGCGCCACGTTCCGCCCGTCGGAGTGGTCGAGCGAGCCGTACGTGGTCATCTCGGGCACGGTCGCGGTCGCCGCGACCCCCGAGGAGGCCCGCCGCCTGCTGATACCGGAGGCGTGGTCGATGGCGTACTCACGCACCCACGGCACCTTCCCGCCCCTGCCCCCGGCCGAGCGCGTCGAGTCGCCGGACATGACGATGACCGAGAAGGAGCGCGGCTTCTACGAGTCCGGTCTCCTCGGCCACATCCATGGCACGGAGGAGCAGGTCGCCGACGAGCTCGAAATGCTGATCAAGGAGAGCGGGGCCCAGGAAGTGCTGGTCACGACCAGTACGTACGACCGCGAGGCCCTCCTCGACTCCTTCCGGCGCCTGGCTCGGGTCGCGGGTCTGGCCGGGACCTAGAATCGTGGGGTTTGCCCCCGAGCCGCCCACGGAGTCCCCATGCACAGCCCCCACGATCCGTTCGTACGTGTCCGGGGTGCCCGCGAGCACAACCTCCGCGACGTCGACGTCGACATCCCGCGCGATGTCCTCGCGGTCTTCACGGGGGTGTCCGGCTCGGGCAAGTCGTCGCTCGCCTTCGGGACGGTCTATGCGGAGGCCCAGCGCCGCTACTTCGAGTCCGTGGCCCCGTACGCGCGGCGGCTGATCCATCAGGTGGGGGCACCGAAGGTCGGGGAGATCACCGGGCTTCCGCCGGCGGTCTCGCTCCAGCAGCGCCGCTCCGCGCCCACGTCCCGCTCCTCGGTGGGCACGGTCACGAACCTCTCGAACTCGCTGCGCATGCTGTTCTCGCGCGCCGGCACCTATCCCGAGGGCGCCGAGCGTCTCGATTCGGACGCCTTCTCGCCGAACACGGCGGCCGGGGCCTGCCCGGAGTGCCACGGGATGGGCCGGGTGCACGGCACGACCGAAGAACTCCTGGTCCCCGACCCGTCCCTGTCCATCCGCGAGGGCGCCATCGCCGCCTGGCCCGGCGCCTGGCAGGGCAAGAACCTCCGCGACGTCCTCGACGCCCTGGGACACGACGTCGACCGTCCCTGGCGCGAGCTGCCGCAGGCCGACCGGGACTGGATCCTGTTCACCGACGAGCAGCCCGTGGTCACGGTGCACCCCGTGCGGGACGCGGACCGCATCCAACGCCCGTACCAGGGCACGTACATGAGCGCCCGGCGCTATGTGATGAAGACGTTCTCGGATTCCAAGAGCCAGACCCTGCGCACCAAGGCCGAGCGGTTCCTGGCGAGCTCCGACTGCCCCGCGTGCGGCGGCAGCAGGCTGCGCCCGGAGGCGATGGCGGTCACTTTCGCGGGCCGCACGATCGCCGATCTCGCGGCGCTCCCCTTGTCGGAACTCGCCAAGTCTCTTCAGGGCACGGCGAGTTCGGAGGCGGCCCGGGTCCTGGCCGCGGATCTCCTCGCCCGCATCGACACGATCACCGAGCTGGGCCTCGGCTATCTGAGCCCGGACCGCGCCACCCCCACCCTCTCCGCCGGCGAACTGCAACGGCTGCGCCTTGCGACCCAGCTCCGCTCGGGGCTCTTCGGCGTCGTGTACGTCCTGGACGAGCCGTCGGCCGGTCTGCACCCGGCGGACACGGAGTCCCTGCTCACCGTCCTCGACCGGCTCAAGGCCGCGGGGAACTCGGTCTTCGTCGTGGAGCACCATCTCGATGTCATGCGCCACGCGGACTGGCTCGTCGACGTGGGTCCGGACGCCGGTGAGCACGGCGGGCTGGTGCTGCACAGCGGCCCGGTGGCGGACCTGGAGGGCGTCACGGAGTCCGCGACGGCCCGTTTCCTCTTCGGGCGTGAGTCCGCGCCGCCGCGCGAGGTGCGTGACCCGCGCGGCTGGCTGAAGGTGGGCCCCGTCAGCCGGCACAACCTGCGCGAGGTGACGGCCGAGTTCCCGCTCGGCGCCTTCACCGCGGTCACCGGCGTCTCCGGCTCGGGCAAGTCCACGCTCATCGGCGAGGTCACCGAGGACCTCGACGGCGTGGAACGCCTGGTGTGCGTCGACCAGAAGCCGATCGGCCGCACGCCCCGCTCCAACCTGGCCACCTACACGGGTCTCTTCGACGTCGTGCGCAAGGTCTTCGCGGCCACGGACGCGGCACGCACCCGGGGTTACGGAGTCGGCCGCTTCTCCTTCAACGTGGCGGGCGGACGGTGCGAGACCTGCCAGGGCGAGGGATTCGTGAGCGTGGAGCTGCTCTTCCTGCCCAGCACGTACGCTCCCTGCCCGGACTGCGGGGGCGCTCGCTACAACCCCGAGACCCTCGAAGTGACGTACCAGGAACGGAACATCGCGGAGGTGCTCGACCTCACGGTGGAGGCGGCCGCGGAGTTCTTCGCGGACACCCCGGCCGTGGCGCGCAGCCTGCGCACACTCCTCGACGTGGGGCTCGGCTACTTGCGCCTCGGGCAGCCCGCGACGGAGCTGTCGGGCGGCGAGGCCCAGCGGATCAAGCTGGCGAGCGAGCTGCAGCGGGTCAGGCGCGGTCACACGCTCTACCTCCTGGACGAGCCGACCACCGGGCTCCATCCGGCCGATGTCGAGGTCCTGATGCGCCAGTTGCACGGCCTGGTCGACGCGGGCCACTCGGTGGTGGTCGTCGAGCACGACATGGCGGTGGTGGCCGGCGCGGACTGGGTGATCGACCTGGGCCCCGGGGGCGGTGACCAGGGCGGACACGTGGTCGCCGCGGGGCCGCCCGGGGTGGTGGCGCAGACCGCGGGGAGCCGGACGGCGCCGTATCTGGCGCGGGCGATGGAAGGGCGCCGCTGAGGTTGGTACACACCAACTCCTTGACGGCGCACCGGAGTCTGCCTTAAATCAAGTACTGAACAAAGCGGCGGGGTTGATCACTCGCCGCGTTCAGTTCTCGACACCGAATTGTCATGCGCATGCCTTGACAGCCTGTGCGTACGCCTCAGCACTCAGCACCCCCCACTCTCTCGCCACCCCCACGTGAAGCGAAGTGATGACAGTGCATACCTCTTGGCGCCGCCGTGCGGCGCTCACCACAGCCGCCCTGGCCTGCTGTGCGACGGCCCTGACCGGTCTCCCCTCCGGAGCCTCGGCGGCCCCCTCCCCCACCCCCGCCGCGGCGGCCGCCACCTTCACCGACGACTTCAACGGGCCCGCGGGCTCGGCGGTCGACGGCGGCAAGTGGCAGATCGAGACCGGCGACAACGTCAACAACCACGAGCGGCAGTTCTACACTTCGGGCAACAAGAACGCGGCCCTCGACGGCCAGGGCAACCTGGTCATCACCGCCCGCAAGGAGAACCCCGAGAACTACCAGTGCTGGTACGGCCGTTGCGAGTACACCTCGGCCCGCCTCAACACCTCCGGCAAGTTCACGCAGACGTACGGCCATGTCGAGGCCCGCATGAAGGTGCCGCGCGGGCAGGGCATGTGGCCGGCGTTCTGGATGCTCGGCGCCGACATCGGCAGCGTGGGCTGGCCCCAGAGCGGTGAGATCGACGTCATGGAGAACGTCGGCTTCGAGCCGAGCACCGTCCACGGCACCCTGCACGGCCCCGGCTACTCGGGCTCCGGCGGCATCGGCGCGGGTTACACCCTGCCCGGCGGCGAGGCGTTCGCGGACAAGTTCCACACCTTCGCCGTGGACTGGTCACCGAACAAGGTCACGTGGTCCGTGGACGGCAACGTCTACCAGACCCGCACCCCCGCCGACCTCGGCGGCAAGCAGTGGGTCTTCGACAAGCCCTTCTTCCTGATCCTCAACCTCGCGGTCGGCGGCTACTGGCCCGGCGACCCCGACGGCAACACGAGCTTCCCGCAGCAACTGGTCGTCGACTACGTCCGTGTGACCACCAACGACTAGGCGTCGCGGGCCAACGGGGTGAGGCGGCTTCGCTACGGGACGATCGCGTCCACGTAGCCGCCGTCCACCCTGAGTGCGCCGCCCGTCGTGGCCGAGGCCAGGGGGGAGCTGAGGTAGACCACCATGTGGGCGATCTCCTCCGGCTCGATGAGCCGCTGGATCAGGGACTGCGGGCGGTGCTTGACCATGAACTCCCGCTGAGCCTCGTCCCAGGGCAGGGCGGGGTCGACCAGCTCGTACACGAAGTCCTCCACGCCGCCGGTGTGCGTGGGGCCCGCGATCACGGAGTTGACGGTCACGCCCGATCCGGCGGCCTCCTTCGCGAAGCCCCGGGAGACCGCGAGGAGCGCCGTCTTCGACGTGCCGTAGTGGATCATCTCAGCCGGGGTGACGAGCGCCGAGTCGCTGGCGATGTTCTGGACACGGCCCCACGCGCGGTCCTTCATGCCCGGCAGATAGTGGCGGATCATGCGGACGGCGGTCAGTACGTTGACCTCGAAGTAGCGGCGCCATTCGTCGTCGCTGATGTCGAGGGCGGGCTCCGCGCCGAAGATGCCCAGGTTGTTGATGAGGATGTCCGCCCGGGGAACGGCCGCGAAGACCTGTGCGGCGCCCTCGTCGGTGGAGATGTCGCCGGGGGCCGGGAAGAACTCGGCGGCGCCGTGCTCCCCCTTCAGCCGGTTGACGGCCTTGTCGACGGAGGCGGCCGAGCGGCCGTTGACGGCCACCCGGGCGCCCGCCTTGGCCAGGCCGGCCGCGATGGCCGCCCCGATCCCCTGGGTAGATCCGGTGACGAGGGCGGTCTTGCCGGAGAGATCGACGAGCATGTTGTGTTACCTCCTGCTGCGTGCGGTGCGACTGGGCGGCCCCAAGCGTGGCCTCCGTCCTGTCCCCGATGTCCAGTAGATCATTCAGGCGGTTTCGGTGGCTTCGCGTGAAGCTTTCTGTAGGCGGTGGGGGTTACTCCCACCTCCCTTCGGAAGAGCGTCCGGAAATTGGCGGCCGACCCGAATCCCGTCGTCCCGGCGATCCTCTCCACGGACCGGTCCGAGGTCTCCAGAAGCCGGCGCGCGTCGAGAATCCGCTGCAGGGTGACCCACTGCATGGGTGGCAGGCCCGTCTCGCGCACGAAACGACGGACGAGGGTCCGCCGCGACAGCAGGCTGTGGTCGGCGAGCCGCTGCACGGTGATCGCGGCCCCCAGGTTGTCGAGGACCCACTCGCGCGTTGCCCGCAGGCTGTCGCGCGGCGGTGCGGGCGCGTCCCTGTACTGCGGTTCGTTCGCGCCACGGGTGGAGGAGAAGACGAGGTCCTTTGCCACGCCGTCCGAGGCGGCCTTACCGAAGTCCCTGTCGACGACATGGAGGCATGCGTCGATTCCGGCGCCGCCGCCCGCGCACGTGAGAATGGCGCCGTCCTCGGTGAACACGCGATTCTCGACGACGTCCACGCGCGGATAGGCCAGACGGAGTTCCTCGGTATGGCGCCAGTGCGTCGTGGCCGACCTGCCGTCCAGGATTCCGCAGGCCGCGAGCGCGAACACCCCTGTGCAGATGGCCACGACACGGGCACCCCGTTCGACGGCGATCCGCAGCGCCTTCAGGTAGGCGTCCGGGACCGGGACGTGCGGTTCCTCGTAACCGGGCACGACGACGATGTCGGCGGTTTCGACGTCGGCGAGCGAGGCCCCGCCGCTCACGTCTCCGCCCGCATCTCCGCTCACGTCCCCGCGCACGAGGACGCGATAGCCCGGATGCCGCCCGAAGACGTGCTCGGGGATGCTGACGTCGAGCGCGAACACCCGCGGCATCACCAGGATCGCGACCACCGTCCGGCCTTCTGCACCTTCAGCGAATCCCAACTGCTCCCCCTCGTACCATCGCGGACCTGGGTCAGGACCTGATGCCGGCTCTGGCACGATCCTTGCCCTAAGTGGCACAGCCGATCCTGGTCCGCCCCTGGACCGCCTCATACCGTCGACCTCATGAGCAGCGCACAGCAAGTCGAGAGTTTCGGCGTCCCGTGGGAGAAGACCTACGGGTACGCACAGGCGGTCAGACGCGGCGACACCATCTATCTGTCCGGCCAGGTGTCCCACAGCGGTACGGAAGTGATCGCCCCCGCCCCCGTCGATGATGCCGGACGGGTCACCGACTTCTCCCGCACGGGCGAGCAATTGCGCCAGTGCTACGCCAACGCGGCGGAGTTGCTCGGGCGCTTCGGCGCATCGCTCGACGACGTCGTCGAGGAAGTCATCTACGCCCTCGACGTCGAGGCGACCGACGCCGCGGCGGGGCCCGTGCGCAAGGAGGCCTACGGGCGGCCGGACCCGCAGGTGGCCAGCACGATGGTCGGCACCCCGCGGCTGGCTTTCCCGGAGCTCCTGGTCGAGGTCAAGTTCACCGCCCGGGTCTGACGGGCAGCCGCTTTCCTCAGGTGGCGAGGGTCTGCTGCAGGTCAGGCGGTGGGCACCGGCGCGTCCTCGGCGATCAGCTTCTCCGCGCGCAGGTCGGTCCAGAACGCGGCGGGGATCTTCTCGCCCAGCGCGGCGACGTCCTCGGCGATGCGGCTTGGCCTGGTGGCGCCGGGGATCGCCGCCACCGTCGCCGGGTGGGCGAGGGAGAACTGCAGGGCGGCGGACTTGATGCCGACGCCGTGCCGCTCGACGAGTGCCTTGATGCGCTCGACCTTGGCGACGATCTCCGCGGGTGCCTGCTGGTACTCGAAGTGCTGTCCGCCCGCCAGGATGCCCGAGGAGTAGGGCCCGCCCACGACGACGTCGACGTCCTTGGCGGCAGCGGCCGGCAACAGCCGCTGGAGGGCGCGATCGTGGTCGAGGAGGGTGTAGCGGCCCGCGAGGAGGAAGGCGTCGGGCTTCGGCTCGTCCAGGTCCAGGGTGAGTTCGAGCGGCTCCACGCGGTTGACGCCGAGGCCCCAGGCCTTGATGACACCCTCGTCGCGCAGCCGGTCCAGGGTGCGGAAGGCGCCCGTACGGGCCTGCTCGTAGGCGGCCAGCCACGCGTCGCCGTAGAAGTCCTGCGCGACATCGTGCACCCACACGATGTCGAGCCGGTCCGTCCTCAGCCGCTTCAGGCTGTCCTCGACGGAGCGCAGGGTGGCGTCGGCCGTGTAGTCGTTGACCATCTTGTTCGGGCGGCCGTGCTCGAAGAGGCCGCCCTTCTCGCCGAGGTCGCGGGCGGCGGGGTCCTCGACCTCGTCCAGGATGACGCGGCCGACCTTCGTGCTCAGTACGTAGTCGTCGCGGGGATGGCCCGCGAGGACGTCGCCGAGCCGGATCTCGGAGAGGCCCGCGCCGTAGAAGGGGGCGGTGTCGAAGTAGCGGATGCCCTGGTCCCAGGCGGCCTCGACGGTGGCCGCGGCCTCCGCGTCGGGGATCGCGCGGAACATGTTGCCGAGCGGGGCGGTGCCGAAGCCGAGCGCTCCGGGAAGGAGGTGCTTGATGCTCATGGGGTGAGTCCTCGCGGTGGTGGATCTGCGACGGTTCCCGGGGGTTCGGGTGATCCGTCGGCCTTGCGCCTTCGAGGTTAGGATCGATGCTTGAGACTGTCCAAGACTCGCTTGGACACAGTTGAGTCCTCCGAGGTCTTACATGCTTGACCTGCGACAACTGCGCTATTTCGTGGCCGTGGCCGAGACGGAACACGTCGGCCGCGCGGCAGAGGCGCTGCACATCTCCCAGTCACCCCTCAGCCGCCAGATCGCCCAGCTGGAGAAGCAGCTCGGCCTCGTCCTGTTCGAACGCAGCCAGCAGCGCATCCGCCTCACCGCCGACGGCCGGGTCTTCCTGAGCGAGGCCCGCGCCCTGCTCCGGCACGCGGACCGCCTGGAGAACCTCGGCCGCAGGCTCGGCCGCGGCGAGGAGGGCGGCCTGTGCATCGGCTACGTGGGCGACGCCATGCACACCGGCGTCCTGCCGGGCGCGCTGCGCACCCTGCAGGAGGAGCGCCCCGGCATCCACGTCGCCCTCTACAGCCTCTCCGCGGCGGAACAGTTCGAGGGCCTGCGGCAACGGAGCCTGGACATCGCCCTCGTACAGGAGCCGCCGGAGAAGGACGACCCGGATCTCCTGGCCGCGCCCCTCCTCGAAGATCCGCTGCTGCTCGCGCTGCCCGCGGCCCATCCGCTCGCCACGCAGCCCGAGTTGACGCCGGACGACCTGGACGGGCAGGCGTGGATCGCGGTCGAGAACTCCCGGGACCCGGCCTGGCGTGACGCCTTCCTCGCCTCGTGCGTGGCCTCCGGCTTCACCCCGGACATCCGACTGGACGCCGCCGAGCCGCTCACCGCGCTCGGCCTGGTCGCCTCGGGCCTTGGTCTCGCGCTCATCCAGAAGAGCATGGTGCGCGGCACGACGGACGACGTCGCCGTACGCGAACTGCCCTGGCACAAGGCGTCCGTTCACCTGTGGGCGGCCTGGCACGCCGTCGATCTGCGGCCGGTGGTGGCGTCCTTCCGTGAGACGGTCCTGGCCGGACGCGCCCTTGGCTGACGCAGCGGCTGACCCCGCCCGGCCTACTCCCAATAGGACTTGCGCAGGGAGGACTTGGCCAGCTTTCCGGTGGGGGTGCGGGGCAGCGTGTCCGTGAAGTCCACGGAACGCGGCGCCTTGTAGTGGGCGAGACGCTCGCGCACGAACGCGATCAGTTCACGCTCCAGTCCGGGCCCGGCGCTCACTCCGTCGGCCGGGCACACCACCGCCTTGACGGCCTCCCCCATCTCCGCGTCCGGCACCCCGATCACCGCGACGTCCGCGACCGCCGGATGCAGCACGAGGCAGTCCTCGGCCTCCTGCGGATAGACGTTCACCCCACCCGAGATGATCATGAATGCCTTGCGGTCGGTGAGGAAGAGATAGCCGTCCTCGTCCACGTGCCCGATGTCTCCCGTGGTGGTCCAGTTCGGGTGCGTGGGGTGCTGGGCACCGCGCGTGCGGTCCTCGTCGCCGTGGTAGCGGAAGGGCAGTTCCTCGCGCTCGAAGTAGACGACGCCGGTCTCGCCGCTCGGCAGGAGCTCGCCCGCCTCGTCACAGATCCGCAGCTCGCCGAGGAATCCGTCCTTGCCCACCGAGCCGGGCTTGCGCAGCCATTCGTCGGGCGAGATGAACGTGATGCCGTTGCCCTCCGTCGACGAGTAGTACTCGTACAGGATGGGCCCCCACCACTCCAGCATCCGCTGCTTCACCTCGACGGCGCAGGGCGCGGCGGCATGGATGGCGACCTTCATCGACGACAGGTCGTACCGCTCGCGCACCTGTGCGGGCAGCTTCAGCATCCGTACGAACATGGTCGGCACCCACTGGCTGTGCGTGACCCGGTGCCGCTCGATCGCCGCGAGGGCGTCCTCGGCGTCGAAGGCGTCCATGAGGACGACCGTGCCGCCGAGCGACGTGACGACTCCGCAGAAGCGCAGCGGCGCCGCGTGGTAGATCGGGGCGGGCGAGAGGTAGACGGTGTCCTCGCCGAAGCCGTACATGGCCTGGAAGATCAGCACGTAGGTGCTCGGCTCGTCGCGCACGTCGCCCTCGGGCAGCGCGGGTTTGATGCCCTTGGGGCGGCCGGTCGTACCGGAGGAGTAGAGCATGTCGGTGCCGCGCGGCTGGTGGGCGGGCGGCTCGGCGGACGCGGCCTCCAGGGCCTTCTCGTACGTCCCGTCGTCGAGGCCGAGCAGGATCGGCGGACCGCCCGCCAACTCCTCTACGGCGGCGCCCAGTTCGGCGAGCGAGCCGGAGATGATCAGCGCCTTCGCCCCGCAGTCGCGCACGATGTACGCGGCTTCGTCCGTGCTGAGGTGATGGTTGACGGCGGTGAGATAGAGGCCCGAGCGCAGCGCCGCCCAGTAGACCTCCAGTGCGCGCGGGTCGTTGTCGCACAGGAGGGCGAAGTGATCGCCCCGACGCAGTCCTGCGGCCCGCAGATGATCCGCGAGCCGCAGGGAGCGTTCTTCGAGTTGTCCGTAGGTGAGGGTCCGTGTGCCGTCGGCGGTGACGACGGCCGGCCTGGCGGGGTCGTACGCTCCGGGATGCATGCGGCGAAGCTACGCGCCCCTCAGGGGCGCGGGGAACTGCGCGACCAGCCACAAACGACCCGCAGATCCCCACAGCCCCTCACATCTCTATCGGCTCACCTTCCTGGTGGCCCGCAACCACTCCTTGTTCATCGCGGAGATGGAGGGCAACGGGATGCCCTTCGGGCAGGCGGTGGCGCACTCGCCGGTCAGCGTGCAGCCGCCGAAGCCTTCCTCGTCCATCTGCGCGACCATGTCCAGGACACGCGTCTCGCGCTCCGGGGCACCCTGCGGCAGGACGCCCAGGTGATTGACCTTGGCCGAAGTGAACAGCATCGCCGAGCCGTTGGGGCAAGCGGCGACGCACGCGCCGCAGCCGATGCACTCCGCGTGCTCGAACGCGAAGTCCGCGTCGGGCTTCGGCACGGGCGCAGCGTGGGCCTCGGGGGCGGCACCGGTCGGGGCGCTGATGTACCCGCCGGACTGGATGATCCGGTCGAAGGACGAGCGGTCCACGACCAGGTCCTTGACGACCGGGAAGGCGGCGGCCCGCCACGGCTCGACGTCGATCGTGTCGCCGTCCTTGAAGGACCGCATGTGCAGCTGACAGGTGGTGGTGCGCTCGGGCCCGTGCGCGTCGCCGTTGATGACGAGCGAGCACGCGCCGCAGATGCCCTCGCGGCAGTCGTGGTCGAAGGCGACGGGGTCGTCGCCCTTGACGATGAGCTCTTCGTTGAGGGTGTCCAGCATCTCCAGGAAGGACATGTCGGACGAGATGCCGTCCACCTCGTAGGTGGACATGGCGCCGTCGGCGTCGGCGTTCTGCTGGCGCCAGACGCGCAGGGTGAGCTTCATGCGTAGCTCCGCTGAGTGGGGTGGACGTACTCGAAGACGAGGTCTTCCTTGTGAAGGACGGGGGCGGCACCGGTGGCGGTGAACTCCCAGGCGGCGGCGTACGAGAACTCCTCGTCCACGCGGGCCGCCTCGCCGTCCGGCGTCTGCGACTCCTCGCGGAAGTGGCCGCCGCAGGACTCGGCGCGGTGCAGGGCGTCGAGGCACATCAGCTCGGCGAGCTCCAGGTAGTCGACGATGCGGTTCGCCTTCTCCAGGGACTGGTTGAACTCCTCGCCGGTGCCGGGCACCTTGAGGCGGCGCCAGAACTCCTCGCGGATCTGCGGGATGCGCTCCAGGGCCTTGCGCAGCCCCGTCTCCGTACGGGCCATGCCGCAGAACTCCCACATGAGCTCGCCGAGTTCGCGGTGGAAGGAGTCGGGGGTGCGGTCTCCGTCGACGGCGAGGAGCCGCGTGATCCGGTCGGCGGTCTCGTCCAACACCTCGCGTACGACGGGGTGTTCGTCGGAGACCTCGTCGTGGTGGGGGTTGCGCGCGAGGTAGTCGTTGATCGTGGACGGCAGCACGAAGTAACCGTCGGCGAGGCCCTGCATCAGGGCGGACGCGCCGAGCCGGTTGGCGCCGTGGTCGGAGAAGTTGGCCTCACCGACGGCGAACAGACCCGGGACGGTGGTCTGCAGGTCGTAGTCGACCCAGAGCCCTCCCATCGTGTAGTGCACGGCGGGGTAGATCCGCATGGGCGTCTTGTACGGGTCCTCGTCGGTGATCCGCGCGTACATGTCGAAGAGGTTGCCGTACTTGGCCTCGACCGCCTTCTTGCCCATGCGCTTGATGGCGTCGGCGAAGTCGAGGTAGACGCCCTGGCCGCCGGGGCCCACTCCCCTGCCCTCGTCGCACACGTTCTTCGCCGCGCGTGAGGCGATGTCGCGGGGCACGAGGTTGCCGAAGGAGGGGTAGATGCGCTCCAGGTAGTAGTCGCGCTCCTCCTCGGGGATCTTGTTCGCCGGTCGGTCGTCGCCCTGGGCCTTGGGGACCCAGATGCGTCCGTCGTTGCGCAGCGACTCGCTCATCAGCGTCAGCTTCGACTGGTGGTCGCCGGTGCGCGGGATGCAGGTGGGGTGGATCTGCGTGAAGCAGGGGTTGGCGAAGTAGGCGCCGCGCCGGTGGGCCCGCCAGACGGCCGTGGCGTTGGAGTTCATGGCGTTCGTCGACAGGTAGAAGACGTTGCCGTAGCCGCCGGAGGCCAGGACCACGGCGTCGGCGAAGTACGTCTCGATCTTGCCGGTGATCAGGTCGCGGGCGACGATGCCGCGGGCGCGCCCGTCGACGACGATCACGTCGAGCATCTCGGTGCGCGCGTGCATCTCCACGTTGCCCGCGGCGATCTGCCTGCTGAGCGCCTGATACGCGCCGAGCAGAAGCTGCTGCCCTGTCTGGCCGCGTGCGTAGAACGTCCGGGAGACCTGTACGCCGCCGAAGGAGCGGGTGTCGAGGAGGCCGCCGTACTCGCGCGCGAACGGGACGCCCTGGGCGACGCACTGGTCGATGATCTCCACCGAGATCTGCGCGAGGCGGTGGACGTTGGACTCGCGGGCGCGGAAGTCGCCGCCCTTGACGGTGTCGTAGAAGAGCCGGTGGATCGAGTCGCCGTCGTTGCGGTAGTTCTTCGCGGCGTTGATGCCGCCCTGCGCGGCGATCGAGTGGGCGCGGCGCGGCGAGTCCTGATAGCAGAACTGGACGACGTGGTAGCCCTGTTCGGCGAGTGTGGCGCCCGCGGAGCCGCCCGCGAGGCCGGTGCCGACGACGATCACGGTGTGCTTGCGGCGGTTGGCGGGGTTGACCAGCTTGGCCTCGAAGCGGCGGGTGTCCCAGCGCTCGGCGACGGGACCGGCCGGTGCCTTGGTGTCGACGACCGGCTCTCCGGTCTCATACTCGGCGTACTCACGGGAGGAATTCATCGGCTAGCTCACCACTCCGGTCATGACGGCCACGGGGACGACGACGAAGCCCGCCGTCAGGACCAGCGCGAGGCCATTGGCGACGATCTTGAGGGCGCGGTCGCGGGTCGCCTTGCCCGCGCCGAGGGTCTGCGCGGCGCTCCACAGCCCGTGGCGCACGTGGAAGCCGAGGGCGGTGACGGCCACGATGTAGATGACGTTGCCGTACCACGTGGAGAACGTGTCGATGATGTTCTGGTACGGGTGCAGGTGCTCGTAGCCGCCCGGGTGCACGGTGCCGGTCGTCAGGTCCAGGATGTGCCAGACGATGAACAGGGCGAGGATGATCCCGCCCCAGCGCATCGTGCGGGTGGCGAAGCTCTTGCCCGCCTTCTTGTTGACGTACTTGGCGGGGCGCGCCTTGATGTCGCGGCGGCTCAGCTGGTACGCGGAGACGGCGTGCGCGACCACGGCGACGACGAGCACGACGCGGATCAGCCAGAGCGTCCACTCGTAGTGCATGAAGGGCTCGCCGACCGTGCGCAGCCAGTGGGCGTAGTGGTTGAGCTCCGCGGGCCCGAAGAAGATCTTCAGGTTTCCGATCATGTGGGCGATCAGGTAGAGCAGCATGATCAGGCCGCTCACGGCCATCACTGTCTTCTTGCCGACGGACGAGTCCCAGATCGTGCGCGTCATCGACGACCGTTTTCGGTCCGTCCGCGTTGCCAGAGCCATGGGACCGACGCTAAGGCCGAAGGTCCCGATCGGTCCAAGAGATGGATCAGCTCATCTCGATAGCGAGTGGCTATCATCGGCCGTACGCTGCCGTATATGCAGTTCCAACAGCTCCTCTACTTTGTCGCGGTGGCCGAGACCCGGCACTTCACGCGGGCCGCCGAGCAGGTCCATGTCTCCCAGCCCTCGCTCTCCCAGCAGGTCCGCGCCCTGGAGAAGGAGCTGGGCGCCGAACTGTTCAGCAGGGCCCGCGGCAACATCGCGCTGACCGACGCGGGCGAGGCGCTGCTTCCGCTGGCCCGCCGCATCCTCGCGGACGCCGACACCGCCCGCATCGAGGTCCAGGAGCTGGCCCAGCTGCGCCGCGGCCGCATCCGCCTGGGAGCGACCCCCAGCGTCTGCACCGGCCTGCTGCCGGAAGTCCTGCGCGCCTTCCACGACCGCCACCCCGGCATCCAGCTCCTGCTCGAGGAGAGCGGCTCCCACGACCTGGTGCGCGAACTGGCCCGTGGCGCCCTGGACCTGGCCGTCGTCGTGCTCCCCCTCCCCACTCCTTCTCCGGCCCTGACCACGGTGGAGCTGCTCCGCGAGGACCTGGTCGTGGTGTCGTCCCCGGACGCACGGAAGTTCGGCGGCAAGTCGGTACGGGTGGCCGATCTGCAACGGGAGCGCCTGGTGATGTTCCGGCACGGCTACGACCTGCGGGAACTGACGGTCGCCGCCTGCCGGGCCGAGGGGTTCGAGCCGGAGTTCGCGGTCGAGGGCGGCGAGATGGACGCGGTGCTCGGCTTCGTGCGGGCCGGGCTCGGGGTCGCGGTCGTACCCCGCATGGTCGCCGAACGCGCGGGACGTGGCCTGCGGATGACACCCCTCGCCCGCCCCGCCCTGCACCGCACGATCGCCCTGGCCCACCGCAGCGATGTGGCTCCGCCACGGGCTGCGCGCGAGCTGCAGCGGATGCTGCTGGAGCGGTGAGTTTCCGCTTCGCGGTGAGGCCGGTACGTGGACTGCGGGTGGGACGTGGCTGATCGCGCAGTTCCCCGCGCCCCTGAGGGGCGCCCCCCGTGCCGTCACGGGGTTCCCAGCGCCGCCTGAGGGGCGCGGGGAACTGCGCGGCAAGCCCCCACCGGCCCGCAGGTTCCAGCGAAGCTAGCGCGCGTCGGGCAAGCCGCCCGTCTCGGGGTTCCTGATCGTCAGGCAGTACGTGCCGCCCGCCGGGTCCCGCATGACGATCCAGTGCGGCCCGCGCCACACGGTCTCGGCGCCAAGCGCCTCGTGCCGGACGCGGTCCGCGTCGAGGTCGGAGCAGGAGAAGTCCAGGTGCGCCCCGGCCGGTCCGTCCGTGTCCAGGCGCTGCAACAGGATGCGGATCGGCAGCCGCGGGTCCGGCTCGACGAGGTGGAACTCCGGGCGCGAACCCGGGCGGTCGGACCACCCGGTGAAGGCGGGCCAGAACGCCTTCTCCGCCTCGAACACCGCCGGCGGCACGTCCAGGCACACCTGGTCGAGGCGGCTCGTGGTCCCGTCCGGTGCGAGGAGCGGCCCGGGGCGCACCTTCTCGCCCTCCCAGCGCACCACGCAGAACAGCTGGCCGCCGGGCGAGCGCAGGACCTCCAGGCCCTCCTCCGCGAAGACCGGGACGGCACCCAGCGCGCGGGCCTCGCGCGCCTTGGCCGGTACGTCCTCCACGGCGAAGTCGAGGTGCGCGCCGCCGGGACCTTCGACCGCCTGCGCCTTCAGGAACGCGTCGGCCTCCTCCGGCAGCGGTCCCTCCGGAAGCAGCGCGTCCGGCAGCAGCGTCACAAACTGATCGTCGTCGCCCCGGAACGCGGAGAGCCGCGTTCCGGTGACCGCCGCCCAGAACGCATGGGCTTTCGCGAACCGCTCCTTGGGACGGTCCACGAAGGCGTACACCCACTGGATGGTTCCGGGCGCCATGTCCGTACTCCTCAAAGCGTCAGATCGTCAGCTCACCGCGTCGGCAAGCGCCAGCTCGTGCAGCTGGTCCGGCGGGCCGGGCCTGGCGTAGTACCAGCCCTGTGCCGTGTCGCAGCCCAACTCTCGCAGCTGATCCGCCTGGGCGCCCGTCTCCACTCCCTCGACCGTGACCGCGAGGTCCAGGCTGTGGGCGAGCGCCACGATCCCCTCGACGATCTTCAGGTCGACGGGGTCGGCCGGGAAGTGCTGCATGCCCTGGGTGAAGGAGCGGTCGAGCTTGAGGACGCTCACCGGCAGGCGGCGCAGATTGGCGAGGTTCGAATAACCCGTGCCGAAGTCGTCGAGGGCTATGTCCACGCCCATCTCGGCGAGCCGCCGCAGCGGCTTGAGCAGGTCGTCGTCGGCGCCGATCAGCGCGGACTCGGTCACCTCCAGGCACAGCGCGCCCGGTTCGAGGCCGGCGCGCTCCAGGATCTCCACGGTGTCCGAGACCAGGCCGGGGTGGTTCAGCTGCATGGGCGAGAGGTTCACGTTCACGCGCAGCGGCCCGGCGTCCTTGTGCCGCGCCTCCCAGGTGCGGGCCTGGCGGACCGATTCCTCGAGGACCCAGCGGCCGAGCGGCACGATCAGACCGGTGTGCTCGGCGAGCGGGATGAAGCGGTCGGGGCCGATGATGCCGTGCTGCGGATGCAGCCACCGCACCAGCGCCTCCGCCCCGCGCACGCTGCCGTCGCCCAGGTGCACCAGGGGCTGGTACTCGATGAAGAACTCGCCGCGCTCCAGGGCGGCGGGCAGCGCGGTGGTCAGGCCGTGCCGAGTGATGGCGCGGGCGTCGGCCTCGGGGTCGGCGAGCTCGAAGCGGTTGCCGCCTGCGGACTTCGCGCGGTACATCGTGATGTCGGCGCTGCGCAGCACCTCCGCCGCGCCCCGCTCACCGGCCGGGCCCTCGACGATGCCGATGCTGCCGCGCACGGTCAGCTCGCGGCCCTCGACGCGGATCGGCGTGGAGAGCGCGTGCATGATGCGCCCGGCGAGGTCGTCCACCTCGGCCTGGGTGTCGCGGCCCGTGGTCAGCGCCACGAACTCGTCGCCGCCGAGCCGCGCGACCATCTCGCCGGGGGCCGTGGCGCACGACTGGAGCCGGTCGGCGACCTCGACGAGGAGCCGGTCGCCCGCCGCGTGCCCGAGGCTGTCGTTGACGGTCTTGAAGCCGTCGAGGTCGAGATAGCAGAGCCCGAAGCGAGCGCCGTCGCCCGCGGCGAGAGCCTTCTCCAGGCGCTCGAAGAACAGGGTGCGGTTGGGCAGACCGGTGAGCGCGTCGTGCGTCGCCTCGTAGCGGAGGCGCAGATTGAGCAGCCGGCGTTCGGTGGTGTCCTCCATCAACGCCAGCTGGTACTGCGGCACTCCGTCGGCGTCACGCAGCAGCGAGACGGTCAGATTGGTCCACAGGGCGGTGCCGTCGGGCCGGTAGAAGGCCTTCTCCACGCGGTAGTGCTCGCGCTCCCCGCGCACCAGCTCCTCGTAGAGCTTCCATACGTGGGGCGAGTCCTCCGGGTGGGTCCACTCCGAGACCTTTCGTCCGCGCAGCTGGCTCTCAAGGCCGCCGAACATGCGGATCAGCGCGTCGTTCGCCTCCAGGACCGTGCCCGTGAGGTCGGCGATGCCGATGCCGATCGCCGCGCCGTGGAAAACGGCACGGAAGCGGGCCTCGCTGGCGTGCAGGGCCTCGGCGACCGCGCTGCGGGCGTCCAGGGCGGCCCGGGATATCGCTTCCTGCTCGGCGAGGGTCCGCTCGCGCAGGGCCGCCGCGAAACCCGCGGCCACGGCGTGCTGCAGGCGCGCGGACCGGGCCCGCAGCTCCTCCTGGGGTCCGTCCTCGCCGCAGTACAGGACGAGGTAGGCGTCCACGCAGTCGAGCGTGCGGCTCAGCGCCTCGGGATCGGTGCAGTGCGTGCCGACGAGCGCCGCGCCGATCGCCTGGCCCTCGGCCGCGTCGAAGATCCGCTCGTGCAGGGCGGCACGCAACCGCCTTGCCAGCGGCACCAGTTGCAGCTCGAACTCGGGACGGGTCAGCGACGTCGCCGTCACGGGGAAGATGGCGCGGCTCCAGATGGTGGCGAACCTGCGCACTCTGTCCTCGGGGCCGTCCGGGTCCCCGCTCATGCCCTGCGCCCCACGCCGGCGAACCCGGAGAAGGCATAGGGATCCTCCTCCTCGGGCGCGGTGTCGGGCCGCCAGCGCGGCATCGGCACGAGGCCGGGTTCCACCATGTCGTATCCCTCGAAGAACCGCGCGATCTCCTCGCGCGAGCGCATGATCAGTGGATTGCGGATGTCCTTGTAGACGCCTACGGCCTGACCGGCCTGCTCGGCGGGGATCGGCATCCCTTCGTACGAGGCGTGCGTGAGGGCGATCACGCTGCCGGGCGCAGTTGCGTCCCGCAGTTCGGCGACCGCTGTGTAGGGATCGTACGCGTCCTCCACGAAATGCAGGACGGCGACGAGAAGAAGGGCGACGGGCCGGTCCAGGTCGAGCAGCCCCTTGACCTCCGAACTGCCCAGAATGTCCAGGGGTTTGCGCAGATCCGCGGCGACGACGGCCGTCTGCCCGTCACCTTCGAGGACGGCACGGCTGTGCGCCACGGCGACCGCGTCGTGGTCGACGTACACCACGCGGGATTCGGGGTCGGCCTGCCGCGCGACCTCGTGCACATTGCCGAAGGTGGGGATGCCCGAACCGATGTCGAGGAACTGGGTGATGCCCTGGTCCACGGCGAAACGCACCGCTCGGCGCATGAAGGCACGATTCGCCTGCATGATCTTGGGCAGCCCCGGCATGAACTCCATGGCCCGGCGGGCTGCGTCCCGGTCGACCTCGAAGTTGTGCGAACCGCCCAGGTAATAGTCGTAGATGCGGGACACGCTGGGCATCGTGATGTCGATGCCCTGCGGGGCCCAGGCGGGACGCTCCATCAAGACTCCAAGACGTAGGCGAGACGAGCCGGTGTTCGAAGGTGAGGCTACTGATCGTCCGCCAAAGGAGCGAGTCAAAACGGAAATTGGGCGTCCGTTCTCGGTCACTGCCCGTGGCAAGTGCCGAATTTCAACCCAAAGAACCGGTCCGTTCCTTCCCCGGGAGGGGGAAAGGAACGGACCGGTAGACCGTACGCGAGGTACTTCTGACTGTCCCCCCTTCTTGGCCGACTTCTTCTTCGGACTTGCCCTTCGACGCCGACTGCTTCTGTACCTCTATTTCCTGTACGTCTATTTCCTGTACGCCTACTTCGGGGCGCCGACAGGCTTTCCGTCAGGACCGGCGGCGTACCAAGTGCCGCCCACGCCCTGGCCATTGGTGTCGCCGGGCTTCTTGTCACCGGCGAAGGTGTACATCGGCCAGCAGTCGATCGTCTGCTGGCGCACTCCGTCGGGGCGGTCGAAGACGACGAAGCCCTTCTTCAGGATCCCCTTGGTGTCGTTCTTGGCCACGGGCGGCACCACCGGCCACTTCTCCAGGCAGGCGCCGGTGCACGCGGACTTCATCGGCCAGGCGGAGTCCTTGGTGAAGCGGTAGACGGTCATGCCGTTCTTGTCGACGACGATCTCCCCGAGCTTGGGGTCCTTGCGGGTGGAGAGCCCCGCCGGGTCGACGGGAGCCGTCTCGGCGGGAGGTTCGGCCTCGTCGGCCGCGGGCGCGGCCTTCTTGCCGTCGGGGGCGGCCGCGTACCAAGTGCCGCCCACGCCCTGGCCCTTGGCGTCACCGGCCTTGGTGTCCTTGGCGTACCGGTACATCGGCCAGCCGTCGATGGTCAGCTGCTTGCTGCCGTCGGTGCGGGTCACCTCGCCGAGCAGGGACTTGTCGACTCCGGCCGGGGCTTCCGCGCCCTCGGGGGAGGCCACGGGCCAGGTCGACGCGCAGGCGCCGTCACAGTTCGACTTGGGGGGCTGGGCCGTGTCCTTGTCGAAGCGGTAGAGCGTGCGGCCCTCGCTGTCGGTGACGACCTTGCCGAGCTTCTTGCTGTCCCAGACAGCGAGCTGACCGGCGGCTTTCGCCTTCCCCGCGCCTTCCTTCGCGTCGCCCGTGTCGGCGCCGTATCCGTCCCCGGCCCCGTACCCGTCCTTGGCCGGGGCCTGGTTGCCGACGTTCTGCCCGTTCGGCGACTGGTCCCCCTTCTCCTGACCACACGCCGTCGTCAGCGCCAGCATGGCCGCAGCTGTCGCCACGAGTGAGGCGCTTCGCCAGGTCTTCATCGGTAACTCCCGCTGTCTGCTTGGGTGTCGCGCCGCTGAGTGCGTCACGCATGGCCCTAGGTACGGGTGGGGACGGCTGATGCGTTCAACCTGCGTTCAAGATTCTTTTCCGCGTCAAGCCCGCGACCGCCTGTTCGTCAACCCCGCACCCGGCGTCTCCTCCCTTCGGGTCACAGGAGGGCGGCATCGGCGTGGCAGGGCGACGCGCTGCCCATGATCCCTGACGTGCATGGATCCACTAGGGCCTCGTCCGGCCTGGTCACACGCTTACTGGTGCTGCTGGTGCTGGCCTGGCTGCTCGGTGCGCCGGCGGCTGCCGCGACCCCTGCCACCGCACCCGCCACCGCGCCCGCCGACAACTGCGCCTACGCCTCGATCGGTGACGGGCCCGGCGGTGACGCCGTGGCGGTCTCGGGGGACGGAGTGGTCTGCAGGGCGGGCCCCACGCGCCACCCGAAGCCGCCGCCTCCGCCACCGCCACCGCCGCCACCGCCACCGCCGCCGCCCGCTCCGGCCCCGCCGCCGCGCCCGGAGCCGCCCGCGCCGGAGCCACCGCCTCCGCCGCCACCGCCGCCGCCACCGCCCGCGCGGCCGACGCCTCCTGAGCCCGCGCCGCCGCCCCCACCGCCACCCCCGCGGCCGGCTCCGAAGCCGGCCCCGTCAGCCCCGGCCAAGGTCACGCCGAAGCCGGTGAGTTACCCCTCGTACCGCGTCGCGTCCCGCACGCCACCGCCCCGCGGCGGCCCGTCCCTGGTCTCGCTCACCCTGCTCCTCACCGCGCCCGCGGTGCTCGCCGTCGCCGCGCTGCGGCCGCGCTGACCCGTCGGAGGTCCCATGTCGGAATGGCTTGTTCTCACCCTCGCGATGGCGGCCGCGTGCGGCGTCGTCCTGGTCGTCACGTTCCTGCGGCACCGCAGGACGAGCCCGGATTACGACGCCTCGGAGACCCCGGACGTCATCGAGTACATGACGATGATGATCGGCGTCGTGTATGCCATCGTCCTGGGCCTGGCCATCGCCGGTGTCTGGGAGGCCCGCAGCGTCGCCGAGGACCATGTGCACACCGAGGCGCAGGCGTTGCACGAGGTGTCGGAGCGTGCGCGGGTCTATCCGGCCGACGTCCGTGAGCGCATCCGCACGGATGTACACGCTTATGTCAGCCATGTCGTGACCACCGAGTGGGACGCGATGACCGACCGCGGCGAACTCACCGATCGCGGCACCCGACTCCTGGACCGGGTGCGCCACGACGTCACGGACTACCAGCCCAAGTCCGACTTCGAGGCGCAGGCCTACCAGCCGCTGGTCGACCAGGTCGCGATCGCCGACGACGCGCGCAACTCCCGCGGCGACAGTGCCGGAGCCACCATGCCCGGCGTGGTCTGGTTCGGTCTCATCACGGGCGGTCTCGTCACCGTCGGCATGATCTTCGCCCTGCAGATCCGCCGCACCCCGCGAGAACTCATCCTCGCGGGGCTGTTCTCGGCCTTGATCGCCTTCCTGCTCTTCCTCATCTGGGACTTCGACGCCCCCTACAGCCGCGGCGTCGCGGCCACCCCGGATCCGTTCCGCGCCCTCTTCGACAACCTCGGGGGATGAGGGATGCGCTGCCCCGCCCTCAACCCTCGGGCGGGGCAGCCGTTCTGACGTCCACTCACTCCGCGACGACCGAAGCGACCTGGGTGAGCGAGTCGATCCGCCAGTCGGCGGCTTCGACCACGGCCTGGTCGTCGGCCCACCAGTGCCCCCAGGGGCCGCGCCGGATGTGCGCGACCCGCAGCCCGGCGGCCTTCGCGGGGAAGACGTCGTTCGCGGGGTGGTCTCCGACGTACAGCGTGTTCTCCGGGGCGGCCTGAGCCGCCTCGATCACCTTGGCGAAGAAGGCGGGGTCAGGCTTCGCCACGCCCCACTCCCCCGAGGTCGCGACGAGATCGACGGGCAGGTCGAGGCCCCGCAGCAACTCGGCCACGCGTTCGGTGCGGTTGCCCGCGACGACGACCCGCAGCCCCTGGTCGCGCAACCCGCCCAGAGCGGGACGTACATCGGGGTAGAGGTCGGTCTCGGCCAGGTGCTCACCGCGCCCCGCTGCCTCGCGGGCCTGATGGGCGGCGGCGACATCTATGTCCGGGCTGAGCAGCCGCAGTGCCTCGGTGTGGTCGCGGCCCCGCGTGACGACACCTCCCACGAGCGCGGAGACGGTGTGACGGGGCACGCCGAGCCAATCGGCCCAGGACGCCCAGTAGCGGTCATCTTTGGTGAGGGTCTCCCCCACGTCGAACACGACGGTCTCAATCATCGGGGCCAGCCTATGGCGCCATCACGTCCGACCGGCCGTCTGACCCGCACCCCGAAAGTGGGTGGCGCACCCTGTTTCCATGGAGCCCATCGAACCCACGTGGATCGCCCGGCAGTTGGTCCAGGCACGCCACCCCGACGCGGTGGCGGCCATTCTCGGCGGTGGTGGTTCGTGCGGAGGGAGATCCCACGGGGATGGTCGTCGCTGCTCTCGATGTGCGCCGACGGAGTGGTGATCGTGGACCGCAACGGGACCGGCGCCCGACTCCAGGGCGAGGCACGGGGGTTGCTGGCGGCCGGGCCGCCGGAAGCGACAAAGGAGGAGCTGGAGGACCGGCGCTACGCGCTCACCGATCTCCTCGACGACCTCGCCGGCTGCGCGCACCCGGGCGAACGTCTGTTCATCGTCACCGAGATCGCCCGCCGGGTCAGCGGGTTCGTCCTTTCGTACGCGGGGTCGTGGCGGGGCGGCGGGAAGTGGCTGGCGCGGCGTGTGGACGAGGTGCGGCCGGGCTTCTCCGCCGAGCTCGCGGGCTTGGTCAGGCAGGCCATGGAGGGCGAGACCTCGGGTCTTGTCGCGCTGGTGGACGAGGTGCTCGCGCCGTGCGGCGGGCGCCTCTGGGAGGGATACCGGCGCAGCGGCTACCCCGGCCTCCCGGGACCGGCTTCGCACACGGGTCCGTAAACCATGCTGCGCGGAGGCCCCTTACAGCGCACTCTGGTGGCATGACCTGGCAGACACCCATCATCGTCCACCCGCCCGCTTCCGACGGCGGACGGCGGGTCACCGTGCGCGGGCAGGCCGTCGGTGTCGCGCGCGACGATCACGACCTGGTGGAGTTTCTGCGCCGCGCGGGCCTCGGCGACGCGGACATGGCCCTGGACGACCCGCACCTCGTGGAGTGGCGGGGCGGCGCGGCGCATCTGTGGGGGCCTGCTTCCTGACGCGCCCGCGTACAGCCTCGCGTACGTGCTCGCGTACGGACGCGTACGTGCTCGCGTCGCCCCTACACGCCCCGTCCCCCGAACCCTGCCGTCCCACCCGCGACACCCCGCCCGTTCCCCTGTCCGGCCCACACCGTTGCCCCGTTCGCGCGACGTGGATCGCGGCCGCTCGGGTCCCTGCTTAGCGTGTGCGGCATCGAGGTGCATATCAGGTGAAAGCGGAAGAAGGTCCGCGGCTGCTCCTCGGGGACCCGGAGGAATCATCATGCGCGCGATACGCGTCGCCTCGGCCGCTCTGCTCGCCGCCACGACCCTGACCCTCGGCGCCACCACCGCCACGGCGGCCGTCGCCGACGAGGGTGACAACCCCAACAACATCACTTCGTTCGGCTTCCGCGTCACCCCTTCCACGATCGCCGCCGGCGGTCAGGTCCAGCTCAGCGTGGACGGCTGCGAGGGCGACACGAAGGTCACCTCCGGCGTCTTCGACGACGCGCACATCCCCAAGGGGCAGAATTCCGTCGCCGCGATGGTCTTCCCCGACGCCAAGCCCGGCGCGATGTACGAGGTGACCTTCGACTGCAAGGGCGAGACCGGCACCACGGACCTCACCATCGCCACCGGCCGCCCCACCCATCACCCCACCTCGCACCCCACGGGACCGGTCCACCACGGGGTCAAGGCCGGCGTGGGCGGCAGCTTCGGCGGGTTCGACCTGCACGAGATCGCCCTCGGCGGCGCCCTGATCGTGGGCACGCTCGGCACCGCGTACCACTGGACGCGCCGCCGCACCGGGGACGGCAACAAGTCCTGACCCGCCCGCCGCCCGACCGGCGCGGAAGGGGGGACGCGCCGGTCAGGGAGGCGGAACAGTTCACGCCCGGCGTACGAGCGCCCGACGTGCGAGGAGCGGGCGCACCGGAACCGGGCCCGCGGTCAGATGCCGCGCCCCGCGTTCTCCGAGCGGCGGCGCATCCAGAACACTCCGCCGCCGACCAGGGCGACCGTCACGAGCGCCCCGCCGATCGCCATGTCGGTGCCGGTCGCCCCGGAGCTGCTGCTGCCGCCGAGACCACCGCGGACACCGCCGTGGATGACGGTGAACGCGTCGGGCTTGGTGAGCGTCTTCTTGGCGCCACCGCTGCCGCAGTGCACGGTGATGCTGTGGGCGCCGGGGCTCGCGTGGTGGTAGACCCGGGGGTTCGCGCTGGCGGTGCCGCCGTTCATGCCGTGCAGCGGCGTGTCGGGAAAGGCGTTCGACGTGACCTTGCTGCCCGGGGCCGAGCACGCCGTGCCGTCGACCGTGACCGTCAGCTGTCCCCCGCGGGGGATCACGCTCGGCATGGCGACGATGTTGGACGGGTCGGCCCAGGCCGATGCCGTCGGGGCGGCGAGGCCGACGACGGCACCCGCGGTGACGGCGACCGCGAGGGCACGAGTGGTGCGCATACGAGAAGTACGCATGTGAATCCTCCGCGGAAAGCGCCCCGGGGTAACCGTTCCCCGGTCGATCGGCGAGAGCGCCTCCCAGACAGACCCTCAGTTGCCCTGCTCAGACCCGCATTTCGGCGATCGGCCGTACTGGTGAGGCGACACGCCGAAGGGCGCACGCACAAGCCGATATTGCCGCAGGTCACGGACCGTCAGAAATTTCCTGCCGCCCGCGACTCGGATGGCGCATGCCCGGTATGGGCGCCACCCGTTCGCTCCCGCTCTGTCGCCCGGCACGCGCGCCGCGCTTAGCGTTCTTGTACGCGCAACGGACGCGGTTCGAATGCCGCGTTGAGAGGGGATCAGAGAATGCCTTCGTCCCAGCCGGCCGATGAAGAGGAATCACAGCGGAAGCGCGCGCCGTGGGGCGTGATGGCGCTCGTTCTGCTGACCGGCCTCGCGCTGATCCGGAATGGCTCAGGGGAATTCGACGTGGGCCCGCCGCAGCCCGCTTCGGCCGCCGCGGCGGACCAGGCGCCCGACGGTGCGGGGAAGGCGGTCGCACCGCTGACGTTCTCCCCCGCCGAGCGCGTGGGGATCAAGGGCATCCAGGTGGAGGCGCCGGTCATGCCGGTCGGGCTCGACGAGGACGGCTGGGTGGACGCGCCTCCGGCCGAGGACCCGAACCTCGCGGGATGGTTCACCGGAGCCGTGTCACCGGGCGAGAAGGGCACGTCCGTGATCGTCGGCCATGTCGACAATCAGCAGGGCCCCGCGGTCTTCTACGGCCTGGGCTCGCTGAAAAAGGGAAATCGCGTAGAAGTCCTGCGCAGGGACCGCAAGACCGCGGTTTTCGAGATCTACGGAATCGAAGTCTTCGAGAAGAACAATTTCCCGGGAAGCCGCGTCTACAGCGACAAGGGAGCTCCGGAACTCCGCGTCATCACCTGCGGCGGCGGATTCTCCAAGCGGTCCGGTTACGACGGGAATGTAGTCGCTTTCGCCCGCCTGGTGGATGTGCGCTGACGGCACCGGGCGGGCGAAATTCCTTTTACATCTCGTGGCGGCTCGGCACCGTGATCCGGTAACCCGAGTCGATCAGCTCCGGCAGATACGTCCGCAGCGCCGCGACGCTCTGGGAACGGTCGCCGCCCGCGTCGTGCGAGAGGACCACCACTCCGGGCCCCGCACCGGCCCGTACGCGCCGGATGATGGTGCCGGTGCCCGGCTCGGTCCAGTCCAGGGTGTCCACGGTCCAGGCGAGCGGCTCCATGCCGAGGTCGGCGCCCAGTTGGAAGGCGTTGCGGTTCCAGGCGCCGTAGGGGGCGCGGAACCAGGCGGGGGGTTCGCCGACCGCTTCCTCCACGACGTCGCAGGTGCGCTCGATCTCCTCGCGCATCGCGCTCCGGCTCATCTTCGGAAGGAGCGGGTGCGTCCAGGTGTGGTTGCCGATCAGATGCCCGTCGTCGGCCATCTGGCGCAGCAGGTCCTTGTTGTCGACGGCCATCTCACCGCAGACGAAGAACGTCGCGCGGACGTCGTACTGGCGCAGGGTGCGCAGGATGCCCGGCGTGTAGCGCGGGTCGGGGCCGTCGTCGAACGTCAGGAACATGCTGCGGCCCTGTCCGTCCATGCGCAGGATCGGCGCCCTGCGGACGCGGGGCAGGGCGCGCGCGGCGCGCGGCGGGCCGTTGCCCGCCATGGGCTGGAGGCGGTACGCGGAGGGCTTGAGGGCGCGCGCGGCGGGCGGGCCGCCGGCCGCCGGACCGCCGGAAGCCGTGGGCCCTGGCGGGGCCTTGGGCTCCGAACCCGCGCATCCGGCGGTCGCGACCAGACCGAAGACAGCGGCGCCGCGCAGAAGTGCGCGACGCCCTGGAGTCATTTGATCCTTTTTCATTACTAATCCGTCGCATGGCGGAAGGCGCACGCCGGACAGCAACACCATGGCGGGCCGCGAAAGCACCCGATGGGACCAGCGGAGACAACGGGGGATCAGCGGCGCCGCACGAGCGGGAAGGGCAGCGTCTCCCGGATCGTCAGGCCGGTGAGGAACATGACAAGCCGGTCGACGCCGATGCCGAGCCCGCCGGTGGGCGGCATCGCGTACTCCAGGGCGTCCAGGAAGTCCTCGTCCAGCTCCATGGCCTCCGGGTCTCCCCCGGCGGCCAGCAGCGACTGCGCGGTGAGGCGGCGGCGCTGTTCGACGGGGTCGGTCAACTCCGAGTAGGCGGTGCCCAGTTCGGTGCCGAAGGCGACCAGGTCCCAGCGCTCGGCGAGGCGCGGGTCGGTGCGGTGCTGGCGGGTCAGCGGGGAGACGTCGGTCGGGAAGTCCTTGTAGAAGGTGGGCAGCGTCGTCTTCTCCTCGACGAGGCGCTCGTACATCTCCAGGACGACGTCACCGCGGCCGTCGTCGGGCTTGTACGGGACGTCCGCGCGGTCGCAGAGCCGGTGCAGCCGCGGCAGCGGGGTGTCCGCGTCGATCTCGTCGCCGAGCGCCTCGGAGATCGCGCCGTAGACCGTCCTGACCGGCCAGAGCCCTGAGATGTCGTGTTCGGTGAGCCGCCCGTCCGCGTCGGCCTTGCGGGCGACGGGTGCGCCGAAGGCGGCGGTGGCGGCGCCCTGGATGAGCTCGCGGGTGAGGTCGAGCATCACGTCGTAGTCGGCGTACGCCTGGTAGGCCTCCAGCATCGTGAACTCGGGGTTGTGCTTGTAGGAGACGCCTTCGTTGCGGAAGGTGCGGCCCATCTCGAAGACCTTCTCCATGCCGCCGACGCAGAGCCGCTTGAGATAGAGCTCGGGTGCGATGCGCAGATAGAGGTCGAGGTCGTAGGCGTTGATGTGGGTGGTGAAGGGGCGGGCGTTGGCGCCGCCGTGGATCTGCTGGAGCATCGGCGTCTCGACCTCCAGATAGCCGCGGTCCAACAGCCCCTGCCGCAGGGCCTGTACGGCGGTGGAGCGGGCCCGGACGACGTCGCGGGCGCCGGGGCTCGCCACCAGGTCGAGGTAGCGGCGGCGGACCTTGGCCTCGGGGTCGGCGAGGCCGCGGCGCTTGTCGGGCAGCGGGCGCAGGCACTTGCCGGTGAGCTGCCAGCCGGTGACGAAGACGGTGAGCTCGCCCTTGTCACTGGCGCCGACCGTGCCGGTGGCGGTGATGTGGTCGCCGATGTCGGTGCCGGAAGTAAAGCCGGCCAGGACGTCCTGGCCGGACCGGTCGCGGGTCAGGGCGAGTTGCCGGTCGCCCGACCAGTCGCGCAGGACGGCGAAGACGACCCCGCCGAAGTCGCGTACGAGCATGAGGCGCCCCGCGACCGTGACGTCCTGCCCGGCCAGGGCGGGCGTCACCTCGGCGAGGGTGTGGGTGCGCGGCGGAAGGCCCACGGGGTAGGCGTCGATGCCGTCGGCGCGCAGCCGGTCGAGCTTGCGGTGGCGGATGCGGACCTGGTCGGGGAGCGCGGCCAGGGGATCGGCGTCCGCACCGTCGCCGTGGCCCGCGAGGCCGAGGGCGGAGATCGGCGGGAGGTGCTCCGTGCTCGCGGGCTTGGTGACGCCCTTGTGCCCCCGGCCCTTGCCCCAGAGCTTGCGCAGCGAGGGCACGGACACGAACCCCTCGGCGATGCCCGAGGCGAGGCTGATCCGTGCGAGCGCTCCGGCGTCGCCGTAACAGATGAAGCGGGGGTACCACTCGGGGTGGTACTTGGCGTTGGAGCGGTAGAGCGCTTCGAGCTGCCACCACTTGGAGAAGAAGAGGAGCAGCCCCCGCCACAGCCGCAGGACGGGCCCGGCGCCGATGCGGGCCCCCTCCTCGAAGACCGAGCGGAACACGGCGAAGTTCAGGGAGACCCGGCGCACCCCGGACCTGCCCGCGTCCGCGCAGAGTTCGGCGACCATGAACTCCATGACGCCGTTGGGCGCGGTCGCCCGGTCGCGGCGCATCAGATCCAGGGAGATGCCGTCCTTGCCCCAGGGGACGAGGGAGAGCAGGGCGATGAGCCGGCCGTCGGCGTCCAGCGCCTCGACGAGCAGACAGTCGCCGTCCTCGGGGTCGCCGAGGCGGTCGAGCGCCATCGAGAAGCCACGCTCGGTCTCGGTGTCCCGCCAGGCGTCCGCCTTGTCGACGATCTCCTCCATCTCCTGGTCGGTGAGGGCGGAGTGGCGGCGGATGCGGGTGGTGGCGCCGGTGCGGCGTACCCGGTTCACGGCCTGGCGGGTGACCCGCATGTCCCGGCCGTCCAGGTCGAAGTCCGCGACGTGCAGAATCGCCTCGTCGCCGAGCTGGAGCGCGCCGAGCCCGGAGCGGGCGTAGGCGGTGGCGCCCTCCTCGGAGGCTCCCATCACGGCGGGCGCCCAGGCGTACCGCCGGGCCACCTCCAGCCAGGCGCCGATCGCGTGCGGCCAGGCCTCGCGGTCGCCCACGGGGTCGCCGCTGGCCAGGCAGACGCCCGCCTCCACGCGGTAGGTGACGGCTGCCTTGCCGCTGGGCGAGAAGACCACGGCCTTGTCGCGCCGGGTGGCGAAGTAGCCGAGCGAGTCCTGGGCGCCGTACGTGCCGAGGAGCGCGCGGATGCGGGGTTCCTCGTCGCCGTGCAGGGCGGCTTCCATGCGCTGGGAGCGGAAGAGCGTCGCGGCGGCGTTGAGCAGGGCGAGGGCGCCGAAGAGGCCGAGCCAGAAGTGCAGGGCGCGCGGTGGCCTGCCGTCGAAGTAGTCGTGGCCGGTGAAGAGCCCGCCGCAGACACGGTTCGCCGCCCAGGGCAGGGCCTGGCCGCGCGGCAGCGTGCCCGGGAAGAGCGCGACGAGCCCCCAGCCGACCAGGATCGCCACGGCGAGGCCCGCGACGAGCACCAGGAGGGCGCGCCGGACCGCCCCGCGGCGGGAATCGGCGGAGAACTCCTTGCGGGCCAGTACGAGCACGACGAAGGCGAGGGAGCAGACCACGAAGGAGGGCAGCGAATCCGCCCAGAAGCCGAGGGCCATGCCGAGCACGTCGAAGGCGAGGAGGAGCCCCAGGTAGACGACGATCAGCCACCACGCGACCTTCTTGCGGGCCGCTGTCGCCGCCGCGAGGAGGAAGAGGAAGACGGCGTACGCCAGGTTGGGGCTCACCGGGACCGTGAGGAGGTCGAGGAAGCGGACCACCGGGCGCAGCAGGTGGCGCAGCGGGGCGATGACCGCGAGGACCGCGCAGAAGAGGCCCAGGGTGCCGAAGAAGGCGGCGAAGCCTTCCGGCACGTGCCCGAGGAACCGGTCCTTCGTGCCCTGCGGCGGCGCGGTGCGGGGACTCTCCACGCTGGTGCTCATGGACCGACCCTAGGAAGGGTCGGCCGATGCCGCCCGTCGAGCCCCTGCGCGCCGCGGCGGCCGGGGAAGCCCTTGCCCCCGGCCGTGGGCGCCCTCAACAGGAACGGCGCTCTCCGTTAACCTCTCGGCTGTGACTGAAGACCACTCCCACCAGTTCGAACGCGGAACCGACGGCCCGAAGGTGATCGTCGTCGGGGTCGACGGATCGGACTCCTCGCTCCGGGCCGCCGCCTACGCCGGAGGCCTCGCGCGACGCCAGCGCGCCCTGCTCGCCGTCGTCTACATCCAGCCGGTGATGGCCGCTGGCGCCGCCCTCGGCGCCCCGGTGGCCGACACGACGGACGAGATCGCCGAGGGGCTGATCGCCGAGATCCGGGAGTCGGCCGAGCGGGTGAAGGACATATTCGACGTGCGCTGGGAGTTCCACACCTTCCGCGGCGATCCCTACAGCGGTCTGGTCACCGCGGCGGACGACCTCAAGGCCGACGCCGTGATCGTCGGCGCCTCCGAGCAGGCGGGCCACCGGATCGTCGGCTCGGTCGCGGTACGCCTCGTCAAGGCGGGCCGCTGGCCCGTCACCGTGGTGCCGTAACCCCCGGCCCCCAGACTGCTGAACCCCCACACGTATGAGGGGTGTGGCGTCTTCCGTCACGCACGCGCCTGCGCCATCATGATCCGCCATCAGCCGACTGCCGTCCGCGAAAAGGTGGAGCTCATGGCGGGACTCCGGATGGGGCACGGCGTACTGCGCCGCAAGCCCATCGAACACATCGACGAGACCGAAGAGGGAGCGGGTGGCGGGCTCTCCCGCTCGCTCGGCCTCTGGCAACTCACCGCGATCGGCGTCGGCGGCATCATCGGCGCCGGCATCTTCACCCTTGCCGGGACGGTGGCCAACGGCACGGCCGGGCCCGCCGTCCTCATCTCCTTCCTCATCGCCGGCATCGCCAGCGCGGCGGCGGCCTTCTCGTACGCCGAGTTCGCGGGCCTGATCCCGAAGGCGGGATCGGCGTACACCTACGGCTATGTGGTGCTCGGGGAGATCACCGGCTGGTTCATCGGCTGGGACCTGCTCCTGGAGTACACGGCGATCGTGGCGGTGGTCGCGATCGGCATCTCGGGTTACTTCAACTTCCTGATCGAGGACATGGGCGCCTCGTTGCCCCACTGGATGCTGGGCGCGCCCGGCACGGGTGACGGCCACAAGGTGGACCTGTTCGCCGCGGTGCTGTGCCTGCTCATCGCCTATCTGCTGACGCTCGGCATCAAGAACGCGGCGCGCTTCGAGATGGTCGTGGTCGTCCTCAAGGTCCTCGTCGTCCTCGTGGTGATCGCGGTCGGGTTCTTCCACATCGACACGGGCAACTACGACCCGTTCTTCCCCTTCGGCGTCAGCGGCGCGTTCACGGGAGCGGCCACGGTCTTCTTCGCCGTGTTCGGGTACGACGCCATGAGTACCGCCGCCGAGGAGTCCAAGGACGCCCAGCGCCACATGCCGAAGGCGATCCTCTACTCCCTGGCGATCTCGATGGTCCTGTACGTCCTGGCCTGTCTCGTCCTCACGGGCATGCAGAGCTACGAGGACATCGACCCGGAGAGCGGGTTCTCCACCGCCTTCAAGTCCGTGGGCCTGGGCGGTCTCGCCGACGTCATCGCGGTCGGCGCGATCATCGGCATCCTCACCGTGATGTTCACCTTCATGCTCGGCGTCACCCGCGTCTGGTTCAGCATGTCCCGCGACGGTCTGCTGCCGAAGTGGTTCGCCAAGACGCACAAGACCCGCCATGTGCCGACGCGCGTGACGTGGATCGTCGGGTTCGCCTCGGCCGCCATCGCCGGGTTCCTGCCGATCGGCGAGGCGGCCGAACTGACCAACATCGGGATCCTGTTGGCCTTCGTCGTGGTGTGCGTCGCGGTGATCGTGCTGCGCTACAAGCAGCCCGATCTGCCGCGCACCTTCCGCTGCCCCGGCATGCCGGTGGTGCCCGCGATCGGGGTCGTCTTCTCCATCTGGCTGATCACGTTCCTCCAGTGGCAGACGTGGGTGCGGTTCGCGGTGTGGTTCGCGATCGGCCTCATCGTGTACTTCGCCTACTCGTACCGGAAGTCGGAACTCGCCAAGACCGACCGCGTCCCCTAGGCTTGTGTAACATCCTCACCCGAGGGTCAGTCATTACTCGGAGGGGTGTCCGGATGTGGGAGCTCGCGCGCTCATGGGTCGACGGGTGGACCGTCTCGCGGAGGGCGCCGAAACCGGTGGACGAGCCGTGGGGGCTGAGCATCCAGGTCGGGCAGCGGGCCCAGATGGTCCGTCACGTCCTGCTCGACACTGATACCGAGACCGCCCGCCGGCTCATCGGCTCGGTCACCCGGCCGGCCACCTACGTCAAGGCCTTTCTGGCAGCGGACGTCATGAGGCCGTGGTTCTCGCCCGAGTGGGCGCCGACCGACCCCGGCTTCCTGATGGCGGTCGACCTGCGTCCGTCCGCCGTGCGCGCGCCACGGGGCTACACGGCCACGACCGAGACCACCGGCGGCGTCATCGACGTGCGGGTACTGGCCGCCGACGGGGAGCTCGCCGCGCGGGGTCAGGTCGGCCTGACGGGCGCGGCGGGCGTCTTCGACCAGATCGTCACCGAGGAGGCGCACCGGCGCCTCGGTCTCGGCACGGTCGTGATGGGCGCACTCACCGAAGCGGCCATCGAGAGCGGTGCGACCACCGGCCTCCTGGGCGCGACCGTGCAGGGCCGGGCGCTCTACGAAACGCTCGACTGGAAGGTCCTCGCACCACTGACCGGCTTCATCCACAAGCCCGTCGCCCCCTGACCCGCACCCCGCACCCCGGGTGGAGCCGGGGCGTGGGTGGCTGCTGCGGCTCGGCGGGGGCTCACCTGACGGCCCCTCCCGTTACTTGCCCATCAGGAGGCCCGCCTTCCCCGCACCCCGGCTCAGGACGATGCCGCGGATGCGGTCGCGGACGGCCGTGACGTCGGCGCCGCGTTCCAGCGCCGCGTTCAGGTTCGTCACGCGACCCGTGGACGTGTCGAACCACTGGGGGATGAACTCGGCCTTCTTGACCTCCCAGCGGCCGCCGGTGGCCGCCGGCGGGGCGAACGTGAAGCGGCCGAGGGTGCCCTGATTGCCCCGCGGGTCGTTCGCACCCTCGTGGTTGATCATGTCGCCGGCGATCTGGTCGCCCATGCCGTACAGGACCCAGGTCCCGTTGACCTTCTCGTACGCCTGCGGGACATGCGCGTGGGTGCCCAGGATCAGGTCGATGTCCGGGCGGCCGCCGGTCTTTGACGCCGTGAGCTGCTTGCCGAGGCTCAGCTGGCGTTCGTCGGGGGTGTCCTGCCACTCCGTGCCCCAGTGCACCGAGACGACGACGACGTCCGCGCCCGCCTTCCGCGCGGCCCGCGCGTCCGCGATGATCCGCTCGCGCTCCATGAGGTTGACCGTCCAGGGCTTGCCCGGGGGCATCGGGGCGTCGTTCGTGCCGTACGTGTACGCGAGCTGCGCCACCTTCGCGCCGCCCGCCCGCAGCCAGGCGGGCGACCTGCCCTCGTCGGCCGTGCGGCCCGAACCCGCGTGCTTGACGCCTGCCCTATCGAGCGCGGCGAGGGTCCGGCTCACCCCCGCCGCGCCGTCGTCGAGCGTGTGGTTGGAGGCGGTGGAACAGGCGTCGTATCCGGTGGCCGCCAGGGCCCGGGCGATCTGGGGCGGGGACTTGAAGCTGGGGTAGCCGGTGTAGTCGCCGTTCTCGCCGTAGATCGTCTCCATGTGACAGATCGCCAGATCCGCCTTGGAGACGACGGGCTTGACGTCCTTGAGCATCGGCACGAAGTCGTAGCCGTGGCCGCCCGCGTCGGCGCTGGCCCGGTCGATGATCGAGGAGTGCGGGAGCACGTCCCCGGAGGCGATGAGCGTGAAGGCGCGCGGGGCGTCCTGGCCGCCGCCGGCCGCCGAAGGGGCGGGGGGCGGAGCGTCCCGATTACCGCCCTGGGCGCCTTCCCGCTGTCTTTCGCTGCGGTGCTCCGTATTCCGCTCCTGTGCGGGCTCCGTATTCGCCGTGCAGGCGGCGGTCCCGGCGAGAGTGGCTCCGATCATTGCCGCGGTCAGAAGGGCTGTTCGCTGGGGTGTGCGCTGCGTCATCGGGCAGGCTCCATGAATGGGGGATATTCGGCGAAACGAATCCACATTCGGACACAATGCCGAGTCAAGCAGCAATGCCGTCATAGTCCCCGAAACGGACTTAAATCATCCGGCCATGTGACACGAAGAACAGAGGGGTCCCTACCTGCGACGAAACCGAGGGCTTGGTCAAGCCTCCGTAAAGCGCCTTGCTCGGAGCCCCCTTCGGGTAATCGGCTGTCCTCATCCGTGTTCCGGATAGGGGGCCAGAGGCCGGCGACGCGCACGGATCGGAGGAAGGCGAGACGGGATGCTGCACGAGAGCCGAGGAAACACGGAGGGCCCGAGTGATGGCGAACTGGCCGTGCCGATGGCGTGGTTGTACGCCGAGTACATCGCGGACGAATTACTGCGTACCGGCGATTTGATGCCGCCGACATCTTTCGAATACCGCGCGGGGCGTGATGCTCTGGCCCTGACTATTTTCCTTTCCGACACGAATGGCGAGCTTTCGGGCATCCGCGTGGTCTCCCAGCTGGAGACCTGGCTGTCCCTGACGGCGTACGACCAGCCGTGGCTCGACTGGGTCGGCGAGCGGATGGCCCTGCTCACGGCGGACGCGGTCGCCTCCGGCGAACCCGCACCCGACCTGCAGCTGGCCGACCTGGCATGGCGATGGCTCGAGGAGACGGAGCTGCTCGCGCCCGATCTGGACGCGGTGCCGGGCGGCGGGTCGCCGTGCGGTGAGGACGACGGACCCAAGGTGTGGACGGCGGCCTGGCGCCTGGGGCTGCCGCTCGGACACCTGGCGATCCATCTGTTCTGACGCCCGGGCAGAGACGTTCCGACACCGCCACGGAGTCGCCCTGACACCCCGTGCGCGTGTTCGCGTCCCGTGTCTTGAGTGATTCGGCGGTCGCTTGCGTACGGGAGGGCAGGAAGCACCCCCCTGCCCGACTCGTCACGCAAGGAACGCCATGAGGCCCCTGGAGCGGCACCGCGACGCCGGCGCCTACGCGCTCGGCGTCCTCGACGCGGCCGACACCTTCCGCTTTGACGACCACCTCATGGACTGCCCCGAGTGTCGGCTCATGCTGGCGCAACTCGGACCGGCAGCACAGCAGTTGGCCGCCTACGAACGTTGCACGCCGCCGTACGTCGAGCCGCTCGCCGTGCCCGGCCCCGGCCTCGGCGAGCGGCTGCTCACCGAGGCGGTGCGGCTGCGCAGGGCCGGGCGCCGACGCCGGCTGTGCGCGGTCGTGGCGAGCGTCGTCCTGGCGCTCGCGGCTCCCGCGGCCGCGGTGCTGCGGGCCGACGGGCCCGGCCCGGACCAGATCACCGCCCGCGACGGCCGCACCGGAGTCTCCGCGACTCTGACCGCGCGGGGCCGCGACTGGGGCACGGACATCGGGCTCCGGGTCCGCGACCCGGACGGACCCCACGTCTGCGAGCTCATCGCCGTCGGCACCGACGGCTCCGAGCAGACGGTGACGACGTGGAAGGCGCCCGCGGGCGAGCCGTCCGAAGAGCTCGCCACGCAAGGCGGCGCGGCCCTGCCCCGCGAGGACATCGCCCGCTACGAGGTGCGCACCACCGGCGGACAGCGCCTGCTCACGCTACGGAGCCCCTGAACCCGCCCGCGTACAGGGCTACTTCAGCAGCCGGGACATCCTCCGGTCCGCCAGCAGCTTCCCGCCCGTCTGGCAGGTGGGGCAGTACTGCAGCGAGGAGTCGCTGAAGGAGACCTCGCGGATGGTGTCGCCGCACACGGGGCACGTCTCACCGGCGCGGCCGTGCACGCGCAGGCCGCTCTTCTTCTCCGCCTTCAGGCGGCCCGCAGCGACTCCGTGCGAGCGCTCCACCGCTTCGGTCAGCGTGCTGCGCAAAGCCGCGTACAGCCCGTGGACCTCGTCCTTCGTGAGGCTCGACGTGAGCTTGAACGGTGACATGCGGGCCGCGTGCAGGATCTCGTCGCTGTACGCGTTCCCGACGCCCGCGAGCAGGGTCTGGTCCCGCAGCGCGCCCTTGATCTGCCGACGCTCGTCCGACAGGAGCCCGGCGAAGCGGTCCTCGTCGAAGTCCGCGGCCAGCGGATCGGGGCCCAGGCGGGCGATGCCCGGGATGGCCGCCGGGTCGTCGGTCACGTACACCGCGAGGCGTTTTTGCGTGCCCGCCTCCGTCAGGTCGAAGCCCTCCCCCGTCTCCAGGGCGACCCGCAGCGCGAGAGGGCCCTTGCCGGGGCGTGGCGTGCCGTCGGGGAGGCGGTCCTTCCAGTGCAGCCAGCCCGCGCGGGCGAGGTGAGTGACCAGATGCAGGCCGTCCGCGTCCAGGTCGAGGAACTTGCCGTGGCGCGCCACGGCCGTGACGGTGCGCCCTTCGAGGGCGGTGAGCGGCGGGTCGTACGTCTTGAGGACACTGATCGCCACGGGCAGCACCCGCACGATCTCGTGGCCGACGAGGTGGTCGGTGAGGAAGGCGCGCAGCGCCTCGACCTCGGGAAGCTCCGGCATCCGCTCACTCCTGTCCCAGTTCCGGCTGAACTTCACACAGCGCCATCCGCTCGACCCTCACCCTCGGTTTCCCGGGCGGGCACGACGAACTCGCACCACACGCACTTGCCGGTGCCCCGCGACTCGACGCCCCACGCGTCCGCGAGCATGTCCACAAGCAGCAACCCCCGCCCCGACACCCCCGACTCCCCCGCCTCCCGGCGGCGCGGCAGCGCACTGGAGGAGTCCTCGACCTCGACGCGCAGACGCCGTTCGCTGCCGCTGACCACCCTCAGCGTCACGATCGCCGCGCCGTCGGTGTGCATCAGCGCGTTCGTGATCAGCTCGTCCGCCACCAGCTCGATCTCGTCGGCGCCGTCCCCGGCGCCCCACGCGCGCACCGCGGCCCGGATCATGTGCCGGGCCTCGGCCAGCGCCTCCGGGTCGCCGGGGCCCACGTGCTGCTGGAGGCGGCCACCGGCCCGGGGGGCGTCGACCACGCGGCGGCGCAGCAGAAGCAGCGCCGCGTCGTCCTCGCCGCCCCGCTCGTCCACGGTCTCGCACAGCCGGTCCGCCAGATGCTGGAGGTCACGCGGCCCCGAACAGGCCAGCTCGCCCAGGGTCCGCAGACCGTCGTCGAGGTCGGCGCCCGGTTCCTCGATGAGGCCGTCGGTGAACAGCAACAGGGTCTGTTCCGCGTCGAGTTCGAAGGTGGTGACCGGATATTCGAGACGGCCGAACTCGGCCGAGAGCCCCAGCGGCAGACCACCCTCGACCGGCACCCTGCGACAGGTGCCGTCGGTCCGCTGGACGAGCGGGTCGATGTGCCCTGCCCGCACCAGCTGGACCACGCCCGAGGACAGATCGGCCTCCGCGTAGAGGCAGGTCGCGAAGCGCTCGGTGTCCAGCTCGTGCAGGAAGCCGGAGGCGCGGGCCATGACGGTGGCCGGCGGGTGCCCCTCGGCGGCGTAGGCGCGCAGCACGATGCGCAGCTGGCCCATGACGGCCGCCGCGTGGGTGTCATGGCCCTGTACGTCGCCGATGACCGCCCCGACCCTGCCGCCGGGCAGCGGGATCACGTCGTACCAGTCGCCGCCGATGTCCCGGCCGAGCGCCGCCGAGCGGTAGCGGACGGCGATGTCGGCCCCCGGCACGCCGGGGATGGTGCGCGGCAGCATCGCCTGCTGGAGGCCCTGGGCGAGGTCCTTCTCCTGCTCGTAGAACATGGCGCGCTGGAGGCTCTGGGCGATGCCGCTGCCGAGGGCGACCAGGACGTTGCGCTCCTCCTCGGTGAAGCCGGTCTTGTCCTGGTAGAGCAGGCCGAGCACGCCGATCGGCTTGGCCTGCGCGATGAGCGGCAGATACGCGGCCGAGGTGATGCCCAGCTCGTCTATGTGCGGCCACAGATCCGGGTACGAGGCGGCGAACTCCGCCGCCGTCTCGATGAAGCGCGGCGACAGCGTGCGCACGGCGTCGCTCATCGGATACCGCTCGTCGATCCGCGTGAACTTGGTGCCCGGCACGAAGCTGCCCACGGGCCCCTCCGCGACCAGCCGGATCCGCCCGGCCTCGACCAGGCCCATGACCAGGTTCGACGCGCCCAGGTGCGCGAGGCCGTGGGTGTCCTTGAGCACGTCGATGACGTCCCGGACGGTTCGGGCGTGGGCGAGGGCCGCCGTGGTGCCCTGCACGATGCTCGTGCGGCGGCGGCGGTCCTCCTCCTCGTCGGCGCGCTGGTGCCTGGCCGTGCTGTCGCCCAGCTCCTGCGTGGCGTCGCGGACGATGCCGACGATGCGGTGCGGCCGACCCGACCCGTCACGGTGGATGAACCCCTGGGTATGGGTCCAGCGCAGCCCGCCTTCGCGCAGCCGGATGCGGAAGTAGATGCCGTAGGTGCCGCTGCCGTCCTTGAGGGCGTGCGAGACATAGGCGTCGAGACGGTGTGCCTCGACCGGCGGCACGCGTACTCCGAGGCTCGTCGGATGGCCGTCGTACTCGTCGGCCCGTACGTCGAAGACCTCGTGGCCCGCGGCATCGAGATGCATCAGGCCGCTGTCGAGGTCCCAGTCGAAGCAGCCTGTGCGGTTGGCCGCCAGGATCGACCGGGGATCCGCTGGCCAGTCGTCCGGCAGTGGCGTGGGCGTCATGACACTTCATGATTCTTCGCTGTCGGGACCGAGTGCGCACGCTCAGCCGCCGGGCGTGGGCGTCGGGCAGCCCGGCGGGATCCCGGACGGGGTGCCGGTGGGCGGCTCCGTGCCCGTGGTGGGCGGGAGCGTGGGGCAGTCCGTGGAGGTGGTGTCACTTTCGCTGGGCGAGTCGCTGTCACTGGGCGTATCGCTGTCGCTCGGGCTGTCGCTGTCGCTCGGGCTGTCGCTGTCGTTCGGCGTATCGCTGGGGCTGTCGCTGTCGCTGGGTGAGTCGCTGTCGCTCGGGCTGTCGCTGTCACTGGGCGAGTCGCTGTCGTCCGGGTCGGTCGGGGTCGGCGTGGTGGGGGTGGGCGTCTGGGTCGGGTGCGGCGGCGGCACGGTGTGGTCGTGGCCGCCGTGCTCGTCGCCGGTCCTCCGCTCGATCCAGGTGTTGTCGACGATGTTCACGATGGTGATGTTCACGATGATCTTCGGTGCCGGGGTCACCACCACGACCTGCGCCGGGCGGTAGCCGGACCACTGCTCGCCCTGGTGTCTCGGGGTGCCCTGGAGCGCGACCGGCGGCTTCAGCGGGTTCCCGCAGGCGCACCGCACGCGGGGCAGCCCCCGGTTGTCGACGAGGACGGCGGTGCCCGTCTGCAGCACGGACTGGAAGCTGGTGGCACCGCCGTCGCGGTAGCCGTGGTTCGTCACGCGGGT
The DNA here is from genome assembly GCF_040655335.1 of Streptomyces sp. NPDC050439. Taxonomy (NCBI): domain Bacteria; kingdom Bacillati; phylum Actinomycetota; class Actinomycetes; order Kitasatosporales; family Streptomycetaceae; genus Streptomyces; species Streptomyces sp. NPDC050439. The sequence continues at coordinate 611,935 of NZ_JBFAJT010000002.1, forward strand.
GTCGGCCCGCAGCACGACCGGCGTCAGATCGCGCAGGAAGCTCGGCATGTCCGCCCGGGAGATGCCCGACACCTGCGCGAAGGCACGGCTCTTGCCCTGGTCGGCGGTGAGGAAGCGGACCTGGGCGCCGACGTCACAGCTGCCCAGGGAGTGCGTGCCGCCGTACAGACCGGGTGTGCCGCCCGAGAGGGAGCGCACGCCCTGAGCCGTCGGCGAGGAGGTACCCGTCGGTGACGGCTGCGGCGAACGGGTGACGGGCGTGGGGGTGGCGGGCGAGGGGGTCGCCGTGCTCGTCGCGGTGGAATCGGTGAACGGATCGGGGCCCTGGGCGGCGACCGGCTGCATGAACAGCTCGCCGCTGCCGGCGGCGGGCTTCTTCTCGCCTCCGCCCGAGCCCGAGCATCCCGCGACGGCGAGGGCCGCGGATATCGCGAAGACCGTCGCGTAGCTCCTGAGGGACCTCTTGGGCCTGGTGGGCCTGGTGGGCCTGGTGGGCCTGGTGGGCACACGCACCGTGCTCTCCCGCCTGCTATCGGGCACTTTGCCCCATTCTCTGAGGCAGTCGGAGCCGGTGCGCAAGCCGAGGAGGGGCGCCCGGCCGGACAGGGCGCAAGATGGCCTTGTGGAGTGGTTCACAGCGGATCAGTACTGGCTCGGCCGTCTCGTCTTCCAGCGGGCTCTCGCCGCGCTCTACCTCGTCGCGTTCCTGGGAGCGGCGCTGCAGTTCCGTGCGCTGATCGGCGAGCGCGGCATGCTGCCGGTGCCGCGCCACGTCGAGCGCGTGCCCTTCCGCAAGGCGCCGAGCCTCTTCCACCTGCACTACTCGGACCGCTTCTTCGCGCTCGTCGCGTGGTCGGGCTGCGCGTGCGCCCTCGCGCTGCTCGCGGGCGCCGACGGTCTGCTCCCCCTGTGGGCCGGCATGCTGCTCTGGTTCGTGCCGTGGGTCCTGTATCTCTCGATCGTGAACGTGGGCCAGACCTGGTACGGCTTCGGCTGGGAGTCGCTGCTCCTTGAGGTCGGTTTCCTCGCCGTGTTCCTCGGCAACGACGAGACGGCGCCGCCGGTGCTGATCCTCTTCCTGCTGCGCTGGGTGCTGTTCCGCGTGGAGTTCGGGGCGGGGCTGATCAAGATGCGCGGCGATGCGTGCTGGCGCAAGCTCACCTGCCTGTACTTCCACCACGAGACACAGCCGATGCCGGGACCGCTGAGCTGGTTCTTCCATCATCTTCCGAAGCCGGTCCACAGGATGGAGGTCGCGGCGAACCACTTCACCCAACTCGTCGTGCCCGTGCTGCTGTTCACGCCGCAGCCGGTCGCGACGGCCGCGGCCTGCCTGATGATCGCCACCCAGCTGTGGCTGGTCCTCTCCGGCAACTTCTCGTGGTTGAACTGGCTGACGATCGTGCTCGCCGCGTCCGTCGTCGACTTCGGCGGCGCGGGCGCTCCGTCGACGTCACCCGCTCCCCCGCTCTGGTACGAGGTGGTCGTCATCGCGGCGACGGCCCTGATCCTGGCCCTGAGCTACCGGCCGGCCCGCAATTTGTTCTCGCGTCGGCAGATCATGAACTTCTCCTTCGACCCGCTCCATCTCGTCAACACCTACGGCGCGTTCGGCAGCGTCAGCCGCGTCCGGCAGGAGGTGGTCGTCGAAGGCACGGCGGACACCACACCCCGCCAGGAGTCGGAGTGGCGGGAGTACGAGTTCAAGGGCAAGCCGGGCGATGTACGCCGCTGGCCCCGGCAGTTCGCGCCGTACCATCTGCGGCTCGACTGGATGATGTGGTTCGCCGCGCTCTCCCCCGCCTATGCGCGCTCGTGGTTCGGCCCGCTGGTGGAGCGGCTCCTGGACGGCGACCGGGACACCTTGCGGCTGCTGCGCCACGTCCCCTTTCCGCCGGACGAGCCGCCCGCGTACATCCGCGCCCGTCTCTACCGCTACCGCTACACGACCTGGCGCGAGCTGCGGAAGACCGGTGCCTGCTGGGAGCGGACGTACGTGCGGGAGTTTTGGCCGCCGACGCGGGTGTCGTCGCCGCGGTGACCGGTCGGTGATCCCACGGTGAGTCAGAGGCCGTAGACGCGGGCGGCGGTTCCGGCGAAGAGGGCGGCGCGTTCACTTTCGGTGAGCGAGTCGGTCAACTTCCGTGCCGCGTCGGCGACTTCCGCGTACGTGGCGGCCAGAGTACAGACCGGCCAGTCCGAGCCGAAGATCAGCCGGTCGGGCCCGAAGGCGTCCAGGACGGTGTCCGCGTACGGGCGCAGGCCGTCGACCGTCCACGACTTGGGGTCGGCCTCGGTCACCAGGCCGGAGAGCTTGCAGACGGTGTTGGGGAGCGCGGCGAGCGAGCGAACGGCCGCGGCCCAGGGTTCGAGCGCGCCGGATGCGATGGGCGGCTTGCCCAAGTGGTCCAGGACGAAGGTGAGTTCGGGGTGCTCCCGCGCCGCCTCGACGCAGGCCGGGAGTTGATGGGGCAGGACCACGAGGTCGTAGGCGAGGCCCGCCGCGCCGACCGCGGCAAGGCCCCGGCGCACGTCGGGCCGCAGCAGCCACTGCGGGTCGGGCTCGCCCTGCACCTGGTGCCGGATGCCCACGAGGTGCTGCCCGCCGGGGAGTTCACGCAGCCCGCCGAGGGTGTCGCCGACGGCCGGGTGGGTGAGGTCGGTCCACCCGACGACGCCCGCGACCAGGTCACTGCCGGCCGCCAGGGCGAGGAACTCGGGGGTCTCCTCGGCGACGGTGACCGTCTGCACGAGCACGGTCGCGGTGACGCCCGCGGCACGGGCCGCGGGCAGGAGGTCGGTGAGGGAGAAGTTCCGGCGGATCGGGGCGAGCGCGTCGCCGGTGATCCACTCCTGGTCGCGTACGGAGAGGTCCCACACGTGGTGGTGGGCGTCGACGATACCGGGCATCACAGCAGCTTCCGCCGTCACGGCAGGTTCCGCCGTCATGGCAGCTCCCGCCGTCATGGCAGCTCCCATACGACGGGAAGGCCCGCGTCCGCGCCCTCGGCCGAGTAATCGTGGACGACGTCGAGCAGGTCGGCCATCCGCGCCTGCCAGGCGACGTTGACCGGCAGCTTGTCCAGCTCGGCGAGCATGCGGGCGTAGTCCTCGCACTCCAGGACGTGGAAGAGGTCGGTGCCGCTGCGCCAGATCGTCCAGGAGGCGGCGCCCGCCGCGCGGATGGCGGCGACCAGCTCGGCGGGCACCTCGCGGTGTGCGGCGTCGTACTCGTCGACGCGGTCGGCGCGGACCTTGGTGTGCAGGGCGATTCTCACGCGGAGGCCTCTCCGGGGACGGGTACGTGGGCGGGCAGCAGTTCTTCGGCGCGGGCTTCCTTCCAGAAGTCGTCGGGCACGTGGGACGCGAACTGCCGTGCCGCGTCCCGGACTTCGTGCGCCGAACGAGCGCCGACGAGGACGGTGGTCACCGCCGGGTGGGCCAGGGGGAAGGCCAGGGCTGCCGCGCGCAGGGTGGTGCCGTGGCGCTCCGCGATCGTCCGCAGACGGCGGGCGCGGTCCACGAGATCCTGCGGCGCTGTCGTGTAGTCGTACGTCGCGCCGGGCCTGGGGTCGGCGAGAAGGCCCGAGTTGAACACACCGCCGATCACGACTGCCTTTCCGCGCTCGTACGCGGCCGGGAGCAGCTCGGTCAGGGCGCTCTGGTCCAGGAGCGTGTAGCGGCCCGCGCACAGCACGGCGTCGACGTCCGTGTCCCGGACGAAGCGGGTGAGCATCGCCGTCTGGTTCATGCCCGCGCCGATCGCGCCCACGACGCCTTCGGAGCGCAGCCGCTCCAGGGCCGGATATCCCTCGCGGAAGGCCTGCTCGGCGTGGTCGTCGGGGTCGTGGAGGTAGACGATGTCGACGCGGTCGGTGCCGAGGCGGGTGAGGCTCGCCTCCAGGGAACGGCGGACGCCGTCCGCACTGAAGTCCCAGACCCGGCGGTGGGTGGCCGGGACGGCGAAGCCATGGGTGAGGTCGTCGCCCACGGGCCTCTCCACCGCTTCGAGGAGGCGGCCCACCTTGGTCGAGAGCGTGTACGTCTCCCGGGGGTGTGCCCGCAGTGCCTCGCCGAGCCTGCGCTCGGACAGGCCGATGCCGTAATGCGGGGCGGTGTCGAAGTAGCGGATGCCCGCCTCCCAGGCGGTGTCGATCGCCGCGCGGGCCTCCTCGTCGGTGATCGGCGTGTAGAGGTTGCCGAGGCCGGCGGCGCCGAAGGACAGCTCGGTCACCTCGACGCCGCCGGGTCCGATGGCGCGCCGGACCATGCCGCTCATCGGCCCACGGGCCGCAGCCGCAGGCCCTGCATGCCGCCGTCGACGGCGAGTGCGGTGCCGGTGGTCGCGCCGGACAGGGGGCTCGCCAAGTAGGCGATGGCGCCCGCGACTTCGTCCGCCGAGACGAGGCGCCCGGTGGGCTGGCGGGCCGCGAGCGCGGCACGCTCGGCCGCCGGGTCGGGCGCGGCGTCCAGGAGGCGGCCGACCCACGGGGTGTCCACGGTGCCGGGATTGACGCAGTTGACGCGCACCCCTTCACGTACATGATCGGCGGCCATGGCGAGCGTCAGGGAGAGCACGGCGCCCTTGGACGCCGAGTAGAGGGCGCGCTGCGGCAGGCCGGCCGTGGCGGCGATCGAGCAGGTGTTGACGATCGCCGCGTGGGTGGAGACGCGCAGGTGCGGCAGGGCGGCGCGGGTGGTGCGCACGATCCCGAGGACGTTCACGTCGAGCACCTTGTGCCACTGGGCGTCGTCGTTGTCCTCGACGGTGCCCTGCGCGCCGATGCCCGCGTTGTTGATCAGTACGTCGAGTCCGCCGAGCTCCTCCACGGCGGCGGCGACGGCTTCGCGCACCGAGGCGTCGTCGGCAACGTCGGCGCGGTGTCCGGTGAGCGGCTTCTCCACGCTGCCGGGGTCCAGGTCGAGCACGGCGACCCGGGCGCCGCGCGCGGCGAGCAGTTCGGCGGTGGCCCGGCCGATCCCGGAGGCTCCGCCGGTGACCAGGGCCTTGAGCCCCTCGAAGTCCTGGACGTCGGTCATGCGGCTGCTCCCTTGCCCTGAGCGAGGTCGGCGGCCCAGAAGGCGCCGTCCGGATAGGTGAATTCGGCGAGGGACTCGGCCCGCATGGTGGCCGAGAAGCCCGGCGCGGTGGGCGCCATGTAGTGGCCCTCGCGCACCACGACCGGGTCGATGAAGTGGTCGTGGAGGTGGTCGACGTACTCGATGACCCGGTTCTCGGTGGTGCCGGACAGCGCCACGAAGTCGAACATCGAGAGGTGCTGGACGAGTTCGCACAGGCCGACGCCACCGGCGTGCGGGCAGACCGGGACGCCGAACTTGGCGGCGAGGAGCAGGATCGCGAGGTTCTCGTTGACTCCGCCGACGCGGGCCGCGTCGATCTGCAGCACGTCGATCGCTCCCGCCTGGAGGAGCTGTTTGAAGATGATGCGGTTCTGCACGTGCTCGCCGGTGGCGACCTTGACCGGGGCGACCGCCTTCCGGATCGCGGCGTGGCCGAGGACGTCGTCGGGGCTGGTGGGCTCCTCCACCCAGTACGGGTCGAATTCCGCGAGGGCGCGCGTCCATTCGACGGCCTCGCCGACGTTCCAGCGCTGGTTGGCGTCGATCGCCATGCGGATGCCTGGCCCGATCGCCTCGCGTGCGGTACGGCAGCGGCGTACGTCGTCCGCCAGGTCCGCACCGACCTTCAGCTTGATCTGGGTGAAGCCGTCGGCGACGGCCTGCCGGGCGAGGCGGGTCAGCTTCTCGTCGCTGTAGCCGAGCCAGCCGGGTGACGTCGTGTAGCCGGGGAAGCCGCGCTCCCGCAGCAGGGCCGCACGCTCGGCGGCTCCGTGGCGGCCCGACCTGAGCATGTCCAGTGCCTCTTGCGGGGTGAGGGCGTCGGCGATGTAGCGGAAGTCGATCTGGGAGACCAGCCATTGAGGCTCGGCGTCCGCCAGGAATCGCCACAGCGGCTTGCGAGCCCGCTTGGCCGCCAGATCCCACAGCGCGTTGACCACGGCGCCGATGGCCATGTGCATCACGCCCTTCTCGGGCCCGAGCCACCGCAGTTGGCTGTCCCCGACCAGGTCGCGGTTCAACGTCCCCGGATCGGCGCAGAGTTCCTCGACCGGCCGGCCGAGCACGTGATGACGCAGCGACTCGATCGCGGCGACCTGGACGTCGTTGCCGCGCCCGATGGTGAAGGTGAAGCCGTGCCCCTCCAGACCGTCGTCCGCGTCGGTGCGAAGGACCACATAGGCGGCGGAGTAGTCGGGGTCCGGGTTCATCGCGTCGGATCCGTCCAGCTCCCGTGAGGTCGGGAACCGTACGTCATAGGTGTCGACCGCGGTGATGCGGGCGGGAGTCGGGGACACAGGAGGCCTTTCCGGAAAGGGGCAAGAAGACGGGGGAACCCGGAGCGGGGTCAGTCCTGTGCGCGGCCGGTGGTGACCCGCGCGATCATCAGGGCGACCAGGATGATTCCGCCGTAGATGGCCTGGATCCAGAAGGACGGCACCTGGGCGAGGGTGAGCAGGTTCTGTACGACGCCCAGCAGCAGGACGCCGGTGAGGGCGCCGAACATGGTGCCCTTGCCGCCGTCGAGGCTGATGCCGCCGATGACCGCGGCCGCGAACACGGTGAAGATCATGTTCTGGCCCTGGTTGGCGTTGATGGCGCCGACGTAGCCGGTCTGCATGAGGCCGCCGACGGCCGCGAGACAGCCGGCGACGACGAAGACGCCGAGCATCACGCGCTCGACGCGGATGCCCGCGGCGCGTGCCGCGTCGGCGTTGCCGCCGATCGCGTACAGGGCGCGCCCCACGCGGTGGTACTTGAGGACGAAGCCTGCGACGCCGAAGGAGACGGCGGCCAGCCACACCGAGAGCGGGATGGTCAGGAACGTCGAGGTGGCGAGGGTGTAGAAGGCGTCGGGCATCCCGAAGAGCGTCTTGCCCTCTGTCGCGCCGACGAGTAGTCCGCGCAGCACGATCAGCATGGCGAGCGTGACGATGAACGCGTTGAGCTTGAGCTTCACGACGAGGATGCCGTTGAAGGCGCCGATGGCCGCGCCGACGAGCAGGATCGCGAGGAGCGCCACCGCGGCGGGCATCTCGGTGCCGAATCCGGCCTGTGCCGCGGGCAGCACGAGCAGCGCGCCGACGGCGGGCGCGATGCCGACGACCGATTCCAGGGAGAGGTCGAACTTGCCGGTGATGAGGACGAGGGACTCGGCGAGCACGACCATCGCGAGGGCGGCCGAGGCGCCGAGGATCGAGATGAGGTTGCGTTCCGTGAGGAACGAGTCATTTACCAGGGTGCCGAGCAGCATGAGCAGCAACAGGGCTGGTACGAGAGCGAGTTCACGCGCACGCCGGAGCAGCACGGAGCGTGCCTGGGCGCGGGCGTCGTCGGTCTTCGCGGTCAGGTCCGGTGTGGTCGAGGCCGACGGGGCCTTCGTGTCAGCCACGGTCATTCACTCCTTCTCGTGCTCCTTGGGTTTCTTCCACGCCTTCGATCGAGGCGATCAGGTCGTGGTCGGCGAAGCCCGCCTCGTGCTCGGCGACCACCCTGCCGTGGAAGAGGACCAGGACGCGGTCGCAGCGCCGCAGGTCGTCCAGTTCGTCGGAGACGACGAGGACGGCGGTGCCGTCCTCACGGGCGTTGTCCATCCGGGCGAGCAGCGACTCCTTGGACTTCACGTCCACGCCCGCGGTGGGGTTGATGAGGACGAGGAGGCGCGGGTCGGAGGCGAGTGCGCGCGCCATGACGACCTTCTGTGCGTTGCCGCCGGAGAGGTCCGACACGGGCTGGTCGGGTCCCTCGGCGTGGATGTCGAGGCGGTCGATGAGCTCCTCGGCGAAGCCGCGCTTGCGTTCGGTGCCGACGAAACCGTACTTCCCGAGCCGGTCGAGCACGGTCATCGTGGCGTTGTCGCCGATGGACATGCCGAAGACCAGGCCTTGGTCGTGCCGGTCGCGCGGCACGCAGCCGACTCCGGCACGCAGCGAGGCGGTGACGTTTCCGAACGGCAGCTTCTCGCCGTCGAGTCGAGCGCTTCCGGTGGTGGGCGTGTGGAGCCCCGCGACGGTCTCCGCGAGGTTGATCTTTCCGCTGCCGCTGGACCCGGCGAGGCCCACGACCTCGCCCTTGCGGACGGTCAGGTCGACGTCCGCGTACGAGTCGCCGGCGAGGCCCCTGACGTCGAGCATCACCGGGGCGTCGGCGGGGACCTCGGTCCGGGCCACGGATTCCTCGGCGGCCTCCTTCTCCCGCAGGGCCTCGCCCGCCATGGCCTCGACCAGGGCGGCGCGGGGCAGGTCGGCCACGGGGGCGGTGGTGATCCAGCGGGCGTCGCGCAGGACCGTGACGGTCTGGCACACCTCGTACACCTCCTGGAGGTGGTGCGAGATGAAGAGGAAGGTGACCCCCGACTCCTGGAGCGCTCGCATGCGCGTGAAGAGCCGCTCGATCTCCCGGTTGTCGAGCTGCGCGGTGGGCTCGTCCAGGACGATGAACCGCGCCCCGAAGCTGAGCGCCCGCGCGATCTCGACCATCTGGCGGTCCTCGACCTTGAGGTCGGCGGTGCGGGCGTCCGGGTCGACGCGCACGTCCCAGGTGTCGAGCACCTCCGCGGCCTGGGCGCGCAGCTTGCGCCAGCTGATGAAGCCGCCGCGGCCGGCGGGCTGCCGGTTGATGAAGAGGTTCTCGGCGACGGTCAGGTCGGGCACGACCGTCGGCTTCTGGTAGACGCAGGCCACCTTGCGGCGCCAGGCGTCGCGGTCGGTGAGCGGCGGCGCGGGCTGCCCGTCGAAGAGGACGGTGCCCGCGTCCGGGGCCTGGAGTCCGGTGAGGATGGTGACGAGGGTGGACTTGCCCGCGCCGTTGCGGCCGACGAGGGCGTGGGACTCACCGGGCAGGACGGTCAGCCGGCCGTCCTGCAGGGCGACGGTGGGCCCGTACCGCTTGGTGATGCCGGCCGCCTCGACGAGCGGGGTCGTCGTCGGGCCGGTGGGGGTCTCGGTCATCGGCGTACTCATTTGACCGTGTTGCCCCACAGCTCGGAGTCGTCCACGTTCTCCTTGGTGACCAGCGGTGCGGGCAGCTGGTCCTCGAGGATGCCGCTGGGCAGCTTCACGATGGTGGAACCGTGGTCGGTCTTGCCGGGCTTGAACTTCTTCCCGCTCATCGCGGCCTTGATGTAGTACATGCCGTACTTGGCGTACGCGTCGGCCGGCTGCGAGACCGTGGCGTCGATCTGGCCCTTGCGGATGGCGTCGAACTCCTGCGGGATGCCGTCGTTCGAGATGACGGCGATGTGACCCTTCTCGCCCGTCTTCTTCAGCATCTTCTTCGACTTCAGGGTCTGCAGGGTGGGCGCGAGATAAACCCCGCCCGCCTGCATGTAGATGCCCTTGATGTCGGGGTTGGAGTTGAGCAGCGTGTCCAGCTTGGAGGCGGCCGTGTCGGACTCCCACTTGGCGGGAATCTCCAACACCTTCAGCTTGGGGTACTTCTCCTTCACGCAGGTGCGGAAGGCCTCCGAGCGTTCACGGCCGTTGACGGAGGCGAGGTCTCCCATGATCTGGACGACCTTGCCGCTCTTGACCTGCTTGCCGAGGTAGTCGCAGGCCTTCTCGCCGTACGCGACGTTGTTGGCCCGCACCACCATCGCGACCTTGCCCTTCTCGGGGGCGACGTCGACGGCGACCACGGGCACGCCCTTGCGCTCGGCCTGGTCAAGTCCCGCGGAGATGGCCGCGCTGTCGAGGGGTGCGACGACGAGCCCTTTGACACCCTGATTGAGCTGGTTGTTGATGTCGGTGATCTGCTGCGAGGGGTCGCTGTTGGAGTTGACGGTCTTCATCGCGTCGACGTCCTCGGACTTCGCCATCTTGGGCACGTAGTCGTTGTACGACTGCCAGAACGGCGAGGTCAGCAGGGGCAGGATCACCCCGACCTTGCCCTCTCCGCCGCCTCCGCCGCCCGCGGGCGCCGCGCTGTCCTTCGTACTGCCGCACGCCGTGAGCACGAGGGACGCGCAGGCCGCGGCGGCGGCGATCCGCGCCACACGCGAGGTTCCCGCCCTGCTGGTCCTGTTGCCTGCCCTGTCGCGCGCTGTTCTGCCGGCCATCTGACGGCTCCTCATCGAGGGTGGGTCGGGAGTCCTGACGACTGTCCCAGTGACGGTCCGAGCGGACTGTCCCAGCGACCGATGGCGAATATTTATCAGACCACTTGGCGCTCACAACACCCCTCGACACCAAGTTTTGCCGCTTTCAGGCCGTAGTGGTCCGACCACATCTCGGATTAGACTGCGGCGCACTCGGCTAGTGGAGGAGCGTTACGTGGACCAGACCGGCCCGCAGAAGGGCACCGTGACGCAGCGGGCCATCGAGCAGATCAAGGCGATGATCGGCGAGGGCCGGCTCGAACCGGGCCAACGCCTGCCCACGGAACGCGACTTGGCCACGCAGCTGGGCATCTCACGAAGCTCCATGCGGGAGGCGATCCGCGCCCTCACGGTGATGGGGGTCCTGGAGGCCCGGCACGGCTCGGGCATCTACGTCACCCAGCTGGAGGCCGGGGACCTCCTGGAGACCTTCGGCGTCGTGGCCGACCTGTCACGAGGACCGCGCCTCGTGGAACTCCTGGAGGTACGCCGGATCCTCGAATCCACGGCGACGGCGCTGGCGGCGGCACGGATCTCCGCCGACCAACTGGCGGACGTGGAGGAACACTTGGAGGCGATGAACGCCACGGAGGACCCGGAGGAAATCCTCTCCCACGACCTGGCGTTCCACCGAACGATCGCCCTCGCGGCAGGCAACGACACGATGGCGGCCATCCTGGAGGGCCTGTCCTCCCGCACATTCCGCGCAAGGGTCTGGCGCGGCTACCAGGAAGAGGGAGCCTTCGACCGAACCCGCCGAGAACACGCCCGTATCCACCGGGCGTTGGCGGCCCGAGACCCAGAGGCAGCGAGGGCCGCGGCGGCGGCACATGTGGGAGAGGTGGAGGAATGGATGCGGGCACAGGTGGACGGCTGACGCGTCACCCCCGCCCTACCCGATGAGGGTCCGCTTCGGGCGGACCACGCAGAACTCGTTCCCCTCGGGGTCGGCGAGAACGGTCCACGACTCCTCGCCGCTCTGCCCGACGTCCGCCTTCCGCGCCCCGAGTGCGAGCAGGCGGGCGATCTCGGATTCGCGCTCACCCGCGTCGGACGTCAGGTCCAGGTGCAGGCGGTTCTTGACGACCTTGCGGTCCGCCGTCGGCATGAAGCAGATGCCGACCGGCGCGTTCTCGTCGGGGCCGATGACCACCTCCCGCTCCCGCTCGGACAGAATCCGCCAGCGCAGCGCCTGCGCCCAGAAGCGGGCCAGGGCGGGCAGGTCGTGGGCGTCGATGACGATGTGGTGCAGCGCGATGGGCATGTGGGTCAGTGTGCGCCCGGATGAAAGGGCGCACGACGGCGCCGGCGGGACTGTCCTTCTGCCCCGCCGGCGTCTCCTCGCTCAGCTCAGCGCGACGTCACGCCCGCGTCAGGCGCAGCGTTACCAGTTCGAACGGGCGCAGTGTGAGGGCGACACCGTCGTTCGAGCGCTCCGGAGCCGGTGCGTCGGTGAGGGGGCGCTCCAGGAGATCCGTCGCCACGACGGAGCCGAACGGGAAGCCCGGCGTCAGCGTTGTCTTCGCGCGGCCGCCCCGTGATTCGTGGAAGCGGACGACCACGTCGCCGCTGCCGTCGTCGGCGAGCTTGAGGGCCGTGACGACCACCGCGTCGTTGTCGAGGGTCACCAGCGGGGTCACCTCGGCGCTGCCCGGGACCTGCCGCTCGGGCAGGTTGATCCGGTAGCCCTCACGCACCGCGTCGCCGATCCCGGCCCCCGGGACCAGCGCGTGCCGGAAGCGGTGGACGCCCTGGTCCGTCTCGGGGTCGGGGAAGCGCGGGGCGCGCAGGAGCGAGGCGCGGACCGTCGTGGTCGTACCGGAGTCCGAGGCGCGTACCGTGCGGGTCACGTCGTGGCCGTACGTCGAGTCGGTGACCAGGGCCACGCCCCAGCCCGGCTCCTCCACGTGCACGAAGCGGTGGTTGCACGCCTCGAACTTGGCGGCCTCCCAGCTCGTGTTGGTGTGCGTGGCCCGGTAGAAGTGGCCGAACTGCGTCTCCGACGCGTACCGCTCCGCGTGGATGTCCAGCGGGAACGCCAGCTTCAGGAACTTCTCCGTCTCGTGCCAGTCCACCTCCGTGTCGATGTCCAGGCGCATGGAGCCGGGCGCCAGGGACAGCGTCTGCGTGAGCCGCGACGCGCCGAAGCTGCGTACGACACGGACCGAGGCGCCGCCCCGGAGGGACTCTACGGGCTCGACCGACTCCGCCTCCGTCAGGTCCGTGACCGTGTTCCGGTAGAACTCATCGACGTCCCACGCATCCCACATGTTCGGGAAGTCGGCGTGGATCTGCGGCAGGTTCGCCGCCTGGCCGGGCGCGACGGTCTCCCGGCCGGCCAGGATGTCGTACGCCGAGACGATCAGACCGCGCGCGTCGATCTCGACCCGCAGCAGACCGTTGTCCAACACATGGCCGCCCTCGGCACGCGAGGCGATCGCCGACTGGCCGTCGATCGCGGCAGGCCGCGCGCCGCCCGCCGGGACGCCGTCACGGGTGTGCGGGGTGGAGTTAAAGACGAGGGTGGTGGTGGCGGTGCCTCTGCCCTCCCCTGCCAGCGCCCGCTGAGCTGCCTCGATGATGCCGTTCAGCTCCTCGGCGACCTTCGCGTATGTCGCGCGCGCCTCCCGGTGCACCCAGGCGATGGACGAGCCGGGCAGGATGTCGTGGAACTGGTGGAGCAGCACCGTCTTCCAGATGCGGTCCAACTCCTCGTATGGGTAGGCGAATTCGGGCGCGCGGACCGCCGCCGTCGCCGCCCAGAGTTCCGCCTCCTTCAGCAGGTGCTCGCTGCGGCGGTTGCCCTGCTTGGTTCCCGCCTGGCTGGTGAGCGTGGCGCGGTGCAGCTCCAGGTACAGCTCGCCCACCCAGACGGGAGCGTTCGGGTACTCCGCCTCCGCCTTCTCGAAGAAGGCTGCCGGGGTCTCCCACTTGACCGTTGCGGAGCCCTCCAGGTCACGGAGGCGGCCCGCCTTCGCGATCATCTCGCGGGTGGTGCCGCCGCCTCCGTCACCCCAGCCGGTCGGGGCGAGGGAGTGCCGGGCGACGCCCTTGTCCTTGAAGTTCTTCGCCGCGTGGGCGATCTCGCTGCCCTTCATCGAGCAGTTGTAGGTGTCGACGGGCGGGAAGTGCGTGAAGATGCGGGTGCCGTCGATGCCTTCCCAGTTGAAGGTGTGGTGCGGGAAACGGTTGGTCTGCGACCAGGAGATCTTCTGCGTCAGCAGCCACTTGGAGCCCGCCGCCTTGATGATCTGCGGGAGCCCGGCGGCGAATCCGAAGGTGTCGGGCAGCCACGCCTCGTCGTTCTCGACGCCGAACTCGTCCAGGAAGAACCGCTTGCCGTGCACGAACTGCCGGGCCATCGCCTCCGACCCCGGCATGTTCGTGTCCGACTCGACCCACATGCCGCCCGCGGGCACGAACCGCCCGTCGGCGACCGCCTTCTTGACCTTCGCCCACACCTCGGGCCGGTGCTCCTTTACCCACGCCCACTGCTGCGCCTGCGACATGGCGAAGACGAAGTCCGGCTCGTCCTCAAGGAGCGCGGTCATGTTCGACGTCGTACGCGCGACCTTGCGCACCGTCTCGCGCAACGGCCACAGCCACGCGGAGTCGATGTGCGCGTGGCCGACGGCGCTGATGCGGTGGGCCGAGGGCTCGGCGGGGGTGGTGAGGACGCCTTCGAGCTCGGCGCGGGCGGCAGGCGCGGAGCCGTTCACGTCCTGGAGGTCGACCGCGTCCAGGGCACGGCCGATGGCGCGCACGATCGCGTAGCGGCGACCGGAGTCCTCGGGCAGCTCCTGCATGAGCTCGCCCAGGACCTCCAGGTCGATGACGAGCTGCCACACGGTCTCGTCGAAGACGGCGAGGTCCATGCGGGCGAGCTTGTACTGGGGCTCGCTGCCGGCCGTCTCCTTGTCACCGAGCTGGGTGGGCAGGAAGGGGTGGTAGTCGAGGATGACGGGGTTGGAGGCGGCCTCGATGTGCAGGTGGACGTCTTCGCCGCCGGTCGCCGGGGCGGCGATCCGCACCCACTGGTTACGGGGGTTCAGGCCCTTCACCGGGGTGCCGTCGGGGCGGTAGACCAGGCCCTCGCACTGGAAGCCGGGCATGTTCTCGTCGAAGCCGAGGTCGAGGATGGCCTCGACGGTCTTCCCCGCCCAGTCCTTGGGGACGGTGCCGGTCACCTGGAACCAGCTGGTGGCCCAGGGGGCGCCCCATCGTGCGCCGACCTCCGTGGGGTCGGGGTGCGCGGCGAGGCCTTCGGCTACTGGGACCGGCTCGCCCGGTGCGTTCCACACCGCTACGTCCAGGGGTACGGACTCGGGGTATACGGCGGGGCGGATGCGCTCGTCGAGGACGCGCTTGAGGCGGGCTTCTATGAGGGTGCGGTCGTCATGCATGTGGGTTCTCCGGTTGCTCGTTCACTGCGGGTTCTGGGGGGCGGGTGAATTTTTTTGTCCCCAACCCCGCCCCTTCCCGAAAACCCGCTCTGGCGCGGGGGCCCTGGGTGCCGTCATCACCGGCTCCGCCGAGTTCGTCCTCAAACGCCGGACGGGCTGATTTTTCAGCCCCTCCGGCGTTTGAGGAGGCCCTCGCGCAGCGAGTTTCGGGAAGGGGCGGGGTGGGGGAAAGGACCTGGGCCTAACCGACCTCCCCCGGCCGCACAACCTCCGTGATGCCCCGCGCAGCCAAGTGCTCCGAGTCCCCCGCCCGGCTCGCCAGCACCGTCGTCGGCCGGACCCCGTCCGCGACAAGGCCCATGAAGGCGTCGAACACCGTGCCCCCCGGCGCACACGCGGACCGCTCCGAGGGGGAGTCGCCGACCACCACGGCAGTGCCCCGCACCGCAGGCGCGTACTCCCGCCCCCGCCACTCCTTCGCGAGCCGCGCCAGCACCTCGCCCCCCGGCTTGACCTTCCCCTCATTGGTCAGCAGGCCCAGGCTGTACTCAAGTTCGGGGAAGTCCGCCAAGGACCGCGACACATCGTGCGAGCACCACCACGTCACCCCCCACACATCCGCACAGTCCAGCGCCGCCTCCACCGTCGCCTCGGTGAAGGCGGCCGCGTGTTCCGCGGGGATGAGGGGGGCCGGTGCGCCCACCTCCTGGAGCCACACAGGGCGGTGCGGATCGTCCGCCCACGCCTTGGACAGTTCGATCATGTACGCCGCGTGGTGGGCCGTAGGAACCCCGCCCCGGCCGTGCCGCTGGGCCGTGCCGTTGAACACCCAGGAGTGCACGGCGGTCGCGCCGCCTAGGCGCGCGGCCTGGGCCGGGGTGAAGGGCTGGTCGTCCTGGTACCAGGCGGCGTCGTACTCGGCGTGCAGGTGCAGCTTGCCCGGCGCGCCCTCCTCGCACGCGGCCAGCACCCGCCGCAGCCACTCCCCCGCCTGGTCCTGCGTGATGCGGTCGGGGTCGGGATGCGGACCCGCCGAGAACTGGTTGACCTCGTTGCCGATGGTCATGCCGATGAAGTTCGGCCGGTCGGCCAGCGCGGCGGCGAGCGTACGCAGGTACGCGACCTCGCCCTCCACGACATCAGGGTCGGTGAAGATGTTCCGCCGGTGCCACGTCTGCGTCCACGCGGGCAGGAAGTCGAAGCTGGACAGGTGCCCCTGCAGTCCGTCGACGTTGACGTCGAGCCCGCGCTCGGCCGCGGCGTCCGCGAGGGCGACGAGCTGTTCCACGGCGCGCGGCCGGATCAGGGTGCGGTTGGGCTGGAAGTACGGCCAGATCGGGAAGACCCGGATGTGGTCGAGGCCCAGCGCGGCGATCGCGTCGAGATCGGCGCGTACGGCGTCGATGTCGAAGTCGAGCCAGTGGTGGAACCACCCCTGGCTCGGGGTGTAGTTCGCGCCGAAACGCGGCGCGGCGGAGGGCACACGGGTCGTACGAGACATGCGAGTCCTGGTTCTCGGAGTGTGGGGGTATACGAGGTGGGGGGCGGCTCAGCCCTTGACCGCCCCCTCGCCCACCCCACGGAAGAAGTACCGCTGGAGGCAGGCGAAGAGCACGATCAGCGGGAGCACGGCGATGACCGTGCCCGCGGCGACGAGCCGTTCGTCGTTGGCGAAGGTGCCGTGCAGGTAGTTCAGGCCGATGGTCAGGGTGAACTTGTCCGGGTCGCTCAGCACGATCAGCGGCCAGAGGAAGTCGTCCCAGGCGCCCATGAAGGCGAAGATCGCGACCACGGCGAGCGTGCCCTTGACCGCGGGCAGGGCGATACGCAGGAACCGCTGCCAGACGTTCGCGCCGTCGACGTACGCTGCTTCCTCGATCTCGTAGGGCAGGTTCAGGAAGGCGTTGCGCATCAGCAGGACGTTGAGCGCGGAGACGCAGCCGGGCAGCAGCACACCGATGAGGGTGTTGTTCAGGCCCAGCTCCCGCATGGTCGTGAACTGGGCGATGATGATGCCCTCCACGGGCACCAGCATGGCGAGCACGAACACGATCGTGGCCGCGCGGCGGCCGCGATAGCGCAGGCGGGCGAGCGCGTAGCCGGCGAGGGTGGCGCCCACGCAGTTGGTCACCACGTTGGCGGCGGCCACCTTAAGGGAGTTGAGCGCGTAGTCCCAGACGGGGATGGTGTCGGCGACGCGTTCGTAGTTGTGGAAGGTGGGGCTGCTCGGCAGGAACTTGGGCGGGGAGCTGAAGATGTTCTCGTGCGGGCCCTTGAGGGAGGTCGACAGCTGCCAGAGGAAGGGGCCGATCATCAGGGCCAGTACGGCGAGCAGGAGGCCGTAGCGCAGGATGATCTCCCATATGGGCATCCTGCGGCCGTTCTCGTCGGTGATCCGCCCGCGCCTGCGGGCGCCGCTCTTGCCGGCCTTGCCGCCCTTCGTCCTCGGCGCCGCCTGCTCGGTCTCGCGCGTGTCCGTCGCGATGCTCACGCGTCCTCCTTCCGGTCCGCGCGCAGCACGAGCAGCATGAGCGCGACGGTGACGACGAAGACGACGACCGAGATGGCCGACGCGTATCCGACGCGGCCGGTCAGGCCGGTGCCGACGCGTTGCACCAGCATCACCAGCGTGGTGTCCTCGCCGGCCGGGCCGCCGTTGGGCCCGGCCATCAGATAGACCTCGGAGAACACCTTGAAGGCGGCGACCGAGGACAGTGCGGCCACCAGCACCATGGTGGAGCGCACGGCGGGCACGGTGACGGTGAAGAAGCGGCGGACGGAGCCCGCGCCGTCCACGGATGCGGCCTCGTGGAGTTCACGCGGCACGTTGGCGAGCGCCGCCAGGTAAATGATCATGTAGTAGCCGAGGCCCTTCCAGACCGTGACGGCCATGGCGCTCAGCAGGAGCAGCCACTGGTCGCTGAGGAAGCCGACCGAGCCGACGCCCACGGCCTCCAGCACCGCGTTGACCAGGCCCCGTTCATCCAGCATCCACACCCAGATCAGGCCCACCACGACGATGGACGCGACCACCGGCGTGTAGAAGGCGGACCGGAAGAAGGTGATGCCGGGGATGTGTTTCTGGACGAGCATCGCGAGCAGCAGCGGCAGCAGGACGAGCGCGGGGACGACCCCCACGATGTAGAGCGTCGAGTTGCGGAGCCCGATCCAGAACATGTCGTCGTGCAGCAGCTCCCGGAAGTTGTCCAGACCGACGTACTCCCCCGGGATCAGGGTGCGCTTGTCGGTGAAGGAGTTGATGAGCGTGCTGACGAACGGATAGAGGATGAAGATGCCGACGATCAGCAGGCCCGGTGCCGCGAACAGCCATGGGCTGGAAGGCAGTTGACGTCTGATGCGGCGGAGGGGCGGGCTTTGGTCGGCCGCGGTGCTGGAGCTTTTCATGGTGGTGGTCCGTGTCGTCCTGTCAGCTCTGCTTCAGCAGCCGGTCACAGTTCTTGACAGCGTTGTCAAGCGCTTCCTTGGGGCTCTGCTTGCCCTGCAGCGCCCTGGCCACGCCGTTGCGCAGCTCGATCTTCATCTGCTCGCTGAACAGCACGGGCGTGTAGTTCACCGCGGTCTTGATGGACTTGGCGGCGGCGACCCGCACCCGCGTGTCGTCGGTGCCGTCCTGCTTGGTGAAGTACGGGTCGTCGAGCGAACCCTTCGTGCTGGGGAAGATCGCCACCTTCTTGGCGAAAGACATCTGGCGCTGCGCGTCCGTCACGTAGTGGGCGAAGGCCACGGCGGCGGGCGTCTGCTTGGTGCGGGTGTTCACCATGACACCCATCACGTACATGTTGTCCTTGCCGGTGTCGGTGATCTGCGGCGTGATCCCGATGTTCTTGTAGAGGCCGGGCGCGTCCTTCTTGAACTTGCCGAGGTCCAGGGCGCTTCCGGGGTTCATGGCGACGGCCTCGGTGAGGAACTTCTTGCCCGTCGACTCGGGCGTCGCGGTGAGCGCCTGGCCGTCCAGGGCCTTCGCGTCGTACAACTCCTTGTACTTGGTGAGGAGTTCCACGCCCTTGGGGCCGTTGAAGGTGAACCTGGTCCCTTCCTTGTCCATCAGCGGTACGCCGTAGCGCCCGAAGTCCTCGATGGTGGGGACGTTGGCGAGCGTGGCGGTCTTGCCCTTGGTCTCCTTCGACAGCTTCAGCGCGTCGGCGAAGAGTTCGTCGTACGTCTTCGGGGGCTTGTCGGCGTCGAGCCCGGCTTCCTTGAAGATCCGCTTGTTGTAGAAGAGCGGCCCGGTGTTCAGGTACCACGGGAAGGCGTACGTGCCTTCCGTGCCCGGTATCTGGTGGCTCTTCCACGCCCCCGGCAGATACTCCTTCTCGTACTTGCCCGCGGCCTTGTCGAGGTCGAGCGCGAGACCGGCCTTGGCGAGCGGGGCCACCAGGTCGGGCGAGACGTTGACGACGTCGGGCAGGGTGCCGGCCGCGGCGTCGGCGCTGATCTTGTCGGCGTAGCCCTCGCCGGGCTGGTCGACCCAGTTCACCTTCGTGCCGGGGTACTTCTTCTCGAAGCCGTCGACGACGCCCTCGAAGTACGACTTGAAGTTCGCCTTCAGGTTCCAGGTCTGGAAGGTGATCTCGCCCTCGATCTTGCCGGACGCGTCGGTCGAACCGCCGCCGTCGCCTCCGTCGCCACAGGCGCTCAGCGGCAGGAGCACGGCGAGGACGGCGGCAGCGGCGGCTGCCCTTCTGGGGATGCGGGGGTGGTGGGAGATGCGCACGGTGAAACGGCTCCTTTGCTCGGCCCAGCGTGAGGCAGACCTTGCATGGAACTCCGGCAAAAAGTCAATGGATTCGTGGAACACTCCCGGGAATCTCTTCAACTATGCAGGTCAGAGCGGTACGTTGAACTTCTTGCGGGGATCGACTAAAGCGCTTTAGAGTGTGCTGGCTCAAGCGCATTAGTATGCGCGCCACAGGAAAGGGGCACTACCGGTGCAAGGCAAGCGGTCCCCGGCACGCCGGCCGACCATGAAGGACATCGCACGCCGCGCCGGCGTCTCCGAGAGCGCCGTGTCCTTCGCGCTCAACGACCGGCCCGGAGTCTCCGAGGTCACCCGCGACCGGGTCCGCAGGGTCGCCGAGCAGTTGGGCTGGCACCCGAGCACGGCGGCGCGCGCGCTGTCCGGCGAGGGGTCCGCGACGGTGGGGCTCGTGGTGGCCCGGCCCGCCGGGACACTGGGCGTCGACTCGTTCTTTCTGCAACTGATCTCGGGCATCCAGGAGGTCCTGGCGGAACGTCAACTGGGCCTGCTCTTCCAGGTGGTGGAGGATGTGACCGCCGAGTGCGCGGTCTATCAGCGCTGGTGGGCCGAGCACCGGGTGGACGGCGTGCTCGTCGTGGACCCGCGCACTCAGGATCCGCGCCCGGCGCTCCTCGACGACCTCGGACTGCCCGCGGTGGTGACGGGCGGCGTACCGGACCCGGAGGCACACCACCCCGGTCTCTCCACCGTCTGGGCCGACGACGCGGGCGCGATGGCAGCGGTCGTGGACCATCTGCACGCCCTCGGCCACCGCCGCATCGTGCACATCGCGGGACTGCCCGGCCTCGCCCACACCGAGCGGCGGATCCGCACGCTGCGGGCCGAGGCCGAGCGGCGCGACCTGTCGGAGGTCCGCTCGGTGACCACGGACTACTCGGACGCGGAGGGCGCCGCGGTGACCCGGCGTGTGCTGTCCGCCGCGTCACCGCCGACGGCTCTGGTGTACGACAACGACGTGATGGCCGTCGCGGGGATCGCCGCGGCGGCCTCGCTGGGCTTCTCCGTGCCGGGGGACGTGTCGGTGATCGCGTGGGAGGACTCGGCGCTGTGCCGGATGGTGCACCCGTGGCTCACGGCCCTGTCACGCGACACGGTGTCCTTCGGGCGCACGGCGGCGCGCGAACTCCTCTCCCTCCTGGACGACGGCCCCGCGGCCACGGTCCAGGTGCCGCTGCCCACGCTCATCGAGCGGGAGAGCACGGGGCGGGTGGCCAGGGGCTAGCAGGTTCCGCGGGCCCCACCCCCGGAAGCCTGTTCTGCCCCGCCCCGCCCTACAGTGCCGGGCATGGCTGACATCTACGAGCTCTCGGTGGCGCTGGACCTGTGCGCGGACGTCTCCGACGAGAAGATCGCCGAACTCCGGTGGCATCTCGGCCTGGGCCCCCGGCCGGTGACACTGACGATCGTGCGCGCATTCCCGGTCGTGGTGGAGAACGACGAGGGTGAGCCGGTGATCGAGGACGACCCTGTGCCGCTCCTGGGGTGTCACGACGCGGCCTCGAAGGTGGGCGGGGCCCTCACCGCCGCGTTGCTGTCGCGCGCGGGAGGCCGGGCGTTGACCGCACGCCAGGAGATCCACCCGGACGACTTCGATCGTGTCGGCGAGCTGCTCGTCTGGCTGGCGGGCAGGGCAGTCGACCACCACGAGCGGCCCGGCGGCGCGGTCAATGTCGGCTGGATCAGGTTCCACGAGGAGGACGTGCCGGTCCCTCTGACGGTGCGGGACGGAGGGGTTGCATGGCCCTAAGCCTTGTCGTACCAGGAGAAAGCCGTGATCCGCCAGCCCTCCGGGGTGCGGACGAACTGGATGGTCTTGGTCCCGCTCCCCTCGAAGGGTTCGCCGTCCAGCGTCCCGGACTTGCGGTACGTGCCGAAGCGCGAGGCGATGTCGCCCTCGATGTCGGTCCGTTCGGATGTCTCCCACTCGGAGAAGTCGGTCAGCCGGCCGTCCGCCAGGAGTCGTTCGCGCGGCTCGATGAACTCCTCCACCGTGTAGACCGTGAACTTCGGTCCGGTCGAGACGATCACGCCCCCGGGAAGGACCAGGCGGCGGATCCGGGCCACATCGGCGGCCCGGCCACCACGATTGTCGAAGGCGCCGAAGAACTCGGCGGTCACGGCGTCGATCTCGTTCTTGGACATGGCCGCGACGGTAACACCGCGGCGGCCCGGCCCACTTGGGGCTTGTGGAGAAGCCCGCTACACCAGAAGCCCCCTACACCCGCGACCGGTACAGGCCGAACTCCGCCAGGCGTACCGCCCCGCGCGACCCCGTCACCCGCAGCCGCCACTCCCGTGCCCGTACCGGCGTGGCAAGGGTCAGGACCCGGCTCGCCCCCACCGTGTCCACCTCGGTCACGAGGGTCCATCCGGAGCCGCCGGAGACCCGCGCCTCGATCACCGCGTGCTCCAGCTGCTGCCCCTGCCGGATCTCCTCCCCCAGCCGAATACGGTCGACTTCGCGCGCCTCCCCCAGGTCGACGGTGAGCGTCCCCCGGGAGGGCGCGGGGCACGCCCACGCCGTGTCCGGGTCGCCGTCGACCGCCCGCGACGGGCGGCGGCCGTCACCCCGGGCCCGTGCGTTCCGCGCGAGGTCCTCGGGCAGTTCGCGCCCGACCCGCTCGCGGAACTCCCGCAGCCGCGCCACGTCCGCCTCGGGGAGCAGGCCCCTTTGGTCCGGCGGGATGTTGAGGAGCAGCACGGAGTTGCGGCCCACCGAGCGGAACCAGATGTCCGTCAACTGCTCGACGGACTTGGGCTGTTCGTCCTCGTGGTAGAACCACCCCGGCCTGATCGACACGTCGCACTCCGCCGGCCACCACTGGACGTACTGGGCGACCTCCCTCGCCTCGGCGAGTGCCTGGCGGCTGCCCTGGTCGGGGGCGTCGTACTTCAGGGCGTAGTCGATGCTGCCGTTCCCCGAGTCCTTGACGGGCACGACGCTCCACTCGTTCTCGCGCGCCAGTCCGCCTTCGTTGCCGACCCACCGGACGTCGGGGCCGCGTACGGCGACCGTCGCGTCCGGGGCCAGGGCGCGGATGATCGCGTACCAGCTGTCCCAGTCGTACGTCTCGACCTTCTCCGGCGGGATGCGTCCCTGCGCGCCGTCGAACCACACCTCGTCGATGGGCCCGTACTCGGTCAGGACCTCGTACAGCTGGTTGAGCATGTGCGCGCCGTAGTCGGTCGCGTCGAGCGTGAACGACTCCACGGCGGCGGCGTCCGCCCGGTCGTCGCCCTCCACCGGCGTGGGGATGGTGCGCCGTGAGCGGGCGCTGCCGTTGGCGTAGACGCCGTGCAGGTACTGGTTCTCGTCGGCGGGTGAGATGTAGACGCCCACCTTGATCCCGTGGCGTCGCAGCGAGTCGGCGAACGAGCGCAGCACATCGCCCTTGCCGTCCCGCCAACTGCTGCTCACCACACTGTGCTTGGTGTAGCGCGAGGGGTAGAGCACGAAGCCGTCGTGGTGCTTGACGGTGAGGATGGCAAGCTTGAATCCGCCGTCGCGCAGGGCCCGCGCCCACTGGTCGGTGTCGAGGCCGGACGGCTGGAAGACGTCGGGGTCCTCGTCGCCCGTGCCCCATTCGAGGCCGGTGAAGGTGTTGACCCCGAAGTGCAGGAACGCGGTCTGTTCCAGCCGCTGCCAGGCGATCTGCCGTTCCGTGGGCCTGACTCGGGAGGCTTTGGCGACGACTTCGTCCGCGGAGTCCTCGGGGCTGATCGGGATGCGGTAGGGCGGCTTCGGAACGGCGGGGGTGCCGGTGGGGCCGGGCGCCGCGAGGGCGAGGGATGTGCTCGAAGCGGCGACCGCCGTGGTGACGGCGGCGGTCACGAAGAGACGTCTGCTGACAGTCATGGGGGTGCGGTCTCCCTGTCGGATGCCGGGGTACTGGGATCAGCGCGCGGTCAAGGTCCAGGTGGCCGGGGCCTGTTGATCCGCCGGGTACTGCTGGAGCCGCCCGTCGTCGGTGACGTACACGGACATCTGGGTGATGGCGTTCGTCAGCCGGTAGCCGTCCTTCGCCTTCTCCAGTTGCCAGCGCTGCAGGGTGTTCGCCGCGTCACATGTCTCCCGCGTGACCGAACTGCCGGGCTCAAGGGGCACGTTGAGGGTGAGCTTCCCGCTCCGGGTCTCCAGGCAGGTGCCGTCCGCCGTGGACTTCAGCGTGACGTAGCCGTCGGCGGTGCGCTCGACGGCGTAGGCGGCGGGTTCCGCATGCCCCTTGGTGTCCCGCAGGGTGTACGTTCCGTCCGCCACCGGAACCTTCGTCAGGTCACGCCAACCGGGCGCGTGGCCGACGGACTTGGCGCGCGCGGTGAAGTCGGCGTACGTCGGGTCGGGGTTTGCGGAACCCCAGGTGACCTGGGCGACATGGCTGAGCGGCATGGCCATGGAGGCCGCGACCTCGTTCTCGGTCTCGCCCCGGCCGTTGTCCGGCCACAGGCTGATCTTCGCCCCGGTGATGCCGTCGCTCGTCGCGAGCTTCTCGCCCTCGAAGCTGCGCGGGTCCCACGCCTGGTCGTAGAGCGCCTTGGTGTCGGTGTGGAAGCCGCCGCGCACGAGGTAGAGCGCGTAGGCGGCATTCTGCAACGGGTAGCCCCGGGCGATGAGTTCGCTCGGCTTCGTCTTCACGTCGAGCCAGTGCTCCACGCTCGTCCCCGCCGCGACCGGCACCGTGTTCGCGCCGGTCAGGCCGTCGTTCCAGATGCGCAGCTGCTTGCCCTTGCCCTTCGTGTACGCGTGCACCCGGTTGATGAAGTCGACGAAGGCGTCCTGCGGGGTCGCCTTCTCACCGTACTTCTTCTTCGCGTATTCGAGGATGTGGGGGTACTTGGCGAAGTCGGAGCCGAGCATGTACTCGTCGGCGCCCATGTGCCAGGACTTCGCGGGGAACACCTCGGCGTACTCGTCGATGAGGCTCGTGTAGTACGCGAAGGCCTCGTCCTTGGTGATGTCGAGGCGCGAGGGCTGCGGCTTTCCGTCGGAGTCGGTGAGCTGGAGATCGGTGCGCTTCTCCAGCCAAGGGTCCATGTGGCCGGGCGAGTTGATCTCCGGGATGATCGTGACGTGGTACTTCTCGCCGAGGGCGACGATGCGGCGTATCTCGCTCTTGGTGTAGTAGCCCCAGCTGTTGGCCTCGGGGTGCTCGTCGCTCTTCACCTTGAGTTCGAGGAGCAGCTGGTTCTGCTTGTTGTACGCCATGTCGCGTACGAGGTTCTCCAGCCAGGGCGTGGAGATGTGGATGTAGCAGGCGCAGACGCCCACCCCGCGTTCCTTGTACCGCGGCACGTCCACGGTGCGTCCGGCCGGCACACGGTCGCTCTGGGCCAGGAGTTGGAGGAGGGTGCGGGTGCCGTAGAAGGCGCCGGTCTCCGTCTTGCCGGTGATCTCCAGGCGGCTGCCCGCGCGGAGGTCGTACCCCTCGGCGCCGAGCGTCTTGCGCGCGGGAGCCACGTCGATCACGATGTCGCCGTCGCGCGGGGCGCCGCCGGTGACCGGCACGCGGCCCTCGCCCGCGGCGCGCAGATCGTCGGCGAGGGTACGGGCGACTTCGCGTGCCGCACGCCCGTGCGCGACGAGCCGGGTGTCAGGCCCGTAGGCATAACTCCCCTTCCCCGGCGTCCAGTCGGCCAGGGCGGGGACGGTGCGGGGCGGGTCCGCGGCGGGCTGTGAGGTCCCGGCGGCCTGGGCCGCCGGGACCGGTGCCGCGAGCAGCAGCAGGGCCACCGCGGCGCCCCGCAGTCCGCGGAGCCGTGCGCGGCGTGGCGCACGGCTCGGCGCGAGGATCATGCGCATGTCAGTCATGACATCCGATGATTCAAGCGCCCACAGAGGGTGTCAATGCATTGCCCGCAGCGGGGACTTGGACATTTGCGCTGCCCTGCACCGACCCATCGGATGAATGCTGACCCTCGTCAGCCGGGCCAGGCACCCGTCAGCCGACGCGTCGCGACAGCGCCGCCACGGTCGACAGCCGCCTTGACCATGGCGAAGATCGCGCCCTGCAGCGTCGCCGCGAGCAGGATCTCGCCCCAGCTCCGGTCCTCGTCGGTGGCGTCGGGCGCGTCCTCGTCGTGGCCGATCACCTTCCACGCCTGTTTGAACAGCCCGCCCGCGGCCACACCGGCGAGCGCGCCGAGCGCCATCCCGACCGGCTTGTACGCGATCTTCGAGGCCTTCACCGTCCGCCCCCGTGCTTCCGCTTGCGCCGCATCACCATGTACGCGACCACCAGTGACGCGCCACCCGCGAGGAAGGCGGTACGGCGGTTGCGGACCTGCTCGGGCGCCTTGTCGTGCCACACCTCATTGGCCTGACCGGCCACGGCCTTCACCTGCCCGGTGGCGGCGACGGCCTTGTCCTTGACCTGGTCGGGCACCTTGTCCTGCAGCACATGGGCGGCCTCGGACGCCTTGGCCTTGGCCTGCTCGCCCAGCTCGGCGGCCTTGGTGGCGGTCTGCCCCTTGATCGCGACCGCCTTCTCCTGCGCGCGGGCCTTGACGTCCGTCTTGGCCGCCAGTGCCTCGACCGTCTCTCCCAGGTCCTGCCGGGTCTGCTCGACCTTGGCGCGCAGCTCCCCGGGGTCCGCGGTGTGCTTGTCGTCGGGCTGGTTCATCGCTGTGCACTCTCCTTGATCTCTGCGACATCGGCCTTCACGCCGTCGATCGCCTGCTCGGGGATCGGCGGTGCCGCTCGGCCGACCTCCTTCTTGCCGGTCATGGCCAGTACCGCGGCGATCAGACCGAGGACGGCGGTGACGATCAGCGCCGCGGCCCACACCGGAAGCGGCACGGCGAGCCCCGCGATCGCGGTGGCGACCAGCGCCTGCAGGGTCAGGAAGCCGACGAGACCGGCTCCGCCGAACAACCCGCTGCCTTTGCCGTAGCGCTTGGTCTTCTCCTTCATCTCCGCCTGTGCCACGCGCATCTCGCCGCGCACCAGCTCCGTCAGCTGCTGTGAGGCGCGCTGGACGAGGTCGCCCACCGGCTCGTTGTGGGGGGCGGTCTGGCCGGCGCTGTCACGGCCGGTGGTGTGCGGGCCTGTCTGGGCCATCGTCATCAACCTCCTGTCTGTTCAGCGGCCGAGTACCCCGATCTCCGGCATCGGCACATGGTCAGGGGCCGCGGTCGTCGGTCCCAGCCGTCCCGCGTCGTCACTCGTCCACGCGGCGGCGGTCCTGTTCGTCCCACGCGCGGGTGTCGCGTGGCGGTACGTAGGGCTCCTCCTCGGGGGGCAGCCCACCGGCTATGGCACGCTGCCGGGAAAGCTCCGCGTCAAACTCCAGGCCGAGCAGGATCGCGATGTTGCTGATCCACAGCCACACCAGAAAAATGATCACTCCGGCCAGCGCGCCGTAGGTCTTGTTGTAGGAGCTGAAGTTCCCCACGTAGAACGCGAATCCCGCCGAGGCGATCAACCAGATCACCAGGGCGATCACGCTGCCGGGGGTGATCCACTTGAAGCCCCGGCCCTTCACGTTCGGCGTCGCCCAGAACAGCAGCGCGATCATGGAGGTCACCAGCACGACGAGCACCGGCCACTTCGCGATGGACCACGCCGTCAGCGCCGCGTCCCCGATCCCCAGGGTCGAGCCCACGGTGCGGGCCAGACCCCCGGTGAACACCACGATGACCGCGCTGACGACCGCGAGCAGGAGGAGCACCACCGTCACGCCCACCCTGACCGGGAGCACCTTCCACACGGGCCGGCCCTCGGGCATGTCGTAGACGGCGTTGGCGGTGCGGATGAACGCGCCCACGTACCCGGACGACGCCCACACGGCCAGCACGATGCCGACCACCGCCATCAGCGAGCCGACGCCGCCCTGGCCCTCCAGCTGTTTCACGGCATCGCCGATGATGTCCCGCGCCGAACCGGGCGCGAGCTTCTCCAGGTTCTCCAGAAGCCAGTCGATCGCCGACTTGCCGACCACGCCGAGCAGGGAGACAAGCACCAGGAGCGTCGGAAACAGCGACAGCACCCCGTAGTAGGTCAGTGCCGCGGCCCGGTCCGTCAGCTCGTCGTCCTGGAACTCCTTGACGACGCCCTTGAGCACCGCCTTCCAGGACCGCTTGGGCAGCTGCGTGGGCTCTTCCGGCGCGCGGTCCACGTCGCGCTCTGCATCCGATGTTCCGTCCATACTCCCCGGATGACCCGCAACGGCCGGGCCATGCGCGAACGGGGCGACCCACCTGCGTGGACAACGCCGCGCGCCCCCGGCCGGGTGAGCGGGGGGCGCGCGGCGAAAGCGGTCGGATCAGTCGATACCCGGGAGGATGTGCGGCTCGGCGAGGTCGTCCTCGTAGCCGGCAAGGCGGATCGGGGCCGCTTTCGCCCACGAGTCCAGGTTGCTCAGCTTGCGGGGTCTGCCGGCCCGCTCCCTGCCGCGCTCCGCCGGTCGCTTTTCCTGCTTCGTCAGATCTGGTGTCACCGCGCACTCCTTTGTGTCGCGTAACGGAAGGACAAGAGCTGTTCGGTCGCGGTGGCGCCGTTGTTCAGGCGGGATCGCGGCCACGGTGGCGAGCCTGTCCCGGGGCGGCCGAGGGGTGCTTGTGGATCCCCTGGAGACCGTCCGTTCGCCTCACATTAACCAAATGAGCGCGCCCGCGCTCTATGGGGTCCGCCGAAGGAGTGTATTTCGGACAGTTGATCCCGGTGTGGGGGTGGCCCGCGAGCCGAAAAATTCTCAACGGGTCGAGCCCATGGGCCTTTCCAGGCCTCCATGGGACCGTACGCAGATGATTTCCGCCCAGGCAAGGGACGGCGCGGTGGCCCTGGTGACCGGGGCCTCGCGAGGGATCGGTTTCGCCGTCGCGCGGGCACTCGCCGAGTCGGGACACCGCCTCGTCCTGACCGCCCGCGAGCCGGACGCGCTGGAGGCGGCGGTGGACCGGCTGCGCGCGCACGGCGCCCAAGCCGTGGGATGCGCGGGCGGCGTGGCTGATTCCGGTCGGGCGCAGGCCTGCGTGGCGCTCGCGGTCCAGGAGTTCGGGCGGCTCGACGTCCTGGTGAACAACGCCGCGACGAACGCCCCCTACGGCGCGCTGATGGACGTCGACCTCACCCGGTGGCGTGCAGCGTTCACCGTGAACGTCGAGGCCGCGCTGCGCCTGACGCAGCTCGCCTGGCGGGCCTGGATGAGCGAGCACGGCGGGACGGTGGTGAACATCTGCACCGAGGGCGCGTCCCACGTGGGCCCGAACGTGGGCGCGTACGGCACCAGCAAGGCGGCGCTCCTGCACCTGACCGCCCAGCTCGCGGGCGAACTGGCGCCCTTGGTGCGGGTCAACTCCGTCTCCCCCGGCCTGATCCGCACCGAGATGGCCCGCTTCGTGTGGGACGGCGCCGAGGAGCAGCTCGCCGCGAGCCTGCCGCTCGGGCGCATCGGCGAACCGGAGGACGTGGCGCGTGCCGTGGCATGGCTGGTGTCGGACGCGGCCGAATGGGTGACGGGCGCGGACGTCCTCGTCGACGGCGGCACGCGGGTGCGGGCCGCCGCGGGGACGACGGCCCCGTACGCCGTGCACGAGCGGCTGCGGGCGGCGACGGTGGGCGAGGCCACGGACCAGGCGTGACACCGCCCGCGCGCGGCTACCACTTGCCGGGGGCGTAGTCCTTCAGGAAGATGCCGAACAGGTCCTCGCCCGCCTCGCCCCGCACGATCGGGTCGTAGACCCGGGCCGCGCCGTCGATCAGGTCGAGCGGGGCGTGGAAGCCCTCGTCGGCCAGCCGCAGCTTGTCGTAGTGCGGGCGCTCGTCGGTGATCCAGCCGGTGTCGATCGACGTCATGAGGATGCCGTCGGTCTGGAACATCTCCTGGGCGCTGGTGCGCGTCACCATGTTCATCGCGGCCTTTGCCGCGTTCGTGTTCGGGTGACCCGCGCCCTTGTAGCCGCGGCCGAAGACGCCCTCCATCGCCGAGACGTTGACGACGTACGAGCGGCCGCTCGATGCCTTCTTCGCGGCGTCGGCCATGGCCGAACGCAGCGCGCTGATCAGGATGAACGGCGAGGTGTAGTTGCACAGCTGCGTCTCGAGGAGCTCCACCGGGGAGATCTGCTCGATGGTCTGCACCCAGGTGTTGCTGTCGACGACGTCCGGGACGAGGCCGCCCGCGTCGATGGCGGTGCCGTCGAGGTGCCGGGCGATGCTGGCGTTGCCCGCGACGAGGGCGAGGTCGGCGACCTGCTGGGCGTCCAGGCCGCTGGTGCCGACGGGCAGCGCGGCCAGGCCGTCCACCGCGCCGGAGTTGAAGGCGCCGATGACGGAGTGGGCGGGCAGCTCCCCCGCGGGCAGCGGCGCGCCTTCGCCGTCGACCAGGGCGGCGTACGCGGAGGGCAGGCGGCGTACGGTCTGCGTCGCGTTGTTGATCAGGATGTCGAGGGGGCCCGCCGCCGCGAGCTGCTCGGCGAGCGCGACGGACTGCGCCGGGTCACGCAGGTCGATGCCGACGACCTCCAGGCGGTGCAGCCAGTCGGCCGAGTCGTCCATCGCCTTGAACCGACGGATGGCGTCCTTGGGGAAGCGCGTGGTGATGGTGGTGTGGGCGCCGTCGCGCAGGAGACGAAGCGCGATGTACATGCCGATCTTGGCGCGGCCGCCGGTGAGCAGGGCGCGCTTGCCGGTGAGGTCGGTGCGGGCGTCGCGCTTGGAGCGGTTCAGGGCCGCGCAGTCCTGGCAGAGCTGGTGGTAGAAGTAGTCGACTTCCACGTACCGGGTCTTGCAGGTGTAGCAGGAGCGGGGGCGCTGGAGTATCCCCGCGATCCTGCCCTCCTCGGTCTGCGAGGAGGGCAGCAGACCCTCGGTCTCGTCGTCGATGCGCTCGGCGGAGCCGGTGGCGGTGGCCTCGGTGACGGCCTTGTCGTGCGCGGTCTTCGCGGCCCGGCGCTCCTGACGGCGGCGCTGTTTCACGGTCCGGTAGACACCGGCCGTGGCGCGGCGCACGGCGATCGCGTCGGGGTGGTCGACGTCCAGCTTGTCGAGCTCGTCGAGCACGCTGAGGCACGTGGCGAGGCGGTCGGGGTCGATGCCGGGGCCGAAGGAGACCGACCCGGCCTCCTGGGGCTCGGCCGGACCGCCGGCCCCCGGGCTGTCCTCTGTCACCGTCATCGCCGCTGTCCTCGCGTCACTCATGCCGCGGCTCGTCTGGGTGACCGCGGAAGCTCCAAAGAAGAGAACTTTACGTAGCGACGGGCCCCTCTACCAAACGCGGACGGTTTACGCACGCTTCGACGAGCCCCGCGAGTTCCTCCCGCACGCCGCGCGCGAGAACGTCCAGGTCGGGTACGGCGGCCGCGTCCGCGACCAGACCGAAGTGCACCCGGCCCCGGAACGTCGACACCGCGACGGCCAGTGCCTGCCCCTGGGCCAGCGGCGCGAAGGGGTAGACGGCGGTGAGCGGGCAGCCGCCGAGCCGCAGGCCGAGGCTGGGCAGCGGGACGCTGGTCACCAGGATGTCGAAGAGCAGCCGGGCGGCCTGCGCGACGACGGGGCCGCCGATGCGGTGGCCGAGCGGCGGCAGATGATCGGCGAGCAGGGCGACGGCACCGGCGCCGCGGCCGGGACCCGCCTCTTTGTTGCGGTCCATGGCGGCCCGCACCGCCCGCAGCCGCGCGACCGGGTCCGGATCACCGACCGGGAGGCGGACCAGATACCCGGAGAGCCGGTTGCCCGGCGGCTGCGCGGAGCGCGGCCTGCGCCGGGAGACCGGGACGAGGGCGCGCGGCTCCACCCCCTCGCTGCCGTCGCCGCGCTCGTCGAGCCAGCGGCGCAGCGCTCCCGCGACCACGGCGATCAGGACGTCGTTGACGGTGCCGCCCACGGTCTTGCGCACGCGGTGCACGTCGTCCAGGTCGAGCAGCACCCCCGCGGTGCGCCGCGTGCCGGTGGCCTGCGACGTGAGGGCGGCCGATGACCGTACGCCCCAGGTGGCGCGGGCGACGGACGAACCGATGTCCAGGGCCTGCCCCACGTCGCCGACGGTGTCGCGGACCAGGCCCGGCAGCTTGCGCGGGTCGGGCAGCCAGGACCACCGGGAGGTCTCGGGCCCGGCGGGCGCCGGACGGGCCGCGGGCAGCTCC
Source organism: Streptomyces sp. NPDC050439 (assembly GCF_040655335.1). Lineage (NCBI taxonomy): Bacteria > Bacillati > Actinomycetota > Actinomycetes > Kitasatosporales > Streptomycetaceae > Streptomyces > Streptomyces sp. NPDC050439. Next base: position 643,373 of record NZ_JBFAJT010000002.1, read on the forward strand.
GTGGGGTCCATGACGGCCGCCGCGAGCATCAGGGCGCGCAGCCCGTCGGCGAGGGCGTGGTGGAACTTGAAGAGGACGGCGAAGGAGGTGCCGTCGCCGCCCGGCAGCACATGCGCCTCCCACGGCGGCCGCTCGCGCTCCAGGGGGCGCTGCATGAGCGCGCCCGCCGCCGTGTGGAAGTCCTGCGCGGGCTCGGCGAGGCGGACGTGGTCCAGCGGGTCGAAGGCGGGGGCGGTGGCGCGGACGGCCCCGCCGACCGGCAGCCAGACCGGGCGGATCCGCAGCCGCAGTCCGGGCACGGCGGCCGCGCGTTCGGCCAGGAGCCGGGCGGCGCGCTCGGCGGCGTCCGGTGAGTCGGCCTCGAAGACGCCGAGCGCTCCCAGGTGCATGGGGTGTGCGGCGGACTCGATGTTCCAGAAGGCGAGGTCGAGAGGTGCGAGCAGGTCGGAGGACTCAGCGGTCTGCGCTTTCAACGGGTTCAACGGTCTGCTCTCGCGTCGAGGACGATGCGGGGGGCGGCATGAGTGTGCAGTCAATCGCCGTTGCGCGACTACGGTCAAGTACGATCAAGCTACGCACAGTTAACAACAGATTAAGGCCCGCCTCTCTGGGAGAGGCGGGCCTGATGGTGCGCAAGTGGCGTATCGGTTACGTCACTTCGGCAGGGGCGGGGTACGTCACTTCAGTGCGGGCGGCGCGGCATCCTGCGACGTGCCCCACTCCGAGGGCTTGTCGCCCACCGTGAAGGTGATCTCGCGGGTGTCACGGATGTCGTCGGTCGTCAGGTACGTCTTGCCGTAGTCGGCGCCGTCCGTGCGCGCCGACTGGATGTACCGGTCGGTGTCCGAGGTGCCCGGCGCCTTCACCGTGAGACGGCCCTTCGGGTAGTAGCGGCGGTCGAGCTTCAGGTCGACGCGCTCGAAGACGGGCGTCGACAGGCCCCATGTGTCCGTGCCGGGCTGGACCGGGAAGACACCGATCGAGGACAGCACGTTCCAGGCGGACATGGTGCCGAGGTCATCGTTCCCGGTCATGCCGGTCGGGGTGTCCGTGAAGAGGGTGAGCGCGGCGTGCACCACGTCGGTCGTCTTCCACGGCTGGCCCGTCGACAGGTAGGTGTACGGGGCGATGAGGTCGGGCTCGTTCTGCGGGTTGTACTTGTCGGCGTTGTAGTAGTCGTACGGGCCGTTGACCCACACCTCGCGCGCGGTCTTCGCCGGGTCCTTCAGGAGCTCCTCGTAGGCGAAGAAGGAGTCGAGACGGTCGTTGGTGGCCTGCTTGCCGCCGATGAGACCGACCATGCCGGGCAGGTCCTGCGGGACGAGCCACTGGTACTGCCAGGACGTGCCCTCGTGGAAGCCCTCGCTCTTGGCCGGGTCGGCGGGGCCGGTGAAGGCGCCCGCCGCGTCCCGCGCCCGGAAGAATCCGGTCGAGGGGTCGAAGATCTTCCGGTAGTTCTGCGCACGCTCCGCGTACCGCTTGGCGTCGGCCTTGTGTCCGAGGTCGCCGGCCATCTGCCCGAGCATCGCGTCCGAGAGCGCGTACTCCAGCGTCGCGGAAGCACCGTGGTCGTAGTCCGAGTCGCCGGGCTTGGCGTGCGGGCGGCCCTTGATGTACGGCGCGAAGCCCTCGCTCAGATACTCCTTGTTGGCCTCGCGGCCCACGGGCGCCGAGTCGGCGGGCGGCACACCGTCCGCGTTCTTCTTCAGCGCGCGGTACGCCTCCTCCTCGTGCCCCTTGAGCAGACCCTGCTGATAGGCGTTGGTGAGGAAGGGGGTGACGGGGTCGCCGGTCATGATGTTCGTCTCGACCGTGCCGTAGCCCCACTTGGGCAGCCAGCCGCTCTCCTCGTCGATCTTCAGGACGGAGAGCGCCATGTCACGGGACTCGTGCGGCGCGAGCAGGGCGAGGAGCTGCGCCTGGGTGCGGTAGGTGTCCCACAACGACCAGTTCTGGTAGTACGTGAAGCCTTTGGCGCGGTGGGTCTTCTGGTCCCAGCCCGTGTAGCGGCCGTCGACGTCGCTGCCGATGTTCGGCGCGAGGAACGAGCGGTAGAGGGACGAGTAGAAGGTGCGGCGCACGGTCTCGCTGCCGCCCTGCGCCTGCACGTCGTCGAGCCGGTCCTCCCACGCGGCCTGCGCGGCCTTGGCGACACGGTCGTACGAACGCCCGCCCTCGGCACGGAGGTTGAGCGCGGCCCCCTTGGCGTCGACGTACGACAGGGCGGTGGTCGCCTCGACGGTGCGGTCCTTGGAGGTGTCGAAGCGGACGTACGCGCCGTTGCGCTCCTCGCCCGCCGACGACGACTTGGAGCCCGCGGTGACGGTGTCGCCCTTCCAGGTGCCCGAGGTGGTGAAGGGGCGGTCGAACTTGGTGATCGTGTAGACGGTGTACGGCTTGGTGTCCTGGCAGAAGCCGCTGCCGGTGATCGCCGTGCGGACCGTGCGGCTGTCGACGATCTCGACCTTGGTGCTGCCCGTCTTGTGAAGCGACTGCCCCGCGTTGAGCAGGACATTGGCCTTGTCGGTGGCGGGGAAGGTGTAGCGCTGCACGCCGGTGCGCTTGGTGGCGGTCAGCTCGGCCTCGATGCCGGACTTCAGGCCCACTTGGTACGAGCCGGGGCTCGCCTTCTCGTCGTCGTGACTGAACTCCGCCGCGTACTTCGCGTAGTCCGTCTCCTTGACGTCACCCGTGGTGGGAAGCACCGGCAGGTCACCGCCGAGTCCGCAGCCGACGCCCGAGAGATGGACGGTCGAGAAGCCGCGGATGTGGGTGTCGGAGTGGTCGTAGCCGGTGTTGTGGCCGGTGTCGGGCGAGAACTGCACCATGCCGAAGGGCACGGCCGCACCGGGGTATGTGTTGCCCTCGTTCTCGGTGCCGATGAACGGGTTGACCAGGTCGGTGAGGCGGCCGTCCGCCGCCGGGGCGGCCTGCGCCGCCGGTATGTCGAGGGCTCCCCCGAGGAGCGTGGCCGCGGCCACCGCCACCCCCATACCGCGTAGCCGTTGGGTCCATCTCATGGGTGGGAACGCCTCCTTGGACAACGTTGTCACAGCGCGGAACGCGATCATTCTTCGGGGAACGCGTCGTGTGCGTCAAGGGGTGGGAGACAGCGAGGGGGCCGCTCCGCTCAGCCGGTCCGCAGCCAGACCCGCAGCGGTCCTATCGGGCTGAACCCCTGGCGGACGGCGGCTTCGAGACTGTCGCCGCTCTCGTATCCGACGACCGGAAGGCCCGGCCAGAGCCGGGCGACCTCGGCGAGGCAGCCGGCCCAGGCGGACTCCTCGTCGGCCGAGGTGAACAGGTTGGAGACACCGACCACCGACGCGCTGCGGCTCGCGACGGCTCCCGCCACGATCCGCCCCTCTGAACGCGCGGCCAGGAACGTCGAGTTGCCGTCGAGCAGTTCGGGCCGGAACAGGCCATCGCTCTCGTCGCCGTCGTTCCAGGCGCTCTCCCACACGGGCAGCACATCGGCACTCTCGAGCGGCTCCCAGCTGACGCCGGGATGCCCCACGGGAGCCTCACCCGCCGACCGGTGAATCCATTGGGCCTCGAACAGCACCTCGAAGCCCCACGGCTCCAGGTCCAGGCAGGCGAAGCTGTCCTTGACGGAGCAGCCCGGTGACGCCGTGTCGATCCGGGCCACCAGGTCGGCCGCCGAGATGCCGGGGGTGAGCGAGACGGCGTCCGGATACAGCGGCGGCGTCCGCCGCGCGCTGCTCCACACCCCGGCCCCGAACTCCCCCGGCACCCCGTGCGCGCGGCAGACCGCGTCGCACCACTCGGCATTGTTGCGGGCCGCGGCCCCTGCCCACTCGCTCGCGATGATCACGAGCTGATCGTGCCAAGTGGGAGGGGCCGCGTCCACGGGATAAGCGCTCCAGGTCGAGCGCTGCGGGTCAGGAAGCCGGGCACCCCGCCGGGTCGGGCCGCGACGCGTCGCCGATCAAGGCCTCATGTGCTGCCTTGAGCCGCTTCACGTCGGGCTTGACGACCCTGCGGTCGTACGTCAGCAGACCGTTCAACTCGCCCTCCACATCCGAGATCTGGGTGTAGACGGCGCCGTTTCCGCCCTTGCAGGCGAGCGCACGGACCTCGTTCAGCTTGGTGAGGTAGTCCTCGGTGTACGTCGCCGGGTCCACGTCGACGTAACTCTGCTGGACGGACCAGGCATGGCCCGGCACCGCGAGTCCGAGACCGCCGTACTCGCCGTTGATCAGCGCCCGTTCGCCGTCGGGCTTGGGCGGCAGGGCCGGGCTCGGGTAGCCGTGCTCGTCCATGATGTCGCCGGTGCCGCCGTCGCGCCCGAGGTTGAGGCCCGACATGCCGTTGACCAGGCGGGTCGGGTCCCAGGACTTGGCCTGGGTGGCGATGCGGCCCTCGTCGTACTGGCCCCAGCCCTCGTTGAAGGTGACCCACATGACGATCGACGGGTGGTTCCAGTGCTCGTCGATCATCTGCTTCATCTCGGACTCGTACTGGGCCCGGGCTGCCGTGCCCGGGTTACGGCCCGCGTCCATCGACGGCATGTCCTGCCAGACCATCAGGCCCAGCTTGTCCGCCCAGTAGAACCAGCGGTCGGGCTCCACCTTGATGTGCTTGCGCACGGAGTTGAAGCCCATCTCCTTGTGCATCTTCAGGTCGTACGCGAGCGCCTCGTCGGTCGGCGCCGTGTGCAGACCGTCCGGCCAGAAGCCCTGGTCGAGCGTGGCCATCAGGAAGGCGGGCTTGCCGTTGAGCATGGTGCGCGGGGTGCCGTTCACCTTCTCCACGGCGATGGTCCGCATCCCGAAGTAGCTCTTGACGGTGTCGCGGCCGACGGTCACCTTCAGGTCGTAGAGGAAGGGCTTGTCCGGCGACCAGAGACGCGGGTCGGCGATCTTCAGCTTGAGCGGGCTGCCCGTTCGTCCGCTCGCCTCCGCGACCTTCTTCTTGCCCTCGTACGCGACCGCCCTGACCGGCACTCCGTCGCGTACGCCCTTGGGCTCGACGGTGACCTGCTTGGTGGCCACGTCGGGCGTGATCTTCAGCGAGTCGGCGTGGTCGGCGGCCACCGGCTCCATCCACACCGTCTGCCAGATGCCGGACGACGGGGTGTACCAGATGCCGCTGGGGTCGAGGCGCTGCTTGCCGACGGGCGGGTTCTCGCCGTCCTTGGAGTCGGTCGGGTCATAGACGCCGACGATCAGTTCCTGTGTCCTGCCCGGCTTCAGCGCGTCCGTGATGTCGGCGCTGAACTTGTCGTAGCCGCCCTTGTGTTCGGCGACCTTCTTGCCGTTCACGAAGACCTCGGACTGCCAGTCGACCGCGCCGAAGTTGAGCTTGAGGCGCTTGCCTTCGCCGACCTTCCAGTTCTGCGGGACGGTGAAGGTCCTGCGGTACCACATGCGGTCCTCGTGCCGTTCCAGGCCGGAGAGCTGGGACTCCACGGGGTAGGGGACGAGGATCTTCTCGCCGAGCTGCTTGCCGAACGGGGGCGCTTCGCCGGCCTTGGCCGAGGCGAACTGCCAGGTGCCGTTGAGGTTGCGCCAGGCGTCGCGGGTCAGCTGGGGGCGCGGGTACTCGGGGAGCACGTTGCCCGGCTTCACGTCGTCGGCGAACTTGGTGCGCAGCTGGTGCTCGGAGTGGTTGGGGCCGCTGCTCCAGAAGGCGGCGACCTCCTTGCCGTCGTCGCCCGCCAGGCCACCCTTGCCGTCGTAGCGGATGTCGGCGGTGCCCTTGGCGGTGCCCGTCTTGTTGCCCACGACGGGTTCCTTGAGGCCCACGAGGAGCGCGCGCGGGTCCTCGGGGTCGGCCTTGATCGTGCCGATGGGCCACTTGGCGCCGCCGATGACCGCCTCGATGTGGTCCGCGAGGCCGTTCGGGGGCACGCCGAGCTTCTGGGCGAAGTCCAGCTTCAGGGTGCGGCCGTCCTTGAGGACGGTGGCGGAGGTGGCGCCGTCGTACTCGAAGCCGTCGGGGAGGCGGAAGGCCGACTGCGGGACGGCCTTCTTCGTGCCGCCGGGCTCGGTCCAGCGCAGGTGGAGGTTGGAGCCGCCGTAGTGCTCGAAGTACTCGACCTTGATGTCGTAGGCCTTGCCGGCCTCCAACTCGAGCGGCTTGGCGGTCTGTTCCTTGTCCCAGTCGTCGACCCAGTGGTCGATGGCGAGCTTGCCGTCGACCCAGAGCCGGAAGCCGTTGTCGCCGATCATGGAGAAGGTGTGGGAGCCGGTCTTCTCCGGGACGACCTTGCCGGTCCAGCGGACGGTGGCGTCGTCGGCCTTGCCGGTGGCGAAGGCCAGGCGCGGGTCGAGGTTGTCGAAGTCGATCTTCTGATCGAAGCCGGTGGCCTTGAGCTCGTGGAAGTCGAAGGCACCGGGGGCGGACTGGGTGTAGTACTCGCCCTTCAGGCCGTGGATCTCGGGGGGTTCGTCGGCGGCCGTCGCGGCGGGGACCGCGGTGAGACCGGCGAAGGCGAGGGCGACGGTGAGCAGCAAAATCAGTCGCTGCCTGACGCGTCCGGGTCGGGTGGGGCGCACAGATCCTCCGTAGCTCGAAGCGGTGCTTGAAGGCTGAGGAAGGGGGTGGCGGCTGACCGCCGCAGTCTGTACAACGAATCTGTACAACGTTGGAAGGAACGGCAGTTGGCATGACAGCACGCTCTCCGGCGCGCTGTCCAGGGCCATGACAAACACCCCGGCACAGGGGTGCACCTCGACGCAGGGAGCTGCACGTGCGGGTTAGCCTCAAGGACGTCGCGGAGCGCGCGGGCGTCTCCATCAAGACCGTCTCGAACGTGGTGAACAAATATCAGCACGTCACCCCGGCGATGCGGGCGCGCGTGCAGGAGGCGATCGACGAGCTGGGCTACCGCCCGAACTTGACGGCACGTCACCTTCGAAAAGGGCGTACGGGCATCATCGCGCTCGCCGTCCCCGAGCTGGGCAACCCGTACTTCGCCGAACTGGCGGGCGCGGTCATCGACGCGGCCGCCGAGCACGACTTCACCGTCCTGCTCGACCACACCCGCGGCGACCGCGAGCAGGAGGTCCTGGTCAGCCAGGGTTTCCGGGCCCGGGTGATCGACGGTCTGATCATGAGCCCGCTGGAGCTGGAGTCGGCCGACCTGCTCGGCCGCGAGGACGACGTGCCGCTGGTGCTGCTCGGCGAGCGGCAGTACGACCTGCCCTACGACCACATCGCGATCGACAACGTGGCCGCGGCTCGCGCCGCGGTACGCCACCTCATCGGCCGCGGCCGCTCCCGCATCGCCTATCTCGGCGCCCGCACGGACTCCGCGAACCGCCCGGCGAACCTCCGGCTCCAGGGCTGGCGCGAGGAGTTGACGCAGGCGGGGATAGCCGCGCCGGACAGCCTGGTGGGCCCGGTCGGCGGCTGGAACCGCTGGGACGGGGCGAAGGCGATGGCGCGGATGCTGGACGCGGGGGTGCGGCCGGACGCGGTGTTCGCGTACAACGACCTGGTGGCGATCGGTGCCATGCGGGTGCTGCACGAACGCGGTCTGCGGGTGCCGTGGGACGTGGCGGTGGTCGGCTTCGACGACATCGCCGAGGGACAGTTCGGGGCGGTCACGCTGACCACGGTCTCACCGGACAAACAGGCCATCGCCCGGCTCGCGGTGGCCTCGCTGCTGCGCAGTCTGGAGGGTTCGGGAACGTCCGAGGGGCGTGAACTCACCGCCGAATTCCGCCTGGTGGAGCGGGAAAGCACGCTGGGACGACGCTGAACTGGCGAGTCGTCAGCTGAGGGCTCCCTGTGCGCGGAGGGTTTACAGCCTCCTTTCAACGATGTAAAAAGCTCCCCGTACCGCCGAGTTGACCGTAAGAGCCGATCCTCCCGTGAGCGCTCTCAGCGCCGGGGCCGCGCCGTTTTGGGGACTCCATGAAGCCGACCACACGCCTTAGCCGCATCTCAGCCAGGACCCTCCTCGCCGCCGGCCTCGCCGCGAGCCTCGCGCTCGCCACCGGATGCGCCAAGTCCGAGGACGACGGCGACAAGAGCTCCGCGTCGAAGGACCAGGGCGATTCCGGCCAGGTCGTCTCGGAACCGAGCGAGGGCAGCGGCCCGACCTGCGCGATAGACGCCTACGGCGGCAAGAAGCTCGACCTCAAGAGCGCCACCGTCGGCTTCTCCCAGTCCGAGAAGGAGGCCAACCCCTTCCGCATCGCGGAGACGGCGTCCATCAAGGCCGAGGCGAAGAAGCGCGGCGTCAAGCTCCTCACCGCCAACGCCCAGTCGCAGTTCTCCAAGCAGATCAGCGACGTCCAGGACCTCATCGCCAAGGGCGCGGACCTCCTAGTCATCGCACCGCTGAACTCCGACGGCTGGGAGCCCGTGCTGCGCTCGGCCTCCGCCAAGCACATCCCGATCATCACCATCGACCGCAAGATCAACGCCAAGGCCTGCAAGGACTACGTCAGCTTCATCGGCTCCGACTTCGTCGAGCAGGGCAAGCGCGCGGCCGACCAGATGATCAAGGCCACGGGCGGCAAGGGCAAGGTCGCGATCCTGCTCGGCTCCGCGGGCAACAACGTCACCACCGAGCGCACCAAGGGCTTCGAGGACCGCGTCAAGGAGAAGGCCCCCGACCTGAAGATCGTCTTCAAGCAGACGGGCGAGTTCGCCCGCGAGAAGGGCCAGTCGGTCACCGAGAACCTCATCCAGTCCAAGCCGGACATCAAGGGGATCTACGCCGAGAACGACGAGATGGGCCTCGGCGCGGTCAACGCCCTCAAGGGCGCGGGCAAGAAGGCCGGTGACGTGAAGATCGTGACGGTCGACGGAACCCGCAACGCCGTGCAGGGCATCGTCGACGGCTGGATCGACGGCGTCATCGAGTCGAACCCGCGCTTCGGCCCGCTGGCCTTCCAGACCCTGGACACCTTCACCAAGGGCACGAAGGTCTCGCAGGACATCGTCATCAAGGACAGCGCGTACACGAAGGACAACGCCAAGGCGGACCTCGGCAAGGCGTACTGAGATGTCCGACGTCCTCTCGGTCACCGGCCTCAGCAAGACGTTCCCGGGCGTACGGGCCCTGGACGGGGTCGACTTCACCGCACGCGCCGGTGAGGTGCACGCCCTGATCGGCGAGAACGGCGCGGGCAAGTCCACGCTGATCAAAGTCCTGACGGGCGTGTACGCACCGGACGCCGGCGCACTCACGTACAACGAGCGACAGGTCACGTTCGCCACGCCACTCGAGGCACAGCACGCGGGCATCTCCACCATCTACCAGGAGGTCAACCTCGTCCCCCTGATGAGCGTGGCCCGCAATCTCTTCCTCGGCCGCGAGCCCCGCGGCCGGCTCGGCCTCATCGACTTCCGCCGCATGCACCGCGAGGCTGACGAGGCCCTGCGGCGGCTCGGCATCCGCGTGGACGTGCGCCGCCCGCTGCGTGAACTGGGCGTCGGCACGCAGCAGATGGTGGCCCTGGCCCGAGCGGTCTCGGTCGACGCGCAGGTCGTCATCATGGACGAACCGACGTCGTCGCTCGAACCCCGCGAGGTCCAGACCCTGTTCGGCGTCATCCGCATGCTGCGGGACCGCGGGATCGCGGTGATCTACGTCAGCCACCGCCTGGAGGAGCTCTACGAGGTGTGCGACACGGTCACCGTGCTGCGCGACGGCAAGCTGGTGCACACGGGCCCCATCGCGGAACTCGACAGGCTGCGCCTCGTCTCGCTGATGCTGGGGCGCGAGGTCGGGGAAGTACGCGAGGAGGGAGTCACCAAGTTCTCCGGGGAACACGCCCCGAAGGCCGAACCAGTGCTTCAGGCACGTGATCTGACGATGCGCCACCACCTGCACGGTGTCTCCGTCGAGATCCGGCCCGGCGAAGTGGTGGGCCTGGGCGGCCTGCTCGGCTCGGGGCGCAGCGAGACGGCCAAGGCCATCGCGGGAGCGCTGCCGCCCGACTCCGGACGTGTGATGGTGGCGGGCGACGCGGTCCGCACCGGCTCGCCGCCCGCCGCCATCCGCGCCGGCATCAGCCTGCTCCCCGAGGACCGCAAGGCCGAGGGAATCGTCCCCGGCCTCTCCGTCCGCGAGAACATCGCACTCGCCGCCCTCCCGCGCCTCTCCCGCCTCGGCCTGGTGAACGAGGCGGCGATCGACAAGATCGTGGACACGTTCATGAAGCGGCTGCGCATCAAGGCGTCTGGTCCCCACCAGAAGGTGGGCGAACTGTCCGGCGGCAACCAGCAGAAGGTCCTGCTGGCCCGCTGGCTGGCGATGAACCCGAAGGTCCTCCTCCTCGACGAGCCCACCCGCGGCATCGACATCGGCGCGAAGGCCGAAGTCCAGAAGCTGATCGACGAACTGGCCGACGACGGCCTCGCGGTGCTCCTCATCTCCTCCGACATGGAGGAACTCATCGAAGGCTCCGACCGGGTCATCGTCCTCAAGGACGGCGCGGTGATCGAGGAATTGACGGGCTCCAAGGTCACGGAGGACGCCCTCATGCGAGCGATAGCCACCACCGGAGGCTCCGGAGACCACCATGACTGACCTCGCCACGGACGCCGTCGGCGCGAAAGCCCACGCCGACCGCGACCGCATCCTCGGCCTCCTCCAGAACTACGGCGTCTACCTGGGCGTGGCCGTCCTCCTGATCCTGAACATCGCCCTCACCCCGCACTTCCTGTCCGCCGAGAACTTCCGCACCCAGGCCGTCCAGGTCGCCCCCGTCCTCATCGTGGCCCTGGGCATGGCCCTGGCGATCGGCAGTGAGGGCGTGGACCTCTCCGTGGGTTCGGTGATGGCGCTCTCCACGTCCCTGCTCTCCCTCTACCTGGGCTACGGGACATGGATCGCGCTCATCGTCGCGCTCATCGGCGGCGCGGTCATCGGCGTCGCGAACGGCTCCCTCATCGCGTTCATCGGCGTCCAGCCCATCGTCGCGACGCTGGCGCTGATGGTCGCGGGCCGCGGACTCGCCCTTGTGCTGCTCCCCCAGCTCAAGGACGTCCGCGACCCGACCATGGCGTCCCTCGGCTCCGGTGACTTCCTCGGCATCCCCTACCTCGTCCTGATCGCCGCGGCCCTCGCGCTCATCGTGGCCTTCGTCGTCCGGCGCACCACCTTCGGGCGACAGCTCCTCGCCATCGGCGACAGCCGCCCGGCCGCGCGCCTCGCGGGACTCCCCGTGCGCCGCGTCCTGATCCTCGTGTACGTCTGCTCCGGCGTGCTCGCCGCCATCGCGGGCGTGCTGGCGACGGCCCGCCTGACCGCCAGCGACCCGACCTCGCTCGGCAACCTGATGGAACTGTCCGCGATCACCGCCGTCGTGGTCGGCGGCACTCCGCTCAGCGGCGGGCGCGTACGGATCGGTGGCACCGTCGCGGGCGCCGTACTGATCCAGCTGCTCACCGCCACGCTCATCAAGCACGATCTGCCGCCCTCCTGGACACAGATCGCCCAGGCGGTAGTGATCATTCTCGCCGTCTACGCGGCACGGGAGAGGGGCAAGCGGTGACCGGCACCGTCCTATCCGAGGCCAAGCCCATGAAGAAGCCCGAGGACGAGGAGACCGGAGCAAGCCGCTCCGAGCGCGTCAGCGCACTCGCCCAGCAGCACGGCGCCCTGGTCACCCTGGTGGTCGCCGTCATCGCGGCCTCGCTCAGCTTCGACACGTTCCTGACCGCCGACAACCTGGAGAACATGGCGGTCTCCTCCGCCTTCCTCGCGGTCGTCGCCCTCGGCATGACCTTCGTGATCATCACCGGCGGCATCGACCTCTCCGTCGGGTCCCTGTTCGCCCTCGGCGGCGTCCTGGCGGCCTGGGGATCGCAGTACGGGACGGCGGTGGCGCTGCTCCTGCCGCTGTCCGTGTGCGGACTCATCGGGCTCGTCAACGGCCTCCTCATCGCCCGCTCACGGCTGGCGCCCTTCATCGTGACGCTGGCCGCGATGCTGGGCGCGCGCGGCATCCTGCTTTCCATCACCGACGAGGGCTCCAAGACCTACCTCGTCGACAAGGACTCGTTCTTCGCGACGCTCGGCCAGGGCAAGTTCCTCGGCATCGGGGCCCCGGTCTGGATCACCCTCGCCCTCTTCGTCGTCGGCGCCGTGGTCCTGCGCCGCAGCCGCTTCGGCCAGTATGTGTACGCGGTCGGCGGCAACGAGGACGCGGCGGCCCTCATGGGCGCCCCCGTGGCCCGCACCAAGGTCACCGTCTACACCCTCTCCGGCCTGTGCGCGGGCCTCGCGGGCGCGCTCAACGCGGCCTGGCTGGTGTCGGGCGTCACCATCCTCGGCTCGGGCATGGAACTGGAGGCGATCTCCGCGGTCGTCATCGGCGGCACCCTGCTGACCGGCGGATTCGGCTTCATCAGCGGATCACTCGTCGGCGTACTGCTCCTGAAGGTCATCCAGAACGTCATCAACCAGATCGGCTCGCTCGACTCCGCCTACCAACAAGTGGTCAGCGGCGCCTTCCTGGCCCTCGTGGTGATCGCGCAGACGTGGCTGGGGCGCCGTCGCCGAGTGCTGTAGTCGCACGGACGCGGGGGCGGCTACATGGGGACGATCTGCCCCTTCCCCAGCGCGATCACGCCACCCTTCGACACCGTGTAGAGCTCCTCGTCCCGCTCGGGGTTGACGCCGATCGTCGCCCCGGGCGGGACGTCCACGTTCTTGTCCAGGACAGCGCCCCGCACCACCGCTCCCCTGCCCACGCGTACGTTGTCGTGGAGCACCGAGCCCTGCACGACCGCCCCGTCCTCGATCGTCACGCCCGGTGAGAGCACGGAGCGCGTCACCTGCCCCCGGATGACGCAGCCGGGGCTGACGATGGACTCGCTCGCGATGCCCGCCGCGCAGAACTTGGCGGGCGGCAGGCCGCCCGGATGCGTGTAGATCGGCCAGCGGCGGTTGTCCAGGTTGAAGACCGGCTGGTCGGAGATCAGGTCCATGTGCGCTTCGTAGTACGCGTCGAGCGTGCCGACGTCACGCCAGTAGCCGTGGTCGCGCGCGGTCTCCCCCGGCACGTGGTTGTCGTCGAAGTCGTAGACCTGGGCCAGGCCGCGCTCGGTGAGCATCGGCAGGATCGAACCGCCCATGTCGTGCTTGGAGTTGTCGTCCTCGGCGTCCTGCTGGATCGCGTCGACGAGGGTCTTCGTGGTGAAGATGTAGTTGCCCATAGAGGCGAACACCTCGTTGGGCGATCCCGGCAGCCCCGGCGGGTCGGTGGGCTTCTCCAGGAAGCGGTCGACGCGGGTGCCGTCCCGCGCGGGCGTGATGATGCCGAAGGAGGACGCCTCCGAGCGCGGCACCTTGATCCCCGCGACCGTGACCCCGGCGCCGCTCTCGAAGTGCTGGTTGAGCATCTGGCGCGGGTCCATGCGGTAGACGTGGTCGGCCCCGAACACCGCGATGTAGTCCGGCTGTTCGTCGTGGACGAGGTTGAGGGACTGCAGGATCGCGTCGGCGCTGCCCAAGTACCAGCGCGGGCCGAGGCGTTGCTGCGCCGGTACCGGGGTGACGTAGTTGCCGAGGAGGCTGGACATCCGCCAGGTGGTGGTCACGTGCCGGTCCAGGGAGTGCGACTTGTACTGGGTCAGCACACAGATCCGCATGACGTCGCCGTTGACGAGATTGGAGAGCACGAAGTCGACGAGGCGGTAGGTGCCGCCGAACGTGACCGCTGGTTTGGCCCGGTCGGCCGTGAGGGGTTGCAGGCGCTTGCCCTCACCGCCCGCCAGGACGATTCCGAGCACCGAAGGTCCACCGCGCATCGCGCCGCCCCCTTAACTGGGATCACTTGGACTCGAGTAACTCCTCGTACACGCGGGTCGTGTGGCGCGCGACCGCGTCCCAGCCGAACTCCCTGACGGCCCGGTCACGTCCGGCGGCGCCCATGCGGGTCGCGGCGCGCGGATCGGTGACCAGTTCGTTCAGGGCCTCCGCGAGCCGCGCCTCGAAGGCTGCCGGCTCCTTCTCCTCGTACGGGACGAGGAGGCCCGTGCTTTTGTCGGCGACGACCTCGGGGATGCCGCCGACGTCCGATGCCACGACCGGGGTGCCACAGGCCATCGCCTCCAGGTTCACGATGCCGAGCGGCTCGTACACCGACGGGCAGACGAACACGCGCGCATGCGTGAGGAGTTGGATGATCTGCTCGCGCGGCAGCATCTCCGGGATCCAGTGGACTCCCCCGCGGGCACCGCTCAGCTCCTCGAAGAGGGTGCGGAACTCGGCGTCGATCTGCGGGGTGTCGGGCGCTCCGGCACAGAGCACCAGCTGCGCGGCCGGGTCCAGCTCCTTTGCGGCGCGCAGCAGATGAGGCACCCCCTTCTGCCGGGTGATGCGTCCGACGAACAGGACGTACGGCCGCTGGGGGTCGATCCCCAGGTGTTCGAGGACGTCCGTGCCGGGAACCGGGCGGTACAGGGCGGTGTCGATGCCGTTGTGGACGACGCGCACCTTCGCCGGGTCGATGCCGGGATAGCAGGTGAGGATGTCGGTCCGCATGCCTCGCGATACGGCGATCACGGCGTCGGCGGACTCGACGGCGGTGCGCTCGGCCCAGCCGGACAGGGCGTACCCGCCGCCCAGTTGCTCGGCCTTCCACGGGCGCAGCGGCTCCAGGGAGTGCGCGGTCATGACGTGCGGGATGCCGTACAGGAGCTTCCCGATGTGGCCCGCGAGGTTGGCGTACCAGGTGTGGGAGTGGACGAGGTCGCAGCCCGTGAGAGCCGCCGCCATGGAGAGGTCCACGGAGAAGGTGCGCAGGGCGTCGTTGGCGTCGTCGAGCAAGTCCCAGGCCTGATGGCGCGTGGGGCCGTCGCCGGCCGCGCCGTCACCCCAGCAGTGCACGTCGACGTCGACGAGGGCCTCTAACTCCCGTGCGAGGAACTCGACATGGACGCCCGCTCCGCCGTAGACATCCGGGGGAAATTCCCGGGTGAGCAGTCCTACTCGCACGCAGAACCTCCGTCCGTCCACCCCAGCCGCCGGTCGTCCGCCCCCTCATGGTCACCCAGAAGCGCCCGGTGGGGAAGAGGCCCGCACGGACCTCCGGGGCGGCCGGTCGAAGCAGCAGTCCCCGCACAGGCCGCCGCCCGGGCACCGGTAGTAGAGACAGCAGCTGCGGCGGCGAAAGGCCGTGCCGCGCAGTGTCCCGGTGCCGCGCAGGTCAGGGTGGTCGAAGAGCTCGGCGGCCAGGGCCTGTGCCCGCTCCCCCGCTTCGGTACGTCCGGTGCGGCGCGCCCAGGTGTCCAGTTCGCGGGCCGCGCCGGCGAGCGCGGAGCCCGCGTTGCCCCACAGCAGGGGTGCGGAGACCCGGTACCGCGTGCGCAAGGCGTCGGCCAGCGGTGCCAGATGGGCGTGCTGCACGATGTCCCGGATGTTCGCGGCGTCACCCGGCCGCGTCCGCAGCTCGGTCAGCCACAGGTCATCGGGAGAGCTGCCGTCCGCGTCCCAGTGCAGCTGCCCCGGATCGAGGTCCGGCACCTCGCCGTGCAGCGCGGCCGAGCCGAGCGTCACGGACCACAGGCGCGCCGCGAGGCCCAGCTGCGCCACGGACACCGCGACGCGCGCGTCGGGCGCCCCGAGCTTGGCGGCGACCTTGTCGACGCGGAACGCGAGGGGTCCGTCGTCCCCCGCGTACAGCGGTGCCAGGGGCGTCACTTGGGGCCCTGCGGGCGGTGCGCCCGTGCGCAGGGCGAAGAATCCGCCGACGGAGCCGACTTCGGTCAGGTCGAGAGGGGCAGTCACGGCAGCAGAGCTTAGGCGTCCCGCCGGAACAGTGCCGTCCACAGGAACGGCTCGCCGAAGCGCGGGGAGTCGGCGGGCTCGTCGCGCATGCGGCGCAGCTCGACCTCCGTCAGGTCGGAGAAGATCCAGCGCAGGGACTCCGGCGTGTAGGCGAGGCCGCCCTGGAGTCCGGACGCGCGGTAGAAGTCCGCGTCGGGCAGTTCGGAGCCGGAACCCGCTTCACCGGCGGCGAAGGCGGTGAGGGCGAGGTGGCCGCCGGGGGCCAGGGCGCGCTCGACCAGGGAGAGATAGCTGATGCGGCGGTGGGGCGGCAGGTGGTGGAAGCAGCCCGAGTCATGGATCAGGTCGTAGGGGCCGCGCAGTGCGCTGTCGGTGAGCGCGAAGGCGTCGCCGCGGTGGAAGCGGATGTCGGCCCCGGCCTCGCGGGCCCGCTCCTCGGCCCAGTCCACGGCTGCCGGGGAGAGGTCGACGGCGTCCACCTGGAACCCCAGGGAGGCCAGGTACAGGGAATTGCGGCCGGGACCGCAGCCCAGATCGAGGGCGCGCCCCTGGGTGACGAGCCCTCGCTCGACGTACGAGGCCAGGTTCTCGTCCGGCTTCGCCACGAAGAACGGCACCGGCCGGTCGCGGTCGGTGTAGAAGCCGTCCCACCAGCTCGCCGCGTCGGCGGTCCAACGGTCGGCCTCCGGCGCGAACAGGCCGTCCATGAGCTTCAGGACGTCGTCGACGCTGCGTATGTTCCGGTGCATCCGGACCCCTTTCCACGAGGACCGAGGATATGGTCCAGCAAGAATTTTCGAGATTTCGGATGATCCACCGAACTGTCGCGTAACCCACCCGGGGGAGGACATCTCCCGGGTCGTACTCCATCGGTAGTAGGACCCAATGCCTGCTGAGGTACGACGACGTGGAGCCAAATTCGCGAGATCGTGGTGTGTATGGAAGCCGACCGTTCGCCGCGCCGGACGCCCCGGGCCCACCAGGGGGCGCAACGCAAGCCGTGGAGCACCTCATGAGTGCCCTCACGCTCGCCGTGCTGCTCTCCCTCGTCTCCGCCGTGGCGTACGCGGGCGGGGCCATTCTGCAGGAGCGCGTCGCCGTCAGCATGCCGGAGCGGCGGTACGCACCGCTGCGCCGCGGTGCCTGGTGGGTCGCCATCGCGCTGAACGGCCTGGGTGCGCTGCTGCACGTGGTGGCGCTCGCGTACGGGCCGCTGAGCCTGGTGCAGCCGCTCGGCGCCCTCACCATCGTCTTCGCGCTGCCGATGGCCGCGCTCTTCGTGCGCCGCAAGGCGGGGGCCACCGCGTGGCGCGGGGCGATCATGGCGACGGTGGGTCTGGCCGGGCTGCTCTCGCTGACGCAGTCGGCGGACGTGCAGTCCCTGGACGGCACCGAGCGGGTCATGGTGGCGCTGATGACCGCGGGCGCCGTGGTGACGCTCATGGTCGTGGCGCACGCGGTGCACCGTCACCCGGTGGTGCGCAGTGTGCTGCTCGCCAGCGCGGCGGGCGTCGCCTTCGGCATCGCCTCGGTGTTCACCAAGACCGTGGCGGTGGATCTGGACGCCGGCATCTCGCTGACGGAGCAGGTGCCGAGCCTCGCCGTGATCGCTGTCCTGGCCGGTGCCGGTGTCCTGATCTCGCAGGCCTCCTACCGCGGCGCGGGCCTCGCGGCTCCGCTGTCGACCGTGACGGTCGTGAACCCCGTGGTGGCGGCCGCGGTGGGTCTCACGCTCTTCGGCGAATCGTTCCGCTACGGCTCCGCGGGCACGGCCGTCGCGCTGGGCTTCGGGGTCGTCGCGGCCGGCGGTCTGATCCTGCTGACCACGGAGCGGATCGGGGCGGCGCAGGGTGCCGCGGCCTCGACGGTCCAGGTCGCCAAGGGCGGCCCTGTGGCGACGGACGCCGTGGCGCACGAGGAGCAGCCCGATGAGCGGGCGCACGAGCTGCCCGCCGTGCCGTCCCAGCCCGCGTCCGGACCGCACCGGCGGGTGCTGTTCCGCCATGGCCACGGCCGCGAACGCATCGGCTCCTGAGGCCCGCGCGGCGGCCTTGCGGCCGCCGCGTCAGATCCGGACGCCGCCCGCCCGCAGATACGCCAGTGGGTCGACGTCGGAGCCAAAGCCCGGTCCTGTACGGATCTCGAAGTGCAGGTGCGGGCCCGTGCTGTTGCCCGTGGACCCCGAGCGCGCGATGCGCTGACCGGCGCCCACCTTCTGCCCGGCCTTCACGGTGAGCGCCGAGAGATGGCCGTACTGGGAGTACTTGCCGTCGCCGTGCCGGATCACCACTTCGTAGCCGTACGAGCCGCCCCAGCCGGATGACACGACCGTGCCCGCGGCGACGGCCTTCACCGAGGTGCCGGTGGCCACGGGGAAGTCCACACCCGTGTGGTAGCCCTTCGACCAGGAGCCGCCCGCGGCGCGGTAGGGGGTGCTGGGCGAGGCGGCCACGGGGGCGGACATGCCCTGCGTGGCCTGGGCGGGCTTCGCCTTCTTCGGCTCGGCCTTCTGGGCCTGGGGCTTCGGCTTAGGCTCGGCCTTGGGCTCGGCCCGCTGCTTGGGCTGCGTACGCGGCTTCGGCGCGGCCTCCGCCTTCTGGCCCTTCTTCTGCGCCTGCATCGCGAGCCGCTGGCCGGGCGTGATCAGGTCGGGGTCGGCGCCGATCGTCGAGCGGTTGGCCTCGTACAACTGCCGCCAGCCGCCGCTCACCCGGCGCTCGCCGGCGATCCCGGAGAGCGTGTCGCCGCGGACGACGGTGTACATCTGGCCGCGGCCCGCGGTGGACTGCGGGGTCACCTCCGGCTTGACGTCCTTGACCTCGCGCTGCGGGGCTTTCGGCGCGGCCTTCTTGGGCGCGCTCATCGGCGTGATGTCGGGCGCGTCACCGCCCCGCGTCAGGCCTGCCCGCTCCGAGCAGACCGGCCAGGCCTGCGGCCCCTGTGCCTTGAGGACCTTCTCGGCGACGGCTATCTGCTGGTGCTTGGTGGCGCGGTCGGCGCGCGGGGCGTAGGCGGTGCCGCCGTACGCCTCCCAGGTGGACTGCTTGAACTGGAGGCCGCCGTAGTAGCCGTTGCCGGTGTTGATGCTCCAGTTGCTGGTGGACTCGCAGGCGGCGACCTTGTTCCAGGTGTCGACGTCGGCGGCCTCCGCCGTGCCCGTGCCGATCAGCGGCAGCGCCATCCCGGCGCCGCCCGCCGTGACGGTCAGCGAAGCTCGGTTGATCCGGTTCGGCTGGTACCGGCGGTGCCGACCGCGTACGGCCATGAGAGCTCCCTCAGTCACACACATCACAGTCACGTCGGACACACGACAAGGCGGCAAGTTAGCCGCTCCGACCGAGGCGTGACAAGGGCGCGCGACCGAGGGAACGCACCACCGGTCAGCCCTTCAAGTGCTCCGGGAGCCACTGGAGTTGGACACTTTGCTGGTAGGGGCCACCGCCCTCATGATCGTTGAAGGAGTACACCTCCATCGAACGTTCCGCTCCCGCGTAGGCGTTGTGGGCGGCGAAGACAGTGGACGGCGGGCACGTCATGTCCTCCAAAGCCGCCGAGAAGAGCGCGGGCGCCGTGCCGCGTGCCGCGAAGTGCACGCCGTCGAAGTAGGAGAGCGTACGGAAGACGCGCTCCTCGACGCCGCGCTTCGCCTTCATGTAGAGCGCGATCTCCCGGTAGGGCGGCCGGTCGGTGAGGGTCGTGGCGCGCGGGAAATCGCACAGGAACGGCACGTCGGCCGCGATCGCCGCCAGATCCGGGACGAGTCCGCCGACGGCGAGGGTGATGCCGCCGCCCTGGCTGCCGCCGACCGCCGCGATCCGCGAGGAGTCCACCAGCGGATGCGCGCGGGCCGCCTCGACCGCCCGTACGCCGTCGGTGAAGACGCGCCGGTAGTAGTACTCGTGGGGGTCCTCGATGCCGCGCGTCATGTAGCCGGGGTAGGCGGGCCCGCTGCCGACCGGGTCGGGGGTGTCGCCCGCCGAACCGCCGCTGCCCTGACCCCGGGTGTCCATCACGAAGTGCGCGAAGCCCGCGGCCGACCACAGCAGCCGCTCGTGCGGGAGGCCGCGGCCGCCGCCGTATCCGATGTACTCGACGACGGCGGGCAGCGGCTCGGTCGTCCCGGCGGGCAGTATCAGCCAGCCCTTGACCGGGTGGCCGCCGAACCCGGCGAACGTCACGTCGAAGACGTCGACCGTGTTCAGGTGCGCGTCGACGGGAGTGAAGCGGGCGTCCAGGTCGTGCTCGCGTGCGGCCGAAAGGGTCTTCTCCCAGAACGCGTCGAAGTCCTCGGGCTCGGTCACCTCGGGCCGGTAGCGGCGCAGTTCGTCGAGCGGCATGTCGAAATGGGGCACGGGCGGCTCCTCCGTCGGACACAGTGTCGGAATGTCACGCTACGCCGCGGGGCAATACTGGCGAACACCTCCGGCACTTCCACCTCAGGAGTCACGGCATGAGCAGCACGTCAGCCCAGATCGGTGTCACCGGCCTCGCGGTCATGGGGCGCAATCTGGCCCGCAACTTCGCACGCAACGGCTACACCGTCGCCCTGCACAACCGCACGGCGGCCAAGACGCACGCGCTGGTCGAGGAGTTCGGCGACGAGGGCGAGTTCATCGCCACCGAGACCGCCAAGGAGTTCGTGGCGGCGCTCGAACGCCCGCGCCGCCTCGTGATCATGGTGAAAGCCGGCGAGCCCACGGACGCCGTCATCAAGGAGTTCGCGCCGCTCATGGAGCCGGGCGACATGATCATCGACGGGGGCAACGCGCACTTCGCGGACACGCGGCGCCGCGAGCGTGAACTGCGCGAGCGGGACATCCACTTCGTCGGCACGGGCGTCTCCGGCGGCGAGGAGGGCGCACTGCTCGGCCCGAGCATCATGCCGGGCGGCTCCGCTGAGTCGTACGCCTCGCTGGGCCCGATGCTGGAGAAGATCTCGGCGAAGGCGAAGGACGGTTCGCCGTGCGTCACCCACGTCGGCCCGGACGGCGCGGGGCACTTCGTGAAGATGGTGCACAACGGCATCGAGTACGCGGACATGCAGTTGATCGCCGAGGCGTATCAGCTCCTGCGCGATGTGGCGGGCTACTCCCCCGCCCAGATCGCGGACATCTTCCGCACCTGGAACACCGGCCGCCTCGACTCCTACCTGATCGAGATCACGGCGGAGGTCCTCAAGCACGTGGACGCCGCGACGGGTGAGCCGTTCGTGGACGTGGTCCAGGACCAGGCCGAGCAGAAGGGCACCGGCCGCTGGACGGTGCAGATCGCCCTCGATCTGGGCGTCCCGGTGTCGGGGATCGCGGAGGCGGTGTTCGCACGGTCGCTTTCCGGCCACTCCGAACTGCGGGCGGCGTCCAAGGACTTGGCGGGGCCGACCGCCCGCCCACTGGACGAGGCGGAGGCGGCCGCCTTCGCCGACCAGGTCGAGCAGGCGCTGTACGCCTCGAAGATCGTGTCGTACACGCAGGGCTTCCATGAGGTCGCCGCGGGCAGCGAGGAGTACGGCTGGGACATCGACCTGGGCGCGGTCGCCGCCATCTGGCGCGGCGGCTGCATCATCCGCGCCGCTTTCCTGGACCGCATCCGCGCCGCGTACGACACGCGCGCGGATCTGCCGAGCCTGCTGTCGGACAAGACGTTCGCGCAGGAGATCGGCGCGGCCCAGGACGACTGGCGCGCGGTCCTGGTCGCGGCCACCCGGCAGGGTGTCCCCACGCCGGGCTTCTCGGCGGCCCTCGCGTACTACGACGCGCTGCGCGCGGCCCGGCTGCCGGCCGCGCTCACACAGGGGCAGCGGGACTTCTTCGGGGCGCACACCTACCGGCGTACGGACCGAGAGGGTTCGTTCCACACGCTGTGGGGCGGGGACCGCTCGGAGGTGCAGGCCTAGGGCCTGTCCACTCCGGCGGTCTCCCTGCCTGTTCCCTGTGTGCCTGTTCTCTGCCTGCCTGTTCCCTGCCTGCCGTCAGACCGGCTTCGGTTCCGTCTCCGGCTCCGGTCCCGGCGGCGGGAGCGGGGTCGGCGGCGGATCCGGCGTGGGGCGCGGCACGGGGCCGGGGCCCGGGCCCGGCGTGGGCCGTTCGGGTTCCGGAAGCGGATTCGGCCCGTTCGGGTCGGGGATCGGGCTCGGCGGCACGGGGTCGGGATACGGGACGGTCATGTCTCCTCCATCGGGGTCGGAGATCGGTCGTGTCCACTCTCTCCCGCCTCGCGTGCCCACGCCTGCCGAGTCCACGCGTCCCCGCGCCGTCCGACCTCGGTCAGGTGCGGCTGAGCCGCACGACGGGGATGTCGCGATCCGTCTTGGCCTGGTAGTCCGCGTAAAGGGGGAACAACTCGACGAGGCTCGGCCAGACCCTGGCCTTGTCCTCGGCCGACAGGGTCTCGGCGCGGGCGGCGAACCGCTCCTCGGTGCCGACGCGCAGGCGTACGTCGGGCGCGTCGACGACGTTGCGGTACCACAGGGGGTGTTCGTCGGCGCCGCCGTTCGAGGCCACGACGAGGTAGTCGTCGCCGTCGCGGCCGTAGATGAGCACGGTGCGGCGCAACTGGCCCGTGCGCCGTCCGCGGTAGTCGAGCAGGAGGCAGGGGACGCCCTGCACCCCGGTGCCCTTCGTGCCGCCCGACTCCTCGTAGAGGCGGGCCTGCTTGGCCACCCAGCCGGTTGGACTGATCACGGCCTCTTCGTCCTGCTGCGCCATGTCCGCTCCCGTGAAGCGTGCGTGTGAGGTGTGGAGGGGAGGCTGAACGATCACCATCTCCCGCCGTCAGCCTACGACTTGGTGCCGACACCACACCGGAGAACGGCCTCGCGCAGGCCGGGGCGCGGGCTGGAGATGACCGGTACGGGGAGAGCGGCGCGGTCCGCCGCGTCCGCCATCGACGCCTGCGCGAGGACGACGGAGTCGACGCCGTGCAGGGCGTCGACGGCATCCACGATCAGACGTACGTGACCTTCCTTGTCCCCGGCCTCGAACCTCTCCCAGGCGCCGTCCACCCACACCTCGGTGACGTCGACGGGCCGCCCGGCGCGGGCGGCCTCCTCCTCGACCAGGGCACGGGTCGGCCCCAGGGTGCTCTTCAGGGTGGCGACGACGGCCACGGACCGCCCCGCGGCCACGGCGGCGGCCGCCATCGGCCGGTCGACGCGCACGAGGGGGACGCCGACGGCGGCGGCGCGGGCCTCGGTGACGGCGCCGATCGTCGAGCAGGTGCAGAGCACGAGGTCCGCCCCTTCGGCGACGGCCCGCACAAGGAGTTCCTGGACGTCGTCGGCCACCGCGTCGGGCCCCTCGACGCGGGCCCGCGCGAGCAGGTCCTCGTGCACGAGGTGCCGCAGCGCGAGCCCCGGGTGGTCCTGGTCCCGCAGCCCCTCGAAGACGGGCACGTGCACGGGCGAGGTGTGCAGCAGGGCGAGCGTGGCGCTCACCACGCGGCGGGGTCCGACTTCACCTTGTCCAGGGCGGCGCTGACCAGCGCCCCCGAGGCGACGGGCGCCTCATCGGGGTGCCGCTCGGCCCACTTCACGACGTACGGGCACAGGGGCGCGACGGCGACGCCGTCCCGCGCCGCCAGCGCGTACAGCTCCCTGGCCAGCGATCCCGCGATGCCCTCGCCCTCATGGGCGGGCACGACTTCGGTGTGCACCGGCACCAGGGCGGACTCGGGCGCCTCCAGCGTGAAGTAGACGATCTGGCCCACGACTTCACCGCCGATGCGCGCCTCTAGGACGCCGCGCGCCCGGTCGTCGCGGATCTCGATTCCACTGCTGCTCATGGGCTCTCCTGGAGGGCGGGCGCGGCCTGCGGGCCGCGCCGGTCTCACACCGCCTGCGGGCTGCGCGCCATGTCGTCGGCGCCGGGCACCGGTGCGGCCGCGTCGTCACCGAGGGCCACGATGCGGTTGTCCGCGCCGTCGACGTGCACGACCTTGGGCCGCAGGGTGCGGGCTTCCGCGTCGTCGACCTGCGCGTAACTGATGATGATCACCCTATCGCCGGGGTGCACGAGGTGCGCGGCCGCTCCGTTGATGCCGATGACGCCGCTGCCGCGTTCACCCTCGATGGTGTACGTCTCCAGGCGGGCGCCATTGGTGATGTCGACGATGTGCACGAGCTCGCCGGGCAGCAGGTCGGCGGCGTCGAGAAGATCGG
Organism: Streptomyces sp. NPDC050439; assembly: GCF_040655335.1. Classification (NCBI taxonomy): domain Bacteria; kingdom Bacillati; phylum Actinomycetota; class Actinomycetes; order Kitasatosporales; family Streptomycetaceae; genus Streptomyces; species Streptomyces sp. NPDC050439. The sequence goes on from NZ_JBFAJT010000002.1 coordinate 667,249, forward strand.
CGTCGATGGTGACGGAGCCCACGTAGTGCAGGTCGGCCTGGGTCACCGTGGCTCGGTGGATCTTGGACTTGAACATGGTGCGCAGCATGAGGCACTCCCGGAAGGTGGCTCCCTGCCTGCTTTGTGCAGGTCAAGGGCGTTCTTCACTGTACATCGGCACGTCTTCGCCCCGAAGACTTTCCTCGACATCGTGGCAGCCCTCACGTTCCGGTGTTCCGAGGTGCGCTCAGCGGTCCACGCGCTTCTCGTGCGGTCCTGTGTCCGGGACCTCGCCCACCTCCGCCGCCGCGGGATCGAGTACGCGCGCCAGGAACGTCCGGGTCCGCTCGTGCTGCGGGTCGCCCACCACACGGTCGGGCGTGCCCTCCTCCACGATCACTCCGTCGTCCATGAAGACCACCCGGTCGGCGACCTCGCGCGCGAAGCTCATCTCATGGGTGACGACCAGCATCGTCATCCCCTCCTGGGCGAGCGAGCGCATCACCGCGAGCACGTCCCCGACCAGCTCGGGGTCGAGCGCGGAGGTCGGCTCGTCGAAGAGCATCAGCTCTGGGTCCATGGACAGCGCCCGAGCGATCGCGACGCGCTGCTGCTGGCCGCCGGAGAGCTGCGCCGGATAGGACTGCTCCTTGCCGACGAGGCCCACCCGCGCGAGGTTGTCCCGCGCGATGCGCTCCGCCTCCTCCTTGCCGCGCCGCAGCACACGGCGCTGCGCGATGGTCAGGTTCTCCAGCGCCGTGAGGTGCGGGAAGAGGTTGAAGGACTGGAAGACCATGCCGATTCGACGGCGTACGCGATCGATGTCCACATCGGGGTCGGTGACCTCCGTGCCGGCCACCGTCACCTTGCCCGACGTGGGCTCTTCCAGGAGATTGACGCAGCGCAGCAGGGTCGACTTGCCGGAGCCCGAAGGGCCGATGACACAGACCACGTCACCGCGCCCGACCGTGAGGTCGATGCCCTTGAGCACCTCCAGATCACCGAACGACTTGCGCAGCTCGCGCACCTCGATCGCCTGGCCCGCAGGTGCGGGCGCGTCGGGTGCCTTGTCCAACTTCATGGTGCTCACCTGGCTTTCGCCGTACGGGCCTCGAGCCGCCGCACCAGATGGCCGAGCGGGAGGGTGATGACGAGATACAGCAGTCCGGCGATCAGGATCGGGGTCAGGCTCTTGTGCTCGTTCAGCGCGTCCCGGCCGAAGTTGGCCAGTTCGAACTGGCCGAGCGAGAGGCCGAGCAGATACACCAGTGAGGAGTCCTTGGTGAGCAGGATCAGCTCGTTGGTCAGCGGCGGCAGCACGATCCGGAACGCCTGCGGCATCACGATCGACACCATCGCACGCCCCGGAGACATGCCCAGCGAACGGGCTGCCTCCGTCTGCCCCTTGGGCACCGCCAGAATGCCCGCGCGGATCGTCTCGGCCATGTAGGCGGCGCCCACCAGGCCCAGGGACAGCATCACCGTGACGTCCATGTCGAGCGCGACCTCGAAGGCCAGCGGCACACCGAAGCCGAGCGCGATGAACACGAGCAGGGAGGGAATGCCGCGGAAGAACTCGATGTAGGCGATCGCGATCCAGCGGTACGGAGGCACCGTGGACAGCCGCATCAGCGCGAGGACGATGCCGAGCCCCAGGCCGAAGCCGAAGCCGAGCAGCGTGTAGTAGGCGGTGTTGACCAGCGCGGTGGTGATCACCTCGGGGAACAGCGCCTTGGCGATCTCCACGTCGAAGAACGCCTGGCGCAGTGTCCCCCAGTCGGCCACCAGCGCGATCACGGCCATGGCGATGAACAGCACGGCGTACTGGATGCCGCGGAACAGCCGTGCCCGGCGCCGTCGGGACATGGTCATACGTGCAGAACTCCTCTGGTCAGCCGTGTGAATGCGTGAGGTCAGCTCTGCGGAGTGGTGCCGAACCACTTCTTGTAGATCTTGTCGTAACTGCCGTCGCTCCGGGCCTCCTTGAGGACCCCGTTGACCTTCTTGCGCAGTGAGTCGTTGCCCGTGCGGAAGCCGATTCCGTACTTCTCACCGGTGTCGAACTCCGCGGTCACCTCGGTGTCCGGGTTGTCCTTGATGTATTCGAAGAGCACGCCGTTGTCGTTGATGCCCGCGTCGACCTTGCCGGCCTTGACCGCCGTGAGCAGCAAGCCGACGTCCTCGTACTCCACGAGCTCCACGTCGAGGCCCTTGCTCTCCTTCTTGGCGTAGATGCCGCCGGTGGTGGCCTTCTGGTAGCCGAGCTTCTTGCCCTTGAGATCCTCGAAGGTCTTGTAGGGCTGCCCCTTCTTGGTGATCAGCGCCTGGGTGGCGTTGAAGTAGGGGTCCGAGAAGTCCATGACCTTGTCGCGCTCGTCGGTGATCGTCATGCCCGCCGCGGCCAGGTCGCACTTGCGGATGTTGAAGTCCTGGCCGGTTTCGATGCCTTCGAAGGGGGTGTTGACGATCTCCTGCTCGACGTCCAGTTCCTTGGCGACCAGGTCGACCAGATCCACGTCGAAGCCGACGATCTTGCCGTCCTTCTTCGACTGGAACGGCGGATAGGGCAGATGCGTGCAGGTCTTGATCTTGCCGGACGAGACGAGCTTGATCCCCGAGGCGCCCTTGTCGCCGTCGCTGTCGGACTTGGTGCTGGTGCAGCCCGCCATCACCAGGCCGACGACAGCGGTCAGGGCTATCGCAGCCACCGGGGAACGAACGGACTTCGGGGGACGAGCGGACACAGGACCTCCAGGGCAGGCTCGAACCAGGGCGCGAGTGAGATCAACAGCGCTGTGTGCTGCGCAAGCTGCGGTGCATCCTGCCACCGGCCAGGGCTCTTGTCCCGCCCTGGGGATTGCGTATGGGTAACACACTCGATCTCCACCGCATCAACTTCTGTGCGTGAGGCGTCACTTACGAGGAGCGTCGAGTGCCGCAGTGGGCTTCTTCCAGAAGTTCTGCCGCGTGCGTGGTCCGCTGGTACAACACGTAGCGCCCGTCTCGGACCTTGGTGACGAGGCGTGCGCGATGCAGGGCGCTGAGGTGGTAGGAGACGGTGCCCGGGGTGTATCCGGAACGGACGGCGAGTTCCGCGGTGGACCGGGCGGTCTCCAGGTCCGCCAGCAAGGCCGCTCGGGCGTTGCCGACCACTTGCGCGATCTTTCCGGACCTGCGATCCCGGTCGGCTCCGATCCGCTCGGCGGGGTAGTAGAAGACGAACTGCCCGGGGGTGTCGGCCTGGATGATGACGGCGTGCGGGCTGAGCACACTGGGAGTGAGGACCAAGTCCCCTCCCACTAAATCGACTTCGGCGTCCCACGGCTTGGCGAGGGTGATCGCGTCGCCTGCCCAGGACATGTCGGGGTGGAGTGCTCCGAGCGTCCGGCCGACGCCGTGGGTGGCGATGGTTGTCGCGCGGTGGGCGATGTCCCGATGGATGATCGAGCGCAGTTCGGGCCAGCCCTCGGCCAACGTATCGCGCCAGAACCGGGCGAGACCGTTGGCGAGACGGCGCTGCATCCGCCCCGACTCCGCGATCCGGCGGGTGGTGGCAAGAAGCGGCCTGTTCCAGTGGGTCCGGGTGTGGGTGAAGACCTGGGTTTCGAGGTCGTCCTGCGCCACGGCCTCGATGTGCGCGATCTGCTCGTCGATCAGGTCGCGGCGCTGTGCGTCCGTTCCTGGCTGAGGGGTGAGCAGGTCAGGCCTGTAGGTGTCGCCGTTCTGCGGCAACAGGTCTGCCAGCAGGGCCACGTCCGGGTGGGCAAGTGATGCGCGGGCGAGTGGTCCGGGATCTCCGAAGACCGGGTGCCGTGCCGACGCGGCGGTGAGTCTCAACCACGCAATGGATTCCGAGGCAGGGGAAGGCGCCAACCGCGCCCTGGCCATTGTGTTGGCGTCTACACGCAGGGTGAGCACCGCCCGAAGCTAGCAGCCGTCGCGATGGATTTGAACGGGCTCAAATGCTTTCCGGCCTGCGGTCCCCGCGTGGTGGAGTCGTCTCGCCGAACAGCGGCAGCAACGTTCACTGCCTGAGGGAGTGGTTGTCATGGTGAGGTCGAAGGACGCATCGAAGACGAAGAGCCGCACGAGGAAGGCGGGCGTGGCCGTGACCGCGGCCTTGTCGATTGCAGGGATGGCCTTCGCGGCGACACCCGCGACCGCCGTCGGCGCCGCTGCCGCCACCATCTCGATCGAGTATGGGGCGAGCTACTACAAAGGCACGGCCAGCTGGTCCAACCGGTCGGTCAGTATCGACGGATCGTTCAAGGCCAGCAACTGTCGGCGGGTCTACGCGCGGGCGTTCGCCGGCAGCACCTCGCTGGACTTCAAGAGCAGCAGCACTTGGTGCAATCGATCCGGGCCGGCGGACTTCGCCCTTGCCGCGAACGTCGTCGGCGGGTCCGACAACATCTGGGTCTACATGACCGACGAAAACCAGAACTACCTCAAGGGCCAGACCTGTTACCGCGCCGGCTACTGCATCGACGGCCTGCACTAGTACCGGTTTCCGTCCCGGAGAGCAGTTCCGTCCCGGAGAGCAGTTTCCATCCTGGAGATCGCATGAAGACTCGCCTCGCCGCCGGCCTCGGTTCCATCGTGCTGACCGCCGGCGCCTTGCTGGGCGCTCCCGCCGCCGGCGCGCAGACCGCCCCCTACCCGAGCACCTCTTTCGACGTCACGGTCGGTGCCAGCTCCGTCCGCGGCACCCTGACTTGGCGCGACCGCTCGGTCGGGGCCACCGGAACACACCGGGCCGTCGGCTGCGGCAGGGTGTGGTTCCGCACGTACGGTGCTTCTGGCAACGTGCTCGACACGGTGAGCAGCAGCACTCGGTGCAACGTGACCTACCAGTTCAGGCACGAGTTTGTTGCTGATGCGCCCGGCGGGGTGGCGTCCGTCGAGATTTGCCTTGAGGCGAACACGGCACTCGCGTGCGAGCGGTACAACCGGCCCTGACCCACCCGACAAGCCGGGCGCAAGACCCTCAGCGCCGTAGGGGGAACGAGAAAGGCCTCCACGGCGCCCTGCACGCACGGCGAGCGGCACGGGCTTCGCGGCCTGCGGCGCACCTCTGCCACGCGGCACTAGAAACCAGCGGCCCACGAAGAAAGGGCGCCGGGCCAGAGGGGCAACTCCCTCTGGCCCGGCGCCCTTTCCGCGTGTTCTACGCCGCCACCTGCACCGGCTTGTGCGCGAACTGGGTGCGGTAGAGCTCCGCGTACCGGCCTTCCGCCGCGAGCAGTTCCTCGTGCGTCCCGCGCTCCACGATCCGTCCGGCCTCGACGACGAGGATCTGGTCGGCGGACCGCACCGTCGAGAGCCGGTGCGCGATGACGATGGCGGTGCGGCCCTCCAGGGCCTCGGCGAGCGCCTCCTGCACCGCGGCCTCCGAGGTGTTGTCGAGGTGCGCCGTGGCCTCGTCGAGGATGACCACCCGCTGCTGGGCAAGCAGCAGCCGGGCGATGGTCATGCGCTGGCGCTCGCCGCCGGAGAGCCGGTAGCCGCGCTCGCCGACCACGGTGTCGAGACCGTCGGGCAGGGAGCGTACGAGGTCTTCGAGGCGGGCCCTGCGCAGGACGTCCCACAGGTCGTCCTCGGTGGCCTCGGGGCGGACGAGCAGCAGGTTGGCGCGGACCGACTCGTGGAAGAGGTGGCCGTCCTGCGTGACCATGCCGAGCGTGCGGCGCATCGAGGCCGCGGAGAGGTCTCGGACGTCGACTCCGCCGATGCGCACGGCCCCGCCGTCCGTGTCGTACAGGCGGGGAAGCAGTTGCGCGATGGTCGACTTGCCCGCGCCGGACGAGCCGACGAGTGCGACGGTCTGGCCCGGCTCGGCGCGGAAGGAGAGGCCGTGCAGGACTTCTTCGCCGCCCCGGGTGTCGAGGGACGCGACCTCTTCGAGGGAGGCCAGGGAGACCTTGTCGGCGGACGGGTAGCCGAAGCGGACGTCGTCGAACTCCACCGCCACCGGGCCCGCGGGGACCTCTCGGGCGTCCGGCTTCTCGTCGATCAGCGGCTTCAGGTCGAGGACCTCGAAGACCCGCTCGAAGCTGACGAGCGCGCTCATGACCTCGACCCGCGCTCCCGCCAGGGAGGTGAGCGGCGCGTAGAGGCGGGTCAGGAGCAGGGCCAGGGAGACGATCGCGCCGGCCTCCAGGGTGCCGTTCAGGGCGAAGTAGCCGCCGAGGCCGTAGACGAGGGCCAGGGCGAGGGCGGAGACCAGGGTGAGCGCGGTGATGAAGGTGGACTGCGCCATGGCCGTGCGGACACCGATGTCCCGTACCCGCCGGGCCCGCGTGGCGAACTCCTCCGACTCGGCGCCGGGTCGTCCGAAGAGCTTGATGAGGGTGGCGCCCGGAGCGGAGAAACGCTCGGTCATGCGGGTGCCCATCGCGGCGTTGTGGTGGGCGGCCTCGCGCTGGAGCTTGGCCATCCGGGAGCCCATGCGGCGGGCGGGCACGATGAAGACGGGGAGCAGGATGAGCGCGAGGAGCGTGATCTGCCAGGAGAGCTTGAGCATGACGGCCAGGGTCAGGAGCAGCGTGACCACGTTGGCGACGACTCCGGAGAGCGTGTTGCTGAACGCGCGCTGGGCGCCGATCACGTCGTTGTTCAGGCGGCTGACGAGCGCGCCGGTGCGGGTGCGGGTGAAGAAGGCGACGGGCATGCGCTGTACGTGGTCGAAGACGGCCGTCCGCAGATCGAGGATGAGACCCTCCCCCAGGTTCGCCGACAGCCAGCGGCCGAGCAGTCCGAAAGCGGCCTCGGCGACGGCGATGGCGGCGATGAGCAGTGCGTACCGGACGACCAGCGAGGAATCGCCGTCCTTGACGATCACGTCCACGACGCTGCCGGCGAGGACGGGGGTCGCCACCGCGAGCAGCGCGGTGACGATGCTCAGGAGGACGAAGTAGACGATGCGGCGCTTGTGCGGACGGGCGAAGGTCCCGATGCGGCGCAGGGTGGCGCGGGCGAAGGGACGGCGGTCCTGCTCGGCGTGCATGACGCTCTGCAGCTGGGTCCAGGCTGTCGTTTCCATGCTCATGGGAAGAACGTAGAACCTCAAGTTTCCTTGAGGTCAAGCGTTGCGGGTGAGACACCCGAATGAGGCCTCCGGACGAGCCTCCCGCGCGTCCCTGCCACATCCCTTGACCCGTGTGTAACAGGAACGTACTTTCGCTTCAACTCTTGTGGCCATCACAGAGGTTGTCGACTTCCTGATGCGAGAAGGCGAACACATGCGTGAGCTACGAAGGCGTACTCTGCTGTCCGCGATCGGCGGCACGGCCGTCGCGGGAGGCGGCTTCACCGCCGCCGGCGCCGGGATCGCCCAGGCCGCGCCACGCCGCCCGAGCCCCACGAGACCCCTCGACCCGCAGATCGAGAAACTGCTCGCGCGTATGACCGTCGAAGAGAAGCTGGGGCAGTTGCAGCAGCTCCCCTGGTCGGTCAGCACGGGCCCCGGCGGCAGCGAGACCAAGGACGTCGAGGACGCCGCTCGCGCCGGACGGCTCGGTTCGGTCCTGAACATCTTTGGCGCCAAGAGCAGCAACGCTTTGCAGCGCATCGCGGTGGAGGAGTCCCGGCTCGGCATTCCGCTGCTCTTCGGACTCGACGTCATCCATGGCCTGTGGACCACGTTCCCGATCCCCCTCGCCCAGGCGTCGAGCTTCGACCCGGAGGTCGCCCGGCGGGACGCCGAGGTGTCGGCGAAGGAGTCCCGCTCGAACGGCGTGCACTGGACGTTCTCGCCGATGATGGACGTCACGCACGAGCCGCGCTGGGGCCGGATCGCCGAGGGCTGCGGCGAGGACCCGTACCTCACGACGGCGTTCGCGGTGGCCAAGGTCGAGGGCTACCAGGGGGCGAAGGGTTCAGGACTCGACGCCAAGGACCGCGTCGCCGCCTGCGCCAAGCACTTCGTCGCGTACGGCGGTGCCGAGGGCGGCCGGGACTACAACACGGTCGACGTGTCGGAGTCGCGCCTTCGCAACCACTATCTGCCGCCGTTCAAGGCCGCGTTGGACGCGGGCGTGGCCACGGTGATGGCCTCCTTCAACACCGTCAGCGGCGTGCCGGCCCACGGCAACCCCCACACGCTCACCGACATCCTGTACAAGGAGTGGGGCTTCGACGGCTTCGTCGTCAGCGACTGGAACGGCATCGACGAACTTGTCGCGCACGGCTTCGCCGAGGACGGCGCCGACGCGGCCCGCCTCGCGCTGAACGCCGGCGTCGACATGGAGATGGCCAGCACGGACCTGGCCGAGCACGGCAAGAAGCTGCTGCGCGGCGGCAGGATCAGCGAGCGGCGCCTCGACGAGGCGGTCACGCGGATCCTGCGCCTGAAGTGCGCCCTCGGGCTCTTCGACCATCCGTACGTCGACGAGGGCGCCGCCATCGACGAGCCGTCCGCGAAGGCCCGCGAGGCGGCCCGCGAGACCGCCACCCGTTCGATGGTGCTCCTGAAGAACGAGGGCAAGGCGCTGCCGCTCAAGAAGTCCGTCGGGTCGATCGCGGTCGTCGGCCCGTTCGGCGACTCCGACGACCTGCTCGGCACGTGGACGTTCCCCGGCGCGGCGAAGAAGTTCCCCTCGGGCAAGGTTCTCGCCGCGGTGCGGGCCGCGGCTCCGCGGGCGAAGGTGACGTACGCGAAGGGCGTGGACCCCGAGGGCGAGGACATCGGCGGCATCCCGGCGGCGGTCACCGCGGCCAAGAAGGCGGACGTCACCGTCGTCGTGGTCGGCGAGGCTCCGGCGATGAGCGGCGAGGCCGCGGCGCGCGGCGACATCAGCCTGCCGGGCGCGCAGGAGAAGCTGATCGAGGCGATCGCCGGGACGGGCAAGCCGTTCGTGGTGGTTTTGGTCAACGGCCGCCCGCTGACCGTCGGCGGCTGGCTTAAGTCGGCACCGGCCGTCCTCGAGGCCTGGCACCCGGGACTTGAGGCGGGCAACGCCATCGCCGACGTGCTGTTCGGCGAGGTCAACCCGGGCGGCAAGCTGCCCGTGTCGTTCCCGCGGACGGTCGGCCAGATCCCCGTGCACTACAACCACGAGTCGACGGGCCGCCCGTACAGCGCGGACAACAAGTACACGTCCAAGTACCTCGACCTGCCCCCGACCCCGCAGTTCGCCTTCGGCCACGGGCTCTCCTACACGTCCTTCGAGCTCGGCGAGCCGAAGCTGAGCCGCGAGCGCGTGCCGGCGCGGGCGCTGCGCGAAGGCGACACCCTGGAGGTCGCGGTCACCGTCCGCAACACGGGTGAGCGCACGGGCGACGAGGTCGTCCAGCTGTACGTCCACGACGTCGCGGCGAGCATCGCGCAGCCGGTGCGCAAGCTGCGCGGCTTTCGCAGGGTGACGCTGAAGGCGGGCAGATCCACGACCGTCCGCTTCCGGCTCGCCGCCGAGGACCTCGGGTTCTGGACGAACGCACCGGACGGCGAGTTCCGTGTCGAGGAGGGCGCGGTGGACCTCTACGTCGGCACCAGCTCGGAGGCCGAGGCGAAGAAGAGGCTGACGATCACGTAGCGACCGCGGAGGGGGGCCGGACCCAAGGAGGGCCCGGCCCCGCACGGGCCAGCCGAGTCAGCTGAGCCGGCCGAGCCAGCTGAGTCAGCCGAGTTCGAGCGTGGTGACGCCGAAGACGCGCTCCGCCGCCATTTCCCGCACCGGTCCCGTGTACATACGGGCGGTCGGGAACGTGGGCTTCATGCCGCGGGCCTCGGCGAGGGCGACAGCGTGCGGCTGGGTCTCGGGGACGTCGATGACCACGGGGGTGTCGTCCACCTCGGCCGTCAGCGCGTCGAAGAGCTCCTCCGCGTCGGCGCGCGTGTCCGCGAACAGCGGCCCGACGCGCAAGGCACCGTGAGCCGGACGCAGCACGCCGTATCCGGTGATGGTGCCGTCGACGATCCGGGCGAGGGCGCGGTGCCCGGGAGCCGTCAGCCAGGACTCCAGGAAGCGCGGGCGGTCGGCGGGGTAACTCGCGGCGTCGTACGCGGTGATCGCGCGCAGCCCTGCGGCCTCGACCGGCAGGACCCGGGCGGGGCGCGGGCCGCCTCCGGGCAGGGAGCCCACGTACCGGATGGTGCGGTGGGCGAGCTCGAAGCCCGAACGGCGGTAGTTGTCCTGCTGGGCGACCACGCCGTCGAGGCCGATGGTGCGCTTGCCCGCGTGGGCGAGCGCCGCCCGCCAGGTGGCGAGGCCGTAACCGCGTCCTCGCTGGTCCGGGCGTACGAGGTAGAACCCCAGGAAGGCGTACAGCTCGTCGTAGTTCACGACCGAGATCGCGGAGACCGGCTCGCCCGGTTCGTCGGCGAGGCGGCCGACGAAGAAGCCCTCGGGGTCCTGCGCGAAGAAGGAGGGGGCGTCCCGCAGGCCCGGATTCCAGCCCTCGTCCGCCGCCCACCCGCTGACGACCTGCCAGTCGTCGAGCGTCGCCCGCGAGACGGTGAGCCGCCCAGGGACCGAATCTGTCATCGCTGCACCCTTCATGAAACGGAGGGGACCACCCCTCGCACCGGAACCATCCTTCCCGGCTCCTCACCCCGATACCCGAGTCATAAGCGCTCCTTTCAGGGGTGCTTGGGTCCGGTATCGGGATGATTTGAGCCCGATATCCGGTGTGGAGCGATTACCCGGAGAAGCCCTGGGATGGTGGTTCAAGGGGTGCGCGACCGACTGTCCGGTCATTTCCGGCCTTTTCTCAACTAGCCCTCATATACAGCCACTTGCGGTCATGGAACGACCCCGAAGACGATCGGCGCCGATGCCCTCGCGGCAGCCGCGAAAGACCGTCTTCCAGGAGGTTCCAGTGAACGACCGGCTCGCACTCGGTCCGGATGCCGCACGGCAACTGGCGACGACCACCAAGACCACCCCCCAGATGCGCGGCATCACCCCGCGCTATCTCCTGCGCGCCCTGCCCTGGGTGGACGTCGAGTCGGGCACCTACCGGGTGAACCGGCGCAGGACGTTCGTGCTCGGCGACGACCGCGTCACCACGTACGAGGAGAGCGGCTCGCAGCGTGTCGTGCCCGGCGACTTACGCGAGATCGCCTATCTCCGTGACGCCGACGACGCGCTGCTCGCGGAGCTGGCGGGCGCCTTCACCGAGGTCACCTTCGATGCCGGGCAGGTGCTCGCCCAGGAGGGCGACCCCGCCGACCGGCTGTGGGTGGTCGTGCACGGCAGGGCCGAGAAGCGGATGACCGGGCGGTACGGCGAGGACGCGCTGCTCGAAGTCATCGGCGACGGCCAGTTCTTCGACCTCGGCGCGTGGTCCAGGTCCGAGTCGATGCCGTACCGCGTCAAGGCGCTCACCCCCGGCCTCGCGCTCTGCGCGGACCGCAGCGCGCTGGCGGCGCTCGCCGACCGGGACGAGGCCCTGGGCGGCGCGATCACCGCGTACTGCGACGGGGACGCCATGACGCCCGGCGCCGAGGTGCCGGTGGATCTGACCGCCGGGCACGTCGGCGAGCCGGACCTGCCGGGGACGTTCGTCGACTACGAGGACGCGCCCCGCGAGTACCACATGACGCTCGCGCAGACGGTGCTCCGCGTGCACACCCGGGTCGCCGACCTCTACAACGGGCCCATCGACCAGACCCGCGCGCAGTCGAACCTGACCATCGCGGCGCTGCGGGAACGGCAGGAGGCCTCGCTCCTGAACCACCCGGAGCACGGCCTGTTCCACAACGTCTCCGCCGGCCAGCGGGTCCAGGCACGCACCGGCGCCCCCACCCCCGACGACCTGGACGAGCTCCTGACGCGGGTCTGGAAGCAGCCCGGCTTCTTCCTCGCCCACCCGAGGGCGATCGCCGCCTTCGGCCGCGAGTGCACGCGGCGTGGCGTGCCCCCGGTGACGGACACCCGTTACGGAAGTCCGCTCCTGACCTGGCGCGGTGTTCCGCTGCTCCCGTCGGACAAGGTGCGCTTCTCGGGCGGGCTGGGCCCCGGCCTCGGCACCACCGAGATTCTGCTGATGCGGACGGGCGAGGCCGAGCAGGGCGTGGTGGGGCTGCGGCCTTCGGGCGTCCCCGACGAGGTCGAACCGGGCCTGTCCATGCGGAACATGGGCGTCGACCAGAAGGGCATCACGTCGTACCTGATGACGGCGTACTTCAACACCGCGGTCCTGGTCGAGGACGCCATCGCCGTCCTGCAGAACGTCGAGGTGTCCAACTACCATGACTATTCCTGACCTCACGACGCTGGGGATGGGCGTCCCGGGGACGACGCTCGGGGCGGGCGACCTGGGGACGACACTCGGGGCGGGCGTGCCAGGGCTCCCGGACGCGGCCCCCGCGGATGTGGCCCGCACGGACACGGCGCCCGCGGACCTGGCCCCTGCGCCGGGCGCCCTCCCGCAGCTGCAACCCCCGGGGTTCTCGCCCGAGGCGGCCCGCCAGGACATCCCGATCCTGCACCGCACCGTCAACGGCCACCCCCTCGTCTGGCTCGACAACGGCGCCACCACGCAGAAACCGCGCCAGGTCATCGAGGCACTCGGCGCCTTCTACGGCGCCGCGAACTCCAACATCCACCGCGGCGCGCACACCATGGCGCGCGAGGCGACCCAGCTGTACGAGGCGGGGCGGGCCGCGGTCGCCGGGTTCCTCGGGGCGGGGTCGCCGGATGACATCGTCTTCGTGCGCGGCACGACCGAGGCGATCAATCTGGTGGCCCAGAGCTGGGGACGGGCCAACCTCGGACCCGGGGACGACATTCTGGTGGCCACCCTGGAACACCACTCCGACATCGTGCCCTGGCAGTTGATCGCGAAGGAGACGCGGGCCCGGGTCGTCCCGATCCCCCTCACTCCCGAGGGTGCGATCGACCAGGACGCCTACGCCGACCTCCTCTCGTCCCGCACCCAACTCGTCGCCGTCAGCCACGCGTCGAACGTCCTCGGTACCGTCCCGCCCGTGAAGGAGATGACCGCTCTCGCGCACCGGTACGACGCCAAGGTCCTGGTGGACGGGGCGCAGGCCGTCGCGCACTTCCCGGTCGACGTAAGCGATCTGGACGCCGACTTCTACGCTTTCTCGGGGCACAAGCTCTTCGCCCCGACCGGCATCGGCGCGCTCTACGCCAAGCCGGAGATCCTGCAGGGCATGCGGCCGTGGCAGGGCGGCGGCAACATGATCGAGTCGGTCGACTTCACACGGACCACGTTCGCGCCGGTCCCGCACCTCCTGGAAGCGGGCACGGGCCACATCTCGGGCGTCGTCGGCCTCCTCGCCGCACTGAACTGGTTCACGTCCTTCGACCGGAACGCCGTCGCCGCGTACGAGACCGCGCTCATGACGTACGCGCAGCAGGCCCTGGCCACCGTGCCAGGGCTTGAAGTCCTCGGTTCGGCGCCCGAGCGCATCGCGGTCCTCACGTTCACCCTCGCGGGCCACGATCCGGCGGGCATCGCGGACTGGCTCGACCGCGACGGGATCGCCGTCCGCGCGGGCCACCACTGCGCCCAGCCCGCGCTCGCCCACTACGGCCTGGAGTCGGCCGCCCGTGCCTCGCTCGCGCTCTACAACACGTCCGAGGAGGTGGACCAGCTGGTGGCGTCCTTGCGACGGCTCCAAGCAACCTAGCGTCGGGGTGTCCGGTTTCCGTCGGGGCGTGGTCGGATAGGCGGCGTACATCGACTGAGCTTCTGGAGGCCAGGATGTTCGTCCCGTTCGGGGCCCTTGATTTTCTGGACCGCGCCACGGCCGTCTACGGGGACCGGGTCGGCATCGTCGACGAACCCGATCAGCCGGCCGAGCCCTGGGAAGGGCTCACCTACCGGCGCGTGGGTGAGCTGGCGCGGGCCCAGGCCGCCGGGCTCGACGCGCTCGGGGTGCCGCACGGCGCACGGGTGGCGGTGGTCTCGCCCAACAGCGCCCGGCTGCTGACGTCGTTCTTCGGCGTCAGCGGCCACGGCAGGGTCCTCGTGCCGGTCAACTTCCGTCTGTCGGCCGAGGAAGTGGGGTACATCGTCGGCCGGTCGGGCGCGAGCGTCCTGCTGGTCGACCCCGAGCTGGAGGACCGCCTCTCCGGGGTGACCTGCAAGCACCGCTACACGCTGGGAGCGGAGGCCGACAAGCAGCTGTACCGCTTCGACACCGAGCCCGAGCCCTGGCAGCACGACGAGAACGCCACCGCGACCATCAACTTCACCAGCGGAACGACCGCGCGCCCCAAGGGCGTTCAGATCACGCACCGCAACATCTGGGTGAACGCCCTGACGTTCGCGCTGCACGCCGGGGTCACGGACAGGGACGTCTATCTGCACACCCTGCCGATGTTCCACGCGAACGGCTGGGGCATGCCGTTCGCGATGGCCGGCATGGGCGCGCGCCAGATCGTGCTGCGCAAGGTGGACGGCGCGGAGATCCTGCGCCGGGTGGCCGAGCACGGCGTCACGGTGATGTGCGCGGCGCCCGCCGTGGTCAACGCGGTGCTCGCCGCGGCGCGGACGTGGGAAGGCGAGATCCCGGGACGGGACCGGGTGCGCATCATCGTCGCGGGGGCTCCGCCGCCCACCAAGACGGTCGAGCAGGTCGAATCGGAGCTCGGCTGGGAGTTCATCCAGATCTACGGCCTCACCGAGACCTCACCCCTGCTCACCATCAACCGCACCCGCGCCGAATGGGACGGCCTCACCTCGCAGCAGCGCGCGGAGAAGCTGGTCCAGGCCGGTGCCCCCGCCCTGGGCGTCACGCTGCGCACCTCGGAGGAGGGCGAGGTCCTCGCCCGCTCGAACGTGATCCTGGAGGGCTACTGGGAGCAGCCGGAGGAGACCGCGCGGGCCCTGGAGGGCGGCTGGTTCCACACGGGCGACGGCGGGACGATCGGCGCGGACGGCCATCTGACGATCAGCGACCGCAAGAAGGACGTCATTATCACCGGCGGTGAGAACGTCTCGTCGATCGAGGTGGAGGACGTCCTGTTCAGCCATGCCGCGGTCGCCGAGGTCGCGGTCATCGGGGTGCCTGACGAGAAGTGGGGCGAGACCATCAAGGCCCTGGTCGTGCTCGCCCCCGGCGCACAGGCCACCGAGGAGGAGCTCATCCGGCACTGCAAGGAGCACCTCGCCGGGTTCAAGGCGCCGACGTCGGTGGAGTTCCGCGGAGAACTGGCCCGCACGGCCACCGGAAAACTCCAGAAGTACAAGCTGCGCGGGCCCTATTGGGAGGGCCACGAGCGCGGCGTCAACTGATCCCCGGCACTCCGGCTGTGCGGCACTACCAGTCGGCGCTCGCGTTCGTCTCGCAGAGCTCGAAGACGGCCTCCCCGGTCTCCGGACCGGACCCGGCCACGGGCCGCACGCGCGCGCCGACCCACACCAGATGCGGCGAGGCACCCACGACACGGCAGCGGAAGACGAAGCCCTCGGGAAAGCGGACGAGGGACTCGTTGCGCGCGGTGCCGGTGTAGCGGTTGACCACGCTGGACTGGACGACGACGCCCTCGCCGTCGCTGCGCTCGGACTCCAGATCACTGGACGCGCACACCGGACACAGCATGCGCCGGAAGGACGCGGTGCCGCACCATCGGCAGCGCTGGTAGATCATGCCGGTTCGCTCGTGCTCTGTAGGCGCGATGCTCAATTCCTGCTGGGACACGTCTCGACCCCCTGCATTGACCTGCACTCGGCTCGGATGCGCCGCGCTCGGCGTCGACGCATCCGCACCATATGGCACTGAGTGCCAATCGGTAAAGGTACTGAGTGCTACTTGCTCGTTCTCGCGGAACTCCGCCGCCGAACGAGTGCTCGCTCAGTCCTGACCGAGGGCCGACTCGACGCGCTGGACCACCCGCCACATGGGGGCACGCTTGGAGACCACCATGACGACGACCTCCTCATCGTCGCCGTCAGCCGCTCCGTCCCCGTCCGTGGAGCCGCTCCCCCACCCGTCCCGTACGAGCTCGAGCGCGTGGTCCACGGCCGCCTCGGCGTCACCGTCGCCGCCCGAACGCAGCCAGGAGCGCAGGGCGTTGTTGTGCGCGGCGACCACGGCGGCGGCGATCACCTCGGCGCGCAGGGAGCCGTCCTCGGCGTCGGCGTATCGGCCGCGGAGGTAGCCGGCCATGGTGCGTTCGTAGCGGCGCACCACGGAGAGCTCGTACGTACGCAGACCGGGGACCTCTTGCGTGAGGCGGTAGCGCTGCACGGAGAACTCGGGGTTCGTGGCGTACATCCGCAGCACGATCCGGGCCGCGTCGCACACGGCGTCCACCGGATCGGCGCCGTCGGCCGCCTCGAGGAAGGCCGTCATGTCGGCCAGGCAGCTCTCGTGGTCGGGGAAGACCGCGTCCTCTTTGGACGGGAAGTACCGGAAGAAGGAACGGCGCCCGACCCCGGCACGCGCCACGATGTCGTCCACCGTGGTCTGCTCGAAGCCCCTCTCCAGGAACAGCTGGAACGCCGCCTTGGCGAGCACCTCCCGCATGGGGGCCTTCTTCGCTGGTCCGCGCGCCTCAGTCATGCGGGGAACGTAGCATCGTGAGGGCCTGTCTGGCACTACGTACCTTTACAGAGGGTACTGAGTGCCATACCGTCATCATAACGAACCACACCCAGGTAGGAGAGCCGGCGTGAGCTTGAGGATCGTTGTCACCGTGAAGTACGTGCCTGACGCCACCGGCGACCGGCACTTCGCCGATGACCTGACCGTCGACCGGGATGACGTGGACGGCCTGCTGTCGGAGCTGGACGAGTATGCGGTCGAGCAGGCGTTGCAGATCGCGGACGAGGCGGACGACGCGGAGATCACCGTGCTGACGGTGGGTCCGGAGGACGCGAAGGACGCGCTGCGCAAGGCGTTGTCGATGGGTGCGGACAAGGCCATCCATGTCGAGGACGATGATCTGCACGGCACGGATGCGCTGGGGACGTCGTTGGTGCTGGCCAAGGCGATCGAGAAGGCCGGCTATGACCTGGTGATCTCGGGCATGGCGTCCACCGACGGCACCATGGGTGTGGTGCCGGCGCTGCTGGCGGAGCGTCTGGGTGTTCCGCAGGTCACCCTGCTGTCGGAGGTGTCGGTGGCGGATGGTGTGGTCACGGGTCGTCGTGATGGGGATGCGGCCTCTGAGCAGCTGGAGGCTTCGCTGCCGGCGGTGGTGTCGGTGACCGACCAGTCGGGTGAGGCGCGCTACCCGTCCTTCAAGGGCATCATGGCCGCGAAGAAGAAGCCGGTGGAGGCCTGGGACCTCTCCGATCTGGACCTGGAGGCCGACGAGGTCGGTCTGGAGGGTGCCTGGACGAAGGTCGAGTCGGCCACCGCGCGTCCGGCCCGGACCGCGGGCACGATCGTCAAGGACGAGGGCGAGGGCGGCAAGCAGCTCGCTGAGTTCCTCGCGGGCCAGAAGTTCATCTAGCCCCGCAGGGCTCTGGGTGAAGCCGAGCCCCTGAAATCCGCCCCCCCTTTCTCGTATGTGCAGGAGAGAAGAAGTCTCATGGCTGAAGTTCTCGTCTATGTCGACCACGTGGACGGTGCCGTCCGCAAGCCCACCCTGGAGCTGCTGACGCTGGCCCGCCGCATCGGCGAGCCCGTCGCCGTCGCGCTTGGCAATGGCGCGGCGGAGACCGCGGCCGCGCTGGCCGAGCACGGCGCCGTCAAGGTGCTGACCCATGATGCCGCCGAGCTCGCCGATTACCTGGTGGTGCCGAAGGTGGATGCGCTGCAGGCCGCCTACGACGCGGTGTCCCCGGCCGCCGTGCTGGTGCCTTCCTCGGCGGAGGGCAAGGAGATCGCGGCGCGTCTGGCGCTGCGCATCAAGGGCGGCATCATCACCGACGCCGTGGACCTGGAGGCCTCCGCGGAGGGTCCGGTGGCCACGCAGTCGGCGTTCGCCGCGTCCTACAGCACCAAGTCGCGGGTCTCGACCGGCACGCCGGTCATCACGGTCAAGCCCAACAGTGCCGCGGTGGAGGCCGCCCCGGCCGCCGGTACCGTGGAGGCCCTTGAGGTGTCGTTCTCGGCGCAGGCCACCGGCACCAAGGTGACCGCGCGTACGCCGCGGGAGTCGACGGGGCGTCCGGAGCTGACCGAGGCCGCCATCGTGGTCTCCGGCGGGCGTGGTGTGAACGGCGCGGACAACTTCCACCTCATCGAGTCCCTGGCGGACTCGCTGGGTGCGGCGGTGGGCGCCTCGCGTGCTGCGGTGGACGCGGGCTGGTATCCGCACTCCAACCAGGTGGGCCAGACCGGCAAGTCCGTGTCGCCGCAGCTGTACATCGCCTCGGGCATCTCCGGTGCGATCCAGCACCGGGCGGGCATGCAGACCTCCAAGACGATCGTAGCGATCAACAAGGACGCCGAGGCCCCGATCTTCGACCTGGTCGACTACGGCGTGGTCGGCGACCTCTTCGACGTCGTCCCCGCCCTCACCGAAGAGGTCAACACCCGCAAGGGCTGAGCCTGTTCGCACTTCAGCCCGGCCGCGCGGACACCGCGCCGCCGGGCTGAACTCTGTGCGGCCCATGTGCCGGGATCCCATCGGCTACTGGAGCAGCCTGGCCCACGACGCGGTGACCCGGCATCTGCGCGACACGCTGGCCCGCATGGACGTCACACAGCCCCAGTACTGGGTGCTCAACCGCGTCAACGGCGGCTCCACGGCGCCGAGTCGCGAGGAAGTGGCCGGTCAGCTGACCCCGCTCGCGGACGGGCCCCACGACATCTCGCGCGTCGTCGACCAGTTGCTGCACCGCGGCTGGCTCAAGGCCGACGACGGGCAGCGCCTGCACCTCACCGACGCGGGCGAGGCGGCCAGGCTCCGGCTGCGCGAGGTGATGACGGTGCTGCGCGCCGTGGTGCACGAGGGCATCAGCGACGAGGAGTACGTGGCCGCGCTGAAGGTACTGCGCGCGATGGTGGCCAACGTCCAGGGCGCGCAGGGCTCTTGAGGTTCACCCGCGACGACGGCGGAGAGCCGAGGCCAGGTCCTCAAGGTGCCGTGCGACCGGGCCCAGGGTGAGCAGACCGCTGCCCGCTCCCGCCAACTCGCCTGCCGCTGGGATGAGTTCGGCATGAGCGCGTTCCATCGTCTCCCTCTCGTCCAAGGCGATCGCCGCTCGCCCCGCCAGGCACCACAGCGCTTCCTGCAGCAGATCGCGGGGCGGGTCCGGGATGCGGCGCAACACCTCGGCCGCCTCGCCGCGACGGTCCTGTGACAGCAGCACCAGAGGGCGGGCCCAGGGTTCGTACGGGCCCCAGTCCGCGCCGGCGCCTTGCCCCTGGTCCAGGCACAGCAGCGCGAGCGGCAGGAGTCCGCGCTCAAGGCCAGGCATGCCCGAACCGTCCAGTCGCCCGGCAGCTTCGCGGTAGGCGGCCTCGGCTGCCGGGGTCTGACCTGTCGCGGCCAGCCGCAGCGCCGCGTACCACTGCGTGAACACCCCTACCAGCGGCAGTTCATGACGGTCCGACAGGAGATCCGCTGCCGCCGCGTGGGCGTCGGCGGCCGGGAAGTCCGCGAGCGCGCTGCGGGCCTGGAGCCGGATGAGGTGGCCGAGGACCTCGTAGGTGGCGAGCCCGTGCCGGGTGGACAGGGCGATGAGTTCGGCGCCGATCGTGTCCCGGTCCGCGGCGAGGCCCGTGCGGTGGAAGCTCTGCATGAACAGGCCGTTGAGGGCGAACGCGAGGAGTCCGGGGTCGTCGAGCCGGCGGGCGATCTCCTCGGCCTGCCGGGCGGCCTGGGGCCCGCGCGCCGATCTGGTGCCGCGCGACTCCAGGGCGATCGTGGCGAGCAGGCGGGCCCGCGCCGCCGGGTGCGCGTCGGGCCGGAGCGCGGCCAGGGTGCGTTCGGCCGCCGCGACGACCTGCGCGGCCTGGCGCGGGTCGTCGACCCGGGTCCAGATCGCCGGGACGTCGTACGCGCCGATCACGCGGGCGGTGAGTTCCGCGTCGCCCAGTTCCTCCGCCGCCTCGACGGCCGCCACGCGGTGCTCGCGCGCGGCTTCGAGGCCGCCGCCCCCGGTGACCGCCAGGTTGCGCAGCAGGCTCACCGTCGAGTCCAGTCGGGCACGGGCGCCGGACGCCACGGTCCGGTCGTAGGCGGTGGTGGCCCGCGCCCACACCTGTTCCGCCGCGCCACCGGTCCGGGACGGCTCGGGGTCGAGGTGGCGGGCCTGGCCGAGGATGTCCGCCTCCAGGCGGCGCAGCGCGGGGCCGGGGTCCACGCCCAGTTGCTCGACCAGGAGCGCGCGGGCCCGGCGCAGGACCGCGAGCGCGTCGCCCTGGCGGCCGGTGCGGTAGAGCGCGAGGGCGAGGAGCCGCCAGGCGTCCTCGCGCCACGGGTGCTCGGCCACGTGCGCGTCGAGGTCGGGCACCGCGTCGGCGGCGCGTCCCAGGTCGAGCCGTGCCGCGGCCCGGCGTTCGACGGCGTGCAGGCGCAGCTCGCCCAGGCGGGAGCGCTCGGCGCGGGCCCAGGCTTCTTCGGTGAACTCGGCGTAGGCGGGGCCGCGCCACCACCCGAGCGCCTCCGCGAGGCGGTCGACGGCCTCCCGCGGCGGCAGGTTCGCCGCGTCGGTCACCGCTTGCTCGAAGCGCCAGGCGTCCACCGTGGCGGGCTCGGCGCGCAGGGCGTACCCCGGGCCCTCGGTGACGAGGAGCCGGGCGGGCGTGCGGGGCGGGCGCCCGGGTTCCAGGGCTCGGCGCAGCGCGGCAACGAAGGTGCGTACGGTGCCGACCGCGTCCTGGGGCGGGTCCTCCCACAGGTCTTCGACCAGCCGGGCGACCGGGACGACGCGGCGGCGCGCGACGATCAGCCGGGCCAGCACCGCGCGGTGCCGCGGACCCTTCAGCGCGACGGCTCCCCCGGCGCCGTCCCAGGCCGCCACCGGCCCGAGCACCCCGAACGTGACCTGCACGCCTGACCAGCCTTTCCACCTGTTCCCGTGGGCATCGCCCCTGGTCACGGTAGCGCGCTCATCGGATGCTCATCGACGCCCGGCAGGCTCGGGAGCACCTGTTCCGCCACCACGAAGGACCGCGACCGTGACCCCTGCCCTCGCCCCTGCCATCGAGAACTTCAGCCACCACCGCGTGCCCGTCGCGGAGGGTGTCAGCCTGCATGTGTCCGTCGGCGGCTCGGGGCCGCCGCTCGTGCTCCTTCACGGCTTCCCGCAGACCCATCTGATGTGGCGGCACGTCGCCGCCGACCTCGCCGCGGACCACACGGTGATCTGCCCCGACCTGCGCGGCTACGGGGCGAGCGACAAACCCGCGGAGACCGACGGCACCGCGTACTCAAAGCGCACCATGGCGGCCGACGTCGTCGCCGTGGCCCGTGCCCTCGGCCACGAGCGGTTCGCGCTTGCCGGGCACGACCGGGGCGCGCTGGTCGCCTTCCGCGCCGGTCTCGACCACCCCGGCACGATCACGCACCTGGCCTGTCTCGACGTGCTGCCCACCCTAGACATGTGGGACGTGATGCACGGCGTCACCGCCGCCGTCGGCTTCCACCTGTATCTGATGGCCCAACCCCCCGGTCTGCCTGAGCAGTTGATCGCCGCCGCCCCGGACGCGTTCTTCGGTCACTTCCTCGACATCTGGGCGAACGACCCGCGGGCGATCCCCGCCGACGTACGCGCCGCCTATCTGAACGCCTGCCGCGCCGCGGTGCCCTCGATCGTGGCCGACTTCCGCGCCACCGCCGGGATCGACGTCGGGCACGACCGTGCCGACCGGGACGCCGGCAGCACGCTGCGGATGCCGGTCACCGTGCTCCAGCAGGACTGGGGCGCCGCGCTCGGCTTCGACGCGGCGGCGCTGTGGGGCGCCTGGGCGCCGGACCTGCGGCACACCCCTGTCACCTGCGGCCACTTCATGGCCGAGGAAGCGCCGGACGAGATCGCCGGTGCGCTGCGGGACCTTCTCAAGCGCTGAGCCCTCGTACCGCGCCGGCCGGCCGGCATCGTCGTTCAGCTCATCGAACGGTGCGGAAGCGGCAGATATCCGGTATGCCGGACTGAAGGCCATGCGTGCCCTCCTCCGGCCGGCGGGTGCGTATGCTCACCGACTCGGCCCGGATATCTGTTCGCGGATTTCTGTTATCTCCGTACGCTCACGCGATCTCCCAGGTGTAAGGCCAAACGTGCCGACGACGAAAGCGAGTGAGGCAGTCCATGATCGGTGAACACGATCCTCTGGTGACGGCGGCGCAGACCGGGGACCAGCAGGCGCAGGACGAGCTGGTGGCCGGATACCTGCCGCTGGTCTACAACATCGTCGGGCGGGCCCTCGACGGCCATGCCGACGTCGACGACGTCGTGCAGGAGACCATGCTGCGCGCGCTCGCCGGTCTGTCGTCGCTCCGCGATCCGGCGAGCTTCCGGTCCTGGCTCGTGGCCATCGCCATGAACGAGGTCCGCAGGCACTGGGCTCAGCGCGCGTCCGGCCAGAAGAGCCCGAGCCCCCTTCACGAGGCGCACGACGTCGCGGACCCCGGCGCCGACTTCGTCGACCTGACGATCATCCGGCTCGGCCTGGTGGGACAGCGCAAGGAGGTGGCCGAGGCGACCCGGTGGCTGGACACCGACGACCGCGCGCTCCTCTCCCTGTGGTGGCTCGAGGTCTCCGGCGAGCTGACCCGGCCGGAGGTCGCCGCCGCGATGGAGCTGCCCACGCAGCACGCCACGGTGCGGGTGCAGCGGATGAAGACGCAGCTGGAGACGGCCCGGATCGTGGTCCGCGCCCTCGCCGCGGACCCCCGGTGCGTGTACCTGCGCGAAGTGGTGGCGCCGTGGGACGGCACGCCGTCCGCCCTCTGGCGCAAGCGTCTGGCCCGGCACGTCCGTGACTGTCCGATGTGCTCGGGCCACGGTGCGGGCTTGGTGCTCGCCGAGCGCCTCCTCGTGGGCCTCGCCCTGGTGCCGCTGTCCGCCGCGCTCGCCGCTCCCGGTGCGATACGCGCGGTGAGCGCGGCCCACACCCAGCACCTGTCGGCCGGCTCACCGCACATATCGCCCGACACGCACTCCACGGGCGGCAACACGTACGAGATA
Organism: Streptomyces sp. NPDC050439; assembly: GCF_040655335.1. Classification (NCBI taxonomy): domain Bacteria; kingdom Bacillati; phylum Actinomycetota; class Actinomycetes; order Kitasatosporales; family Streptomycetaceae; genus Streptomyces; species Streptomyces sp. NPDC050439. The sequence goes on from NZ_JBFAJT010000002.1 coordinate 690,232, forward strand.
TCCGGCTCCCGGGCCTCGGCGAGACATGCCGCCAAGCGCCGCCGGACGCCGCGCAAGGGCCGGACCGTGGCCGCGGGGGTCGCCGTGCTCGTCGTCGCGACCGGGGTCATCTACTCGGCCACGCGCCCCTCGGACGACAAGAAGACCGAGGCGCAGCCCTTGACCGCCTCACAGCCGCCCACTTCGGCGGCTCCGTCCACCAAGGCCGCCAAGCCGAGCAAGTCCCCCTCCGCCTCCCCCAGCCGCTCGAAGAAGGCGTCCCCCAAGGCCACGCCCTCCAAGAAGACCAAGGCGCCGAAGCCGAAGGCGACCACCCCGAAGCCCACCCGCACCAGCAGCCCGCCCCAGGCCCCGCAGGCCCCGGCCGGCAACTCGTACGGCGAGCAGGTCACCCGGCTCGCCAACGCCGAGCGCGCCAAGAGCGGCTGTGGCCCGCTGACCCTCAACAGCAAGCTGGACGACGCGGCGCAGGGCCACTCCGACGACATGGCGGAGCGCGACTTCTTCGACCACACGAACCCCGACGGCAAGGACCCCGGCGACCGGGTCACGGCCGCCGGCTACAAGTGGACCACCTACGGCGAGAACATCGCCGCGGGCCAGCGCACCCCGGCCGCCGTGATGGACTCCTGGATGAACAGCTCCGGCCACCGCGCCAACATCCTCAACTGCTCCTTCAAGGAGATCGGCGTCGGCTACCGGCAGGGCAGCGGCGGCCCCTGGTGGACACAGAACTTCGGCGCGCGGTAGCCGTGCCCACGGGGCCGGGGTTTCGACGGGCGCGGGTGCCTTCACTCCAATAGCGTGAAGGCAACAGGAACCGCCGGAACTGGAGGCCTCGCGATGTCGGCGTACCCGGAAGGCACACCCTGTTGGGCGGACGCGATGTTCCCCGACGTGGCGGCCGCGAAGAGCTTCTACGGCGAGCTGCTCGGCTGGACGTTCGACTCCGCTTCGGAGGAGCACGGCGGCTATACGCAGGCCCGCTCGGACGGCAAGGCCGTGGCGGCCGTCGTCCCGCAGATGCAGGGCGTGGAGGGGCCCGCCGCCTGGAACCTCTACTTCGCCTCGCCCGACGCCGCGGCGACAGCCGCCAGGATCCGTGACAACGGCGGGACCCTCGCCATGGAGCCGACCCAGATCGGCGAATTCGGCACCATGGTGCTGGCCCAGGAGCCGAGCGGCGCCTACCTGAGCGTCTGGCAGCCGGGCGCCCACCAGGGCTTCGAGAAGACCGGCGAGGCGGGCGCGTACTGCTGGGCGGAGCTCACCACGCGGGACCCGGCGGCTACGGACGCGTTCCTGCCCGCCGTCTTTCCCTTCGGGATGAAGCGGATGGACGTCGACGACGTCGACTTCAGCGTCCTCGAGATCGAGGGGCAGGCCGTGCTCGGCCGGCTGCGGATGACCGAGGACTTCCCGCCGGACGTGCCGCCGTTCATCAACGTGCACTTCGCCGTGGACAACTGCGACGCCGCGATCGCCACCGTCACCAAGCTCGGCGGGCGGCTGCTCTTCGGGCCGATGGACAGCCCTTTCGGCCGCTTCGCCACGGTCGCCGACCAGCAGGACGCCATCTTCAGCGTCATCGACCTGACGACCACGGAGGGCGAGATGCCCTCGTTCACCTAGGGCGCCCGGGTAAAGGCGCGGCGGTAAGAACGCGGGGGCACGCCCCGGCGGCGTACGAACTGCTCGCGCAGGACGGCCGCGCTGCCGTACCCGACCCGGTGGGCGACCTCCTCCACCGGCAGGTCCGTGGTCTCCAGGAGTTCCTCGGCGCTGCTCAGCCGCAGGTTGACCAGCCAGGCGTGCGGGGTCGTGCCGGTCGCCGCCGAGAAGCGGCGGGCGAAGGAACGTCTGCTCATCAGGGCGCGGCGGGCCAGCTCCGCGACCGGCAGCGGCTCGTGCAGATGCGCGCGGGCCCAGTCGAGCACCTCGGCGAGACGGTCGTCCCCGCAGTCCTCGGGGACGGGAGCGGCGAGGTACTGGGCCTGGCCGCCGTCGCGGTGCGAGGGCAGGACCAGGTCCCGGGCGATGGTGTTGGCCGTCGCCGCCCCGTACTCCCGTCTGAGCAGATGCAGGCTGAGGTCGAAGCCCGCGGCCGCTCCCGCGCCCGTGACGACCTGCCCCTCGTCGATGTAGAGGGCCTCGGCCTCGACGGTGACGTGCGGATACCGCCCCGCGAGGAGCTCCGCGAACCGCCAGTGCGTGGTCGCGCGCCGCCCGTCGAGCAGCCCCGCCGCGGCCAGCGCGAACGCCCCGACGCAGTGCCCCGCGACAAGGCCGCCCCGCTCGTGGGCCGCGACGAGCGCGTCGAGGACAGCGGGCGCGGGCGGCGTACGGAAGTCGGCCCAGGGCAGGGCGATCACGAGGTCGGCGGCGGCGAGCCGGTCGAGGCCGTGCTCCACGGTGATCGGCACCCCCGCGTCGGTGCGGACCTGCCCGGGCCGGTCGGTGCACAGGGCGAAGTCGAAGCGGGGCAGACCCGCGCCCCGCTCGTCGAACACCTCGGAGACGATGCCGGCGCCGAGGATGCCGACGCCCGTCGGGGCGTAGGCGGCGATGGTCACGAAAGGCGGCATACGGGAGTGTGGCACGTTTCCTGCGATCAGTGGCAGAAGGGCCACTCGTTGCCGGGCCGCCCGACCGGAAGACTCATGGGCATGACGAACACAGCGACAGACGCACCCCTCGCCCAGAGCGCCACCTACACGATCCTGACCACCGGCTACACGGGCTCCACCGGCCCCGGGGTCGCCGCCACGGTCTCCTACGTACGCGACGGCGACCTGCATGTGATCGTCGACCCGGGCATGGTGGCGAGCCGGGACCGGATCCTGGGCCCGCTCGCGGAGTTGGGCCTGGGCCCGGACGACATCACCGACGTGGTGCTCAGCCACCACCACCCGGACAACACCATGAACGTGGGCCTGTTCGGGCGGGCCCGGGTCCACGACCACAAGGCGATCTACGAGAACGACCAGTGGACCGACCGGGACGCCGAGGGCTTCGAACTCACCCCGTCCCTGCGGCTGATCCGCACTCCGGGACACAGCCGCGAGGACATCACGCTGCTCGCGGGGACCGCCGAGGGCACCATCGCGTTCGTGGGCGACCTGTGGTGGCGTCCGAACGGCCCGGTGGAGGACCCGGTCTCCCCGGACCTCACGACACTGCGGACGTCACGGCTGCGGGTGCTTGCCACCGCCGACGTGATCGTGCCGGGCCACGGCGGCGCGTTCAAGGCCGACGAGTCGGCGCCGGTCTAGGCGGCGGTGTCCTCAGAGCCGCCGCCAGCGCGCGGAGGCGAAGGAGAAGACGCCGTAGAGGATGAGACCGGCCGCGACGGCGGCCAGGAGCCAGGGGCCCGCGGGGGTGTGCGAGAAGCTGCGGAGCGTCGCGTCCACGCCCTTGGCCTCGTCGGGGTCGAACTGGACGGCCGCCGTCACGATGAAGACGCCCGCGGCGGCGAACACGGCGCCGCGCGCCACACCGCCGGTCACGCCCAGGGTCGTGACGACCTGCCGCTTGCGGCCCTTGAGGGAACCGAGGTCCAGCTGCTTCAGGAAGCTGCGCATCATCGCCCGTACGGCGAGCACCACCCCGACGCCGATCAGGACGCAGCCCCCGGCGCCCACCAGGTAGCGGCCGTAGGGAAGTTCCAGCGCGGTCTTCGTCCAGTCCTGGGACTTGGCGTCACCGCTGGAACCCTGGCCTCCGCCGGCCGCGTACGAGGCGGTCGCCCAGCAGACGAAGGCGTAGAAGACCGCCCTGCCGCCGTCGAGTGCCCGGGACGGGGCCTTGCGGTGGGGCCCCCGCCGCCCCACCGCGCGGGCGCCCCGCCACAGGGCCATGCAGCCGAAGCCGACGACCAGCGCCCACAGCATGACCTCGCCGAAGGGCTGCTCGCGGACCTGGGCCAGCGCGCCCTGTCGGTCGGCCTCCTCATCGCTGCTGCCGAAGGCGATCCCAAGGGCCAGCGCGCCGATGAGGACGTAGACGACACCCCGTGCGACGAAGCCCGCGCGGCCCGCCGCCGTCAGCGACTCGTTCTCCGCCGAGCGGCCGACCAAGGGCTTCTTCTTCCAGCCTCGTATGTGCACTCGAGACAGCGTCATCGTGTCCTCCCAGAACCGTCTGCGCGCGGTACGCGCCCGGTCACCGAGTGCCCCCGTCGGCGGCCGAACATTCCTGACGGATGCGTCACGCCGCCCGGGCCTCAGAGGGACGTTCCCCCGGTACTCGACTCGCGTGACCGGGCGCTGATGTGCGGGCATCCCGGGGCGCCCGGCACGAAGTCCGTGCCGGTCTCCTCTGCCATCGCGGCGAAGAACTTCCGGCCGTCCGCGGACTGCCGGGAGGTGGTCCACGCGTAGCCCGGCCAGGGGTCCGTGGCGCGGTGGAGTGCCTCGCGCCCCAGGCCGAGGCCCTGCCAAGGCCCTGCGATCGCGATGGTGTTGACGTGGGCGGCGGCGCAGAGGTGGCACACCTGGTGGACGAGGTGGCCGATCTCCCGGCCGCCGGAGTCGAGGAGCGTGACGACCTGGCGGCCCGCCGCCACCATGGCGGGGGCGCATCGGTAGGTGACCGCCTGCGGGCAGGGAGGAGGCGGTCTTCGGAACTTCACCGCCCGCACACTAGCCACAGGAAACGACCCCCGTATATCCCCGTACAGGGTGGCTTTTCCTGCCGGGAACGGCGCCTCGGGCGTGCCGGGGAGAGGAGTTGCGCGCGTACCGGCAGGGGGCTCATCGGCGGCCTCAGACCGGCTGCCGGGGTTCCATCAGGCGCGCCAGCAGGTCGTCCAGGCTGACCAGACCGGTGAGCCGGCCCGACTCGTCGCAGAGCACGGCGAGCGAGGCGCGGCGGCGGCGCAGTTCCTCGACGGCGTGGGCGACGGTGTCGTCCGCGGCGAGCTCGGGGACGGGCCGCGCCAGCTCGCGGGCGGTCAGCGCGCGGCTTCGGGCGCGGGCGACCAGCGCGTCGCGGGCGTGCACCGAGCCGAGGACGGTGGCGCCGTCCGTGACGAGGAGACGCGTGCGGTCGCTGGCGGCGGCCGTCTCCAGGACCTGGTCGATGCTCGCGTCGGCCGGGACGGACGTGATCTGCGCGGCCGCGGTCTGGAGGTCGCCCACCGCGGTCAGCGGCGCGGTGAGGGAGGTGGTGATGAGGCCGGAGTCGGCGTCGCTGATCAGGCCGAGCCGCCACGACTCCTCGACCAGGTGCGCGAGTTGCTCGCGGTTGTGCACCGAGGTGAGTTCGTCGCGCGGAGTGACCTTGCAGAGCCGCACGAGCGCGTTGCTGACCTTGTTGAGGACGGTGAGCAGCGGGCGCACGACCTTGACCACGGCCCGGAAGGGCGGGGTGAGCAGCATCGCCGACCGCTCGGGGTGGGCGATGGCCCAGGACTTGGGGGCCATCTCGCCGACGACCATGTGCAGGAACACCACGACGATCATGGCGAGCGCGAAGGCGATGCCGTAGCTGAGCCCGGCGGGCAGGCCCAGCTTCGCCAGGAGCGGGTCGAGTTCGTGGGAGATCGCGGGCTTGGAGACCGAGCCGAGACCCAGGGTGCAGACGGTGATGCCGAGTTGGGCCCCGGCGAGCATCAGGGACAGTTCCCGCATGCCCGCGAGCGCGGACTTGGCGCCGCGCTGTCCGGCGGCGACCGCGCGCTCCATGCGGTGGTGTTTGGCGGCGACGAGGGCGAACTCGGCGGCGACGAAGAAGCCGCTGGCGATCAGCAGCAGGACGGTCACGAAGACGGCCAGGGGGAAGCTCATGCCGGGGCCTCCTCGGCGGTCGGCGCGTCCGCCGTCGGCAGGCGCTCGATCCGCACGCGCTCGGGGACGTGGCGATCGAGGCCGAGTACGGCGACGGCGACGCGGCTGCCGTCGGGCAGCTCCACGGTCAGGCGGTCGCCGATGGCCGGGAAGCGGCCGAGCCGGTCGACGATCAGTCCGGCCACGGTGTCGTAGTCGTCCTCCTCGGGCAGGCCGATGCCGGTCGCGGCGGCCACCTCGTCCAGGCGGCGGCCCGCGTCGACGAACCAGCCCGTGCCGTCCGCGACCGCCAGTTCCACGACGGTGTCGGACTCGTCGGCGATGTCCCCGACGAGTTCCTCGGCGATGTCCTCGTACGTCACGATGCCCGCCACTCCCCCGTGCTCGTCGAGGACGACCGCGAACTCGTCGTCGCGCTCGCGCATCTGTGCCACCGCGCCCGGCAGCGGCAGGGTGTCGGGCAGCAGCAGGGCGCGGCGGGCCTCGCCGCCCGCCGTGGCACGGTCGAAGCGGGTGGCGGGCAGGCGCATCAGCTCGCGCACCCCGAGGACGCCCGCGACGTCGTCCGGGTGGTCGCCCATGACGGGGTAGTTCGAGTGGCCGTGCAGGGCGATGAGCCGCACCGCCTCGTCCGCTGTGGCGTCCTTGCGCACGAACGTGACGTCCGCCCGCGGCACCATCACCTCGTCCAGCGTGCGCTCGGTGAACTCCAGGGCGTGGTCGAGGAGTTCGGCGCTCTCGCGCGGCAGCTGACCGTGCTCGTGGGACTCGCCGATGAGGTGGCTGAGCTCTTCGAGCGTGGCCCCGTGGTGCAGCTCCTCGACGGGCTCGATGCCGATGCGGCGCAGCAGCCGGTTGGCCGCGCCGTCGAAGACGCGGACGAGGGGGCCGACGACCTTCAGATACGCCAGCGTGGAGGCGGCGAGGGATTTCGCGAGCCGTTCGGGCACGGCGAGCGCGAGGTTCTTGGGAGCGAGCTCGCCGAGGACCATCTGGAGCACCGTGGCGAAGACGAAGCCGAGGACCACGGAGAGCGCCGAGACGACGCCGTCGGAGAGGCCGGTGCCGTCCAGGGCGGGTCTCAGGAGCCCGGACACGGACGGTTCGGCGAGGAAGCCGACGACCAGTCCGGTGACGGTGATGCCCAGCTGGGCACCCGACAGCATGAACGAGAGGCGCCCGAGGACCTGGACGGCACGGGCGGCCCGCCTGTCGCCCGCTTCCGCCTCACGGGCGAGAGCGAGGCGGTCCGCGGCCACGTACGCGAACTCCTGCGCGACGAAGTAGCCGGTGCCCGCGGTCAGGACGAGGACGGCCAGGAGGCCGAGGACGGCGGACAGCAACGGTGGCTCCGTTCCGACGAAGGGGCGTGCCGGTCATTCTCGGCGGGACCGGGGCGGCTCGCCACGTCAGGCGTGACTCCCCGGTACGCCTTACTTCTACACCCACTGTAAAAGAATCGCAAAGTGCCGGGTCAGGCGTCCCTTCGCTGCAGGCGCCACCCGGCCGCGCCCAGGAGCAGCAGGGTGTACGCGGCGACCAGGCCGAGCGAGGGCCAGGCGCCGAGGCTGCCGACGGTCTCCGGGCTCGCGTCCGAGGTCTGCGTGAGCTTTTCGAGGGCGGCGGTGGGCGTCGCGCCCGCGACCCAGCGCTGGAGGTCGCCGAGCAGCGGTCCGAACAGGGACGGCAGGAGCAGCACGCCGACCACCGTGACGACCGCCCCGGCCGAGTGCTTCAGGAGGGTGCCGCCCGCGAGGCCGATGAGACCGACGAGCGCGAAGAGCCCCGCGATGCCGAGCAGCGCGGGCATCGGCTCCCCCTGGGCGTACGTGCCGTCCTCCAGGACCGCGCCGCCGAGGAGATAGGCCACCGTGCAGGAGACAAGGCCGGTGGCGTACAGCAGGCAGGCCAGCAGCGTCGCCTTCGCGGCCAGCACCCGGCGGCGGCGCGGTACGGCGGTGAGGGTGGCGGTGATGGTGCCGCTCGCGTACTCGCCGCACATGGTCAGCGCGCCCACCGTGCCCGCGACCATCAGCGAGACGACGCTGAGGGTGAGGCTGCCGCCGAGCACCGTGTCGTCGGGCTGCAGGCTGCCGCTCAGGCCGACGAACACCGCGCCGACGACGGTGAGCGCGCCGGTCACCAGCAGGGTCCAGCGGGTGGAGCGCAGACTCGCGAACTTGGTCCACTCGAAGGCGAGGGCCGCGCGGAAGCCGGGGGTGGGCGGGGCGGTTTTCTTCTTCGCCTTCTTCTTCGCCTTCGCCTTCGCTTTCGTCTTCGTCGTCGCCGTCGTCGTCGCTGTCGTCGTCATCGGACCGGTTCCTTTCCCTTGGACGGCGCGGCTTCGTGCGGCGTCGTCGCCGTGCCCCGGTACTCCACCGAGGTCCGCGTCATGTCGGTGTAGACCTCCTCCAAGGAGGAGAAGACGGGGGTGAGTTCATGGATGGCCAGGCCCTGCGTGCGGGCCAGCTCGCCGATCTCGGCGGGCCGCAGGCCGCCCACCCGCCAGCCGCCCCGCGCGTCCAGACGCACGGACGCGCCCGCCGTCTCCAGCAGAGCCCGCATCCGCTGCGCCTCGGAGTCCGGTGTACGCAGCAGGGTGGCGCCCTGGGAGTTGGTCTCGATGAAGTCCCGCATGTCCGTGTCCGCGAGGAGACGCCCGCGGCCGATCACGATGAGGTGATCGGCGGTCAGTTCCATCTCGCTCATGAGATGGCTGGAGAGGAACACCGTCCTGCCCTCCGCGGCGAGGGACTTGAGCAGGTCGCGGATCCAGCGGATGCCCTCGGTGTCCAGGCCGTTCACCGGTTCGTCGAGGATGAGTGTGCCGGGGTCGCCGAGCAGCGCCGCCGCGATGCCCAGGCGCTGGCCCATGCCCAGGGAGAGCCCCTTGGCCCGCCGTCCTGAGACATCCGTGAGGCCCACCGCCTCGAGCACCTCGTCGACCCGGCTCGCGCCGATGCCGTTGCTGCGGGCCAGGCCGAGGAGGTGCCGGCGCGTGGTGCGCCCGCCGTGCACCGACCTGGCGTCCAGGAGCGAGCCGACCTCGCGCAGGGGCGCGGTGAGGCGGTCGTAGCGCCGCCCGTCGACCGTGACCGTGCCGCCGCTCGGCGCGTCGAGGCCGAGGATCATGCGCATGGTGGTCGACTTCCCGGCGCCGTTCGGGCCGAGGAAGCCGGTCACGCGGCCGGGGCGGACGCTGAAGGTGAGCCGGTCGACAGCCGCCTTGTCGCCGTACCGTTTGGTGAGTTCCCGTGCTTCGATCATGCCGTCGACGCTACGAAGGCCGGGCGCCCCTGACATCTGCCGCCGGGAGTCGGCGACTACTCCCCGCGGAGTACCGGCCGGCGCGGACGGTACTGCGGGATCAGGCTTCGCCCGCGCGCACCAGGCCCGTCTCGTAGGCGAGCACCACCAGCTGGGCCCTGTCCCGCACCCCGAGCTTGGTCATCGACCGGCTGACGTGCGTCTTCGCCGTCAGCGGCGACATGAGGAGCCGTGCGCCGATCTCGTCGTTCGACAGTCCGCGGCCGACCAGCGCGAGCACCTCGCGCTCCCGGTCGGTGAGCGGGTCGAGGAGCCGCAGCGCCTGGGCCTCGGGCGCCTTGAGGCGGGCGAACTCCTCGATCACCCGGCGTGTGACCCCGGGCGCCAGGAGACTCTGCCCGGCGGCCACGGTGCGGATCGCTGCGCGCAGGTCGTCCGGTTCGATGTCCTTGAGCAGGAACCCCGCGGCGCCCGCGCGCAGCGCCTCGAAGACGTACTCGTCGGTCTCGAAGGTGGTGAGGACAAGGACGCGTACGGCGTCGAGGGCGTGGTCGGCGACGATGCGCCGCGTGGCTTCGAGGCCGTCCACCCGCGGCATGCGGACATCCATCAGGACGACGTCCGGGCGCGTGGTGCGGGTCAGCTCCACCGCCGCCAGGCCGTCCGCCGCCTCGCCGACCACGGCGAGGTCGTCGGTGAGGTCCAGCAGAGCGCGGAAGCCGGCACGGACGACGGTCTGGTCGTCGGCAAGGACCACCCGGATCCGCTCACTCGTCCGCTCACCCCTCCGCTCGTTCGTCCGCTCACTCATCGGGCGCCTCCCTCGACGGGCAGCACCGCACGCACTCGCCACCCGCCGCCTCGCAGCGGGCCCGCCTCCAGGTCGCCGCCCATCGTCGTGGCCCGCTCGCGCATGCCGATCAGGCCGTAGCCCTCCCCCGAGGCCTCGGCACGCTCCTGCCCGTCGTCGGTGATCTCGACGGCCAGGTCCTCGCCCACCAGCGCAACCGACACGGCCACGTGCCGGGCGTCCGCGTGCTTGATCACGTTGGTCAGGGCCTCCTGGACGATGCGGTACGCCGCCAACTCCACCAGTTGCGGCAGCTCCCGGCCACCCGTGTCGGTGTGCAGGGACACGCGCGGTCCGGTGCCGCGCACCCCCTCCACCAGTTCGTCCAGTTGCGCGAGGCGGGGCGCCGGATCGGCGGCGCTCGTGCGCCGGCCCTCGCGCAGCACCCCCACCGTGGTCCGCAGCTCGCGCACGGCTTCCTTGCCCGACGTCCGCACCTGCCGCATCGCCGTCCGCGCCACCTCGGGTCTGCTGTCGAGGGCGTCCAGGGCGAGGCCCGCCTGCACGGTCATCGCCGACACGGTGTGGGCGATGACGTCGTGCAGTTCGCGTGCGATGCGCACCCTCTCCTGGTCGACCTTGCGCCGCGCCTCCCGCTCCCGGTCGGCCTCGGCCCGCTCGGCCCGTTCGGCGTACTCCTGCAGCAACTCCCGCCGCCCGCGCACCACTTCGCCGAGCAGCAGCGGCACGAGGGGCCAGAGCATCTCCAGGAGCGGGGCGCCCTGCGGCTGTGCCACGTCCTTGCCCGCGATGACCGAGACCGTCCCCGACACGAGGGCGGCGACCACGGCGGTCCGCAGCGTGCGGCGCCGGTCGCCCCGTACGGCGAGGGCGTACAGCGCGACCATCACCGGCAGATTGAGCAGCTCCCCGATGTGCCCGTACAGCGCCCAGCCCGCGCAGGCCGCCCCGGTGACGACGGTGACGGCGACCGGCCACCGGCTGCGCACCAGGAGAGCCGCGACGGACACGGCGAACAGCAGCCACGTCAGCCAGTCGGCCTGCCGGTGGCCGGGGCCGTTGACCGCCGCGTCCAGACCCGTGAGAAGCGCGACGACCGCGGCCACGGCCAGGTCCGTGAGCTGCGGGGACAGGGGCCACGGGAGGCGCCGCTGCCAGGAGCGGAAGGCGGTGGTCACGGAACTCACGATAGGAGTCGCGCGCGCAGGGCGCGTACGACACAGGGAGTAGGACCGGCGCGGACGCCCCCGAGAAGCGCCCCCGAGAACTCCCCGGGCCGCGACCCTCATCCGACCCCTAACTAACCCTGAGATGTGTCAGGAATCTTTGACAGGTAGCGGGTCCTCATGTCAGCTTTTCTTGACAGGCACGAAAGAGAGGCCGCGATGGCCGAGGTCCCGACCCCGGAACCGACGGGCGACGAGCTCCTTAAGGCACTCAGCGCGCTGGGCAATCCGCACCGCATGCGGATCGTCGCGGCGCTCACCGAGCGCCGCAACTACGTCAGCGCGCTCGCCCGCGAGATCGGCATGGGCCGTCCGCTGCTGCACATGCACCTGAAGCTGCTCGAGGCCGCCGGCCTCGTCATCGGGTCGCTGGAGGTCGCCGAGGACGGCAAGTCCATGAAGTACTTCGAAGTGGCGCCATTTCTCTACGAGTTGACGCCGCAACTGTTCGCCAGGGCGGTCCGGACCCTCTCCGACACCCGCCCCAAAGAGACCGCGGAGACCACGGGATCCGCGGCACCCACGAAAGAGGAAGCGAAGTGAACGGACAACTGGTGACGCTCGCGGACGGGGGCGACGCCGTGGGCGCATGGGTCGGGGGCGTCGGCGCGGCCGGCTTCTTCCTTCTGCTCATCGTGATCGTCTGGCAGGTCGCCGCCACCTGGCGGGCCCGGATGCTCGCCGCCCGCGAGGAGCAGTACAAGGCGCTGGCCTCGAAGTACGCGCAGCTCCTGGAGGACAACGTCGAGCTGCACCGGCGCTCCATCGAGGAGATGAGGCAGACCCGGGAGGAGCTGGCGCAGACCCGCCACTCCGTCGGCTCCATGGAGAAGATGATGCGCGAGATCGAATAGCCGCAAGAGGCCGGCAGGACGCGGAAGTCCGAAGAACGGCCGTCTGCTGACGGCACGGCCGGGAGCGGCAACTCCCGGCCGTGCGACGCGGCACGCACCCCGGGCCCGAGCGGCCCGGACTCTCACACCCACCCGTACGCCACGGCAGGTCGTCACACCTACAGCGCCGTGGTGCGGGCCCCGTGCGCCCTGTGCCGGTCTTCCGACCGGCGGCGCGCTCCACGACGAAGGAGACTACTCATGCGTCCGCTGCTCCGGCGCGTCGCCGCCGCACCATCGGGCCGGCGCTCCAAATGGCTGGTCCTCGCCGCCTGGCTGATCCTCGCGGTGGCCCTCGGCCCGCTGGCCGGGAAACTCGGCGACGTCGAGGACACCAGCGCGAACGCGTTCCTGCCGCGCGGCGCCGAGTCGGCCCAGGTCAACACCGAGCTCGAGAAGTTCCGCGACGACACCGTCATGCCCGCCGTGGTCGTCTACACCGGCCGGGGCGCGGATGAACGGGTGGCCGCCGCCGACCGGGCCGCCTTCGCGGAGTTCACCGCCAAGGGCGAGCAGGTCTCACGGCCGGTCCCCTCGGACGACGGCAGGGCCCAGCTCGTCATGGTCCCGATGTCCGCCGACGACGACGGCCTGACCGACAAGGTCGACGAGCTGCGCGAGATCGCCGGAGCCAACGCGCCACCGGGCGTGGACGTGGAAATCGGCGGTCCCGCGGCCTCCCTGACCGACCAGGTCGCCGTCTTCGACACCCTCGACTCGACGCTGATGATCGCCACCGGCATCGTCGTCGCCGTGCTGCTCCTGATCACCTACCGCAGCCCGGTCCTGTGGCTGTTCCCGCTGATCTCCGTCGGCTTCGCCGCCGTGCTCACCCAGGTCGGCACGTATCTCCTCGCCAAGTACGCGCATCTGCCCGTGGACCCGCAGAGCGCGGGCGTCCTGATGGTGCTCGTCTTCGGCGTCGGCACCGATTACGCCCTGCTGCTCATCGCCCGCTACCGCGAGGAACTGCACCGCCAGGAGGACCGGCACCAAGCGATGGCAACCGCGCTGCGCCGCTCGGGCCCCGCGATCCTCGCGTCGGCCGGGACCATCGCGGCCGGGCTCGCCTGCCTGGCCTTCGCCGACATCAACTCCTCGCGCTCCCTCGGCCTGGTCGGCGCCGTCGGCGTGGTCTGCGCGCTCTTCGCGATGCTCACCGTGCTGCCCGCGCTGCTGGTCGTCGCGGGCCGCTGGGTCTTCTGGCCGTTCGTGCCGAGGAACGGCACGCCCGCGCGCAAGGAACGTACGGTCTGGTCGCGCGTCGGCGCCGCCGTCGCACGGCGTCCGCGGTGGGCGTGGATGATGTCCGTCGCCGTCACCGGAGTCCTCGCGCTCAGCGCCTTCGGCATCAACCTGGGCCTCACGCAGTCCGAGATGTTCCAGGACAAGCCCGAGTCGGTCGTCGCCCAGGAGAAGATCTCCGCCCACTATCCGTCGGGCGCGTCGGACCCCGCGAAGATCGTCACGAACACGGGGCAGGCCGCTCAGGTCCGCTCGGCCGCGTCGGGAGTGGAGGGGGTCGCCCTGATCGAGACCGGCGACCGCTCCCCCGACGGCGAACTCACCCAACTCCCGGTGGTGTTGAAGGACGCCCCGGACAGCCCCTCGGCCGAGGACACCGTGGACCGGCTCCGGGACGCCGTGCATAAGGTCGACGGCGCGGACGCCCTGGTCGGCGGCACCACGGCGCAGACCCTGGACACCCAGCGCGCCGCCGACCGCGACATGCGGACGGTCATCCCGATCGTCCTCCTGGTCGTCCTCGGCGTACTGATCTGGCTGCTGCGCTCGCTGGTCGCCCCACTCCTCCTCCTGGCGACAGTGGTCCTGTCCTTCCTCGCGGCCCTCGGCGCGTCGAACGTGCTCTTCGAGAGCGTGCTCGGCTTCGCGGGCGTCGACTGGTCGATCCCCTTGATGGGCTTCGTCTTCCTGGTCGCGCTCGGCATCGACTACAACATCTTCCTGATGCACCGCGTCAAGGAGGAAGCCGCGCGCCTCGGCCACACACGCGGCGTCCTGGAGGGCCTGACCAGCACGGGCGGAGTGATCACCTCGGCGGGCATCGTGCTGGCCGCGACGTTCGCGGTCTTCGCCGGCCTGCCCCTGGTGACGATGGCGCAGATGGGCGTCCTGGTCGGCATCGGCGTCCTGCTGGACACCTTCCTGGTACGCACGGTCCTGGTGCCCGCCCTCGCCCTGGACGTGGGCCACTGGTTCTGGTGGCCGGGCCGCCTCTTCCACGACCTACGCCGGGACGAGGCCGACGCGGGGTCGGCCCCCGCCACGCACACCGCCCCGAACCCGACACGGTAACCTGCCTGACGGCCTGACGGCCTGATGGCCGGGCCTGCCGCACGCGGCGGGCCCGGCCCAGTCGCGGTCAGTTCGTGAGGGTGACGCAGGGGAGGCCCACGCTGTCGCCGCCGCGGAAGCCCTCCGCGCAGAGGCGGGTGCCCGCGGGGAAGTGGCGTTGGGGGTAGGCCTGGTCGCGGTAGGTGCGGAACTTGGCGACGTCCTCCACCTTGGTGTTGGCGCTCCAGCCGTTGGTCGTCCACACGCGCGCGCTGATGCGGTGCGGCTGGTTGGTGTTGGTGACCGAGACCTCGACCCTGCCGAGGTACGTGCCGCTGTCGTACGTCTCGATGCACACCGAGTGGTTGCACCACTTGCCGTCGGCCACCGCCGACGGCCCCGAGACGATGACACAGCCCAGCGCCGCGGCCATGGCCCCGATCCCCACGGCGATCTTCCTGGTGATGTCCTGCATGATGAGTGACCCCAAGCCTTCGCGTCATGGCCCGGCAGGACATGCCGAGCCCCGGCACACCAACGCGAGAGCAAGATCATCGGTTACGCGGTGCCCCCAGGTGCCTTGGCGAAGCTGTCAGCAGGGCCTGCGCCATTCGTCCAGGTTCAGTTTCTTGCGCATGGACGACAGGCCGAGTCGCTTCGACCGGGCGCAGAACTTCTCGTTGGGCACGGCGTATTCGACGTGCAGCACCGCCTTGCCCGCCTTGACGAAGGGGGTGAGTGACGCGCACTCGCCGTACTGGGCGCACTCCTCGTTGACCGCGAAGTCGAAGTCCCGCACGAGCCGCGGGATCTGCGGGAGGTCGTTCTTCAGGCCGACGGACATGCCCCGTTCGTGCGCGAGGCGGGCGACCATGCGGTTGAAGGCCAGCTGGTTGCGCGCGGTCAGGGGAAAGCCGGTGCGGTTGAGGTAGCTGTCGAGCAGGTCCGGTTCGATCGCGTCGAAGCCCTTGCGGCGGCACATGTCGAAGCGCTTCGCGAGCAGCGGACGCAGCACGTCCAGGCGCCGGATGTCGAGCCAACGCTCGCCCTTCCAGCCGTTGGCGCGGCCGAGCACGGATGCGGGGTAGTCGTCGCTGTCGGGGCGGAAGGACTCCCAGGCACCGGCGTTGATGTAGCAGATGACGCGGCGCCCGTCGCGGTGCAGCCGGGCGACGTCGGACGCGCGGTTCTCGAACCCGTCGATGTCGTAGACGGGCACGTCCACGCGCGGGTCGACGCGGCCGTCGAGCTGCCACTGCCAGGCGGTGCCGGGCCGGGGCCGCCAGATCTCGGGAGCCTCGCCGTCCCCGCCGCCCCCGCCGTCCCCGCCGTCCCGCGCCGCCGACGTGCACCCGGCGAGCAGCAGGACGGTGACGAGGAGCGGGCCGAACCACGAAGCGCGATGCTTCACGACGTGCCTCCGGACACCGGCAGGGGCGGTGGTTGTGTCCACGGGTTGGGTCCCGCGCCGGGCACCGCGCAGTGCACCCCCGCGCCCCGCTGTACGGCGGTGCGCCCGGCGAGGCGGGCCAGCGCGGGCGGCACTCCGTAGACGAGGTGGCAGAACTGCTCCGGGGGGTGTCTTGCCGTCCAGGACGGGGCGTCGAACGAGCGCAGATACGTCGTCCAGTGCCCCTCGAACGTGACGATCAGGTCGGCGGCGCGGGCATAGCCGGGCGCCGGATGCACGCCTGGGTTGAGGACCACCGTGTCCGCGCCCCGCTCCCTCGCCGCACGGACCATGCGCCGGCAGTGCCGCAGCTCGCGGCGCCCGGACGCGACTTGGTCGAGGAAGCAGCCGTCGACGCCGTACCAGGCGCGGTACCGGTCCAGGTCGTCGGTGACGGCGGCCAGCGGCCGCTCCCCGTACGCCGTGTCGACGTACCCGAGCACCCGCACCCCCGCCTCGCGCAGGGCCCGCGAGGCGGCGGTGAAGGCGGGGTCGGGTGCCGTGCCCGGACCGTCGGCGGCGTTGAGGACGACGCCGTACAGCTGGGGCGCGGCAGCCACCAGCGCCTGCCAGGCCGCGGGGTCCGCGGCCGGGTGGACGTACAGCGGCACCAGCAGGGTCATCGCGCGTCCCCGCCGGTCTGTGCGAGAGGCGGCGAGCCGCCGTCGGCGCCCTGCGGCCGCGTCCGCGGCGCACCGTCCGTGGTCCACAGCGCGGTCACCGAATCCCGCAGGGAGTGTGTCGGCGTCCAGCCCAACTCCCGTTCCGCGGCGCCGATGTCGGCGCACTGCCAGGGCACGGCCACAGACCGGCCCACCTTGCCGAGCGATTCCTCGACGCGCCCGGTGAAGCCCGCGGCGCCGACCAGGCCGTGCACCAGATCCCGCACCGGCACGGCATGCCCGCTGCCGATGTTGAGCAGGCGCGGCAGCCGCCCCGGCAGCGTCACGGCGAGCGCGACGGCGTGCGCCACGTCGCGTACGTCGACGAAGTCCCGGTACGCGGACAGGTCACCGAGGTGGATGGCGGCGTGCGGGGTCCTGGCCACCGCGCGGCCGAGCTCGGCGGTGAGCCGCCCCGGCAGTCCGGCCCGGGGCGCGCCGGGTCCCACCGGATTGGTGACCCGCAGCACGAGCGAGTCGAGCCGCGCGTCGAGGACGGCCAGCGTTCCGGCCAGCTTCGTGGCTCCGTAGGGGGCGACCGGGCGGGCGCCGGCGTCCTCCGCCGTCCGCTCGCCGACGCCGGTCGGCCCGTACTCGGCGGCCGAGCCGAGATGCACCAGGCGCGCGGCGGGTGCCGCCGACGCCATGGCCTCGCACAGGGCCGCCGGGCCACGGGAGTTGACCTCGGCGAGGGTCAGCGTGCTGCCGCCGACCGCGCCCACGCAGTTGACCACGGCGTCGGGCTCGGCCCGGGCCAGCTGCTCGGCCAGCGCGGCGGGCGTCATGTGGGCGAGGTCGACCCGGAGTTCGTCCGAGGGGGCGCGGCCGCCGCGGAACAGCCGCACGCCCGGCAGGGCGTGCAGCCGCTCGGCGATGTGCCCGCCCAGGTATCCGGTGGAGCCGAGGACGAGAACACGCACGGACCCCTCACGCTCCCTTGAGGAGAAGGGAGCGGTGCGAGGTGAACTCCGCGTTGGCGCGGTCGTAGTCGTCCGGGCGTCCGATGTCGAGCCAGTAGCCGTCGAACGCGTAGGCGTGCGGCGGGGTCTCGGTCTTCAGCAGGTCCAGGACCAGCTCGTCGAAGCCGAGCGGCAGGCCGGGCGTGTAGGAGGCGAGGGTGTCGCGCGAGAGCCCGTAGACCCCCATGGAGACGCGGTAGTCCACGCTCGGCTTCTCCGTGAAGGCGACCACGCGCTCCGAGTCGGTGGTCAGCACGCCGAAGTCGATGCGCACCTGACGTGCGTACGTGGCGATGGTCAGGGGCGCCCCGGACGTGCGGTGGCTGTTGAGGACGTCCGCATAGTCGAGGTCGGTGAGGATGTCGCCGTTCATCACGAGGAAGTGCTCGGGCAGCCGGTCCATCATGGTCAGGAGCGGGCCCATGGTGCCGAGCGGGCTGTCCTCCGTGGAGTAGCCGACGCGCAGGCCCCAGCGGGCGCCGTTGCCGACGTACGCGCGGATGATGTGGCCCAGGTGGCCGATCGCGATGGTGCAGCTGGTGAAGCCGGCGCTCGCCAGCTGGCGCAGGACGATCTCCAGGATGGCGTGCTGGTCGCCGATCGGGACGAGCGGCTTGGGCAGCGCGGTGGTGTACGGCCGGAGCCGGACGCCCTTGCCTCCGGCGAGGATGACTGCGTGCATGGCAGAACTCCCTAGTGTGAAAAGGGGGGTGACGAGGCGTCGGGGCGTCAGATGTTGTAGATGTCCGTCTTGTAGCGGGCCAGGTTGGCCGGGTCGCGGAAGAACTCGACGGTGCGGGCCAAGCCCTGTTCCAGATCGTGTCCGGGCGCCCAGCCGGTGGCCGCGCGCAGTCGGCTCGCGTCGGCGACCAGGCGCATCACCTCGGAGGCCGCGGGGCGGATGCGCTGTTCGTCCTCGCGCACGTCGAGGTCGGCCTCCATCACCTTGCCGATGAGCCGCACCAGGTCGCCCACGGAGATCTCGCCGCCCGTACCCGCGTTGAAGGTGCGGCCCACGACCGCGTCCGCGGGCGCGGTGCCGACGGCGATGAAGGCCTGCGCGGTGTCGGCGACGAAGGTGAAGTCGCGGGTCGGCCGCAGGTCGCCGAGGGTGATCTCCCGTGAACCGGAGGCCACTTGGCCGATGACGGTCGGGATGACGGCCCGCATCGACTGGCGCGGTCCGAAGGTGTTGAAGGGCCGCAGGGTCACCACGGGCGTCTCGAAGCTCGCGTGGTAGCTGTCGGCGAGCCGGTCGCCGCCTGCCTTCGAAGCGGCGTACGGGGACTGGGTGTTGATGGGGTGGTCCTCGGTGATCGGCACGGTCTGCGCGGTGCCGTACGTCTCACTGGTCGAGGTGTGCACCAGGCGGGGGATCTCCAGGTGGCGCACGGCTTCCAGGACGTTGAGCGTGCCGGTCACGTTCGTGTCCACGTAGCTGTGCGGTGCCTGGTAGGAGTACGGGATCGCGATGAGGGCGGCCAGGTGGTAGACGGTCTCGGCGCCGGTGACCAGGCCGCGGACCGAGCCGGGGTCGCGTACGTCGCCGAGGACGATCTCGACCTCGGCGAGCACCTCGGGCGCGAGGGTCTCCAGCCAGCCGTAGGAGGAGAAGGAGTTGTACTGCGCCATGGCGCGGACCCGGTGGCCCGACGCGACGAGCGCCTCGGTGAGGTGCGAGCCGATGAAGCCTTCGGCTCCGGTGACGGCGACGAGTGGTGCGGATGCCATGAGTGCTCCTGATGCTGATGCTGGGACGGTGACGAAGGTGGTGCGGCGGGCGGGGGGCAGGGCCCGGTGGACGGGGCGCCGGACGGCGTGGGCCGGCTCAGGCGTGCGCCGTGGGCCTGCCCAGATGGTGGACGGCGACGGCGAGGAGCGCCGCGGCTGCGGCGCCGCAGCCGATGAGTTGGGCGGTGGGCGTCGACACGGTGCCGGTGAGCGGCAGTGCCGTCGCGAGGGCCGCGGCGGCGACACAGGGCGCGGCGGACGGCCAGGCCGCACCGAACGCCTGCAGGAGCAGGGCGGTCCACAGCACGGCCCCGAGCAGGAGGAGCCTTGTCACGCCTGCTCCGACGAGTACGGCGCCCAGGGCGAGCGGCACGAGATAGGCGGCGGCGCACACGGCGAGCGCACGCGCGGAGCGCAGCCGGAAGCCTCTGGGAGTGGTCGAGGCGTGCAGGGCGGCCACGGCGAGTCCGCGGTAGCGGTAGAGAAGCCACTCGGCGAGGCCCATGCTGAGCGTCAGCACGATGACGGCGTACGGCTCCTGCTGTCCCGCCACCGCGGTCAGCACACCGGCCGCGAGCCCGAACAGGCCGTACGGAAGGGAGTGCGCCAGGCGTGGCGCGGGGCCCGGCACCGGGGTCGCCCGCAGTGCCGAGCGCAGGGCGTGCCCCGCGGCGGCCGTCGCGAGCAGGACAGTGAGCAGCGGCAGCCCGGTGCGCAGGAGTTCCGGCGGCTGCCACCACGGCAGGGCGGCCGCGCCCGCCACGACCGGCAGGAGCGCCGCCGCGAGGATCTTCTCGCGGCCGAGCACCAGCAGCAGCCCGGCCGCGGCGAGGTAGCAGGACTGTCCGACGGCGAACAGCGCGGCGGGTCCCGGGCCCGCGACCAGCAGGCCGGTGACCGACGCGGCCACGACGCCGAGCGGCGCGCCGGCCAGCAGGGTGCGTCCCGCCTCGTGCCGCCCTGTCGCGAGCCTGCTGTACGCGCGGTGGCTCAGCGCCTGCGACCAGGCCCAGGACACCAGCGCGGCGGCGATCAGCCCGTACAGCCCGGAGGCCGGCCCCCAAGCGCCCTGCGCCAGTACGTATGCCGTGCCGGGAAGCGCGAAGAGCAGCCCGCGCAGGGCGCAGCGCAGGTGGTCGGGGCGCCAGGGGTCGGGCGGCACAGGCGGCTTCGGATGACTGCGCGGCACCCGCCGGAAGACGGCGTCCGCCAGCGAGAACAGATCGGGGTGCCCATAGGTCTCCTGGATCCTGTCGCCGGTCAGGCCCTGCGACTCCAGGAGCGCGGCGACTTCGTAGGCGTGCACGGCCGCGCCTGCCTCGTCGGCGAGTTCGGCGGCGAGGCGGTCCACGGGGTCGTCGGCCCTTGCGGGGCGCAGCGCGACGCCGGGGCGTGTGCGGGGCCGGTTGTCGAGGGGGCCGGTACGGGGCGGACGGGCCAGGCGCAGTGCCAGGGTGTCGTCGGCGCCGTACGCCTCGCCGTGCTCCGCGCCGCGGGCGTGTGTGCCGCGCGGCCTGAGAGGGAGGGGGCCGCTCATCCCGCCACCTCGCCGGGGACCGGGGCGCCATGGCCCGCGAACTCGCCCACATACAGGCCCTGTTGACCTGGCGTGCCCAGCTCCTCGTAGATCGAACGGAACGCGTCGACCGTCTGGCGCAGCGTGAACTGCTCGATCACGCGCAGCCGCGCCGCCTCGCCCATCGCGGCTCGGCGCGCGGGGTCGCGGAGCAGTTCGACGACGGCGCGCGCCATGGCCTCCGGCGCGCGCGGAGGCACCACGAGTCCGGTGGGGCCCACGGCCTCGCGCACCCCGCCGACGTCCGTGGAGACCGTGGCCCGCCCGCAGGACATGGCCTCGATCAGGGTGAAGGGGAAGCCCTCGCTGATGCTGGACAGCATCACCACGTTGCCCGCCGAGTAGGCGTCCTTGATGTGCTCGACGCGGCCCTCGAAGATCACCGCGTCGCCGTGGCCGAGCTCGGCGGCCAGTGCTTCGCAGCGCTCGCGGTAGGCCTCGCCGCCGCGTGGAGTACCGCCGAACAGGCGTAGCCTGGCGTCCGGGATCTCCTGCCTGACCAGCGCGAAGCTGCGGATCAGGGTCTCCAGGTCCTTGATGGGGTCGACCCGGCCCGCCCAGCTCAGGGTGGGGTTGGCCGGTTCGGGGCCCGCGGGCGGGAAGGCCTCGGGGTCCACGCCGTTGTAGACGGTGCGGATGAGGGAGGGCTCCGCGCCGCCGCGCTCCTCCCACAGGCGGTTGTAGCGGTTGCCCGGGGTGATCAGGGATGCCTGGCGGTACGTTTCCTCGGCGAGCAGCCGGAAGAACCCGAGCAGCAGGGCCTTGACGGGCCAGCTGTACGGGCCCGTGCGGTAGCCGAGGTAGCGCTCGCGCAGGTACACGCCGTGCTCGGTCAACAGCAGTGGTACGCCGTGGAGTTGGCGTCCCACGAGACCGGTCATGGCCGCTATGCCGCCGCTCACCGCGTGGGCGACGCCGCTCTCCGGAGGCCGGGCGGCGAGCGGGCGCAGCGCGTGTTCGAGCAGGCTGGTGGCGGTGACCGCGTCGTGCAGCGTCGGCCGCGCCTCGGCGGTCGCGCGCCCGGGGACGTTCCACACGGAGGTCAGGACGTGCACCGCGCGGTCGGTGCGCAGCGCGGGTGCCAGGGCGCCGTCGCGGGCGTGCCGGGCGAGGTCGTGCAGTGCGGGGGCGAAGCCGTCCTCGGCGGCCGGGTCGAGCAGGGCGGTGAGGAACTGCTCGTAGGAGCCGAGGAGTTGCCGTCGGCGTCGGCCGCGCGGGGGGTGCCCGGCGGGGGTAGGGCCCCACATGGGCAGGCAGACGGGCTCGTCGACGTGTGGCGGCAGTTCCCAGGCGAGGCTCTCGCGGCCGGTGCCGGTGACGGCGAGCACGCCGAAGTCGATGTCGGGCATGCCCCGGACGAGCTGGTCGCACCAGACGCTGACACCACCGTGGCTGTGCGGGTAGGTGCCTTCGGTCAGCAGGGTGACGCGGGTCCGTGCGGGCCGGCGCGACGGAGCGGGGAAGGGTGCCGGTATCGGCACGGGCGAGGGCGAGTCGGACATGGTGAGGCTCCGCGGGTGAGATACGAACGCGAGGGAGCCGACGGCGGCGCCCTCCCCGGCGGGCCGGGGTGGGCGCGTTCCGTGAACGGCGGCATGCGGGTCGTACGGGCGCGGGGGGATGGTGGTGCGGTGTAACCCTGACCGACGGGGCGGTGCGGGCGGCTTCTCGGGCCCGGTGGCCGGCCGGGAGGGGCCGGCCGGCCACCGGGTGCGACCGTCAGGTCAGCGCCGGGCCGGCAGCGCGCGTGGCGTGTGACCGTCGGTGCCGGGCTTCACGTACGTGGCGGCGCCCGGCGGGACGGGCAGCTTCCTGGCCGCCTTCGCGATGTCGGGCTCTCCTGCCGCCTTGGCCAGGGCCGGCGCGGACGGAAGATTGAGCGTGACGCGGCTCTGGAGGAGTCCCGGGGACACCCAGCCGGAGGTTCTTCCCGCGTACGCGGTCCCGAACTTGTCGGTGCCCAGCAGAAGTTGCCGTACGGTCCCGGTGGGCATGGTGGCCCGGACCGCTACGCCGGTCGGTGCCTGGACGGTCACCTTGCCGCCGATCCGGTAGGCGGTGACGCGGCCCGCCTTGACGGCCGTGTCCCAGGCGGCGCGGGAGCGCAGCTCGCCGCCGATGTCGGCCATCCGCAGGTTGACCACGGGGGCGTTGTCCGCGAACAGCTCGCCGTATGCGTCGAGGACGGAGCCCAGCACGGGGTACGCGATGCGGTCCTCGGCGAGGTTCGACTGGTGGATGAAGTGCGGCCTGGGGTCGTTCGCCAGGACGTGCCCCATCGCGATCGTCGACTCCACCGGCACGATGTGGTCCTCGTAGCCGGTGGCGGGGTCGAGGGGGCTCTCCAGACAGGTGGCCACGGAGGAGTTCTCACAGACGCCGCTGCCGCCGTCCGCCTTGCGGGTGTAGATCCAGTTGTACTCGTCGACCTGCTCGCTCGCGCGGCCCGCGTTGTAGAAGACGTTCATCGGGAAGCGCGGCACGGTCAGGGCCGAGCCCACCGGGCGCTGTCCCCGGTCCCGGGAGTTGTCCGAGCCGAGCCAGGTCACGCCGTTGTCCCGCAGGGCCGGGCTCAGGTTCGGGTTGTCGTCGGGCTGCTGCGGAAGGACCTTGAGGCCCGAGTGCTCGCCGGTCACCAGCTCGTCGTTGTCGAGCGGGAGTCCGGCACGCTGCCCCCAGTTGCGGTTGTCGGAGATCTGCTGGGAGATCTCCGTGCGCGAGACGTAGCGTGTGCCGCCGTCCGCGTTCTTCGCGCAGGTCCACGGCACGACGCTGACGTCCTGGACGCAGCCGAGGAAGGGGTGGTTGTAGGTGTGGTTGATCCATCGGTGCTCGCCGCGGTCGGCGATCAGCCGGTCCGCCAGGGGGTCGGCGCCGCCGTTCTCCTCGCGGAAGAGCTCGCTGCCGCCGCCGTTGTAGGCCATGTCGAGCGGGAACTTGCGCCCCTTGGACCACTGGGCCGCGTAGGCCGCGTCGTCGGCGGTCATCCGGATCGGGTCGGGCGTGCCCTGGCCGGGCGGGCAGTCCACGTCGCCGGGGGTGCAGTTGAGCTCGCTGTCCCAACGGTCGTCGGCCCCGAAGACGTCGTCGACGTGCACGGCGAAGTAGTTGCGGGAGGAGCCGAGTTGGACTCCCTGGGTCATCCAGTCCACGATGCCGCGGGCGAGGAGCCGGAACTGCTGCTGATGCTGGTTGTAGACGAACGTCACCACCAGCTCGCGCCGCCCGTCGTGGCGGTACTCACCGACGAGTGAGCCGCGCTCCGAGGTGCCGGGGATCGGCGCGTCGACGTAACTCGTGAAGTCGGCGCCCGGCGCGGGCTCGGACAGGAAGCCGTAACTCTCGTTCGTGTCGGGCGCGTTGTCCTCGAAGGGCACCTGCCCGGCGAGGTATCCGAAGGGACCGCTCTTGCCCGACGCGGTCACCTGCGCCCGCACCCCGTCGAGCGGGCCGCTGAACTCGGGTGTCTGCAGGCCCGCTTCGGGCCTGGCGTACGTGTAGGCGTCCACCTGCGGGACGGCGTAGGTCTGCTCGTAGGTGGCGAGGGCGGCCATCTCGGCCGAACCGGCCGCGAACGGGTTGTCGTTGGGCAGTACGACGGCCTGGAACTTGGCGCGCGCCCTGCCGTCCACGGTGTCCGCCAGGAACGCGGCGTTGATCACCGGCCGCCCGCTCTGCCGCAGGTCGACGGTCGTGTACGGCGTGCCCTGGCCGTCGAGTTCGGCGGTGATCGCGGCGGTGGCGGGGCCTCCGTCGGTCACCACGAGGATGCGTAGGTCGATGCGTGGCAACTCGGCAGCCGAAGCCGGAGTGCCGGGCAGCGAGAGCGCGAGAAGCAGAGCGGTGGCGCCGAGAGCCGCCGCTCGTGCGGTGTGATTCATGCGGTGCGTGGTCCCCTCCACGGTCGGGCCGAGGGGATGTCTCCACCCCAGGGCCCGCCCCCCAACGACGCACACACACATCGCACTGCGTGTCCGCGTCGCTCTGACGCGTCACATAGTGCGGCCCACCTGTGGGGCCTGTGCGGATTCTGTGAAACCTGGCGGAAAAAAGATGGCGAACGCTTAGCGGCACAAAATGAGCGACACGTGACGGGAGACGACACACCGGAGCAAGGCGCTCCGGGGCATCGCGGCCGCTCAGAGGGGTCGTAGATCCCCTGCCACCAGATAGATGCTGGTCACACGCATCGGATCTGGGCCCACCGGGCGGACACCGGAATCGAAGGACCTCCGAACCGCGCTGATTCAGCCAAGCGATCTCGACCCGTGTCGCCGCGCCTTCTTCCGGAAAGCGCGTTCTGACCTGCACGGCAAGTGCGTTCCATGAACATCTGGGGGCGCAATTCAGGGCGTGATGGGGGGCGCGTGAGGGGGCGCTCTTGCCTTCGCGGCGTTCCAGGTACCGCGGCGAAGTTCGCGACGCGCACCAATCCGTTGCGCTCCCGCCGTCGAATCCCTTGTGTCCGCACGGGTTTGTGAGGGACCCGGACGCACAGAGGTGGCGGCGGATGTCGGAGATCCCGGCGGAATGTCGAGGCGTGAGCCTCCTCCGCCCGGACACTGCCGCCGCCACCTCCTCCTCTCCCGCCCGGGGCGCTCAGTGGGCGTTCGTTGGGCCAAGCGGACCTTTCTCCCTACACCGATGGGGGCGTCGAGCAATCCATGCGGCCCTCGGTGCCGGATACCTCATGTGATGACAGAGCGAGAAGACTTGCGACGACCGAAGGACCGGTGGCGTGTCCCGGCCGGTGCCTTGAGCGGGCTGCTTGCGGGCTTCGCCGCGCTCGCGGTCGCGGAACTGGTGTCCGCGGCGGTGCGGCCCGAGGCCGGCCCGGTGGTGGCGGTCGGCGGCGCGGCGATCGACCGCACCCCCGCGCCCGTCAAGGACTGGGCCATCCAGCAGTTCGGCACGGACGACAAACTCGTCCTGCAAGCGGGCATCCTCGCGGTGCTCGCCCTGCTGGCGCTGGTGCTGGGGCTTGTCTCCCTGCGCCACCGCCTTCTCGGCGCGGCGGGAGTGCTGCTCTTCGGGGTGATCGGCGCGGCGGCGGCCACCGGCCGTCCCGACTCCACCGGCTTCACCGACGCGCTGCCCTCGGTGGCGGGGGCCGTCGTCGGTGCCGCGCTGCTGTACTGGCTCGCGGGCCGCCTCACCCTTCGCCCCGTAGGCAGGAACTTCGAGCGGACGTCGGTGCCGGACGAGCCGCCGTCCGGGCCGGACGAGCCGCCGTCCGGGCCGGATGAGCCTCCGTCCGCACCGGATGAGCCGACCTCAGTGCGGGATACGCCGACTTCCGTGCCGGACGGCGTCGATCGGCCGGAGTGGGACCGCCGAGGGTTCATCATCGCGGCCGGCGCCGCTGCCGCCGCGTCGGCCGGAGCCGGCGTACTGGGACGCTCGCTGAACGCCTCGGGCGGCCAGGACGCCGTCGCCTCGCGGAACCGGGTCAAGCTGCCCGCCCCGGCGTCGGCCGCGCGACCGGTGCCCAAGGGCGCGCGGCTCCGGGTGCCCGGCATCAGTCCGTTCGTGACGTCCGGCAAGGACTTCTACCGGGTGGACACCGCGCTCGTGGTCCCCAAGGTGAACGCCGACGCCTGGCGCCTGCGCATCCACGGCAAGGGCGTCGGCCGGCCGACGACCCTCACCTTCCAGGACCTGCTGCGCCGGGAACTGATCGAGCGCGACATCACCCTGACCTGTGTGTCGAACGAGGTCGGCGGCCCGTACGTGGGCAACGCCCGCTGGATCGGCGTACGCCTGTCCGACCTGTTGGCGGAGTGCGGCGTCGAGCCCCCGTCGAAGGGCGGCCCCGCGGACCAACTGGTCGCCCGGTCCGTGGACGGCATGACCATCGGCACCCCCGTCGACGACGTGATGGACGGCCGCGACGCGATGCTCGCGCTCGGCATGAACGGCGAGCCGCTGCCGTTCGTGCACGGATTCCCGGTACGCATGCTGGTCCCCGGTCTCTACGGCTATGTGTCCGCCTGTAAATGGATCAAGGACATCGAGCTGACCACGTTCGACGACTACGACCCCTACTGGGTGAAGCGCGACTGGGCCCGCAAGGCGCCGATCAAGACGCAGTCCCGGATCGACACCCCCAAACCCTTCGCCCGGCCGAAGGCCGGAACGGTCGTGGTCGCGGGGGTGGCTTGGGCCCAGCACCGAGGCATCGACAAGGTCGAGGTGCGCGTCGACGACGGCCCGTGGCAGCAGGCTGATCTGGCCGCGGAGGACACCCGTGACACCTGGCGGCAGTGGTCCTTCCCCTGGAAGGCGACCGCGGGGGGCCACACGCTCACGGTGCGGGCGACCGACCGCACGGGCGAGGTCCAGACAGAGAAGCGGACCCGCACGATTCCCGACGGGGCGAGCGGCCGGCATTCGGTGGTGGTCAACGTCGACTGACGGCGACCGGCCCGGGCTGCGACGACCCGATGACTGTGACCATCCCACGATTCACTCGTTTGAACGTGGTCAGGACGCAACGTCGTCAGCCTTTGGAAGGCTTTTTGATCAATGAGCACATCGCAACGGCCCTCGTCGAAGGGGTCCGGGCGGGTGGCCCTTGACCAGGCCGAGGCCGTCATCGTCGACCAGTACACCCGGCTCGTACGCCTCGCCTATCTCACCCTCCCCCACTCCCTCGGCAGGCACCGGCGGGTCCTCGTCGCCCACGCTCTGGTACAGCGCGCGCTGCCGGGATTCCGCGTCGGCCGAGCCGCTCCCCGCGTGCCCGAGCAGCGCAGGATCACGCCCGACCCCGTGGTGGCGAGCACACGGGCGCGCGTCCTGCGCTCGGCGCTCGCGCACGACCACCGTCCGCGCGGCTGGCCCGGCTTCCTTCCGCCGCCCCGAGCGCTGCGCCCCATGCTCCCGGTGGTCTGGGGGCTGCGGCTGTTCCCGCGCGCGGGCTCCACCGAGGAGGTCGCTCTGGGGCAGGCGCTCGCCGAGGTTCCCGCGGCCGCCCGCGCGGCGTTCGTGCTGCTGCAGCTGGACGGGCTGCCCCGCTCCGAGGCCGTCGAGTTGCTCACCACCGCCCAGGTGCCCCGGCCCGAAGAGGCGGTGCGCTCCGCTTGTGACGTGGCGGCGGCCGCGGGCCCTGCGACGGAAGCACTGCTTCGCTCACGGGAGTTCGACGCCTGTTCCGTGCAGACCCGCCCGACCGATCTGCTGCGCCGCAGACGCCGGTACCAACTGGCCTGGCTCACCGCGGGGGTCGTCGCCCTGTGTTGTGCGGTGCTGCTGGCGACCATCGGCGGCACACCCGCGGGAAAACCTTCCCGAGCCGCCGATGTCCCCCTCGCCTACGGCCCCGAGGAGTTGCTCCGTACCTCCGGCAACGCCTGGGCCGACACCTCGCGGGTGGACTTCACCGCGTGGCCGGCCCGCGGCGCGCGCACCGACGACGACGCGCTGATCACCCGCGCGCTCGGCGCCTGGACCGACCCGCCGTCCGGCACCCGGGTCGACGTCGCGAAGGCCACCAGCGCCGAACCCCCGCCCAGGAACACCCAGTTGCTGTACGCGGATGTCGTCGGCCGGGAGGCGGTCGTGCTGTTCCACGACGGCCGGCGCGTGGTCCGCTACGGCGAACCGCTCGCCTCGCCGGGCGACGCGACCCTGGACATCTCCCGTTCCGACGAGGCCGACGTGACCACGGCGGCAGCGCTCGTCGTCAGCCGCGAGGCGGACAAGGTCCGCTATCTGACGGCACCTTGGATCGCCGAGGCGCAGACGCGCGACCTGCTGACCCCCGAATCCCCCGGGCGTCCGCTCGACGTGTCGGACGAGGGTCTCACCGACGCCGTCCCCGAGCCACCGGGCAAGGGAGCCTGCGACAGCCTGCCGGTGCTGCAACTGCGCTCCTCCAGCCGGATCGTGGAGAAGCACGCCTTCCTCGTGGCCGACCTGGGCGGCCTCACCCCCGTGCATCTCAGCTACACCCCGCTGCCCGGCACCGGCGCCCCGCCCCGCCAGCCCCGCGAGGCGACCGGCAGCGCGGCACTGCGGAGCTGGGCGCACACCGCGTGCCAACTCCCCGGGATGCGGGAGAGCGGCGTACGGGCCGTCAACCAATGGGAGTTCGCCGAGCAGGACCTGCCCGAGCGGGGAGGCCGGGCGGTGTGGTCCTGTACCCGTTCCTCCACCTGGCGCGGTCCCGGCGACGTCCTCGTACAGTTCCGCACGTCGACGGCGTCCCCCACCGCACCGGCGAAGGTCGTCGGACAGGCACGGTCGACCGCGGCATGCAGCCGGTTCGGCCAGCACATCGTGGCCGCCACCCCCTGGACGGCGCCGTCCGGGCGCCACTACCTCCTGGCGGCGGGCAGCCGAGAAGTCGAAGGGATCGACGTGAACGGTGACGTGGAAACGAAGAAGCGAGGACGCACGCTGGCCGTCAAGGCTCCCAAGAACCCTGACGCGACAGTGCGGGCGCGGTTGAGCGACGGTGAGAGGCTGGAGGAGGTCGGCGAGCGGGGCGTGCGCCAGAGGTGAGCGGGGCGTGCGCTAGACGGGGGGCGGGACTGACGGGACGGGGCCAAGACCACGAAGGTCACGTCCATTACGTTGGTGCGGCCGGTCACCGACAGCCGAGTCGAACCGAGTCGAGCCGACCCGAGCCCAAGGAGTCCCGTACCTGTGTCCTTCAACGACGGCGAGCGCCCAACACTGGTGCTGAGCAGACCGGTCGAGAAGCCGCGTGCCGCCGTGCTTCTGCTGCACGGCGGCCGGGAACACGGGACCGACGTGCCCCCGCCGTGGAATCTGCCAGGCGTACGGCTGCGTCTCTTCGAAGGCGCGATCCGTCGGTCCACGTCGGGGGGCGCGGTGCTGATGGGTCGGGTGCGCTATCGCGTCCGGGGCTGGAACGGAGAGCGCGAGGACCCCGCGCGGGACGCCCGGCAGGCCCTGCGTGAGCTGGAGCAGCTCACCGGTGACGTGCCGACCGTCCTGGTGGGCCATTCGATGGGGGCCCGCGCCGCACTGCGCGCCGCCGGAAATCCGCTGGTAAGAGGGGTGGTCGGCCTGGCCCCCTGGTGCCCCGCCGGAGAGCCGGTCGCGCACCTGCGTGACCGTCGCGTGGCGCTGCTGCACGGCGACCAGGACCGTACGACCGATCCCCGGTCCTCCCTGGACTTCGCGTCGCGCGCCGGTGCCGCGGGCGCCGAGGCGGCCGCCGTGCTGCTGCGCGGCGGTGACCACGCCATGCTCAGACGCGCCCGCGTCTGGCACGCCCTGACGGCGGAAACCGTGGCCGGGTTCCTGGGCCTCGCCGAACTGCCTGCCGCGATCGCCGACCAGCTGCACGGCACGCGCGGCGGGGAGCGGGATGGGTCGTCGTACGACACGCCCTGAAGAGCTGCACGAAGCACACCTGAATTCTCCTCAAGGCCACTGAAGGCGCCGTGAGTTGGCGTGCGGGGGCGACGCGCGCGCGTCTGCCATGGGACGACCTTTGGCGGTAGCGTGGCAGGCATCTCCTCACACCGTCCCCGCGGCCTCACACCGACCCCGCGGGCAGCGAACCGCCGGCGTACGACCGCCGGGGGCCCGGACGGTGTGCCCACGGAAGGGAGCGGCGGCATGACCGCCATGTCCGAGAGACAGCGCGAGGAACGGCTGGCGTCCGCGTTCGTGGATCTCGCTGCTCCCTTGGTACGCGAAGTGAGCGTGCCCGATGCCCTGCGCGCACTGACCGACCACTGTGTGGATCTGCTGGAGGTGTCGGCGGCCGGGGTGATGCTGGACGGTCCACGCGGTCCGCGCGGACATGCCGTGCAAGTGGCGGCCTCCGACGAGTACACCCGCTCCCTGGAACTGTTCGGCCTCGAATGGGACGAGGGCCCGCTCCTGGACTGCCGTCGCTCCCGGGCACACGTCCGCGAGTTCCGGCTGGAAACCGAGCCCGCCTGCACACGGTGGCCCCGGTTCACACCGCGCGCCCTACTGCTCGGCTTCACCTCGGTCGCGACGGTCCCGCTGCGCTCCCAGGACACGGTGGTCGGCGCCCTGAGCCTCCTGCACGACCGGCCGACGCCATTGGACGACACCCGGCTGCGCCTGGCCCAGGCCCTGGCGGACACCGCCACCGCCTGCGTCACCCGTCAGCAGACGCTGCACGAGCAGCGGACGCAGATCGCGCAGCTCCAGGACGCCCTGGAGTCCCGCGTCCTCATCGAGCAGGCCAAGGGATTCCTGGCTAGCTCCCGCGGATGCAGCGCGGACCAGGCCTTCGTCCGCATGCGCACCTACGCCCGCAACCGGCGGCTCAAACTCTCCGACGTGGCCCGCCAGGTCCTGAACGGCGGCGCCGCGGACACGCTGCTCCGTCCCGAACGCTGAACCTAGCGACGCCGGATGGCGCGCCTGACCAGGACACCGAGCCCGACCAGAACGACCGCGGCGACTCCCATGACGAGCTGAAGGGTTGATCCCTGCCCGCTCTCGGCCAGTTCGTCGGGGGGTGAGGTGGGCGAGGTGGACGAGGTGGGCGAGGAGGTCGGTGCGGGGGATTCGGAACCACCGCTGCTGGACGGGCTGGGGGTGGGTTCTTGCGTGGTGGGTGTGGGGGTGGGGGTGGGCTCCGGTGTCGTGGATGTGGAAGTCGGTTCCGGTGTCGTGGGGGTGGGCGTGGGCTCGTCCGTTGTGGGTGACGGAGTCGGCTCGTCCGTCGTGGGCGAAGGCGTCGGCTCATCCGTCGTAGGTGACGGGGTCGGCTCGTCCGTCGTGGGCGAAGGGGTCGGCTCGTCCGTCGTAGGTGACGGGGTCGGCTCATCCGTCGTAGGTGACGGCGTCGGCTCATCCGTCGTAGGGGAAGGCGTCGGCTCATCCGTCGTGGGCGAAGGCGAGGGGGTGACGGGCGGGATGACGTCGGTCGAGGCGCAGGAGCGGTTGTTCTCGGTGTTGGTCTCGCGCGAGCCGGTGTAGACCTCGGCGCAGTTGGGGATGGTCTGGCCCGCGGCGTCGGGGTTGGCGCGCATGGTGACGGTGAAGGTGCGCGTCTCGCCCGGGCTGAGGGTGTTCAGGGGGCAGCTGAGGGTGAGGCCCGTGTCCGGGCACTCTTCGGGGCGCTCCTCGATGGAGGAGAGTTGACCGTTGGTGGGGTCCTGGACGGTGACGTCGACGGCGTCGGAGGGACCGTGATTGGTCACTGTCACGGTGAACGTGTACGTGCCGTCGGCCTCCACTTCCGGAGTGGCCGTCTTCGTGATCTCCACGTCCGTGAGCGTGGTGGACTGCGAGATCAGGGTGGTGGAGTCCGCGGGCTGCGATGAGCCTTCCTGCTGTACGGCGGCTTGGTTGGTGATGTTGGTGCCGTCCGAGAGGGAGGGATCCACGGTGACCGGAACCTGGAACTCGCGTGTACCGCCTGCCGGGACGGTGATGCCCGTACCGCCGCAGGTGATCTGCAGTCCCTGCGCGACGCAGGAGTCGGGCAGCTCCCCGACGCTGAGCCCTTGCCCAAGTTGGTCGGTCACCGTGACACCCGTGGCGTCCTCGTCGCCGTTGTTCGTCACGGTGAGGGTGTAGACGGCGGACCCGCCGATCACCAGGGGCTCGGGGGACACCGACTTCGTGATCTGCAGGTTGGCCGCTGCCCGCAGGGACGCCGGGGTTGCGGCGCCGGCGCGGGCGCGGTCGCCGTCCGTGGTGGTGGGAACGGCGTACCCGGTGGAGGCGATTGCGGAGAACACCACCGCGGCGGAAACAGTCGTTGCGCGGGTCAGGTTCGCAAGCCTCACAGGTGCCTCTCGCTGGGTGGTTCTGTCGCCGGACGGCTTCCTCGGCGCCTTCGCCGCACCGCCGGGCCAGAATGATTTCGGAACTACATATAAAGGCTGAAATGGTCATATCCACCACGACACTCCATCAGCGCGCCAAAACAGCCCACCTCGACCTAGCAGATTCGGAAGCCTGAACGGATTGGCCGCGACGCGCGGGAGCGCGTACGAGCTCCGGTGGCCTCGACCCGGCCCTCTCCCACGCCCACTCCCGCACCCCCTGCCCCACCCCCTCCCTCACCTCGCCGTCTCATTCACGTGCTCTCTATGTGAGACGGCGTTTCGGGATCTCCGCAGGATGCCTATGGTGGTGCGCATGTTCGGACCCGCTCGTCAGCTCGCCCTCGCGCTCTTCGCGGCCACGCCGTGGAGCGTCGACGACGCGCTCTGTAGCAGCTGAAGCCCAGCTCAGCGCACCCCGTAGAGCAGCTGATGCCCCCGCTCAGCGCTCCGTAGCCGCTGACATTTGACTCTCGGCTCTCGGTTCTCGGTTCTCAGTTCTCGGCGCCGCGCTCGAGCGACCACCGCCTGTCCGTCCGCATCCCCTCCCGCTCCCGGAGACCCCCTTGACCACCGCTCCCGATGCCGGGGCGCCGCCCCGGATCGCCGTGCTCCCCCCTTCCCCCACCTCCGCCCCCGCCCCTCGGGCCGAGGCCTTGCCGCCGGTCCGGCGGGTGCCCCTGGCGATAGCGGGCGCCATCGGCGTCGCGCTCGCCGGCTACGTCTTCGCGGAGCACGGGGCCAAGCCCGGCACCCTGCTGCTGCTCGGCATCGGACTCGGCGTCGCCCTGTTCCACTCCCGGTTCGGCTTTACTTCCGCCTGGCGGCAGCTGGTGGCCGTCGGCAACGGGACCGGGCTGCGTGCCCACACCTTGCTGCTCGGCACCACCGCGACGCTCTTCGCCCTGATCATCGGCACAGGCAGCGGCCTGTTCGGTTCAGTGCCCGCACCCAGCGCCGGGCCGATCGGGGCGGCGCTGCTCATCGGCGCCTTCCTCTTCGCCATCGGCATGCAGCTCGGCGGCGCCTGCGCCTCCGGAACCCTCTTCGCCGTCGGTTCCGGCCAGGGCACCATCGTGCTCACCCTCTTCGGCTTCATCACCGGCTCCACCCTCGCCGCCTGGCAGTTCGGCCTCTGGAACGATCTGCCGGCGCTCGACCCGTACGTGCTCTCCGACCACGTCGGCTGGTTCGGCTCCTGGGCGCTGACGATCGCGGCGCTCGCCGCGATCTGGTTCATCGCCCGCACCGTGCAGGCCCGCCGCAACCCCCCGCCGGTCGGCACCCCGCCCTCGGCACGCGGCGCCCTCCGCCGTGCGGTCAGGGGCTCCTGGCCGCTGGCCGCGGGAGCGATCGCGCTGGCGGTGCTCGGCGCCGGGGTTCTGCTCGTCTCGGGTGGTGCCTGGGGCGTCACCAGCGCGTTCGCCCTGTGGGGCTCGAAGGCCGTGGAGGCACTCGGCGGGGCGCCGGAGACCTGGACGTTCTGGCAGCAGCCCAACAACGCGGCCCAGCTGTCCGGGCCGGTCCTCGCCGACAAGAACAGCCTCACCGACATCGGCATCATGGTCGGCGCGGCCGTCGCGGCGGCGGCCGGCGGCGTATGGCAGCTGCACCGCAACATCCCTGCCCGCACGGCACTCGCCGCCGTCATCGGCGGCATCCTGATGGGCGTCGGCGCCCGCCTCGCCGGCGGCTGCAACATCGGCGCCTACCTGGCCGGCATCGCCTCGGGTTCCCTGCACGGCTGGATCTGGGCAGCCGTAGCCATCCTCGGCACCTGGGCCGGCCTGCGCCTGCGCCCCCTGTTCGGCCTGGGCAACCCGAAGCCGACGGACAGCGTCTGCTGACCTGCCGGCTCAAGTCGCCGCCGGTAAACGGTGGCCATCTGCTCTCAGATTCAGGCCGAACCGGTAGGGCCGGACCTGCCTCCAGCAGGTCCGCCCACCACGGTGAGCAGGTCCACGACGAAGATCAGCGTCGAGTTCGCCGGGATCAACGGAGAGGGTGACTGTCGGCCGTAGCCAAGGCGCGGGGGAACAATGATCTCGCGCCGACCGCCGACCTTCATTCCCCGCACTCCCCTGTCCCATCCCTTGATGGCCCTGCCACCGCCCACCGCGAACTTGAACGGCCGGTCCTCCTCCCAGGAGGAGTCGAACTCCTTGCCGGACGCGAACGTGACCCCGACGTAGTGAACCTGGACAACCCTCCCCGGCAGCGCCTCGGCCCCGTCCCCCAACACAAGGTCCCGAACGGCCAACTCGACGGGCGCATCCCCTCCCGGAACCTCAACCACAGGCTTCGCCAGCTCACTCATCACGGCCCCATCACTCACCACCGGACACATGGACATTCCATGCGGCAGCCGATCAGGCTACCGGCAACGCGAGGGTCGTGGATCTAGCCGAGGAACGAGCGCAAGGCTGCATTCACCTCGTCTGCGTGCGTCCAGAGCAGACCGTGTGGGGCGTCCTCGATCTCCACGTACTGCGCCTCCGGCAAGGCTCGTCGGAAGCGGCGGGCCGTGGCGTCGATGGGCAGGATCTTGTCGGCTGTGCCGTGCAGGATCAGAGCTGGCTTGCCGCTGGCGCGGACCGCTTCGACGTCGGTGCGGAAGTCTTCGATCCAAGCGGAGACGACTGCGTAGGACGCCACGGGGGCACTTGACGTCGCCACGTTCCAGCTCGCGGTGACGGCCTCTTGGCTGATGCGACTGCCGAGGTTCTCGTCGAGGTTGTAGAAGTCCGAGAAGAATTGCGTGTACCAGGCGAACCGATCGTCTTTCGCCGCTGCCTCGATTCCGTCGAAGACCTTCTGGGGCACGCCCTCGGGGTTGTCGTCCCGGGCGACCAGAAAGGGCTCAAGGGAGGCCAGGAACGCGAGCTTGGCGACCCTTTCATGTCCGAATCGCGCGACGTAACGGGCGACCTCGCCCGTGCCCATCGAGAAGCCCGCCAGGACGACGTCGTGCAGGTCGAGCGTCTCCAGTACGGTGTTCAGGTCTGCGGCGAAGGTGTCGTAGTCATAGCCGGAGTTCACCTTTGACGACGCGCCGAAGCCCCGTCGGTCGTAGGTGATGACGCGGTATCCGGCGGCCAGAAGACTTCGCGTCTGACGCTCCCAGCTGTGGCCGTTCAGCGGATATCCGTGAATGAGGACGACGGGCTGACCCGCGCCCTGATCCTCGTAGTAGAGCTCGACCGGCGTGCTGTTCTCACTGCCTACGGTGATGTATCCCATTTTTACTCGTTCCTTTCCGGGTCTACGACCCACCGTCCACGAGTTCGTACTGCAGCGCACCCGAGGGACAGCGCCGCACCACCTCGACCAGGCGCTCGGCCTCGGCTCCGTCGGGCCGGATCCACGGGCGCTCGGTTGTGTCGAAGACCTCCGGCAGCCCGTTGACGCATTCGGCGGCGTGCAAGCAGCGCCTGGCCTCGAAGGTCACGGTGATCAACCGGCCCTCGTACGCCTTCTTCCCGGTTCCGCCGCTCATACCGGCCTCCGTCGCTTCCGTTGCTTCCGCTACTTCCGTTGCTTCCGTTGCTTCTGTGTCCGGCAACTCAGTCGCTGACCTTGCTGCGGGACTGGTACAGCAAGTCCTCGTAGTCGGGGTGCCGGGCGATCCACCCCGCGAAGAACGGGCACGTCGCGAGCACCCGCAGGTTCGCTGCGCGCGCCTCGTCGAGGGCCGCGCGGGCCAACGCCGACCCGACTCCCCTGCCTTCGTACTCCGGCAAGACCTCGGTGTGTACGAACGCGACGAGTTCCGGCGTACGGATGTATTCCGCGACGCCCGCGACCTTGGACTCTCCGTCGACGCGGGCCTCGTACCGCCTGGCTTCGGGAACGTCATTCACTTCCACTGGCATGTGTCCTCCTTTTCTACCGATACGGAACGGCGTGGCACCGGGCCGGCAGCGAGGTCAGGCGCCGCTCCCCCTGGCCGTGGCCAGAAGCTGCATCTCCCATGCGAAGGCCACACCGCTGGCACCGCCGTGCTGCGACTGGACCTCGGCGACACCCGGGACGGTCTTCTCACGGGCCCAGTCGCGCTGCCACTCGCCCAGCACGGCCATCCAGGTGATCGGCACCACACCGGCCTGGACCATGCGCCGTACGGCCATGTCGTGGGCTTCCTTCGACGCGCCGCCCGAGGCGTCGGTGACGGCGAAGACCTCGAAGCCCTCGCCCGCCGCCTGTATCGCCGGCATCGCGACACACATCTCCGTCCACAGACCGGCGATGATCAGCTTCTTGCGGCCGGTCGCCTTGACGGCATCGACGACGCGCTCGTCCTCCCAGGTGTTGATGAAGGTCCTGTCGATCGGCTTCTGCTCCGGGAACACGTCCTGCAGCCCCTTGATGAGGTAGCCGCCGCGCTCCTCCAGGACGGTCGTCAGGATGGTCGGCACGTCGAACACCTTGGCGGCCTTGGCGAGGCCGACGACGTTGTTCACGATCATCGTGGGCTCGTGGCTGTTCAAGTTGGCGAACTGGAACGGCTGATGGTCGATCAGCACGACGACGCTCTCCTCGGGCGTCAGCAGTGCCTGCAATCCGGATTTCGCTTCAGTGCTCATGGGATCGATCCCTCTCCGGGCGCTGTGTGCCTGCGGGGTGAAACGGGGCCGACGGCCCAAGCCCTCTCAACCCGACTAGATGACGTGTCACCTACATTAGGGTCGCCCGGTTGACGCGTCAACCAGATGTCGAGGGTGATCGGCCCGTGTGCGTTCGCGCCCACGAGAGGGTCGAGGGTGGGGAGTTGGCCGACGTGCGCAGCACCCCGGACATGCCATGCATCGCACGGAATCGACGGAATCAGCCACGTCAACGAGATAGATGAGCTGTCAACGTCTTCGTTACACTCCATCGATGAACGCAACGCCTCGCTGGCTGACCTCGGAACAGAAGGCCGCCTGGGACAGCTTCATCCGCATGCAGGAGACGCTCATCGGACGGCTCTCCCGCCGAGTTCAGGCCGACTCCCACATGTCCGCCGCCGACTACATCGTGCTGGTGAGCCTCACCGAACGGGGCGGCGGGCGAATGCGGTTCCTGGACCTGGCCAAGCAGGTGGAGTGGGAGAAGAGCCGCATGTCCCACCAGGTGAGGCGCATGATGAAGCGCGGCCTTGTGGGCAGGGAAGAGTGCCCCGACGACGGACGCGGAGCATTCATCGTCGCCACCCCGGCCGGCTACAAGGCGATCGAAGACGCCGCGCCCGTACACGTCGCGCACGTCCGCAGACTGTTCATCGATGCGCTCACCCAGGAAGAGCTCGACACGCTCGCCCGGATCTCGGACCGCGTCCTCGAACACATGAAGAAGCAGCCTGACTGACCGATCCGAATGCGGCGAGGCGTACCCCCTGTTCCGGCCGCCGACCGCATTCATTTCCGCCACTCGGTGGGCATATCAGACGCCTCGCGATCACTTCTTCCCAATCCAGTTGACCCATCAACTACCCTGATGGTTGTCTTGCCGCGGCAGCCTCCTCCTCGTACGGAGGAGGCTGAGCGACGGCGCAGTGACCATCCCGAGGAGCAGCGATGGAATCCCGCGTGGCGAACAACCCCGACCGATCGCGTTTCGAGGTCTTCGACGGCGACGAGCTCGCCGGCTTCGCCGAGTACCACCGGTACCAGGACGAGATCGCCTTCATTCACACGGAGATCGATCCGCGGTTCGAAGGCAGGGGCCTCGGCGGTGTACTCGCCCGAGCGGCCCTCGGCGCGGCGAGGGAGCAAGGACTCGGGGTACTTCCCTTCTGCCCCTTCATCCGTGGCTGGATCGGCAAGCACCCTGACTACGCCGACCTGGTGCCTCAGGGGAAACGGGCGCGGTTCGGGCTCTGAGGCGGGCCACGCCGGAGGTTGACCTCGCTTCTTCCGCTTGCGACAGAAGGATCTGCCTTGTGAAGACTCCCGTGCCCGACTACCTCGACGAAGTGCTCGACAGCCTGCGTGACGACACCAGCGGCGCCAACGCTGACTACATCCCCGAGCTCGCCGAAGCCGATCCGGAGCGTTTCGGCATGGCGCTGACCACGACGCTCGGTCGCACGTACGCCGCCGGTGACGCCGACACCGAGTTCTCCATCCAGTCGATCTCGAAGCCGTTCGCCTACGCGGCCGCCATCATCGACCGCGGCCTCGACCGCGTCCTGGATGCCGTCGGGGTCGAACCGTCCGGCGAGGCCTTCAACGAGCTCTCCCTCGAAGGCGGCACCCACCGGCCCATGAATCCCATGATCAACGCCGGAGCCATCACCACGCACTCGCTCCTGGTCGGCGCGGAGGCGAGCCAGGACGATCGCGTCGACCGTGCCGTGACGTTCTTCTCCCGCCTCGCAGGCCGGGATCTGCAGGTCGACGAGCGTGTGTGCGCCTCAGAGCTCGTCTCCGCGCACCGCAACCTCGCCATCGGTCACATGCTGCGCACCTACGGCATCCTCGACGGGGACGTGCCCTCCGTCGTCGAGGGATATACGCGCCAGTGCTCGATCCTGGTCAGCGTCCGGGACCTCTCGGTGATGGCCGCGACGCTCGCCACCGGAGGCATCCAGCCCGTCACCGGCGAACGGGTGATGGACCCCGCCGTCGCTCAGCACGTCATGGCCGTGATGGCCGCGGCCGGCATGTACGACGCGGCCGGCGACTGGCTCACCCGGGTGGGCATCCCCGCCAAGAGCGGCGTCTCAGGGGGCATCGTCGGCGTCCTGCCCGACCTCGTGGGCATCGGAACTTTCTCCCCGCGCCTGGACTCCCACGGCAACAGCCAGAGAGGACGCCTCATCTTCGAACGGCTCTCCAGGGACATGGGAATGCACCTGTTCTCCTCCGACCGGGGCCGACTCGATGCCGTCGACGTGAGCGAGTCAGAGGGCACGGTCACCTTCACCCTGCGGGGCAACGTCCAGCTCACCGCCGCTTCGGAGCTCCTGGACCTGATGGCCGACTCGGACGGCACGGCCGACGTGGTCCTGGACGTCACCAAGGTGCACTCCTTCTCGGACCTCGGCCGTCGCATGTCACTCGAGGGCCTGCGCCGAATGCGGCTGGACGGACACAGGGTCGCCGTACACGACCCGGCGGGCGTGCTGCCGAACCCTGATCTGGGGGACGGCAGTTACCCGGACGTTCTCTGACTCCCGGGCTCCCGCTCACAGGGGCACAGGGGCACAGGGGCACAGGGGCGCGCTGAGGGGGCGAAGTGTGGCGCCGCTTATGCCTCACCGTGCAACGGGCCCGGCGCGGCCCTTTGGCCGCCTCATGTGCGACTGTGCTCGGTGGCTTGGGCAGGCGCACGATGGTTGTCATGAAGAACTGGGGGCGCCTGTCGAGCCGGCATTGGTCGGGTGGCGCTATCTGTTGTTCACGTCGATCGGAGCAGTGGGAGCGCTGCTGTTGGCGACCCGCTTCAGTTTGGGAACCGCTGCGATCGCTGCCGCGTTGATGACCTCACTGGGGCCGACCTATCTGGCGTGGGCCGCGTTCCGCTACGCCCGCGCTGAGGCCGCCGGCGCGTTAGACCTGGACGCCGTCGCCGGGGATCTGTCTGTGACAGTGCAGCGGGCATGGGAGAACGAGGCGCGCCTGCGTAGACTCCACGATCCCTATCCGCTGCCCATCGCCTGGCAAACCGGCGACCCGGACCTCTTTGAGGACTGGCCGCTGCTCTGCAGCCCGGCCCGAGCCGGCCCGAGTGTGGCCCGGGCGGGCCGACGTCCGATCCGGCCTTCTGGCCCGCAAACGCCGATGGACTGGGCGGTAGCGGCCCGGACATCACAGATGTCTTCTCCCGATGCCTCCCCACCCGACGCCTCGTCGTCCTGTGGCCCGCAGCCACGATCGGAGCCGTCTTCGGTATGGCCGTGACTCTTGGCTTCGCTCCCAAAGTGGGTGTTGCGGGCAGCATCATGTTCGGAGCGGCGGCTGCACTCTCGGCGGCGATCCCGTTTGGGATAGGGGTGGCTCGCCCAGACCTGACGAAGACGGTCGGCCCGGCCATGCTGCTCGCTCGGGATCGCCGTACCTTCTGCACCATCCTGCTGTTCTCCGGGGGTTTCGGCGGACTTGTCGGCGGAATGACCGGTGCCGTGGAGGGCGGCAAGAAGGTGGGGCTCGAGAATCGGGCCGGGGATCAACGCACACGTCGGGGCGGGGTCGGGGGTAGTGAAGGGGCTCATCAGCGGGCTGGTGGCCAGCCTCGCCGTCACGGCTTGGGGAGCTTTCCTCCTCACCCGGTGCTATCTGGCTGTGTCGCGCCGGGTCCCCTGGCGTCTGATGGCGTTTCTCAGGGACGCCCATCACCGGGGCGTCCTGCGACAGGTCGGGGCCACATACCAGTTCCAGCACATCGGGCTCCAACGTCACCTGGCTCGCCCGGACGGTCCCCCCGGCTGACAGCGCGTTCCGCCCACCGGTGGTGACTTGGCTCCGGAGCATTCGCTTCCGCCCCTGTGGCCTGCTCGTTTCAAGCAGGGCCGAAAGCTCTGGTTGTCCATTGCTCGCGTCAGCGATGCTCAGGTTCACAGCGACGCGAGGCGAACCACACAACCAGGAGGACCCATGACTTGGCTGAAGAGGGCGGGCGCCACGGCGCTGACCGGCGGGGTCGCGTTGGCCTGCGCCACGACGTTCGGGGTGGCCACGGCGACTGCGGCCGTTCCGGACAAGTGCAACGCGAACTACCAGAGCAAGACGTTCGACACTCCCAACCCCAATGTCACCTTCAAGATCAAGCTGTGCGTGTCGCTGAACAGCAGCACCGGCAAGTACCACGCGTACGCGATGGGAAGCTGGAGCGGCGGGGGCAACTACATCATCGGCCAGATGGACAAGTTCCTGCTGAGCCTCAGGCTGGAGCGCAGCAACGACCTCATGAGGGCCGAGAGCTGCGAGTTCCGAAGCGGCATCAACTGGATCAAGGAGGATTCCTTTAAGCCCAGCGACATACCCACCATCATCTCGGGCGAATGCGACCTGAACACGGACTCGACGAACAGCGGCGGAGGTACATGGACCGCCGACGGAAAGATCATCTACAACATCAACAACGACGGTGACGGCGACAAGACCTGGAACCTGGGCGGGTCGCCCGGTTACGTCGACTGACACTGACCGCGTGTCCCAAGAAACGCACCCGAACACGAAGTAGGGGCCATCCGAAGATGGCCCCTACCTGCGACGTTTCCGTCGGGACGACAGGATTTGAACCTGCGACCCCTTGACCCCCAGTCAAGTGCGCTACCAAGCTGCGCCACGTCCCGATGCGCGTGTCCCGCTGTGTTCTGCGTGATCGCGCAGACAGAACTTTACCCCACGTTCGGGGGTGGTCCTCGCCCCCTGCCGGACCCCTGGCGAGGGACAATCGCCGTATGAGCACCGCACCCCGACCCGATGACCGTGGCCGTGACCGTGACACCGAAGGGCGGGCCCGCAACGCGCGGCCGCGTGACGGTCTCGGGCGGCCCTTGCCATACGGCACGGAAGGCGTCGAGCGGCAGCCCGAAGGCATCACGCGCACACCCGAGGAGACGGTCACTCAGGCGCAGGCACTGCTCGACGCGGGGCGGCCCTTCCACGCGCACGAGGTCTTCGAGGACGCCTGGAAGTCGGGGCCCGATGACGAGCGTGACCTGTGGAAAGGGCTCGCCCAGCTGGCCGTTGGGCTGACCCACTCGGCCCGCGGCAACCTCACGGGCGGGGCCCGGCTGCTGCTCAGGGGAGCGGGCGCGATCGACGCGGGGCGGCGGGGCCAGCGGCCGTACGGGATCGACGTGGACGGACTCGTGTCGTGGGCCCGGCAGTTGGCGGGGCTTCTGGAGGCAGACGGGTCGACGGTGGACGCCGCCGAGCATGCACCCCGACTGCGCGGAGCCGACGGCAAGTGACACCCGGAGTCAGGGGTGAGGGCTCAGGGGGAGGCAGGAGTCAGGAGAGGAGTTCGGAGTTCGGAAGGCTGGAGCTGGCGGCGAGTAGCACCGCGAGCCGCGCCACAGGCCCCGCTCCCCCCTGCCGCAGTTCCCCGGAACCCAGCCCCCGGCTCAGCCCCGACCAACCCACCCCACCCCCCGTACGGCAGACTCTCGGCGTGCGAAAGATTCTTGTCATCGGTATCGGCGCCGGCGATCCCGACCAGTTGACCCTGCAGGCCGTCAAGGCTCTGCAGAGCGCCGACGTGTTCTTCATCCTCGACAAGGGTGGGGAGAAGGACGACCTGGTCCAGCTGCGGCGTGACCTCCTTGACGCGCATCGCGCCGACGGCGGTTACCGCGTGGTCGAGGCGCGGGACCCCGAGCGCGACCGGAAGGCGGGGGGCGCGGACTACTCCCCCGCCGTCGGGGACTGGCGCAGCCGCCGGGCGGACATCTACGCGCGGCTGATCGCCGATGAGCTGGGTGCGGACGAGTGCGGCGCGTTCCTGGTGTGGGGCGACCCCGCGCTGTACGACAGCACGCTCGGGATTCTGGAGGAAGTGCTCGACCGGGGTGCGGTGACCTTCTCGTACGACGTCGTGCCCGGCATCAGCAGCGTCTCCTCGCTCGCCGCCAAGCACCGCACAGGCCTGAACCGCATCGCGCGCCCCGTGCAGATCACCACCGGGCGCCGCCTCGCGGACCACGGATTCCCCGACGGTGTCGATGATGTCGTGGTCATGCTCGACGCTCATCAGGCCTTCCGTCGGTATCAGGGTGAGGACGGCGGCGACATGTTCATCTACTGGGGTGCCTACATCGGGACCCCCGACGAGATCCTCGTCTCCGGGCCTCTCGATGAGGCCGCTCCGCGCATCGAGGCCCTCCGGGCCGAGGCTCGCGAGCGCAAGGGGTGGATCATGGACACCTATCTGCTGCGCCGCAACCTGGACTGAGGCAATCCGCGCGAGCCCGGCGTCACCGGACCCCGGCGTCACCGGACCGGACCGGCCCCGCATGCACACGCCCGTGCCCGGTGTGAGGGTGACGGTGTGACGACCACCGCCGAGCCCGCCGCCGAGGCCCCCGCGCAGGGGCCGCCCGTCCTCGACAAGCGCCGCCGCAACATCGTCTTCGTGACGATCATGCTGGGGATGCTGCTCGCCGCGCTCGACCAGACCATCGTGGGCACCGCACTGCCCACGATCGTGGCGGATCTGGGCGGCGCCGAGCACATGTCGTGGGTCGTGACGTCGTACCTGCTCGCCGAGACCGTCGCCACCGTGCTCGTCGGAAAGTTCGGCGATCTCTTCGGGCGGAAGATCGTCTTTCAGGTCTCGGCGATCGTCTTCATCACCGG
Source organism: Streptomyces sp. NPDC050439 (assembly GCF_040655335.1). Classification (NCBI taxonomy): domain Bacteria; kingdom Bacillati; phylum Actinomycetota; class Actinomycetes; order Kitasatosporales; family Streptomycetaceae; genus Streptomyces; species Streptomyces sp. NPDC050439. Next base: position 733,965 of record NZ_JBFAJT010000002.1, read on the forward strand.
CTCGTTCCTGTGTGGTCTGTCGACCAACATGACGCTGCTCATCGCCTGGCGCGCCCTGCAGGGCATCGGCGCGGGCGGTCTCATGGTGACGTCGATGGCGTTGATCGCCGACGTCATCCCGCTCCGTGAGCGCGGCAAGTACCAGGGTGCGATCGGTGCCGTCTTCGGGGTGTCCACCGTCATCGGGCCGCTGCTCGGCGGGCTCTTCACCGACCATCTGACCTGGCGCTGGGCCTTCTACGTCAACGTGCCCATCGCGATCGTCGTGGTGATCGCCGCGGCCCGCACTATCCCCGTCGTGAAGTCGGCGGTGCGGCCCGTCATCGACTATCTCGGCATCGCGTTCGTCGCGATCGGCGCCAGCGCGCTGATCCTGGCGACGAGTTGGGGCGGCAACCAGTACGCGTGGGGGTCGGGCACCATCATCGCGCTGTTCGTCGGCGGTGCGATCTCGCTCGCGCTGTTCTGCGTCGTCGAGACGCGGGCCGCCGAACCGATGCTGCCGATGCGGCTCTTCGCCAATCCCGTCTTCACCGTCTGCTCGATCCTCAGCTTCATCGTCGGCTTCGCGATGCTGGGCGCGATGACCTTCCTGCCGACCTATCTGCAGTACGTCGACGGGGACTCGGCCACCATCTCGGGTGTGCGGACGCTGCCCATGGTGATCGGGCTGCTCATCGCGTCCATCTTCAGCGGCAACGTGGTGAGCAAGACCGGGAAGTACCGGATCTTTCCCATCGTGGGTGCGCTGGTCATGGCGCTAGGGCTCTATCTGCTCTCCCTGATGGACAACGAGACGAGCACCTGGCTCGAATCCCTCTACATGTTCGTCCTGGGCTCCGGCATCGGGCTCTGCATGCAGGTCCTGACCATCGCCGTGCAGAACACGGTCGTCTACTCGGATCTGGGTACGGCGACCTCCGGGGTCACCTTCTTCCGTACGCTCGGCAGCTCCTTCGGCACCGCCGTGTTCGGGACGATCTACGCCAATACGCTGAAGCCGAATCTGGAGGACGGGATCGCGGCGGCGGCGAAGGCCGGGTCCGCCGACCCCGCCGTGGTGGCCAAGGCCGCGCAGAGTCCGGCAGGGCTGCACGGCCTGCCCCCGGAGGCGGCGGCACCCATCATCAAGGCGTACGCCGACACGCTGCACACCGTGTTCCTGTGGACGGTGCCCGTGGCGCTGCTCGGGTTCCTGGTGGCCCTCTTCCTCAAGCAGGTGCAGCTGCGGGACAGCGCGCGGATGAGTTCATCGGACATGGGCGAGGGCTTCGCGTCGCCGACCTCGGGCGGCAGCCCGGACCGGGTGCTCGAACTGGCGGTGGGCAACATCATCCGCAACACCGGCATGGACACCGCTCGTCGTGTCATCCGCGGGTCCGACACCCGCCTCGACATCGCCGGGGCGTGGGCCGTGATGCAGGTGTCGCTCTTCGACCGGATGGTCGGGCACGCCAGTCTGAGCCTGATCGCCGCCCGGCGTCAGCTGCCGGCCGAAGTCCTTGTGCCGGTGTTCGACCGCATGGTCGAGGAAGGCTTCCTCACCCGCTCCGGCCTGCTCTTCTCGCACACGCCCGCGGGAGCACGCGAGGCCGACGTGATCGGCAAGGCGTGGGCCGGGTGGCTGGGCGAGCAGGTGGAGCGGGACAGCGGCCGTCCCGCCGACCAGGACCTCGTCAAGGCGGTCGACGCGATCGCGAAGCGGCTGCTCGTCGAGGACCTGGAGCACGGCCTGGCCCCCGAGGGGCGGCGACACCTCGCGGTCCCGTCAGGCAGCGTCTAGGGCCCTTCTGACGGATTCCCGTGGGAGACGGAGCGGCGTTCGGTGCGTGCGCTGAGGTCCCCCGGCCTGAGGCTGAGGGAGTGCGGTGTGAAGGGTCATGCGGCGGAGCCACCCGCCCCTTTGCGCCGTGCGGCGAGGGTGCGTGCCGGGCGTCGCGACGCCATGGAGATCCGTCAGAAGGGCGCTGACGGGGTCCCGGGCCGAGGCCATCCCCCAGGTGTGACAGCACGCTTTTCTCGTCCGGCAGCACCGTCGCGCCCTCCGGTGGCGGTGGGCGCCGGACGATCACCACGGGCACCGACAGCGCGCGGGCAGCGGTGAGTCTGGCGGCGGTGGCCGCGCCGCCGCTGTCCTTGGTCACCGGGACCCAGGACCCAGGACGTCGACGCGGTACTCGCGCAGCAGCGTGGTCTCCGCTTCGACCGTGTAGGGCGAGTCCGCGAAGGCGGCGGGGCCGAGCCGGCCCGTGGTCAGGAAGACGCGGCGGCCGAGCGCAGGAAGCAGCGCGGCCGCGTCGGCGGGCGAAGCGGCGTCGTGCCGGCGGTCGCCCGGCTCCGGCATCCAGCCGGGCCTGCGCAGCATGACGGACGGAACGCCGGTGGCCGCCGCGGCCCGGACCGCGCGCTCGCTGATGGTGGCGGCGGCGAAGGGGTGGGTGGCGTCCACGACGGCGGCCACCTCCTGCTCCCGCAGCCCGGCGGCCAGGCCCTTCACACCGCCGAACCCCCCGATGCGTACGTCTCCTTCGAGCGCGGCCCGGCGAGCGGCGAGGGAGGCGGCGAGCCCGCGGGCTTCGGTGGTTCCGCCGAGGGCGAGCACGTGCATGGCCCCGACGCTACGCGGCACCGCACGGCGGGACTCGGGCGGTTTCAGCGCAGCAGCAGTTGCAGGCCGCCGAGCACCGTTGCCCCGATCACCAGCTGCTCGAAGAGACGCTGGTTGATGCGGTGCACGGCGGCCTTGCCGATGAGGGCGCCCGGGATGACGAAGAGCACGAGCGCCGCGTCGAGCAGCAGTGAGTGCGCGTCGATCAGGCCGAGGCCCGCGCTGAACGGCACCTTTGAGGTGTTGACGATGAGGAAGAACCACGCCGACGTCCCCAGGAAGCTGAGCTTCTGGAAACCCGCGGAAAGCAGATACATCGACATGACCGGGCCGCCGGCGTTGGCGACCATGGTGGTGAAGCCGCCGAGCACGCCGTAGGAAGGGGCCTTGAGGCGGGAGCCACGCGAGTATTCCGCCCCTTCCGCCCCTTCCGCCCCTTCCGCCCCGCCCACGGCGGCTCTGCGCCGCCACACCGTGACCCCCGCCATCATCAGCAGGATCGCCCCGATCGACGTACGCACCACGGCGTCGTCGGCCCACATCAGGAAGACGGTGCCGACGACCACGCCGCCCGCGACGGCGGGGAACAGCCGCCACAGGGTGGGCCAGTGGGCATGCCTGCGGTAGGTGAGGACGGCCAGGACGTCGCCCGCGATGAGGATGGGCAGCAGGACCCCGGTCGACTCGCGCGCCGGCAGGACCGCGGCGAAGACCGCGAGGCTGACCGTGTTGGCCCCGCTGACGGCGGTCTTCGAGAAGCCGACGAGCACCGCGGCCGCGGCGAGCGCGGCGAATTCCCAGAAAGATATGTCCATGCGCGGGCGAAGCCTACGCCCCGCTGTAGGTGACCCGCAGCTCCCGCTTGAGGACCTTCATGCTGGGGCCGAGCGGCAGTTCGCCGGTGAACTCGACGCGGCGCGGGTACTTGTGGCGGCCCAGGTGCTCCTTGGACCACTCGGTGATGCCCGCGGCGTCGGGGGCGGCGCCCGGGGCCGCGACGACGACGGCGCAGATCTCCTCGCCGTGCACGTCGTCGGGCAGACCGATCACGGCGACGTGCGCGACGTCCGGGTGGCGCATCAGCACCTCTTCGACCTCGCGCGGGTACACGTTGAAGCCGCCACGGATGATGACGTCCTTCTTGCGGTCGACGATGGCCAGGAACCCGTCGGCGTCCTTGGTCCCGAGGTCACCGGTGCGGAACCAGCCGTCGACGACGGCCTCGGCGGTCGCCTCCGGGCGGCCCAGATAGCCGGAGAAGACGTTGTGGCCGCGGACCACGACCTCCCCCAGCTCCCCCGTCGGCAGCAGTTCGATCCGCTCCTCGACGTCGGCCCGCGCGATCTCCACGTCGACGCCCCACAGCGGGTGGCCGATGCTGCCCGCCTTGGTGCCGAAGACGGGCTGGTTCACGGAGGCGGTGGGCGAGGTCTCGGAGAGCCCGTAGCCCTCGTAGACCGGTACGCCGAAGGCCTCCTCGAAGCGTTCGAGTACGGCCACGGGCAGCGAGGCGCCGCCGGAGACCGCGAGCCGCAGCGTGGGCAGTTCGGGGGCGGTGGCAGCGGCGGCCACGAGGTTCACGTACATCGTCGGCACCCCGTGGAAGGTGTTGACGCCCTCCGCCGCCATCAGTTCGATCGCCCGCGCGGCGTCGAAGCGCGGCAGCAGGACGAGCGTCGCGCCCGCGCGCCAGGTCGCGTTCATGGAGACGCTCTGGCCGAACGCGTGGAAGAGCGGGAGCGCGCCGAGCGCGATGTCGTCGTCGCGCACGTCATGGGCGTCGAAGGCGCAGACGGTCGCGTTCATCACCAGGTTGAAGTGGCTGAGCACGGCGCCCTTGGGGACTCCCGTGGTGCCGCTGGTGTAGAAGACGACGGCGGGGTCGTCGGCGTCCCGGGTGACGTAACTGGGGAGCGGTTCGGCCGCGCCCGTCAGGGTCTCCAGTTCGCCGCCCTCGCCGAGGGTCAGCATGCGTACGCCGGTGGCTGCGGCAGCGGCCTTGCCCGTCTCGGCCTGTGCGGGGTGACACAGGAGCAGGGTGGCGCCGCTGTCCCGCAGGACGTGCTCGACCTCCTCCGCGGAGAGCAGGAGGTGTACGGGGACGACGACTCCGCCCGCGGCGAGGATCGCGTAGTAGGCGCGGGGGAACTCCGCGGTGTTGGGCGCCATCAGGGCGACCCGGTCCCCCGGCCGCACACCGAGCCCCACGAGGGCCGCGGCCTGCGTACGGGCCTGCTCCCACAATTCGCCGAAGGTGAGCCGCAGTTCGCCCTCGACGAGGGCGGTGCGGTCCGGCCGGCGGCGGGCGGGTTCGGCGAGGATCGCGGCGAGGGACAGCGTGGCCATGGGTGGTGCTCCGTTTCCTTGCGTTCCGTGCGGCCTTGCAGCTTTGAGGAGGGGCGGGCTCAGCCGCGCTCGACGAGCAGCGCGCTGCCCTGGCCGACGCCCACGCACATGGTGGCGAGGCCGCGGGCCGATCCGGTGCGGCGCATGCGGTGCAGCAGCGTGGTCAGGATGCGGGCTCCGGAGCAGCCGAGGGGGTGGCCGATGGCGATGGCGCCGCCGGTCGGGTTCACCAGCTCCGGGTCGATGCCCAGGGCGTCGACGCAGGCGAGCGCCTGGGCCGCGAACGCCTCGTTGAACTCGGCCTCCTGGAGGTCGCCGACGGACCATCCGACGCGGGTGAGCGCCTTCTGGGTCGCGGGTACGGGCCCGATGCCCATGACGTCCGGATGCACACCGGCGGAGGCGCCCGCGACGTACCGCCCGAGGGATTCGAGCCCGAGGTCGTTCAGGGCCTCCTCGCTGACGAGGAGGAGTCCTGCCGCGCCGTCGTTCATCGGCGACGCGTTGCCCGCGGTGACGGTGCCGCCCTTGCGGAAGACGGGACGCAGGCCGCTGAGCTTCTCGTACGAGGTGTCCTCACGGATGCATTCGTCGCGCTCGACGAGGGTGCCGTCGGGCAGCGTGACGGGGAGGATCTCGTCGTCGAAGTGGCCGTTCTTGCGGGCCTCGGTGGCCTTTTGGTGGCTGCGGAGGGCGAAGGTGTCCTGGCGTTCGCGGGAGATGCCGTGGCGTTCGGCGACTTCTTCGGCGGTCTCGCCCATCGCGAGGACGCCGTGCAGGTCCTTCATGGCGGGGTTGACCAGGCGCCACCCCAGGCGGGTGTCGGCGGTCTCCATCTTGTGCGGCAGCGCTTCGTCGGGGCGGGGCAGCACGAAGGGGGCGCGGCTCATCGACTCGGAGCCGCCCGCGAGGACGACGTCGGCCTCGCCCGAGGCGATGGTGCGGGCGGCGGCGGTGACGGCTTCCATGCCGGAGGCGCAGAGGCGGTTCACCGTGGCGCCGGGCACGGAGTCCGGGAGGCCGGCGAGGAGGGCGGCCATGCGGGCCACGTTGCGGTTGTCCTCGCCCGCCTGGTTGGCGGCGCCCCAGTAGATGTCGTCGATCCGGGCGGGGTCCAGCTGGGGCGTGCCCGCGAGGAGGCCCCGTACGACGGTGGCGGCGAGGTCGTCCGGGCGGACGGAGGACAGGGTGCCGCGGAGTTTGCCGATGGGGGTGCGGCGGGCTGCGGCGAAGTGGACTGGGCGCACGATACGGCTCCGGATCGTTTGCGGTCGTCGTCTGCGGGGTCACTGCGTGACGGCTTGACGTAAATTAGCACTGCTAGTTTTGAGTGTACGGGGAGGCTGCGCTGGGCGGAAGAGCCGTTTTCCTTCCCCAGCCCCGCCCCTTCCCGAAACTCGCTCGGCGCGAGGGCCCTCCTCAAACGCCGGAGGGGCTGAAAGATTCAGCCCCTCCGGCGTTTGAGGAGCGGGGTCTGGGGCGGAGCCTCAGGTAGGCCCGGGGCGCAGGCACGGTTTTCGGGAAGGGGCGGGGCTGGGGCGAAAGAAGGGCCCTAACCGACCGCCACCCGTACCGGCCCCCCACCCGCGTCCACCTTCCCGACCCAAGACCCCGAGAGGTACAACCCCCGATTAGGAAGAGCTGCCCCCAGCGCCCGCTGTCGGTACAAGCACCGCCCGTCCTGCCTCACCACCAGGACAGGGCAGATCAAAGCCTCCGCCGTCCGCAGGACGAAGCGGCCGCCCGACGCGCCCGGCACCAGCCGGTTCGGCGCCACCCAGCGCAGAGGGGCATCCGCCACCAGCGGCACCGCGCCGCCCGGCCACCCCTCGCCCCCGAGATGCCGCCGCACCGAACCCGCGACCCGCACCCCCTCCCCCGCCGCCACCCGCGCCGGTTCCACCGCGTGTACCCCGCTGCCCACCGCGAAGACTCCTGGCGTCGCGGTGCGGAACGAGGGGTCCACCGCCGGGCCCCGCGTGCCGGGGTCCAGGAGCACGCCTCCGCGCCGCGCCAGTTCGTGGTCGGGGACGAAGTCTCCGGTGAACACCACCGTGTCGCAGGCGAGCACGCGCTCCCGGCCGTCGTGCCGCCGCAGCCGTACTCCCGACAGCCGCCCGCGGCCCAGGAGTTCGGTCACCGACGCCTCCGTCAGCAGCGGCACCGAGGGGACCCCGAGGCGGGCGACCGCGGCCCTGCCCGGGCCGACCTGGGCCCGTGCCTCCTCCGTGACGAGCGCGACGACCCGCACGCCCGCGCGCCGCAGAGCGGACAGCGCCGCGTAGCTCACCGGCTCCGCGCCGACGACGACCGCGCGGGTCCCGATCTCCTGGCGGTAGATGTTGACCGCCTGCTGCAGCTCTCCCGTGGTGTAGACCCCCGCCGGGCGCGTGCCCGACACGAGACGTGCCGTCCGCGGTCTTTCCCGCGCGCCCGTGGCGAGGACCACGGCACGTGCGGTGATCTGTTCCAGGCCGTGCGGTCCGGTCGTCTCCACGGCCAGTGGCCCGGCCCAGCCGGTGGCGCTCACCCCGGTCCGCACGGCCGCTCCGGCGCCGAGCGCGGCCTCGACGAGGCTCTCCGCGTACTGCGGCCCCGTCACTCCCCACCGCCCGAACCCGCCGTGGTGACAGTGGCGCGGCACCCCGCCGGCCCGCGCCTCACGCTCCAGGACCTCCACCGTGCCCGCGCCCGACGCGGCGAGGCGTGCGGCCGCGGCGAGCCCCGCGGGGCCCCCGCCCACGACGAGTACGTCCACGCTCCGCCGCCGCCTCATCGCGTCGCCCCCGACTCGCCCCAGCCGTCAAAGAGTTCACGTACGGCGGCCCCGCAGTAGAACCCCTGGCAGCGCCCGCCCCGCGCGCGGGTCCGGCGCCGCAGTCCGTCCAGTGAGCCGGGTGGAACGGTGCTGATGAGGGCGTCCCTGATCTCCCCGCGGGTCACGCGCTCGCAGTGGCAGACGATGCTGCCGTACGCGGGGTCGGTCGCGATGAGGTCGGCGCGCTGGTAGGGGCGGGGGAAGGCCTCTCCCAGGTTCGGCATGGCCACCGGGTCCAGGTCCTTGGGAGCCGTCAGGTCGAGGTCGGGGCCCGCGGTCTCGGCGAGCAGGCCCACGACGTGCTCCGCGATGGCCATCGACGCGGTGAGGCCCGTGGAGCGGATGCCGCCGACGGTGATGTACCGCTCCTTCGGTGAGGCGTGGATCTGGTAGTCGTCGTGCTCGGTGGCCGCCCGCAGTCCGGCGTAGACCGTGGTGACCTCCTCGTCGAGGAGCGCGGGCAGGATGCGCCGGCCCTTGGCGCGCAGTCCGGCGAGACCGTCCTCGGTCGTGCCGGTGGCCCTCTTGTCGTCCAACTCCTCGGCGGTGGGCCCGAGAAGGACGTTCCCGTACACGGTCGGCGCCACAAGGACGCCCTTGCCGAGTGCCGTCGGCACGGGCAGCAGGATGTGGCTGACCAGGTCGCGGGCGAGCTTGTCGAAGACGATGAGCTGGCCGCGGCGCGGGGTCACGGTGAACTCGCCGCGGCCGAGCAGCCGCCGGTCGAGTACGTCGGCGTGCAGGCCCGCTGCGTTGATGAGGTGGCGGGTGTTTATGACGCCGCGGGGCGTGGTCAGTTCGTGGCGGGTGGCGGTGTCGTCGTCCGGCGATCGTGCCGGGCCGGCCTGCTCCACCGCGCAGTTGAGGTGCAGGTCCACTCCCGCGCGCACGGCCTGGGTGGCGTGTGCGAGTGTCGTCGTCCAGGGGCAGATGATCGACTCGCCGGGGACGTCAAGTGCGCCCAACACGCCGTCGCCCAGGTGTGGTTCGCGGGCCCGGACCTCGTCGGCACCGATGATGCGGGCGTCGGTGCAGCCGTTGCGCTCCGCCTTCTGCAACAGGCCCGGGAGCGCAGCCAGTTGCTCCTCGTCCCAGGCGATGAGCAGCGCCCCGACGGGTTCGACGGGGATGCCCGTCTCGGCTGCGTACGCGGCCAGTCGGCGGCTTCCCTCGCGTACGAGGCGGGCTTCCAGGGAGCCGGGCACGGCGTCGAAGCCGGTGTGCAGGATCGCGGTGTTGGCCTTCGACGTGCCGTCGCCCACGTCGCCGGAGGCTTCGACCAGGGCGACGCGGAGGCGGGGGTGCCGGGCGAGCTCCCTGGCGATGGCCGTGCCGACCACCCCGGCGCCTACGACGGTCACGTCGTAGGGCTCGGACGGCAGTGGGCCCTTGGTGGTGACGCTCATGACGAGGGGGCGGGCGCGCGGTCGAGCAGGGCGTCGACCGCCGAGCGGAACCCCCCGAGGCGCTCGGCGGCCCGCGTGGCGTCGATCTTCGGCTCGTACACGGCGGCGGGCTGCCACCGGGGGACGGCGTCGCGCACCGTGAGCTTCGGGTCGAGGCCCATGCGGGCGACGGCCCCCACACCGAGGGCGGTGACATCGGGCAACGCCGATACCTCCACGGGGAGTTGCAGGAGGTCGGCCTGGGTCTGCATCAGGAGGGCCGAGCGCGTCAGGCCGCCGTCGACGCGCAGGCTCGTCAGGGGCTCGCCCAGGTCGGCGGCGACGGCGTCGGCGAGGGAGACCACCTGGGCCGCGACGCCGTCGCACAGGGCGCGGACCAGATGGCCGGGGGCCGTGTCGAGGCCGAGTCCGGTGATCGAGCCGCGCAGGTCGCCGCGCCACCAGGGCGCCGCGAGCCCGGCGAGCGCGGGCACGAAGGTGACGCCGCCCGCGTCCGTCACCGACGAGCCGACCTGGTCGAGGTCCGCCGCCCCCTCGATCACGCCGAGGTCCGTGAGCCAGCGTACGGCGGACGCGGCCGTGTAGACCTGTCCGTCGAGGCAGTAGCTGCTCTCCCCGGCGAGACGCCAGGCGACGCAGCTGACCAGGCCGGAGTCGCCGCGGCGTGGGCGCGAGCCGGTCTGGGCGAGCAGGAACGCGCCGGTGCCGTAGGTGCATTTGGCGGTGCCCGGCTCGGTCACGTCCTGGGCGAGCAGCGCGGCCTGCTGGTCGACGAGGAGGCCGGTCAGCGGGAGTTCGGGGCCGAAGGCCTTTGTGGTGCCCACCGGGCCCGCCGCGTCGACGACCTGGGGCAGCCGCTCGTCGGCGAGGCCGAAGACGTCAAGGGCGCGTGGCGCCCATGTGGCGTCGTCCAGGTCGAGGAGCTGGGTGCGTCCGGCGGTCGCCGCGTCGGTGACGAACGCGCCGGTGAGCCGGTGGATCAGCCACGCGTCGCTGGTGGTGACGACGCCCTCCCGGGTGAGGTGGCGGCGTATCCATGCCATTTTCGGGGCGGCGAAGTAGGGGTCGAGGGGCAGTCCTGTCAGGTGCCTCAACTCATCCGCGTACGGCGCGAGTTCTGCACAGAGGGGCTCCGCTCGGCGGTCCTGCCAGACGATCGCCTCGGTCAGCGGGCTGCCGGAGGCGGGGTCCCACGCGAGGACCGTCTCGCCCTGGTTGGCGAGGCCGACGGCGGCGACCGGCTCCCCGGCGTCCGCGAGGGCGCGGCGCCCCGCGTCGACGACCGAGGTGAGAAGGGCCGCCGGGTCGACCTCCACCCGGCCGCCGGGGAGGTGGCGCGGGCGCACGGGTGCGGCGCCGGAACCGATCACCCCGCGCTCCGGACAGAGGACGAGAGCCTTCGTGCCGGACGTGCCCTGGTCGATGGCGAGGACAGCCTCGCCGCGCGGTCCTCCGCCGTTGGTGATCACCGCGGAAGCCTGCTACAGCGCCCGGGAAGGCGTCAAGAGGCCCCTTCGCGGGCCGGTCCCCGACTGACTTTTTCTCAAATTACCAACCGGCGCGCCGAGTTGAACGGAATTCGATCCCAAAAGATCCACGAACCGCCCTGCAAACGGAAGTTACAGATCTACACTGACCGCCGAACAAACAACATCACTCCCGAACAAGCCAGTTCAGCCCCTGCCCGCCACTCTCTGCCCCCACAGAGGATTCATGCCCACTCCGTCAGGCCGCCCCGTGTACCACCCGGCGGGCCACGACGAACAGTTGCGCGCCGTTCTCCAGGACCTCAAGACGGGTCGCTGGGTGTCGACGCGCAACCTGCTCGACTCGACCCCCGACTGGGGTCTCTGGACGCAGCGCACACAGATCCTCGCCGCCGCCGTCGCGGGTTCCGACGTGGTCAGGGCCTGGCAGGCCGAGGAGCCGCACAGCGCGGCGGCAGCCGTCCTGCACACCAGGGTCCTGGTCGAGCGGACCCTGCGCGCCCATCGCGCCGGACACCGCCACACCAACGAGCTGTGGCGCGAGGCGGCAGCGGCCTGCGGCGCGACGATCGACGCCTCCCCCGAGGACCCCGTGCCGTGGGTCTGCCTGCTCGCCCTCGCCCAGCTCGACAAGGGGCAGCGCTGGGACGAACACCGGGTGCCCGCTCCCGAGCCGATGCTCTTCCCCGGCCCGTGGCATCTCCTCGCCGAGGCCGACAAGCGGGACCCCGGCAACCGCGAGGCCTACCACCGGATGCTGCAGTTCGCGTACACCCGGCGCCCCGGAGGACCGCTCACCGAAGCGGTCAACTTCGCCCACTGGGCGTCCGGTTCGGCGCCCACCGGTTCCGCGCTCCACGTACTGCCCCTGTATGTGCGCGTCGAGCGGTACCGCAAGGACGGCGGCGCCGAGAACGCCCTGGACCTGCACTGGATCGGGGAGGACGCGACCCGCTCCGCCCTGCGCGCCCTGCACCTGTGGTTCGAGCACACCCGGCCCGCGGCGACCTCACTGCTCGACCTCAGCCACGTCGCCCACGCGTTATGGGGCGCGCATCAATTCGCGGACGCGGCGCGGGTGTTCGAGGTGCTCGACCCCTTCTACACCGTGGCGCCCTGGACGTACCGCACGCGCTCGCCCGGCGACGCAGACGCCGCGGCCGAGGTATTCACGCAGGCACGTACGCGCTGTCTGAGCGCCGTGCGGGATCCGGACTGAGCACACCCTCCTCGGCACGGTCCATCGCAATCAGCACCACCAGCTCCCCCGGTCCACCGCTCCCCGACGGAGGTACATCCGTGTCCCGCACCACCTGGTCGAGTCCCGACTCGACCGCGGCCCCCCTGCCCGACGAGGAACAACGGCTCAGGGAGCTCGGTTACCAGCCGGTCCTGGCACGTCGGATGGGCGGCTTCGGCAACTTCGCCATCAGCTTCTCCGTCATCTCCATCCTCTCCGGCTGCATGACCCTGTACGGCTTCGGGCTCGGCACCGGCGGCCCGGCCGTGATGCTCTGGGGCTGGGCAGGCGTCGGCCTCTTCGTGCTCTTCGTGGGCCTGGCGCTCGCCGAGGTCACCAGCGCGTACCCGACCTCGGGCGCCCTCTACTACATGGCCGACCGGCTCGGCGGCCGACGCTGGGGCTGGTACACGGGCTGGCTGAACCTGCTCGGCCTGCTCGGCGCCATCGCGGGCATCGACTACGGCGCCGCGCTCTTCTCCGGAGCGTTCCTCAACTTGAAGTTCGGCTTCACGCCCACGCCGGAGAAGACCTTCCTGATCTTCCTCTGCATCCTGCTCCTGCACGCCGTCCTCAACCTCTTCAACGTACGTCTGGTCAGTCTGCTCAACTCGATCAGCGTGTGGTGGCACGTGGCCGGTGTCGCCGTGATCGTGGGCGTCCTCGCGATCGTGCCGGACCACCACCAGTCGCCCGGTTTCGTCTTCGGCGAGTTCGTCAACGACACCGGCTGGGACAACCCGCTCTACGTCACCGCGATCGGTCTGCTCCTGGCGCAGTACACCTTCTGCGGGTACGACGCCTCCGCCCACCTGTCGGAGGAGACCTCCAACGCCTCGGTGACCGCGGCACGCGGCATCGTGCGCGCCATCTGGGCGTCCTGGATAGCCGGCTTCGTGCTGCTCGCCGGTCTCACGTTCGCGATCCAGGACTACGCGGGCACCCAGAACACCGAGACCGGGGTGCCGCCGGCGCAGATCATGATCGACGCCATCGGCGAGTCCGGCGCGACGGCCCTGCTGCTCATCGTGATCGTGGCGCAGTTGTTCTGCGGCAACGCCGAGACGGCGGCGGCCAGCCGGATGGTCTTCGCGTTCAGCCGCGACAACGCGCTGCCCGGCTCCAAGGTGTGGCGCAAGGTCAGCTCCCGCACCCAGGTCCCGGTGCCCGCGGTGTGGCTCTCGGTCGGCCTCGCCGCGGTCATCGCCCTGCCGTCGCTGTACTCGACGACCGCGTACACCGCCGTCACCGCCATCAACGTCATCGGCATCACGCCCGCGTACGCCATCCCGATCTACCTGCGGCTGCGGGCGGGCGACCGCTTCCAGCCCGGCCCGTGGAACCTGGGCCGCTGGAGCAAGCCCATCGGCTGGGTCGCGGTGATCTGGGTGGCGTTCGTGACGGTCCTGTTCTGCCTGCCGCAGGTCTCGCCGGTGACCGTCGACACGATGAACTACGCGTCGATCGCGCTCGTCGTGGTGCTGACGCTCGCCACGGTGTGGTGGTTCGTGGCGCGGCGCTCCTACAGCACGCCGTCGGCGTACGGGTCGGAGCGGGAGCAGGCGGAGATCGCGGAGGACATCATCTAGACGCTCGCAGTCTGTTCGGACAACCGCGCCCCCTGAGATCGTCTCAGGGGGTGCGGTCGTTGAGGATCCGCTGGAAGAGCCGGTGGTCGCGCCAGGCGCCGTTGATGTGCAGGAACTTCGGCGCGACCCCGAATTCCTCGAAGCCGCACTTGGTGAGCACGCGCTGCGAGGGCACGTTGTCGAGGAGCGTGCCCGCCTCCACGCGGTGCAGGCCGAGCTCGGTGTCCGCGAAGGCGCAGGCTTGCTCGACGGCGGCGGTGGCGAGGCCGCGGCCGACGTGGTCCACGTCGATCCAGTAGCCGAGATTCCCGCTGCGCAGCGGGCCGAGGACGATGTGGGACATCGTGACCGAGCCGACGATGTCCCCGTCACGGTCGAGCACCCAGGGAGCCGTCCGCCCGGCCCGGCACTCCTCCAGTTGGGCGCGGAGCCGGGCCGCCTGAGCCTGCCGGGTGAAGTAGTCCTCGGGTCTGCTGGGTTCCCACGGCTCCAGATGAGCGCGGCTGCGCAGCCGGGCGTGCGCGAGACCATCGGCGTCCTCCGGCCTGGCGGGGCGCATGACGACGTCCGGGGTGATGCGGGCGGATTCGGTGATCATGCGCCAAGCCTAGGGAACGTGCCGGACACGGGCTCACCGTCCGCCGGCGACCCGCAGGATCGTCCCGGTCGCGTACGACGCCTCGGCCGAGAGCAGCCATGCGACGGCCGCCGCGATCTCATCGGGGTGGCCCGAGCGCCCCAGGGGGATGTTTCCCGCGAGCTTCGCCGGACGCTCCGGGTCCGCGTGGAACTCGGTCCAGATCACGCCGGGCGCGACCGCGTTGACGCGGATGCCGTCCGCCGCGACCTCCTTCGACAGGCCGACGGTCATCGTGTCGACGGCTCCCTTGGCGGCGGCGTAGTGGACGTACTCACCCGGGGCGCCGAGGGTCGCCGCCGCGGAGGAGATGTTCACGATGCCGCCGCCGGCGCCGGTCCGCTGCATGTCGCGGATCGCGCGGCGCGCGCAGAGCAGATAACCGAGTACGTTCACGTCGAGCGCGCGGCGCATGGCGGTGACGTCGGCGTCCGCGAGGGGGCCCACGGGGGCGCCGATCCCGGCGTTGTTCACGAGCCCCGTGACCGGGCCGAGGTCCGCGGCCGCGGTCTCGAAGAGGCGGTCGACGTCCGCCTCGTCGGCGGTGTCCATCCGGACGGTGAGGCAGCGGGCGCCTGTCGCGCGGACCTCCGCGGCCACCTTCTCGGCGGCGTCGGCGTCGGAGTGGTAGCCGAGGGCGATGTGGTGGCCGTCCTTGGCGAGGCGGGTGGAGATGGCTGCGCCGATGCCGCGGCTGCCGCCGGTCACTACCGTGACGGGGTGGTGCTGCACGTATTCCTCCGGTGCGGGGTCGGGATGAAGATCGGGGGCGGGTTGGGCAGGGTTGCCGTTTGATCGATCATTCCCCACCCCCGCCCCTTCCCGAAAGCCGAGTCCGTCCTCAAACGCCGGACGGGCTGCATGGATTCAGGCGCGACGGCCCCGCACGAACTCCCGCAGCGTCCCCGGCGCGCCACCCCCGAACCGCTCGATCGCCTCCGTCACCTGATACAGCTCGTGGTGCGCGCCGATCAGGCGGAACAGTTCCCACAGTTTGTCCAAGTGGGCCACCACGTGCGCGTCCCCGTACAGGGACATCGCGCGCTCATGCCACTCCTCCGGTGACACGTCCACGTACCTCAGGCCGTCGCCGTACGTCCGCACGGCCTCCCCCACGCTCAGGATCTGCCCGGTGAGCAGCACCACGGGATCGGCGCACGAGGGCAGCGGGTCCGCGAGGAGCCCCGCGCCGACCCGCGCCACGTCCTCCCCCGCGATCAGCGGAAGCACCGTGTCCGGGGAGCCCAGCGGCATCGCGAGCTCGCGGCCGCCGCCCGCGCGCACCAGGAAGTCCAGGTTCTCGAAGAAGACCCCGGCGCGCAGGTGCACCGCCCCGATCCCCGCCCAGTCGAAGACCTCCTCTGCGACCCAGTGCTGCCGCATCCGTGGCGTTCCCGCGTCCGGGGCCGCCGCCAGCTGGGACACCTCGACGACGCGTTCGAGGCCCTCCCGCCGGGCCGCTGCCGCGAAGGCGCCGGTCGCCTCAAGCAGGCCGTCGGTGACCGGATAGGTGAAGAAGGCGCGGCGCACGCCCCGTACCGCCGCGCGCACGTCCGTGATCTCGCGCAGATCCCCGACGACCACCTCCGCACCCATCTTCCGCAGCGCGGCGGCGCGGTCGTCGTCGGTGCGCACGAAGGCGCGTACCGCCTGGCCGCGGTCGAGCAGCAGCCGCACCACATGGCGGCCGGTGGAACCCTGCTGCCCTCCCGCGGCCCCGGTGACGAGGACCGGCTCGTTCGTGGTCGATGACGTTTTCGTCATCCCGCTCACGCCTCCCCGCGTCGCAGCGTGAGCGTGAACGCGCCCTGGCGCTCCAGATCCCGCAGGAACGGCTCCGCCGAGAACGCCTCGCCGGGGGCGAGAACCCCTGTCTTCGTCGGGCCCCTTCCCTCCGCGATCCGCGTCGCGCCCTCCACCGAGGCAAGCGCACCGGCCCGCCACAGGTCGTGGCCCGTCAACTGCCCTGCAGCGCTGCCTCCTTCCCACATCGCCTGGACGGCCACGGTGAAGTCGGTGGCCGCGCGTTCCGCGGCGCCGATGTGCTCGCTCTCGAACGCCTTCTCGGCCTCGAAGGCGCTGGTGCTGAGCATCAAGTCCACGGCGCGGACGGGGACATGGCGCGGGACCGTCACGACCTCGCTCGACGGGAACGGGGCGATCATCGAACGTGGGCCGAGCGGCGGCGGGAAGGGGAACACGGCGTTGCGGGGCTCGACGTAGCCCGCGTGCAGGGCGCCGTTCTCGAAGGTGAGGCGTTCGGTCTCGGCGAAGAGGTGGGTCGCGGTGTTCTTGGCACCGGTGGTCAGCCGCCAGCCGTTCACCGCGTACGCGACGACGATCCGGTCGATGCCCGCGATGCCGTCCGACACCGCTCCGGCCAGGAGGTCACCGAGGCCGCCGTAGAAGCTGAGGGCGGGGATCATGACGGCACCGGTGCGCTGCGCCGTGGCCTGGGCGGTGTCGAAGACTCCTTTCACGTGGTGGGGTTCGAGTGCGTGGTCGATGTAGTGGCAGCCCACTTCCGCGGCGGCGGCCGCGACTGGAGCGCCGGTGATCGCGAAGGGCCCCGCGCACTGGATGAGTACGTCGGCGGCGGTCATCACCTCGCGCAGGGCCGTGGCGTCGTCCACGGAGGCGGTGCGGGTCCGCACCCGCTGCCCCGCGTCGAGTTCGTCCGCCAGGGCCTGTAAGGCCTCGGTGTCGCGGCCGACCAGGAGTAACTCCGCTCCTCTGGCGCGAAGTTCGGAGGCCACGAGGCGTCCGGTGTGGCCATAGGCTCCGTAGATTGCGAAGAGCGGCTTTGTCATGCTCAACTCGCTTTCATACCGAAGGTATGCAACTGGTGCGGAACCTACGTACCGTGAGTATGTTCGTCAAGAGGAGCCGATCGTGATCCCCCCACCGCCGTCAGCGCGCTCAACTGCCCGCCGTACACAGGCGGAACGCTCGGACGCGACCACCGCGCAGCTGATCGCGGCGGCGCAGCGGCTCTTCGGCAGGGACGGGTACGCGACGACCTCGATCGCCGCGGTGGCGGCCGCCGCCGGGGTCACCAAGGGCGCGGCCTACCACCACTTCGAGGGCAAGTCGGCCCTCTTCCACGCGGTGTTCGTCCGCGAACAGGAGGAGATCGCGGCGGAGTTGGAGCGCGCCGCGGCCGAGGAGCCCGACGCCTGGTCCGCGCTGCGGCGCGGCTGCCGGCGCTTTCTGGAGCACTGCCTGGACCCCGGGTTCCGGCGGATCGTGCTGCTCGACGCGCCCTCCGTCCTCGGCTGGGAGGGCGTCCGCGAGATCGAATACGCGCACACGCTGCGGGTGTTGACGGACGGCATGCGCGCGGCGGCGGACGCGGGGCACTTGGGCGGCGGGGATCTGGACGTGCGCTGTCAGCTGACGTTCGGCGCGCTGTGCGAGGCGGGCATGCTCCTCGCCCGCGCGCCCGACCCGGCCTCCGCCCTCACCTCGGTGACGGCGGAGGCCGAACGCCTCCTGTCGGCGCTGGGCGCGCCGGGAAACTAGACCTCTTCGGAACTAGGACCCTTCGGAACTAGGCCTTCTCGGGGACGATGTCCCCGGTCACGCGGTCCTCGGGGGCGGCCTGGTCCGGCGCCAGGCTGTCCATGAAAGAGGAGACGGAGAACACGGCGCGTCCCGGACCCGCGGGGCCGTAACCAGGAGGCGAGGAAAGGCCGTTGTCCTCCATCGTCGCGCGGTACGCCTCGAGCAGACGCACGTGGTACTCCAGCGGCGCGCCCAGCGGGTTCGCCTTGCCCAGCGGTGTCGTGGGCTCCGGGCACCAGGTGGTGAAGCGGGGCGTGATGCCGCGCGACATGAAGTACTGGAGCCCCTCGGTGGTGGAGTCGATGGCCTCGCCGACCGTCTTGAAGCCGAACGGCTCCGCCATCTCCACGCCCGCAACGAAGTTCGGGATGACGTTGCGCGGCCCGAAGACGTCGGCCGAGTCCAGGATACGGCGGTGCCACTCGTCACGGCCTACGTAGCGCTCCTTGCCGGGGCAGTAGCGCTCGAAGAGGTACGGGTCCCACACCTCGTAGTTGGGGTGGTAGATCCGCACGCCGTAGTCGTGGAAGCGCTGGACGTCCGCCTTGGGCAGGGCCTGGGCGACGACCTTGCCGATCCAGCGGCCGGGGAAGCGCTCCTCGATGGCCTTCGCGTACTGGCCGTAGAAGTCGGCCTCGTCCTTGCCCTGGAGCTTCGTGGTGATGGCGCCGCCGGTGAGCGTGTACGCGGTGGAGGACTTCGCGGTGTCGTACTTGTCGATGATGGCGAGGGCCTCGAGAACCTCGTCCATCGGCTTCACGCCCGTGTAGGGGCGGCCCGCCGCCTTCTGCTGGCGCCAGTTGTGGTTGATGTCGCAGTACCCGCACTCCTCCTTGGCGCCGAAGTACTGGCAGACCCGGAAGACCGTCAGGTAGATCAGGTAGCCCCACTGGATGGTGGGCGCCACCTCCATCACGGACTTGCCGTTCTCCAGGGTGTGCCGGTAGTAGTCCGGCATCGGCGGCAGGCCCACGTCGGAGATGCGTACGCCGTCCAGGTAGAGGCCCAGTACGCCGTCGTCGTCCGCGGCCACGCGGTAGGGCGAGGCGGGGTTCACGCGGACCGAGACGACGGTGCGGCGCAGGTCGTAGGGGCCGCCGGTGAGGACGATCTCCTCGGGCGGGCGGCGCAGGGCGGCGGCGCCGAGCTCGGGCAGGGTGCTGTGGTCGAAGGAGAAGATGAAGTACGACTTCGGCTTGACCTCGCCGCCCTCGTTGTCGCTGAGCGCGGACTCGTCGAACGCCATCCCGCCCCTGAGCAGGTCCTCCTTGATCACCGCCTCCCGCGGCACCTGCGGGAACCGCTCCATGAGTCCCTCTACGAGCTGGGTACGGCTCTCGCTGCGGCTTGCCATCTGCCGGGCACCTCGGATCCTGTCGGTGATTTGTGCTTTCCCGTGACCCCCACGCTAATACGCGGCTTTTCCGGCGCGGATCCGCCTCCGGTCTCAGCCGCCCTCCGCCCTTCGGCGGGACCCCCGGCTCCCTCTCCGCGGGGCGGGAACCTGGGGGTGCCGGCCTCGCGTTGTCCTTGCATGAACGAGCTGGTTGCCGGGGGGAACGTGCCGCTGCCCGACGGTGCCGTCACCCTCAGGGTGCCCGGCCCCTTCGACCTGTCCGTGATCGTCACGGGCGAGAGCGGCAAGGTCGCGGGTGACGGCGACTTCGTCTTCTACAACCAGCCCGCCACGGCCGGTGCCCGCCTCCAGGGCGACACGGTCACGATCGACGGGCGGCGCCTGCGGGCCGGCGCGAGCCGCGTCACCGTGGCCGTGAGCCCCGCCGAGCCGGGCACGCCGCTGGGCCGCCTGCCCGGCATCGCGCTCCAGGTGCATGGGCCCGGCGGCGTGCTGGTGGCGCGTTTCACACCGCCGCGGCCCGACCGCGAGACGGTGCTGCTGCTCGCGGAGATCTATCGTCGCGGCCCGGGGTGGAAGCTGCGGGCACTCGGCCAGGGGTACGCGGACGGGCTCGCGGGGGTGGCACGCGACTTCGGGGTGGACGTGGCGGAGGACGAGGGGACGCAGCCACCCGTGACTTCCGAGGCACGACGGGGCGGTCCTTACGGTGCAGGTGCAGGGCAGGGGGCTCCTTACGGTGCAAGGCCGGGCGCTGCTTCCGGCGCACGGTCAGGCGCTGCTGGGTCGCCGTCGGCTGGGCCGCCGCCTTTGCGCGCCGTGCCTTCCGGGCGGCCGCTCATACCCTCCGGCCGGCCCGCGCCTTCCGGGCCGACCCCGCCCGCCGAATTCCTCCCGCTGGTCAACGCCGCCCGGGCGTCGGCAGGCGCTCCTCCCGTCTCCCTCGACTCCCGGCTGACCGCCGCCGCGGGCGCGCATGCCGCCGGAATGGCGGCGCGGTCCACCCTCAGCTCGGAGCAGGCGGACGGCACGTCCCTCTACCAGCGCGTCGTCGCAGGTGGGTACGCGTATCTGGCCATCGGCGAGCACCTGGTCTCCGGGCCTCGCTCGCCCGCCGACTTCGTGGAGTACTGCCTCTCCGGCGAGCAGTCACGGCTGACGGTGCTGAGCCGCACGTACACGCACGTCGGGGTGGGCCACGTCGCCGACGCGCGTTCGGGCGACATGTACTGGACGGCGCTGTGGGCCGCCCCCTTCAGCGCGCAGGGCCTCGCGGAGTGGGCGGCGGCGGTGCTCCGCCTGACCAACGCCGAACGGAGCGCCGCGCGCCTGCGGCCTCTCTCCCCCGACCCGCTCCTGACCGCGGCGGCGCAGGCCCACAGTGCGGACATGGTGGCCCGGGCCTTCTACTCCCACACCTCGCCCGACGGCGGTGAACCCTGGCACCGCGCGTCCGCCGCGGGCAGCACGCACCGTGCGATCGGCGAGAACATCGCCTGCGGGCAGCGCACGCCCGCGGAGGTGGTGGACGGCTGGATGAACAGCCCCGGCCACCGGGCCAACATCCTCAAGCCCTCCTTCACCCACCTCGGCGTCGGCTTCGCGGCCGGCGGCTCAGCGGGCACGTACTGGACGCAGCTGTTCGGCGGCTGAGAAGCGGCGAACGGCACCAAGAACCACCGACAACGGTGCCGACACAGCACCCGCCAAGCAACGAACACCCGCCGGACGACGTCTGCGCGGAGAGCGGAGGGCGCGGGCAGCGAGCGGAGGGCGCGGGCAGCGAGCGGAGGGCGCGGGCAGCGAGCGGCGAGAAGGGGGCTGGAGAGCGGCGAGCCGGGGGGGGCGGCGAGCAGAGGTTGGCGAGCGGCTGCGGGGGGGGCGAGAAGGGGGCTGGCGAACAGCGAGCCGGAGAGCGGCGAGCGGGAGCAGCGAGCGGTGCACGCGGAGAGCGGGAGCCGACACGCGGCCAGCGCGGGGCGCGAGGCGCCCGCCGCCCCGCCGCCACCGCCCGCCTGGCGGACCGGTCGGTCGGTCGGCCGCAGAGCCGCGCCGCGCCCCGCCGCGCGCCCCCTCAGTCGCGCCCCTCAGCCCACCGCCACCGGAACCCCCCTCCGGGCCGACACGTAGCCCGCCGTCACGATCTTTAGCGTGCGCAGGCCTCCCTCGCCGTCGGCCACGGCCATGCCGCCCTCGCCGGGGCCGTACAGGAACGCGTGCAGCATCCGTTCGTCCAGGTCTGCGCCGAAGGGTAGTTCGAGGCCCCGATGGTGGCGTTCGCTGTAGCCGTGGACCGACTGGTCGAAGGCGTCCATCTCCAGGGTCGCCCGTTCGCCGACCACGGTGAGTTCGAGCCCGCCCCAGGAGTGGTGCGAGCGGGGGTGCGACCAGCTGCAGTCGATCGTGGCGACCGAGCCGTTGTCGTAGGTCACGGTGACCAGACCGCTGGTCTCGGCGTCGACCTCACCCTCGTACATCCGGTTGTTCGTCTGCGCGTACACGTCGACGGGGCGAGCGTCGCCGAAGAGGTCGTCCAGGAGGTCGGCTATGTGGACGGTGTGGTCCATCAGGGCGCCGCCGCCCGCGAGTTCGGGATCGGCGAACCAGCGCCGCGAGCTCGGCATGGAGCCGTTGTTCGCGCCGGACACGGTCAGGACCCGGCCCACCTCCCCCGACGCGACGGCCGCCTTGACCGCCGCGTACGCCGGGCTGAAGCGGACCGGGAAGGCGACCGCGAGCCGTACGCCGGCCTCCCGGCACGCCGCGAGCATCGCCTCCCCGTCCTCGACCGTCGTGGCCAGCGGCTTCTCGCACAGGACGTCGACGCCACGGGCCGCGGCGAGCTCCACCAGCGGACGGTGCCGCGCGTTCTCGGAGCAGACGATCACCGCGTCGGGGCCCCAGGCGAAGGCCTCCTCGTATGTCTCCACGTACGCGACCCCCCTCTCCTCGGCGAACGCCCGCCCCCGCACCTCACCGGACGCGCCCGACCCGCTGTCCGGATCGCTGCCGATCACCTCGATTCCCGGCATCCGGGCAAGGAGCCGCAGGTACCCGGCCGCGTGGACATGGGCGAACGACAGCACCGCGACCTTCATCGCGTGACCTCCTTGATCATCGACTCACTGGACGTCCGGAGCTCGACCGCCCGGCCCGTACGGCTCGACTCCACCGCCGCCTCGGCGATCCGCACCGCCTCGATCCCGTCCCGCGCGCCCACCCGCGGCTCCGGGCCGCCCTCCTCCCAGGAAGCCGCGAACTCCCGCAGCTCGGAGAGGTACGGGCTCTCGGTCATCGGGCTGGAGGGGATGCCCTCGTTGGCCGCGCGCACCCCTTGCGCGGTGATCCGGTAGCCGGGCACGGACGTGGAGTCGTGCCGCAGCAGCCCGTCGCCGCCCGCGACCCGGAACGTCGTACGGAACCGCTGGTCCGGAAGGCCCCAGAGTCCGGTGATGTGACTGATCGCGCCGGAGGCGTGGGTGAGGACGGCGGTCGCCGACACGACCTCGGCCCGGGCGTCGCCCGTGGCGTGTTCGGTGCCGCGCGTCTGCGCGTGCACACGGACCACGTCGCCCGCGATCCAGCGCGCGATGTCGATGTCGTGGACCATCAGGTCCATGATGACGCCGCCGGACAGGGCGGGGTCACCGAACCAGGACGCCCACTGCGGACGCGCCCCGCCGCGCGTGAAGCGCAGCACCGCCAGGTACCCCAACTCACCTCGCGCGACTGCCTGTTGCATGGCCGCGTACGCCGGGAAGTACCGCACGACATGGGCGGGATGCAGCCGCACACCCGCCGCTTCGGCGGCTGCCGCGATCTCCTCGGCGTCCCGCACGT
This sequence comes from Streptomyces sp. NPDC050439, assembly GCF_040655335.1. Taxonomy (NCBI): domain Bacteria; kingdom Bacillati; phylum Actinomycetota; class Actinomycetes; order Kitasatosporales; family Streptomycetaceae; genus Streptomyces; species Streptomyces sp. NPDC050439. Next base: position 756,857 of record NZ_JBFAJT010000002.1, read on the forward strand.
TCAGCGCGAGGGGCTTCTCGCAGATGACGTGGCGGCCCGCCGCGACGGCCGCGAGGGCGAGGTCCTTGTGGGTCGGGGTGGGGGTGCAGATGTCGACGGCCGTGCAGTCGGAGAGCAGTTCGTCGAGGCCGGCCACCGCGGTGACCCCACGGCCCGCGTACTCGGCGGCGAGCTTCTCCGCCGAGCCGTCGACGGTGTGGACGCTGACGCGCGCACCCAGTTCCAGCCAGCCGGGGAGATGGGCGCGGGCTATGCCGCCCGCGCCGATCAGGCCGATGTGAAGCGGTCGCATGAAGGGATTCACCATTCCTGTCGGGTGGCCGGAGTCAGCTCTTGGAGCCGGAAAGCGCGACACTCTGCACGAAGTGCCGCTGCAGGAAGACGTAGACGATGAGCATGGGCAGGCTCGCGATGAGCGAACCGGCCATCATCACGGGGTAGTTGGTCTCGAACTGGCCCTCCAGCGAGGTCAGTCCGGCGCTGATGGGCATTTTCTGCGGGTCGGTGTTGACGATCAGCGGCCACAGCAGGTCGTTCCACGACCACATCGCGGTGATGACGGCGAGAGCCGCGAGCGCGGGCCGCACCAGCGGCAGCATGATCGACCAGAAGATGCGGAACGCACCCGCGCCGTCGATCCGCGCGGCCTCCTCCAGCTCCTTGGGGAGCGTGAGGAAGAACTGGCGCAGCATGAAGGTCCCGAACGCGCTGAACATGCCCGGCAGGAACAGCGCGGGCGCCGAGTTGAGCAGGCCGAGCCGCTGGATGATGTCGTACTGCGGCAGGACGAGCAGCGAGCTCGGCACCATGAGGACGGAGAGGAAGACCGCGAACAGGACGTTGCGGCCCCGGAACTGCATGCGGGCGAAGGCGTAGGCCGCAAGGGAGCAGAACACCAGCTGTCCGACCGTGCGTCCCACGGTGTTGAGGACGCTGTTGAAGAGCATCTCCTTGAATGGCAGCGCGCTGAAGACCTCGTCGAAGCTCGACCAGTTCCAGGTGTCGGGCAGGAACGTCGGCGGCACCTTCGCTGTCTCCGCGAGGGACTTGGCGGCCGTGAGCAGCTGCCACAGGAAGGGGAAGACCATCACCAGGGCGCCGAGGGAGAGCACCGCGTGGGTGGCGACCGAACCCGCGCTGAAGCGACGGCGGCCTGCGGATCGGAGCGAGGACTCACGCATAGTGCACCCACCTCTTCTGCAGCCTGAACTGCACCAGCGTCAGCGCCGCGATGATCAGCATGAGCAGGAAGGCGAGCGCGGCGGCTGCGCCCTGGGCGTTCTCGATGAAGGCCCATTTGTAGAAGAGGCTCACCACGGACTGGGTGTCACCGATCGCCGGGTTCTTCTCGGCCATCATGATGTAGATCAGGTCGAAGGTCTGCAGCGAGTTGATCATGCAGATGATGGACGCGAAGAAGATCGTCGGGCTGAGCAGCGGCAGGGTGATCGTGAAGAAGCGGCGCAGCGGCCCGGCGCCGTCCAGCTCGGCGGCTTCGTAGTAGTCCTGCGGGATGCCCTTGATGCCCGCCATGAAGATGATCAAGTAGTAGCCGGTGGTCGACCAGACCATGACGGTGCCGATCGCGTAGACCGCGGTCGAGGGGTCGGAGACCCAGTAGCGGCGGTCACCGCCGAACCACTCGAGGACTTCGTTGATCAGTCCGTAGTCGCCGTTGTAGAGCCAGTTCCAGACGAGACCGACGGCGACGGGCAGCGTGACGAACGGGATGAAGTACAGGGCGCGGTAGACCGGGACGCCGCGCAGTCCGCGCCGGTTGAGCAGCGCCGCGACACCGATCGCGACCGGGAGGGCGAGCAGTCCGATGGCGCAGTAGATCAGGGTGTTGCCGAGTGCCTGCCAGACGGTGACGTCCTTGAGGACGCGCACGTAATTGTCCGTGCCGATCCAGGTGTGGCCGCCGAACGCCCCGAACTCGGTGAAACTGAAGTAGAAGGTCTGGAGCAGCGGCCAGAAGTAGAAGACGGCGAAGCCGATGCCGAGCGGCGCGATGAAGAGGTAAGCGGCGCGCTGACCGGGGGACTTGGGCGCGGTGCGCGTCGTCGGGCCGCCGCGGCTCGCCTTCTTCGCCGCCGCCGTGGAGGGGAAGACACTCATCATGCGCGCTCCTCCTCAAGGGCTCGGTCCATCTGCTCGCCCAGGGTGCGTGCGGCGCTCTCGATGCCGCCCTTCCCGCTGAACGCGGCGCCCAGGAGCGGGTATTGGAGGTTCTCCCACACGGCGGTGTTCTTCGAGCTCGGGTACGGCACGGCGTACTCCAGCATCTCGATGTAGTGCTTCAGGTCGAACTCGGGCATCGACTTGAGCCAGGCGTCCTGCGTTCCCTCGTACGAGGAGATGGTGATGCCCGCGGACGCCTGGATCTCGGCGGCCTCGCGGCCCGCCATGAAGTGGACGAACTTCCAGGCCGCGGCCTTCTTGCGGCTCTTGGCGGAGATGACGTTGGCGAGACCGTGGATGATCGTGGCCCGCTCCCGGCCCTTGGGCAGGACGGTGACACCGGCGTGGTCCTTGAGCGCGGGAACGGCGTAGTACTGCCCCGAGAACGCGGATATCTCGTAGACCATGGCGGCCTTCTCCGACCAGAAGCGGTTGCGGGCCTTGGACTCGACCATCGCGCTCTGCGGCGGTGACCAGCCGCGGTCGATCATGTCGGTCCAGTAGCGCAGGCCCTCGATGGACCGCTCGTCACCGAAGCCGGACCTCCCGTCCTCGAGGACGTGGCCGCCCGCCCCGTGGATGGCCGGGTAGATCTGGGCCTGGCGGTCCATCTCGGCGGCCATGCCGTGCACCCGCGCGCGCGGGTTCGTGAGCTCGGCCGCCGCGTCGCGCACGTCGTCCCAGGTCCACGTCGCGTCGGGGTACTTGATGCCCGCCTTGTCGAAGAGCGCCTTGTTGTACCAGAGGCCGATGGTGTCGAAGTCCTTCGGTATCCCGTACTGCGTGCCCTGGTAGGCGTAGATCTTCACGAGCGAGTCGGGGTGGCGGTCCACGGGGGTCCGGTCGCTCTTGATGTGTCCGCTCAGGGGTTCCAGGACGCCGCTGGAGGCGTACAGCTGGAGGTTGACCGCGTTCATCCAGAACACGTCGGGTGCCGTGCCGCCGCGCATCGACGTCTTGAGGGTGGTCCAGTAGCTCGACCAGGGCGTCAGTTCCATGCGCACGGATATGCCGGGGTTCTGCTTCTCGAAGGCGTCGATCACCTTCTGCAGCCCCGGCACCTGGGCCACGTCCCACACCCCGTACGAGAGGGTGGTGCGTCCACCGCTCCCCTTGCCGTCGTCGCTCTCGCCGGAGCAGGCGGCGAGCAGGGGCGCCGCCATCGCTCCGTACAGCAGAGTCCTCCTGCGCATGAGCGCCTCCCTTCAGGACTGGTCAGAGCGCCGGTGCCGAGTCCGCATCCGTCAGGAGATCGGACTCGACCCGGTCAAGTGCCTTGCGTACGGCGCCGATCGCGACGCCTTGTTCGCCGAGCGTGCTCAGCGCGATGCGCGGGACATGCAGGGTCAGCGGGCGCAGCCGGTCCTCGATCAGCGGCACGAGGTGGCCGCCGAGGGGGGTCGCGCCGCCGGTGAGCACCACCAGCTCCGGGTCGACGGCGAGGGCGAGGGCGGCGATGCCCGGCGTGATGCGGTCGGCGAAGTCCGCGACGGCCGCGAGGGCGTGGGGGTCGCCGGTGTCCGCGGCGCGGGCGAGTGCGGCCACCTCGGACTCACCGTCGCGCCGGTCGCCCTTCCAACTGAGCGCGTCCTGCGCGGTGTTCATGCCGAGCAGCGGCAGCAGGCCGAGTTCGCCCGCGCCGCCCCGCCTCCCCCGGTGCAGTCGCCCGCCGATGGTGAGGCTGCACGCCACGCGGTGACCGGTCAGGACGCAGACGACGTCGTGCGCGAGGGTGGCGGCGCCCTGCCAGCGCTCGGCGAGGACGGCGAGGTTCACGTCGTTCTCGACGAGGGTGTGCCCCGCCTCCCCGTCGGCGAGGAGCCGCCCGAGGTCGACGCCGGACCATTCGGGTATGACGTGGGAGGTGATGGTGCCGCCCGCGTCGACGACGCCGGGTACGCCCACACAGCGGGCGAGGATGTCGTCGCGCCGCACGGAATGCGCGTCCAGGAAGGCATCGAGGCCCCGGCGCAGGAGGTCGAGCCGCTGGGCTCCGCTCAGCTCCGGGTCGATGTCGTCGCGCCGTACGGCGAGCACCGTGCCGCCGAGGTCGGCGAGGAGCAGCACCATCTTGTGCAGGCCGATGTCGGCGCCGACGACGCGGCCCGCCTCCACGCGGAACCGGAACCGGCGGGCGGGGCGTCCCGGCGCGCGCTCGCTCTCGTCGCGCTCGGCCTCCCCCGCCCAGCCGTGCGCGGCCAGCTCCTCGACGGCGGATTCCACGGTGGGCCGGGAGAGCCCGGTACCGGCGGCGAGTTCCGCGAGTGTCTGGGGGCTGCGGCGGTGCAGGGCACGCAGCACGACGGTGGTGTTCAGCCGGCGCAGCGAGGCGAGATCGTGCCCCCGTGTCGTCCCGTTCCGCAACACTTCTTCACCTCATGTCGGGGGCGGGACAGCCCTGTTGACCAGTGGGTCAACCGCTTGCCCCGGAGATTAAGGAGGAGACTTGCATATCCCTGGCCGCCGGGGAACCCCCTCCGCGGGACCGGAATCACACCCCGCCCTTTGGGAGGCACCTCGGGCAGGAACCGCTTGAGCCCGGTGGGCCGAGCGGGCACGATGACCGGACGTACCCCGCGTCCGCCCGAACGCCCGCCGCCCGCATGGGAGTTGACACATGTCCGCGATCCCGCCGCCCGTGACCCACCCGATCGACACCAGCAAGCCGCATCCCGCCCGGGTCTACGACTGGTTCCTCGGCGGCAAGGACAACTACCCCGTGGACGAGGAGCTCGGGCTGCAGATCGTGTCGCTCGAACCGCAGACCAAGTACTGCGCGCAGCACAACCGGTGGTTCATGCAGCGCGCCACGCGCCATCTCGCGGAGGAGGCCGGGATACGCCAGTTCCTGGACATCGGCACCGGCATCCCCACCGAGCCGAACCTCCACCGCATCGCCCAGTCGGCCGCTCCCGAGGCACGTGTCGTGTACGTGGACAACGACCCGATCGTCCTCGCGCACGCGGAGGCACTGTTGCGGGGCACGCCCGAGGGGGCGACGGAGTTCCTGCAGGTGGACGCCCGTGAGCCGGACAAGATCCTCGAACAGGCGGAGAACGTACTGGACTTCGGCCGTCCGATCGCCCTGTCCCTGATCGCGCTGCTGCACTTCATCGGTGACGACGACGGCGCCCGCGACATCGTGGAGCGGCTCGTGTCCGCTCTCGCACCCGGCAGCCATCTGGTCCTCTCCCAGATGGCGGGCGACTTCGATCCGGTGCGGACGCGGCAGGCGGTGGAGATGTACAAGGCGGGCGGTGTCACGCTCGTGCCGCGGGCGCGCGCCGAGGTGGAGCGGTTCTTCGAGGGCCTTGAGCTGCTGGACCCCGGCATCACCTGGCTGCCTGACTGGCACCCGGAGCTCGCCGTGGACGAGGTGAGGAACGGGACGCCGGTGCCGTTGTACGCCGGGGTGGGGCGCAAGGCGTAGCCGCGGGGCGGGGCAGCCGGCTGACCTGAAGTCAGGTGATACGGCGCGGGATGTCGGACATCACCCCGCGGCCGGTGAGTTGGGGGCAAGCTGGGTGCGGGCCCCCGGCAACGGCGCCGCACCCATGGGGCAGGATGACGCTCGCGCCGGACCACGAACACGCGTCCGGCGCGCCCGCACAACCTGGAGAATGAACTGATGGAGCGAGCGCTCACATGGCACGACCTGATCACCGCCGGGATAGCGGTGGCCGTAGGTATCGCGGCGGGTCTGCTGCTGCGGATGATCCTGCGGTGGCTGGGCGAACGGGCCAGCAGGACCCGGTGGAGCGGCGATGACGTCATCGTCGACGCCGTGCGCACGCTGGTCCCGTGCGCGGCGATCACCGCGGGGGCGGCTGTCGCGGCCGCCGCTCTTCCGCTCACCCCCAGGACCGGCCGCAACGTCTCGATGACGCTGACCGCCCTGCTCGTGCTGGCCGGGACCCTGACGGCGGCCCGTGTGGTCACCCGCCTGGTGAAGTCCCTCGCGCAGTCCCGGTCGGGCGTCGCGGGCTCGGCGACGATCTTCGTCAACATCACCCGTGTCGTGGTGCTCGCGATGGGCTTCCTGGTCGTCCTGCAGACGCTGGGCGTGTCCATCGCCCCGCTGCTCACGGCGCTCGGCGTGGGCGGTCTCGCGGTGGCGCTGGCCCTCCAGGACACCCTGGCCAACCTCTTCGCGGGCGTACACATCCTGGCCGCCAAGACGGTGCAGCCGGGCGACTACATCAAGCTCAGCAGCGGCGAGGAGGGCTACGTCGTCGACATCAACTGGCGCAACACGGTGGTGCGTCAGCTGTCGAACAACCTCGTCATCATCCCCAACGCCCAGCTCGCGGGCACCAACATGACCAACTTCAGCCGTCCCGAGCAGGACCTGTCCATCATGGTCCAGGTCGGCGTCAGCTACGACAGTGACCTGGAGCAGGTCGAGCGCGTGACGACCGAGGTCGTGGAGAGCGTCATGAAGGATGTCGACGGCGCCCTTCCGGAGCATGAACCAGCCGTGCGTTTCCACACGTTCGGCGACTCCAGGATCAGCTTCACGGTGATTCTGGGCGTGGGTGAGTTCAGCGACCAGTACCGCATCAAGCACGAGTTCATCAAGCAGCTGCACCAGCGCTACCGCGCCGAGGGCATTCGTGTGCCCGCCCCCGTCAGGACGGTGAACGTGCAGCAGGGCGAGCTGCCGCCGGGCCTGATCCCGCACCAGCGCGACGCCACGGCGCCGACGAAGTCGGTGCAGTAGCGGATCGGCGGGCGACTCGGAGGGGGTTTGACAGGTCCACACCGCGCAGATCATGATTCCATTAATTGTTTAATGGAATCGAGAGAGGCGTGCGTGCTCATGACCCCTGCCCACCCCACCCAGGCCGAGAGCCCCCTGAGCGCGACCGCGCTCGAGGCTCGCGGCCTGGGCAAGCGCTATCGCCGCGGCTGGGCGCTGCGCGACTGCTCCTTCCGGCTCCCCGCCGGGCGGATCTGCGGCCTCGTGGGCCCCAACGGCGCAGGCAAGAGCACCCTGCTGGGGCTCGCGACGCGCCTGGTGACCCCGACCGAGGGCGAGCTGCGCATCTTCGGCGTCCCGGTGGACGACCCGGCCGCGATGCCCAGGTTCGCCTTCCTCTCCCAGGACAAGCCGCTGTTCAAGCGGTTCACCGTGGCCGAGACGCTGCGCATGGGCCGTGAACTCAACCCCGGCTGGGACATGGCGGCCGCCGAGCGGATCGTGCGCTCCGGCAACGTCCCGATGGACGCCAAGGTCGGCACGCTCTCCGGCGGTCAGCGCACCCGCGTCGCCTTCGCGCTCGCCTTCGGCAAGCGGCCCGACCTGCTGCTGCTCGACGAGCCGATGGCCGACCTGGACCCGCTGGCCCGGGACGAGATGAGCTCCCTGCTGATGTCGGAGGCCGTCGAGCGCGGCACGACCGTGGTGATGTCCTCCCACATGCTCTCCGAGCTTGAGGACATGTGCGACTACCTCCTGGTCGTCGCGGACGGCCGGATCAGGATGGCGGGCGACACCGATGAACTGGTCCCGGCCCACGCCCTGGTGACCGGGCTCGCCCCCGACGGCAGGCCGCCCGCGGATCTCGCCCCGCACACGGTCGTCGATTTCCGGTCCCAGGGACGCCAGTTCCGTGCCCTCGTCCGCCCCCACGGCCCGCTGACCCCCGACTGGGAGGTGTCGGAGCCGAGCCTGGAGGAAGTGCTGCTCGCCCATCTCCGCGCGCCGGACGCGGAGCCGCTGTTCACGCACGACGCACGTATCGAGGCCGAGGGGATCGCCGCCGCATGAGCACCACCCTGACCGAGCAGCCGCGCACGGAGCAGTCCGCCGGGAAGCCGGGTCTGCTGCACGGACTCACCTGGCTCGTCCTGCGCCAGCACCGCACCACGACATGGATCGTCGTCGCCCTGGTCGTGCTCGGCTCGGCCGCGATCATCTACGAGCGCGGCCAGCTGGCAGACATGCTCGCCGGGATGGGCTGGCCCGGCAAGAACGTCAACCTGACGCAGGCCCCGGAGAGGTTTCAGTACATCGCCGAAGCCCTCGGCGCCCTGCCCATCGTCCTCGGTGTCTTCATCGGCGCCCCGCTGATCGCGAGCGACCAGGAGCACGGCACCGCGCACCTGGTCACCACGCAGTCGGTGCGGCGCCGCCGCTGGCTCGCGGCCAAGCTGACCTGGTGCCTCGCGCTCGTTTTGGTGGCCACCCTCGTGCTCTCCACGCTGTTCTTCTGGTGGTGGGAGCCCTACCGCGGCCCCCTCCTCGCGGAATGGCTCTCGGGATCGGTGTTCGACAACACGGGCCCCATGCTCGCGGCGCTCTCCCTCTTCACCACCATCGGCGGCATCGCGATCGGCATGCTGCTGCGCCGGGTGCTGCCCGCGATGCTGGCCACCTTCTTCTTCGCCGTGGTCGTCCAGGTGGCCTGGGGCGAGTTCCGCGACCGCCTCGCCTCCCCGCGCACGATCACCTGGCCGCTGAACGGCGACACGCCCGACCTGGTCAACAGCGGCAGTGCCGTGGAGGCGGACCGCTGGATCAGCACCGCGGACGGGCAGCTCTACGGCTGGGGCACCTGCGCCGAACCGACCGAGAAGGCGACCAACGCCTGCATCAAGGAGCACGGCATCGTCAACAACATGGTCGAGTACTTCGGCTACGACCAGATGCCGGGCATGCAGTGGACCGGCGCCGCGATCCTGCTCGGCGCGACCGCGGCCGTGGCGGTGTTCGTCCTGTGGTGGGCCTCGCGGCGGCCCCTCTAGGACCCCGGGAACGACGAGTACGTAAAGTGTCCGCAAACGAGCAGAGAGTGGGGACAGTGGTCGAATTCCGCATCGACCGGCGCAGCGGTGTGGCCACGTACCTCCAGATCGTGCGCCAGGTCGAACAGGCCCTGCGCATGGGCGCGTTGGTGGAGGGCGACCGGCTGCCCACGGCGGCCCAGGTCGCCGCCGCCACCAAGGTGAACCCGAACACGACGCTCAAGGCCTACCGCGAGCTGGAGCGGGCGGGCCTCGCGGAGGTCCGCCAGGGGGCGGGCACATTCATCACCCGCTCGCTGGCCCGCCCCCAGGCGGGTCCTGACTCGCCCCTGCAGAGTTCTCTGGCGGAGTGGATGGAGCAGGCGCGGTCCGCGGGGCTCACGGGCTCGGACGTTACGGCGCTGTTCGAGGCGGTGCGCGCGGCCACCTTCCAGGGGGACGCGGCCGGCTGAGCCGGGTGTCACGGGGCCGCCCTCGACAAACCCCATAAGCAACCGCTTAGTATCGGGTGTGCGGGGCCCTCTGCCCCGGGATCGGTACCGCCGTCACCCCATGGAGAAACCGCATGGAATCCCTGCTCCTGTCCCGTCGCGACCTCGATTTCCTGCTGTACGAGTGGCTCGACGTGCCCGCGCTCACCGGCCGGGAGCGGTACGCGGACCACTCCCGGGAGACCTTCGACGCCGCGCTCGAACTGAGCGAGCAGATCGCCACGCGGCACTTCGCCCCGCACAACAAGAAGAACGACGCCCAGGAGCCCACCTTCGACGGGGAGCGGGTGCACATCATCCCCGAGGTGAAGGAGGCGCTGCGGGTCTTCGGCGACTCCGGGCTCCTGGCCAGCGCCATGGACCACGAGATCGGCGGCGGGCAGCTGCCCGCCGTGGTGGCGCAGGCCTGCTTCGCGTGGTTCCAGGCGGCGAACGTCGGCACGGCCGCGTATCCCTTCCTGACCATGGGCAACGCCAATCTGCTCCTCGCGCACGCGTCGAAGGAGCAGATCGACACCTTCGTGCGCCCCATGGTGGAGGGCCGCTTCCTGGGGACGATGTGCCTGTCGGAGCCGCAGGCGGGCTCGTCGCTCGCCGATGTGCGGACGCGGGCCGAGGAGCGGGAGGACGGGACCTACCGCCTCTTCGGGAACAAGATGTGGATCTCCGGCGGCGAGCACGAGCTCTCCGAGAACATCGTGCATCTGGTGCTCGCCCGGATTCCGGGCGGCCCGCCCGGTGTGAAGGGGCTCTCGCTCTTCATCGTGCCCAAGGTGCTCGTCGGCGACGACGGGTCGCTCGGCGAGCGCAATGACGTCGTGCTCGCGGGCCTCAACCACAAGATGGGCTACCGAGGGACCACGAACACGCTCCTCAACTTCGGCGAGGGCGCCCATCGTCCCGGTGGTGAGCCCGGCGCGGTCGGCCATCTCATCGGTGAGGCCAACCGCGGGCTCGCGTACATGTTCCACATGATGAACGAGGCCCGGATCGGCGTGGGCCTCGGCGCCACCGCGCTCGGCTACACCGGCTACCTGCACGCCCTGGACTACGCGCGCACCCGCCCGCAGGGCCGTCCGCTCGCGGCGAAGGACCCCGCTTCGGCGCAGGTCCCGATCATCGAGCACGCCGACGTACGCAAGATGCTCCTCGCCCAGAAGGCGTACGTGGAGGGCGCGTTGGCGCTCAACCTGTACTGCGGGCGGCTGCTCGACGAGCAGAACACCGGCACCTCTCCGCAGACGCGCGACGAGGCCAAGCTGCTGCTCGACGTGCTCACGCCCATCGCCAAGAGCTGGCCGTCGCAGTGGTGCCTGGAGGCCAACAACCTGGCGATCCAGGTGCACGGCGGCTACGGCTACACCCGCGAGTACAACGTCGAGCAGTTCTACCGCGACAACCGCCTCAACCCCATCCATGAGGGCACGCACGGCATCCATGGCCTCGATCTGCTGGGCCGCAAGGTGATCATGGACGGCGGCGCGGGCCTTCGGCTGCTCGTCGAGCGGATCTCGCGGACGTCCGCCCGCGCCGCCGCGGCGGGCGGTTCCGCGTCCGGGTACGGGCGGGCGCTCGACGCGTCCGCGGCGCGTGCCGTGGAGGTGACCCAGCGGCTCTGGTCGACCGGTGACCCGCAGACGGCGCTCGCCAACGCGAGCGTCTACCTCGAAGCGGTCGGGCACGTGGTCGTCGCCTGGATGTGGCTGGAGCAGCTTCTCGCGGCGGAGCCCGGCGCAGAGGACTTCCACGCCGGCAAGCGCGCCGCCTGCCGTTACTTCTTCCGCCATGAACTGCCCAAGACGGAGGCCCAGTTCACGCTCCTGGAGAGCCTGGACCGGACCGCGCTCGAACTGGACGAGAACGCCTTCTGACCCAGAAATAGAGGTACACCGAGCACACCGCCGCGAACGCGCACCACGTGGAGATGTACTCGCGACGCCACAGCAGCACGCACACCGCCGCCCCGACGGCGACCAGGACGCCGAAGAGGACCAGGCCCCGGTCGCCGGAGAGGAGCAGGGAGCCGACGGTGGCGATCAGGTAGGCGGCGATGATCAGCTCGGGCCGGGGCAGGCCGAACGCGTAGCCGACCGTGTGGCCGCGGATCTCGGCCGTCACGGTGCGGGTCGCCAGGTAGTAGGAGAGCACCGCCGCCGTCGCCATGCCCGCCACGAGGGGGATCAGCAGACGGCGGCGGGCGCTCGGCGGAGCCGCGCACAGCACCGCCACGGGCAGCCACAGCGCCAGCAGCGGCAGGGCGATCACCGCCCAGGCGACGGTGGCCCACCCCGTGCCGCCGTCGCTCCGCCAGACCTCGGACTCGATGATCTGATGGGCGCCGAGCAGCAGCGGCAGCGCGGCGACCGGCAGATCACGCACCCGGCCCCCGCGCGCCGCCCGGGTCACACACGCGACCCCCACGGCACCGACACCCACACCCGCCACGAGATCGGCCGTCGCGCTCCAGCACATGGATCACACGCTACGACCCCCGCCACAGCGGGGCGCGGCGGGCGGTTCAGCGGGGTTACCCGAGGGCGCCGGGGTCGGGCTCGATGTTCTGGTTGAGGCGGAAGACGTTGTCCGGGTCGTACGTGGCCTTGACCCGCGCCAGGCGGGTGTAGTTGTCGCGGTAGCTGGCCCGGACGCGTTCCTGGCCCTCCTCCATCATCATGTTCACGTAGGCGCCGCCCGCCGAGAACGGGTGCAGCGCGTCGAAGTAGTCGACGGTCCAGCGCTTGATGAGACCGGCGTTGCCCGGGTCTGTGTCCACTCCCGCGTAGACGCAGGCCCAGCGGGCACCGCGATAGCTCCAGGCGGTCTCCGCCGTGCCGTGGTCGTGGGCGGCGCCGTCGATGGGATACAGGTGCATCGTCGACTTCATGGTCGGCACCTCGGGGCCGAACTTGGCGTGCAGGGCGACGGCGTCGTCCGGGATCTCGTCGACGAAGTCCGCGCGCCAGTACCACTGGTCGCCGGGCGGGTAGAGCCCGTCGAACATGGACTGCAGCATGGGGTGCGGCATCGGGGCCACGGCGTGCAGGAGCGGGTCGGGCAGCGCGTCGAGCAGGGGCGCCATGGCGTGGGCCGCGGCCTCCGGGTCCTCGATGGTGTGGCACCACACGACGCCGCAGATCTTGCGCAGATGGAGGGTCTCGGGGAACGGCGGGGCCGGCGGCACGGTGCCGTACATGAAGAAGCCGTTCACCTCGCGCGGCGCCCGGGGCAGGAAGTCCCGGTAGGCGGCGAGCACCTCGGCGCCCTGTTCCGCGGGCCAGAAGGTGGGGCCCGCGACGACCGTGCTCAGCTCGTGCAGCCGGAAGAGGAACGAGGTGACGACGCCGAAGTTGCCGCCGCCTCCGCGGATCGCCCAGTACAGATCCGTGTTCTCGTCGGCGCTCGCCCGCACCTGACGGCCGTCGGCCAGGACGAGGTCCGCCTCCAGGACGTTGTCGATGCTCAGCCCGAACCTGCGGGTGAGGTGGCCGAGGCCGCCGCCGAGAGTGAGCCCGCCGACGCCGGTCGTGGAGATGATGCCGCTCGGCGTGGCCATGCCCTGCTCGTGCGTCGCGCGGTCCACCTCGCTCCACACGCAGCCGCCGCCGACGCGTACGGTGCGGTTCGGCGCGTCGACCTCGACCGACTTGAGCGGGGAGAGGTCGGCGACCACACCGCCGTCGACGGTGCCGAGGCCCGCTCCGTGGTGGCCGCCGCCGCGGACCGCGAGCGGCAGACCGTGCGCGCGGGCGAAGCCGATGACCCGGGACACGTCATCGGCGTCCGTGCAGCGGGCGACGAGCGCGGGGCGCTTGTCGGCCATCGCGTTGTAGACGGCACGCGCCTCGTCGTACCCGGCGTCGTCCGGGCCCGTCAACTCACCCTTGAATCCTGCCAGTTCGCTGCGCGCTGCCTGTGCGGGCGTGATGGACATATGCTCCCCCGGTGGTTCGGCGTGTCCGATCCGCCCGTTCTAGTACTGTCCGCCACCCACCGATATCCGTGCCACCACCTAGCTCACGTCCGGCGATTACCTACTTTTCGCGGCCGATTTCCATCCCCAGCTGTGCGGCGCGGGCGGCGACCTCGCGCCGGGTGCGGGCGCCGAGCTTCTCCAGGACCGCGCGGACGTGGTTGTCGACCGTGCGCACGGACAGGAAGAGCCGCTCGGCGATCTCGATGTTGGTGAGCCCCTCCGCGAGGAGCCGTCCGACCTGGAGCTGGCGGCCGGTGAGGCCCGCTGGGTTGCGCCGGGTCGCCGCGTGCGGGCCGCGCGGGATGCGGGCGACGCCGAGGTCGCGCAGGTCGGCGCGGACGATCCGGGCCAGGGGTTCGGCGCCCAGGGCGTCGAGGCCGGCGAGCGCGGTGAGCTTGTCCGCCGGGTCGGGGCTCTCGGCGAGGGCCGCCGCGTGCTCGTAGGGGCAGCCAGCGGCCCGCCACGCCTCGGCCGCCCGACGCCACTGGCCGGCGGCCTGCAGGGCGTAGGGGTGATCGGAGCCGTCGGCGGGAGGCGGGTGCCCCGCTCTGGCGAGCCAGTGGCCGAGTTCCGCGCGGTAGGGCGTCGCGGCCAGGCCGCGCGCCTGCGTGTACAGGGGGCCGACGGCGTCCAGCACGGCCGCGTGGTCACCGCGCAGCCAGGCGGCCTCCGCGCGGGCCGCGGCGACCGGGCCCGTGCGCTGGAGCTCCCGGGTCCGCTCGGCGACCTCCCAGGCCCGCACCAGGAGTTCGTCGGCGCCTTCCGCGCCGCGCCGGATGCGTACGCGTGCCAGGACCGTCAGGGCGGGGCAGCGGGCGGGCGGGAATTCGTAGGCGTCGCCTGACTCGGCGTGCTTCTCCGCCTCGTCCCACCTCCCCGCGGCGAACTGCCGCAGCGCCAGCTCCACTTGGAGATAGCGCAGAAATCCCAGGTGCTCCGTGCGGTCCGCGTATTCCATGGCGGGCGCCAGGAAGTGGTCCGCCTCCACGAACCGGAGATTCTCCAGGAGGGTCCAGATGACGTTGGCGTAGGCGCGGCAGGCGTGTTCGGCCTCGCCCGCCTTCAGCGCGACCGCCAGGCTCTCCTCCAGCTGCGGCCTGCCCAATGGGTCGCCGCCGCGCCAGCGGGCGGTGCCCACGTTGTTCAGGGCGTGCGAGAGGATCGCCGCGTCGTCCGTGCGGCGGGCCAGGGTGATGGCGCGTTCGCCGTAGCCGATGGCCTCGGCGTACCGGTCGGAGAGCATGCGCAGTTGCGAGGTGTTGCTGAGCGCGAGCGCCAACAGCCGCTCGTCACCGGCCTGTTCGAGTACGTCGATGGCTTCCCTGGCGGCCTCCTGCGCGGCGTCCGCGTCGCCCGCCCACCAGTGGATGCGCGACAGCCAGCGCAGATCGGCGCCGAGCGCCCGCAGGTCGCCCAGGGAGCGGCGCAGGGCGACGGCTTCGCGCTGGGCGCCGACGGCGGCGGGCGAGTCGGCGATGGTGTAGCTCTCCACCGCGAACCGCTCCAGGAGGTCGGCGAGTTCGGCCGGTCCGTAGCGGTCCCGCTGCCGCAGGACGAGCCGCAGCTGGGCGGCGGCCTCGCGGTGCGCGCCGGTGCGGGCCGCGTCCCTCGCCGCGTCGGGGCCGTAGCGCGCGATGGCGTCGTGGTCGCCCGCCTGGGCGGCGTGGTGCACGATGCGGGAGGAGTCGGCGCCGGGCTGCGCGACCAGGACGGCGAGCACGTTCCGGTCGAGCTCGATGCGCCGTGCCGCGGGCAGCGAGTCGGCGATGGCGCGCCGGATGATCTCGTGCCGGAACATCACGCGCTCGGGGGTCACGACGAGCAGGCCGCGCCGTTCCGCCGAGGCCAGCTGGCCGACCCCGCCCGGCAGCAGCGCGTCGGCCAGGGTGCGCTCGGCCGCCGAGGGGACCACGGCGAGCTGTTCGAGGGCGTCGCGTGCGGCGTCGTCGAGGCCGCGCAGCCGGGCCAGGACGGCGTCGACCACGGTGGGGGGCACGTCTCCGGTGCCGCCCGCCGCGACGACCTCGGCCACGTAGAAGGGGTTGCCCGACGTAACCGCGTACACCTGCGCGGGGTCTAGGCGGCTCACCGAGCTCAGCGTGCGCACGGCGTCGCGGGAGAGCCTGGGCAGGGGTACGCGGTGCACGCGGGCCGCCCTCGACACCTGGCCCAGGAGGTGCCGCAGCGGGTGTTCGCGGCCCAGCTCGTCGTCGCGGAAGGTCAGCACGAGGACCGCGGGCATCCGGTCCACGCGGCGTACCAGGAACCGCAGCGCGTCGAGAGAGGCCTCATCCGCCCAGTGCACGTCCTCTACGACAAGGACCGTCGGATGCGGCGGGTCGCCCAGCTCGGCCCGCAGCGCGTCGTACACGCGATAGCGGTCACCGCCCTCGGTGACCGCCTGCGCCAGCTCGGTGCGGACACTGCCGACGAGATCACGGAAGGGGCCGAGCGGCCGCCGGGTCGCAAGGTCGTCGCACTGTCCGACAAGCACCCTGGCCTGCGAGGACAGCGCACCCGGCAAAGCGTTCACCAGGCTCGACTTGCCGATGCCGGCCTCTCCGAAGACGAGCGCCACCGAGCCCGCTCCGCCCCCCGCCTCGCGTGCGGCGGCGGCCAGTCGAGCCAGTTCTCGATCCCGCTCCAGGATCCCCCCGTCCACGCGGAAATTCTCCCACGAGGCCACCCATTTCCGTCGCCCGTACGGAGACCCGCCGCCCCGCGCCTCCCCCGTCTCGTACAGGAGGGGCAGAAGGATGGCCCTCCCCGCAGGCGACATGAGTAAAGCGCGTACGCTTACGTCATCGATCACAGGAGATCGCTGCCCCCGTTCCCTGCCAGGAGGACACATGACCTCGGCGTCACAGACCGCGCGCACTTCCCAGACCCTCGACCGCCCCTTCGGTGTCGGCAGCCTCACCCTGCCCAACCGCATCGTGATGGCCCCCATGACCAGGGAGTTCTCACCGGGTGGCGTGCCGGGCGCGGACGTGGCGGAGTACTACGCGCGCCGGGCCGCCGCCGGGGTCGGCCTGATCATCACCGAGGGGACGTACGTCGATCACGCCTCGGCCGGCACGAGCGACCGGGTCCCGCGCTTCTATGGCGATGACGCCCTCGAAGGCTGGCGCAAGGTGGTCGACGCGGTGCACGCGGCGGGCGGGAAGATCATTCCGCAGCTCTGGCACGTCGGCATCACCCGCGACGAGGGCAAGGGACCGGTGCCGTCCGCTCCCGCGGCGGGCCCCTCCGGGATCGACCTGGACGGGCAGGCCAAGGGCAGCACCATGACCGCCGACGACCTCGACGACGTGATCCGCGCGTTCGCCGACGCCGCGGCCGCCGCCGAGCGCATCGGATTCGACGGCATCGAACTGCACGGCGCGCACGGCTACTTGCTCGACCAGTTCCTCTGGGAGCGCACCAACCGCCGCACGGACGGCTACGGCGGCGACATCGAGTCCCGCACCCGTTTCGCCGCGGAGATCGTCGCGGCGGTACGCGCCGCCGTCTCACCCGACTTCCCCGTCTTCTTCCGGCTCTCGCAGTGGAAGGCCGGCAGCTACGACGCGCAGCTCGCCCAGTCCCCCGAGGAGTTGGAGCGCCTGCTCACCCCGCTGGTGAACGCGGGCGTGGACGTCCTGCACGCCTCCACCCGCCGCTACTGGGAGCCCGAGTTCGAGGGCAGCGACCTCAACCTCGCGGGCTGGGTCAAGAAGGTGTCCGGCGTGCCGGTGGTGACCGTGGGCTCGGTCGGCCTCGACCAGGTGTTCATCGGTTCGCAGGGCTGGGCGGCACCGTCCGCGGCGACCGGCATCGAGCCGCTCGTCGAGCGCCTGGAGCGGGACGAGTTCGACCTGGTGGCGGTGGGGCGCGCCCTCATCGCCGACCCGGAGTGGGCGGCCAAGGCCCTGGAGAACCGGCTCGGCGAGGCACTGCCCTTCGACAAGTCGCTTCTCAAGAGCCTGGTCTGAGCGAGCCCGGCAGGCGGCCTTCCGTGGCGACAGCAGTCAAGTCCATACGCTGCTGTCGCCCGCGGTCGCGTACGATATGCGCATGACCTGGCCTGCCACCGAGCGCTATTTCCCCACCGCCGTTCCCGGCGGCCTGGGGCTCGTGCAGGACATCCTGAACACGGCGCCGACCGGCCACGCCGCCGAAGCCGATCTCCTCGGGGACCTGACCGCCGCGCAGGGCTGGGTGTCCGTCGCGCTCCCCACCTGGGCCGAGAGGACGGGACGCACGGCGGTGCGGCTCACCCTCACCGAGGAGGACCTGCCCAAGCTGCGGCAACTGCGCGAACAGCTGCGCCGCGCCCTGCTCTCCCGGTGCGGCACGACGAACGGCGAGACCGCCCGCTTCACCTCGTGCGCCCTCCAGGTGAACCTGCACGGCGACGCCGCCCTGACCACCGAGCCCGAGGGCGAGGGCTGGCGCTGGCTGACGTCCGCCGTGCTGTGCGAGGCGCTGCTCGCCCAGACCACCGGAGAGTGGCGCCGCCTGAAGATCTGCCGCAATGAACGCTGCGCCACGGCGTTCTACGACCGCTCCCGCAACAACAGCGGCGTCTGGCACTCCACCCGCGACTGCGGCAACGCCGCGAACCTGCGGGCCTCGCGCCAACGCCGCCGCGCGGGCGCGCAGCCGGAGCCGGCGCCCACTCCGGACGCCAACGCGTAGAACCACCGGGACCACCGGGACCACCAGAACCGGCCGGCCCCGCGAGCCTCAACTCCCGTACTCCACCAAGCTGGTGGGCGTCACGACGCGGCGCGCCGGGCCCTCCGCCGGCTTCCTGCCCGGGTCGGATTCCCTCCCCCGCATCCGGTCGGCGAGGAGCCTGCCCGCCGCCCGGCCGATCTCATCGCTGTCGTACGCGACGAGGGTGAGCGGCAGCCCGAGCGCGTCGGCCAGTTCGAAGTCGTCGAAGCCCGCGAGCGCGGTGTCGGTGCCGGACGCGCGCAGGGCGCGGAACGCGCCGATCGTGTTGCGGTTGTTGGAGCAGAACAGCGCGGTGGGCGGCTCCGGCAGCGCGAGGAGTTCGGCCGCGGCACGCCGGGCCTCGCGCGGTTCGGTCTGCCCTTGCCGTACGTAGTCCTCGTCGAAGCGGATGCCATGGGCGGCGAGGGCCGCCGCGTACCCGCGCAGACGCTCGGTGCCGGTGTAGACGGCGGGCGGCGAGCCGAGGAAGCCGATCCGACGGTGTCCGCGGACGATGAGGCGGGCGGTGGCGGCGCGGGCCCCTCCGAAGTCGTCGACCAGGACGCAGTCCGCGTCGAACCCTTCGGGCGGCCTGCTGGCGAGCACCACGGGCACGCCGTCGGCGGCCGCCGCGGCGAGGTGGCGCTGGTCGGCCGCGGCGGGGACGGCGATGATGCCGTCGACGCGACGGGCCACCAGGTCGGCGACCAGCTCGCGTTCGGCGTCCAGGTCCTGGCCGGTGTTCCCGATGACGGTCTTGAAGCCGTCGCCCGCGATGACGGAGTCGACGCCGAGGGCGAACCGCGAGTAGAAGGGGTTGGCCAGGTTCGTGACGACGAGTCCGACCAGGCCCGTGCCGCGTCCCAGACGCAGGCTGCGGGCCACCTCGTTGGGCCGGTAGCCGAGTTCCGCCGCCGCGACGCGAATGCGTTCACGGGTGGACGGCAGGACGCGCGGGTCGTCGCGCAGGGCCCTGGAGGCGGTCATCGCACTGACGCCCACCCGCTCGGCGACATCGCGCAGCGTGGGCGGACCGTCCATGGGGGAACGCGGTTCGGGCATCGTCATGTGTGTCCTTTCCCGGGGGTCGCCTCACCTCCCGGCAGCCCTCACATACTCGGCCGTCCCGATCAGCGCCGCGTCCGCGCCCAGCGTGCCGGGGCGCGGTGTCACCGGAGTATCCCCGAGGCCGGTGCGCAGGGCGGGGCCGACGAGGTCCCAGGACAGCGCCATGGCGCCGCCGACGACGACCGCCGATGCGCCGAAGTCACGTAAGCACGGGGCGAGGACAGTACCCAGGGCGGCGAGGGCTTCGTCAAGGACCCGTGCGGCCCCTTGTTCGCCCTGGCGCGCCCGCTCGGCGATGTCCCGCACATCGACCCCGCGTTCGCCGCCGTAGCGGGCGAGGATCGCCCGTCGCGAGACGGTGGCCTCCAGCGGGGCGCCGGACCAGCGCAGGAGGTCGACGCGTCCCTCGGGCGGTATCCCCGGCCCCTCCCGGCACAGGACGCCGTCCACGAGGAACGCCGACCCCACGCCCGACCCCAGGGTGATTCCCGCGCAGCGCCGATGGCCGACCGCGGCCCCCGCGCTCCACTCCCCGAGGAGGAACGCGTGCGCGTCATTGAGGAACACCACGTCGGCGGGCCTTGGCCACACTCCGTCGAGCAGCACCGAGCGCACGTCGACGCCGTACAGGTCGTCGAACTTCCCCACACCTTCGAAGCGGGCGATCCCCTTCTCGTGGTCGAAGGGCCCCGGCACGGCGGCGCCCCACACCTGCCCCGCGGGCACATCGAGCTCCCCGGCGCAGCGCACGACCGTGCCGAGTACGTGCTCGGCGTCGCCCCGCGCGTCGAGCGCTCGCCGGACGCTGCGGCTCACCCGCGTGCGCGAGGAGTCCACCAGAGCGGCGGTGACATGGGTGCCGCCGATCTCCAGGACGGCTCTCACGGATGTCCCGCGCCGGCGCCCGCGGCCCGGCGGTCCCGCACGAGTGCCTTCACGACCTTCGCCGGGCCGTCCCGCGACTCCAGGCGGTAGCCGCCGACCGCCGCGGGCACCGTCAGCGTCTCCGCGTACGCCAGGGTGTGCCGCTCCCCCGCCGAGGTCAGCACGGTGACCCCGGCCCCCTCCACCACGTTCAGGACGTGGAACCGTCCCGCCGTGTCGTCCGCGGCGACGGCGTCCGCGGCGAGCGTGTAGCGCCGCACCTCGTAGAACATCTCGTCCAGGGCGCCGAGCAGTTCCTCGCACCAGCCGTCCCCGCGGCGCAGGACGTACGGCTCCTGCACGAGGTCGCGGGTCACGGCGTCGCCGCGCCGCCGTGTCTCCAGGTTGGTCAGGCCGTGTTCGTAGGGCAGGGGGCGCGGGTTGCCGTCGGCGTCCGGCCGCAGCCAGTCGTAGAAGCGCAGGCTGTAGAGGTACGGGGTCGCGCTGATCTCCAGGACGAGGTTTCCGGCGCCGCTCGCGTGCGGGGTGCCTGCCGGGATCATGAAGAGTCTGCCCTGCTCGGCGGGGAACGTCATGACGTGGTCCGCGGGGTCCATCGGCACGCCGTCGTGCGCCGCTTCCTCGATCTCCTTGCGGAAGAGGCCGAGGTCGGCGTCCTCGCGCAGGCCGAGATAGACGCGGGTGTGCGCGCTGCCGAGCGTCATGTAGTACGTCTCGTGCTGGGTGTAGTGCCAGCCGAACCGCTCGCGCATGTACGGCTCCTTGGGGTGGCAGTGCACCGACAGGTTGCCGCCGCCCACGGTGTCCAGATAGTCGAAACGGATCGGGAAGGACGTGCCGAAGCGGGCGTGCGCCTCCGGTCCGAGCACTTCTTCGGGGTGCAGGACGCACAGGAGCTGGAAGGGGACTTCCGCCTGCGCCTCGGGGCCGTCCCCGATGAGGATGCCCGCCTCCGGGGCGATGAGTTCGTACCCGAGCGCGGTGTTGCGTGCGCCGGGGTTGAATCCGAGCGCGCGCTGGCCCCAATGCCCGCCCCAGGGCGTCGAGTTGAAGAACGGCCTGGCGCGTACGGGGCGCCGGGCGAGCTCGGCGTAGCTGGCCCGCAGCCCCTCCCCGTCGACGAACACGGGACGCCCGGGCTCTTGCACGTCGACCCAGCCGTCCAACTGCCGCGCGAGCGCGTCACGGTGGCGGTCCAGCATCGGCCAGTCGACAAAGAAGAGCCGCTTCAACTCGGGCGGCTCACCCGGCAGTCCGAGGTTGCCCCCCTCCCCTGCCGTCACCGCGGCCTCCGCGTACCGCTTGGGCAGGTCGGCGTACCAGAGCACATCGTGCAGAACCAGCGAGGCGCCCGGCCCGTACACGAGCAGCAGGCCTTCCAGATCACCGTCGTCCTGCGGGATCTCATCGAACAGGTCGGTGAGCGGATTCTCCGCGAGCTTGCAGTAGTAGGGGTCGTCCGCGTCCGGTGCGCTCATGGTGCGACGCCGGACGTCGGCCGGGGGCGCGTAGCGCGTACGGATGTCGAGGGTGCGTACGGGCAAGGGGCAGGCGGCGGTGAGCCGCGCCACGATGGTCTCCCAGTCGGCTGCCGGCGGCCCCTCGACGGCCACGACCGCGGGTTCGGCCGGCAACTGAGCGGCCACGGCCTCCCATCCGGCGGTCAGTACGGTCCCCGGTGCCGGGGGGTAACGCGGGTCGAGCCGGTACACGCATGCTCCTTCGTGCGGGGGTTCTTCATGGGACGCGGGGATACGGGGATACGCGGTCAGAGACGTGTCAACAGCACGGCGGTGGTGCCGAGAGCGGGAAGATCGACGGTCAACGCACCAAGTTCACATGCCAGTTCACTTGATTTCGCGCCCAGATAGGTGGCGCTGTGCGCGGCCGCGACGGGGAAGTGGACCCGCACCGGGCAGGCCACGGGTTGTTCGGCGAAGGACTGCAGCCGCAGCAGGATCTCGCCGGGCCGCGGAACGGTGCAGCCGACCAGGCGGACCCGAGCGTCCCCGAGGTCGACGAAGGAAAGCGACGCAGGCCCTGCGCCCTCCGCTCCCCTGGCCCGCACGCCGCGCAATGGGCGGCTCCAGGCCGCGGCCGTGCGGGGGCCGAGCCCGTCGGCGGTGGGAGCGCAGGCGAGGCTGTAGCGGAAGGTGAACTCGAAGCCCTGCTCACTGGGGAAGTTGGTGTCCCAGAGGTTGTTGTGGATCCAGGAGAAGACGGTGGCCGGCTCGTCGTGCCCCATGGTCTTCGGGAAGGGTGCGTACGGCAGCGCGATGTTGCCGAACTGCACGAGTGGCGCGTCCTGCGTGGACCAGGCCACCGCGAGCCCTTCTTCGGCGAGGGTCACCCAGCGGCGTACGGCCCGCATGTGCAGGGCCGAACCCGGCACCACGGGAAGGGTGTTGCCGGTGAGCCCGCCGGAGGCCTCCATACGGACGACCGGCTCGTCGAAGGCGAAGGGAAACGCGAAGTAGGCGCTCTCCTTGCGGAGCGTCGCGTCCTTGTCGAGACGGTTCTCGATGTCCAGGCGTGGCACACCCACGGGCAGGGTGAGGGTGGTGCGCAGCCGGTTGGCCCCGGCCGGACGGGTCTCGTACGTGATCGACTCGGCCATCGCGGTGGAGCGGCGGGCGATGAGCGCGGCGGGCGGGGCGACGGCGCGGTCTCCGAGGTGTTCGAGGCGGTCGGAGGCGGTGGTGCGGCTGGAGTTGTGGTTGAAGGCCCCCGCGGTGGTGTAGCTGTCGTGGATGTAGCCGTTGAAGCCGACGATCGCACCCTGCCGGACGAGTTCGCGCCCGGTCGCCTTGTCGATGACGGAGGCGATGCAGGCGTGGGCCAGGTCCACGCGAACGGCAAGGTGTTCATTCTCCAGCAGCGTCGGCTCAAGCCGCGCATGCGCCGCGGCGGCACTCTCCGCCGGATCCTCGCGCTCGGTGCCGCCGGTGGGGTTCCACCCGGTGGCGGCCTTCACGACCGTCGCCGACGACCCCTGGCTGGCCCAGTCCGCCCCGGCGTGACGTCCGCTCGCCAGGCGCGCCCGGGTCGAGGACCCGGTGTCCGCAACGACCGCGCTCTCTGCCGGATCCACCCGCTTGGTGCCATCCGTGGGGTTCCTGCCGGTGGCAGCCCTCACCACCGCGGCAGCCGACCGCTGGTTGCCGCCAGGGGGGCTCCAGCCCGTGGCGGCCATTGCGTCTGTCGCACCCGACTGCTCGCCGGTCCGTGCCGCGTCCGCGGTGATGTCCAGGCGTACCGATCCCGCGGGCGGTACCTCTTTCACGCGCACCAGCAGGAAGCGTCCGGCGTCTCGGTGGTCGTCGTTTGTCTGGGGCTCCTCCTCGTGGGCGATGCGGCGTCCGCTGCGGGCGTCGTGTACGGCCACCGGATGGTCGAGCGGCACGGTGCTTTCCGGGAGGAAGATCCGTACGACGTCCGTGCGCGGCCAGGAGCAGGTGTTGAGCACGTGGTACGTGGCCGCCGCGCCCGGAGCCGTCGCGAGGCGCTGCCCCAGGCGGGCGCTCGCCCTGCCGAGCAGCGCGTGTCCGTCGTCGTATGCGCGCATCGCCTGCCCGTATTTCCAGTGCCACTGGTGCTCACCGGAGTGGCCGCCCTCGTCCCCGTGGGTCCACGGGTCGCCGGCGCCCCAGGTGTGCTCGTCGAAGAGCGACACCGCCTCGTAGACCCCGGACGCGTCCGCGCTGTCTTCCTCCGCCCCCGTGGCGCCGAGGAGTCCTGCGAACGTGCCGATGGTCTGGGCGTCGGCGACCACGGACTGGGCGGTGCGGGCCAGGGACAGCGGCCGCGCGCCTGAGCCGACTCCGTCGACCCACCAGTCGGTCCAGTCGCCGTCGAAGGTCTGGACGGCGTCGCCGAGCCTGGCCTCGGCGTCGGTGAAGAAGTCCTCGTTGCGGGAGAGCCGCAGCTGCGGGAAGGCCCAGGTCTCGTTCCAGCGGCGGACGGTGTCGGCGATGATGCGGCGGGGCGGCGCGTTGTCGCCGAACTTGCCCTGGACGCGCAGGTGGAGCACGTCCCAGGGGTAGGGCTCGCGCTTGACCTCGGTCCGGTCCATGGCCCAGCCGAAGATGCCGCCGCGGTAGGGGTAGGGGTTGGTGGCCAGGGAGGTGAGGTAGGCGGGAAGGAGGTCGTCCACGTCCGCGTAGGCTGTGTCGAAGCCGAGCAGCGGGCCCTCCATGTACGCGAGGCCGTGCGGGGTGTCGGTGACCCAGACGAGGACGCTGTTGCCGCTGGGGGCCCGCCAGCGGAAGAGGCGGGGCAGCTTCTCGCCGCCGACCAGGTGGGGCACGGAGCGTCCGGCCCAGTTGTGCGCCACGGAGAGGTACTTGACCCCGGCGGCGGCCAGCGCGTCGACCAGGCCGACGACCGCTCCCGGCACGTCGGTCTGCATGGCGGAGGTGAACGTGACGCCGTACCGCTCGCGCACCTCGTGTGCCAGGCGCAGCAGTTCGTGCAGTTCGTCCGTCGAGCAGGTCTCGGTGTGCAGATTGAACGGCAGCGCCGTCAGCTCGATGCGCCCCTCGCGGACCCGGCGTACGAACTCGTCGACCTGCTCGGCGGGGCGGGCATCGGCCCACTGCCGGAACGACCACAGCGACTCGACGCACCACCGGAAGCGGGACTCGGCGGGCCAGGTGTCGGTGGCCCGGGTCAGCTCGAGGCAGGAGTCGAGGAAGGAGAGGTGCTCGGCGAGGACGTGTCCCTGGGGGTCGGTGTAGCCGATGTCGAGGTGGGAGTGGTGGATCAGGTGGAGGGTCCAGCGGCGCTGCGGGGTGAGCCGTAGGTCGATGCCCTCGGTGTCGTCGGCGGTGTCCGGCAAGCAGAGCGTGAGGCGGGTCTCGGTGTCGACGGCGGGCACCATGAGGCGTACGGATCCGCCGGGGCCGGCGAGCCGCTCGACGGGGAGCGCGGCACCGGACTCCGTGCGGACGGTCAACTCAGGTGGGATGACGGCCCCGTTGACCGCCTCGACCCGCAGTGACTGCGTCAGGCCCTCGCCGTCCGCCGCCTCGCGCAACAGCGGCTCCTGCGTCAGCCGCAGCGTGGCGCCGCCGAGGCTGCCCTCCGCGGTGATGACGGAGGAGCGCAGGCTGTCGCGTATCCGGTCGTTGTCCCAGTCGGTGGTACGGACGAGGGCGCGTGTCGTCATGCGGTTCTCTCCCGGTGGGACGGACGGTGGTCGGGGCTCAGCGGGTGGATGCGGTGACGCCGCGCAGGAACAGGCCGCGGAACACCAGGAAGAGGAGGAGCGTGGGCACGGAGACGATCAGCGCGCCCGCCAGGATGACGGGCGGCCCCGTAGAGGCGTAGGCGTTGTTGAGGGTGGCCAGGGCCGCCATCACGGGCTGGACGTCGGGGCTGCGGCTGAGCGTGATGCCCAGGAGCAGGTCGTTCCAGACGGCCGTGAACTGGAAGATGAAGGCAGCGCCGAGCCCCGCCTTCATCAGGGGTACGTGGATGCGCCAGAAGATCCGCCGGAAGGACGCGCCGTCGATGAGCGCCGCCTCGGTCAACTCGGGCGGCATCGTGGTCATCTGATTGCGGATCAGGAAGAAGGCGAACGGCACCGCCCACGCGGAGTAGATCAGCATGAGCCCGAGCCGCGTGTCGTACAGGTCGGCGTCCGCGTACAGGCCGAAGAGCGGTGCCAGGAACATCTGCAGCGGGAAAAGCGTGCCGGAGTAGATCAGCCAGAACCAGAAGGCGGGCCTGGGGATGGGCAGGACGACGACGGCGAACGCGGCCATGGCCGCGACGAGCACCGCGGCCAGGCCGCACACCACCGCGTAGAGCAGCGAGGCCTGGAAGCTGTCGCCGATGCCCGCGACGTCCCAAGCGGTCTTGACGTTCTCGACGAGGTCGAAGCCCTGGACGGTCCATTCGGGCTTGCCCGCGTACTCGGTCGCGGGCGTCAGCGCGTTGACCACGAGGAGGTACAGCGGGATCAGCCAGAGCAGCACGCATCCGGCGACGAAGAGATGGCGCACGGTGCGACCCATGAGGAGCCTCCTCAGGCCTTGGCGGTGGCGGCGCGCGAATCGGCCTCGGGCATCTGGCGGCGCAGGTACATCCAGGAGGAGGCGACGACGATCACCGAGAGGACGAGGGCGATCGCCGAGCCGTAACCGATGTGGAAGAGACGGAACGCCTCGCGGTACATGCTCAGGGCGAGCGTCTCGGAGGAGCGGGACGGGCCGCCCTTGGTGAGGATCCAGATCATGTCGAACGCCTTGAGACTGTTCACGACGGCCATCCCGACCACGACGACGGTGACGGCCCGCAGCTGGGGCAGTGTGATGTGCCGGAACATCCGCCAGCCGCTCGCGCCGTCCAACTGGGCTGCCTCGACGGTGTCTTGAGGGATGGCCCGCAGGCCGATCGCAAACAGGACGACGTTGAGCCCGGTGGCCTGCCACGTACTGGCGACGATCATCGAGAGCGTGTTCTGCGGCCATTCCAGGAGCCAGGTCTGCGCCCACGAGTCGAGGCCGATCCCGCGAAGCACCTGATTGACCGCGCCGTCGGACGTCAGCATGAAGTTCCACAGGACCGCCGTCGCGGCGGCGGAGATGGCGTACGGCAGCACGATCACCAGCTGGGCGATGCCGCCGAAGCGCATCCGGTGTGTGGCGACGGCGATGAGCAGTCCGGCCAGGACGGGCAGGAGCAGGGTTCCGGCCACCCACATCAAGGTGTTGAGAAGGGACCGGCCGAGGATCGGGTCGTCGGCGAGCCGCGCGTAGTTGTCGAGGCCGACGAAGCTGCTCGTGAAGCCGTTGTCCTCGAAGAAGCTGTCGTAGACGCTGCGGAAGAAGGGGTAGACGAGGAGTACGCCGACGAAGGCGAAGGCGGGCAGGGCCCAGGGCAGCGCGGCGAGCGGACCGCCGAGCCTGCCGTTGCCGCGGGCGGCCCGGTGCGGGCTGCGGGTGGGAATGCGTCGTGAGCGTACGGGCTTCGCGGTGTGCGGGGCGGGGGCGACGGTCTCGGTCATGTCTTCTCCGCCTCCCGCCATACCTGCCATGCCTCGTCCGCGCGGTCCTGCATGGTGCGCAGCGTCGTGCGGGCCGACGACGGATTGAGCAGGAACCCGGCGAGGTCGTCGACGGTCGCCTCGACCAGTTCGGGCGGGCCCTGCTCCCAGAAGCGGTTGAGCAGCCAGAGCTTGTCGCCCCGTACCTTCTTCGCGAGGCCGGCGATCACCGGGTTCGGGGGTTCGACGCGGGGGTTGGGGCAGCCGTCCTGGAGGCTGTGCGAGAAAGCCTTCATGACGGCGGGCCGCAGCCAGTTGCCCGTCGCCTTCCACGCCTCTTCCCTGTCGGGGCCCTTGACGGTGGAGACGAGGGCGCTGGACTCGAAGATGACGCAGGGCCGGGCCTTCGGGTCGGCCATGGGCAGCACGAAGGCACCGAGGTTCTTGCCGGGTTTGGCGCCCGCGCCGACCAGGGTCGAGCCGAGCCAGGTGCCGCAGGGCACCATCCCGACCTTGCCGTGGACGACGGCAGCGGCGGCGTCGGCGTGGCTCATGTCCATGGAGGTGAACCAGTCCTTGTCGAAGAAGGACTCCAGCGTGCGCAGGGCGCGTTCGGCGCGCGGGTCGGTGTAGCGCGCGCGGCCGTTCATCAAGTCCTCGTAGAACTGCGGGTCTTGTCGGCTGAGGACCTCCTGGAACCAGATGAAGGAGGGCCAGCGGTCGGCCGCGGAGCCGTGCAGCGGGGTGATCCCGCTCTTCTTGAGCCGCGCACAGACGGAGAGGAACTGCCCCCAGGTGACGGGGACTTGAATCTCGTTTTCCTCGAAGACCTCGATGTTGTAGAAGAACACCCAGTACGCGAGGTTCATCGGCAGGCCGTAGACCCGCTCCCGGTGGGTGAACGCGTCCCGTAAGGAGGCGTCTACCCATCCCTTGCGGACGGCGCTGTCCCACTGCCGGGTCAGGTCGACGATGCCGCCGGTGCGGGCGAGGTCCTGGAGCCGGTAGCCCGACCAGTACTTGAGCATGTCCGGCGTCTTGCTGGTGCGCAGCGAGGACTTGACGACCTGCTCGAACGACTCCAGGGACGGATTGACCTCGGGCACCAGCCGCAGCCCTGCCGCCGCCTTCATCGCCGCCCCCGCGGCGGCCATCGGCTTCTCCCACGCGGCGCTGTCCCCGAGCACGGCGACCTTCCCGGGAGGCTGCCCGTTCGCGGTCCCGCAGGCCGTGGCGAGCGCCCCGGCGGCGGCCGCGGCCAGCAGGGAGCGGCGGTCGAGCGGAGCACCTGACGCCGGAGAAAGGAGGTGACGACTACCTGACATGGGCGGCTCCCCCAGGTGTGTGTCGGCCCGGTGTTAGCGTTAACACGGGCGTGATGGAGCTTCTCCGCGCCGGGGTGGGATGTCAATGGTTCGCGCAGTGCGAGCCGGGCGGACCAGGCCGGCACGGTGTCCTGCTCGACGGACTAGGCGGACACGGTGTCCTGCTCGACGGTCTCGGGCAGCTTCCGGATGCCCGGTACCGGTGACGGCAGGAGCCACAGGACCGCCAGGACCGCTCCCGCCGTGCCGATCCAGAGCGTGGGACGCAGGCCTATGGCCGTGCCGAGGACGCCCGCGGTCAGTGCCCCCAGCGGGCGGAAGCCGTGATTGAGGGTGCGTTGGGCGCCCATCACGCGGGAGCGGATGGCGGAGGGGATGAGCGCCATCTGGAGCGACGCGGCGGCCACGTCGATGACCATCACGCCGACACAGCTGAGGAATTCGGCGACGAACAGCGTGGTGACGATCAGCGGCAGCGGGCCGCCCGCGAGGGGAATGAGCACCAGCGGCAGGGTGAAGCCGACGGAGCCGACGATGATGGATGGCCCGATGCCGAAGCAGCGTACGACCCTTCCGCTGTAGACGGCACCCAGCAGCCCGCCGACGGCCCCCGCGCCCAGTATCGCGCCGAGAACGCCCGCGCTCAGGCCGAGTTCGACCGTCACGTACAGCACGAAGAGCGTGTGGAACATGTAGTTGAAGAATTGGATCGTGCCCGACCAGGCGAAGAGCGCCCGCATCGTCGGCTGCCTGAAGACCCAGCGCAGTCCCGCCGTGAAGTGCCCCTTGGCGACCGGCGCCGGTTCGGGCTCGACCGGCTTGATGCGGGACAGCTGGCGCGCCGAGATCAGGTAGGTGAAGGCATCGGCGAACAGGGCGAAGGGAGCGGTGAGGAACTGCACGAGCAGCCCGCCCGCCCCGGGGCCGGCCAGCCAGGACATCGAACGGCTGCCGTGCACCAGGGAGTTGGCCTGTACATAGCGCTCGCTCGGCACCAGTGCCACGAACAGCGTGGCGTTGCAGGCGTCGAAGAGGACGGTCAGCGCGCCGATGCCGAAGGCGGTCAGGTAGAGCTGCCCGAGCGTGAGGACGTCGAGCAGATAGGCGACCGGAAGCGTCAGGAGCAGTGCCGCGCGCGCCAGGTCGGCGGCGATCATGGCGTACCTTCGCCGCGCCTGCCGGTCGGCCCACGCGCCGAGCGGGATGTTGAGGAGGAGCGCGGGCAGCAGCTCGGCGGTCTTGAGCCAGCCCATCTCGGCGGCGTCGGCGCCGAGGGCCAGTACGGCGGCGAGCGGAATGGCGATCAGTGAGATCTCGTCGCCGATGAGCGAGACGGTCTGCCCGGTCCAGTAGCGCCGGAAGGTCCGCTCCCGCAGCAGCTCGGGTATGCGCTCCCGCAGTTTCACTCGCCGTCACTCTCTCCAGCCGCACCCGGGACTTCCTCCGGGATCTCCCGGTCGACGAAGGCGAGCCGCACCATGCTGATGGGGCGCGCGTCTTCGGGGCGCAGCTCCGGGTCGCTCTCGCGGTCCTCGTAGGGCCGCAGCAGCGCCTCGATGCGTTCGTTGATGGCGGAGAGTTCCTCGGGGGTGAGGTGCAGGAGCGAGTCGCTGAACTCTTCCGCCTCGCGCCACGCGCGCGGCAACAGGTGGCGTTGCTCCATCGCCCGGACGGCCCGCTCGAAGTACCGCCGGGCGACCGCCGCGCTCAGCGCGTCGGAGGCCTCGGCCACGGACGGGTCCTCGCTGTAGCCGGGCCAGTCGGTGAAGCGGGCGGTCGCCTGCCACGGCTTCTCGCGCCCCCGGCCCCCCTGTGCCTCCTCGACGAGCCCGTACTTCGCCAGTATCCGCAGGTGGTACGAGCAGCTGGCCACGGACTCGCCGGTCAGCTCGGCGGCCCGGGTGGCCGTGAACGGTCCGCTCCGCCGCAGCAGACCGACCAGGGCCATGCGCGTCGGGTGGGCGTAGGCACGCAGGGCGCGGGGGTCGGTGAGGTGAATGCTGCGCTCGGCGGGCCTGGGGTTGTCTTGGCGTTCCGAGGTCTCCGGGGTTTCCTCCATAATGTAAAGATATCTTTAGAAAGAACCCTTTACAAGGCTTCCACCGGCTTCGCAGGAGCCCCGATCCCGCTGGCGGGTACCCGCCCCCTGACCCACCATCGAGGGACACCGG
This sequence comes from Streptomyces sp. NPDC050439, assembly GCF_040655335.1. NCBI lineage: Bacteria > Bacillati > Actinomycetota > Actinomycetes > Kitasatosporales > Streptomycetaceae > Streptomyces > Streptomyces sp. NPDC050439. Next base: position 787,387 of record NZ_JBFAJT010000002.1, read on the forward strand.
AGGAAGGGACCGCCCCGTGGCCAAGGACAAGAAAGACCCGAAGAAGAAGAACCAGAAGGACAACAAGGACAAGAAGAAGCAGGGGAGCAGAAAGGCCAAGACTCCCCCCACCCCGCCGCTCCGCGAACTCCTCCGCATCCCCGAGGGCGAGCGCGTCAATCTCGCCTCGTACGCCGCCGACGCGACTCCCGGAGGGCCGGCGGACAAAGCCGCCGGAGTCCTCGCCACCGCCCAGATGGGCGATCGGCTCGCCGACCTCCAGGAGCGGCTGCACGCGGCGAGCACCGCCGGCGACCGCCGCCGCATCCTGCTGATCCTGCAAGGCATGGACACCAGCGGCAAGGGCGGCACGGTCAAGCACGTCATCGGCCACTTCAACCCCTCCGGCTGCCGCGTCCGGGCCTTCAAGACGCCCACACCCGAGGAGTTGAGCCACCCCTTCCTCTGGCGCATCACGCAGGCGCTCCCCGTGCCCGGCGAGATCGGCATCTTCGACCGCTCGCACTACGAGGACGTCCTGATCGCCCGCGTACGCGAGCTGGTCCCGCCCAGCGACCTCGGCCGCCGCTACGGCAGGATCAACAACTTCGAGCAGAGCCTCACCGACGACGGCGTCACCGTCATCAAGTGCTTCCTGCACATCTCGTACGAACAGCAGCGCCGCCGCCTGCTCGAACGTCTCGACAACCCGGACAAGCACTGGAAGTTCAGCCCGGGCGACATCGAGGAGCGCGCCGTGTGGCCCGCCTACCAGGAGGCGTACGAGATCGCGCTCGAGCGCTGCTCCACGTCCGACGCGCCTTGGTACCTCATCCCGGCCGACCGCAAGTGGTACCGCAACTGGGCGGTCAGCCGCCTTCTCCTCGAGCATCTGACCGCCCTTGATCCGCAGTACCCGAAGGCGGACTTCGACGTCGCCGCGGCGCGCGAGCTGCTCGCGGGCGAAGGTGCCGCATAGGGCGGCACGTGGGCACAAGATCGGACATTGAAGATCACTGCGACAAGATCGGACAGAAGTTACTTCTAGGTATGCCGTGACTTAGTGCGCCACTAGCAGTAGAACTCGTTCCCATTCCTACGAGAGTGAGGAACGTCACATGAGTGGCACCACCATGCGTTCTGACGGTTCCGGAGGCGTTTCGCGCCGAAGATTCATAGCTGGAACCAGTTCTATTCTGGGCGTCGCTTCGATCGTGACGCTCGCCCCCGCGACCCAGACGTATGCCGCGGCAGCGGCCGGACCCATCGGCGACGGAGCCCGCGTCCCCGTGCTGATCATCGGCACCGGGTACGGCGGCTCCGTCGCCGCCCTGCGCCTCGCCCAGGCAGGCGTCGACGTGCACATGGTCGAGATGGGCATGGCCTGGGACACCCCCGGATCCGACGGCAAGATCTTCGCCCACACGACCTCACCCGACGGCCGCTCCTACTGGCTGCGCACCAAGACCAAACAGCCCCTGAGCAACTTCCTCGGCTTCCCCATCGACAAGAACATCCCCCGCTACACCGGAATTCTCGACGCCGAGGACATGGGCGGCATCCTCGTCTACCAGGGCCGCGGAGTCGGCGGCGGCTCCCTGGTCAACGGCGGCATGGCGGTCACGCCCAAGCGCGAGAACTTCGGCGCCGTCCTCCCCTCGGTCAATGCCGACGAGATGTACTCCACCTACTACCCGCGCGCCAACGCCGGTCTCGGCGTCAGCACCATCGACCCCGCCTGGTTCGACAGCGTCGACTGCTACCAGTACTCCCGGGTCGGCCGTAAGCACGCCCAGCGTTCCGGCTTCCCGTTCGTCTTCGTGCCCGGTGTCTATGACTGGGACTACATGAAGCAGGAGGCGGCCGGAACAGTCCCCAAGTCGGCGGTCGCCGGTGAGATCCTCTATGGCAACAACTACGGCAAGAAGTCACTCCAGAAGACCTACATCGCCAAGGCCACCGCGACCGGAAAGGTCAGCATCTCCGCGCTGCACAAGGTCACCACGGTCAGCCCCGCGTCCGGCGGCGGCTACACCGTCGTCATCGAGCAGCTCGACACCAGCGGCACCACCACCGCCACCAAGACCGTCACCGCGCAGAAGGTGTTCTTCGCGGCAGGCAGTGTCGGCACCAGCAAACTGCTGGTCAAACTGAAGGCCACCGGCGCGCTGCCCCGGCTGAACGGGGAGATCGGCAAGGGCTGGGGCGACAACGGCAACGTCATGTGCGGCCGCGCCAACCACATGTGGGACCCGACCGGAAAGGTGCAGTCGTCCATCCCCACGGCCGGCATCGACAACTGGGCGGCCGGAGGCGCGTTCGCCGAGGTCGCGCCGCTGCCGACCGGCATCGAGACCTACGCCTCGTTCTACCTCTCCATCACCAAGAACCCGAACCGTGCCGCCTTCTCCTGGAACGCCTCGGCGGGGAAAGTGGAGCTGAACTGGCAGACGGCCTGGAAGCAGCCGTCCATCGACGCGGCCAAGACCATCTTCGACAAGATCAACTCAAAGGAGGGGACGATCTACCGCACCGATCTGTTCGGCACGTACAAGATCTGGGGCGACCATCTCACCTACCACCCGCTCGGCGGCGCCGTCCTGAACAAGGCCACCGACAACTACGGCCGCTTGCACGGCTATTCGGGCCTGTACGTCATCGACGGCTCACTGATCCCCGGCAACACGAGCGTCAACCCGTTCGTCACCATCACGGCGCTCGCCGAACGCAACATCGAGAAGATCATCGCCACGGACGTCTAACAACTCCCCTCAGTGGCCGGGGAGTACGCAGACCGCGTCCAGGCCCAGCACGTGGTTGAGCCGGCCGAAGGCCAGCCAGGAACCGATGCTCATGCTCAGCTCCACGATCTCGCGCTGGCTGTAGTGCGCGGTCATCCGCTTCCAGAACTCCTCGTCGAGGCCATGGTGATCCAGGGCGTACCGCTCGGCGTACTCGGCGGCAAGGCGTGTCCGGTCGTCGAAGGCGTCGGTGGTGCGCCACTGGGTGACCGCATCGGCGAACTCCTCCTCGACCTTCTCGCCCTCGCGCTCGGTGCGCCAGTCGAGGCAGAACAGGCACCCGTTGATCTGCGCGACACGCAGCCGCGCGGCCTCGAACTCCCTTAGCCCCAGGGTCGTGTGCTCGTACACCGACAGCGAGAAGTTCGCCGCGGCCATGCCGATCCCGGGGACCATCTCACCCCACACGTACCCGATCGGCTCCTGCCCCTCGGGGATGTCTATGTGCATCGAGCTCATTGCTTGCTCCTTCCGAGCTTGCCGGTCGCGGGGCGCAGCGGGACGTCGAGCGCGTCGTAGAGGCCGGGGTCCATGTCCACGAGCCAGTCGATGGCGCCGACCAGACGGCCGACCGCGGTGGCGTTGCCGCCGGCCGACCGGTTCTCGCCCTCGTCGGTGGCCTCGACCGTCACCTCGATGCGCGGGCGGCCCTCGATGATCACGCGGTGCGCCCCGGCGCCGTCGGGCGGCGTGGGCCAGTCCGGTGCGCAGGACGGGTGGATGCGGGTGACGTGCTCGATGACGATGAGGGGCTCGCCCCCGACGATGCCCTGCACCTCGAAGCGCACGGCGCCCTGGGTGCCCGCCTCGAAGTCGCCCATCGTCCTGGTGCTCACCGAGGTGTCGAGCGCGCGGCGCTCCAACGTCTCGCGGATGTCGTCGAGTTCGACGCCGAGCGCCCTGGCCATCAGCCGGATCTGCCCGCCCCACACCATGGTCGGAATGGTCTCGGCGAGCATCAGGGGCTGGTAGTCCATCGGATGCCCCATGCCGATCAGGTGGCGTACGGAGTCCTCCTGGTCGTACGTGGAGTAGTCGAAGATCTCCTGGCAGCGGATTCCGTCGATGGTGCTGCCGAGGCCGCTGATCAGCAGCGGCAGGATGTCGTTGCCCCAGCCTGGGTCGACGCCGGACACGAAGAGGGAGCCGCCGCCGTCCGCGACGGCGGCCAGGAGCGGATCCCGCAGCTCGGGCGGGGCGTTGCGCTGGTCGTAGAGCGCGTAGAGGGCGGGGGTGACGACGACGGCGCCCGCCCGGATGGCCCGGCCGACGTCCTCCAGGGCCTCGTCGGGGCGGATGTCGCCGGAGGCCGCGTAGACCACGGCCCGGGGCGATGCCGCGAGGACCGCGTCGATGTCGTCGGTCGCCGTGACGCCCAACTGCCCCTGGAGACCGGCGAGGTCGGCCGCGTCGCGGCCGACCTTGTCGGGACTGTGGACGAGCACGGCCGTGAGCTTCAGCGCCGGGTGGGCCTCCACGGCACGTATGGCCGCTCGGCCGACATTTCCGGTACCCCAGACAACCGTGGAAATCATGCGCGGAGGGTAGCCAGAGGGCGTATCACTTCATAGGGCCATGACCGGAGAAATTTCCAGCGAGAGCGCCCACCCCGAGGACAAGGGACAGGGACCTAACGGATGTTGACGTCGATGCACGCGTAGAAGGCGTTCGACGTGTCACCTATGTTCCAGACCGCGAGCACCTTGTGCCTGCCGGTGGCGCTGCCGAGGTTGACCTGGTGCGAGACGGTGGTGGGGGGCTGCTGGTTGCCGCCGTCGATGGTGGCGACCTTCCTGCCGTCGACGAAGTACTCGTAGTTCGCGGTGCGGTGGCGTGCGGTGAAGGTCCAGGTGAAGGTCTGCGTGCGGCTGACGTCGCTGACCCGCCACCCCTTGCTGTCGTTGTCGAGTTCCGCGAACCGGGCGTTGCCGCCGCTGCAGCTGCGCAGGCCCTTGGGGCCCTCGACGCTCTGCGGTTCCCACTTGATCTCACCGCACGCGACCGTGCCGGCGGCGCACTGCGCCTGCCGGCTGGCCGGTGCGTTGACGTATCCGTGCGCGCTGGCCGAACCGGTCGGCAGGGTGAGGGCGAGGACCGGTGCGAGGCCCGCACCGATCATGGCGGCGATCTTCCGCTTCCTGTGCATGCGTACTCCTTCACGGCGCTGAGGTGGGGGTGTGCGTGAAGTGCTGGGGCCAGATGTTCGCGAGGGCCGATTAGTCCAGACCATAGACTTCGGCGGGACTCGGTCAAGGCCCCTTTCGCGCCAGGTGCGTGCGCCAGGAGAGCCGCGGTCTACGCCGTGCGGCGCAGGCGTGCCGAGAGGTGGTGCTGGAGCGGTTGGCCGACCGCTTCGAGGCCGTGGACGAAGGTGAGGTGACCGTCGTCGGTGAGCGTGTAGCGGCGGCGGGTCGCCTGGACCTCCTTGGCGGTGGGGGTGCGCGCCACCTCGCCGGTGGAGAGGTCGATCGTGCCGCCGGTCGCCCGGCCCACCGCGATCTCCGCGATGCCGGTGGGCTGGGTGATCAGCGCCTCCACCCGGCCGTCGGGCTGCAGCCGCCACCAGCCGCTCTCCCGCGCGGACGGCCGCAGCGGTGCGTCGTCCGCGTCCAGGAGCCAGGCCCGTGCCTCGTAGCGGAGGAAGGGGCGGCCGTCGTGGCTGAAGGTGACTTCCTGGGCGTAGGTGAAGTCCGCGTCGAGGGTCGGGTATTCACCCTGGCCCCGGCCGTGCCAGGTACCCAGCAGGCCGAGCACCGGCGCGAGCAGCGCGTGCGGCGTCGGCGCCTCGTCCGGCCGGTGGCCGTCGGGGTACGGGTGCTCCGGTGCGGGGTCGAACACGGTGTGCGCTCCAAGGTCGGGTGCCGATGCCAGGAGAAGCCTAGGGGGCCGCGCGGCCCTGGAGCGGAAGGCGGCGGCAGCGGCGGGGGCCTCACCGGCGGTGGCCAAAAAGTTAGGGTAACCTCATCGACCGGCCCGGCTTCGGCGCGACAAGCGTCCCGCACCGCCCCAAGTCCCGCCGCTTCCAGGGGAGTCGGCTGTTGGAGACCGTAAGGTGACGGCGAGCAAAAGGGTCCGCCCGGCCCTTCTCGTGGCCCTGCTCTGCACCGTCCTCGCCGTGCTCTGTGTGCTGTCGCTCGCCGTCGGCGCGGCCGCCATCGCCCCGGACCAGGTCGTGCGGGCCCTCTTCGGTCACGCCCCGAGCCGGCTCGTGGAGAACATCGTCTGGTCGGCACGCGTGCCCCGCACCACGCTCGGTCTCGCGGCGGGCGCCGCGCTCGGCATCTCCGGGGCGCTCATGCAGGCCCTGACCCGCAATCCGCTCGCCGACCCGGGCATTCTCGGCGTCAGTGCCGGTGCCTCCTTCGCCCTCGTGCTCGCCGTCGGGGTGTTCGGGATCGGCTCGCTCCACGGGTACGTCTGGTTCGCCTTCGCCGGGGCTCTCGCGGCGAGCGTCCTGGTCTACGCCCTCGGCAGGCTGGGCCGCTCCGGCCTGACGCCGGTCAAACTGGCCCTCTCCGGCGTCGCGGTGACCTCGCTGCTCTCCTCCCTCACCAGCGCGATCGCGCTCACCGACCCCGACGCCCTGGACCGCTACCGCTTCTTCTCGGCCGGCTCGATGGCCGACCAGGACGGTGCGACGGTCCTGCGCATCCTGCCGTTCATCGCCGTCGGCACGGTCCTCGCCCTGGCCTGCGCGCCCGCGCTCAACAGCCTGGCGCTCGGCGACGACGTGGCGGCCTCGCTCGGACGGCGGCTCGGCCTCGTCCGGCTCCAGGGCGTCGCCGCGGTCACGCTCCTGACCGGCGCGGCGGTCGCCATGATCGGCCCGGTCGTCTTCATCGGGCTGATCGTGCCTCATATAGCCCGCGTACTGGCCCAGTCGGCGGGCATCGGCCCCGACCAGCGGTGGCTGCTGCCGCTGTCGGCGGTGCTCGCCCCGTGCCTGCTGCTCGCCGCGGACATCGTCGGGCGGGTCGTCGCACGGCCCACCGAGATCCAGGCCGGCGTCATCGTCGCCTTCATCGGCGGCCCGTTCTTCATCGCCATGGTCCGCCGACGCCACCTGGCGGAGGTATGAGCGTGAGCACCTTCCGGCTGACGGTGCCGCCGGTCTCCTGGATCATCCGCCCCCGGCTCGTGGCGCTGGGCGCGGTGCTCGCCGCCACCGCCTTCCTGCTGTTCTGCTGGGGCCTGTCGATCGGCGACTACCCCATCGCGTTCGCCGATGTCGTGCGCGCCCTGGTCGGCTCCGGCGACCCCGGCACCGTACTCGTCGTCCAGGAACTGCGGCTGCCCCGCGCCCTGGTGGGACTGCTCGCCGGGGTCGCCTTCGGTGTCTCCGGCGCGCTGTTCCAGACCATGACGCGCAATCCGCTGGCCAGCCCCGACATGATCGACCTGACACAAGGTGCGGGCACCGCCGTCGTCGCGGGCATCGTCCTCGGCTGGGACGGCGGGCTCGGCACCCAGGCGCTCGGGCTGCTCGGCGCGCTGATCACGGCGCTCGTCGTGTACGCGCTGGCCTGGCGACGCGGCGCCACCGGCTACCGCATCATCCTGGTCGGCATCGGGGTCGCCTGGATCTGCACCAGCGCCACCGACTATCTCGTGGCCAAGGGCGGGCGGTTCCAGGCGCAGGCCGCCCTCGGCTGGCTGGTCGGCAATCTCAACGGGCGTACGTGGGGCCAGGTCGGGCCGCTCGCCATCGCCCTCGCGGTGCTGCTGCCGGCGGCGCTGCTCCTGGGACGGCTCCTTCGCACCCTGCAGCTCGGCGACGACGTGGCCACCGGGCTCGGCACCCGGGTGCAGCCGGTGCGCCTGGCCGTCCTGCTCACCGGGGTCGGCCTCGTCGCCTTCGCCACCGCCTCCGCCGGGCCCGTGGCCTTCGTCGCGCTCGCCGCACCCCAGATCACCCAACGCCTCGCCCGCACCGCGTGGCCGCCCACGCTGGCCTCGGGCCTGACCGGGGCCGTGGTCGTCCTCGGCAGCGACCTCCTCGCCCGCACACTCGTCACCGGCACGGAACTGCCGGTCGGAATCGTCACCGGCGTGCTGGGCGCGCCGATCCTGCTCTGGCTGCTCGTCCGCGCGAACCGCGCGGGTTCTGGAGGTTGATCCCATGTCGGCTGACTCCCTGTCGACCGACCCCGGTCCCGGCCCCGCAGAGGCCGCCGACGTGGACCTGCGGGCCGACGGCCTGCGCCTGTCGTACGGCAACCGCCTTGTCGTGGACGGACTCGATCTGTCGGTCCCGCCGGGCCGCGTCACGGCCATCGTCGGCGCCAACGCCTGCGGCAAGTCCACCCTCCTGCGCGCCCTGGCCCGACTGCTCGCGCCCCGCGAGGGCAGCGTCCACCTGGACGGCCGCGCGCTGCACTCCATACCCAGCCGTGAGCTCGCCCAGCGCCTGGGCATCCTGCCCCAGAGCCCGGTCGCCCCGGAGGGCCTGACCGTCGTCGACCTGGTCAACCGCGGGCGCTCCCCGCACCAGACCTGGTGGCGGCAGTGGTCGAAGTCCGACGAGCGTGCCGTGCACGAGGCGCTGGCCGCGACCGGCATGACCGAGCTCGCGGACCGTCCCGTCGACGAGCTCTCCGGCGGGCAGCGCCAACGCGCCTGGATCGCCATGGCGGTCGCCCAGGGCACCCCCGTACTGCTCCTCGACGAGCCGACGACCTATCTCGACCTGGCGCACCAGATCGACGTGCTCGACCTGATCACCGATCTCAACCGCCGCGAGAGCCGCACCGTCGTGATGGTCCTGCACGACCTGAATCAGGCCTGCCGCTACGCCGACCATGTCGTCGCCATGAAGGCGGGGCGGATCGCGGCCGAGGGCCCTCCGGCCGAGGTGATCACCGCCGACCTCGTGCGGGACGTCTTCTCCCTGCGGTGCCGCATCACGCCGGACCCGGTCAGCGGAACCCCGCTGGTCATTCCCATGGGCCGTCACCACGGTGAATCGACTTAGGGTAGCCTCACCTAGATTTTTACTGTCCGGCCCTGGAGAGGTGGCGGGTGAGTTCTTCAAGTCCGTCGGGGCGGGACGTCCTGAGAGAGTCGATACGAGGCCAACGGCGCGATGTCGCCGTCGGCGCGGTGCTGGGTTCCGGGCACCAGATAGGCGAGGCGCTGGTCCCCGTCCTGATCGGTGTCGCGATCGACCAGGCCGTCACCGACTCCGACACCGGCGCCCTGCTGATATGTCTCGGCGTCCTCGCCGTCGGCTATGTCGCGCTCGCACTGAGCTTCCGCTTCGGCGCCATGGCCGGTGAACGTTCCGCCGCCCTCGCCGAGCACACCCTGCGCGTCTCTCTCGTACGCCGCATCCTGGACCCCGGCGGCGGGGCCGAGGACGGGCGGCTGCCCGGCGCCCTCGCCAACATCGCGACCGAGGACGCCAAGCGGGTCGGCTCCGTCAACATGGCCCTGATGACCGGGATCTCGGCGCTGACCGGCATCCTCACCTGTGCTGTCGTCCTGCTGCGCATGTCGCTGACGCTCGGCCTCGTCGTGCTGCTCGGCACGCCGGTGCTGCTCTGGCTCGGCCATCTCCTGAGCAAGCCCCTCGAAAGCCGCAGCGAGGCCGAGCAGGAGCGGGCGGCACACGCCTCCGCCGTCGCCGCCGACCTGGTGACGGGCCTGCGGATCCTCAAGGGCATCGGCGGCGAGTCGGCCGCCATCGCCCGTTACCGCACCACCAGCCGCGACTCCCTGGGCGCCACCCTGAAGGCGGCACGCGCGCAGGCCTTCCAGAGCGGAATGGTCCTCGCGCTGACCGGGTGCCTGATCGCCGCCGTGGCGCTGGTCGGCGGCAGGCTCGCCGCCCAGGGCAGCATCAGCCTGGGCGAGCTGGTCTCCGCGGTGGGCCTCGCGCTCTTCCTCCTCGGCCCGCTGGAGACGCTCTCCTGGGTCAACGCCGAGTTCGCGCAGGGCCGTGCGTCGGCAGGACGGATCGCGGAGGTAGTCGGCACCGCGCCCGTCGTCACCGGCGGCGACCGGAGCCTGCCCTTCCCGGTGCGCGGAGCGGTACGCCTCGACGGCGTACGGCACGGCGGGCTGCGCGGAGTGGATCTGGACGTCGCGCCCGGCGAACTGCTCGGCGTCGTCGCGACGGACCCCGCCCACGCCAATGACCTGCTGCGCTGTCTGGCCCGGCGGACCGACCCGGAGACCGGGACCGTGGAGCTGGACGGCATCCCCCTGCGGGACCTCGACCCCGCCGAACTGCGCACGGCGATGCTGGTCGCCGAACACGACGCGGACCTCTTCGAGGGCACCGTCCGCGACAACGTCACGGCCGCCGCCTCCGACGCCACCGACCCGGAGCAGGCCATGGCGGCGGCCGGCGTAGCCCAGGTCGCCCGGACCCTGCCGGACGGCGAGCACACGCCGGTCGGCGAGCGCGGCCGCTCGCTCTCGGGCGGGCAGCGCCAACGCGTCGCCCTCGCGCGCGCACTGGCCGCCGAGCCCCCCGTCCTGGTGGTCCACGATCCGACCACCGCGGTCGACGCCGTGACCGAGGCCGCAATCGCGGCCGGTGTCCGCGAGATCCGCAAGGGCCGCACCACGGTCCTGGTCACCACGAGTCCCGCGCTCCTCTCGGTCACCGACCGGGTGGTCCTCCTGGACGAGGGCCGGGTCATCGACACGGCCCCGCACGCAGACCTGATCCAGCGGCATGAGGCCTATCGCACGGCGGTGTTGGCATGAACGATTCCTCGGCAGAGCGGCACACGGACACCCGCGAGCTGCTCCCCACCGCCACCGCACCACGCACCCGCGCCGCGGTCCGTGAACTGGTGCGCCCCTACCGCGGCCTGGCGGCCTGCGGCTTCGGAGTGATGATCGCGGCGACCGCCGTGGGCCTCCTGGTCCAGCCGCTGCTCGGCCGCATCGTCGACCTGGTGGCCGAGCAGCGCCCGGCGGGCGACCTCACCCTGCCGGTCGTCCTGCTCGTCCTGGTCGCCCTCGTGCACGGCGGGACCACCTCGCTCGGCCTGACGCTCGTCTCCCGGCTCGGCGAGACCGTGCTCGCGCACCTGCGCGAGCGGTTCGTGGAGAAGGCCCTGCGGCTGCCGCTGGAACAGGTGGAGAAGGCCGGGGCCGGAGACCTCACCGCGCGAGTGACCCGGGATGTGTCGGTGGTGGGCGAGGCGGTGCGCAGCGCCCTGCCCGAACTGGCCCGCTCCCTGCTCGCCATCCTGCTGACGCTGGTGGCGATGGCGGCCCTCGACTGGCGTTTCCTGGTCGCGACCCTGCTCGCGGTGCCCATCCAGGCGTCCACCGCCCGCTGGTACGTCCGCCACGCCGTTCCGCTCTACGCCCAGCAGCGCATCGCCACCGGGGCCCAGCAGCAGCAGCTGCTGGACACCATCGCCGGCGCGGGCACGGTGCGGGCCTTCCGCATCGAGGAGGAGCACACCGCGCGGGTGACCCGGCGCAGCTCGAAGGCGGTCGAGCTGAAGATGCGCGGCATCCGGCTCGTCCTGGACTTCTACAACCGGCTGCACGTCGCCGAGTACCTCGGGCTCACCGCGGTTCTCGTCACCGGCTTCTACCTGGTCCGCGCGGACTCCGTGTCCATCGGCACGGCGACCGCCGCCGCGCTCTACTTCCACAGCCTCTTCACGCCGGTCAACTCCGCGCTCGTCCTCCTGGACGACGCGCAGTCGGCGACGGCCTCGCTAGCCCGCCTGGTCGGGGTCGCCGACGAGACGACCCCCGAGCCCGCGGCCACACCGCCGGCGCAGCCCGGCACGGAACCGGACGGCACCGTCACCGTGATCGGCATCGACCACGAGTACGTGCCCGGACAGCCCGTCCTGCAAGCGGTGGACCTGAAGCTGCGGGCCGGGGAGCGCGTGGCGCTGGTCGGCCCGAGCGGCGCGGGCAAGACGACCCTGGCCAAGCTCATCGCGGGGGTGCACCGGCCGACCTCCGGATCGGTGCACCTGACCGGCGCCCGGGGCCGGGGCAACGGCCTTCCGGTCGCCCTGGTCACCCAGGAGACGCACGTCTTCGCCGGGCCGCTCGCGGACGACCTGCGCCTCGCCCGTGCCGACGCCACCGACGACGAACTGCGCACGGCACTGACCGACGTCGAGGCCGTCGACTGGGTCGAGGCCCTGCCCGACGGCCTGGACACCGTCGTGGGCGACGGAGGCCACCGCCTCACCTCGGCCCAGGTCCAGCAACTCGCCCTGGCCCGGCTGATGCTGGCCGATCCGCCGGTGGCCGTGCTCGACGAGGCGACCGCCGAGGCGGGCAGCACCGGCGCGCGGCTCCTGGAGAAGGCCGCGGGCCGGGCGGTCGAGGGACGCACCGCGCTGGTCGTCGCGCACCGCCTCACCCAGGCCGCGACCGCGGACCGGATCGTCGTCATGGAGGACGGCCGGATCGTGGAGAGCGGCTCCCATGACGAACTGCGCGCGGGCTCCGGCCCCTACGCCTCCCTGTGGCAGGCGTGGTCGGGCACCCGTACCGCGAGCGACCAGACCCCCACGCAGCATGCCGGCACCGACACCACCACCGTGAAGGACGACGACTGATGCTCGGCTCTCCCAGACGCGCAGGCCGCCTCGCGACCGCGCTCGCCTCCGCACTCCTCCTCATCGGCACCGCCACCGCCTGCGGCTCGGGGGGCGACTCCGACGCGGGATCGGACGACGCCGGGTCCGCGAACGGCGCCTTCCCGGTGTCCATCGCGCACAAGTACGGCAGCACCACCGTCAAGGCCGAGCCCAAGCGCATCGTCACGGTCGGCCTCACCGACCAGGACGCCGTGCTCGCCCTGGGCAAGGTGCCGGTCGGCACCACCGAGTGGCTCGGCGGCTACAAGGGCGCCATCGGCCCCTGGGCCGCCGACAAGCTCGACGGCGCCGAGGCACCGACCGTCCTGAAGGACACCGGCACGGGACCGCAGACCGAGAAGATCGCGGCGCTGCGCCCCGACCTGATCCTCGCGGTGTACGGAGGCCTCACCAAGGAGCAGTACACGACCCTGTCGAAGTTCGCCCCGGTGGTCGCCCAGCCGAAGGAGTACAACGACTTCGGGGTCCCGTGGCAGCAGCAGACCACGACCATCGGCAAGGCGCTCGGCCAGGAGACCGCGGCGAAGAAGCTGGTGACGGGCGTCGAGGCCGAGTTCAGGACCGCGGCCAAGGAGAACCCGGAGTTCGCGAAGTCCAGTGCCGTGATGGCCACTCCGTACGAGGGGATCTTCGCCTTCGGCAGTCAGGACCCCCGCTCCCGCGTGCTCACCGGCCTCGGCTTCACCCTGCCGGGCGACCTGGACAAGGTCATCGGCGACGAGTTCGGCGCGAACATCAGCAAGGAACGCACCGACCTGCTGGACACCGACGCGATCGTGTGGATCGCCACGGACCCCGCGAAGGACGAGGCCAAGCTCGACAAGAACGCCCTCTACGCCGACCTGGACGTGGCCAAGGAGGACCGTGAGGTCTATGTGGCGGAGGCGAGCGACTACGGCAATTCCGTCTCCTTCGTGTCGGTCCTGAGCCTGCCGTACATGCTGGAACGCCTGGTGCCGCAGCTGGCCTCGGCCGTCGACGGCGACACCGCGACCAAGGTGAAGCAGCACGCCGGGAGCCAGTGAACGTATGATCAGCCGATGTCTGACACGACCGAAACCACACCCGGCTGGCTGACCTCCGACGAGCTCGAGCAGGCCCGTTCACGCATGCCGATCCTGTACGTCGAGGCCGTGCCGGTGCGCGTCGACGACAACGGCGAAGTCACCAGCATCGGACTGCTGTTGGGCATGGGGCGGGACGGGGCGGTCAGCCGCTCCCTCGTCTCCGGCCGGGTCCTGCACCACGAGCGGGTGCGCGACGCCCTGCTGCGCCACCTGGAGAAGGATCTCGGCCCGGCGGCGCTCCCCCGTGTCCCGGCCTCGCTGCAGCCCTTCACCGTCGCCGAGTACTTCCCGACGCAGGGCGTGACGCCGTTCCACGACCCCCGCCAGCATGCCGTGTCCCTCGCCTACATCGTCCCGGTGGCCGGTGACTGCCGTCCGCGGCAGGACGCTCTGGACCTGGCCTGGTTCAGTCCGCAGGAAGCCTCTTCCGAGGTGGTCCAGAGCGAGATGCCGGGCGGTCACGGCCTCCTCCTCAAGCAGGCCCTCGCGCACGCGGGTTGCCTGTCCTGAGCGGAGTCGGCGTGGCCCTGCCCATCGCCCGGCGAAACCCCCGGTGACGGATTAGGTAAGGCTCGGCTAAGTTGATCGGCGAGTGCCTCCCTCCGGAGGCACCTCTGCCAAGGAGATCGACGCAGCATGAGCTCAACCATCCGCCGGGCCCGCCGTACCACCGCGATAGCCGTGTCCCTCGCCGCGGGCGGCGCCCTGGCCTCGACCGGGAGCGCGGGCGCCGTCACGGCCGGCACCGGCACGCCTGCCACCTCCGCGCCGATCGCGCCGGGTCTGTACCAGTCCGCGTACTCGGAGCGGAACGACGCGCTCTGGGTCGCGTCTTCTGTGGGCCAGCCGCCCGCGCCCGTCACCGGGTCCAGCCTCCTGAAGGTCGACCCGGACTCGCTGCGGGTGGAGAAGAGATACGCGCCGGCGACCAACGCGGCCACGGGCGCCGTCCAGTCCGTCTACGGCGTCGCCGTCGACGACGAGCACAACACCGTCTGGACGACGAACACCCGCGACAACTCCGTCTCCGTCTACAGCCAGCGCACCGGCAAGCACCTCGCCACCCTGCCCGGCGTGAACCACTCGCGGGAGATCGTCGTCGACGAGCGGCGCGACCTGGTGTGGGCGAGCGCCTTCGCCGACGGCACCCTCGTCGCCTTCGACTCCGGCACCTTCAAGGAGAAGCGGCGCGTCACCGTCCCGGGCGCGGGGCCGACGGGCCTGGCCGTGAACGAGCGGACCGGCTCGGTGTACGCGGCCGACCACACCGGCGACCGGATCATCGAGGTCTCCCCCGGCACCGAAAGGCCGCGGCTCATCCCGACCGGCGACGGCCCGCTCTCGGTGGCGCTCTCCAAGAACGGCCGCACCGCCTACACCGGTGACCAGACCGCGGGCACCGTCTCCGTCGTCGACCTCCGCAAGGGCGCCGTCACCCGCTCCGTGGCCTCTGGCCTCGGCACCAAGTCCGTTGCCGTCGACCACCGCTCGGGTCACGTCCTGGCCGTCAACCGCCTCTCCGCGACCGTCACGATCGTCGACCCGCACAAGGGCGCCGTCGTGAAGACGGTGACCACCGCCGCCCTGCCCAACCACGTCCACGTGAACAAGGGCACCGCCTATGTGCTCGACAAGTCGGCGTCGGGCCCGGCGGGCGAGGACCTGATGTCCCGCTTCCGCGTCCGCCGCTAGTTGTCGCCGACTGCCGCTAGCGGCCGACGAAGTCGCGCACGCCTTGTGACACCCCGTCATCTCCCAGCAGGTCGTTGTGCTTCAGGCAGCCCGCCGCGTTGTTCGTGGCGCCGTCGAGGCGCACGCTGCTGTCGGGGTTGATGACCTCGTCGCAGTGGGACCACCAGGTCGCGTAGGCGACGCCTCCCGGTGTCTCGTCGCCCTCCGCGAGCCCGTCCTGGACGTACGAGCCCGGGGTCATGTCACGGCAGGCCTGCGACCAGGCGGCGCAGGCCCAGGCCGTGGCGGTGCCGTGGTTGGGGCCCGCGAGGGAGGCCCAGTGGGCGACCGTCGCGGTGCCGCCGCCGTGCTTGACGTACCAGCGGGTGACGAGGCTCCCGAAGGAGTGGGCGACGACGTCCACCTTGGCGGCGCCCGTCCGCGCGCGCACTTCCTCGACGTACGCGGCGAACCGGCCGGAGAGCACCTCGTTCACCGACCGGCTGGTGTCGTACCCCCAGGAGTAGAGCTCCCCGTCCGTGTAGCCGGACGCCTTGAAGTCCTCCCGCAGGGAGCCCCACACCCCGGGATCGGCGTTGTAGCCATGGACGAAGATGACCGGAGTGCGGGCGGCCTTCGGGGTCGCGTCCGCCTGGGCCGGGGTCAGCGGCAGCAGAAGGGCGGCGACGGCCGCGACGGTCAGCGGGAATGAGATACGGCGCAGCACGGGCTCCCTCTCGGTCCGGCGGACTTCACCACGTTCAGCCGAGAATGGTGAGGTCTGGGGCGACGAATGAACAGAGCCGTGCAGCAAGGAAGTTACCGCGGGTATCAGGCCTCGGACCGGTCCGGTGCGCTCGACTCGGGCTGATCCGTAGCGCTCGCCTCTTCGTCCGGGTTCCAGTCGAGGAGCCGGACCTTCGCCACCGTCTGCACGTGACGGCGCATCGCGGCCGCCGCCGCCCGTCCCCGGCCGGCCTCGATCGCGTCGAGGATCGCGTGATGCTGGGCGAGGGACCGGGCGGGACGCCGCACCTGGCGCAGCGACTCGTTGCGGCTCTCGGTGATCTGCTCGGCGATGGAGCGCATGAACTCGGCGAGCAGCGCGCTATGGGCGGCCGCGGTCACGGCGGCGTGGAAGAGCCGGTCGCCCTCGACCCCGCGCTCGCCCGCCTCGATCTCCCGCGCCATCGTGTCGAGCGCCGCCCGCATCGCCCGTACGTCCTCGTCCGTGCGGCGCTCGGCGGCCAGTTCGGCGAGCTTGGTCTCAAGGGCCTCGCGCGCCTCCAGGACGTCGGGCAGCCTGCGCTTGCGCTCCACGAGCCGCTCCACGGGCTCGGCGTCCAGGCTGTCCTTGACCAGGTACGTGCCGCCGCCGTGCCGCACCTCGACCAGGCCCTGCACTTCCAGTACGACGATGGCCTGCTTGACGGAGGCGCGGGACACGCCGAGGCGCTGGGCCAGTTCACGCTCGGGCGGCAACCGGTCGCCGGAGCGCAGGCCACCCTCGCCGACGTAGGCGCGCAGCCGGTCGAGCACCTGCTCGTACAGCCGCGTCCTGCCCATGGGGCGCAGCGCGTCCGACATCCCAACCCCCCATATCGGCCTCAGTGCCGGATTTCGGTCCCCGTGCCGATGGCCTAGCAGCCTAACAGCGGCCGATCCAGTGGACGAGTGGGCAAGTGGCTGAGCCAATTTGCGTCCGATCTCTTGACGGCCGAAACCGATACCCCGACGCTGAGTTCCGCCAACGGCCACATTGGCTCAGCCACTTGGCCACTGAGGGACGGCCCCAGGGACGGGAGCCCACGATGTCCGCCGAACTCATCTCCATCCTCGTACTCGTGGTGGTCTTCGTGATCGCCACCACCCGCTCCATCAACATGGGCGCGCTCGCCTTCGCCGCCGCCTTCGTGGTCGGCGAGCTGGTCGCCGACCTCGACGCGGACGGCATCTTCGCCGGCTTCCCCGGCGACCTCTTCGTCGTCCTGGTCGGCGTCACCTATCTGTTCGCGATCGCCCGCGCCAACGGCACCACCGACTGGCTCGTGCACGCGTCGATCCGCCTGGTGCGCGGGCGGATAGCCCTGATCCCCTGGGTGATGTTCGTGATCACCGGGGCGCTCACCGCGATCGGCGCGGTCAGCCCGGCCGCCGTGGCGATCGTCGCCCCGATCGCCCTGAGCTTCGCCGCCCGCTACGGGATCAGCCCGCTCCTGATGGGCGCCATGGTCGTGCACGGGGCGCAGGGCGGCGGCTTCTCGCCCATCAGCATCTACGGGTCGATCGTCAACGGCATCATGGAGCGCGAGAACCTGCCGGGGAACGAGGTCGTGCTCTTCCTCGCCTCGCTCGGCGTCAACCTCATCATCGCCGGGATCGTCTTCGTCCTCTTCGGCGGGCTGAAGCTGGGCGGCCGCGACACCGGCGAGTCGGCCGAGAACGAGGCCGACGCGCGACTCGATCCGGCCAAGATCGCCACGCTCGCCGCCCTGGTCGCCCTCGTCGTCGCCGTTCTGGCCTTCGATCTCGACGCCGGTCTGAGCGCCATCACCCTCGCCGTGCTCCTGAGCGCGTTCTGGCCCGACGCCAGCCGCAAGGCCGTCGGCGAGATCGCCTGGGCGACCGTACTGCTGATCTGCGGCGTGCTGACCTACGTGGGCGTGCTGGAGGAGATGGGCACCATCAAGTGGGCCGGTGAGGGCGTCTCCGACATCGGCGTCCCGCTCCTCGCCGCCCTGCTCCTCTGCTACATCGGCGCGCTCGTCTCCGCGTTCGCCTCCTCCGTCGGGATCATGGGCGCGCTCATCCCGCTCGCCGTACCGTTCCTGGCCCAGGGCGAGATCGGGGCGGTCGGCATGATCGCGGCGCTCGCCGTGTCCGCCACCGTCGTGGACGTCAGCCCCTTCTCGACCAACGGCGCGCTGGTGCTCGCCGCCGCCCCGGACGTCGACCGGGAGCGCTTCTTCCGGCAGCTGATGGTGTACGGCGGGATCATCGTGGCCGTGGTGCCCGCCGCGGTGTGGCTCGTCTTCGTGGTGCCAGGATTCGGGTAGGACGAACCAGCACAAGCCAGCGGTCAACGACGACGACCGGTCCGTGACGACAACCAAGGAGATACGCAGCGTGAGCTCCCCCCATCCGCCCCTCTTCCCGGCCCTCGTCGCGGGCCCCGACCTCCCCGCCCTGCGCTTCGGCGAACGCTCGTTGACGTACGCCGAGCTCGCCGCCGCGGCAGGTTCCCTGGCCGCCTCGATCGGCTCGGCGCGCCGGGCGGCACTGTGGGCCACGCCGACCCTGGAGACCGCCGTCGGCGTGGTGGCCGCGCTGCTCGCCGGGGTGCCGGTGGTGCCGCTGAACCCGAAGATCGGCGAGCGCGAGCTGGGGCACATCGTGGCGGACAGCGCCCCGACGGTGGTGCTCGCAGCGCCCGGTGACGAACTCCCTTCGCCCCTGCGGGCGTTGCAGCGCGTGGACGTGACCCTCACCCCCTCCACGACGGCCGCGGCTCCGCCCGCCGAGCCCGACCCCGAGTCCCCCGCCCTGATCGTCTACACCTCGGGCACCACGGGACCGCCCAAGGGCGCGGTGCTTCCCCGCCGGGCGCTCTCCACCACCTTGGACGCCCTGGAGGACGCCTGGCAGTGGACGTCCGACGACGTGCTGGTGCACGGGCTTCCGCTGTTCCACGTGCACGGACTGATCCTCGGCATCCTCGGGCCGCTGCGCCGGGGCGGTTCGGTGCGGCACCTGGGCCGGTTCTCCGTCGAGGGGGTGCAGCGCGAACTGACCGACGGGGCCACGATGTTGTTCGGCGTACCGACCATGTACCACCGCATCGCGGAGACGCTGCCCACCGACCCGGGTCTCGCCAAGGCCCTGTCCGGCGCGCGGCTCCTGGTCTCCGGTTCCGCCGCGCTGCCCGTCCACGACCACGAGCGGATCGCGGCGGCCACCGGGCGCCGGGTGATCGAGCGGTACGGCATGACGGAGACCCTGATGAACACGAGCGTGCGGGCCGACGGCGAACCGCGCGCCGGAACCGTCGGGGTGCCGTTGGGCGGAGTGGAGCTGCGCCTCGTGGACGAGACGGGCGCCGAGACCGCCGACCCGCGCGAGGTCGGCGAGATCGAGGTGCGCGGCCCGAACCTGTTCACCGAGTACCTGAACCGGCCGGACGCCACCGCAGCCGCCTTCACCGCCGACGGCTGGTTCCGGACCGGCGACATGGCGGTGCGTGACGACGACGGCTATGTGCGCATCGTCGGCCGCAAGGCCACCGACCTCATCAAGAGCGGCGGCTACAAGATCGGCGCGGGCGAGATCGAGAACGCCCTCCTTGAGCACGCGGGCGTACGGGAGGCCGCCGTGACCGGGGAACCCGACGACGACCTGGGCGAGCGCATCGTCGCCTGGATCGTCCCGGCCGACCCCGAACAGCCGCCGACAGCAGCGGACCTGGCGGATCACGTGGCCGCCCAGCTCGCTCCGCACAAGCGCCCCCGCACGGTGCGCTATCTGTCGGAGCTCCCCCGCAACGACATGGGCAAGATCATGAAGCGGTCCCTCCATGCCTGAGCCGACGCCTGACGGCCCGGCTCTGCGCTCGACTCTCCGGACGACTCCCCACTGGACCGCCCGCGCGGCCATCACCGCAGTGGCGGATGAGGACAGTTTCTGCGAACTCCGCACGGGGGTCGGCGACTTCGAGGCATCCAGCCCGGATGGCCCCCTCGGCTGGCAGGGGTACGCCGAGTCCCTCGCCCGCGCCGGGCAACGTACCGGCGAGCGGGAGTCCGTGGTCTGCGGCACCGCCACCGTCGGCGGCACCCCCACGGTGATCGTCTCCTTCGAGTTCGGTTTCCTGGGCGGCTCCCTCGGCGAGCGCACGGGTGACCGCCTGGAAGCCGCGCACCACCATGCCCGGGAGCACCGGCTGCCCGTCGTCTCGCTGATCGCGACGGGAGGCAGCCGCATGCAGGAGGGCATGCGCGCCCTGGTCCAACTACAGCGCGTGGCACGGCAGTCCGAGCTCACCGGCGCGGCGGGCCTGGCCCGGATCGCCGTGCTGCGCGACCCGACCACGGGCGGCGGCTGGGCCACCCTGGGGGCAGGCGCCGACCTGATCCTCGCCCTGCCCGGCAGCCAGGTCGGCTTCGCCGGGTCCCGGGTGCGCCCGGCGGACGCGGATCCGACCGCCTACACCGCCGAGGCCCAGCTCGCGGCCGGGTCGATCGACGACGTCGTACGCCCCGAGGAGCTGCGCGAGGCGCTGGCGCTGCGCCTCGCGCTGCTGTCCGCTCCCGGCGGTGCCCGCGCTGGGGCCAACGTGCTCGACTCCCCCTCACCCCCCGCACCCCCCGGAGCGCTTGGCCGCCGCGACCTGCCGGCGACCGGATGGGAGGCCGTCAGCCGTGCCCGCGCCGCCGAACGCCCGCGCGCGGCGGCCTATTTGGACGCCTACTTCACGGAGCGGGCGCCGTTGCGCGGCGACCGGTGCGGGGGCACGGACCCGGGGATGCTCTGCGGGTTCGGGCGGCACGAAGGGCGGACCGTCGCCTTCGCGGCGCAGTGCGGGACGGCGACGACACCCGCCGGGTACCGCACCGCGGCACGTCTCGTGCGGCTCGCGGGGCGGCTCGGGATTCCCGTCCTGACCCTCGTCGACACCCCGGGAGCCGCCAACGGGGCGGAGGCGGAACGGGCGGGTGCGGGCGCGGCGATCGCCGATCTGTTCGCCGCCGTAGCCGCCTCACCGGTGCCGGTCACGTCACTGGTCATCGGCGAGGGCGGCTCGGGCGGGGCGCTCGCGCTCGCGGCACCGGACAACCTCTGGGCGACACCGGACAGCTACTTCTCGGTGATCGCACCCGAGCAGGCCGCCGCGATCCTCAAACGGGGCCACGACGAGGTCCGGTCGACGGCGGAGCAGTTGCGTCTGCGACCGCAGGATCTGGTCGAACTAGGTTTGGCGCAGGGCATTGTGACGACACGTCAAGACTGAAAGCTGCCGCCTTTCTTCTCTTGGCCGCGTCTCCCCTCGTCACCGCGAGGGCCCGGCGTCGCTCCCTTCGACGACCTCAGCGGCCATGCGCAGACAGATCCCGGGGAGTTCGGGGGCGGCCCGGATCCAGTCGTCGGTGTCGACACCGGCGACGACGCCCGCCGTCCACAAGGTGGCCAGCAGACGGGTGGCCAGGTCACGCTCCGCTCCCCTGGCCTCGGGAGCCACGCGGCGGACGGCGACGGTCGCCCGCTCGATCAGAGACGGTTCCAGCAGCCAGCGGATGCCCGCCCCGGCCTCCACGAGGAAGCCGGAGTAGATCGCCATGAAGATCCGCGCCGTGTCGTCCTCCTCCTCGAGGCCGACCCTCGCCTGCTCGGTGAACTGGGATATCAGACCCAGGTGGTCGCCCAGGTGGCTGGCCGGGGTCCCGCGGCTGCGCCGGCGTTCGCCATTGGTCATGTCCGCACCATCCGTCCGCTCTCCGGTCAGGAGGTCTTCCCGATCTCAGGGCGACCCCGGCCCTCACCAGAGGCTTCACCGGCGGCCAGCGCCTGATCCACGGTGTCGTGGATCGCCAGCACGCCGTTCAGGCCCACGATGCGCAGTACCGCGCGCGGCGCTCTGTGCGGAGCCACCAGCCGCATCGGGACCCCGCGTTCGGCCGCCGTCCGCCGGAAGTCCTCCAGGACGGCCACCCCGGCCAAGGTCAGGAAGGGCGCCGCCGCCCAGTCCACGACCACCGCCGACACCCCGCCCCGCGCAGCGCGGTCGAGGCGGGTCCGGCACATCTCGCGCAGTTCCGACCGCAGCGGCTCGGCGTTGCCGACGCGCACTTCCGGGGGCAACTTCACCACCAGACAGCCCTGCCTGACGGATGTCTGGAATTTCATCCAGACCACCTCCCTACGGCCGCCCCGACCACGTGACACGGGCCACGTGACACGGGACACGGCTTCAAGGCATGGCGCCAGTATGCCCACCCGCCTTGCGGACTTCAGCGGTTGCGACCGGATCCGTCGCCGCGGGATTCTTACGGACCCGTGACGTGGGCCAGTCGTCGGCCGTCGTCCCTGCTCGGCGCGCCTAGCGTGGGCCGCATGCGCGTACTTGTCACCGGCGGCGCCGGGTTCATCGGATCGCACGTGGTCGAAGCCCTCACCGAACGCGGGCACGAAGTGGAGGTGTACGACGCCCTGCTGCCTTCCGCGCACGCCGATCCGCCGCGGGCGCCCGACGGGCAGCGCTGGACCGTGGCCGACGTCCGGGACCGGGAGGCGGTGCGGGAGGCGTTGCGCGGGGTGGACGCGGTGTGCCATCAGGCGGCGATGGTGGGCCTCGGCAAGGACTTCGCGGACGCGCCCGCGTACGTCGGCTGCAACGACCTGGGTACGGCCGTGCTGCTCGCCGCGATGGCCGAGGCAGGGGTACGTGACCTGGTGCTCGCCGGGTCGATGGTGGTCTACGGGGAGGGGCGCTACGCGTGCGCACGGCACGGGGTGGTGCGGCCGGGTCCGCGCGCGGCGGCGGATCTGGACGCCGGGCGCTTCGAGCCCCTCTGCCCGGACTGCGGGGCCGAGTTGAGCCCCGGCCTGGTGGGTGAGGACGCGCCCGCCGATCCACGCAATGTGTACGCCTCCACCAAGCTGGCGCAGGAACATCTGGCCGCCGCGTGGGCGCGGGCGAGCGGTGGCCGCGCGGTGTCCTTGCGCTACCACAACGTGTACGGCCCCGGCATGCCCCGCGACACCCCGTACGCCGGTGTGGCCGCGTTCTTCCGCTCCTCGCTGGAGCGGGGCGAGGCGCCCCAGGTCTTCGAGGACGGCCGCCAGCGGCGGGACTTCGTGCACGTACGGGATGTGGCGGCGGCCAACGCGCTGGCACTGGAGGCGGTGCGCGAGCGGGAGGCGCAGGCGTTCACGGCGTACAACACCGGCAGCGGGGAGCCGCACACGGTCGGGGAGATGGCCCACGAACTGGCGCGAGCCTTCGGCGGCCCGGCCCCGGCGGTGACGGGCGAGTACCGGCTCGGGGACGTCCGCCACATCACGGCGGACTCGGGGCGGCTGCGGGCGGAGCTCGGCTGGCGGCCCGAGGTCGGCTTCACCGAGGGAATGACGTCTTTCGCCAAGGCGCCGCTGCGGGGGTAGCGCGGTTCTCCACAGCTGCCGCTCACGCCCCCGCCGTCGGCAGCGTCACCTCGAAGCGGCAGCCGCCCGCGACGTTGCGTACGGCCGCCCGGCCCTGGTGGGCCTCGACGATGCCGCGGACGATCGCCAGGCCGAGGCCCGCGCCCGCCGGGGGTGTGCGGGACTGGCTGCCGCGCCAGCCGGTGTCGAAGACGCGGGAGAGGTCCTCCTCGGGGATGCCGCCGCAGCCGTCGGTCACGGACAGGACCACGCCGTCCGGGGAGCGCTCCGCGGCCACCGCGACGGTCCCGTCGGCCGGTGTGCGGCGGATGGCGTTGATCAGGAGGTTGCCGAGGACGCGGCTCATCTCCTTGCTGTCGACCTCCACCGGGACGGCCTCGACGCTGTCGCCGACGAGCCGCACCCGGTGCTCACGGGCCAGCGGGTCGACGCCCGCGAGCGCGTCGCCCACGAGGTCGTAGACGGAGATGCGGGACGGCGAGAGGGCGAGCGCGCCCGCGTGGATGCGGGAGAGCTCGAAGAGGTCTCCGACCATGGAGTTCAGCCGCTCGACCTCGGTGCGGATCTGGCGCAGGTAGCGGTCCGGCTCGGCGGCGACGCCGTCCTCCAGGGCCTCGGACATGGCACGCAGTCCGGCCAGCGGGGTGCGCAGGTCGTGCGAGATCCAGGCGACGAGTTCGCGCCGCGAGCGCTCCAATGCGCGCTCGCGCTCCCGGGATTCGGCGAGTTTGGCGCTGGTCGACTCCAATTCCCGCGTCAGTGCGGCCAGTTCGGCGCTGACGGGTTCCGTCGGGGCCGCGAAGCTTCCGCCGTCACCGAAGGAACGGGCCGCCAGGGTCAGGGCCTTGCTGCGGGCGACGACCCAGCGGCCCAGCAGCAGCGCGGTGGCGAGCGAGACCACGGCGGCCATCGCCACGACGACGGTGACCACCTCCAGGTCGTGCGGCGACAGGAACATCATCCAGGCCACCGCGAGCGTCCCGGCCAGCATCGCGAGCACGGCGACGGCCGCGACGACGGTCATCGCCACCACGAGGGAGCGGTGCCGCAGCAGGCGCAGCGTCAGGGCGCCCAGAAGTCCGGCGCTCGCGGCGCCCAGGAAGGCGAAGAGGGCGATGAGGAGGGTGTCCTGCATGCGGGTCAGCCTTCGGCTCGGGGTGGGACGTGGTCGTGGTCGTCACCGTGCGGGGTTTCGGCATCAGGGACGTCGAAGCGGTACCCCAGGCCCCACACCGTCTGGATCAGCCGCGGCCTGGCCGGGTCGTCCTCGACCTTGCCCCGCAGCCTGCGTACGTGGACCGTGACCGTGGACAGGTCGCCGAATTCCCAGCCCCACACTTCCCGCATCAGCTCTTCGCGGCTGAACGCCTGCCCCGGGTGGCGCAGGAGGAAGGCGAGGAGGTCGAACTCGCGCAGGGTGAGGGAGAGTTCGACGCCTCCCTTGGTCGCGCGGCGGGCCGCCGGGTCCACCCGGAGACCCGCCGCGCCCAGCGTGGCGACCCCCTCGGGAGCGCGCGTGGCGGCGCGGCTGCGCCGCAGCACCGAATCCACCCGCAGGACCAGTTCGCGCGGGCTGAACGGCTTGGTGACATAGTCGTCGGCCCCCACCTCCAGGCCCAGGATCCTGTCGTCCTCGTCGCCCCGGGCGGTGAGCATGATGACCGGCACCGGTCCCTTTTCGCGCAGGCGGCGGCACACCTCCAGACCGTCCATGCCGGGCAGCATCAGGTCGAGGACGACGAGGTCGGGCCGGAGGACTCCGGCACGTTCCAGCGCGCCGGGGCCGTCCTCGGCGCGGTCGACCGTGTAACCGCCGCGCTCCAGATAGCCCGCGACGACCTCGGCGACGGTCGGGTCGTCGTCCACGACGAGGACTTTGAGCGGGCCGGAGGCGGCGGTACCGGCGCTTCCGGGGGGCGGGTGGTCCTTCGGTGCTGGTGGCGGCTGCATGCCGCAAGCCTCGCACCTGCGGCGCGTGGACCGGCCGGTCAGAGGTGCTCCCGGTTGCCGACGTCCGCGTTTCGTAAGAACCTCAAGTCCCATTTGTTCGGTTCAGATTCATAGGGTGAGTCACATGACCCCCTCCCCCGCCGCGGAACCCGATGTACCTGACGTACCCGATCCCTCCGGCCCGCCCGGCCCGCACTCCCCTCGGGTGGACGTCGTCCTGCCCTGTCTCGACGAGGCCGCGGCGTTGCCCTGGGTCCTGGAGCGTGTCCCCGCGGGCTGGCGGGCCGTCGTCGTCGACAACGGGTCCACCGACGGTTCGGCGGACATCGCCCGCGCCTTGGGCGCCACGGTGGTGCGGGAGCCGCAGCGCGGTTTCGGGGCCGCGTGCCACGCGGGCCTCATGGCGTCCGACGCGGAGGTGGTCTGTTTCTGCGACTGCGACGCCTCCCTGGATCCGGGGCTGCTGCGGCCCTTCGTACGCGGGGTGACGAACGGAACGGCTGACCTGATCGTGGGACGGCGGCGCCCCCAGGGCCGCGGTGCATGGCCGCCGCATGCGCGCGCGGGCAATCTGGCGCTCGCTCGGATGCTGCGGCGGCGTACCGGCGTACGGCTGCACGACGTGGGCCCGATGCGGGCGGCGCGACGCGAAGGCCTGCTGGGGCTCGACCTGACCGACCGCCGCAGCGGATACCCGCTGGAGATGGTCGTGCGCGCGGCCGACGCCGGCTGGCGGATCGAGGAACGGGACGTGCCCTACCTGCCGCGCGAGGGCAAGTCGAAGGTCACCGGCACATGGCGCGGGACGTGGCACGCGGTGCACGACATGCGAGCGGTACTGGCGGAACCCCCACGACCGGCCCCCGCGGGGCTTGGCTGGCGCACGCCGGGCGGTGCGAAGTGACCAAGCCCGGCACGACCCGCCACGCCATCGCCATGGAACCGACCGCTGCCGGCGCACGGACAACCCTCCCCGCTCCACCCCATACCCCAGGCGGTGCTGCATGACCGCCCACAGCACGACCCTCCTCGTCATCGCCAAGGAACCGCTCCCCGGGCTCGTGAAGACCCGGCTGACACCGCCCTACACCCCCTACGAAGCCGCCGAGCTGGCCGCGGCCTCGCTCGCCGACACGCTTGATGCCGTGCTCGCGGCGCCCGCGCGCAGGCGTGTCCTGGTGCTTGCCGGGCAGCCGGGGCCCTGGGTCCCTGCCGGGATCGAGGTGGTCCCGCAGTGCGCGGGGGGCCTGGACGAACGGCTCGCCGCGGCCTTCGCGGGGTGTACCGGGCCCGCCTTCCTTATCGGCATGGATACCCCCCAGGTCACGCCGGGCCTGCTCGCCCCCGCCCTCGGCCCCGACGCATGGCAGGACTGCGACGCCTGGTTCGGCCCCGCCGTCGACGGTGGATTCTGGGCGCTCGGCCTGGCCGAGCCCGACCCAAGCCTGCTGCGAGGCGTCCCCATGTCGAGCCCCGACACCGGCGCTGAGCAACGGGCCCGACTCACAGGCGCCGGCCTGCGGGTGCGCAACCTGCCCACCCTGCGCGACGTCGACACAGCCGACGACGCCGCCAAGGTCGCCGCGACAACACCAGCCAGCCGCTTCGCCACCACACTCACCCGCCTGGCCGCCGCAGCCGGACACACCAGCCCCGGCGGCAGCCGATGAGCACAGCACCCCCGGACACCGGCCTCCGCAACACAACAACCCCACCCACGCCCTGGCGTGCCGACCCCTACACCAACGCCCTGCGCAATGGCCACGGACCCCTCTTTCTGCGCCGTAGCGACGGGTGGTTGTTGCCGCTCGATGTTGAGCGCTGGTGCGCCAGTGCTGGTGCCGCGGATCTCTCCGCGTTGCGCCGCTGCGAGGGCAGCGTTCTTGACATCGGCTGCGGGCCCGGCCGTCTCGTGGCCGGGGCCGCGGCCCTGGGCCACCGCGTCCTGGGTGTCGACGTCAGCCAGGCAGCCGTCGACCACACGCTCCGGCTCGGCGGCACCGCGCTGCTCCGTTCCGTCTTCGACGCGCTTCCCGGCGAAGGCCGCTGGGGTACCGCCCTGCTCATGGACGGCAATCTGGGGATTGGTGGGGACCCCGGTGCCCTACTCGCTCGCGTTGGTCAACTCCTGGCAAGCAGGGGTCTGTTGATTGCCGAGACCGTGCCCGTCGACGTCGACGAACGGGTCGACGTGCACGTCGACGACGGGCGCGGCGCTCCCGGCGACTCCTTCCCCTGGGCCCGCCTCGGCACCCCCGCCCTGCTGCGCCACGCCCGTCCGCTCGGCTGGGACCCGGCCGCTCAGTGGACCACCGAGGGCCGTTCCTTCCTGGCGCTGCGCCGCGCTCGCCGCACCTGAAGCACCCGGCACAGACCGGACCCCGCGAACAGCGCGGCCGTGACGATCAGCCACCGTGTCAGGAAGGCATCAGCGGGGAGCCCGGTCGTGGACTCATAACGCTCCACCCGCCCGGTGATGAGCGGGAACCACACCAGCAACAGCAGTCCGGACAGGAAAGCCGGAACCCGTACGAAGTTGACCCACCCCCCGCGCCCCGCAGCCGTCCGCAGGGCACGGTCCGCGAGCGCGTACGCGGGCACGAACAGCAGATCGTGCACCAGCGCCGCGCCGACGAACCAGACCGCGATCAGCAGCCCGTCACCGCTCAGGAGGCGCACCCCCGCGTATCCCGCGAGCGCGAACGAGGCCAGCAGCAAAAGAAGTTGCAGCGGGCCCTCCCCGTACCACCGTCGCAATCGACGCACGAACCCGCTCATCACAGCTCCCCGAAAGTCAGCCGGGACACCCATTTGGTGTTGAGCACCCCTGGCGCGGCCGGAACGATGATCCGCGCCGGATAGCCGTGATCCGGCGACAGATCCGCGCCGTCCACCCACAGCGCGAGGAGGGAGCGCGGGTCGCGGACCTGGTTGTCGCGCAACGCGGCCTTGCGGAAGGCCCCGTGCCGTTGCAGGGACTCCACGAAGACACCCGGAGGGTCCTCCTCGTAGCCGGCAAGAGCCGCGAGGTCGCGCAGCCGCACCCCACTCCACCACTGGTCCGACGTCGACCACCCCTCCACGCACGCGATGGGCAACGCGGCACTGTGCAGAGGGAGTTGGAGCAAGTCGTCGCGGGACAGCCTGACCTCTCCCCGTGGGCCGCCGACGGACAGCCGCCACCCCTCGCCCCTGTCCCGCTGCCCCACCCCCACCTTCGCGGCCGTCTTGTTGATCTGGAAGCCGTTCGGCCCGCGCCCCGGGTCACCGCCGCCGTGCGGGGCGAACAGGGCGGTGTGGCGCAAGGGTCCGTCCACGTTCTGCCCAGCCGTCGTCACGAACAGCAGGGCGGAACCCGCGCCGACCATGCCGAGCGCTCCCCGCCGCGTCACGGTGGGTTCGGCGGGCGAGGGCGCGACCAGACCCTCCGCATCGGCGGGCTCCACACGCGGGTCCCGCAGCTGTTCCCGCCACCCCCGCTCCCGCAGAACCCGTACGACCTGGGGCAGGCGCAGCACGACATGGGCCACGAACGCGCCGAAGAACACCCAGGCGCCATAGAAGTGCAGCGGGTAGAACGACCCGGGGAAGAGGTACTCCAGCTGGACGTTGAGGACCCCGGTGACGAACTCGAACAGCGCGCCTCCGACCAGCAGAAGCAGCGACACCCGCTCAAGTGCGTGCCCCACCGACCGCGCCGGGGGCAGCGCGAAAAGCTTCGGGATCACCGACCACAGCTTCGCGAGCAGCACCGGGATCAGCGTGATGCCGACCGTCACGTGCAGGCCCTGGTTGAGGCGGTAGAGCCAGTGCGGGTCGGTCGGCCAGTCGAAGAGGTAGAAGCCGAGGAGCCCCTTGTCGGGTGTCTTGTCGTTGACGGGTGACAGGTCCGGGTTGTAAGCCGCGTACGACAGCAGGCCGGTCACGAACAGCACGGTGACACCGACGAGCAGGACGACACCGAGCACCGAGGTGAGCCAGGGCCCGCGCAGCGGACTGCGCCAGAAGCCGGGGTCGGCGGGAGAGGGGACGCGTGACGCTGGGGGCGTGGAGCGACGGAGCATGGAGCGGCGGGTCATGGAGCGACCGTAAGCCGGACCATGTGCTCGAACGGTCCCGCGACTCATGACGAAACGCTGACGTCGTGCCGCCGGGCCCGTTCACACCCGCCACCTGCGCCTACGGTGCAGACGTGAGCACCACGGAACGCACCGGCCGCCGCCGCGACCTGGCCGCCGCCGGGATCGCGGCGCTGCTCGTCGCCGCGGCCGTCGTCGTCGGCACGTCGATCGAGCACGCGGACGGCACACTGCACCTCAACTGGCCGCCCCTGTACGCCCGCTGGGACCCGCACATCGGGCCCGGCACCCCCGCCGCGCTCGCGGTCGCCGTCGCGGTGATCGCGTACGCCCCCGTCCTCGCCGCCCGCCTCTCCTGGCGGCCGCTCGTCCTGTCCGCATGGACCGCTTCGACGGCCTGGATCTGGTCGCTCGCGCTGATCGACGGCTGGCACCGGGGCGTCGCCGAGCGCCTCACCACCAAGTACGAATACCTCCAGGTCATCGACCGCTTCGAGGACATCCCCGCGACGCTGCGGGACTTCACCCGGCACATCCTCATCGACTCCCCCGGCCACTGGCCCGCCCACACCGCGGGCCATCCGCCCGGCGCCACCCTCACCTTCGTCCTCCTCGACCGCGTCGGCCTCGGGGGCGGCGCCTGGGCCGGAGCCTTCTGCATCACGGTGGGCAGCACCGCCGTGGCGGCCGTCCTGATCACCCTGCGCGCGCTGGCCGACGAAACGGTGGCCCGCCGTGCGGCGCCGTTCCTCGTCCTGGCGCCGGGCGCGATCTGGGTCGGCGCCTCGGCCGACGGCTATTTCGCCGCCGTCACCGCCTGGATGATCGCCCTGCTCACCCTTGCGGCGACGCGTGAAGCCCGCTTCCCCGTCGCCGCGGCCCTCGGTTCCGGCCTCCTGTTCGGCCTCATCTGCTACCTCTCGTACGGCCTGACGCTCTTCGCGCTCGTCGCCGCGGCCGTCCTGCTGATCACCCGCACCCCGCGGCCCCTGCCGTTCTTCCTGGCGGGGGCGGCGGTGGCCCCGCTCGTCTTCACCCTGGCGGGCTTCGACTGGTGGGAGGCGTACCGCCTGCTCGTCGAGCGCTATCACCAGGGGGCGGGCGGCATCAGGCCGTACGCCTACTTCGTCTGGGCCAACCTGGCCTGCACGGTGCTCGTGGTCGGCCTCGCGACGGTCGCGGGCCTGCGCAGGACGGTGAGGGCGGCGCCGGGTGCGGTCAGCCGCCTGTGGAGCGGGCGCACCACACCCGCCGACCGTTTGGCCGCCCTCGTCCTGGCCGCCCTCCTTGCGCTGCTTGCCGCCGATCTGTCGGGCATGAGCAAGGCGGAGACGGAACGCATCTGGCTGCCGTTCGCCACGTTCCTGCTCGCGGCGACCGCGTTTCTGCCGAAGGCCGGTCAGCGCCACTGGCTCGCCGCGCAGGCCGTACTGGCGCTCTTGGTGAATCACCTGCTGTTCACGGGCTGGTGAGAGCGCGGCGCCCGCCGGCTTCGCCGCCGTCCCGCCATTTCCTAAGGTGCGGGTATGCACAGAACAACCTCCCGCCCCGCCGCTCTCCGGCCTCGCGGCAGCCGTCTGCCGGTATCCGCCCCGAAGGGAGGCGCCGCGTGACCCTCAACCAGTTGCGGGCCTTCGTCGAGGCCGAACGGCTCGGGTCCTTCACCGCCGCCGCGCAGGCCATGGACATCGCCCAGGCATCCGCCTCCGAGCTGGTCCGGCGCCTGGAGGCGGAGCTGGACGCGGAGCTGTTCCTGCGCGGCAGCCGCACCCTGACCCTGACCGCCGCCGGGTGCGAACTCCTCCCGTACGCGCAAGAGGCGCTCGAAGCGGCGGACAGCGGGACCCGGGCCGTGCACTCCCTGGGGTCGCTCGGCGGCGGCACCGCCACCTTCGGGGTGCTGCGCAACGCCGACTACTACCTGCTCTCCAACCTCGTGCAGATGTTCCACGCCCGGTATCCGGCGGTCCGCGTACGGCTCGTGGGCCAGAACTCCGCCGAGACCGCGTCGGCCGTCGCGGAGGGGCGGATCGAGGCAGGTCTCGTCATCCTGCCCATCGACGACGAGGGGCTCGCCATCACTCCGCTCATGCGGGACGAGGTGCGTTACGTCAGCGCGAGCGCCGAACGCACCAGCGAGCCCGTGACCATCGAGGCGTTCTGCCGTGCGCCGCTCGTGCTGTACGACGCGCACTACGGCTGGAAGGACCCGACCCGGCGTCAGCTCGCCGAGCGCGCCCAGCTCGCCGGAGCCCGTATCGATCCCCTCATCGAGCTCGAACACGTCGAAGCGGCGCTGAAGTTGGCGGCGACCGGCGTCGGCGACACGATCGCGAGCCGGGCGGTGATCGACAGCCCCAGGTTCCCCGCCGGACTGCACACCGCGCCCTTCGCCGAACCCCTCTACGACACCATCGCGCTCGTCAGGCGTCGCGGCCGCCCCCTGTCCCGCGCCACCCGGGAGCTCGCCCGCCTCGCCGAGGACACGATCCGCGAGATCGGCAACGGCCTGCTGTCCTGATCTGCCCCCTCCCAGACAGACCCACAGGAAAACCCTGTGGGAGGCGCAGGAATCGCCCCTCTAGTCCTGTGACCCACGCGCATCTACGGTCCCGGTTATGCAGATCACGCACGACGAACAGAAGACCCTCGCTCCCTTCCAGTGGCTCAAGAAGCCGGAGGTCGACGGTCCCCCCGCCCAGCGCGACCCCAAGGTGGTCGAGCGCGTCTCCCAGATGCTGAAGGAGATCGAGAGCAAGGGCATGGACGCGGTCCGCGCCTACGGACAGGAGCTCGACGGTTGGTCCGGCGACCTGGAGATCAGCGCCACCGAGCTGAAGAAGTCGGGCGACGCGCTGCCCGCCGACGTCCGTACCGCCCTGGAGATGGGCTACGAGCGCACCCACCGCTTCGCCTCCGCGCAGCGCGAGCACCTGACCGACTTCGAGGTCGAGATCGCCCCCGGAGTGGCGGGCGGCCAGCGCTACGTCCCGGTGTCCCGGGTCGGCGCCTACCTCCCGGCGGGCCGGTTCCCGCTCCTCGCCAGCGCCTTCATGACCGTGGGCGTCGCCAAGACGGCCGGTGTCCCCACCGTGGTGGCGTGCACCCCGCCGTCGGGTGAGCACGGTGCCCACCCGGCCGTGCTCTACGGCGCCTACCTGTCCAAGGCCGACCGCGTCTTCGCCGTGGGCGGCGTCCAGGCTCTCGGCGCGATGGCCTTCGGTCTGCTCGGCGAGGCCCCCGTCGACATGCTGGTCGGCGCCGGCAACGCCTTCGTCACGGAGGCCAAGCGGCAGCTCTTCGGGCAGGTCGGCATCGACCTCCTCGCAGGACCCTCCGAGGTCGCCGTCCTCGCCGACGACACCGCCGACCCGGTCTGGGTCGCCGCGGACCTGCTCGGCCAGGCCGAGCACGGCCCGAACTCCCCGGCCGCCCTGATCACCACCTCGGAGAAGCTGGGCCGGGCGGTCGTCGCCGAGATGGACCGCCAGCTGGAGACCCTCGCCACCCGTGACATCGCCGGACCCGCGTGGCGGGACTTCGGCTCCGTCATCGTCGTACGCGACCGGGACGAGGCCGTCGCCGTGTCGGACATCCTCGGCCCGGAGCACCTGGAGATCCAGACGGAGGACGACGACTTCTACCTCCAGAACCTCACCAACTACGGCTCGGTCTTCCTGGGCCCCTGGTCCACCGTCGCCTACTCCGACAAGGGCATCGCCGGCACGAACCACGTGCTGCCGACCGGCAAGACCTCCCGCTACAACGCGGGCCTCTCGGTCTCCCGCTTCCTCAAGCCCCTCACGTACCAGCGGGCCGTCAAGGAGGGCACCGCTTCCCTGGCACCCGCCGTCGAACGCATCTCCGCCTTCGAGGGCCTCGCCGCCCACGGCGCCACCGCCACGATCCGCATCGACCGGATCGGCCGCACCTCCGGCGCCTTCGACGCCGTCCCCGAAGCGCTGCGCGAGCAGCTCTGATCCAGTCCCGCGCCTCGCCCCCGTGCCCCCTGCGGCCGGGGGCGAGGGGGTCCGGCGCCCGGAGCCTCACGCTCCGGTTCCGTCCGGTCCCCGGGCCGCCGCCGGCGTCACCTGCCCGCGACGAGTGAGTACCGTCCCGTACCAAGGGCACCCGCGCTCCCACTCCCCGAGGATCTCCCCATGCACCACCCCTCCCCAGACCCGGCCCCCACGGCCACGGGCCCCGCCCTGCAACAGGGGCTCAAGGGCCGCCAGATCACCATGATCTCCATCGGCGGCGTCATCGGGGCCGGCCTCTTCGTCGGCTCGTCCACCGCCGTCGCGGCCGCCGGGCCCGCCGTACTGATCTCGTTCCTGCTGGCCGCCGCCCTGGTGGTGCTCGTCATGCAGATGCTCGGGGAGATGGCCGTCGCCCACCCCGACACCGGTTCGTTCTCCACGTACGCGGACCGCGCCCTCGGCCGCTGGGCGGGCTTCTCCATCGGGTGGCTGTACTGGTGGTTCTACATCCTCGTCATTCCCATCGAGGCCATCGCCGCGGGCGAGGTCATCGCGGGTCTCACCGCCATCCCGAGCTGGATTCCGGCGCTCGCCATGATCGCCCTCCTCGCGGGCAGCAACCTCCTCGCCGTCCGCAACTACGGCGAGTTCGAGTACTGGTTCGCGCTCCTGAAGGTCATCGCGATCGTCGCCTTCCTCGTGCTCGGCGCGCTCGCGATCTTCGGGGTGCTTCCCGGTTCGGACGCCCACGGCGTCTCGCACCTGTGGAGCGACGGCGGCTTCGCGCCCAAGGGCGGCGTGGCCGTGCTCGCCGGACTGCTCACGGCGATGTTCAGCTTCCAGGGCAGCGAGATCGTCACGATCGCCGCCGCCGAGTCCGAGGAACCGAAGAAGAACATCAAGAAGGCCGTACGCGCCGTCGTGTGGCGCCTGGGACTCTTCTACGTCGGCTCGATCTTCGTCGTGGTGAGCCTGGTGCCGTGGAACTCCGACGCTCTCGCCGACGGCTCCTACCAAGCGGTCCTCGACGTGATGAACATTCCGGGCGCCGGACGGATCATGGACGTGGTCCTCGTCGTGGCCGTGAGCAGCTGCCTCAACTCGGCCATCTACACCGCGTCGCGCATGGCCTTCTCGCTGGCCCGCCGCCAGGACGCCCCGGCCGCGCTCGCCGCCACATCGGCGTCCGGCGTGCCCCGTAACGCGGTGCTCGCCTCGACCGTCATCGGCGTCGCCGCGGTGATCGCCAACTACCTGCTGCCGAGCGTCTTCACGTATCTCATCGCGTCCAGCGGTGCGATCGCCCTGATGATGTACATGGTCATCGCCATCACCCAGTACGCCACCCGGCGCAAGGAGCCGCAGCCGACCGAGGTGCGGATGTGGGCGTTCCCCTATCTGACGCTTGCCACGATCGCGTTCATCGCCGGTGTCCTCGTCCTGATGGCGGTCCTGCCCGGCCACCGCCTCGAACTGTGGCTCTCCCTCGCCCTGGCCGCGGTCCTGGTCACCGTGGGAGTCCTGCGCCAGCGGCGGCACGGCGACCGGCCCGGCGGTGAGACCGGCGATACCGGCGACCCCGGCGTCAGTACCGGCGCCATGACCGGTCAGCGGTAAGAAGTCAGGGGAGCCTGGCGTGCGTCGCCCGGGGCACGAACTCGGTCGGCAGGACGAGGCGTTCACCCTTGGGGTCGGCGTCACCGTCGATGCGCCGCACCAGCAGCCGCGCCGCCTGACGCGAAAGTTCCCGCAGGTCGTGCCGGACCGTGGTCAGCCGGAACACCTCCCAGGCCGCCATGGGGAGGTCGTCGAAGCCGATCACGGTCAGGTCGTGGGGAACCCGGAGCCCGGCCGCGAGCGCCGCGTTCAGGACACCGATGGCGACCACGTCGTTGCCGCAGAAGACCGCGGTGGGCGTCTGCGCCGCGTCGAGCAGCCGCGGCAGCGCCTGATACCCCGTCTCGTACTCGAAGGCGCCGCGCGCCACCCGGTCCTCGGGCAGTCCGATGCCCGCGTCGGCCAGGGCGAGGCGGAAACCCAGCTCGCGCTCGCGTCCGGTGGTCGTGTTGCCCGCGCCGAAGATGCCCGCGATGCGCCGGTGCCCGAGCTCGGCGAGCGTGTGGGCGACCAGACGTCCGCCGCCCTCGTTGTCGACGACCGAGGCGTAGTCGCCGCGGCCGCCCGTGTCGCGGTTGAGGAAGACGTACGGCATGCCGCGGCGGTCGAGCTGCGCCGGGAGGCCGGAGTCGGTGGTGGCCGTCGCGAGCACCACGCCGTCCAGGGACTGGTCCAGGAGCTTCTCCTCGGCGACCGCCTCGTCGGAGCGCTCGGTGAGCAGCATCATCCGGTAGCCGAGGAGTTGCAGCTCGTCGTGCAGGGGTGCGATGACATGCGGGTAGAACGGGTTCGTCAGGTCGGTCACGATCACCCCGATACGGCGGGTGGACCGGGTCGACAGCGTGCGGCCCGCCTCGCTGGGCACATAGTTCAGGGCCTGCGCCGCCTGCCGGACCTTCTCGCGGGTCGCCGCGGACACCCGGCTGTCGTCCCGCAGGGCGCGGGAGACGGTCGGCTGCGAGACGCCGGCCAGCCTCGCCACATCGTGACTCGTGATCGCCATCGGCCCTCTCCTCGTCGCCCGGCGCGCCCCTCCGACGGCCTGCATCTCAGTATACGTATGCCATACCCCTTGACATTGGACAGCGCAGAACCTGTCATGGAATGCATACGTATTCCATTCGGAGGAGCAGCCATGAACGATGTCGTCGTGTCCACCGCCGAGCTGGGGCGTCGCACGGTTCGCCGCAGCGACTTCGTCTCCTGCAACCAGGCTTTCATCGACTGCCGCACACCGGGCTCGGACCGGAAGGAGAACTACGCGATGATCGGGCCCGGCGTCTCGCAGGCCGCGGGCCAGCACGTCAATCTCCGCCTTCCGCACGGCTACAACATCGGTGCGGCCGCCATGCCGCACGGCATCACCAACAATCTCCACCTGCACTACACCGCCGAGGTGTTCGTCTGCACCGAGGGCGAGTACCTCCTTCGCTGGGGCGCCGACGGCACCGAGGGCGAGCTCCTGCTCAAGGCCGGGGACATCGCCTCCATCCCGACCTGGATCTTCCGCGGCTTCACCAACACCGGGCCCGACGACGGCTGGATGTTCACCGTCCTCGGCATGGACCACACCGGCGGCATCATCTGGGGCCCGTCGGTCCTGCGCGAGGCCGAGGGCCACGGCCTGTACCTGACCGCCGACAACAAGCTGATCGACACGGTCGCCGGTGACGAGATCGAGCCCGGCACCGAGCTGACCGAGCCGATGACCCAGGAGTACATCGACCGCCTTCGCCACTACAGCGTCGACGAGATGAAGCGCCGCGTCGCGGCAGGGGACGAACTGGTCTGGTCCGAGCGGCCGTTCCTCGACAGCACCCTGCCGGGCGGCGGGGTACAGCTGAGCTGCGTCATCGGGTACGGCATGACCGAGGACCTGCACCAGGAACCCCGCATCTTCAACCCGCACGGCCACAACGTCGCCTGGCTGCGAGCCGAACCGGGCCAGGGTGTGTCCCTGCACCGCCAGCACGAGACGCAGACGCTGATCGTCAAGGACGGGGAGTGGGAGATCACCCTCAACCGCGCCGACCCCGTCTCCGTACGCCTGGGCCCGCGGGACATGCTCTCTGTGCCGCAGGACGCCTGGCGCACCCTGCGCAACGTGGGCGACGAGCGGGGCGACCTCATGGTCGTCAACTCCGGCGACGGCCGCGTCCGCCTGGACTGGGACGAGGAGGTCTCCAAGGCCGCCGCCGACGCGGGCCTCGGCGTCGACCACAACGGCTACGTGGCGCCGTACGCACTGCTCCCCCGCTCCGCGCGCCGCTGGTGACCGCCGTGCCCCGCGTCGAGTCGCCGTCCGGACAGCTGCCGCTGGTGGTGGTCCCCGGCATGCTGTGCGACCCGAGCCTGTGGTCGGAGGTGGACTTCCCCGACGGCCACCCGGTCCAGCACGTCGAACTGGGCGAGCCGGACATCGGGGCCCTGGCCGACGACCTGCTGTCCTCGGTCTCCGGCCCGTTCGTCGTGGTCGGGCTCAGCCTCGGCGCCATCGTCGCGTTCGAGGCGCTGCGGCGGTCCCCGGAGCGGATCGCCGGGCTCTGCGTCATGTCGACGAACGCGGGAGCGCCCCGGCCCGAACAGTACGCGGCCTGGCGTGCGATGGACGGCCTGATCGCCGACGGCAGGTTCGCGGACGTCGTCGAGCAGACACTGCCCGGCATGTTCCCCGACCCCCGGCCGCCGAGCGAGTCGGCCGAGCGCTACCGCCGTATGGCACACGCCGTGGGACCCGAGGCGGCGCGCGCCCAGCTCGCCTCCCAGGCCACGCGCCGGGACGCGGTCGACGCCCTGCGCGGAGCGCATTGCCCGGCCCTGGTCCTGTCGGGGACCCAGGACGCGCTGTGCCCGCCGGACTTCCACCGGACGATCGCGCGGGCCCTGCCGGACGCCGAGCTGCGCGAAGTGCCCGGGGCCGGACACCTGTTGCCCTGGCAGCGGCCCGCCGCCGTCACCGCCGCGCTGCGGGACCTGCTGGCGCGCGTACGGGAGACCCGGCCGTAGGCCGCCCGTGCCCGGCCGCACATCTCAATGAACGAACAACCGCCCCCCTTTTTTGAAGCCCGAGTTCTTCGAAGCCCGAGAAAGAGAGCCCTCATGCCTCGTTTCCTCAAGTCCCCCGTACCCGCGGGCACGGTGAACGCCGCCCGTGCGGATGTCGCGGACCGCGTCAGCGCCATCCTCGACGACATCCGCAGCCGGGGTGACGAAGCGGTCCGTCAGTACTCCGAGAAGTTCGACGACTGGAGCCCGGAGTCCTTCCGGCTGTCCCCGGACGAGATCAGGAAGATCGTCGCCGATGTGCCGGAGACGGTCCTGGACGACATCCGCTTCGTACAGGAGCAGGTGCGCACGTTCGCGCGGGCACAGCGCGACTCGCTGCACGACGTGGAGATCGAGACCCTGCCCGGTGTCCGCCTCGGGCATCGGCACGTCCCCGTCGCGGGCGCCGGCGCCTACGTGCCGGGCGGGCGCTACCCGCTGACCGCGTCCGCGCACATGACGATCGTGACGGCGAAGGTGGCGGGCGTGGAGCGCGTCGCGGCCTGCACGCCGCCGATCCGGGGCGAGATACCCGCCGCGACGGTCGCCGCCATGCATCTGGCCGGGGCCGACGAGATCCACCTCCTCGGCGGCGTCCAGGCCGTGGCCGCCCTGGCCATCGGCACCGAGACCGTCGGCCGGGTGCCGCTGATCGCCGGGCCGGGCAACGCGTACGTCGCCGAGGCCAAGCGGCAGTTGTTCGGCGAGGTCGGCATCGACCTGTTCGCGGGCCCGACGGAGATCCTGGTGATCGCCGACGAGAACGCCGACCCGTTCGTGGTGGCCGTCGACCTCCTCTCCCAGGCCGAGCACGGCCCGGACTCCCCCGCGGTGCTCGTCACCACGTCCGAGCAGCTGGGTCGCGAGGTCGAGCGCCACATCGAGCGACTGCTTCCCGGCATGCCGACCAAGGACTTCGCGGAGCCCGCCTGGCGCGACCACGGTGAGATCGTCGTGGCGGACTCCCTGGACGAGGCCTTCGAGATCGCGGACTCCTACGCCAGCGAACACGTCGAGGTCCTGACGGAGAACCCGCGTCAGGCGCTGGACAAGATGCGCGACTACGGCGCGCTGTTCCTCGGGGAAGGCACCTGCGTCTCGTACGGGGACAAGGTCATCGGCACCAACCACGTCCTGCCGACGCGGGGCGCCGCGCGCTACACCGGCGGCCTGTGGGTGGGCAAGTACCTCAAGACCGTCACCTACCAAGAGGTCACGGACACCGCGTCGTCCGCGCTGCTGGGCGAGGTGTGCGGGCGCGCCGCGCGTGTCGAGCTGTTCGAGGGACACGCCCGCTCCGGCGACGTACGGGCGGCCAAGTACGGCGACGGCACGCTGCCGTGGCACACCGAGAACGCCGAGGCGGACGCATGAGCGGCGCCACGGCACCGCTGGCCGGGCGCACCGCGCTGGTCAGCGGGGGCGGCAGCGGACTCGGCGCCGCCATCACCCGCGCCCTGCTCGCGGACGGGGCCCGGGTGGTGATCACCGGCCGCAACGAGCAGGCCCTGAAGGAGACCGCCGAACGCCTTGGCCCTGACGTGGTCCACCGGGTCTGCGACGTGTCCAGGCCCGAGGACGTCGAGGCGCTCGCCGCGAGCCTCGCGGACGAGGAGATCTCGGTCCTCGTCAACAACGCCGGGATCGCGGGACCGGTGGCGCCCTTGACGGAGATCTCTGCCCGGGACTGGGACGAGGTGTTCGACGTGAACGTCCGCGGGGTGTTCCTGATGTGCCGGGCCTTCCTGCCGGCCATGACGGCGCGGGGCGCGGGTGATGTCGTGAACATCGCCTCGGTGTCGGGCAAGCGGCCGCTGCTGCGGCGTACGCCCTACTGCGCCTCCAAGATGGCGGTCATCGGCCTGACCACCACCCTCGCGGGCGAGGTCGGGCCCTCGGGGGTGACGGTCAACTCCCTTTCCCCCGGGCCGGTTTCGGGCCCGCGGATGGAGCGGAACTTCAGGCTGGAGGCGGAACGCACCGGCGGCAGCTATGCGGAGGCCGAAGAGGCGTTCGTGTCGCGGTCGGCCCTCGGCCGGATGGTCACCGAGGAAGAAGTCGGCGCGGCGGTCACCGCGATGCTCCGGATGCCGGGGCTGTGCGGCGCCGACATCGACCTCTCGGCGGGGATGGTGGCGCGGTGACGGCGGGAGAGGCCACGACCGCCGGGGGCGGGCGGCGGTCCCTCAAGGAACGGCTCGCGGCGGGCGAGCGGCTGTACGGCGCGCTGCTGCGGCTCCCCTCGGAGACCTTGGTGGAGATGGCGGGGGTCGCGGGCCTGGACTACGTGGTCATCGACTGCGAGCACGGCCCGGCGGACACGGCGCTCCTCCAGCACCATCTGACGGCCGCGGCCGCGCAGGGCATCGAAGTCCTCGTACGCGTGGGCACGTCCGAACCCGCCCTCGCCCTGCGCTGCCTGGACCTGGGGGCCGCGGGGATCATCCATCCGCACGTCGACGACGCGCAGGACGCGCGGCGGGCGGTGGCCTCGGTCCACTATCCGCCCCTGGGAGGACGGGGGTTCGCGACGTACAGCAGAGCGGGCCGCTTCGGCACGGTCTCCGCCGCCGAGCACGTGGCCGCGTCGCGAGAAGCCCTGGTGGCGGTGATGATCGAGACGGAGCGGGCCTGTGCCGCCGCGCCGGAGATCGCCGCGACACCGGGGGTGGACGCGGTCCTGGTGGGCCCGGCCGACCTGGCGGCGGACTGTGGATTTCCGGCGCAGGAGGTGGTCGACGCGCTCGTCACGCAGGCCCACCGGGATGTCCGTGCGGCGGGCAGGA
Source organism: Streptomyces sp. NPDC050439 (assembly GCF_040655335.1). Taxonomy (NCBI): domain Bacteria; kingdom Bacillati; phylum Actinomycetota; class Actinomycetes; order Kitasatosporales; family Streptomycetaceae; genus Streptomyces; species Streptomyces sp. NPDC050439. Next base: position 828,109 of record NZ_JBFAJT010000002.1, read on the forward strand.
CCGTGATGTCGATCGTGCCGGACGTCGAGGGCGCGCGGGCCGCCGGGCGGTCGGGGGCCCAACTGGTGCTCTACAACATGGCCCAGGTCCTGATGGACACCTACCGGTCCCTCGCGACGCCCACACCGGGCGAGGGGCAGGGCCGGCGCGCATGACGCCGCGCGGCCGTGCACGACTCCTCCGATCTTCGCGGATCGCCTCCGGTCTCCGCGGATCGCCTCGGAGGAGTGTGCCCGGCCGCGCCCGGAGGAGCCGTTCGGGACGTGCCCGAAATCCCCACCGGAACCCCCTCCTCCACCTCTTGACGGCCCCCGTCACGCTCCTTAGTGTTCGGCGGAAGTTCATACGTATGCATAGTCCTGAAACCGCGCGAACGGAGAAGCCATGTCCGCTGTAGCGCCGCCCACCACCGCAGTCGGCCCCCAAGGGACCGAGGCGGAGAAGCGGAATGCGATACGCCGTGCCATCGGCGCGGGAAGCATCGGAAACTTCGTCGAACAGTTCGACTACGGCCTCTACGGCTACATGGCGCCGATCCTCGCGCCCGCGTTCTTCCCGCAGAGCAACCAGGCCGTCGCCGTCCTGAGCACATACGCGATCATCGCCATCGCCTGCCTGTTCCGCCCGCTGGGCGGGACCCTCGTCGGCCGCTGGGGCGACCGGGTGGGCCGCAAGAAGACGCTGCTGTGGACCATCGTGTTCATGGGCGTCACCACGGCCCTCATCGGCGCCCTGCCGACGTATCAGCAGATCGGGGTCCTCGCGCCCCTGCTCCTGCTGCTCCTGCGCGTCGTCCAGGGCATGGTCTCGGGCGGCGAGTACGTCGGCGCGGTGGCCTTCATCGTGGAGTGGGCGGAGCCCAACCGGCGCGCCTACTACGCCTCGTACGCCTCCAACAGCTGTTTCGCCGGCATCCTCGCCGGCGCCGGCACCGCCGCGCTCACCAGCTGGCTCATCCAGGGCCCCGCCCTCGACTCCTGGGGATGGCGCATCCCGTTCCTGCTCGCGCTGCCGCTGAGCGCGGTCGGGATCTGGCTGCGCCGGCACATCTCGGAGTCGCCGGAGTTCGTCCGGGCCACGGAAGGCGGCGTCAACGTCGTCAAGGCCCCGATCCGGGAGGCGCTGCGCACGCAGTGGCGGCCGATACTCACGCTGTGCGGCGTCTCCATCATGCTCGCGATCCTGTCCTACAGCTGGGTCACGTTCTATCCCGAGTACCTGACCGGCACACTGGGCCTGCCGCGCTGGATGGCACTCGCGTCCAACGCGATATCGGTCGCCGTGCTCATGCCGCTGCTGCCCCTGGCAGGCATCCTCTCGGACCGGATCGGCCGCAAACCGATGCTGATCAGCGGCGCCGTCGCCTGCATCGTCCTGGTCCCGCTGGCCTTCCGGGTCGGCGAGGGCGGTACGTTCGGCGCGGCCGTGGCCAGTCAACTCATCTACATCATCCCCGAGTTCTTCCTGACGGGTATCGTCACCGTCCTCACGGCCGAACTCTTCGCGACGCGCACCCGGTTCAGCGCGAGCGCCATCGCGTACAACAGCTCGTTCTCCATCTTCATGGGCATCACGCCGTTCGTCGCCGCCCTGCTCGTCACCAGCTTCGACTCCATCTACGCCGTGTGGGTCTACCTCGCCGCCGCCGCGATCCTGGCCCTCGTGGTCGTGACCGCCTTCATGACGGAGACGTACCGAAGCCACCTGGGAGCGGACAAGTTCCCCGCCGGCTGAGCAGCTGAGCAGCCAGTCTATGCATACGCATACACGCCAACCTCAATACACACGCACACGCGTACACACGTACAGGCACACACCGAAAGGTCTCCCTCATGCCCCTCGACCCCGTCGCCTACCTCCCCTACGCCGACCCCGACGACTTCATCCGTGAGGTCACCGACCGCATCTGGGTCGACCGGGACATCTCCTACATCGTCGACAACTACGAGCCGGACTCGATCGTCCACACGAGCCTGGGCACCGTGGTGGGCCGCGACGGCGTGATCGAGGGCACGACGATGCGCATGGGCAGCACGCCCGGACACATCGGCCAGGCCGAGGACGTGGTGTGGGAGGCACGCGGGAACGACGCCTTCCTCAGCTCGCACCTCGTCTTCTCCAACGACGAGCACCTGGTCGACGGCCGGAACATCCGCATCCGCAAGCGCACGGTCGCCAACTGCCTCTACCGCCGCGGCCGGATGGTCGAGGAGTGGGTGGTCCGCGACGAGCTGGCCACCTGTCTGCAGAGCGGCATCGACCCCGACGAGGCGGCCCGCGCCCTGCGGTTCCAGGGATACAGCGGATCGATGACCGAGGAGCCGCCGAAGGACGTGCTGCTCGCCGGTGTCAGCGGGCCGCGACCCGACGAGTACCGGCCCGAGTGCGAGATGGTCCTCGAGTTCATAGACGAGGTGTGGTCCCAGCGCCGGCTGCAGAAGGTCAACGACTTCATGACGCGTGACCTCTTCCTGCACACGATCGGCGACCGGACCGTCATCCGCCCCGAGCGCTACCAGAGCGACCTGATGGCCATGGTGGCCGCCTTCCCCGACGCCCGGTTCGAGGTACGGGACGTGCAGACCAACTACTCGCCGCGGTACGCGGGCCTGCGCGTGGCCGTCACCTGGACCATGCACGGCACCTACCGGGGCACGCCGGACTTCGGCCGCCTGACCGACAAGCCCGTGACCATGCTCGGCGTCTCCCAGTTCCTGGTCCAGGACGGCCGGATCGTACGGGAGTTCCGTGTGTACGACGAGATCTCGCTGCGGGCCCAGATCAACAGCACGCGGGGCGACGGCCCGGAGGTGGAGGCCAACATCTACTGATGGCCGACATTTACTGAATGACCCATGGGACGTGGAGGGGCTCCGGTGCATCCGGGGCCCTTCCCCTCGTTCAGCGGGCCGTGCCCACGGGTTGCGGCACGGTGGGTTCGGGTTCGGGCAGGGTGCGGAACAGGAGCCAGCTCAGTACGGGCATGAGGACCAGCGGCGCCAAGGCGGTCCGCAGGGACGTCGCGTCGGCGAGGCCGCCGATCAAGGGGCTCATCAGACCACCGATGCTGACGGTCAGACCGAGCGTGATCCCGCTCGCGGTGCCGACGCGGGAGGGCAGGTAGTCCTGCCCGAGCGTGACCTGCAGCGAGAACGGGACGTACAGGCCCGCCGAGGTCAGCGCCACGCACACGTAGAACGCCGGACCGGGCACGGACACCACACCCGCGACACATCCCGCCGTCAGCAGGTACGACCAGCGCGCGACGGTGACCCGGCCCCAGCGCTCGGCCAGCGCGCCGCCAAGGACGGAGCCCACCGCGCCACCGAGGTAGAGCACGAACAGCGCCGCCGTACCCGCGGCCGTGCTGCCGCCCATGCGCTCCTTGGCGAGCAGGGAGATGAACGTGCTCAGGCCGATGAAGACGATCGACCGGCACACCACGGCCAGCGACAGCTTCACGAACGACGCCTTGTCGTCCTTCGCCGCCACCGTCTCCGCGCCGGCGCTGTCCCCGGCGGCCTGACGCTGCCGCTCCAGCGCGCGCAGCACGGGCAGGCACAGCACGGCGCCGACGAGCGCCGGCAGGACGAGCAGCGGAGTCAGCCGCAGGCCTCCCGCGGCGACGACAGCGGTGACCAGGAGCGGGGCGACCGCGAAGCCGAGGTTCCCGCCGAGCGAGAACCACCCCATGCCCCGGTGACTGCCCCTGCTCGCGAGCCGGGCGACCCGCGCCGACTCGGGGTGATAGGCGGCAACGCCCACGCCGGACACCGCCACGAACACGAGGGTCAGCCCGTACGAGCCGCTCACCCCGCTCAGGGCGATGCCCAGACCGCCGAGCAGCGTGCTGACCGGCAGCAGCCACGGCATCGACCGGCGGTCGGTGAGAACGCCGAACAGCGGTTGCGCCACCGACGACAACAGCGAGGCGGCGAGCACAATGCCCGAGACGGCGGCGTAACTGTAGGCGCGCTCGGCGACGAAGAACGGCACCAGGGACGCCACGGCGCCTTGGTACAGGTCGACGCAGGCGTGCCCGGCGGACAACAGGGTGATGGACGTATTCCTTCGCACCCCGTCATCGTCGGCGCCGGGGACCGTGTCGCACTTCCGAGAATCTGCCAGAAGATGCCGATGATCCGCCATGCGCCGGTCTTGGAAACGTTCTTAGAAACCTCTTAGGCTCACCGCCGACGCTCTCCCCCGTGAACTACGCGATGAACGACAGCAGTCAGCCCCAGGGAGCCCGGCACAGTGACATCGCGGGCGCGCGGCGTCGGCGACTCCTCCGTACGTACGGCATCGCTGCGGCCGTGGCGCTGACCGCCGGTACGGCGTCGGCGGGTTACCTGGCCATGGCCGAGCCGCCGTCCGGCGGCGGCAGGGAGTCGGTGCCGCCTCAAGTGCACGGCGCCACAGTGGACTTCACGGTGCGGGGCGGCACCGCGCGCGTGGACACCGCGTCGTTGCGCGTCACGGGGCGGACCGGCGACGGGGCCACGCTCCCGGTGTCCGGCGCCGCGGCACAGCGGCTCGGCAAACCGGGCAAGGTGACCGTGGACGGCGGCACGGCCCACTGGGCGTACCCCGACAAGAAGCTCACCGTCACGGCGAGGAGCGAGCGCGGCCGCCTGCGCATGACGGTGCACTCCGCGGCCGACCAGAACCTGTCCTGGCCCAGTACGGCGCCCGGCGCGGGCGCGGCCCTGCAGATCCCCCGCGGCGAGGGCCTGCGCGTCCCGGTGAGCGACACCTTCTGGAACTCCGGGGAGTCCGGCCTCAAGGACTCGGAGGCCGAACTCTCGGGCGGCCTGCCCCTTCCGGCCTGGGGCTACACCCAGGGCGGGCACGGTGTCGGCTACATCGTGCCGGAGGAGGTCGGCACGTCGCTCGCCTTCGCGTCGAAGGACGGCCGGATCGGCTCCACCGCGCGGCACGAGTTCTCGCGGCGCGAGCGGACCCGCGACTACACGGTGCACTTCTCCCTCACCGACGCGTCCCCGGTCTCCTCCGCCACCGACTACCGGGCCTACCTGGACGAGCACGGCAAGCTGCGCTCGCTGAAGCGGAAGATCCGCGAAAACCCGGAAGTGAGGCGCCTGTTGGGGGCCGTGCACGCGTACGCCTGGGGCAGCGCACGCACCGCGAAGGGCGTGAACACCCTGCGCGAGCTCGGCGTCTCGCGGCTCTGGCTCGGTTACGACGCGGACGACCGGCCGATGGACAAGCGGGCCGTGCGGGCAGCGAAACGAAACGGCTATCTGGTCGGCCCCTACGACTCGTACGCCAACGGCCAGCCCTCCGAGACCGCCGACAACCCCTCGTCGAAATGGCCGGGCTCGGTCTACCCGGACTTCTGCGTGCGGAACTGGAAGGGCGAGATCAAGGAAGGCTTCGGCGGTCGCGGCTGCTATGTCAGCACCCAGGCCTTCAAGCAGGCCGAGCCCACCAAGCACTACCTGGCCGACCGGGCGAAGAAGATGACGGCCAATGGCGCCGACAGCTATTTCCTGGATGTCGACGCGGCGGGTGAACTGTTCACCGACAGCAGCGCGGGCCACCGCATGAACAAGAAGCAGGACCGCGCCAATCGCCTGGAGCGCATGCGGAATCTGGCCTCGGAAGACAAGTTCGTCCTCGGCTCCGAATCGGCGGGCGCCTGGGCGGCGCCCGTGCTCGCCTTCAACCACGGCGGCCAGACACCGGTCGCCGACGGCCTGTGGAAGCTGGAGAAGGACAAGGAGAAGTGGGGCGGCTATGCACCGCAGGGCGAGCCCGCGTTCTTCTTCAAGGAGGCCGCGCTGCCGCCCGCGCTGGCGAAGGCGATGTACGACCCGCGCTATCGCGTCCCCCTGTACGAGACCGCGTTGCACGGTTCCGTCATCAACACCGACCGCTGGGAAATGCCGTACAACAAACTCCCGGAGCAGAAGACCGACCGGGCGCTGATGTCCGCTCTCTACAACACCCCGCTCAACTTCACGCTCGGGGAAAAGAACTTGAGGTCCACGGGCAAGGAAATGGCCGCGCTGCAACGCTACTTCGCACCTCTGCACAAGGCCGCGGGCACCGAGCGGATGACGGACTACCGCCGGCTCACCGCTGACGGGACGGTGCAGCGCTCGGAGTTCGGCGACGGGAAACTGACGGTGACGGCCAACTTCGGCAAGAAGGCGTACGGGTCACTGCCGGGCGGCTGCGCGGAAGCCAGGCTCAAGGGCGACCCGAAGCCCCACCGTCTCTGCCCCGCACAACTGCCCTGACCCGTACGGCTGCCCCGACCTGCCGGGCTGCCCGTACCGCTCAGGCGGTCTCGCTCGCGGGCTGGATGGTGAAGACCTGGTCCAGGCCGACGATCCGCAGGATGCGCAGCGTGTTGGCGGGGATGCCGACCAGGATCAGGTCGGCCTCCGCGGCCTGGGCGCGGAGGCGGGCCGCGAGCAGGACGCTGATGCCGGTGGAGTCGCAGAACTCGAGCCGCGACAGGTCGATGATCAGCTTCTGGCCCCGGGACAGGGCCAGGCAGTCGACCTGTTCGCGCAGGGCGGGGGCCCGTTCGTAGTCGAGTTCGCCGGCCACGTGCAGGACGGGTCCGGTGACAGTGCTGCGGTAAGTGATGTTCAGAGGGCTCATCGTGCGTCATCCGTTGCCGGGTGGGCGGTGGGGACGCCCAGTGCGAGCAGTGCGGTGTCGTCGTCCAGGCCGTCACCGAAGCTCTCCAGGAGCCCGGTCAGCGCGGCGATCATCTCGTGGGGTGTGCTGGGTGCGTGTTCGGCGGCGAAGGCCTGCAGGGCTTCGTCGCCGAAGAGGCTCCGGCGAGAGGAGCCCGTACGGGCCTCGGTGAGCCCGTCGGTGTAGAGCAACAGCGTGTCACCGGCGGCGAGCGTGGTCTCCGCGGTGGCGAACCGGGCTTCGGGAAGGACGCCGACGAGCAGTCCCCCGGGAGTCGGGAGGTACTCGGCGGTGCCGTCGGCCCGCTGGACCAGCGCCGGGGGGTGACCCCCGGAGGCGAGGCGCACGGTGATGTCCCCGTCCTCGGCGCCCGGCTGGACGACGCCGAAGATGACCGTGCAGTAGCGGGGGTCGCCACTGGCCCCGTAGCGCTCCTGGAGGACGGAGTTGAGCGTGGCCAGGGCCGCGGCCGGCTCGGGATCGTGCAGTGCCGCGGCCCGCAGCGTGTACCGCGTGAGGGAGGTGAGCGAGGCCGCCTGGGGGCCCTTGCCGCACACGTCCCCGAGGAAGAAGGCCCACCGGCCGTCGCCCAGGGCGAACAGGTCGTAGAAGTCGCCGCCGAGGCGGTCCGGGGAAGCCGTGTGGTAGTAGACAGCGGCTTCGAGCCCCGGCACGGCGGGCAGCGAGGAGGGCACGAGGGACTGCTGCAGCACGGAGAGCGAGTCGGCCAGGCGCTGCCGGTCGGCCTCGGCCTGCCGTCGGGCCTCCTCCGCCTCCGCGCGCGCCCGCTCGGCCTCGGCACGCGCCCGCTCGGCCTCCTGGCGGCGGCGCAGGAGCTCTTGCTCGTAGGCCCGCCGGTCGGAGGCGTCGGAGAGGGTCGTGCGGATCAGCAGCGGGTCCCCCTCGCTGCCGTGCTTGACCACGGAGGAGATCATCACCGGCAGCCGGCTCCCGTCGGCGCCCTTCATCTCGAGCGCGATGCCGCGCAGCTCGCCCTGCATGCGCAGCAGCGGTGCGAAGTGCGTCTCGTGGTAGAGCTTCCCGCCGACGGTGAGGAGATCGGCGAAACGGACCTGCCCCACCACGGCCTCGCGCTTCAGGCCGAGCCAGTCGAGCAGGGTGGTGTTGATCTTGGCGATGGTTCCGTCCATCAGCGTCGACAGATAGCCGCAGGGCGCCGTCTCGTACAGGTCCTCGGCACTGTCCTCGAGCAGCGCGGTGAACGCGGCGTCCGTTCCCGCGGCGTCCCCTAGCTCCGCCGGCTCCGGTTCTTCGCCTGCGAAGCTCATCAACGCCGGGCCCCCAGGAAGTCGAGTATGGCTTCGTTGGTGGCCTCCGGTGCGCTCAGCTGCGGGCAGTGCCCGGTGGCGTCCAGGGTGACCAGGCGGGACGAGGGGATCGCCGCGTGCACATAGGCGCCGACCTCACGCGGCGCGATCATGTCCTGGGAGCATTCGAGCACCAGGGTCGGCACCGTCACGCTCTTCAGGTCCTCGCGGCTGTCGGACAGGAACGTGGTGCGGGCGAAGACCCGGGCGATGTCCGGGTCGGTGGCGCAGAAGCTGTTGGTGAGTTCCTGACCCAGTTCCGGCCGCTCCGGGTTGCCCATGATCACCGGTGCCATCGCGGACGACCAGCCCAGATAGTTCGAGTCGAGCGAGGCCAGCAGCTCGTCGATGTCCTCCGCGGTGAAGCCGCCCCGGTAGCCGTCGTCGTCGATGTAGCGGGGAGAGGGCGCCACCATCACCAGCGACCCGATGCGCTCCGGTGCCATCCGCGCGGCCAGCACCCCGACCATGGCGCTGACGGAATGCCCGACGAAGACCGCCTGCTCGAGTCCGAGTTCCGCACAGACGTCGACCACGTCCTGCGCGTAGCCGTCGAGTGACGAGTACCGCTCCTGGCTCCAGGCCGACAGGTCCGAGCCGCCGGAACCGACGTAGTCGAAGAGCACCACGCGGTGCCGCTCCGCCAGGGCCGGCACGGCCAGCCGCCACATGTTCTGGTCGCAGCCGAATCCGTGCGCGAGGACCACCGCGGGCCCGTCGGCCGGACCCGTGACCGTCACATTGTTCCTGGCTCGAATATCCATGCCGCCCATACTCCCACCTGCCCCGAGAGCCCCGGACGCGGAGTCCGTGCCCACCGTCGCCACACGGCACGAAGAACGCGGTGTCAGGGCGGCAACCTCGGGGACCGCCGCGACCACTACGGCGTGCGGGACAGCGACACCCGGGATTCAACGACGAACAGGGAGCCGACCATGAGCCGAGCACGTTCACGAAGACTGCACGTCACGCTGGCCACGCTGGTCGCCGCGGCCGCGACGGGCGCCGCGCTGACACTGCCGGAGGCCTCCGCGCAGACGGACGCCTCCGCGCAGCCCGGGGCCTCGGCCGCGGTCGGCAGCGCCACCGGCTACGCCTCGCAGAACGGCGGGACCACCGGCGGCGCGGGCGGGAAGACGGTGCGGGCCACGACGGGCACCGCGATCCACACGGCGCTGTGCACCCGTGCCGCCGACGACACCCCGATCACCATCGAGGTGCAGGGGACGATCAACCACGGCAACACCTCGAAGGTGTCGGGCGACAGCTGCAACACCGCCGCCGGTGTGATCGAGCTCAAGCAGATCAGCAACGTCACGATCGTCGGCGTCGGCAGTGGCGCCGTCTTCGACCAGCTGGGCATCCACATCAGGGATTCCAGCAACATCATCATCCAGAACGTGACCGTCAAGAACGTCAAGAAGTCCGGCTCCCCCACGTCCAACGGCGGCGACGCCATCGGCATGGAGAGCGACGTCCGCAACGTCTGGGTCGACCACACGACCCTGGAGGCGTCGGGCGGGGAGTCGGAGGGCTTCGACGGCCTCTTCGACATGAAGAACAACACCCAGTACGTGACCCTGTCGTACAGCATCCTGCGCAACTCCGGGCGCGGCGGCCTGGTCGGGTCCAGCGAGAGCGACGTCTCGAACGGCTACGTCACGTACGACCACAACAAGTACGAGAACATCGACTCCCGCACGCCCCTGCTCCGCGGCGGCACGGCCCACATCTACAACAACTACTACGTGGGTCTGAACGAGTCCGGCATCAACTCCCGCGCCGGGGCCAAGGCCAAGGTCGACAACAACTACTTCAAGGACTCCAAGGACGTCCTGGGCACCTTCTACACCGACGCGGCCGGCTCCTGGCAGGTCAGCGGCAACACCTTCGACAAGGTGACCTGGTCCCCCGCCGACGACGAGTACAAGCCGGCGGGCCCGAACCCCACGTCCAACACCACGGTGAACATCCCCTACGCGCACAAACTCGACAGCGCCGCCTGCGTGCCGGCCATCGTGGCCAGAACCGCGGGAGCGAACACCGGCCTCAAGGTGTCGGACGGCACCTGCTAGACACAGCGGCCGCCCTGCCCCCACCGACGCAAACAATCTTGCGGCGGGAAAGCCGCTGGCCAAGACCGCTGTAGGGCCCAACTCCGGGTCCGTATACGAACTTTGGAGGCATCAGACCCCTCAGTCTTGGATAGCAATGCGCTCACACCACGCGGCTCCCCAGGCCTGCGGCATGTGCCGGCCTGGGCTGCCGCGCCGGGCAGGATTCCTCAAGGCTGAAGGGTCCCCATCATCGTGCAACCGGCCCAAGAGTTCGGCGACAACCCTGTCGAAGTACGCGAAACCGGGCACTACACGGAGGAGTACGTCCCCAGCTTCGTCGAGAAGTGGGACTCCCTCATCGATTGGGAGAAGAGAGAGGAGAGCGAAGGGAACTTCTTCATCGACCTGCTGCACAAGTGGGGGGTGAGGAGCGTGCTCGACGTCGCGACGGGCACGGGATTCCATTCCGTACGGCTGCTGGCCGCCGGATTCGAGACCGTGAGCGCGGACGGCAGCGCGGAGATGCTGGCGAGGGCGTTCGAGAACGGCACGAAGCAGGGCGGACACATCCTGCGGGTCGTCCAGGCGGACTGGCGTTGGCTCAACAGAGACGTCCACGGGGAGTACGACGCCATCGTCTGCCTCGGCAACTCCTTCACGCATCTCTTCTCGGAGCGGGACCGGCGCAAGGCACTGGCCGAGTTCTACGCGATGCTCAAGCACGACGGAATTCTCATCCTGGACCAGCGCAATTACGACGCGGTCCTGGACGACGGCTACACCAGCAAGCACAGGTACTACTACTGCGGTGAGGACGTCATCGTGGAGCCGGAGTATGTCGACGAGGGCCTGTGCCGCATGCGGTACAGCTTCCCGGACGACTCCATCTACCACCTCAACATGTTCCCGCTGCGCAAGGACTACACGCGGCGGCTGATGTCCGAGGTGGGTTTCCAGCACATCGAGACCTACGGCGACTTCCAGCACACCTACCGGGGTGAGCAGCCGGACTTCTTCGTGCACGTGGCGGAGAAGGAGTACCGGACCGAGAACGAGGGGCAGTACAAGGGCGCGGTCGGCACCGCCCGCAGTTACTACAACTCACCCGACGCCGACACGTTCTACGCCTCGGTGTGGGGCGGCGAGGACATCCACATCGGCCTGTTCGAAAGCCCGGTGGAACCCATCGCGGCCGCGAGCAGGCGGACCGTCGAACGGATGGCGTCGAAGCTGGAACTGACCCAGGAATCCGTGGTGCTCGACCTCGGCTCGGGGTTCGGCGGCTCGGCCCGCTATCTGGCACAGACGTACGGCTGCCGGGTCCTCGCCCTCAACCTCAGCGAGGTCGAGAACCAGCGCCACAAGGAGTTGAACGCGGCCCGCTCGCTCACCGACAGGATCGAGGTCGTCGACGGGTCCTTCGAGGACATCCCGTACCCGGACGACCACGTCGACGTCATCTGGTCCCAGGACGCCTTCCTGCACAGCGGGAACCGGGTCCAGGTCCTCCAGGAGATCGCGCGGGTGCTGCGGCCGGGCGGCCGTCTCATCTTCACCGACCCGATGGCGGCAGCGGACGGCGGCAGCACGGACGTGCTGCAGCCGATCCTCGACCGTATCCACCTGGACGACATGGGCTCACCCGGCTTCTACACGCGCGAGCTGGACCGGCTCGGCTTCACCGCCGTCGACGGTGGCTTCGAGGAGCACCGCGAGCAGTTGGTGAACCACTACACGCGGGTCCTCGAGGAAACGGAGCGGCAGGAGGCCGAAGGGCTGGCCAGGAGGATCAGCCACGACTACCTGGCCCAGATGAAGAAGGGTCTCGGCCACTGGATCGCGGGCGGCCGCGACGCGCACCTGACCTGGGGAATCTTCCACTTCAGGCTCGGCGCGGATGACTGAGCGAGACGGCTGAACGGAACGCTTGCGCAGCCGTCGGGGCCCGGGCGCCAACTGGCACCCGGGCCCTTCGGCACGTTCGCACACAGGGGGTCGGTCAGTGATCGGAGTAGCTGAAGTCGCCGATGGTCCAGGCGCTGACATCCTCGATCGCCACGCGGTACATGCCGCCGGTCTCCGGGATTCCCACCGTGCCCTGCAGAATCCGCGCCACGTGGAAATGCAGATGGCGCGGGGGCCCCTCCTTGTCCGCCGCGGCGGTGAACATGGCGGAGAAATCGCTCAGGCGGTCCGAGTCCGCCAGAACCTCCGACACCCGCTGCCTCCAGACGGATTCGGGAGCCAGCCGGCCGGTGATGACAGCACCACAGGCGACCACGGTCAGAGACATCTGATTGCTGTGCCCGGACTCCACCAGGGCGGCGACGTCAACAAGCAGTTCGTCAGGCTTCGACATGGGAGAAGATTCTAATCGCCCTCCGCCTGCACAGCTCACGCAGTGGCGCGCTCTGGCCCCTCGGGGCCCGGTGCGCGGACGGAGCGAACGTGTTCGACTTGCGGCGCGGCCGCGAAGTAGGGGCCCGCGAGGGCTCGCCACCGGGCGAAGCCTTCCGAGGCGCGGAAGACGACGGTGTGGTGGTCCACCGTTTCCCACTGGACCATGAGGCGATAGCGCGTGGGATGTTCGATGCTGCGGTGCAGGTCGACTCCGTGGCAGCCGTCGGCCGCGAGGAAGACGGGGACGGCCTCGGCGAAGGCCTTCTCGAAGTCCTCCTGCTGCCCTGGGTGAACCTCGATCGTGGCGATTTCAGTGATCATGAGGGTGGGGCCTGTTCCTGTGCGGTGTGGGTGTGCGTCGTCAGTGGGCGGGCTTGGCGTGCTCGGCGTCGACCCGTGCGGTGGCGCCCGTCTCGACAAGGGTGCGGGTGGCGTCGACCGAGGCGTAGATCCACAGGATGCGCATGGGCTCGGTGTCGGAGGCGTTGCGGAAGCGGTGCGGAGTGCCCGCGGCCACGTAGGTGGTGTCGAATCGGGTGACCTCATGCTCGACGCCGTCGATCTCGACGATGGCGTCGCCTTCGAGGATGGTCACGCTCTCGGGGCAGTTGTGCGTGTGCAGAGGGATCCCGGCGCCGCCGTCGAAGAGGGTCTGGCCGCTGAGGAAGACCTCGGCGCCTACGGCACGGGTGACCAGCGGGATGGTGCGGGCGCCGCCGCCGCGGCTGAAGGCGGGCAGTTCGGCCGGGCGCAGGACCGCGGGCGGGAAGGCGCCGCAGCAGGGGGCCTCGGGGGCGGGGGTGGTGCTCATCGATCATTCTCCGTACGTGGGTAGGGGCCGGCGGCGGGAGTCGCTCGCGCGTCAGACGGCCGGGCCGATCCAGACCGTCTTGGTGTTGGTGAACTCGCGGATGCCTTCGACGCCGAGTTCACGTCCGTAGCCGGAGCGCTTGATGCCGCCGAAGGGCAGGCGTGGGTCGGAGGCGACCATGCCGTTGACGAAGACCGCACCGGCGTCCAGGACGCGGGCGAGGCCCCGTGCCCGGTCCAGGTCGGAGGTCCACAGGGCGGCGCCGAGGCCGTACTCGGTGCGGTTGGCCAGCTCGATCGCGTCGGCGGCGTCGGTGGCGCGGGTGATGGCGGCGACCGGACCGAAGGTCTCCTCGTCGAAGGCGGCCATGCCGGGTTTGACGTGGTCGAGGACGGTGGGCGGGTAGTAGCAGCCCTCACCGTCCGGGATCTGGCCGCCCAGCCTGAGTTCGGCACCGGCGGCGAGAGTGCGCTCGACCTGATCGTGCAGGGTGTCTCGGAGGTTGGCGCGCGCCATGGGGCCGATCGCGGTCGCCGGATCGGTCGGATCGCCGACCTTCAGCCCGGCCGCGGCGGCGGTGAACGCGGCCACGAACTCGTCCGCGACGGACTCCTCCACGATGAACCGCTTGGCGTTGACACAGGACTGGCCCACGTTGACGTACCGCGCCTTGACGGCGGTGGCGGCGGCAGCGGCGATGTCGGCGTCGGCGAGGACGATGAACGGGTCGGAGCCGCCGAGCTCCAGGACCTGCTTCTTGAGTACGGCGGCCGCCTGGGAGGCGACGATCGCACCGACCTCGGTGGAGCCGGTGAGGGTGACCGCCGCGACCCGCGGGTCGGCGATGATCCCCGCCACCTGGTCGACCTCGATCAGCAGGGTGCGGCCCAGGCCTTCGGGGGCGCCGGCCTTGCGGACGACCTCTTCGACGGCGAGGGCGCACTGGGGCACGTTGTTGGCGTGCTTGAGCAAGGCTCCGTTGCCCGCGGCCAGCGCCGGGGCGGCGAAGCGGAAGAACTGCCAGAAGGGGTAGTTCCACGGCATCACCGCGAGCACCACGCCCAGCGGGTCGTGGACGACTGCGCTTTCGGTGGCGTTGGACTCGACGGGCCTGTCCGCCAGCTGGGTCGGTGCGTGCTCGGCGTAGTAGTCGCAGGTGTACGCACACTTGTCGATCTCGGCGAGCGCCTCGGTGACCGGCTTGCCCATCTCGGCGGTGATCAGCGCCGCGTAGCTCTCGCGGTTGTCGCGCAGGACCTGCGCCATCGTGCGCAGCAGCGCCGTGCGTTCGGTGATCTCGCGGCGGCGCCAGACGCTCTGGGCGGTCGCGGCTCCGGTGAGGATCGCGTCGACCTCGTCGGAGGACTGCGGGCTGAAGCGGGCGAGTTCCGCGCCGGTGGCCGGATTGGTGGAGGTGATCATCAGAGGGTCACTCCGTTGTGCTCGTTGATGCGGTGGGTGGGTGCGAGCCTTCGGCTGCGCGGTGTCTTCAGGCACGCGGAAGCAGGGCGACGCCGTCGTCGTCGGCGTGGAGGATGTCGCCGGGGCGGAAGGTGACGCCGCCGAAGGTGACGGGGACGTCCACGGCTCCGGCGGCGTCCTTGCTGCTCTTGCGCGGGATGGTGCCCAGCGCCTGTATCCCCAGGTCGAGTTGGGCCAGCGCCGAGCTGTCACGGACCGCGCCGTACAGGATCAGGCCGGCCCAGCCGTTCTTCTCGGCGGAACCCGCGATGAGGTCGCCGACCAGGGCCGTGCGCAGCGAGGCCGCGCCGTCGACGACCAGTACGTGGCCCTCGCCCGGTGTGCGCAGCAGGTCGCGCAGGAGGCCGTTGTCCTCGTGGCAGGAGACGGTGCGGACCGGTCCCGCGAAGGCGCGCCGGCCGCCGAATCGGCGGAACTGGACGTCGCAGACGCGCAGTTCGGCGCCGTGCTCGTCGACGAGGTCGGCGGTCGGGACGGGCTGGTGGGAGTGGGGCATCAGAGGTCCTCGGGTCTTGCGGACGGCTGCGGTCCGCGCGCCTGTCGGCCGCCCAGGGAGTTCGGCGCGAGCGCGGCGGCCTGTGCGGAGGTGAGGGGGCGGGTGCGGTGGCCCTGCAGGAGCAGGTGGAGCCTGGCGGTCTCCTCCAGTTCCTCGATGATGTCGGCCGCCTGATCGAGGGTGGGGGCGGCGACGACGGGGCCGTGGTTGGCGAGCAGGACCGCGTGGTGCGTGCGGGCCGACTCCTCCGCGAGCGGTCCGAGGCTCTTGTCCCCGGGCGCGTGGTACGGCAGCGAGGGGAGGGTGCCGACGCGCATCGCGTAGTACGCGGTCAGCGGCGGCAGTGCGTTGTCGGGGTCGAGGTCGGCGAGGCAGGAGACGGCGACCGCGTGCGTGGAGTGCAGGTGGACGACCGCGTGGGCGCCGGGCCTTGCCCGGTAGAAGGCGGCGTGCAGGAACGCCTCCTTTGTCGGGAGCGGGCCGCCGAGGGGGCGGGCGTCCTCGTCGGTGCGGGAGAGCCCGTCCTCGGTGAGGGTGCCCAGGCTGGATCCGGTGGGAGTGAGCAGAAGGCTGCCGTCGGCCAGGCGGATCGAGAGGTTTCCGGTGGAACCGTGGGTCAGGCCTCGGGTGAACAGGGAGCGGGCCGTGCGTACGAGGTGGGCGCGGGCAGCCGCCTCGTCGGCGTACGGCCTCATCGGCTCTCCTTGAGTGCGCGGACGAACAGGTCCGGGGCGCCGAAGTTCCCGGACTTCAGCATCAGCGCCAACTCGCCTCGCCGCACACCGCCTTGGGTCGGGTCTGCGTGCGTCGGCACGGTGTAGGTCCAGGGCACTCCGGGATCGGCTTCCTCGCCCACCAGGACGGCGCGTATGTCCAGTGCCGTGGTGACGGCCCCGGACGTCTCCCCACCTGCGACGAGGAGACGGCGTACGCCGCGCCCGACGAGGTGGACCGCGAGGGTGCCGAGCAGCTCCTCCACCCTGGCCGCTGCCGCGGCGACTCCCAACTGCGCCTGTACCGAGGCAAGTTCCTCCGGTGAGGCTGAGGCGTAGACGAGTACCGGCACCTCCGGGTCCTGCTCCTCGTACCAGGCCAGGGCCTCACCCGCGATGTCGCGTCCCGCCGCGGCGGCGAGCACGTCGAGGTGGAGGGCGGGGAGCCCGGCGGCGCGGAAGTACGCGATCTGCTCCAGGGTGCGCGCCGAGCAGCTGCCGGCCAGAACCGCGGCCCGGCCGGTGCGCGCGGGCGCCTCTGCGAGAGGGCTCCCGGTCGAAGGGTAGGCGCGCCCGAGGCCCTCGGCGAGCCCGGCCGCCCCGGTGACGACGGGCAGTTCGAGCGCGGCGGCGCCCAGAACGGCCAGGTCGTCGTCGGTCAGTGCGTCGGCGATCACGTGCCGTACGCCGTCCCGCTCGTGCCGCAGGAGCGCATCGCGTACGGCTTCGACACCGCGCCGGACGGTGGGCCAGTCCACGACGCCCACGCGGTGTTCGGTCTGGGCGGCGAGCAGGCGGGGCAGCGAGGAGTCGGTCATCGGGTTGAGCGGGTGGTGGCGCAGCGGGGACTCGTCGAGCGGTTGGTCGTGGACGAAGAGATGCCCCTGGTACACCGTGCGGCCGTTGGGCGGTGAGGCGGGGCAGGCCAGCGTGAGCGGCGCGCCTGCGGCCGCGAGGAGGGCGTCGGTGACCGGCCCGATGTTGCCGTCAGGGGTGGAGTCGAATGTGGAGCAGTACTTGAAGAAGATCTGTGCGGCGCCCTGCGACCACAGCCACTTCTGGGTGGTGAGGGAGTCGGCGACGGCCTCGTCGACCGGTGCGGAACGGGACTTGAGGGCGACGACGGCGGCGTCGCAGTCGGCGGGCAGCACGGTGTCGGGACCGGGCACGCCGAAGACGAGCGCGGTGCGCAGACCGGCGCGCCGGAACGCGGCGGCGACATCGGTGCCACCGGTGAAGTCGTCGGCTGTGCAGCCGATGCGCAGGGTCATGTCGTGGCTCTCCATGGGCGTGCGGGGTACGGGGGTGCGGCGGGGCGGGCGCGGCCAGGGCAGGAGCACGCCCGCCCCGCGATCGGGTCCGGCGGGCCGGTCCCGGTGGCCTGGGTCTGGCCCGGGTCAGTTCCGACCGGCACCGGCCTCGATCGCCTTGATGACGGTGGCGGTGAACTCGGTGGTGGAGGCCGAGCCGCCGAGGTCGCGGGTGGACGTGCCGGCGGCGATGGCCTGGGCGACACCCGCCTCGATGGTCTTCGCGACCTGCGCCAGGGCAGGGTCCTCGTGGCGGGCGGACAGCCACTCGAAGAGCATCGCGCCGGAGAGGATCATCGCGACCGGGTTGGCGATGTTCTGTCCGGCGATGTCGGGGGCGGAGCCATGGGAGGCCTGGGCCATCGCGCGGTCGGCGGAGGCGTTGATGGAGGGTGCCGTGCCGAGCGAGCCGGAGATCTCCCCGGCGAGGTCGGAGAGGATGTCGCCGAACATGTTCTCGGTGACGATGACGTCGAAGTCCTGGGCACGGCGCACCAGGTGGACCGTCATGGCGTCGATGTGGAAGTCGTCGACCGCGACGTCCGGGTACTCCTCGGCGACCTCCTGGCACACGGTGCGGAACAGGCCGGTGGTGAGCTTGAGGACGTTCGCCTTGTGGACGATGGTGAGCTTCTTGCGGCGCGAGCGGGCCAGGTCGAAGGCGACGCGGGCGACGCGCTCGGTGGCCTCGCGGGTGATGATGCCGAGCATGATCGCGGTGTCCGGGGTGGGCATGAACTCGCCGGTGCCCGCGTAGGTGTTGCGGTCGGCGTAGAAGCCCTCGGTGTTCTCGCGGACGATCACGAGGTCGGAGCTGTCGCAGACGGCCTTGGCGCCGGGGAAGGACTTGGCCGGGCGGATGTTGGCGAAGAGCTGGAAGTGCTTGCGCAGGGTGCCGGAGGGGTTGAGCGCCGACTTGTGCGGCTCAGGGTAGGAGACGGAGTCGTGCGGGCCCAGGTACCAGCCGTCGAGGTCGGCCAGTGCGGACCTGGTCTCGTCCGGAACCGGCGTTGCGTGGGTCTCGATGGCGGTGGCGCCGAGGGGAAGCGTGACCCAGTCGACGGACGCCCCTGCGGCGCGGGCCGCCGCGGTGGCGATCTCCACGGACGACGGGACGATCTCGGCGCCGATGCCGTCGCCCTCCAGGACGCCCAGGCGGTAGGTGGTGGTGCTCATGTCCGGTTCCTTTGCGGTCGGGTGGTGCGGGGGATGTGCGGGCTGTGCGGGTCGTACGTCGTACGAGGTCACCTCAGGTCAGGGTGGCCGCGGCGTCGTGCACCGCGGCCCATGACCGGGCGGCGGCGAGGACACTGTTGCCGTCTTGGGTGTGCTCCAGGCAGAGCCATCCGGTGAAGGCTCCGTCCCGCAGCGCGTGGAACAGGGCGGGCAGCCGGTGGTCGCCCACTGCCAGGGGACCGCGAGCGGTGGCGTCGGCCAACTGGACGCACCCGGTCTCCTTGATGTGGGCTCCCACGGCGGTCGCCGCGTCGAGGCCCTCCTGCTCCAAGTGGTGCGTGTCCAGGACGAGTTCGGTGGAGATGCCGAGAGTGCGGGCGAACGCGAGCGCCTCGTCGGGGGTGTTCCACACAGAGGTGTTGGCGCGCTTCTGCGGTTCGATCAGCAGGCGGGTCCCCAGCGCGGCGGCATCGACTGCCAGCTGTCGTACGGCTTGTTCGGCCCAGGTGTGCTGCACGTCCGCGAGGCCGGGCAGGAAGGTGCCCCGGGTCTGGCCCAGGGTGAGCGGCACACCCAGTGCCGCGGCCAGCCGAGCCGCGCCGCGCAGCCGGGCCAGCGCGTGCCGCCGTACGTCGGGGGCGGGGTCGGTGAGGCTCAGGCCCTCCTGTGCCGCGATGGGCCCGGTGCCCACTGCCGCGATCCGCAGCCCTGAAGGTGAGATCGCGGCGGTGACACGTTCCGCGTCGTGGGCGTCCACGTCGCGGACCTGGACCTCCAGGGCGTCGTAGCCGAGTGCGGCCAGCTCGTGGGAGGCGTCGGCGAGCGGTGCGTCGAAGCCGAGCGGCATCGGCGTGCGGCAGTCGTCCGAGGAGACCGTGTATGCCAGGGTCCAGGGCAGGCGATCGGACTGGACACCCGACCGCGGGTGGGGGGCGGTCACCGCGCCGCCTCGGCAGCGGCCGGCACCCGGGGCAGCAGTACGGAACGCAGTTCGAGTGCCGCCGCGCCGGCGCCGTCCAGGACGGGCACGCCGAGCAGTGCCGACAGCGCCTCTCCCGCCGGGGCCAGCGAGTACTGGGCCAGCAGCACGGCCTGGGCGTCGGCGGTCTCCTCCGCGCGCAGCGCCTCCGCGAGGTGGTGCGCGGCCTCTCGCGCGGTGGTGGCGCTCGCCGCGGCTTCGCTCAGCGCCGAGGTGATCCGGGCCGGGCGCTCGGGCCGCAGACGTACCGCGAGGCCGTCGAGCTGGGAGAGCGCGGCAGGGACGGCCGGCGGCGTGGAGGCGACCACGGCGAGACGGTCGTAGGGGCCGGTGAGCGCGGCGCGGAACATCGACTCGTCCGACTTCAGGACGGGAATCTTCCAGAGCGTGCGGGCCGTGTCGACGACGTCGCCGTAGGAGGAACAGGTGAGCAGAACGCCCTGGGCTCCACCCTCGGCGGCGAGGCCGATCAGGCGCAGCATGCGGCGGCGCAGGGCGCCGTCGAGTCCGCCGACGGATCGGGCGTCGTCGAGGAGGCGGTCGTCGAGCAGGTTCCAGAGCCGGGCCTCGGGAAACTCCCGGGCGAAGCTGTCCTGGGCGATCCGCGCGGCGGCGGGAACTGCGTGGATCATGGCGATCAGCGGCGGGCGGTCAGGCACCGGGCTTCCCCTCTTCCGGGTGGCGGCACTGCTTGGTTCGGTGCCGCCGGGTCACTCTAAGCACATGCGGTCAACCGGTCAACCGGTTGACCAAGTGAGGGTGTGCGGGGCCGTTCGCGATGGCGCAACGCCCCGGCCCGGCCCGACGGTCAGTCGGAGGTGTTCTGTTCCAGCGCCTCGCGCAGACGACGCGAAGCGCCCTGCATGTGGCGGCTCATCGCCGCGCGGGCCGCGTCCGCGTCCCCCTTCTCGACCGCCTCGAAGATCGGCACATGGTCGTCGTAGGCGATCGCACGGGTGCGCACGGCGCCGGTCCGCTCGACCCAGCCGCGCTGAATCATGGTGCGCATGCCCTTGAGCATGTCGCGCAGGACCGTGTTGTCGGCCAGTTCGGCCAGTGCGGCATGGAATGCGGTGTCAGCCTCGGCGAACTCGTCGTCCGGGCACTCGCGCATGATCGCGAGACGGGCCCGCAGAAGCTTCACACCCGCCTCGTCGCGCGCCTCCGCGGCCAGTCCCGCGACGACGACCTCGAGTTCGGCACGGGCTCGCAGCATGTCTTTCGCGCCACGCTCGCCCAGCACGAGACCGAGCTCGAAGAGGCGGTACAGGACGTCGGAGTCCGCGCCGCGGAAGTACGTCCCGCTGGACTGCCGGATCTCCAGGAGGCCGAGGAAGCCGAGGGACTTGATGGCTTCGCGCACGGTCGGCCGGTTGACGCCGAGCATCTCGGTGAGCTGCCGCTCCGAGGGGATCCGGTCGCCGGGCTGGACCTCCCCGGACATCAGGTAGTCGATGAGTCGCCGGGACACCTCGGCGGCCAGCGGCTCACGTGGTTCGACCGTGATTCTGGAGAGTTCGGCCATGGATTCCCTCACTTCGCTATTGACGGATCAGCCCGAAGTCTAGTTACCTACCGGCCAACCGGTAAACCGGTCGTCCGCAGCCGGACGTGCCCGTACGAAATCCGAGCCGCCCCGCAGGCCCGCTCTCCCGGCACGCCCGTTCATCAGCCCTGCCGCCCGACCGCGCCGCACACGTGCGGCACCGCCCGGGGCACCCGCACAGCCATCGGCCACGCCCCGGGACACACCCACCACAGGAGCCGCACCGCCCATGAGCGCCCCGCACCCCGCGCCGCCCCGGGGAGCGCGGGGCAGTCGCCTGCCCCGCTGACCCGCGCCCCGGCCGCCACCGACGGCGGTCTCACGCCCTGCCCCAAGGAGCAACGATGCTCGCCGTCCTCGGCTTCGCCACACTGGGCAGCTTCATGCTGCTCGTGATGCGCAAGCACCTCTCCGCGTTCACCGCCATCATGGTCACGCCGATCGTCGCCGCGGTCATCGCCGGCAAAGGCACCAAGATCGGCGACATGATCATGAACGGCCTGGAGACCGTCGCCCCCACCGCGGCCCTGCTCCTCTTCGCCGTCCTCTACTTCGGCCTGATGATGGAGGCCAAGCTCTTCGACCCGATATCGGCGTTCATCATCCGCGCCTCCAAGGGCGACCCGATGCGCATCGTGGTCGGCACCGCGGTGCTCTCCCTCGCGGTCGCCCTCGACGGGGACGGCACGACCAGCTACATGATCGTCTGCTCCGCGTTCCTGCCGATCTACCGCCGCCTCGGCATCAATCCGCTGATCCTGGCAGCCCTCGCCACCATGGCGCTGGGCACCATCTCCGGCACCACACCCTGGGGCGGCGCGGCCACGCGCGGCATCAGCGCGCTGCATCTCAACGCGAGCGACTACTTCGTCCACATGATCGGCCCCATGGTGCTGACCAGCCTGGCCATCATCGCCGTCGCCTACTGGCTCGGCCTACGAGAGCGCCGCACCATCGACCCGGAGAAGCTGAACGCCTACCAGCTGGAGATCGCCTCCGGCGAGGCCATCCCCAAGGTCGAGATCACTTGGCGCATCTGGGCCAACGCCGCCCTCACCGCGCTTTTGATGGTGCTGCTCATCCTTGAGGTCGCCGACCTCGTCGTCCTGTTCATGGTCGCCTTCGTCATCGCCCTGCTCCTCAACATCCGCACCATCGAGGAGCAGCAGGAACTCATCAAGCGCCAGGCAGCCAACGCCGTGCCCGTCATGATGCTCGTCCTCGCCGCCGGCATCTTCACCGGAATCATGACGGACGCCGGGATGATCAAGGCGATGGCCAACAGCGCGCTCTCCCTCGTGCCGGACGGCTGGGGCAACGTCGTCCCGCTCTTCACCGCCCTCCTCGCACTCCCCCTCGGATTCTTCATGTCGAACGACGCCTACTGGTTCGGTGTCGTCCCCGTCCTGGCCGAATCCGCGAGCCACTACGGAATCCACGCCAACGAGATCGCCCGCGCCGGAGCCATCGGCCAGATCCTCCACAGCATGGGCCCCACCTCCGCACCCCTGTGGGTCCTGCTCGGCCTGGTCAAGGCAGACCTCGGCGACTTCCAGAAGGTGGCCCTGCGCTGGGGCGTCCCGGTCTCCCTCGCCTACATCGTCTTCGCACTCATCACCGGGGCGATCACCATCGCTTGAGCGCGGGGCGCCGCGAGGCGCGCGACGGAACCGCACTGCCTCACGACCGTGAGGCAGTGCCGCACTCCGATCTGTCGCGCATACGCGCTGCCATCGACTCGCTGCGGTCATACGGGTCGACCTCGGGGCCCTCGTGCGCGTCCGGGGCGACGCGGTCGGCACCAAACTCAGGGGTGAGGTAGCCGGTGTAGGTGTCGCAGCCGCCGTTGGTGGTGTCGACCTTGTAGGAGACGAAGGAGAACGTCCCCTTCTTGGTGATCACCTTCGCCGGGTCGTCCCAGCTCATGACGGTCTCGCGGCGCACGATGGTACGTACGACTTCCTCGCTGCCCGCCTCGGCGCTCACGACCGGGTAGACATAGGTGACATCGGCGGTCACCTCGACCGCGCCACGCTTGCCTTCTTCGAAGGTGATCCGGCCCCGCGTCTTGACCACGTCCCCGACGAGTCGCACCTTCGACTTCTCGAACCGGCTGAACATCAGCAGCGGATCGTTTTCCTTGCTGGGCGCGCTGAACGCGACGGACAGGAATTCCTTGGTGTCGGCCTGATGTGGATTGATGAGTGCGATCGCCTTGGCGGGCCGCGCCCCGCGCAAGACCCCTCGGTCGAGGCTGGACGCCACAAGGAAGTCCCGGGACCGCTCGAGGGTCTGTGCGACCTGTTCGCGGCTCATCCAGCCCGTCGCCCGTGCATCGGGCAGATGAATGCCTGTCGCCCCGTCATGCCACCGCGCCGCGGGCGACCCTCTGAACGGCTCGTCAAGGGTGGGTTGTTCGGCCGCAGCCTCCGTCGCCGGTGCCGTACTCGGACGTGCCGACTCCGCGGCGGCCGGCGGGGCATCATCCCCGCCACCACCTCCGAACCACCCCGTCAGGCTTCCCGGCGCGACCGCCACCGCCAGAACCAGTGCGACCGCGACCAGACCGACCACGTACCAGCCCTTGCCCCGTCGCCGCCGGGGCGGTTGATGGGTCCGCCACCCCTCCGGCCCGGGCTCCTCCCGCAACCGCCGCGCCACCATGCGGGCCCGCGCCGACGGCTCCTCGGGAGCGCTCCCAGTGCCGGCCTCCGCGTCCCGCAGGAAGCGCGCCCACTCCTCGTCCGATATGGACCCGTCCTTGCCCACGCCGCGTCCCCGCCCCTTCGATACGCCCGGCCTCTCCCCAGGGCCGGCCAACATCCGCGTATCATCACACAACTCCGGTCGGCACCATTCCGCGTGAGATGCGCCATGCCGCGCCCGGCTCCAACGACGCTCGATAGCAGCGACCCACGCGGGAGACGGGCGGGTGAACCGCCCACTTCCCGCCCACCCTACGAATGCGCCTAGTAAGTCTTCTCATTGCCTTCGCGCACGGCCCTTCCCACAATGTCCCGGAACTGGGGGCCAGGGTCGAGAAGGATGAGAATTGAAGCGGAAACTCGCAACGCGGAAACTGGCGACGCGGAGACTGGCGACGCGGAATCTGGCGACGATCTTCGCCGCGGCCGGGGTTATCCTCGCGACCATGGCCATGCCTTCCGAGGGTGCCGCCGTCCCCTCTCGTCTGGGTGTCTATGCCGGGCCGGGCAAGACGGATGCCGTGAACGATTCACGGACGTGGCTCGGGCGGTCGCAGATGGATGCCACGGATTATCTGGACCCGTCGGAGAACGACGGCTGGAATCAGTACGCGGCCAAGTACTGGGGTGACTGGAAGAAGGCCGAGGACGGCCGGCAGTTCGTGCTCGGGCTGCCGATGCTGCCCAAGGGCGGAAACTTCAAGGACGGGCTCGCCGGCAAGTACGACGGCCAGTTCCGCGACCTCGCCGACCTGCTGGTCAGGAACGGCCTCGCCGACTCCGTCGTCCGCCTCGGATACGAGGGCAACAACAAGACCATCGGCGCCTGGCAGGGAACGGACGACCCGGCGGCCTACCGGGAAATGTTCCGCAGGGTGGTCACCCTCATGCGCTCCCAGACCGGGACGCATTTCCGCTTCGACTACAACATGGCCGTCGGCACCTCGGGCAAGGTCACGTCATTCGAGACCCTGTACCCCGGCGACTCGTACGTCGACATCGTGGGTCTGAACATCTACGACGTGTGGTGGGAGCACCCGGACGCGACGCCCGCCCAGCGATGGAACCACACCCTCACCACCCCCATGGGCGTGAACGAATTCAAGAAATTCGCCGCTGCACACCAAAAGCCCAAGTCCTACCCCGAATGGGGCCTTTACGGGAGGGGCGACGCCTACATGGGCGGCGACTCCCCTTACTTCATCGACCGCATGGCCGATCTGGTGAAGGACTCGACGTACCAGGCGTACTTCGACTTCGACTGGGGCGGCGGCACGCTGGACGACTACCCCAAGGGCAAGGCGCAGTACAAACTCCGCTTCGGCGGCTAGAGATCCGTCTGATGGGGGGCGGACGGGTTCGGTTCCGGATTCGGGTTCGGATTCGGGTTCGGATTCGGTCCCGGCAGAGGCGCCGACCCTGGCCCCGGCTCCGGTACCAGGCCCGGCACCGGGCCGGTGCTGCCGCGCGGGACCAGTTCCACCGGCAGGATCACATGCCGCTCCCGGTTCGCCAACTGGTGGCGGCAGGCCGTGATCTACCAGATCTACCCGCGCAGCTTCGCCGACTCCGACGGGGACGGCATCGGTTACATCCCCGGCGTCACCTCGCGTCTGCCCTACCTCGCCGACCTCGGCGTCGACGCGGTCTGGCTGAGCCCGTTCTACCCCTCGCAACTCGCCGACGGAGGTTACGACGTAGCCGACTACCGCAACGTCGACCCTCGCCTGGGCACCCTCGACGACTTCGACGAGATGGTCGGCGCGGCCGATCGGCTCGGCCTGAAGATCATGGTCGACATCGTCCCCAACCACTCCTCCGACCAGCACGTCTGGTTCCAGGAGGCGCTCGCGGCCGCACCCGGCTCACCTGCCCGCGAGCGCTACGTCTTCCGCGAAGGCAGGGGACAGGGCGGTGAACTGCCGCCCACCGACTGGCCGTCGAGCTTCGGCGGCCCCGCCTGGACCCGAGTCCCGGACGGCCAGTGGTACCTGCACCTCTACGCCCCCCAGCAGCCGGACTTCAACTGGGACAACCCCGAGGTCCGCGAGGACTTCCACGAGACCCTGCGGTTCTGGTCCGACCGGGGCGTCGCCGGTTTCCGCGTCGACGTCGCGCACGGCCTCGCCAAGGACTTGCGCGCGCCGCTGCGCGACCTGGGCGAGCAGCAGAGCTACCAGCCCAATGCCCTCCCGGTCGACGGCAGCCACCCGCTGTGGGACCGCGACGCGGTGCACGAGATCTACCGCGGCTGGCGACAGGTCTTCGACGCGTACGACCCGCCGCGCTTCGCCGTCGCCGAGGCGTGGGTGCGTGCTTCGCGGCGCACGGCCTACGCCTCGGCGGACGGCCTTGGCCAGGCGTTCAACTTCGACTTCCTCGGCGCCCCGCTCGACGCGACGGAGCTGCAAAAGACCATTGCCTCCGCGCTCGCCGACGCCGGTCGCGCGGGGGCGACCAGCACGTGGGTGCTCTCCAACCACGACGTGGTGCGTCACGTCTCGCGCTACGCCCTGCCCGGCGCCCCCACCAAGCGCGACATCGAGGCATGGCTGCTGACCGACGGCAAGGACCCGTCCCCGGACCTGCCGACGGGCGAGCGCAAGGCGCGTGCCGCCGCACTGCTGATGCTGGCGCTGCCCGGATCGGCGTACGTCTATCAGGGCGAGGAACTGGGCCTGCCCGAGGTGGCCGACCTGCACCGCGAGGACCTGCGGGACCCGATGTGGGTACGCAGCGCCGGCCGAGTCAAGGGCCGCGACGGCTGCCGGGTCCCGCTGCCATGGACCCGCGAGGGCACGAGCTACGGTTTCGGCCCCGCCGGCTCATGGCTGCCGCAACCGGCGGATTGGGGTAGCTACGCGGCAGAAGCACAAACCGGCGACAAGGGCTCGTTCTTGGAGCTGTACCGCGAGGCTCTGCGCCTACGCCGCACACTGGCCACGGACGAAACCCTGAAGTGGACCGCCACGCACCAGCAAACGAGCCAAGGACTACTACATTTCACCCGCCCCAACGGCTGGCACAACATCAGCAACCTCTCCCCCACCCCCGCCCCCCTGCCGCAGGGCGAAATCCTCCTCACCTCCGCCCCACTGACGAACGACGAACTCCCACCGTGGACGACGGCTTGGGTGCAGACGGGGGCCGAGCCCGACCACTGAGGGCTTCGGCCCACTGATCAGGGACCCAGGTGCCCGGCAGGACATGACGGATCCAGCCCCGTTCTGACGGGGGTGCCGCGCACCCAGCGCCGCCAGGCCCGTACCTCGTCAACGCCCCTGCCCGAACAACACTCATCCGAGCCGATGAGAGGCCACGTGACGCCACCCTCACCTGTTCGCGCTGATGTGCTGCCCGGCTTGCCACACCGCCCACAGTCGGGCGTATGTGCCGTCGGCGGCGAGGAGTTCGTCGTGGGTGCCGGTCTCGATGACGCGGCCGGCGTCCATGACCACGATCCGGTCGCACGTAGCGGCCTGGGAAAGCCGGTGTGCGATGACAATGCCGGTCCGGCCGGCCAGGACCGCTTCCGCGGCGCGGTCGAGCCGCTCGGCGTGGGCGGAACCGGCCTCGGCGGTGGCTTCGTCGAGGACCGCCAACTCCGGCTCGGCCAGGAGCAAACGGGCGAGAGCAAGCTGTTGCGCCTGTGCCTCGGTGAGCGGATGTCCCCCGGTGCCGACCACCGTGTCGAGTCCCTCCGCCGACAGGTCCAGCAGGTCGTCCGCGCCGGTGGTTTCGAGCGCGGCCCGGACTTCGCGGTCAGTGGCGTCGGGGGCGGCGAGCCTGAGGTTCGCTCGCAACGTCCCGGCGAACACGTGCACTTCCTGGGTGATCACCGCGGTGCGGCTGGGACGGGTCACTGTCCCGGCGTCAGGCCGGTGAACGCCCGCGATCACGGCGGCGAGCGTGGTCTTCCCTGCCCCGGACGGGCCGACGATCGCGAGGTGCTGACCCGCCGGGATGTCGAGGCCGATGGCGTCGAGCACGAGTGGACCGTCGGCGTAGCGGAACGCGACCTCGCGGAGCCGGACGGCGGCGGCTGTCGTGTCCGGCTCCGCGGAATCCACCGGGTCCGCCGGCCTTGTCGTCGCGCCGCCCGCGTCCACCGTCGGGATCGTGACGACTCCGATCATGCGGCTCAGCGAGGCGAGGGCCGACTGGAGGGTGTCGATGACGAACAGCAGTTGGTTGACCGGTCCCAGCAGGCGCAGCACGAGCAGCATGGCGGTGGTGGCACCGCCGACGGTCGAGGATCCGCGGTCGACGAGGACGAACCCGACGACGAGCACGGCGGCCAGGCTCAGGCATTCGCCCAGGTTGAGCCGGGCGTTGAGCATGCTCTGCACGGTGCGTGCCCGCAGCGACTGCACCGCGACGTCCCAGGAGTCCGACATCACGGCGCGATGGCGTCGCTCGGCGAGCCCGAAGCCGAGCACGGTGGCGTATCCGCGCTGGGACTCGAGGATCTGCTGGGCACGCCCGCTCATCGCCGCACGTTCGGCCCGGTACACCCGGGGCCCGGTGCGCAAGTACCACCGCATGGCGAGTGCGTAGACGGGCAGTACGACGGCGAACGCGGCCGCATAGGGCCATTCCAGCGCCGCGAGCCCGCCCAGCGACACGACGATGGTGAACGCGGTGACGGTGAGCGCGGGAATCACCGCGGGGGCGGCATCGGCGACGGCGGTGACGTCGTCGCTGGTCCGGGATATCAGGTCCCCGGTACCGGCGCGCTCGACGAGGTGCTGCGGCAGCAGCATGGCGCGGCTCACGAGCCGCTCGCGCAGCGCGGCGAGGACGGTGTGGTAGATGCGGGTGGCGAGCACGATCGCCACCGCGGTGCCCGCGGCGCCGAGGATGCCCGAGAGCGCCATGACGGCCGTGACCGTCAGGACGGTGCCGAGATCGGCGGTGCCCGTCTGCACCCGGTCGACGAGGTATCCGATCGCCACCGGCGGGATCAGGTCGACGGCGGTGCTGACGATCCCGACCACGCCGACGGCAGCGAGCCGGAGCCGGTGTCCGCGGCTGAGCCGCCGGACCTCCCTGGCCGTCGCCCGGCCGCCCGCGACGGGCAGCGCGTGCCCGGTCGTAGCGGATGCCGCGCTCATCCCACCGTCCTTCCGTGAATGGGTGCCTTGGGTGCCTTGAGTGCCTTGGGTACGTCCTCGGACAGGTCGACGACGCGGTCGCAGCGTCCGAGCAGCACCGGGGACGAGGCGATCAACAGCGTCGATCGGCCCGCGCGGGCGCCGCGCAGACGCAGCGCGATCGCGTGCTCGGTCACCGGGTCCACCGCCGTGGTCGGGTCGTGCAGCACGAGTACCTGCGCATCGCTCGCCAGTGCGCGGGCGAGCGCGATCCGCTGGCGCTGGCCGCCGGAGAGGCGGTTGCCGTCCTCGCCGACCGGGAGGTCGAGATCGGCGGCGAAGTCGTCGCACGCCGCGGCTCGCACCGCGGCATCGACCAGTTCGGGCGCGACAACCTCACCGCCGGCGCCGGCGGTGAGGTTGTCGCGGATCGTTCCGCTGAACAGTGTGGCCCGGTGCGGGGCGACAGTGACGCGGGAGCGGTACTCCTGCGCGGTCAGCTCTCGCGCCGGAAGTCCGTCGAGCCGCGCCTCCATTTCGCCGCCGGCCCGCGGGTCGAGCAGAGCCCGGGCGATGCGGGCGGCGGTCCGGTCGTCGGCGCGCACTCCCACGAGCTCTCCGGGGTACACACGGATCGTCGCCCCTGGGGTGGACACCTCCACGACCGGCAGCTGCGCCGGCTCTGCCGATGTCCTGTCGTCCGGCGCGGGGCCCGTGCTGTCGTTGCCGCGCAGCACGTCGATGACACGCGCGGACGCGGCGCGAGCTCCGGCGAGGTTGGGGATGGAGGCGCTCGCGATCGACTGGATCTGCGGCAGCAGCGCCTGGGTCAGACCGACGGCGGCGATCAGCTCGCCGATGCTCAACCGCCCGTCCACGGCGAACCAGCCCGCAAGACCCATCACCGCGGCGACGAACGTGCCGCTGACCGCACCCGAGCCCGCGAGGAACCTCCCGAGCAGCCCCGCATTGCGCTTGGCTCCGACGAGGGTCTCCTGGCTCGCCTGCCGGTACCTCCTGGTCGCCTCGGCCTCGGCGCGGATGCCCTTGACCACCCGGTAGCCGGCGACCAGATCGGTGGCCCGCCCGACGGTGGAGGCCAAGAGCTCCTGGTAGGCGCGGGTGTCCCGGGAGAGCCGCTCGCTGAGCACGCCCATCAGCCACACCGCGGCCGGTGCTCCAAGGAGCACCACGAGCCCGAGCAGCCAGTGCGTCGTCAGCAGCGACACGGCGATGAACCCGATGGCCGCGATCCTGGAGACCGGCAGGATCACCAGGATCACCCCGTTGGCCAGGCGGGCGACATCGCTGGTCATCATCGAGACGACGCTGCCGTCCGGCGCCCGGGCCGCGCCACCGGCCGGATGCAGCACGGTGGTCGAGAGGGTGCTCCGGAGCCGGTGCTGCAGCAGCTGCACCGCGTACGAGGTCAGTCGGTTCGCCAACTTCGCCGCCACCGTCAACGCGACGTACAGGCCCACCAGCACGCCGAGCCACAGCACCAGCTGTCCCGCGTTCCCGGTCGCCAGCGCCCGGTCGATGGCCACCCCCATCACCACGGGGACCGCCGACTCGCCGACCTGCCACACGACCGCGAGCAGCATCGCCGGAACGGTGACCCGCTTCACCGAGAAGATCACCCGCAGCAGGAACCGACCCGGCGTGACCCCCGCCCCGGCCTCGAACGGAGGAGCCTCGATCGGTTCGGGAGGAGCCTGCAGCAGCACGGGCAGCCGGCGGGTCAGAGGTCCTCGCCCCAGTCCTGCGGTGTCGGCGCCCGAGAAACGCGAAGAGCTGCTCACGCCTGGCTCCCGTCCCTGCTCCTGAGCGGGAAGCACCAGAGCAGGGCATCGGCGAAGAGCCCTCGCCACCATGCGTAGTCGTGTCCGCCGGCGAACTCCCGGTAGAGGGTGTCGTAGCCCTTGCCGGTGAGCACCTGGTCGAGCAAGCGGCTGTGGGTGAGCGAGCTCTCCAGCTCACCCACGTCGTGGAAGATACGGATCGGCGCCGTCGCCTCGGCCAGGAAGTCGGCGATCAGTGTCGGTACGGGGGTGCGGTGCAGCAGCTCAGCCGCCCCGGTGCCCCACCTGAGCTCGGGGTGGTAACCGCACGACGGGGACTGGAGGATGGCGTTGCCGAAGGTCGTCGGGTGGTGGAGCGCTGTCCAGCCGGCGCACAGACCGCCGAAGCTCTCGCCGGCCAGCGCGATGTCGGCGGGGTCGCGCGAGAGCGAATACCGGTGGTGGAGCCACGGCAGCAGTTCTTCGACCAGCGTCCGGGAGAACGCCGGGTTGCAGAGCAGCTCCTTGTCGCGCCGCACGGCAGGTTGCTCGACGAGGACCACCACGCAGGGGCGGATGAGTCCCGCCCGGACCAGGGCGTCACGAACGCTCGGAGCGCTGTGGTCCGGTGTCCCGTCCAGGTGGATCACGAAGGGCAATGCGCTCTCGTCCGAGAACTCTCCCGGGGGCATCGAGACCCAGACGCGTCGTCCGTCTCCCATGAACTCACTCCCCGGCACGGCAGGTTCCGCTGCCGGGGCCGGCCGCGCTTCGGCCT
Source organism: Streptomyces sp. NPDC050439 (assembly GCF_040655335.1). Lineage (NCBI taxonomy): Bacteria > Bacillati > Actinomycetota > Actinomycetes > Kitasatosporales > Streptomycetaceae > Streptomyces > Streptomyces sp. NPDC050439. The sequence continues at coordinate 859,439 of NZ_JBFAJT010000002.1, forward strand.
GGTCGAGCCAGGGCAACGGCACCGCGTCGGGCAGCACTGCCACCGAAGCCCCGGAGAACCGCTCCACCGAGCACTCCGAGAACCTCGGCGGCGGGTTGAACGGGTCCGGAAACTGGTCCCCCTCCCCCGTCGGCCCACGTCGTACGAACACATACGAGAAGCGCAGGTCGGAACGCATCCGCAGGGTCAGGACACGGAAAGGCGTCCCCGCGACCGGGGCGAACTCCTTGTCGATCAGGTTGAAGCCGATTCTGGGGCCGATCACCACCGAGAGGGCGACCGTGGTGTCGTCTCCGGGCTCGTCGACGAAAGTCACTTCCACCTCGTCCGCGGAGACCCGCTCGACAAGCGGTGTGCCTGTCTCCTGGAGATGCCGTCTGAACCTCTCCAGGCTCCACTCACCGGTCGACAGCTTCTCGACAGCCGGATCAGACATGTATCGCGCTCTCTACATCGGTGGCATCGGTGTTGTCGGCGGGCCTGTGCCGGGTTCGTTCGCGGCCGAGCGGGACCACCTCGGGGCTGCCGGACACCGGATCGCGCATCACCAGGCAGCGCAGACCGAACACCTCCTCGACCAGCTCGGCCGTGACGACCTCGAGGACGATCTGCCCGGCCGACGGCTTCAGAGGTCGGGAAAGGCCGCGCAGCAAGGTGGACTTGCCGCATGCGTTCGGGCCGACGATCACCGTGAACGATTCGTCGGGGATCGCCACCGAGAGATGATCGGAGATGATCCGCTTGTCGTAGCCGATCGTCGCCGACTGCACGCTCAGACGCGCGGTGCCGGTCGAGATTGCGCTCACAGGCGTCTCCTTGCTTCGGTGAACAGCAGGTATCCGAGGTATCCGCCGCCGAGCACGACGGTGATGATGCCGACCGGCAGCGGGGTGGGGGCGACGTGCTGGGCGAGGTAGTCCGATGCCAGGCACAGCAGCGCCCCGACAAAGGCGGCGGGTACGAGGGTGATCCCGGCGGTGCGGGCGAGTCGGCGTGCGATCTGGGGTGCGACCAGGGAGATGAACGCGATCGGACCCGACGCGGCCGTGACCGTCGCCGTCAGCGCCACTCCCACCAGGATCAGGCCGAAGCGTGTGGGCGAGACCCGTACCCCTTGCGAGGCGGCCGCGTCGTCACCCAGCTGCAGCTGCCGCATCGGCCGGCTCAACATCCCGGCAAGCAGCAGGAGTACGGCGATGCAGGAGCCGCCGATGGCGACCTGGTTCCAGGACACGCCGTTGAGTGACCCGGCACCCCACGCGGCCGCGGACATCGCCTGGTCCAGGTCGGCCTTGAGGATCAGCCAGGTGTTGAGCGACGCGAGCATCGCCGAGACACCGATGCCGACGACGATCAGCCGGAACCCCTGCACCCCTCGCCGGTAGGCGAGCACGTACACGGCCACGGCGGTGGCCATCCCGCCCAGCAACGCCCCGCCGACCAGCTGCGCGTAGGTGCCGTTGACGACCAGGATCACGAACAGCGCGCCGCTGTAGGAGCCGTGGGAGAGCCCGATGATGCCGGGGTCGGCGAGAGGGTTGCGCAACAGTGCCTGGAAGACCGCCCCGCTCACGCCCAGAGCCGCGCCGAACACCAGCGCCGCGACCACCCTGGGCAGCCGCCACTCGACCACGATCTCGTGGACGAAGCCGGTTTCCCGGCCGGTCAGTGCGGAGAGCACCTGCCCGGGACTCAGCGCGTACGAGCCGGTCATCAGCGCGAGCACCGCCGTACCGGCGATCGCGACCGCGAGCAGCGTGCAGACGACGACCGAGCGCCACTGGAGCCGAACCGCGAATCGCCGGTGCCGCAGCACCAGCACCCGCCGCCCGAAGTGCACGCGCGAAAGGTGTGTGTTCACGCGCGAAAGGTGAGTGTTCACAGTCCGCTCGCCTTCTTCCGCCGCACCAGCGCGACGAGGACGGGAGCGCCGACGAAGGCGGTGACGATGCCCACGGGGATCTCGCCGGGTCTCATCACGACGCGGCCGAGGATGTCGGAGACCAGCAGCAGGCTCGGGGCGAGGAGGGCGCTGTAGGCGAAGATCCAGCGTTGGTCCGGGCCGACGATCCAGCGGGCCACGTGCGGCACCATGAGTCCGACGAAGCCGATGGGTCCGGCGATCGCGGTGGCGCCACCGGCCAGGAGGGCGAGTGCGATCACCGCGAGCACACGGGTGCGTGTCAACCGGACCCCTTGGGCGACCGCCAGCTCGTCACCCAGGGCCAGCGCGTTGAGCGGGCCCGCCATCGCGAAGGCCAGGACGAGTGCCACCGCGAAGAACGGCAGGACCGGCCATACGACTTCGAGGGGGCGGCCCGCGATCGACCCGGCGTTCCAGTTGCGCATGGCGTCGAAAGCGTCCGGGTCGGTCAACTGGAGAGCTTCCCTGGCGCCGCCGAGCACGGCGCCGACGCAGACCCCGGCGAGCACCATGACCACCGGCGAGGAGGCCTGCCGTGTCGAGCCGAGGGCGAGCACCAGGAGCGTGACGATCAGTGCCCCGGCGAACGCGAACCACATGTAGCCCTGTGATTCGCGGACGCCGAGCAGGCCCACGGCGACCGTCACCGCGAAGGACGCACCGGCATGGACGCCGAGGACACCCGGATCGGCCAGCGGGTTGCGGGTGAGCGCCTGGATCAGCGCGCCCGACAGTCCGAGTGCGACGCCGACGACCAGACCCACGATCGTGCGCGGCAGCCGGAAGTCGCGGATCGCGAACTGATCAGGGGTGGAAGGCGGGTTGACCAGTGCGTCCCAGATCACCGGGGCCGGTATCGCTTTGGAGCCGACCATCACGCTGAGCACCATCAGCACGGTCAGCACGGCGAGGGCCGCGACAAGGCCGATGACGCGGCGGCGTCGATGCGAGACCTTGGGCGGGGCAAGGGCCGTGCCGAGTCGTCTCAGGGGTGTCAGGGTCATCGCTGATGCTTTTACTTCGAAGAGAGCGTCGCCAGAGCACGGTCGAGCGAGTCCAGGTACTGCAGGACGGGCCCGTAGGAGTTGTTGCCGGGGCAGAAGACTCCCAGAGCGCGATCGGAGCGCACGGCGGGCAGCGTCTTCCAGGTGTTGGTCTTGGTCACCGGAACGAAGGGCTTGGTCGGCCGGCCCTCGGCGTCGACGGGGTAGGTGATGACGTCGTACTTGGACAGCCCGCTGAGCTGCTCGAACGGCAGGGAATCGTAGGCCAGGGGGTCCTTGCCCTCGGCTGCCTCGGGCAGGTCGAGGCCGATGTCGTCCCTGGCGATCTCGGAGCAGCCGATGTCCGCGATGTAGAACGTTCCGGGATCGCTCCAGTCTCCGCGGGAGATGTCGACGAACGAGGTGCCGTCGACGGTCTTGCGGTAGTTCTTCTGGATCTTGGCGACCTTCTTCTTGAACTCCGCGGTCTGCCGGCTGAGCGCGTCCGTGACGTTGCCGGCCTCCGCGATCTCGCCGGCGAAGCTCTTCCACTCGGTGTCGAGCCCCCAGAGCACGGTCGGGGCGATGGACTCGAGTCGCTTGCCGACCTTGTCCCAGTCCTTCGAGTGGAACTGGACCAGGATGAGGTCCGGCTTGAGGCCGGCGAGCTTCTCGAGGTCCACCTCTCCCCCGTCGCTGCCGACGACCTCGGCTGCCTCGTATGCGGACTTCTGTTCGTCCGGCAGCACGGCGAGTTCGGAGTCGGACACCTCGGTGACGCCCACCGGCTTGCCGCCCAGGTCGATGAAGGGGAGGTTCGTGTTGCCGATCGTGACGACCCGCTTGGGGGCGGCGGGAATCTTGACGGTGCCGTTCTCGGCCTTGACGCTGCGGGTCGCCGAGGCCTTGTCGCCGGTGTCACCGGTGTCGCCGCCGTCACCGCCGCAGGCGGTGAGGAAGAGCGACGTGCTGATCAGCGCGGCGGCAAGGGCGGTGCCGCGTCTCGTCAAAGGGATGCTGCTCATGGTGGTGTGTCTTTCTGTTCTTCCCAGGGGGCGGGATTGCCCTGGGTGCCTGGGTGGAGGGGATCAGTCAGCGGTGGAGCGGACGAGCTGTCCAGCAGTGGAGCGGACGAGTTCGTGGACGGTGGTGCCCAGGCCGACGGTGTGCGCCGATCGGCGCGTGAGGCCGGCCCGGGCGATGACGGCGTCCAGCTCAGCCGCGGTGCGAAGGCCGGAGCCGTGGCAGACCAGGCCGAGCAGGTCTGCCTCGCCGTCGTGCTCGTCGAGGTCGTCGAGGTCGTCGGTGTCGAAGACCTCCTCGATCAGCAGCACTCGTCCGCCGGGGGTGAGGTTCTCGGCTGCCCGGCGCAGGGCGTGAGCGGCGTCTGCGTCGGGCAGGGTCTTGAAGGCGCGGCTGATCAGCACGGCGTCGGCTGCCGGGCTGGGCTCGAAGACGGATTGCTCGAGCACGCAGACCCGCGAGCGCTGCGGCTCGTCGGGAATCGTGGCGGGCAGGTCGCGGCGCAGCCAGTCGGCCTGGGCGGGCAGGGCGCAGATCGTCACGCGCAGGGTCTCGTGGGCCGCGACGTACTCACGGGCGTGAGCACCGGCACCACCGGAGTGGATCACCAGATGCCGGACTCCGGCGAGCAGGCCTGACGTGGCGATCGGTCCGGCCAGTGCGGGCTGGAACTTCGCCAGGCGCTCCAGGTGACGGTCCTCGTAGTCCTGCTCGGCCCGTACGTCGGCGAAGGTCTGGCCGGTGACCGAGGCGTAGGAGGACCGGCCGGTGCGGACCGACTCCGTGAGTCCGTGGATGGCGAGCATCTCGCGACCGACCACCCCGGCGGAGTGGAGCCTGTCGTTGATGAAGTCGAGGGTGAGGACGTCGCCGACCGGCGTCAGGGCGTAGTGCGACGGTTCCGTCTCGGTCACCACGTCGAGGGTGTGCAGGTAGCGCAGCAGCTTGCCGGTGGCGCGCTCGTCGGCGCCGGCCTTGGCGGCCAGCTCGGTCACGCTGGTCACGCCGCGGGAGAGCAGATCCGGAACGCCCAGTTCGACGGCGGTGCGGATCGCGAGCGGCGCGACGAGCTCGGTGAGGTCGTGGAGCTTCTGGAACGGGGTGATCGTCTTCTCCGGGTCGGGTATCGCCCCGTCGGTCTCCAGGGCGACGACCGAGGAGCGACGCCAGTAGCCGGCGAAGTCGATGTCCTCCTTGGGCACACCCCGGTCCTCGACGAGGTGCCGGCGGATGTCCCGGACGGCCGTGTGCTCGCCGGCCAGCCACGCGAACGCCTGGCCCGGCCACCACCGCGTACCGCGGACGGAGTCGGTGAGCGGCGAGGCGGCCCCGACTGTCGCTCCGGCCGTCGCTCCGGGGCGGACCAGCCACGTCACGTCCACCCCGGGCAGCTCACGCAGCTCCTGGCGCTGGGCTTCCTCGGCGATCTCGATGAACACCTGCGCCCGGGCGTCGGACGGAAGCTCGTCGAGCAGGCGGCCGATCGCGGGGAGCGCGGTGTCGTCGCCTGCCACGAGCCACCAGTCGGCGCCGACCGGGAACGCCTTCGACGTGCTCGGGCCGCTGAGGTGGATCCGGTCACCCGGCCGGGCACGGTAGGCCCACGTCGTTCCCGCGCCCACCCCGTGCCTGACGAAGTCCACGTCCAGCTCGCCCGCCTCGGGGTCCCACCGGCGGACCGTGTAGGCCCGCGACAGCGGTCGGGGATCCTTGGGCACGGTCAACTTGGCCTCGCCCTGGACCGGGAGCACCGGGTCGCGCTGACCGGGGTAGGGGAAGTAGAGCCCGAGGTCGTCGTCGAAGCCCTCGGACTCGAAGGCCGGCCGCGCGAAGCCGGCCTCGGTGGTGAAGGCGCGCAGCTGTTCCCCGCTCAGCGTGACCCGCCGCATTCCGGGGGTGAGGTCGACGACCCGGACCACCTCGACCTCACGCAGGGTCGGCGGGTGCACGGTGAGCCGGCGCGAGGTCTTGGGCATGCGGGAAACCGTTCTCATCGCTTCAAGGGAAGGAGCCGCCCGCTTCGAGGGAAGGAGCCGCGTGCTTCGAGGGAAGGAGCCGCGTGCCGGTGTCAGTAGGGCGCGCACAGGTAAGGTTAGGGGAACCTTACCTCGGAATGCGTGCGCAGACTGCCGTACGGTTAGGACATGTCCCTGCCCTCATCATTCGCCGCGGGTTCCGGTTGCCCTCCGCCGATTCCGGGCGCGCGGTGGAGTGAGGCGGACGCGCCCGTTCGACCGCTGCTGCTCTGGGTGCGCACCGGCACGGCACACGTGCGCCTCGACGATGGCCCGTTGCTCCACCTCAGGGCCGGCGAAGGCGCCTGGATTCCCGCGGACGGGCGGGCGGAGCGGGCGATCACCACCGAGCCGGGCACGGTCGCCTTCCCGCTGTGTCCCCACGCAGGCGTCGGCACCCGAGGGGTGTCGGAACTGACGCGATTCGACGTTCCCAGCGGCTGGCAGGACTGGTTGATCCAGCTCTTCAACCTGCAGGTCACTCCGTTCAGCGGCCGCGGGTACTCCCCCGAGGCGATCGAGGAGCTCCTCCGGCGTCCCGGCTCGCGCCCGCCGGCGCCCGCCGTGGTCGGGGGCGGGGTCGGGGCCGGGGTCGGGAGGGAGGCAGGCCCAGCGCGGTTCACCTCCCCGGCGATGCCGCGAGCCCGCGGCGCCAGAGCGGTCGCCGAGGAGCTGATGCGCGACCCCGGGCTCGATCTCACGGTCGAGCGGTGGGCATCGCGGGTGCTCTGCAGCCAGCGCACCCTTCGCCGTGACTTCCTCGCCGACACCGGCCTCACGTTCGAGCGATGGCGGCTGCTCTGCCGGCTCGGTGCCGCCGTGGAGTTCCTCGTCGCCGGTTACGACGTGGACCAGGTGGTCGCCCTGGTGGGCTTCGCCAGCCGCAACGGCCTCACACGGGCCTTCAAGGGACAGTTCGGACTGACCCCCCACGAGTTCGGACGGGGACTGTCCGCCCGGCCGGGCGCCGGTGGACTGACGCAACGGGCGACGGCGGCACAGCAGACCGACGACCTGATCCGAATGCTGCGCGAGACGGGCACTCCCGCCGCGCCCGAGACCCTGCCCGCGGCCAGCACGCCGTCACACACCAACGACATCCACGTCCTCAGCTGGATGTACCGAGGCAGCGGTTACCTGGACATCGGCGACCAGCACTACGAGCGGGAGCGAGGCGTGGCGACCTGGATCCCGGCGGACAGGGAGCATGTCACCGGTCTCCGCGAGAACTCCGTCTCCCTGCCGCTGGGCAACGCGAGTACCGCCGACCTCCACCTGACCGCACCGCTGCAGGTGCGGTTCTCGCCCGCGTGGGACGACTACTTGATGTTCTGCTCGATCAGCGCCCGGTCCGCACTGCGCCCCGACGACCACGACCCCCGCCACATCCTCGACCTGTTCGCGGAACAAGTCGCCGCGCAGCGAGCGCTGTCGGTGCCGATGCCCACCGATCCGCGCGCGCGTGCTGTCGCGATGGAGTGCCTGCGTCGTATCGGCGAACCTGGCGGGACGCATGATGCCGATGTCGGCGCCGAGATCCACCGTGCCTTCCGCGACGAGACGGGAATGACATTCGGCCGCTGGCGCTATGCCGCCCGCATGCGCATCGCCCGCGACCTGCTCGCCGGGGGAGCCCCGCCCAGCGCCGTCGCACGCCGGATCGGATACGCCCACCTCCCCACGTTCAGCGCCGCCTTCTCCCGCTTCCACGGGCTCTCCCCGCGCGAGTACCAGGAACGCGAGGTGGCGGACGGCCACTGAGAGGACGTTCGCGCCATCTACGCCGAGGCGTTCGGAGCCGCAGGAACACATCAAAGCCCTGGAAACCCAGGTTGACCTCTGGCTCGACGATCCGGCGATCCGGCGATCCGGCCGGACAGGTCGCCTCGACCACTGAAAGCGAATATGTGCGCAGCCGCCCGAGTGAGAGCAAACAGGTATGGGGTCACGCGGGAGCAACAGAAAAAGGGCCGTTCGAAAACGGCCCTTCAGCTGCGACGTTCGAATGTTCGAACTAGTCGGGACGACAGGATTTGAACCTGCGACCCCTTGACCCCCAGCGGCGCGGTCGCTCCCGACCAAGGACTGAAAACGATAGCCCGCCGTAGAGGGCCTTCTACAGAAACCATAATGCAACCTGCGGAACTACTAGCCTGAGCCACGCAGTTGGATGCTCTGGGGAGCAACTCGAAGTCGCGTATGACCGTAGGCGTCCGCTCGAGGTGTCAATTCGCCTCTCCGGCAATGCGATCGCCAGAGGCGACCAGCCCTTGGCACACGTTCACGTCCATTGCGCGTCCCCCAGTCTCGCTTGCGCACCGTTCGCGGCACCATGCCTCACGCTGACTGACGAGCGCCTGCCGGTGAGGACGTTGATACTCCGATCGCCCGGACAGCCCTCGGCCACTCGCACCCCAGCGATCCTCTAGAGCATCAGCAGTGGGAACACCGCCCCAGCAGTACCTCCCCCACTCAGTTGCTCGCCACCTCGACAGAGCATTACGCCTTCCCACGTCTGCGTGATGGACTCCAGGCCCCTCGATTCGAAAGGGCATTCAGCGGCTTTGAGGCCCGTACGGGCTCCACCCGTGCAGGAAGGGCTCCAGGTCGCTGTGCCGCGGCTCGGGCGCCGTGGGAATTCGAAGGGCCCGACTAAGTGGATCGATTGAACGTACGTGATCGGACGCCCAGGACAGCCACGCCTCAGCTTCGGTACGTTCTGCGCCAGCTGTCATGGCTTCGATCCGTGCGCGTGCTGTAGCTAGGAAGGTAGAAAGTCGTCTGGCCTGCTGCCATGCCTTTTCCTGCTGTTCCAGCACACGGACGCGGAATGCCTCGGCGTAATCGACCCGGGCCTGCCGCACTGCCTCTTCCCATTGCAGGCGCTTGAGCCGCGCCTGCTCGGCTTCCTCCGCCCGTTTTCGTTCGGCAGCCAGTCCGCGCAGGTCAACTTCCTGCAAAATCTCCGGCAATTGTTCTTCCAACGGATGATCCGGCATGTCTTTCCATGCCGACTGCCGATGGGTGGCTCCACCGCTCAGCGTGATGGTGAGACGGTCGGAGAGCGCGTAGTCATACTTGGGGATCCTGACCCAGGAGAACTGCTGGGCATCAGCGAGTTCCTTGGCCGTCGGCACATGCTCCGTTCTGTCCTGCTCCTGCCCGAGAGAGACACCGCAAGGCTGACCTTGGGCCGTGATAGTGAAGAGGCTTGCATCCCGGCGGCGTGAGTAGTGCCCTCGGCGGCCGTCAGCGGTGAGCTGAACCTGGAGCTCTCGGCGCTCCGCCTCGGCAACCATGGCTTGTACGAGGCGTAGCGCTCGCGGCTGTACCGACCTGCTCAGGCCCAGAGCGGGTTCCCCGGCCCGAAGTGCAGCTACGACAGCATGTGGCTTGTGGAGTCGCTCCGGAACCGGAATCGGGTCCAGGACCGCCAGCTTCCACGCCGGAATGTTCTGGATGGTGATCTCGCGGCCACCGGCCCGCCAACGATGCACCAGTTCCTGCCCTGCGGGCAGCTTGCCGCATCGCTGCGCCGACCTGATCCGGGCCGACCAGTTGGAAGCTCCTGGCCCGTACGCCTCTTTGGTGACGAGGATTCCGCCAGCGGCCAGGACATCATCAATGAGCTGCTCGCCGAGGGTCTTCTTAGGCTGCTTCGCCGCCGCATGCACTCTGGGCGTGGCGTTCGCCTCAGTTTCAAGAGCGGAGGGCTTCCCGGAGGCGGAGTTCCCCGCCGGCCTGGGCCGTGGGTTGGCCGGACCCCGAGACCTGGTCCCGCCCGCCGAGTCTCGTGTGGCGGGTTCATGCCGCGCCGTAGGCACGGGAGGGACCCCGTGTTCAAGGTAGTGCCGACCCGCAGCCGTGGCCTCGGCACGCCACACGCCACGCCGCCTGGAGATCTTCACCAGTCCACGATTCTGCAGCGCCTGAGCACGGGTCTTGTAGGTGAAGTCGCCCTCGCCCCATGCTCCCTCCGGACAGCCGCCGACTACCCAGCGGAGCACGTGCATTTGCTGCTCGTTGAGTGGAGCCTTGGCCATAGCTGCCTCCCCATTGCGTGCTGCGGACGGCGCCCTGGCCGTCTCCAAGCGAATATCGACCCGCAGGCGGTCAGTCGGGCAGCTCCATCCTGCGGAATGCCGCAACGGGAATTTCGAACTGCGCCTCTATCTTCGCGGCGTCCTTGTCCCGGCCGACCTGGCGAAGCATGCCGACGGCCTGCTCCACGTCGGCCATGACGCGCTCTGCGTGCAGGACGGCACCTTTGCGGGCGCACGCCAGTGCCACGGGCCAGGGCGCTTGTGCGCTTCCGTCAGCATGAACCGTCGTCAACGGATCACTCGTGAAGAGCTCTGTGCTCTCACCCAGCGCATCGGCAAACGCCGTCACATCGTGTACGTACAAGACGCCACCGTCGTGTCGCGAATAACCGACGTCCGCCAATTCGCCCCAGGGGCAGGATTCGAAAACGGTGTCTACCGCTCGGCGTTCGGGCACCTCACGCGGGGGCGTGGCCGCTGCTAGATCTTTCCAGCGGTGCTCTTCGGCCAGCCAACGGTCGGTCTGCTCCCACGGAACGTGCAACTGCGAGCGCGGCACCCACGCCTCGCGGCCCTCGTCCTCGTCCGCTGTGAAGCGGACCTTGACGCGCGGCGGACGTTTAGCACCGAGACGAAGCACTTCCACCTTGGCAACCGGGGCATGTGCCCTCACACGGTGCGCCCAGAACTCTCCTGCCTCCATCAACGCCCCTCCCGTGAATTCCTCTGTGCCACAGGAGGACTGGCAGGGGGAATCACACTCAGTCGGGGAAGGCCGCCAGCGCCCGGCTTCGTCCGCCGCCGACTCCCCCTCGGTAGCCCCTCAGTCTCACCACGAGTTGCAGCCTTGGCGCCTCCCCCGCGGAACTCGTGCCGGATGCCTACTTCCACGGATACCCTGCCCACCTTCGCGGCCGCGCCCAATTCGGTAGCGAACGCAGACGTGAGTGAAGAGCATTGTGCGCCTCCGTAGCGGGGAAAGTCGGCATGCAGGTTGAAGGAGGACTACATACCGCATCATCCTGGCGTCATGAGTTTCGTCTCTGCCTCCGTCGACGTTCCCGCCACGGGCGACTACGCGCGCGACTGGGCACTGGTCGACGTGGAAACCTCCGGCCTCATGGCCCGGAGGGACCGGGTGCTGTCCGTGGCGGTGGTGACGATCGGGCCGGACGGCGAGCAGACCGGGGAGTTCTCCACGCTGCTCAACCCGGGATGCGACCCGGGGCCGGTGGAGGTACACGGGCTGACCGTCGAGCGGCTGCGGGGTGCGCCGACCTTCGATCAGGTCGCCGGGCGGATCGCGACGATGCTCCAGGACCGGGTCCTGGTCGCTCACAACGCACAGTTCGACTACGACTTCCTGGCCTACGAGTTCGCCCGCGCGCGTATGTGGCTGCCGGTGTCCCAGCGGCTATGCACACTGGCCCTGAACCGTCAGGTCGATCCGCCGACGCTCGACATGAAGCTGGGCACCCTGGCCGCCCACTACGGCGTATCGCAACAGCAGGCGCACGACGCGCTGGACGACACCCGGGTGCTTGCCGGGATCTTGCGGGCGTCACTCCGGGAGGCAGCACGGCTCGATCTCCCGTTGCCGTTGGTGAGCTGCCCTCCTCGGGCGGAGTCCCAGTTCACGCCGAAGCCGCCCAAGACTCCGTGCGACTACCGCAATCCGGGACGGCATACTCCGGGCGGGCCACTGCAGCAGGGGATGAAGATCGCGATAACCGGCGAGACCACCCACGCGCGAGCAGAGCTGTTCGGGCGGGCCGTGGCTGCCGGGCTGAACATGATGACCTCTGTCAGCCGACACACCAGCGCGCTGGTCACCAACGAGCCGGCGTCGCAGTCCTCGAAAGCCCGGCGTGCGCTCGCCGAAGGCGTGCCAGTCATCGATGAAGACACCTTCCTGCGGTTGCTGGCCGACGTACAGGCCGGGACAACTCATGAGGCAACCGCCGTTGTGGTCATCCCGGTGACCGAACCTGCCGCGACACCAGTCGGGTCCGTGGGACCGAGGTCCTCCCATGCCCCTGCCACCGTCGACCCAGAAGCAGCCCTCCTCCCCACGGCCTCCCCCGGTGTACCCATCCCCGCCCCTCGCCGACCAGAGCCCTTGGCCGACACTCTGGGCATGCCACTGGCTGGACACCGGGTACTTGTGCTCGGTGGTGTCCATGCCGATGCTGTGGCGGCTCGCACCCGTGTCGTCGAGCTGGGTGGGTCGGCGGCGATTAACCTGTCCGCCAGCGTCACCGACATCGTGCTGCTCGTGGGCGGGGAGAGCGACCGGCGCATGAGCCGCATCACCGCCCTTGAACTCCCGGTGCACGATCCGCATTGGCTCAACGCCCCGACCACCACCGATCGGGACACGGCGGCTGTCCGACCGCAGGGGCCACAGGTGATGCCAAGGGGTGGTGTCATCGACTTGCCCGTGCCACACGGTACGTCCGCGCCCGAGTGGTACGTCACGGTCGGCTGGGCACCGCAGGCCGACTGCGAGATCGACGTCGTCGCCTTCATCCTCGACGAGGACGAACAGGTCACCTTCGACGAGGACTTCATCTTCTACGGCGCCCCTGAAAGTCCCGCCGGCACCGTGCGGCTCCTCACCGGTGGCCCTGCCGAACAGTCCATCGCCGTCGACCTCGCGTCCCTGCCGCCCGCGAGCCGCAAGGTGGTGGTCGCCGCGGCCATCGACGGCTCCACGACCTTCGGCACTGTCGGCGCGATCCAGATCGGTTCCGCCCCCGGCAGTAGCGGATCACCGCTCGCCCGGGCCACCCTGGACGCCGCCACCACCGAACGCACCATGCTGCTCGCGGAGATCTACCGCAGAGGCCCGGTCTGGCGCCTGCGCGCCGTCGGCCAGGGCTACGACCACGGCCTCGACGCCCTCGCGCGCGGCTACGGCGTCGACATCGCCGACTGAGCCTGCGGTGTCATCCCGCCGAGCACCAACGATCTGCGCCCGCAGACAGCCCATCGCCGACCGGAAAGGGCGCCTCGAACATCTTCGGCTCGACCGTTTACCATGATTGGGTGATCACGTAGGCCGTCTCCGCCACCATCACCGAACGGGCGCACGATGGCGGCGGCAGGGGGCCAGAAGAGGGGGACTGGTGGACATCGGCCTGTCGGAGACAATCAAGGCACTGCGCGGTGAGTTAGCGCAGGCGATGTCAGACGCCGAGGGTCAACCGGTCCGCCTTCGCGTGCAGTCGGTGAAGCTAGACGTACAGGTCGCGGTGACAGCATCGACAGAGGCCGAGGGCGGGGTCAAGTTCTGGGTGCTGTCGGCTGGCGGTAAGGCGACCAGGGACGCATCCGCCACGCACACCGTGTCTTTGGAACTCTCGGCCGAGACGGCCAACGGCGGATCCGTCCTAACAGATTCGGGGCGTGGAACCGTTCTGGAGGACTGACCTTGTGGATAAGTCAGTCCTGCAAGAGTGGCGTCGGCTGTGGCTAATCTAATGGCCGCAAAGCAGCCCTTGGAGCGTGTGGCCATGGTGGTGCGCCGCGGATCCGACGGCGTCCCTCGATTCGCTGCTTCCGGATTCATGCTCGCCTCACGACTGGCCATCTGCGCCGGCCACGGCTTTGCCCAGCCCGGTGACAGCTACGAAGTGAGACTTCCGGGGCAGTCCACGCAGAGGCTTCAGGTCACCGCGGTGCGGCGGCACCGAAGCGACGAGGTGGACCTCGCCCTCCTGGTTCTCGGGGAGGGCGGGCCCGACATCCCTCCCGCCCGGTGGGGCGTCCTGCCTCGAACCGTGGAGGCGGTACCGTTCATCGCGATTGGGTTCCCCAACCATGCGTCGCGTCAGAATGTGCCGAAAACCCGTCAGATGACCGGGGCGATCCTTCTGGGCTCCTTACTGGGGAGCCACGAGATGGAGCTGTCCCTCAGCAGCCCAGCGCCGCTGGAGTCGAGCGGATCTCCCTGGCGGGGGGTGTCCGGGGCAGGGGTCATCACGCAAGGCGGCGTTCTCGTCGGCGTGTGCACGAGCCACCACGTTCCATCCGGCGCGGCAAGCCTCACGGCGACCGACCTCTCCCAGGTGTCCCGAGATCCTGAATTCGTGCGCCTGCTGGCCGAGCACGAGGTGAAGCCGGTGCCGCCGGGGGACATCGCGCCGACACCGTTCGACCCCGCCGTGCGCGGCCGCGTACGTACCCATGCCGAGATCATGCGGCGACTGCTCGGACGACGCAGCTTTCTCGACGAGGAGCACCTGCCCTTCATCCATCCGGGGATGGACCACGCATCGCATCCGGACCACCTGTTCGCCCGGCTGAGCACTGGCCGTTCACGAGGGGCACTGCTGGTCGGACCGGCCGGTTCGGGCAAGACGCGAACATGCTTCGAGGTCGCGCACCGGGCGGACCGCGCGGGCTGGCAAGTCCTGCACGTCCAGCCCGACAGCGCCGTGACGGTCGACGACGTGGCCGCGTCCGTCGTCTCGTGCGGCCGCCGACGCGTGCTGCTGATACTGGACTACCTCGACGCCTGCCCACAGGTCGACCTGCGCGCCCTCGCCGAAGTGCTGATCCCAGAGGCCAAGCAACGTGGCGTGACCGTGGCATGCCTGGCCTCCGTACGGCCCGGATCCCTGCACACGGTTCAGCTCCGTGGCAGCAGCCGAGTGCTCGACGAGATCTATGTACGAGAGGACTGGCCACACCAGTCCGCGATCATCGACCAGGTAGTCCGCCACACGGCACCCGAAACCGCGCGCCGATGGGGGGCCGAGGCGCTGTCCCAGATCTGCGGGCGGCGTCCGGTGATCGCGCTATTGATCGCGCGCGCGATCGAGGAGCAGGGGCTGGCTCATCACACACCGGAGGTGGCAGCATCGGTCCGGCCCGGCGAGCTGCTGGACTGGCTGCGCGAGGGCATGCGCCGGGACGCGCTCGCCACGAGCCCCGCACTCAGCCCGTCCCCCTTGGGTATCACCACCCCTGCCATCGAGCAGCTGGCCTACACCGTGGCGGTCGTGGCGAGCCCGCAGTCCCGGATAGTCGTCGAACAGGCCATCGACACGTTCCTCACGGTGGCCGGTGGGCTGGCCCTTCCGTTCGGAGGGCGGCGCGTCGTCGACACGCTGATCTCTCTTGGGTGGCTCGATGAGGTCGGCGGTCAGCTGGTCGTGGTCCACGACATTGTCACCGACGAACTCCTGCTGCAGTCACTGATGCCTTCTCCCGGATGGAGCATCGACGCAGGCGCTGCCGGTGCGCTCTTCGACGCGTTCACGCGACATGCACGTACGTTCTCCGTATTCACCGGCCATCTCCGTCGGCTGGCCGTCGACATGGCAGCGCATGGCCCCGCCCATCGGATCGCCGCCCTGGAACGCTTTTGCTGGGAATGGCTCACGGCCCAGGTGGTTCCGCTCGGCCACCTCCTGGCGGACGCCGGTGACGACGGCGGCCAGGCACTGCTGACGATGGTGACGAGTCGGCCCTGGCAAGGGTTCGACCGCTCTGTGTGGGACACGCTGGTTGCTCCCTGGCTCTCCCGCGCCGAGGCCAACCACACCGCGCAGCCGTTCCTCACCGCCGCCCTGAGAGGCATGGATCCCGCTCCCGCGTTCCTTGTCGAGGATTCCGTCGGATGGCTCGTTCGCCGGGGCGGACAGACCGACACAGAGTATCTTCTACTCGCGCTGATCGAGCGCCCCGACCTTTCACAGAGGACCGAGGATCTGGTGGTCGACTGCACCCTCGCTTGGGTGTCTTCCCGGCCCGACTGGCGTCATACGCCCGCGCTGTTGAAGCGCCTGCTCGGCATGGACCACTCCCGGGATCGGCTGGAGAGAGTGGTCGCGAGCGTACTGGCGTGGCTCACCCCGTACCGGTCCCTCGGAGTCGCACCCGTGACCCGTGCGTTCCTGCAGCGTGCGGACATCGAGACGGTCGCCCGCCGGAAGCTCGTGGACCGCGGCCTCGTGTGGCTGCGTTCTAATCTGCGCCCAGGCTCGAACATCGGTCCGGAACTGTGTGTCCTGCTCGAAGACGACCGCCTCCCGGAGCCGGACCGCGCGACATTGATCCGAAGCGCACTGGACTGGCTGGAGACGGGACAGGTGTACCCGAGCACAGGCCGGGTCGTGCAAAGACTCCTGTCCACGGCCGGGTGTCCGCCGGAGCTGCGTCCCCGGCAGATCGCCGTCGCCCGCTGGTGGGCGGCCGAGGGAGATGCCGACCACCCGGCAGGCTCACGCGTCCTGGGCACGTTGCTGTCCGCCGACAGCGTGGCGGACGCCGCTGCCCTCCTCCTGGAACGATTGAGGTCGCAACCTGACGCCCAGTCCGCCCCGGCCATACTCTTTCGCCTGCTCGTCCACTGCGAGGAACTCACCCAGGACCAGGCTCGGACCGCGGTCACGCTCGCCTTCACATGGCTCGACAGCCACCCGGAGCACGAGACGTTCGGTTCCGTTCTGGGCGCTCTCCTGCACATGCCGGACCTTCCGTCCGCACAGCGACAGCGTGCCAACTGTCTCGGATGCGCCGCGCTCCTCGCACATCCAGGTAATCACGTGCTCATGGCAGCTATGCTCAGCCAGCTCGATGGGCTGACGCGCGATCAGGCACGGTCCCTCGCGGACATCAGCCTCCGGTGGCTCGCCTGCCACAGCGGCAAGGTCCAGCGTCCGGTGCTCGCCTCCTTCCTCACCCGCCTCGACTTGTCCGTCGAGCAGGCACGCACCGGCATCGACATCGCCCTGGACCGTCTGAGCACCGACCGTTCGATGAAGTCCCGCACCGTACTCTCTGGTGTCCTGCGCCACCCGGCCCTCGACGAGGACCGACGATCCCGCGCCGTCGACAGTGCCCTGAGCTGGCTCGAAGAGCACGACATGGGGCCGAAGGTACGTCTGGTCATCGAGGATCTGCTCACTCTCCCGGCGCTCTCACCGAACCAAAGAGTCCACGTGACGCGCCTGGCAGCCGACTGGTTGACCCGGCACGAAGACCTGCCGTACGCAGATCGCCTCCGCTCCGCGCTCAACGCGGAAACGCGGCGCGACGCCTCGCGGGAGCAACCAGGATCTGACTTAGGATCACCTCCCCGTTCCTGACCTTGCGCATGCCGGAAGTGTCATCCATGCAGCTCGGAAGCGTCTCCGGTGGTGCGGCAGGATGAGCGCTTCTGTTGCTTCGCCTCGCCTATCTGACCGTGTTGGCGCCTAGAACTCGGCTACTGCTGCTGACCTCAGGCTTGCGATCGAGACCGGGCAGGGCGAGATCCGGAGACATGGCTCTGCGACTGCTGTACCTGACCTTATTGAAGGTCCTGGGATGGGTTGCGCTGCTGGCACGATCGGAGGCTTCCAAGAACGCGGAGATCCTCGTCCTGTGGCACCAGCTGGCTGTGCTCCGCCGCCAAGTCACCCAGCCGCGATGCTCATGGGCAGACCGGGCGGTGATCGCCGGACTGTGCGCCTGCCGAAAATGTCGTCCATGCAGATCAGGAGCCTGGCCGGTGTGCGGCAGGATGAGCACTCGTGTTGCTTCGTCTCGCCTATCTGACCGCCACCAACCTGTTCGCCGCACTGCGAATGCTGCCGATGAGCGACCGCGCCAAGGACGCAGAGATCCTTGCCCTGCGCCACCAGCTCACCGTCCTCGAGCGGCAGCTCGGAGCAGAACGGGTGAAGCTCGCTCCGCAAGACCGGGCGCTCATGGCCGCTCTGCTGGCGCCGCTGCCCCGCCAGGTACTGCGCCGGCTGCGGCTACTGGTCCGCCCCGACACCGTGCTGCGCTGGCACCGCGACTTGATCAAGCAGCGCCATGCCCACACATGCCGGTCGAAGAGACCAGGCCGACCACCCACCATCCGTTCGATCCGCACCCTCGTCCTGCGCCTGGTCCGTGAAAACCCCTCCTGGGGCTACCGCAGAGTGCACGGCGAACTCGCTACCCTCGGCATCCAAGTCGCCGCCTCTACCGTCTGGGAGATCCTGTCGTCCGAGGGCATCGACCCGGCGCCCGACCGGGCCGCCACCACCTGGGCCGACTTCCTGCGCTCCCAGGCCGACGCCCTCCTGGCCTGCGACTTCATCGAGACCATCACCCTGACCGGCAGGCGTCAGTACATTCTCGCCGTCATCGAGCACACCACCCGCCGCATCCGGATCCTCGGCACCACCGCACACCCCACCGCAGCCTGGGTCACCCAAGCCGCCCGCAACCTGGCCATGGACCTGACGGACGCCAACGCCACCCCCGCGTACCTGATCCGAGACCGGGACGCGAAGTACCCCAGTCTCTTCGACGAGATCCTGGCCAACGTCGGCATCCAAGTCGTCCGCACCGGCATACGGATACCGCGCATGAACGCGATCATGGAGCGCTGGGTACAGACCTGCCGCCATGAACTACTGGACCGCACCCTCGCCTGGAACGAACGTCACCTACGCCACGCGCTCCGCCAGTTCGAACAGCACTACAACACCCACCGGCCCCACCAAGCGATAGACCAGACAGCACCCCTGCGCGCCACCCCCGAACCACTCCCCCGGGCACAGATCACCAAGTTGAAGGTACGCCGGAAAGACCGCCTCGGCGGAGTCCTGCACGAATACCAACATGCCGCCTGAACTGCGCGGATGGAGTTTTCGGCAGGCGCAGAGCCCCGGGTAACACACCGGACACCGATGTGAACGTGCGCGCAAGAAGCCGAATATGTGCACAGCCTCCCGAGTGGGAGCAAACAGGCAAGGGGTCGCACTGGGAGCGTGCTCCCACTCCCCGCTCCCCCTGGGAGCGGGGGAGCAACAGAAAAAGGGCCGTTCGAAAACGGCCCTTCAGCTGCGACGTTCGAATGTTCGAACTAGTCGGGACGACAGGATTTGAACCTGCGACCCCTTGACCCCCAGCGCTGCGCTCGCTCCCGCATGAGCCCTTCAAGTCATCAGTGAGCCATTGAGGGTTGCTCCCAACGACTGCACGGCTGTTCGCGGAACTACACACCCCAGGTACACAGTTCAGCGCTTCCGAGAGAAGTTGCCAGCTACTGCCTACGGCACGCGCGTTTATCGCACCGCCAATTCTCTTCTCCTGACGAGGCACCATGAGCTGGCGGCCAGTATCCCGCCTACTACACGCCGTTGCCCGACGCCGGGCGCTTTTGCGTGACGCTGCCATCAGCCGCCTGCCGAAAATGTCGTCCATGCAGCTCACGAGTCTGGTCGGTGGTGCCGCATCGATTACTCTTCCGCTACGTGAGAGCGTACTCCCGCTTCACGCTCCCATTCGGAGGGCCCGGAGAACAGAAAGAGGCCGTTCACAAACGGCCTCTCACCTGCGCCCACTTGACTTCGACCGAGTGCTGTCAGGCGTCCTGCATCGGTGCCCAGAACTCCTCGAAGGACATGGTGCCGTCGCCGTCCGTGTCCAGCACGTCGATGAACCGCTGCGCCTGCTCGTCGGTGAGGTGCTCGCCGTTCAACTCCGCGACGACCTGCCGGTACTCCGTGGCCGTGATCTGACCGTCGCCGTCGAGGTCGTACCGGTCGAAGACCTTGCGTGCGGCCGCTTGCATGTCCACCACGTGAGTTCGCCTTTCCTTATGATGTTCAGGTCGCCCCGGCTAGCGCTCACGCCAGCCAGGGTCGTACAAGATGTTCGCACGCTACTGCGCGCCATCGGCGAGGGAGGCCCAGGGCGTGGGTGTCCGAAACGAAGTTGCCGCTGCTGACCTCGGACTTGCAATCGAGACCGGGCAGGGCAAGATCCTGAGGCATGCCTCTGTAACTCCTGTACCTGACCTTCCTGCAGGTCCCTGGGATGGGTTGCGCTGCCGGCACGTTCGGAAGCTTCCAAGAACGCGGAGATCCTCGTACTGCGGCACCAGCTCGCCGTCCTCCGCCGCCAAGTCGCCCGACCACAACCCTTACGGGCGGACCGGGCAGTGATCGCGGCACTGGCCCGGCTGCTGCCCAAGCCTCTTCGAGGGCATCTGTTCGTCACCCCGGGCACGCTGCTGCGCCGGCACTCCGCACCTGCGAGGCATCCTGACCGCATAGGAAACACACTTCAATACCCATCGCCCACACCGCGCTCTGCGCCAAGCAGCACCCCTGCGACCACTCCCCGGCCGAGGAAACCCAGACGGCAGAGTCGTCCGTCATGATCTACTCGGTGGCGTGATCCACGAATACGCGCAGGTCGCATAGGGCGGTCGAGTTTTGGGCACCCACAGGGTCGACTTCACCGTCCATCGCAGCGGCGACATCGGATCACCCCGCACATCCGGTTCGACCAACGCCAACAGTGCCGGTCGCAGCCCCGGATCCAGATCCGCGAGCCGCTTGCGGCCCCCGCCCGGACGCCGTACCCGCCCCAAGGGCTCCTCGCCGGCCTCCAGCTCGAGCACGCCTTTGCGGACCGTGGTCTCGCTGACCGCGGCCGCCCGTGCGACGACCCGAACGCCGCCATGCCCCAGGGCACGTGCCTCCGCGGCCATCAACAGCCGTCGTTGCCGCTCGTCCAGATGCGGCACCAACACCGCCAGCTTCAAAGCGAGTTGGTTACGTGTCTCGTCCGGGATGCGCATACCACACCAACGATCCCCGGAACGGGAAGCAACACCTTGATTCCCTGCAAGTCCTTAGCTGAGGAGCCCTCACTCAGATCTGAGTGAGGGCTCCTCACATGCATGCCGGGATCATGCCCTGTAGGAGAGCTTCAGCCAGAGCCAGGCCGTACCGCTCGCGATGAACCCCATCAACAGCAAAGCCAGAAACGGTTGCGCGCCGAAGCCGCCTGTGATCACGATGATGAAGATGGCGTAGGCCAAGAAGCCGAGCGCGGCGACACCACTGATCCAGCGGGCAAGGTAATGAGATACCGCTAATGCTTGCGCACGGTCGCTCTCGTTCAGTGGCATGACCCTCCTCTGGCTACAGAGTTGAGGAGCTGGCGACGGGACTGGTCAGCCCGATCTCAGCCGTCTCGGTGACGTTCCCTTCCTCATCTGTAGATGTCGAACGCTTGCCACCATAGGTGGTGTTGGCCTCCGTGGGGGACTCGGGAGCCGTATCTACCTTGACGGGCTTGCCATCGTCCCCAATGACCACGCGCCCCTCCGAGTCGACGATCTCGACCTTGTCCGGTGTTGCCTCGGGAGTGGCCACACCGTCGTCGTCAACCCAATCCGGCGGGGGCGGCGGCTCCTCCGAGATTCCCTTCAGGCCCGAGTGCGCGCCTGACCAGAGCCCTGGGACGCCATTGGGGAAGATGGATTCCGCGTTGTAGGTCATGGTGGCGAAGTTCATCGTGCCGTACCAGCCTTCGCCACACCCCCAGGACAGGTCCTTGGCAGGCCATTCGAGCTCGAACTTGGCCGTATTGCTGGTGTTGGCGAACCACTCTGTGGTCCATTTACACTTGTACCAGTCGGTGCCGTTCCACTTGTAGATCGCGATCCCATCGCGCAGGTGGCCGGCCGGGCGCTTGTACTGGTGCTGACAGTCCGTGGGAATGGAGTTCAGGTCCATCCACGAGGTCACGTCACCCTTGGCATACCCCCGGTTATCTGTGCCGTGGGAAACCTCGCTTCTGTTAGTCATGCAGTGCTTGCCGTTACCGCTGACCCACAACTCGGCTCGCTCGTAGACGTAGTGAGCGTTGGCGGAGCCTGCTAGAGCGACCACCGACACCGCTGCGATCGGGACGGCGATCAGTGCTCTCTGCATCCGTCTCTTGCTCTTGGAACGCTTACTCACAGACTCTCCCATTCAGGTAGGTCGTTCGCGTCCGTTCGCCCCCGTTGCTTACTCCTGTAACGCCGTGCGACATTCGCATCAGGTGATAAACGTTCGATGAATTAACTGGTGACAGCCAGTGGGCTCATCGAATCTTCCAGAGAATGCCGCCGAAAGCGCACAACGGGATCATGAAAGAGTCGTCCTGAGGCGCCGCCAGCAGATTAGTCCGCCAGTCAACTAACGAGGCATCACGGAATTCTAGGCATCGTTCCCAGCGGCTTGAAGGCGTGGCTGATTCCGGCTGCACCCTTCCCATATTTGGCGGAGCTGACCACTCGTACCGGTCTTCCGCAGAGTCTTGAACGCTGGGCCACCTATAGCCCAAAGTCCCCAGTGAAAAGCCCCGTTCAAGCCCCATCGTGGTCCACGCCTGGTTTACACACACTGGTCAAAGCCGTGACAGCCGCGGATCAAGGTGAGACACGCCCCCACGAAAAGGGGTGCCTCTCGATGAGAGGCACCCTTCTGACCAGCACACATGCTGACCTGCAAGCGGTGGGGTGTGGGATTTGAACCCACGGTGACTCCCGCACGACGCTTTTGGAGACCGTGGTGATCCAGGGCATGTCGGGTTCCTTTGCGGTTGTTCGTCTCAGCGGGGCCTGGGGCGCTGCCCAGTGAAAGGCGTCCACGGGGATCCCTCATGCGGCGAGAGCCCCAACGCCCTTGTGGGGGGCGCTGCCGCCGCCCAGGGCACAGCCGGACAGGCCCATCTCCGTGCCGACGAGGTAGAGGGTCTGCAGCAGCACTCCCGCGTTCTTGAGCGTGAGCGCGTAGGAATGCGCGGCGTACTTCCACGAAAGACGCTTGATGCGGGAGACCAAGGTGAGGTGGACATTGGGGCGGCTCGCGCTCGTCGTTGCGGCCTCCGCCTCCCGCAGCAGGGCGTCCACCGCGCCGTCGCCACCGGGCAGCGCGATGAGTGCGTGGCCCAGCGGGTCGTAGCGGTATAGGCCGCGTTCTAGCCCGTCGCAGCGGTGCACCGCGAGGTACAGCTCAGTTGGTGCGCGGAGCCGGCGCTGGGGTAGGGGCGGCTGGTGACCGCGCACGGGTGGCCACCCTCCGGTGCGGTATCGGGCAGGGTGCGGATGCGGGCCGACCGGTACAGTAACTCCCCCACCTCGCACACGGTGATGGGCTGTTCGCCGTATGAGCGGCGCGAGTCGCGGAACGCCAGGAAGGTGTCCGGCGCCCGCACCCGCCTGTCCACCTTCCTCGCGGGCTCGTTCCTGATGGTGCTGTGCATCGTTTTCGGGTCGGTCGTCTCGGACATCCCGATGGCAGCTCTGGTCGCCGTCATGGTGATGGTGTCCTTCGCGACCTTCGACTGGCACTCCATCGCCCCCAAGACCCTCAAGCGGATGCCCACGGGGGAGATCGCCGTCATGGTGATCACCGTGATCTGCGTCGCCGCCACCGACAACCTCGCCATCGGCGTCGTCGTCGGCTCCGTCACCGCGATGGTCATCTTCGCCAAGCGCGTCGCCCACCTCGCCCGTGTCACTGCCAGCACCGACCCGGACGGCACCAGCGTGGTCTACTCCGTGACCGGCGAGCTGTTCTTTGCCTCCTCCAACGACCTCGTCGGCCAGTTCAATTACGCCGGCGACCCCGACAAGGTCATCATCGACCTGACCGCGGCCCACATCTGGGACGCCTCCTCCGTGGCGGCCCTCGATGCCATCGAGACCAAGTACAAGCAGCGAGGCAAGACGGTGGAGATCATCGGCCTGAACGACCCCAGCGCCGACCTCCACGGCAAGCTCACCGGCGAACTCACCAGCCACTGACACCAAGCCCCACCGCACACCGAGGACCCCGGCCATAGCCGGGGCCCTCCGCTGTTGTCCAGTGGCGAGCCTGGCTGGCGGTCCGGCGAACTCACGCTGGGGCGCCGCTTGGTCCAGGTCACGCTCGCGTACGAGGCGCGACGACTCGTCCGCATGCGCCCGCTCGGCGGCTTCGCCCTCAGCACCCGGCGCCGGCGCCCGAGACCCGCCCGTCAGCATCGATCAGATAACGGGCAGTTGTGAAGTTTCTTCGGCGAGCGCACCTTTGCATAGTCTAAAACGTGGGGGAAGGAGCGCCCGGGAAGGCGGCTCTTGAGCGTCGCCATGTCACCGGGAGCGTCATGACCGAGAACAAGCCGCGGCACAGTTGCTCCGTGCTCGCGCGGCTGCCGGTCATGGTGATGGCGGTCGTGACCGCCGTGGACCTGACTGCGGGGCCAGGTGTGGGATTCTTGCCACTGGTGTCGCTCGGGCCCGCTTTCGCCGGGCTTGTCGGCTCCTGGCGGCGCACCGCGCTGATCGGCGCGGTGGCACTGCTGTTGTGCATCACTCTTGGGCTGTACGACGGACTGTTCTCGACCCGCCGGGGGTACACGGCGATGGCGTCGGTCGCGGGCGTGACCGTCGCGGGCATCGCCGCTGCCGTGATGCGCGGACGCCGGGAGGAGGAGCTGGCCAGCGTCCGCTCCATCGCCGAGGCGGCGCAGCGCGTGCTGTTGCGACCGGTGCCGCTGCGTGCGGGCCCGCTGCGGGTGGCCGTCTCCTACACCTCGGCTCTCGCGCAGGCGCAGATCGGCGGCGATCTGTACGAGGTGGTCTCCTCGCCGCGTGGGGTGCGGGTGATCGTCGGTGACGTGCAGGGCAAGGGGCTTGAGGCGGTGGAGACTGCGGCCGTCGTGCTCGGCGCGTTCCGGGAAGCGGCGTACGACGAACCGGACCTGACGGGGCTCGGCGAGCGGCTGGAGCGCAGTGTTTCGCGGCAGTTGGGGGACGAGAAGTTCGTGACGGCTGTACTGGCCGAGGTGAGCCCGGACAGCGACGGCGTGGTCTTCCTCAACTATGGTCATCCCGCCCCCATGGTCGTACGCGAGGATGGCGACGTCCTTTTCCCGATCCCACCTGAGTTCGCGCTGCCGCTCGGTCTTGGCGCACACGGCGGTGATGCGCCGGTCCCCTACCGCGTCGGCTTCGCCCCGGGCGAGCAGGTCCTGCTCTACACCGACGGGGTGACCGAGGCGCGCGATGCGGCAGGTTCCTTCTATCCGCTGGAGGACCGGGCGTTCCTGCTGAAGGACCCTGATGAGGGGGCCGCCCTGGAGGCGTTGCGTGCGGATCTGGTGCGGCATGGCGACGGCCCGCCGCATGACGACGCGGCGATGCTCTTGCTGCGCTACCACGGGCATGCGGGGGCGGGGCGGTGAACACAACATTCTCCGTCGACGGTAGAAAGGGGGGCATGGCCGAGCAGGGGGCCCCGTGCGGGGGCGTGGATGATGTGGATGCGGTGACGGGTGCCGTGCTGACCGCTTCGCGACTCCTGGTGGCGGTGTCCGCCCGGTCTCTCGCGGAGGTCGAGGAACGGGTGACGCTCCCCCAGTTCCGGATGCTGGTGGTCCTCTCGAGCCGTGGAGCCACCAAACTGGTGGCTCTGGCCGAGCACCTCCAAGTCGCGCCCTCAACTGCCATGCGGATGATCGACCGCTTGATCGCCACCGGCCTCGCGGACCGGCAGATCAACCCCGCCAACCGCCGCGAGACCCTGCTGGGACTCACGGAGGAGGGTCGGCGCACCGTCGCCGACGTCACAGGTCGGCGCCGCGCCGAGATCGCCGCGATCGTCGAGCGCCTCGCCCCGGAGCAGCGCGCCTCGCTCATCGAAGCGCTGAACGCGTTCAACAACGCGCGGGGAGAACCTCCCGCCCCGCAGACGGACGGCCCCGAGATGCACCCGCTGGGGTGGGCCGACGTCTCGGCGGGTGGCGCCTGACTGTACGGGACCGAACCGAGGGGAGGAGCGGATGCGTCGGCTGCGCAGACAACCGGCCGTGCGAGAAGCCGGTTTGCTGGATCACATGAGGGCTTTCGTGTGGGGCCCCGCGGAGTTCGTGGGCCTGCCTCCCAGGAGGCTGACAGCCCAGGGACTCATTGTCGGCTTCCTCGGCGCGGGGGCCATCATCGGTGCCGGGGCCCTGGGGATGTGGGCCGGGCCACCCGCGCTGAGCAGCGGCGAGGCCGGCATCGCCGTCACCTGCGTGCTCGCCTCCTACTTGTTCGCCATCCGGGCCGGCCGCGCTCTGGTGGGGGTCGTCGCCCTGCTCGGCATCTGCCTGGCCCTGCTGACCCCGCAGACAGCCGCCGGGCTCATCCTGGCCCACCGCGACCAGGAGCAGCAGGCGTTGGTCACAGTGGTCGAGGGGACAGACGCGTCGGCCGCCGGGCGGGAGCGTTACCTCTGTTCGGTGCAGGGATCCGATGGATCTCCGCTGAGCGTACGGATCTGGCGAGGCTGCCGGGAGTCGACCCAGCCGGGAGACACGCTCGCCGTGGTGTATGACCCGCTCGGCCGGGTGGCGCCGAGAGGGGCGGAGGGCGCCCGCCCTGACGGGAAGCCGCTGGCCAAGCTCGGCGTACTCGCCCTCGCGCTGGTGGCGGTGAGCACCGTCGCTGTGGCGCGCTCCTTCCGGTTGAGTACGCCGTCGTACGAGGATTCCGACACCCCCAAGGGCGGACGTGGCCCGGCAACTCTCTGCTGACCACCGCGACAGCCACACCAAACGCCGATCGATCAACAGAGACACGGTGAGGGCCGGCGTGCACCGGCCTCCTCTGCGGAACCTGCATCACAAATACGGCATGGTCAGGTCCCCTTGGCGTGCCGGGCTGTCGGGTTGGTCAGGGCGTTGCGGGGGTCGGCGGCCCGCGTGATGGCTGTTTCGACCGCGGCGAGGCGGTCGGCGAGCAGGTCGAGGGCTGCGACGGCGTGCGTGACCGGGTCGTTGTCCTGGCCTCCGAGGCGGGCGGCGCGGGCGTGGGCTGCCTTGATCTGCGCCCAGCGTTCGGCGCTCTCCGGGGTGAGGGTGCCGCGCAGTTCGCCGAGCTTGAAAAGGTTGGCCTCGGCGCCCGAGGTCAGCGTCTGGGCCTCGCCTGTGTAGTGATCCTCGATGATGGCGTCAAGCTCGGCGTCGTTCATCACCGGGTCGATCCGGGCCGCGATCTTGTTCATGTCGCGGTAGGAACCCTGGAGACGGAACGGAGGCTCGGTGCGGGTCGCTTCCGACTGGCCCGCGGAGGCGATGTAGGCGGCGTTGACCGCGAGCACCGTGGCTCGTGCGGTCAGCAGGTGCCTCAGCACCGCGGTGACACGGTCGAGTTCCGCCGTGGCGTACGGGTGGGTGAGGCGGTCACCGCGTGCCGTGGGGTCGTCGGCGGCGAGGCGGAGCAGCAGGGCCAGGTCACCGCGGTCCCGGCCTGCGAGTGGGGCGAGGACCTGGTTCGCGGTCAGGGCGTTCTCGATGAAGCTGACGGCGAAGGCGTCCTCCTTGCCGGTCAGGACCTCGCCGAGGTTCCATACGTCGGCGCGGTTCGCGAGCATGTCGGGGATCTGGAAGCGCTGCCCCGACTCGGTATAGGGGTTGCCCGCCATGCAGACCGCGAAGCGCTTGCCGCACAGGTCGTAGGTGCGTGCAGCCCCGTCCCACACCCCCTCCATGCGGCGCTGGGCGTCGCACAGCGAGATGAACTTCTGGAGGAGTTCGGGCGAGGTGTGCTGAATGTCGTCCAGGTACAGCAGGACGTTGTTGGCCGCCTCCAGGGCGAAGTTGACTTTGTCGATCTCCTGGCGTGCCGTCGCGTTGGGCGCCTCCGCCGGGTCGAGCGAGGTCACCCCGTGGCCGAGGGCGGGTCCGTTCACCTTCACCAGGACCATGCCGAGCCTGTCGGCAACATACTCCATGAGGGTCGTCTTGCCGTAGCCGGGCGGCGAGACGAGCAGCAACAAGCCGCCAGCCGCGTCCAGTTGCTTGCTGAGACTGTCACCGATCAAGGGCAGGTACACCTCGTCGATGAGGCGGTTGCGCACGAAGGCGGACATCACCTTGGGCCGGTACTCGTCCAGGCGCAGGCGGGTGCGTTCAGCTGCCACGAGGTCTGCCCTGCGGGACTGGTAGGTGCGGAACCCAGGGGTGGTGTCGGCGCGGAACTGCCGTGTGCGGGAGATGAGTTCATCGATGCGGACCGGAAGGTCACGGCAGCTGATGCGGGGGTGGGTGCCGAGCAGGTTCTCGACGGTCTCGGTCAGCTGGGCGGTGCAGTCGTAGTGCTCCAGGTCGCGGCAGAGCTCGACGGCCACCGCTTCATCCAGGTCGCCGTTCTCACCGGTGGCGGTCAAGTACGAGGTCAGCCACGCCTCGGCCAACTGGCGCCGGGCCGTTGGACCGTGGATGGCGCTCAGGTCGTCCTCGTACCCCGAGCTGTCCACCGCGCGGCGGAACTTGTCCAGGAGGGCTCGGGTTTCGCTTGCGACGACGAAGCCTGCGGGGCCGGTGGTGAGCTCCTCGAAAAGGTAGGCCGCCGCCTCCGCATCACCCGTCATACGCGCGGCCAGTTCGGCGCGGAGATCCTCGATCGCGGGGGCGAGACCGAAGGTGTCGCGGGCGCGGGCCATGGACAGTGCACGGCGACGCCACAGCTCCCGCTCCTCCCCCATGGCGTCGTACGCCCAAAAGAACTGGGCGGCCGCTCGGGCCCGTGAGGTGTAGCGCAGTAGACCGGCACCGTCGTGCAGCCGGAGCAACGCCCTGAGGATCTGCGTCGCGTCGTGGTCGTGGATGCCACGTTCGTAGCCTTCGTCGTACGCCATCTCCGCAGCGGACCGGACCAGGGCGGGCAGGTCGTCTTCGGCGAGCAACGCCTGTGCCCCATGCTCGTCGAGCAGCCGGGCGGCCAGGTATTCGGCGCGGTAGACGTCGTCGTTCTCGGTGGGCAGCAGTTGGTTCCAGTAGGGGCGCAGCTCGATGAAGGACGGGTCGGTGATGGGCGAGCGGTAGTCGGTGCCGGTCAGCGCGATGGCCATGCCGTCGCCGTGCGGGACGACGGTGAGGTCCAGCGGCTGGGTGTTGACCGCGAACCGGTGGCGGCCCAGACGGATGGTGTCGCCGCCGTCGGCATACAGCTCGGTGCGGTCACGCAGGGAGCGGGCCGCCTCCTGGCGGGCGGCCGCGATGCGGCCCTCCAGCTCCTCCGCCCGCACCTGATCGCCCAGTTCACGCAGCTCGTCGACGGTGCGGCGGACCTTGCCGACCATCGGGTCGGAGGCGAAGTAGGTGCTGATCTCGTCGGTGGAAGCGAGCGTGGTCAGGCGCCGGGAGACCGTCTCCAGGACGCGGTTCGCCGAGGTCGCCAGACGTTCGGCGTGCCGGGCGCGAGCGTCGGCGAGTGTCTGCTTGCGGGAGGCGAACGCCTCGTACACCTCGGCACGCTTGGCATCCAGCTCATCGAGGAAGTCATCCGACTCCGCGAACCTGCTTTCCAAATTCTCCAGTTGGAGCAGTAGACGGGCCAGCTGGTCGTCGCAGCTCTCGGGAGTCGTCGCGGTGGCGAGGGCACCCGTCACAGCTTGGCCGAGCAGGGAGAACTCGGCGGCGAACTCAGCGCGCCCCTCGTGTGCGGTCAGTTCACGGCGGCGGACATCGAGAGTGGCGCGTGCCCGGTTGATGCCGGCGATGACTTCGGCGATGCGTTCCAGGATGGCGGTGCGCACGGTCGCGTCGCCGATGTCGAGTCCCGCGACGACCTCGGTGACGGTCTGCAGCTGCCCCGTGAGCTCGTGGAGGCGGTCGGCGATCGCGGTGGCCTCGGCGGCCGTGCCGATCCCGGAGGCGTCGGCCGTCAGCTGTTCGAGCTCGGCATGGTGGGAGACGAACGCGTCCGCACGCCCCAGGAAGGAGACGGCACGCTGCCCGGCCGAGGAGATGTCGCCCGCCAGATCACCGGCCAGCTCGTCGATGTGGCGTGTGTCGGCGTATCGCATCTCCTTCAAGGTCAGCAAGTGGCCTTGCGCCTGCCGAAGTTCGGTGAGCCGCTCAACCCACTCGGGCGCTGTACGGGGCGCCTCGCCCCGGATGCGCCGTACGAGGGTGGCGACGCGCGCGGCGGAGTCGGTGAGGGCTTCGGCGGCCTGCCGGGTGAGGGTCTGGACGGTCTTGAACTCGGTGAGGACCTGTTGGGCGGTGGAGCGTACCGACTCCAACGGCGTGCGCAGGTCGCCGAGTTCCGCGTCTCCGAGCCAGTGGAAGGAGTCGGTGGCGCGTACACAGGAGGCCACGAGCGCCTCGTACACGCCCGTGGCGGGGGTGGTCTCGGTGACGGCACGGGCGATGGAGAGGCAGTCGGACACGCCGCGTACGAGGTCGGCGTTGCCGATGCGGGCCAGCGGCCCTCCGCCGTCGGCCGGCCCCGTTGAGGCGTGGGTGTCGGCGACGTACGGGGTCTGCCAGATCTGCAAGGGGTGCACTCGAGCGGGTTCATCGGAACGGCCGGCGCGCAGCACCATCAGCGTGCCGTCGTCGAAGAGCGCGTAGCCGTGGCAGGAGATCGGGGTGGCCACCTCCTTGCGGATCATGTTGTAGGGCAGCAGGAGGTTGCGCCCTTCCGTGCGCGCGTGGAAGACGAACAGGACGTCCTCACCATTGGGTGAGCGCGTCATCCGCTCGAATTCGAGGTCGGCGGTGTCCAGACCGTCGAAGGTCTTGTGTGCTCCCGTGGCCAGGCAGTACCCGCCTGGGAAGACGATGCCCTGATCCTCGGGGAGACGGCGGCACGCCTGCCCGATGCCGTCGAGGCGTACGGCCGTCCTGATGAGGGTGTTGAAGGCCAGGTGGCGCCAGACGGCTTCCTTGTAGGGGCGCACACGCAGCAGGATCAGCGCGCCCACGCGTGCGTGCTCCACGTCGGCGTCGGCGAGGGACTGCAGCGGCTCGTCGACCGGCTCCTCGTAAATCCCGTGTCCGGTATCCGTGTCGTCGTCGATCTTGAGGGTGAGGGAGCCGCCGACCGTCGCGACAAAGACTTCGCCACCGATGGAGATGTGCGGGTGGCGGCCCAGGACATGGCTGTCGCGCGTCGTCACCGTCCACTCGAAGTCGTGCGACGGCGGGAAAATGTGGTCACGCTCCCCGCGCGCGTCCAGGAACTCGGCGCGGCCGTCGACCGTCAGGGTCCAGCGCAGGACGCGGATGTCCTCGCTCTTCTCGCCGGTCTGGAACACGGCCAGAAGCTTGCCCTCCACATGCCTCAGCTGGAGGAGCCTGGCCTCGCGGTAGTAGCGGAACAGCGCGCTGAACTCGCGTACGAAGGCGGGGTCGTCGAGGAGGCCGGGAACCTCGTCGTCGGGCAGCCGGTTCAGGTCGCGGTCGTGCAGGGCGAAGACGTCACCGATCGCGGTCTCCGGCTTTGCGGCCGTGAGGTCGTTGTGGCCGAACAGGAGGGTGTCGCCGATGGCGATGATGTCGCGCGGCAGGCACGGGTGCGCAGTGTGGATGCTCTGGGTGCCGGTGAGTGTCAGCTCGGTGGACCCGAATGTCGCCACACGGCGCTCGTTGAGGGCGGTGGCGCGTTCGGCCAGCTGCCGGGCCTGGGCCACGAGCCGGTCGCGCAGCACCTCATACGTTCCCGCGTCCATGCCGGTGCCGGGGCCGGCCTCGGCACCGGCCTCAGTTCCGGTCTGGGTGTCCATGTCCGGCTTCCTTCCGTGTGGCGTTCCGTGATGTCGCAGCTGAATGTGCGAGGGGTGTATGTGGCCGGGACCGCTGGCCCCCGTGCAACGGCCCCGGCCGGTCGGTGTCAGCTCGCGGACGAGCTACTGTGGGTGCCGTTCAGTTCAATGATCGGCATGTCAGCCAGTCCCAACTGACTTGCCTTATCCAGGAGTTCACGCAGCTGACCGGTCTGTCCGCCGCCGCCGTTCATGAGCTTCAGCAGCAGCGCGGACACGGTCAGGTTCTGCACGTCGGCTGTGGAAACCGAGCCGATGACCTTGGCCAGGTCGTCGGTGAAGTTCGCGGTGCCGTCCAGCCAGGGCCCGGCCAGAGCCTGCGCGGTCTCAGAGTTCTGGACGAAGGCGTCGACGCCCTTGCCGAGCGAGATCGAGGAGACGAGGCGGTCGAAGAAGACGGACTCGCCGCCGACGATGCTGATGTCCGCGCTCTCCAGACCGGTGGCGAGGACGGTGGCCTGCGCTTCGGCGATGTGCCGCTGCACCTCGATGCCGGCCAGGCGGATGTCCTTCTCGGCCTCCAGCCGCAGCCGGTACTCCTCGTGGGTGCGGGACGCCTCATCGAGCGCGGCCATCGCGGCCGCCTTGTCCGTGAGACCCGCGGCCTCTGCCTTCAGCTTGGCCTCGACGCCCTCGGCCTCCGCACGCATCCGGGCCTCGGTGGCCTCGGCCTCCGCTCGTCCCGCCTTCCCGATGGCATCAGCCTCCTTCTCGCGGACCTGCACGGCCGCCAGGCCCTGCGCCGCCGCCTCGGCCTGGATGCCTTCCGCCAGACGCAGCTTGGCCTGCGCATCCAGGTCGGAAGCCTTCAACCGGGCCTCGGCCAGCGTGACTTCCTCAGCCGCACGGTGAGTGGCAGCCTGCTCCGCTGCCTCCGCGGCCTTGATGCTCTTGACCAGGCCCTCCTGCGCCTGCGCCTCGGCGGCGATGATCACGGCCTGCCGCTCACGCTCCGCCTCCTCCACCGTGCGGAGCTTCTTGATGGACTCCTCCTGCTCGGCGACCGTGCGGTCGACGGCGACGCGCTCGCGGACGACCTCGGCGATCTCCCGCTTCTCCGCCTCCACCTCCTTCTCGGCCGCGATCCGGGTCAGCGCCGTCTCCCGCTCACGGGCGATCACTTCGAGGAGCCGGTCCTTCTCGATCCGCTCGTTCTCGATGGCGATGACCCGCTCGCGGTTCTTCTGCGCCACGGCGATCTCACGGGCCTGGTTCTCGCGCTGCACGCCGAGCTTCTCCTCGGTGACGAGGAAGGCGCCCTGCGACCGCAGCCGCTCCTCCTCCACGACGCGGGCCGTTTCGGCCTCTTCACGGGCCCGCACGGTGTCGACCTCGCGCTTCTGCTTGATCTCCGCATCGGCCTGGCGCCGCTCCAGCTCGAGGATGGCTTCGCGGGCGTCGACGTTCTGCCGGGTGATCTCCTTTTCCTCGTGCCGCGTGTACTCGTTGGTGCGTACGTGCTCGACCGCCGTCAGTTCGGTGATCTTCCGGATGCCCTGAGCGTCCAGGATGTTGGAGGGGTCGAGCTGGGAGAGCGGCGTCTGCTCCAGGTAGTCGATCGCCGCGTCCTCCAGGCTGTAGCCGTTCAGGTCGGTGCCGATCACCTGGATGATGCGGTCGCGCAGTTCATCGCGCTTGGTGTACAGGTCGGCAAAGTCCATCTGCTTGCCGACGGTCTTGAGGGCCTCGGAGAACTTCGCGTTGAACAGCTCCTGGAGTGTGTTCTGGTCGCTGGCCCGTGCCGTGCCGATGGCCTGCGCGACCCGGATGACGTCCTCGACCGTCTTGTTGACGCGCACGAAGAACGAGATGCGGATGTCGGCACGTATGTTGTCCCGGCAGATGAGACCGTCTTTGCCGGCCCGCATGATGTCGATGGTCTTCACCGAGATATCCATGACCTCGGCCTTGTGCAGCACAGGCAGCACAACCTGCCCGGTGAAGGTCACATCGACCTTCCGCATCTTCGAGACGATCAACGCCTTGCCCTGCTCCACCTTGCGGAACAAGCGGGTGACCGTGAACAGAAGCACGATGACGATGAACAGGACAGCGGCGACTGACACGCCGATGCCCAGAGTGATGGCATCCATGTGGAGTCCTAAGAAAGGTGAGGAGATCTACGGGCCGCACCAGGCACGCGTCTGACCGGGCGGCCTTCGGTGCGGACGAGCGTGTTTCAGGCGCGGCCGACGGAGCCGGGGCCCGGGTCGAGCGCCGCTTCGTAGGGGGCGACCCAGAAGAACTCTCCGGTGTCGTCATAGGCGTAGAGCAGCGCGGTGCTGCCCGCGGCGAGGGCATCGGTGCCCTGCTGCCTGACCTGGACGATCGCGGTGGAGCCGTCCCGCGCGGCGACCTCTGCCTGACCGAAGCCCGCGTCCACCCGCCCCGTGCGGATGGTGCAGGTCGATCCGATGAAGTCCTGCCGGGACGGCCCGGGTTCATCGGGGAACAGTTTGGCCAGCGGTCGTACGACACATCTGGTGAGCAACCAGGCCATGAGGAGGGAGATCAGAAACGCACCGCCGTCGGCGGCGAGATGCGCAAGGCCCTCGAGCCCGGCCCTCCCGAGCAGCACCGAGCCGGTCACGCTGGTGAACCAGCCGATCACGACCATGAGGGACACAGGGACCGCAACCGGCACACCATCCAGCCCCAGCGCCGTCATGTCGGCATCCGCGTCGAAGCTGTCCGCGTCAAAGCCACCGAGCAGCACGAGCAGCCAGAAGCCGATGACGACCAGGAGGGCGGCGCTGAAGGCGACGCCCGGAAATCCCGCGGCCGCGCCGAGAAGCTCCTCCATGGCCCATCCCCCTGCCCGTCAGTGCTGACGGACGCGTGTCCGGCTGCCGGGTCCCACTTCCGGAACCCGGCATCCGAACTCGCCCCCGTTCCTACCTCCACCATCCTGGCCTCGCCTGTACGACTGGCGCATTGCCGGAAAGCGGCAATCTTTACGCGCCGTTGATGCCGGGCGGCACTCCTCGGGAAGGAGGGCGCACCCCGGGTTCCGGCGCACGGTGGTGTTGCGAGACGGCCGGAGCGGGTGGCACCGCGCCGTGACTCGGAGAATTCGCCGACGCCGCTGTGTGCACCCTCGCCCTGCTCTCCTGCATCACCAACGACCTGGCAGGAGTGGAGGGCTCGCCCGCCAGTACGGGGCAAGAGGGACCGCGGCTCCTGCCGGACGACCACGCGCTTGCTACCGCGAGCGGCAGGCGACCCGTCGTCTTGGAAACGGTCACGCACGGATGGTCCACCCTGCCTCCAGGGCTCCACGCAGGGCGGGGCATCCGGCTCGGCTCACTCTTCCCCACCGTCCGCGCTGGTCCCTGGCCGGCCTCACTGCCTGCATGCTCGGCCTGGCCGCCGCGATTTGGCCGACCACCGACGCCTGGAGGACCAGGCAACGCGCAGAAGGTAGCCACCTGGAGCGGCCTCCTGCGCCGAGCGCCGCCTGTGCGCCTTCATGGGCTTCGACATAGACGGCAGCATCCACTCCTACCACCAGGCCGGCCGTCACATCCCGTTCGTACGCCTCGAAGCCGCGGCCGGCCAGCACCTGCCCTGAAGGACTTCACGGGACGCCAGCAGCTAAGAGCAACAGACCGGCAGCAGACGGGATTCGGGGGACGGCAAATCAATGGACGAGTCGGACGCGATATGGCGCAGATTCTTGCAGGACAGCGAGAACGCCATACGCCGCACCGCCCCCGAAGAGCCCTCGGCCCGAAAGCGGATCGAGGATGCGGCACGACGACTGGACACCGATCGTGCACATCAACAGCCCTCGCCGAACGACTTCGAGGTTATCGGCGAATCGTGGCAGCCCCAGCCCTCACAGAACCAGCCCGCCTGGCACCACCTGGACAGCTGGGGCCGAGTGCGCCGCGCCTCGGGCTTACTGGGTGCCGCCGCTGTGTTGATCGCCATGCTGGCCGCGCTCTCCCGCCCGCCCAGCGGGACGGGCCCCGAGAGCGACCTCCCAGGTGGTGTCACGCTCCAGCAGACCGAAGAAGCGTCAGACGGGTTGCCCCCGACACTTCCTCCGCCATGAGCAGGGCAACCCGCCATGCGTCTCCAGCACACGCAAACCACCGCAATAGCGCTGAGCCTCCGCCTCGGCGGAGCCTTCCCTGGACCGACCCAGCCATCGGCGTCCACGAGCACCCCGCAGAGCCTCGGAAATGGTCCGGCAGAACACGAGGGCGTCACTGATCAGAATTGCGCAGTACTGGACTCCTGCCCTGCTTTCGCCCAATGCTCATTACTATGTGCCTCACAAACCGGGAGGGAGCGTGCGATGCGTGTTCACTTGAGCGTTCAAAACATGGCGTGGATGGCCTACCTCCCTCCGATGGCACTCACAGCTCTGCTCACCTCGCTGGACGTCACCTTCCACGAGCAGCGGAGTGGCATCGTGGTCGGGCTCGTTGCCGTCCCCGCGATCTTCCTGGCCTTGCCCGGCCCTCAGCGAGCATGTCAGCCCTACTATGTCGGCGGTCTCGCCTTGACCGGCGCGTTGGTGAGCAGCGCGGTGGACTGGCGCGACCGCCCCGTTGTGATGCTCGCAACCATCATCAACATCGTCCTCCTGACCTGCGTCACCGGTCAGTTGCAACGCAGACGGATGACCCCCGGCTCCCCTTCCGTCGAGACCCCCTCAGCTGCCCCGTCCTCGTCACCGGCCGCGCCCCAACCCGCAGCGCTGCCGACGCCCCAGCGGTCCTCTCGAACATTTCACCTGGGCGAAGCCAAGATGGCGCTGTGCAGTCTTCCGCAGGCGAACCACACGACCATGGTGGCCGATATGTGCGATGTGCGGGAAACACCGTACGGAACGCGCATCCTCGTAGCCGACCTCATGGGCAAGGACGACGCCACCCGAGTCGCGGGTGACCATCTACTCGAGAGCTGGAGGCATCTGGCCGCGAGCGAGCCGAGCCTCGCGGAGATCACGCGCCGCCTCGATGCGGAACTCGACGGCTGCTCCGACCGGTTCGCCAAGACACTGCTCATCACGCTCCACAACGGCCGTGGGGAATTCGTGTGCTGCGGGCACCCGCCGCCACTCGTCCTCGGCGGCGAGGGCGGCCGCGTCCGGGAGGTAAGCCCCCTCACCCCGCTGCCACCACTCGGACTGTTCAGCCTCGTGCCCCACGGTTGCACCGTCTTCACCACGTCCTTCACCCTTCGAAGCACTCAGCAACTCCTGGTCTACACCGACGGCGTTGGCTACGCCATGGACCAGGACGGCTCCCCCTTCCCACTGCTACAGCTGGCACAAACGCTGGGCGACCGACCATTTGCGGCGCTGCTCGACGCCCTGGTGACCGAGCTCGACCGGCATGCGGCAAGCGGACTCGGCGGCCTCCGCGACGAAGCGCTGCTGCTCCTCCTCCAACAAGAAGAACGCCCTTTCCAGCACGTCACAACGGCGCTCCGCACCCCACCGACCTGGCTCGACGCCCCGACCCGGCCACAAGCCGATCAGGCTCTGGCTTAAGAGATCATCTCAATTGGCGATGCCGGTCGTCTGTGGCGGTGCTGCTGACTGAGCGTCTGGTGCTTGCCGGACTGTGGGAGTTGTTCCAACGGGTGGTGCCAGAGACGCCGACACGGCCGCAAGGCGGCGGGCGACGTCGCCATGGAGATCGTGAGGTGCTGACAGCGATCATCTTCGTGGCCACGACCGGATGTACGTGGGCGCAGGTCCCGCCGGTGTTCGGGTTGTCTGGGGCCACCGCGCACCGCCGGTTCATGGAGTGGAGCCGGCAGCGGGTGTGGGCGAAGCTGCACCGGCTGGTTCTGGACGAGCTGGGCTCGCGGGGTGAGCTGGACTGGTCGCGGTGCGCAATCGACTCGGTGAACATGCGGGCGCTGAAAAAGGGGACCTGACAGGTCCCAATCCGATGGATCGCGGGAAGTATGGGTCGAAGATCCACTTGATCACGGAGCGGACAGGATTGCCGCTTTCCGTCGGCATATCCGGCGCCAACCTCCACGACAGTCAGGCCCTCGAACCCTTGGTACGCGGCATCCCGCCGATCCGATCCCGGCGCGGCCCCCGCCGCCGGAGTCCCGCCAAACTGCACGCCGACAAGGCATACGACAACCGCCGCCTGCGGCAATGGCTCCGCTCCCGCCACATCACACCGCGGATCACCCGCAAAGGAGTCGAGACGTCACAGAAGCTGGGCCGTCACCGCTGGACCATCGAGCGCACCATGGCCTGGCTGGCAGGATGCCGCCGACTCCACCGCCGCTACGAGCGCCAGGCCATCCACTTCCTCGCCTTCACCAGCATCGCCTGCACCCTGATCTGCTACCGCAGACTGGCCAAATGAGATGATCTCTAAGACATAAATGGACTGACCTGCGGAAATAGCTCGTGGCACGGTTCAATCCATCACGGCTATGTGGCTTACTTGCACCTGCCGTGTGCGGCCATCCTGCCGTTGAGCCGCCCTTGAGGGCTTCTGTAGACCAACGTTCACACAGAGAGCCATGGGCCGACCGCGACGCGAACACGTCACCGCGGAGCACGGCAAAAGGCTAGGAGCCGGGCCAGGGGCCCGAAGCGGGCCCCTGCGCGCATTGATCCGCTGCTTCTCCACGATCCTGCCCGATCATCAGGCTCCCCGGCCAAGCAGTTGGGCCAAGTCCCGCCTATGGCTGCTCGGGCTTCTGTAGACCCAAATGCGCAAGTCCGTTTGTACGCCGACGAGGCCCAGCCGAAGCGGGTGCACACCGAGCTACCGGCGGCCAATGCCGCAAGGTGCAACAGACGCAACTACCAGCATATTTCCAGCAGACCGGGGTGTCGGGGCGGCCGAAACCAGCAACTAGACGCGGCCCTGGGAGAGTTCGGCTGGCTCAGTCACTCGCGGGCGCAAGGCGCGTGGACGCGCGCGTGCGGCGCCGCCAGCACCCTGGCTAGCGGCACCGTACGAGTCCTGGCCGGGCGGGCGGGTTATAACGACATTGACGACGCGGATCTCACTCCGCCTCCAGGGCGGCAAGAGGCGCCCGTCACGGGCACGGACTGGCTCTGACCCGCAATAGGAACTTCGACAAGCACCTGTCCAACGGCGCGATCCCGGCTGCTGGCTGGTGATTCTTGTGGTCTTGTTACTGTCGTTGGTGCGCGTCAGTGGGGGTGCGCATCGAGAACGGGGAAACGGCATGAGTGATTTGTCGGTCGACTACGCCGTCCTGAACAGGGTGCGGCACAACCTCGACCACATAGCCCACCTGATGAAGCAGCCGGGTCGGGACATGGAGAAGGTCTCCGGCGACGCCATGGGTGCCCATGAGCTGGCCAAGCGTATGGATGACTTCGGCGACGAATGGTCCTACGGGATCAAGCAGTTGACGAAGTTCTCCGGCAAGGCATCCGACGCGCTACTCAAGATCAAGAAGGCCTTCGAGGACCT
Source organism: Streptomyces sp. NPDC050439 (assembly GCF_040655335.1). Taxonomy (NCBI): domain Bacteria; kingdom Bacillati; phylum Actinomycetota; class Actinomycetes; order Kitasatosporales; family Streptomycetaceae; genus Streptomyces; species Streptomyces sp. NPDC050439. The sequence goes on from NZ_JBFAJT010000002.1 coordinate 898,213, forward strand.
GGACGACGAACTCGCCAAGGTGAACGACCAGGACAAGACAAGGGGGAAATAGCCGTGGCCGAAGCGCAGTTGGAGGACTTTCCGGCGCTGGGGTTCGTGCCCTGCCCTGGTGATCACGTGGTGGCCGACGCGGTGGCCAAGACTGTGCGCAGGACGGCCAAGGCTCTGGTTGAGATCTGTCATGTTCTGCACGGCACCGGTGTCGGTGACTGGGAGGGCAAGGCCGCGAAAGCCTTCCGGGAGACGTTTGACGACGACTTCCGCCCCCGCATGGACGACGCTCGTGACTCGTTCCGTGGCGCCGCTTCCGCCCTGGAGGACTGGGCGGAGTACATGGAGCGCAAGCAGCGGGCCGCCGTGAAGCTGGAGGCCGAGGCGGCCGTGGTCAATCAGGCGCTGAAGGACGCGTACGGCAAGGTCGACAAGCTCAACGACACGGACGAGAAGAAGAAGGAATCCAAGGACCACGAGGACAAGGTCCAGGACGCCAATCGGGCGGTGAATACGCAGGATCTCGAACTGGATGAACTTCGTAGGCAGGGCCGCCGGATGAAGAAGAACTACAACACGTACGGCGAGGAGATAGCGGAGCGGCTGAAGGGCGCCATGGACATCGCCCCGAACGAACCCGGAATGTGGGAGAAGCTCGGGAACGCCATCGAAGACCTCGGCGAAGCGCTTGCGGACCTTCCCGGCCAGGTCGGCGAGCTCCTTTCCTCCGTCGGCGCATGGATCAAGGCCCATGCCGACTGGATCACCGTCGCAGCCTCCGTGATCGGCGTCATCGCCATCTTCTGTCCGGTACTGGCACCGTTGGCGATCGGGTTGAGCGCGGTCGCGTTCCTCGCACACGCGTCGGCGTACGGCATGTCCGGCCTTTTCCCGCCTACCGGCGGCAACATCGGAAACTGGCTGACCCTGGGCGGTGACGCGCTCGGCATGGTGCCCGGCGTCGGCGCCGCGGCCCAAGGCCTGAAAGCCGGCGTCAAGGCGGGGCGGGCTGTGCAGGGCACGGCTGCGGGCGCCAAGGTCGGCATCAAGACTGCTGGTGCGACCGCCAAGGGTGCGATGAAGGCAGCCGACCCGGTCGCCAAGGTCATCGACAAGCCCATCATGGCCGCTGCGGCCAAGCTGGGCGTTCCGCGCGGCGCCGCGCTGACCGCCACGGAAGGTGTTCAAGCCGCCGCCACGCTGGCCTGGACCGCTCCGACGGCGGTCAACGCCTATGCGACGAGTACCGGCCGCTACGATGCCGCCACCTGGGGCACTGGCGTAGGCAACATCGCCACCGGCAGCGGTGGCGGGAAATTCGGCGGAGCCGTCGCCATCGGCAGCGCCATCGGCCTGGGTGCTTGGGAGCTAACCGACTGATGACGGACATCGACGCGCCCCAGGGCGTCCCCCCTGCCAAAGCCGTACGCTCTACAGCAGCACCGACCGTTGACGACGTACCCGACTTCTGGTTCGAACTTCCCCCCGGCTTCTGCGAGTTCGACCTCGCAGAGGACCCCGAGGCGCGCATGCTGCGGATGGCCGAGGCAATCGACCCGCTCTTCATCAACGCCACGCCCATGCAGAAGTTCAGCCTCGTCCTGTCCGGCGAATACGCCCTCCAGACCATGATTACGGCAGGCGCGGAGCATGTGTCGGCCTGCCTGCTCCGTATGCCCGACGGCGAGCTATCCCAGGGAACACTGTCCGTGCTCATCGAGCGGCCGGAGGCCGGGCCGCAGAGCCAGGACCGGCAGGGGTCGGCCAGGCGCACGGCAGTTCAGTGGCACGAGCGGTATCCGGACGCCGAGGCCGCACTGGTCATGCTCCCGTACGGCCCGTCGGCCCTCTGCATACGGGATGAGGAGCTTGAACTGCCCGGCGTACTCTTTGGGCTGGCCGACCCCATCCCCACCACGATCCGGCAGGTGCAGTTCTGTGTGCCGCTGCAGACCGGGCCGGGATCGGCGCTCTTCGTCTTCATGACCGAGGACAGGAAACACTGGGCCGAGTACCTCCAGATGCTCGGTGGCATCATGAAGTCCATCTCTGCCGAGGAACCGGACGGCGAGGGTGACCTGACGGCCGATGGCCACGCCCCCGGAGAAACGGAGCAGCGAACGTGAGAGCCCCTGCCAGGGACGACGTTGAGGATAAACCTGCGCGATACCGCATCGCGCTCGCCGTAGGAATCGGCTTCTACGTGCTTGCCGTGATCGGGGGCATGTTCGTCCTGACGGGCGACTTCGGACTCGGCGTCGTGGTGCCCCTGTGGACAGTGCACGGGGTACTTCTCGTCGTGCTTGTCCGGAGGCTGGGGGTCTCCTGGGAATCTAGCCTGTACACGTCAGTGTTCATCTTGGCCGCCTCGGTGATGGCAGTGGCGGTCACATCAATGGCCCGCGACGACCTCACGCTGCAGCAGCGCGGCAAGAAGGTCGCCGCCACCGTCGTCAAAGAACGTCTCGACCCGGCGCAGGGCCGCAAGGCCCGGCACTCCCACTACACACTGGAGCGGCAAAACGGCACCCTGGTCCCGGGGCCCGAGCTGGAGACAACCTCCGACCAGTACGACGTCGGGCAGGTCTTGACGGTCATCGAGGACCCCGAGGGCGACCTCGCGCCTCGGACACCGGGCGAGGCAAGCGCCACGGGCGAGCTGCTGGGCACGGGGACATTCGCCCTGGCCGCGCTCGGCTCCGTCGGCTGGATGACCTGGCGGGGATCAAACGCAGCCGGGCGGCGAAATGAGGGCAAGCCGTCGGCGGGGCTGCGCGGGATGTACAAGACCGTCGGCTCCGGTCACGGCACGCAGGAAGAGCAGGAGGAGAAGCTGCGCACGGCCTTGCGCGCCCACCCTGCCGACCGCCGCGGGTACATCAAGGTGCACCCCGAGAGCTTTCCCGACGTGTCGCAGCACCGGGCCGCCCGGATCGCCTGGGAGATGGGCCTGCACGCGGAAGCGGCAGGAAACCGGGGCTCGTGGCGCTTCGGGGAGACAGTAGTCGAGGAAGTCCCGCACGACTGAGCCCAGAGAACGGACGGATCAGCAGTCACCCCTTCTCCAGGCGGTCAGCAGCACGCCGAACGGCGCCGAGGCATGACGAGAGGGGCGAAGACACCGGGCCGCCGTTACGGATGCCTCGGCCCGGCTCTTCGGCGTGCATCTTTCCTCGGCAGCGGCAGCACCGATGTCGTGTCCGTGGTCGTTGACCGTGCCCTGCGGTGATGCCCTGGGTGCGAGCCGGGCAGGGGCGACGCTCGGTCTTGTTGAACCCGGCCACGATCAGCGGGGCCACGGTGGGCGAGGTGGCCTGGTAGGGGCCGTGACAGACCGCGCTGACCTGGCCCTGGGGGCAGGTGACCCGCTGACGGTCGTAATCGCCATGGAAGTCGTCCCCGGCAAGCGCGAGTTTCCCGCGCCGTCCGATCGCCCGCAGCCGCCCTTCCGCGGCATGCTGCGCGGCCGGGGGTGGTGATCAGGACAAGACCGTCTCCCGCCCGTAGCACGGTCTATCGCAGGGGGACGAGACCGACGCCGTCGCGGACGATCGGTGTCACTGCGGTGGGCGGAGGCAGGCGGAGTTCAAAAGACGACGCCCTGCAGAAGTGAGCCTGTGGGCACGGTAATGGTGAGCAGATCGGAGTCCAGCACGTCCAACGGTGCTGGCTCGACCTGGATCTCGCGCAATGCACCGGTGCGGGCCACGCTGAGCCGGCGGTCCACCTTCGGCAGGGTGGGGCCCTGGATCAGCGTGAGGACGACGACCAACAGGAAGACGATACTCAACACCTCGCCGGCCCCGTCAACAACCGGGAAGTGGCAAGCACAATGGGTACCGCGCCCCGTAGCCCTGCCCACGACGCCAGGAGTTGCTCGTGCCAGGCAACGCGGGAGGGCGACAGGCAGACCAACACGGACAGGGGCGTGCCAGCACCAGCAGAACGAGCCCTACTACCAGGGCGGAAACGCCGGCAGCCGGGAACCCGACCCCGAGGAACAGCAGCAGACTCGGCAGACCCAGGCGCACGCCGCGTGCGCAGCGGCGGCACTGGCCAGCAGGGTGACGCCGCCGACCAACAGCGCCCATACAGCTGCTGCAGCGTCATCCTTTTTTGCCTTCGTGACCGGCGCTCTACAGCGAGAGGAAGTACTCCATCAACCGTGCAGCACTGATCGCACCGAGGGTCAGGGAGTCGCGGCCGTCCGACTCCACCACCGCGACCAGTGGTGTATGCGTACGGACCATCAATGCGGCGATCTCGAGCGGCGTGGCCGCCGGGCCGACCACAGTGGGCAACGTACGGTGTGCCGGCAGCCACTGCCCCACTGTCAAGCCAGCGAGCTGCTCGGTGAACGTCTCGATGTCCTCCGCCCGCAGTACAGAAGCAAGCGATGGCTCGTGCACGACAAAATCAGGCACCATGGCCGTCAGAAGCTGGGAGCCGGGCACGATCGCATACGGACGCTGATCCGAGTCAAGGACCAGCAGAGCGGGAAGCCTGCGCTCCACAACCATGCGGGCAGCCTCGACAGCGTCGTCATCTGCGGACACCGACGGGTACGACTCCACCAAGTCTCGAGCGCGCATCTTTAAGCTCCTCACCCGGCACCACCGGTCCAACCGACGCCTGGACGACATACCGCGAACGTTCGCCAACCAGAGGGCCGTTGGAGCTGCCGCCGTCGGCCTCCCTGCATACCGCACGGACCCTACTCGCACTTTGCGGTCGGATGGCAACTCTCTGTCAAGGCGCAGCGCTGCGCATGCACCGCCTCCGGCCACCAACAGGCAGTGCCCGATGGCACACGGCAGGTCATCGACGCCGTGACTTCGGCCAGGTTCCTCAGAAGATTCGATCTTGAGCACACCTTCCGTTTCGCGGCACAGACCCTCGGCTGGACCACCCCGAAGCTGCGCACGCCCGAATTCGCCGACAAGTGGACCTGGTTCCTTGACCCCGGCTCGGGTCCGCCTGGGGTTCAGAAACATCCGCGCTCACCCGCTCTGCCCGGCCCGTGTTCCCCGGCCCCCGAGCCGCTGGGCCCGGACGCCCGCCCGGCTCCCGGAACTGCCGCCCAGCACCCCGCTATGACGTCGGCAAAACCGTCAAACGCACCGAGACCCTCGCCGAACTCCACGCGAACCGAAGATAAAGAACAAGCTCAGCCACGGCTTGAGCAGACACGGTATCGGCGCAGTTCCGCATAGCCCCTTCCCGGACTGCGCCCGCGCCACTTCAGGAAGTTGGTAGCCGCGTCACGACGTGGGGTTGGCCGTGGGGCCGTCACTGATGCACGGAGCGCCGCTCGTTGCGACGGTCACGGTTCGATGAGGCCAACTCGGATGGCGTAGCGGGTGAGTTCGAGGCGGTCACGCAAGCCAAGTTTCTGCAGCAGGTTGGCTCGGTGGCGTTCGACTGTCTTGGCACTGATGAAGAGAAGGTCGGCAATCTCCTGTGAGGTGTGGCCCTCGGCGACGAGTTTGAGGATCTCCTCCTCTCGGTCGGTGATGGTTTTGGCGGGGGGCCTGTCTCCGTCCTTGATACGGGCCAGGTAGTTGCGGATCAGTGCGCTGACGGCTCCCGGGTAGATGAAGGGTTCGTCGCGCATGGCCGCGCGGCATGCTTCGACGAGATCGCGGTCGGCGACGGACTTGAGCACGTAGCCGCAGGCTCCCGCGCTGAGCGCCTCGAAGAAGTACTGCTCGTGTTCGTACATCGTCAGGATCAGGATGCGCACGTCGGGTTGCAGGCGGGCAAGTTCACGTGCGGTCTGCAATCCGGTGAGACGTGGCATGGCGACGTCGAGGATGACCAGGTCGGGGGTCTGCTCCCGGGCCATGGCTAGGGCTTGTGCGCCGTCACCGGCCTCGGCGACCACGGTCAGGTCCGGTTCGCTCTCGAGGATGAGGCGCACGCCGCGACGGACCAGGGCGTGGTCGTCCGCCAGTAGAATCCTCGTCGTCCTGCCCGACTGGGCCATGGTCATTTGCTCCCTTGAGGTGCTGGGACGTGAAGGTGCACTTCGGTGCCGCCACCCAGCTTCGGGGCGAGAGTGAGGTCGGCTCCGATGAGCAGGGCGCGTTCGCGCATGCCGCGGATGCCCGCGCCCTCGGCGGCACTGCTCAGGCCGTGGCCGTCGTCGCTGACCCGCAGGTCCACCCCGGTGGGGGTGGTGCGGAGTGTGAAGTCCACGCGCCGCGCGCCCGAGTGGCGTACGACGTTGGTCAAGCTCTCCTGGGCCACCCGGTAGAGGACCAGCTCGGCCGCGTGGCCCAGCTTCGGCACGGGACTGTCGAAGTGCGGCCTGACGGCAAGATCTGCGTGGGCGGTGATCTCGTGTGTCAGGGCTTTGAGCGCGCTGGTCAGCCCGAGCTCTTCGAGGACACCAGGGCGGAGTCGGCGGGCGATGCGGCGGATCTCGTCGAGACTCTGCCGGGTCGATTCCTGGACGTGGTGCAACTCGCTGCGCAGCGGGCCGGGAGCCTGATCGGCGGCGTGCTTGAGTTCGAGCAGGACCGCCGTGAGGGTCTGTCCGATCTCGTCGTGCAGTTCCTGGGCGATCCTGCGGCGCTCGTCCTCCTGCGCGGACAGGGCGAGCGCGCTGCTGGCCGCCCGCTCGGCCTCGAGGCGATCGAGCATCGTGTTGTAGGTCGTGATGAGGTCGGCGATCTCGCCGTGCCCCGAGGCCTCGGGCCGCTGGCCGGGGCGCAGCAGGTCGGTGGTCGTCATGGCCCGGGTCAGACGCTGCAGAGGAGCAAGGCCGACGCGCAGCAGCGCGGCGTTGGCGGTGAGCATGGCGACCAGTCCGGCGGTCAGGATCAGGGCCTCGGTGAGCAGGACCGGGGTGGAGACGGTGACCGGGCCGAGCAGCAGCAGGGCGGCTGCCATGAACAGCACCGTGGCATTGAGCAGGAAGATCCGCCAGAACAAGGACACGCAGTACGTCCTTCCTTGAGGTCGGGCGTCTCAACACTGCCAGGGTCCGCTTGGTGAATCGGCGCCGTCTATGGGTACCAGCACCCATTTCCTCGGCGAACCAGCAGGTCAAGGCCCCCCGGATATGGGTGTCAGCCCTGATGGTGGCCGGATGGCTTCTCAGGTGAGGGTGGAGCCCCGGCCATGCACAGGACCAGCGGGGGTGGTGTCGACACGTAGTCCCCTGGAGGGAGAGGGGCATGGACCTGACTGCCTGGCTCGCGGTGGCCGTGTTCGCCCTGGTCTACATCCTGATCGCCATGGAGAAAGTGCACCGTGTTGCGGCGGCCCTTGGCGGTGCGGTCGTCATGCTACTGATCGGTGCCACGGATCCGGAGCACGCGTTCTTCTCCAAGCACGCGGGCATCGACTGGAACGTCATCTTCTTGCTGCTCGGCATGATGCTGATCGTCTCCGTTCTCAAACGGACCGGCATCTTCGAGTTCATCGCGATCTGGGCAGCCAAGCGGTCCAAGGGTAGACCGTACCGGCTGATGGTGCTGCTGATCGTGGCCACCGGGTTTCTGTCGGCGTGGCTCGACAACGTCACCACCGTCCTGCTGATCGCTCCGGTCACGATTCTGGTGTGCCGGCGCCTCGGTGTGCCGGTGGTGCCCTATCTCATCGCTGAGGTGATGGCCTGCAACATCGGTGGCGCCGCCACGCTGATCGGCGATCCGCCCAACATCATGATCGGTTCACGCGCTGGTCTGTCCTTCAACGACTTCCTCGTCCACATGACGCCGATCGTGATCGTCTTGATGGGCGTCTTCGTCCTCATGGCCCGGGTGATGTTCCGCAAGGCGTTCCTCTACGACGCTGAGCGAGTGCATTCGGTCATGGAGCTGCGTGAGCGGGACGCGATCAAAGACGTACGGCTGCTGATCGTCAGTGGGCTGGTCGTCGTGCTCGTGATGACCGCGTTCGTCCTGCACACCGTGCTTCACCTGGATCCCTCGGTGGTGGCCATAGCCGGCGGACTGGTGCTGTTGGCCGTCTCCCGGCTTCGTGCCGCCGAGGTCGTCAAGGACGTGGAGTGGGAGACCCTGGCCTTTTTCACCGGACTGTTCGTCATGGTCGGCGCCCTGGTGCAGACCGGTGTCATCGGAGACCTGGGAAAAGCCGCCGCCCAGGCCACCGAAGGTGAACTCCTTGGTACCTCGATGGCTCTGGTCTTCGGCTCGGCTGTCCCCTCGGCCGTCATCGACAACATCCCGTTCGTGGCCTCCGTCAGCCCCATCGTCTCCGAGATCGTCACCGCCTCGGGCGGCATGGAGGAGGCCGGGATGCTCTGGTGGGCCTTCGCCCTGGGCGCCGACCTCGGCGGCAACGCCACCATCATCGCCTCGTCGGCGAACGTCGTGGTCATCGGCATCGCCGAGCGCGAGGGCCACCACATCTCGTTCTGGCAGTTCAGCCGCTACGGCCTGATCGTCACCGCCGTCACCGTCAGTGTGGCCGGCCTGTACGTGTGGCTGCGCTATTTCGCTCTGGCCTGACGGCTTTGCCGGGTCTCACGGCACCCGCACCGAAGGAGGAGAGATGGCCGACTTCGACGGCCCACTCGGCGACATCGCGGCCCGCCTGGAGCAGGAAGACCCCGAGTTCGCCCGGGCACTGGCCAGCGGACGCCCACGCCGTCCTCGTGAGTACCGGCGCGGTCGGGCCTGGTGGGTGCTGGGGGCAGCCCTGGCCTGCCTCGGTACCGGTATTGCGATCGGCCATGGACTGCTCATCGCCACCGGACTGGTCGTCGCCGGCACCGCCGGAGACCTGTTCGACCCGCCGGAGCGACAACGGCGCGGGCCCCACGCCAATCGGTGAAGGCGCTCGCCGCAACCGCCCCATACCCCCTACGGAGGAACCGAGATGATGCTGCAGCAGCTGTACGTGGTGCTACTCGCCGGCGGCACGGTCCTCCTTGCCAGCATCGCCGCGGCCCGCATGGCCAACCGTCTCGGCCTGCCCGGCCTGCTGCTCTTCCTCGCCGTCGGGGTCGTCCTCGGTGAAGACGTACTGGGCCTGCATTTCGACGACGCCCAACTCGCCCAGGCCCTTGGCACCTCCGCCCTCGCAGTTATCCTCGTCGAGGGCGGCCTGACCACCCGGTGGGCTGACGTACGCCGCCTGCTCTCCCCCGCCGGCGTACTGGCCACCCTGGGCGTAGCCGTGTCCGTTGCCGTCACGGCCGCCGGAGCCCATTACCTGATCGGCATGGACTGGCACCTGGCGCTGCTTCTGGGCGCCATCGTCTCCTCCACCGATGCCGCGGCCGTTTTCGCCGTTCTGCGCTCCCTGCCCCTCCCGCAGAAGGTCACCGGTCTGCTCGAAGCGGAATCCGGGTTCAACGATGCCCCCACCATCATCCTCGTCCTCGTCTTCAGCACCGCCGTCACCGATCTGCCCAGCCCCGCCGCGATTGCCGGGAACGTGCTCTACCAGCTGGTCGTCGGGGCCGTGCTCGGCCTGCTCATCGGCCGCATCGGGGCAGCCGCTCTGCGCCACATCGCCCTGCCCGCGACCGGCCTGTACCCGCTGGCCACCGTGGGCTTCGGCATCATCGCCTTCGCCGCGGGCGGCGCGTCCAACGCCAGCGGAATCATCGCGGCCTACCTCTCCGGCCTGGTCCTGGGCAACTCCAAGCTGCCGCACCGTGCCGCCACCCGTTCCTTCGCCGAAGGTGCCGGATGGCTCGCCCAGATCGGCCTGTTCGTCATGCTCGGGCTCCTGGTCACCCCCAGTGAGCTGCCCCCCGCGATCCTGCCCGCCATCGGCGTAGGCCTCATCCTGCTCCTTGTCGCCCGTCCGCTGTCCGTGGCCGCGTGCCTGCTCCCCTTCCGCACCCCTTGGCGCGATCAGGTGTTCATCGCCTGGGCCGGGCTGCGCGGGGCGGTGCCCATCGTGCTTGCCACCTTCCCCATCGTGGCCGGGGTGGGCGGGGCACAGCACCTATTGAACGTCGTGTTCGTCCTGGTCGTCATCTTCACCCTGGTCCAGGGGCCCACCCTGCCCACAGCCGCCCGATGGCTTCGTCTGACCAAGAAGGACGCCCTGCGTGATCTGCACGTCGAAACCGCGCCTCTCGACGTTCTCGACGCCGACCTGCTCACCACCACCGTCCCGCCCGGCTCGCTGTTGAGCGGCGTCGCGATATTTGAACTGCGTCTACCGAACCCCACCGTGATCACACTCATCATCCGCGAGGGCATCACGCTCGTCCCCCACCAGGACACCGTGCTGCGCACAGGTGACGAAATCCTCCTGATCACCACCCCAGACACCAAAGACGCCGCCGAAAGGAGACTCAGAGCCGTCGGTCGCCGCGGAAAACTCGCCCGCTGGCACGGCGAACACGGCTCCCTCGAACCGGCCGGCCAGGCAAACGCCGGTATGGGTGCCACCACGGATGGACGCCACGCATGAGCAGCAGTCACACTGGGCACGCACACGGTTTGCCACACAGATGCCTGTCCTGGTCGATCGCTGCCGCTTAGTGCAAAATCGCTCCGCCTGGGCCCACAAGGCACGACGGTAGGTGTGCGGGGCGCAGCCGTTGGGGCCGATTCCTCGCAATTACGGTGAGAGCCGCAGCATTCAATCAGACGGCACATGTCTGTCCCGTCCGATGCCCTTCGAGGTAGATTGGCAGATAAGCCCTCAGAGAGGCCTAATTCGATGCCGTGGTTCCTGTGGTTGCTCGCCGCCGCGGCACTGGGTGCCGCGGAATTCTTTACTCTGACGCTGGTTTTCGGCTTGCTGGCGGGCGCCGCTTTGGTTGCCGCTGTAGTCGCCGGTTTGGGCGTCGGCGTTCTCGGTCAGCTCTTGGCACTTGCCGCAGCCGCTGCCGCGGGCCTCGTCCTCATCCGTCCTGTCGCCCTGCGGCAGATGGCACAGACGCCCCTCACCAGCGAGGGCAGCGATGCGCTGATCGGCAAGCGGGCAGAGGTGCTGCAGGAAGTTACCGCGACGCACGGCCTGGTCAAACTTTCGGGCGAAACCTGGTCCGCTCGCGCTCTCGACGAGAGCCACGTGATCCCGGTGGGCGCGTTGGTGGATGTGATGGAAATCGAGGGTGCGATAGCTGTCGTCTACCCCCGCGAACTCCTTCCATGATCGACTGAAGACAGAGCATCGGAGATAGTGTGGATCCGGTTGTCATCCTCATTCTTGTGGCGGCGATCTTTATCGTCTTCCTCGCGGCCTCCACTGTGCGGGTCGTTCCGCAGGCGCGCCGCTACAACGTCGAGCGGTTCGGCCGCTATCGCCGGACGCTACAACCCGGTCTGAATTTTGTCCTGCCTGTGGCCGACCGCATCAACACCAAACTCGACGTGCGTGAGCAGGTGTACTCATCCGAACCCAAACCGGTGATCACCGAGGACAACCTCGTGGTGAACATCGATACGGTGCTCTATTACCAAGTCACCGATCCGCGGGCAGCGGCCTACGAAGTTGCTGATTACCTCCAGGCCATCGATCAGCTCACCGTGACCACGCTGCGCAACGTCATCGGCAGCATGGACCTGGAAGGCACGCTCACGTCGCGTGAAGAGATCAATGCCCGGCTTCGCACGGTCCTCGACGATGCCACCGGCAAGTGGGGCATCCGAGTCAACCGCGTCGAGATCAAAGCCATCGATCCACCCCACACCATCAAAGAGGCGATGGAGAAGCAGATGCGGGCCGAGCGCGACAAGCGCGCGGCCATCCTCCACGCCGAGGGTGAGCGGCAAGCCAAGATCCTTACTGCGGAAGGCACGAAGCAGAAGGACATCCTCGAAGCGCAGGGCACGCAACAAGCCATGATTTTGCGGGCCGACGGTGAGGCAAAAGCGGTAGAGCGCGTCTTCCAGGCCGTCCACCGCAACAACGCCGACCCGAAGATCCTTGCCTACAAGTACCTCGAAACGCTCCCGCACTTGGCCAACAGCGACAACAACACGTTCTGGGTGATCCCAGGGGAGCTGACCGAAGCTGTTCGCACCGTCACCAGCGCATTCAGTGACCAGTCAGCAATGGGCCTCCCTCCAACTGCGCAGTCCGCCAAGGCAACCGCCGCCGACGCTGACGACACGTCGGATACAGACCGGACTGCGCAGCTCGAGGCAGAATCACCGCCGTCACTTGACGCTGCCGCAGCCGCGGACGAGGCCGCAAAGCAAGCCGACGCCGCAGTGAGCGACGCCAAGGCCGAGGCCGCAGCGGCTGCGAATGCGCCCCAAGTACCTGACCGAGAGCGCCCATCCAGCGACTGACAAACCGGCTGCCACCGGAAACGCTGGGCGGCCAGTTGAGCTTTGAGGCTCAGCCCGACCACGCTTCGCGCACACAGGCGAACAACACCGCCGGCACGACCGACGGGCCGCGTCACTGCTGGTGAGCGCCAACTACCTCTCCTCAGTCATGGACGTCCGAGGCGGCCCCGGTCGCCGGCGATTCCTGAGATCCACGCGGTGCCGGCACCGTGGCTGCGCCCTCCGCCGGCGCGGCAACCCCTCGGTGAGCGAGCTTGGAGGCGATGGGTTCAGTCCAGCGGGCGGTCAGCGGCCCCAGGATCACCAGGACGAGCACGTAGGCGGTGGCCAGCGGACCCAGAGAAGGTTCGATGCCGGCGCTGACCGCGAGTCCGGCGATGACGATGGAGAACTCGCCCCGCGCCACCAGCGTGCCTCCCGCGCGCCAGCGGCCCTTGACCGACACCCCGGCTCGCTTAGCCGCCCAATAGCCGGTGGCGATCTTCGTAGCGGCGGTCACGACGGCCAGGACCGAGGCCGGGAGCAGGACCGAGGGGATGGTGGACGGATCGGTGTGCAGGCCGAAGAAGACAAAGAACACCGCGGCGAACAAATCCCGCAGCGGGGACAGCAGGCTGTGGGCGCCTTCGGCCGCCTCCCCGGACAGCGCGATCCCCACCAGGAACGCACCCACCGCCGCGGAGACCTGCAGCTGCTGGGCGATGCCCGCGACCAGGATGGTCAGCCCCAGCACGACCAGCAAAAGCTTCTCCGGGTCATCACTGGAGACGAAGCGGGAAATGATCCGGCCGTAGCGCACCGCGAGGAACAGCACCAGGCCTGCCACGCCCAGTGCGATGGCCAAGGTGATACTGCCCGCCGCCAGGCTGACCCCAGCAAGCAGGGCGGTGATGATCGGCAAGTAGACCGCCATGGCAAGGTCCTCAAGAACCAGGATGCTGAGGATCACCGGAGTCTCGCGGTTACCCAACCGTCCCAGGTCCCCCATCACCTTGGCGATCACGCCGGAGGAGGAAATCCAGGTGACCCCGGCCAGGACAATGGCCGCCACCGGCCCCCAACCCATCAGCAATGCCAGACCGGCTCCAGGGAGCGCGTTGAGGGTGGCGTCCATGAGCCCGGCCGGGTACTGGGTCTTGAGATTGGAGACGAGATCACTGGCCGTGTACTCGAGCCCGAGCATCAACAGCAGGAGGATGACGCCGATTTCGGCCCCGATTGCGACGAACTCCTCGCTGGCTCCCAGAGGTAGCAGCCCGCCCTCGCCGAAGGCGAGCCCGGCCAGCAGGTACAGCGGTATGGGGGAGAACTGGAATCGGCCGGCAAACCTTCCGAGCAGTCCCAAGCCGAGAATGATCGCCCCGAACTCGATCAGAAAGACGGCGGAGTGCACCAGTTCACTCCCGTCCCAGAATCGTCGCGGCAGCATCGGTGCCCTCGCGCGTGCCAATCACGATCAGGGTGTCCCCACCTGCGAGCCGGAAGTCGGGGCCAGGCGCAGGGATCGCGTTCGCGCGCCGCAGTACCGCCACGATGGACACGCCGGTCTCGGTGCGCATGCACGTGTCGCCGAGCACACGGCCGTTCCAGTACGAGACGGCAGACAGCTCGATGCGCTCAGCCACCAACCCAAGGTCAGTGGTGTGCAGAAGATTCGGGCTGTGGTGGGAGGGCATCAGCGCATCGATCAGCGCCGCGCTCTCCCCGACGGTCAGCTTCAACGACAGCACGGACTCATCCGGATCGTCCCTGCGGTAGGCGTGCAGGGTCCGTCCGCCGTCGCGGTGTGCGACGACCGAGACACGACGATGCTCGCGGGTGGTCAGGTCGTAGCGCACCCCGATACCGGGCAGCGGCGTCTGGCTCAGACGTGGAGCGGGCATGTCGAGTCCCCCTGAAGTACAGGTAGTTGAGGTATCGGCGGGGCGGGCGGTGCGCCCAGGCGACGACTGTTCGTCGACTGCGGCCCGGGCTATTTTTACTGCCACATTACCCAGCGCCAACTACGGCGTTTCTGCTGGATTTCGGGGGCAAGGAGCACAGAAGCTTGCGCAATCAGGCCGCGTACCGCGCCGGACACCGACGCAGACGTCTCCGTTCCCGGAGCCCGCACGTGTGCAACGCACTGGCCACCGGACGTGCGAATGTGGATCGAGCTCAGGTCCAGGCCGATCGTGACGCTAGGCCGGCGCTTGCGCTCGCACGACGTGCAGACGACGTAAACAACCTCAGTACGGGTGGGGAGCATGAGACGCTGAGCTCATGGCGCCCTCCGCAGGCTCCGCCCCGTCCCAGCCGCCGGCAGCCGGTGGCCCAGCGGATGTGCCAGTCCGGCAGGTGCGTTTTGCCCGATGGGCAGCGCACTACGAGCACAGCCAGCTGCAACAGATGCTGTATGAGCCAGTACACCGCAGAGTGCTCGAGCTTGCCCGCCACAGCGTCCCCGACCCCGATCTGATCCTGGACATCGGCTGCGGCACCGGACGCCTCCCCCGGTCATGCGTCCGCTGCTTCCCCAAAGCCATGGTGATTGGCATCGACCCTTGTGCCGAAATGATTGACCAGGCTGACACAAGCCCGACACCAGCCCAGTGGCTACAAGCCCGCGCCGAGGCACTGCCGTTCGGCGACCACGTATTCAGCCTGGTCCTCTCCACCCTCTCGTTGCGCCACTGGCAAGACTCGCACCAGGGGCTGGCTGAGATCAGCCGGATCACCACACACAACGGCACGGTCATGATCGCCGACGCTTTGATCAACGACGTGCTGTCCCCGCCGCTGCCAGGTGCGCCATCCAAGGTCTCCGGACGACGAGGAAACCCGTGGCGCGTCCCCCGCCGGGCAATTCGCCCGCGGGCGAGAGGGAGCGCACGAGTATCAGCAGGGGCGTCGTACGCACTGGCACAGGCCGGGCTAGGTGTAGAGCATGCCGAAGAGATCGTTCTTGCGCTGGCGACAGTGACGCTGATTGTCGCCAGCAATTCCACCGCGCGTACAACTTGAGCAGCTTCGTTTACCCATTGATGCGCGGGTCTGTGCGCTTTGACTGGCGCACGCAACTACGAAGCGCGATGGGACCCGATCACCGGCGTCCTCCTGTCCACCGTCGCCGGCCCCTACGGTCCCGTGAACGGCCTCGCCGTCCCGCGACGGCAAGTGGATCGCCACCGCAGGCTCCCTGCTCCGCGTCTGGAACGCCGACACCGGCCGGGCCGCAGCCAGCCACGTCGAGACGCCGCTGCTTTCCTGCACCTGGCTGTTCGACGGCCGCAGGCTCGTCGCCGTCGGCGAACGCGGGTCCTAGCACGAGTTCCGGCCCTGAAGCGGCACCCACCAGCCTCACCAAACCCAACCGCCGCGAATCAGTCGCCAGCCCGGCAGGCCGGACGGGGCGAGGTCACGCAGGAACAGCGAGCGGCGGGTGCTCGAGCACGCGGGGTTTGTACTCGACCAGCTGGATGCGGCCGTCGAAGGTGCGGTGCTCGGTCATCTCGAGGGCCACGTCGGGATAGCCGTCGTAGATGCGTTCTGCGCCCGTGGCCCCGGTGATCACCGGGAACATCACGACCCGGAAGCGGTCGACGAGTCCGGCTCGTAGGAGGGAGCGGCACAGGCTGAGGCTGCCGATCGTGCTGAGGAGCAACGAGGTCCCCCGCTCCCCTCTCCGCCCCGCCCTCCCGGGCCCCGGCCGCCAACGCGAGCAGACCCACCGCATCCGGCAAGCCGAAACGCACCGCGACATCACCCCCGTCGACATCCGCCTCCACCACCACCGGCCGCTCCACGTGGCCCTGCGGCCACGCTGCGGCCAGCGCCAGGGCCAGCGTGGTCACCCCTGGCGCCCCCTTGAACGAGCCGAGGGCCACGATCTGCCGCATCACGACACCTCCTTCACCGACTCGCTCAGCACCGCGATCCTCGGCTCGGGCATCTGCGCCACCCGGCGCACGGCCGCCCCCTCCACCAGCACGGTCACCGCCCCCTTGCCTGAAGCCGACTCCGGCCGCCCCACCGCACTGACCACGCCCAGCACCGGATCAGGAAGCTTCGCGTCCTCACCGGCCACCGCACGCCCGCCCGGCTCGATGCCCGGCACGACGGCCACCCGCTGCCCGGACGCCAGGCCCGCGGGGAGCATCCCCGGCTCCACACCGACCACAGCCAGTGCCCGCCCCTCGGGAGGAAAGTCCGCCCTGCCCCCCACCAGCCCGGGCGCAAGCAACTGCCCGGCCATCAAAGGCACTACAGCCCGCCGCCCGACCACCGTCTCAAGCCGTCTCACCGGAACCACCTGCTTGGCGTCATCCACCCCCAGACGCACTACGCCGACATCAGTCGGCTCGATCACCTCGCCCGCGGCGACCGGCCGCACCACGGACAGCACGGGCTGCCGCTCTCCCGCGTTGCTTACCATCCACGCGGCCCCGCCCGCGCAGGCGACCGCTCCCGCCACGCCGAGCGCGATCAGGCCGGGCCGCCAGCGCCGTCGCGCCCCCACCAGCCCCTCGACGGTCGGCGGTTCCTCAACCGGCTGCCGCGACGGTTTCAGCCACGCCCACGTACCGTTCGCGTCCGCGGACCTGGAAGAAGACATAGAGGTACCCACACTTCACCCACTCGATCAAAGAGAAACTCTGCGGCGCCGCCCCCCCGGCGCCCGATACACCAGCCCTGCCCGACGGTCAGGACACGACCAACGCCTGCGCCTCAGCCACCCTCAACGACATCTGCGCCTGCGTCTGCAGCCCCGGAATGACCCCCTGCTCGCCCCCGCCGTGCCACTCCACATCCCAGGTGACAGTCACCGAGACCGTGAACGCTTCCTTAGGCTGCCCCGCCGACGACCGCAGATAGGTGTGTCCGCAGTCCGGGGACTCCGAATGCGCCGCGTGCTTCGCCGAATACCGAGTCCCAGCGCCTTCGCAGACCACCCTCTTGCCGTCGCCCATGCGCCATGTCGCGGTACGCGGTATCGCCGTGGCCGTCACCGACACACCCGGCACCTCCGCGGTCTCCGACACCGGCTTCCACATCACCCGGTCGAGCCACATCCACGTCGGCACTCGCACCAACTGCGCATGCTTTTCATCAGGGTTGGTCCGAATCTCCGGGTCAGGCAGCACCAACTCCCGCACCGCCTGCTGTGCCACGACCGCAGGCTCCGGGCGAGCGCCGCCACCGCCGCCCTTCTTCCCCGTTGGCCTCTTGTCAGCGGGTTCAGCAAAGCTCTGCCCAGGCAGGGGAACACCGCGCGGACCGTACATCTGGCCCGGCCGACGCTTCCACTCCATCGCACCGCTTCCAGAACTCGCATCTCCGCCCGTCGCCGCCGTGCCCCCGGAAGCAGAGCCGGGAGCAGGGTTCCCACGAGACGGGGGACGCGCTTCGCTCGCCGCCCCGACACCGCACTTACCCGCGTGGCACTTCACGCCGGTGCCAAGATCCATGCTGGGGTCCGGTTCAGCGCTCGCCCGAGTTGGCGCTGCCAGCGCCCCGAGCATTGCTGACGCCACAACGAAGGCGGCCATGGACTTCGCCACGAGAGGCGGCCTCAGTCCATGCATGACCCCGCCGCCCCCCAGTAGAGCTTGGAAACCATCCACTTTCCGGATTTGAAGGCGACGGTCGCCTCCGTGCGGTAGTGCGCACCCGCGACGCCATCAGGGGACCTGGCGGGTTTGACCTGCACCCACTTGGAGCCGTCAACGCAATCCAACAGTTCGAACTCGTTCTTACTCGACTTCACCACCGTCGGGGTAGTACTGGCCGTACCCCGGTTGGTGACCCCCTTCTTACGGGCCTGCTCCATCATGTAGCGCAACAGGCTCAAAGCGTCTCCCTTGGCATGGTCATTGAGCCGAGGATGCTTGGAGTCGGACGTGCGAGAGGCGGCAGCGGCGTCCTCCCACATCGCCCCGTACGTCACGATCGCCTCGCGCTCCCCCTCGCCTGTAGGAGATGGCGCCGAAGACGGCGAAGAAGGCCTCGCCGCCTTGACCGCCCGCGAATCGCTCACGTCCGGTTGCCGAGCCGAGTCTTTCGCGCACCCACTCAAACCAACCGCCAACCCTGCTGCGGCACAAAGAACCGCAACCCCGTGCGCTCTCATCACCGTCATACGCCCCGCTCTCACCAGCCATGAAGCACACAAAGTGTCCGCGTGGTCACTTGGTGCACCCGTCATGCCCGATGATTCCGGTGAGTTAAACCGACAGCGGAAGAACGCCCTCCCCTTCACCCTTACGGTGCGTACCGCATCGGAGCGCGGCAAGTGGTTCACCTCAACTGCCGGGAAGGACATGCGACTCCGTGGTTTGAACAGCCCCACAAATGGCCACAGAGGACTGCCGTCACGTGAGCGCGGCGGGCGTCTACATCGACGACGCCCGCCGCACCCCTCACGAGCGGCACGAACTTACGTCCACCCAGATGCACTTGCCTACCGAGGTCCTGCGAACGCCCCAACTACCCCCGCTGAGGTAGTTCACAATGCCCAAGCCCCGCCCGCGCTCGGACAGCGCCTCACACAGCGCGTCCAGTCCACCGCCCCGATCGATCTCTTGGGGCTCAAACGGCACGGTCGAGATAGCCGGTGTCACTACGGGCATCTGGCAACACCCGTCATGTACCTCGCAGAGCAGCTCCCGCGCGGTGCGGCGCAAGCAGACCGCATATGGCCCACATGCATGCTCGGCGGCATTGGCCACAAGCTCGGACACTGCGAGTACAGCGTTCTCGGCTACATCTTCCGGCACTTCAAGCCTGACGAACTCAGCGCATACAGCGGCACGCGCCAGCCCCACCGGATTCTCGACACCCGGCCCCCAGGTGTACAGCTGCCGAGATTCCGGAGCCCTGCGGCCCACCCCGGGCCTCATCGCGCACCGCCACGCTGCGCGTGCCGACCGCTTCCAGCGCGGCGGTGACGACCCCGCCCCTGGCGGAAGCACACTCGCACGTCCTCCAGAGCACACGCGGCCGAGACGGACAGCGCACTCAGCAAGAGCGCGCCGGACAGTGGCAGAGACAGAAACATGGGGGCCTCCCGTGATCGCGGCATTGGGCCGCGACCACCACACCCCCCGCTCCAACAAGAGCGGAACGCCCTGATCCGAATTGATCGACGGTGCCAGAGTCCTCGCCGACCACCTCCGAAGACGCCCGGAGCGCTCTCCGACTCCGGCGCAATGGCTATGGCCCTCGATCCGGCATAGGGACCCGCGTGAGAGCCCGGCCGATCACAGGCACCGATGAACGCGACGCCCTGTACCGAGAGCACCGCTCGGCGACATCACTGGGGGATACGGGCGGCAAATACGGTGCTGCGGACGCGTTGATTGCGCTGGTCGTGGGCTTGGTCGACCGTGTCGACGCGGTACCCGTGTTCAGCCAGGATCCTTAGCCAGCCCTGGATCGAGTACATCCACCGCACAACGGGGACGCGGCCGGTAGCCGGGGTGTAGACGATCATCTGGCGGCGCCCTTCGGGGGCGCCGGGGGCGCGGGTCATGCAGGAGAAGACGAGCCGCCCACCGGGCTTGATCCGTTGGCGGAGGGCGGGCAGGAGTTGGTGGGGGTCGGCGAACCAGAGCCCACCGAACACGGAGAACACGGCATCCAACACCGGTAGGTGGGGGGTGATACGAATGGCGTCCCCGAGCCACCACTCCAGACGTTCTTGCGTGGCGTACTGGGTGCCGGCCTGGTGGATGCGTACGGGCGAGACGTCGTTACCGATCCCGCGAGCAACCCCATGCTGGGCAATGTGGGCGAGACGGCTGCCGTTGCCGCACCCCAGTTCCGCGACGGTTGCCCCGGTCAGGAGGCCCAGGAGTTCGACGCCAGGCCCGGGCGCGTCGCGAAAGTGCCAGTACAGGACTGGTTCTTGACCGGTGCGGGTGGTGGCCAGAGTGTCCCAGGCTTTGCGGTTGAACGCGGCGTCGCGCTCGGTGACATTGCTGGGCATGCGTGCGCCTCCCGAGGAGTCAGGTGAAAGTGCCGGTGGGGTCGGTGGTGACGGGCAGGTGGTTGAGCTCCTCGGCTTTGCGGGCCAGGAGGTAGGCGGGGTGGCCTCCGCGCTCGGTTTCGTGGATGAGGTCGAAGCCCTGATGGTCGCGGTAGTAGCGCACCAGCCCTTGGTGTCCGCAGCCGCGTCGCACCCAGAGTTTCCCGGTGCTGACTGCGTGTGCCAGGGCCCACCAGGCAATCAGGGTGCCGGGCTTGGTCGCCCGGTGGTCGGGATGGGTGAAGGTGGTGGCCAGAAAGAGCGCGGGCTCGGCGCGCTCGGCATCAGTCCATCCCCATGCGGGGGTCTGGTCGTAGAGGCTGGTGCAGCCGATGAGTTCTGCCTCGGGTGAGAGCAAAGCCCATACGGGGGTGCGGCCGTTCCCGGCCTGTGCGGCGATCTGCTCGGCCCGGTCCTCTTCGAGGAGGTCTGCACCACCGACCTTGCCTGTGCTCACCATCCAGGCGGCACGGGCGCGGATCAGCTCGGTGTAAGCGGCGCGGTCGTCGGTGGTGGCGGGGCGCATCACGTACATGTGTTTGAGGCTCTCAGTTGTGGGCGGCTCGGTGGGCGAGGTCGGCGGCGACGACGTCGGCGAGGCGGTCGTCTGTGGCGCGGATGTCGCCGGATTCGATGCGCGTGAGAGCTTGGGTGAGGGTGTCGGCGTCTACGAGCTTGGCGTCGATGAGCGGAGAACCTTGATCGAGTAGGCGTCGCACCTGTGTGGGCAGTGTGGTGCGGATCGCGGTGTTCATGATGTCGGTGAAGTTTTCCGGCAGGGGTGGCTCGACGACCAGTTCGGACAGGCCCAGGGCGCTCAGGCGGCGGCGGTGCAGGTTCTTGCGGGAGCGCCAGGAGCGGGGCAGCCATTCGCCGAAGCGGATCATGTCCGGATCGGCGAAGGGGTGCAGAGGCCAGATCCCGGCCTCGAGCAGCAGGGGTGCGGCCGATGCCATCGCGAGCAGGGTCATTTCGTTGACGACGGCGGGCGGGCAGGTGTCTCCGTCCACGTCCATGAGGGCCTCGCGGGCGGCAGGCCCCAGCCATTGGGTCATCGCGTGGCCCGGGCCGACGGGAGGGTGTGGTGCTTCCTCGGGGGTGAGGGCGACCATCTCGTCTCCGCCGATCCCGGTCACCACGGTACGGATGCCGGCCCCGGCCAGTTGGTAGACGAGAGCGGTGGTGGCCTCGTGGTAGGGCTCTTCGTAGGGGTAGACGTATCCGCTCTGGGCGCGTCGTCCGTCTGGGTGCAGTGGAGGCAGGGCCGGGGTGGTGATGTCGGTGCGAAAGCGCCCGGTACGGAGCATCTCGGCTCGCCGCGTGCGCTGTTGCACTCCCATCGGGCCGGGGAGCAGCATCGCCGAAGCGGTGATCCTTCCGGGGTGGCGCAGTGACAGATGGGTGCCGGTGACGGCGGAGTCGAAGCCGCCTGAGACATGCGCGCTGGTGGTGTCCGGGTCGTACAGATGCCGGTCGAGCACCGCGTCGAGCATGGTGCCGTAAGCGGTCAGTACGTCCGCGTCATCGGCGAGAGCACGGGCCTTGGAGTGCAGCGCCGGGGCAGGCCGCTCGAAGCGGATCGGTCCGTGGCCGTTGTAGTGGGCGGCTGCGCGCTCGGTCAGCCGGTACAAGCCGGAGAAGCAGGTGTGGTGGCTGTAGCGGAACCACAGGCTGAGCAGTCGTGCTGTCTCGGCGATATGGAATTCCACGCGGGGCATGCGTTTGACGAGGTCTGCGGTGGTCCACGATCCGTGCAGCACCCCGCCGATGGCTGTCAGGTACAGCGGGGCGGTGCCGCGTTCACCGGCCCTGACGCTGACCGTGCCGTCGGGGGCAAGATCGATGGCGATGAAGTTCAGGGGCCAGGCCAAGAGCTCCGCGCGGAGCTCGCGGAAGGAGGTGGTGGACAGCTCCACGACGGCACGTCGGGCATCGCCTGCACGACGGGCGTCGCGCTCGCGGACATGGACAAGGACCTGTCCGGTATCGCGGTCGGTGAGGGCGACCGCGTCCAGGGACGGATGGTCGAGGGGGGCGACCCAGGACGCGCCGCACTGAAGGCGGGTGTTGGTCCTCGCCCACCCGCCGGCCTCGCGGTCGGCCGGGGTGGGTTGGATGCGCAGTTTGAGCACGGGTCCTCCACGAGGTGAGGCGCGGGGCCCGGCCGGGCGGTGTCTGGGCCTGGCCGGGCCCCACGCACACGGGTGCTGGGGCGGGGCGGGTCAGACCTTGAGGCTGTCGTACTCGTGGTTGGTGTCCGAGGAGCCTGCTTCCTTCTTGTAGGCAAAGCGGGTTGCCAGGTCGGGGACCTCGTACTGAGCGTGATCGGTGAACAGCGGGCCCAGCTCGATGCCGCCGAGCGTCGTGGCTTGCAAGCTGGTGGATTGGTCCAGGCGTTGCTTCACAGCGGGTTCCATTCGTCGGTTGTGCTCCGGGGCGGGCGGATCTGCCCGCGGGACCCGTGCCGGGCCGCCTCGCTGGGAAGCAAGGGCGGCTGGTGAGGCCCGGCACGGGAGTTAAGAAGGCTCAGGCGCCGGCCAGTGTGTGGATGAGGAGCAGGCTGAAGGTGATCACGACCAGCGATACCAGCGCCGTGGTGATGACCGTCTCGGTCGCTCTGGAGCGCATCGGACGCCGAGAGCGGTGACCGTCCCACCGGTTCACCACGACGGCACCATCGCGTTCTTGAGCAGACGGCATGCACCGGCGAGAAGGTAGAGCCGGGCGGTGGGGTTGGTGAACGCGCCGGTCTGCTGGTCGTGATGGACGGATCTGGCGTGGCCGATGCTGTCGGCGAGGACATCGCGAGCGCGTTGCTCGGCAGGGCTACGTCCCGGCATGCGGCCCAGGTGGTATTCGGCGGGCGTGATCAGCGCGGCCAGGTAGGTCGCCAGCTCGGCGGCCACAGCGTCGGCGAGACGGCTGCTGGGGTCGGCGACGGCCAGTCCTTCGGCGCGGTGGACAGCGTTGTCGACGAGGGCCAGGTCCACGGGGTCGCTGGTCTGGTGGTGAGGGGTGGTCATGAGGGTCACCGCGGGCTCCCTGGGGTGGACAAGATGGTTCCGTCTGGTTCCTGACGTACAGCCAACTACCGGTCACGCTGCGCGGGTACCGTGAAGGAAGAGCGCGCACGTAAACGCCGTAAAAGCTGACGGAGCTGGCGGGAGAATCACGCATGGCAGGCACACCGCGTACGCCGAACACCAAGCTGGCCAACCTGCTTGACCAGGGTCAATGCCAGCGCGAGGAGCTCGCTCGCGCGGTGAACCGCATCGGCGCCCTCGCCGGGATGCCGCTGACCTACAGCGGTCAGTCGGTTTCGATGTGGCTACGCGGCCACCAACCAAAGCAACAGGTCAGGGCGATAGTGGTGGCCGCCCTGTCGGAGAAACTCAGCAGGCCCATCACGCACGAGGAAGCAGGCCTGACCCCTGCCACACCCGCCGGCGGCTCTCAACACCCCGACACTGTGGAGGAGTTGATCGACCTGGGAAGGGCGGACATGGATCCCTCTCGACGCGGCGTCCTCGCTGCCGGCGTATTCACTGCAGCGCTGGCCGTACCCGTCTTCGGCACGGCGGCAGCACACGCCAGCGAGCCGGTCTCACCAGGCAAAGCCACCACGCGTATCGGCAGCTCACAGGTCGCCTCAGTGCGGCGCACGACAGTCCGGATCGCCGACATCCTGGACGAGGACGGCGCAGGTCACGCACGGCCGATGGCAGCCGCATTCCTGGTCAACACGGTCGGGCCGTGGATGAAGGCGGAGGCGTCGGGCCCCGTCGCGGCCGACATGAAGGCCGCAGCCTCGGATCTGACGTACCTCACCGGCTGGATGGCGATGTACGAGAAGGACCACGCCGCCGCCCAGCGCTGGTACCTCAAAGCCCTCTCCCTCGCCGACGAAGCCGGGGACCACGTGACGTACTGCCGCACCCTGCGGGGCATGTCGTTGCAGATGACGAGCCTTCGCCACGGCCGCAAGGGGCTGGAGTTCGCCGACAGCGCCGCCGAGGCCGCACCACAGGCCGGCCCGCGTCTGGTGGCGTTCCTGCGTGGGCAGCAGGCCCACGCCGCGTCCATGGTCAAGGACCGCCGGCAGGCCCACGCACGGCTGAGCGAGGCCGAGGCCGCACTGGCGAAGGCCGACAACCGGCGTGACGCCGTGGGCGGATACGACCGCACCGCATGGCTCTTCCACCTCTCGCATGTGCTGTACGAGGAGCGGGACTTGCCCGGCAGCATCAAGGCGCTACAGGACTCCATCAAGGTTCAGCCCGCACAGGAACGGCAGGGCCGCGTGCACTCCTACGCCCTGCTGGCGCAACGGCAGCTCGCCCACGGGCATCTGGACGCGGCGTGCGCCTCCTGGGGCCGATTCTTGGACGAGTATGAGCTCGTCTCCTCCGCGCGCGGCGACGAGCACTTCGGGACGATGCGCCGGGAGATGCGCGCTCATGCCGCCGCGCGACCTGTGAAAGACCTGGCAGGGCGGGCGCGAAAAGTCGCCGCCCTCAAAGCCTGACGACACGGGGTTTTGACCAGGGATACACACGAGGTTGGGGACCTCGCACGGCAACCGATGCCCGGACTTCCCGGCAATGAGTCAGGGCATGATCAAGAGCCTGCTCACACAGATGACCTATCTGCTCGCGACGCGACTCTTCGCCTGGCTGGCCCTGCTGTGCAGAAACAACGCAGCGGAAAACGCCGAATACCCACCCTCTGCGCCGACGAATCACCGCTCCAGAGCCCACGTGGCCGGGCCGGGCATTGCGCTAGCCGCACTCACCCGCCTACTCCCCCGGCCTGCGTGGGCACCGGCTCGTCACCCCACGCATCCCTGGTCCGGCTCAGGTGGAAGCGGGGAAGGCAAGGGTGGCTGCGCACCCTCGACCGTTGCCAGTGCGGCGCCTGCGGCCACGGCAGATGCATGCGCCTGCCGCCCCGACTGCGACTACGGCTGAACCGGCACGATCACAGCGCTGGACACCCCGTTGCTCACTTCCGTGTGCCCCTTGGAAAAGAGGTCGGGATCAGGCTGCGGAGCGCCGGGTGCAACTGCCCAGTGGCCGCGAGGACGGACGGCTCGGCGCGGTAGTAGACCCAGGTGGCGCGCCGCTCGGAGGTGAGCAGCCCGGCCGTTTTGAGCTTCTTCAGGGTGTGGGAGACCCCCACATCCTGCCGCATGACGTCCTGGGCGATTCCTCGCCACTACGCTGACCACACTCGTCGGCTACACCCTGGCCAAGCGCAAGCGCCGCACACCTCCTGCCATTCCTTCCATTCAGGACCAGGCAACGCGGTAGAAGAGACTCGCTCTGTGGTCAAGAACCGACCAGACTCAAGCAGTCTGCACCACGTATTGCCCCCCTTCAGCGGCTTCCCCAGTGAGGGACAGACACGTCACGAATGAGCCAGCCTCGCCCCTCCAACACCGCCAGATGGGGCGTGGCATGCTCCCTCAGGGTGGCGAAGGCGAGCAGATGAGTCGGGCGAGTGGCACCCACGAAGATCAACTGCATGGCCTGCTTGACGGTCCCGGAGGCTCGCGTCAGGTCTCCCTGTCCGGCCAGAAAGGCTATCGCCTGCCTGACGTCGTGCTTCTTACCGGTACGCCCCAGGCAGTCGAGAATCAAGGTAGCGGCGTGGGTCTCGCCCTTGGCGCTCTGAATTGTTCCAGCGACGGCCTTACCCAGGTGGCCAGAAGGCAAGTTTTCCTTCCACACCGGCTCTGTATGGCCATACATGCTGGACAAGTCTGCGGGGAGAACGTCTGGCAGGCCCAAAAGGGCGTCGGTCAGACGACTGGTGAGCGTGGCCCATCTCGATGGCTCCTCCACCGGTTCGGTGAGCAGGTCCAGGAGCGCTGCCCTCGTTCGCCCACCCGCGGTGGCTGGCGATCTTTCCAACCTGCCGAGCGCTGGCAGCGGCGGCACTCCGTGCATTCGGGTGGGTCGGATCAGGGTGCGGATCCCGTTCCATAGGTCGCTTGCCGCCGCGTGGCTGAGGCCGTCCCCCCATCGGTCTCGTGCGGCGCGCACGAGCGGGACCAGCGGCCCCTGCGACCCCGCTATCTCTTCCTCAACACTGAAATCCGGGACATAGCAGGCCAGGCTCTGCGGGAACTGCTTCGCCCCACCTGGCCGCCTCCGGGCTCCCAGAACCCTCGGTGGTCTGGCCGCCAGCAGATCCTCGGGGACAATCTGAGCCGCCAAGTACTCAAAGGCTGCAACGACATTGTTGACCGATCCTTCGTCGAAGACGAGCAGGGCCACCGTCCCATCGGGACCAGCGCCGACGATCCTCTGCCTCCGATGGACGGTTAGCTCACCGGCGAGTTGGGCGATAATGCTGCCGAAGCGCTGACTCACCGGCAGTTCGGCGGCCATCGGCAGTGGGAACGACGAGTTGCCCGCGCCTTCGCTCGGGCTGCGGGAGAAGATCCCCTGGTTCACGTCCCCCACACGCTGCACGACGGTACTCACAGACCCGAAGACCTTGTCGAGCAAGAGTTGCTGCACCGCATCGGTGTCCTGCATCTCGTCCAGGAGCACGAACGGAAAGCGCCGCGCGACGGCCTGTGCTAGGTCCGGTGCACGGGCAAGATGTCGCTCGGCGATCGCATACATGTCCTGGAATCGGAACACTCCGGACCATGCAATCCGATGCTTAAGATGCACGAACTGCTGCCCGCTGTCAGATTCCGCGCCAAAGGGAAGAGGTCTGGAGGATGTGACCTTGAGCTCTGCGCCGTCGCAGACGTAGCAAGCGTCAGCGAGCAGGCGTTGACCATCGGTCCTGCGCCCCAACGTATGTCGGAGCTTCGTGTACCTCCCACTGCTCTTCAAAATGCGCTGAGCCGCAGCGGCGTACGCGTCGTCGTCCACCACCAGGACCCGACCACCCTGTCCTCGGATCGCGGGGGCGGCCAGAAACGTGTGGGTGAAGGACTGGATCGTGCCGATGAAATGCGGGTAGCGCAGAAGTGCACGTCCTGCTGGAGTTACAGCGACCCGACTATTGATCTCGTCCTTGGCAGTGTTGGTGTGAGATAGGACGCACACTCCGCGAGTAGTCGACGTCCATCCCTGGGCGAGCAGGGCCAGCTTGAGGCCGATCAGACTGGTCTTCCCCGATCCGGGCGCCGCCTGCAGATCCATGGAGTACAGGCTCTGCAGGAAATCCCACTGCTCCTGATGCGTCAGCGTCAGACCCATCCCGGCGGCGATGATCTCGGCCTTTTCTTTAGACAGGGCGTCGGCGGCCAGTGGTATCGCCACGGGTTATGCCCCTCCGCAAAGGTGGCCGAACGTATCGCGCAGGTACAGTGGGAGGTCCGCTGGGCTGAGGGATTCCGGAGGCAACAGCTGCGCGGCGTACTGCGCGGTCACGGCTTTGCTGGCCTTCTTACCTGTCCTACGCAGCGGCCGATATACCTCCATCGCAACTTCGCCCAACGTCCTCCCGGCCGTCTGCCACCGCTTCACTTCCTCAGCTGCGCGGGCCTGCACGTCGGCTAGATCATGGTCTGTGGGCCACTTTCCCATCGACGCCCAAGCCGAACGGACCGCCTGATGCATTACGATCGCGAGCGGCCACGAGGCTGCCGCGAGGTCATACTCGAATGTCCAATGGTCGGACACGAAGGTTTTCACGGGGCCAGAGTCCCCAGTCTTCAAACCCACCACGTGTTCCGCGACCTGTTGGTCAGTCAAGTCCGTAATGCAGCGCAGTTCGCCGCTCATTTCATCAGGTGTACCCGCAGGAAGTAGGTCACGGTCGCGTACGCAGGCGACGGATACTGGAATCTGTTCGCCGTCCCGCTGGAAGATGCGGCTGTAGCGGAATAGGCCAGTGTGCCCCACATTGACAATACTGACGGCGTTCTCACTGAATGACCATCCCGCAGCAGCCGCGAGAGCCGGCAGCAGGAGCGCCTCTGCGTCCCCCTCCACCAGAGCCACTGCGCGGGCGAAAAACAGGTTAGCCTTAGTCACGTCGAGGAACCTGGACAGGAATGCGTAGTCGCCCGCTTCGAGTCGGGTCACACCCGGTCTAAGACTGTACGTGCGCCCACCCGCCACAAGGATTATCCATTCGGCCGGGACGACCGATGCGAGGTGCGGGCTGTGAGTGGTAAGCAGAACCTGAACCTGCGCATCAGAGCCACTCCCCGCCCGCTCGATCAGAAGATCCATAACTCTCGTCTGGAGCTGAGGGTGCAGGTGCGCTTCCGGCTCCTCGATGAGGAGCAGAGGAGCGACGTCGCTGTTGCCGAGTAGTAAGAGTTCGGCAGCCATAAAGAGGGCATTGTTGTAGCCAAGACCACGCCGGATCCATTCCGGCGTACCGGCCGACAGTCTGAGTTCGAGGCGCTCCAGCGCCCTGGAGAGGGTCGCGTCACCAGCAATGCCGATCTCTCCGCGGAGCGTTTCTGCCCCAATGGAAAACTTCTCCAAATAGCCGCTGTTAATGTCCTTGAGTGCCGCTTCGACAGTGGCGTTAGAACGAATGTGGTGTTCGGCTCTGCGCATGATTCCGACGAGAGTCTTGGCCGTGTCTTCGCCGGTGTCGAAATCGTCCTTCCCCTCGGCCTGCATGGTGGGGTAGTGGGCGAGGATCTGCGAGAGTCTGGAACCTCGCCCTGCCCGCAACTCTCCTTCGGCGTCCCGCAACGGACGGAGGTACGTTGCCTTGAGATGCTCCCGCGCCTCGCCGTCCACAGCCGGGCCGTCTCCGTCAGGACCCGTCCTCGTCGACACGGACACCCGGTGCGGCGGTAGGGGCTCCATCAGTTGAGCCTTGAAACTGATGTACAGGGACGTCGTACCGTGCTGGTCCGTGGTCAACAGCTCCAGGAACATGCCCTGTTCTTCTGTGGACAGGTCCTTGAAACAACACGTGATCGTGAACGTTTCCGCGCGGCCCTCGGGACCAACATGGAAATCGTCCTTTGTGACCCGGTAGAAGTCCGCCGTCGTCGTCAGCAGGCACAACCGGATGGCATCGACGATGGCCGTTTTCCCTGCGTCGTTCTCCCCGACCAGCACGGAGACACCCCGACCCAGCTCCAGCTGGAGGGACCCCCCAGCCTCCTCCACTGAATGCCGGGCGCCGAAGACTCGGAAGTTTTCGGCGCTCAGTGTGGCCAGATACATCAGACCCCCGCTACCAGGCCTGCGCCACATAGGGCGCAGGCAGACCGCCACGCTCAGAATACCCACCTGCACGCGGCTAATTGGGAAATCGTACGGCCCTGCCGATGATCGTTCGGCGACTTTCAGACAGCTCACAGGCGAGCGACGTTTGAGAGGCCTACTCGCCAGATCATGCCCGCCTCGTACAGCTCGCGCTGGCGGCTCATGCTCTCCGCGTACGGCACCCGGGGCCAGCCGGTGCACCTGCCCACAGCCCGAACCGAACACCAAAAAGCCTGTGGATGCCCAAAACGCGGCTGCCCCTACCGACCTGGCCTGCTGGTCAAGGCCAGGCAGGGCGGGATCCTGAGACATGGCTCTGCGACTGTTATACCTGACCTTCCTGTAAGTCCTGGGATGGATCGCATTGGTGGCGCGATCGGAGGCTGCCAAGAACGCGGAAATTCTCGCACTCCGACACCAACTCGCCACCCTTCGCCGTCAAGTCGCCCGGCCACAGCCCTCATGGGCGGGCCGGTTAGTAATTGCGGCACTGTCCCGGCTGCTGCCCAAGTCCCAGCGAGCAGGGCACCTAAGTTCGTCACCCCAGGCACCCTGCTCGCTGGCACTCCGACCTGGTCAAGCGCCGCTGAACCTACGAACGCCGACGTTCCAGCCGCCCGCCTGCCCGCCCCGCTGTACGGGAACTAGTGCTGCAAACAGCTAGGGAGAACCCACCATGGGGATACCGCAGAATCGCCCGTGAACTCGCCGGTCTGGGCCGCCAAGTCATTATCTCGACGGTTTGGGCGATTCTGAAGCGGGCCGGGGTCGACCTGGCGCCAAAACGCACGGGCCCGACCTGGGCCCAGTTTCTGCGCAATCAAGCTTCCGGGATCCTAGCGGTGGACTTCTTCCACGCGGACACCGTACTGCTGGGGCGCCTGTACTGCATTGTCGTCATGGAGATATCCATCCGTCGGGTGCGCCTCTGGGGCGTCACCGCCCACCCGACCGGTATCTGGACAGTCCAGCGGGCGCGTGACCTCCTCGTGGCACTGGACAACCGCATCGACCGAGCGCAGTTCCTGGTCCGGGACAGAGACGCCAGGTTCACGACCGCCTTCGACGCCGTCTTCGCATCCAAGGCCATCCAGATACTGCGCCCTCCCGTTCGGGCCCCGCGGGCCAATGCGTACATCGAGCGCTGGATCGGCAGATGCCGCGGAGAAGCCTTCGACCGCACGCTGATCGTCAACGAACGACACCTGCGAAGTGTTATGGCCGTAAACGAGACACACTTCAACGCCCACCGCCCACACCGCGCCCTCCACCAAGCAGCACCCTGCGACCACTCCCCCACCCCATAGCACCAGACGCCGAAGTCATCCGCCGTGATCTACTCGGCGGCGTCATGCACGGATACACGCAGGTCGCATGGGGCAGCCATGTTAGGGGCACCCACACGGTCGATAAGCCGGACCGATACAGGCGTGGCGTCCGGGACAAAGGAAGCATGATCGCCAGCGACGAATCATCACCTGCCGGGCGCTCTTCGAGCACGAGGCCCATGCCCGCACATGCGCAGCATTCACACCCGTGCGCCCCAACACGTTCTACCCCGCAGGGTGTTCTTTCTCCATCGACGGTGTCAGCATCTCATGTCTAGGACCCCTCTGTATCAGTGAGGTGTTGCATGGCATCGGGGCAGAACAACGACCAGCGACTGCTCGATCGAATCCTGGAAGACCAACACCGAAAGCTTGCACCCGAAAAGAGCAGAGACGACTTCTTCACGTTCTTCGCGGCCGATAAAGCCCTGCAGGACTGGGATCTCGACAACGACGAGATCACTGACGGGGTCGTAGACGGGGCACACGACTGCGGTATCGATGGCATCTGGACCTTCGTCGACGAGCGGTACATCACCGCCGACGCGCACCAGTACCTGCCCTCACGCGCAAGCAAGATCGAGCTGGTGATCCTCCAGGCGAAGAACACCTCCGGCTACCAAGAGACCGTGATCGAGAAGCTCCATTTTCACCTGCCCACCTTGCTCGACATGGGGCGAGAAGAATACGACCTGGTCGAGCACACCAACGCCAAGCTGATGGACCGCACACGCAGGTTCCTTCATGTGCTTGAGGAGTTGGCCTCCTCGTTCCCGCAGGTCCGCATCAAAGTCATTTACGCCAGCAAGGCGGCGGAGACCCCACACCCGAACGTCAAGTCCAAGGGCGACCGGCTCCGCAGGGAACTCGCGAAGATCACCTCGGACACCACCGCCGAGATCGAATATCTCAACGCACCGGATCTGCGTGAGCGCACCGCGCGTGGCGCCAAAGCCGTCGCCCAACTCGTATTCACCGAAACACCTATGAGCACCTCGCTCGGCGAAGGCTACGTTTGCCTGGCACGTCTGGACGAGTACTACCGGTTCATCACCTCGGACAACGAAGCCCTCCGGCTTGAGTTGTTCGAGTCCAACGTACGCGACTACGCCGGATCGACCGTGGTCAACAATGCCATCGGTGAGACCCTCAAGTCCGGTACCGGCGAGGACTTCTGGTGGTTCAACAACGGCGTCACCGTCGTGGCCGACGCCGCACAGATTGCGGGCAAGAAGATCGTGATCAAAGAGCCTCAGATCGTCAACGGTTTGCAGACGAGCCATGAGATCTACGGCTACGTCCAGAGCGGCGGGCAGCACCGCAACCGCTCCCTTCTGGTAAAGATCGTCGTGGCTCCGGAATCCGGAACCGCCCGCGACCGCATCATCCGGGCCACCAACAGCCAGACCCAACTACCCGCCGGGGCTCTGCGCGCCACCGAATCCATCCAGAAGGACATCGAGGAAATTCTCCATCAGGCCGGCGGCTACTACTACGAACGTCGCGCCAGCTACTACCGCAACCTGGGCTTCCCACTCGCCCGCGTCGTCAGCATGGCCCGCCTGGCACGGGAGTTCACCGCCTTCGCCCTCCGCGAGCCCCACATGGCGCTCCGGCACTCGGACGCCTTGCTCCTTGACGACCAGCACTACACGCAGATCTTCTCGACCCGCCACGACCTCGACATCTACCGGCTCTGCCTCGACGTACACACCCGCCTCCGCGCCTTCCTCACGCAATACGCTGAAGACCGACCGCTCCTGGGGGAAACCTTGGAAAACTGGCTCTACCCCCTGGCCTCCGTGTCGGCCTACACGCTCACCCGACTACGCCAACCCTCCACACGAGACCTACTGAATATCGACCCGGACCACCTCAACGAAGCGCTCATGTCCCGCATGACCAGCACCCTGGAACAAAACTTCAAGAGCGCCCTGCGCCACAGCAAAGCGGGCGGCGTCGACCGCATCGCCCGCACACCCGAATTCACCACCAAAATACGACAGGCCGTCATCACGCAGAGCCGCTATCGCATCGACAGATGATCTCTCGATAGTCACACCGAACCCCACGGGGTGCTGGCGCGCTGGACCGAAACCGACTGCTAGGCGCCCATTACCCTGCCACCCTCAGCACGGTGCACAACCCAACTCACAGGCGCCGATTGGCGCGCAAGCGGTCAGTGCGGTAGACAGCAGCGTCGGGGCTTCGCAGACGGGGAGCTGATCCGGGGTAGAGAGAGACCGCTCCGTTCCGGCCGACCAAGCGCGGCCCGTGCTCAGCAGCCGCGGCGGTTCGTGCCCAGATTTACCGAGCACGGGGGCATCGTCGTGTCGGCGCCGGGCGAAACCGCGCGGCCTGCACGTGCGGCACGTGTGGGAAGTCCTTCCCCTGGCGTTCATTACCGCACTGGCAGTCCAGGCGGCATCTTCACGCTCCTGAAGGCACAACAGCGCTGGCGACACGGCGCTCCGTGACCTCTGCCCCTGTACCGACTGCCCGACCCTGATCCAGCAACAGTGCTTCCTGACGTCTGAGCATGGGCTCCAGGGCCCTATTACACGGCAAGGAACGGGCTCGGGCTCCCGTGCCACGAGATCCGCAGCGCGTCGCGGGCCCGGGTGGTGGCGACGAAGAGCTGGTTGCGGCTCTTCTTCAGTTCGCGCTCGTAGCGCCTGGGGTCGCTCGTCGCGTACTTCTCGACGAGAGCGGTACGCGGCAGGATTCCGTCGCTGACGCCGATGATGGCCAGCTTCTGGTATTCGAGGCCCTTGAAGCGGTGCATGGTGCCGATGTGGACCTCACCGCCGCCCTGGGGGCCGTCCTTGGTGAGGGTGGCCGTGGTGATGCCGTGCTTGGTTTCCAGGTCGTTGGCGACGCGGCCGGCCATGTCGCCGTCGGCGACACAGACGGCGATGGTGCCGCTGGGGTCGCCTACGGTGCCGTCCTCGTTAGGGCGGGCGATCTCCTCGCGCCAGCGTTTGAGGGCCGCGGCGAGCTGGGTGGTCTCGTCGGCCCAGTCGGCGCAGGCGATGAATTCGGGGGTGGGGCCACGCAGCAGAGAGTGGTAGCCGTCGAGGTTGTCGGTGCCGTCGTCGAGGTCGTCATACGTGGCATCGCCGACGACCTTGGCGGCCTGGTCGAGGATCTCCTGGGTGGTGCGGTAGCTGAGGGTCAGCTTCGAGGCGCGGCCCCGGATGCTGACTCCGACGGTGGAGAGAGTGACCTGGCGGTCGTAGATCCGCTGGTGCGTGTCGCCTGCGATGAAGAGGTCGTCGGGGCCGGGGGCGGCCATCGCGCGCAGCATCTTCCAGTGGGCAGGGCTGAGGTCCTGGGCCTCGTCGACGACGATGTGCTGATAGCGGTGGCGCAGGTAGCGCATGGCGGAGCTGTTGTCGTCGAGGTGGCGCAGCTCGAGGCCGCCGATGGCCTCCTTGTCCTCGGCCCGGGCCTGGATCTTGCGGGCGCGTTCGTTCTCGTAACGGGCCGCGCGTTCGGCGGCTTGGGACCAGGTCTCGCGGCCCATGCTGCCCAGACGCAGCGTGAATTGTTCGAGGACTTTCCAGATGGCGGCACGCTCGGGCCGGCTCAGCGCGCGGCCCATTCCGGCGCGGCGGGCCTTGAAGTAGTCCTGCCGGGTGGCGAGGGACTGGCCCAGGACGACCTGTTCCCATTCCTCGAAGAGGAACTCGGCGTCCCAGCGCTGCTCGTCGTACTCGAAGAGGACTTCGCGCAGAACATCCTGGGCGCGGTCGTCGGTGATCACGCTGCGCTGTGCGCCAGGCGCGACGTTCTCGTTGAGGACACTCTGGGCGAGCTGGTCGATGTGCTTGATGTCGACGCGGTCGAGCAGCTCCGGGCCCATCAGGGAAGTGAGGCGGGAGCGGAGGTCTGCGGTGAGGTTCTTGGTGTAGGTGGTCAGCAGGATCGGCTTGTTGTGGCCGGGCGGCAGGGCGGCGGCGAGCCGGGCGACACGGTGCAGGGCGACGATGGTCTTGCCGGTGCCGGGGCCGCCGCTGACCCGGGCCGGCCCCTTGTAGTTCCGCTCGACGATCTTGCGCTGGGTGGGGTGGAGGTAGACCTTCCAGGCGCGGAAGTCGCCTTCGGCCAGGACGTTGCGGATGTCGTCGTCGATGGTGGTGACGGCGGTTCGGGTGAGGGCCGCCGCCATGTCCTCCTCGAAGCCCGGTTCCAGGTCGGCCGAGGCAGGCTTCGTGATCTCCCGTTCGACCTCCTCGACCGACATGCCGGAACCGAGCCCGGTGAGGACCTCGGCGGACAGGCGGGGGGCGCCGGAGATGAGCTGGTCGAGCTCGTCGTCGGCGGTGACGGTGAGGGCGAGTTCGATGAGGGCTTCGGCGACACCGAGCCGACGTAGGTCCTCGGCAGTGCTCCCCGACAGGAGTGGGGCAGCCCGCGGCGCCGCTTCCGCGGCCGTGGGTGCAGACGCGGACGCGCTATCGGGCGTCGTCTCGGCTGCGGCCTGTTCGTCGGCGGCGGGCGTGAGCTGGACCCCCGCCCGCTGCAGCACGCTCTGGCCGACGACGCCGAAGTCGACGAACTCGATCTCACCGGTGATCCGGTTGATTGCGACGGAGAGTTCCTCGTACACGTCCTTGCGGTGTCGGACCGCGACGATCAGCCACTGCTGGACCCCGTCGGCGCCGACACCGGCCCGGGCGAGGAGGGCCCGGTACGAGGGGTTGATCTTGGCGCGGAAGATCCGGCCGTCGCCTTTGAGGGGCTTGAGGTCGAGGCTGGGGTGGTCGGGGTCGTTCCGGAATTGGTGGCAGAAGTCGTAGAACTTCGTCTTGACCGACGAGTCCATCTTGTAGAGCTCGTTCTCGGCCTTCTGGTACAGGCTCAGGCGTGCGGTCATCGTGCGGCACTCTGTTCGTCGGAAGCGGATGCGGAGTCGGGGGCGGAAGCAGAGTCGGCTGCCGACCCACCGCGGGTGGTGGCGTCGGGCAGTGCCGCGAGGAGAGCGTCGAGGTCGGTAAGCCATTCGCCGGCCGACCGGATGGTGAATCCGGCGTCACGGTAGGCCCGCCAGGTCCTTTCGCTCTCTTCGCTCTCGTGGTCGTACGGCTCGGCCATGACCGCGATCCGCAGACCCGGATCGGAGCGGTGCCAGGCAAAGTCGGCCAGCCAGCCCCGCTCGCCGAGCTCATAGCCGAAGGCGGGGGCCCGCTTCCCGTGGTTGGCCAGGGTGTGGGCGAGGTGAGCGAGGGGGGCATCGGGCTCGTCCTCGTCAAGGAATTCGAGGATCTCCTGGTCCCACAGCAGGTCCCTGATCGCCGCCTCGACGGGAGTGTCGTCGAGGACTTCGGTAGACCCGCGCTGCGACTGCGGAGTGAGGACCTGGGTGCCGAGTTCGACCACCAGCGTCTCCAACTCGCCTATGCCGCCGAAAGCCTTGAGGACCTCGACGTCGAAGCCGCCGGCGGCGGAGGTGGTCAGCTGGACGCCGTCGCCGCCGCCGTGCGCGAGGAACTGCAGGATGTTGGACCACTGCAGCCAGGCGCGCCAACGCGCCTTGTGCTCCGGGGTGCCGAGCTGGTCTTCGGCGGTGTCGTCCAGGCAGACAAGCGCGGTCCAGCAACGGGTAACGGCATCGACGAGGAAGGCGACGGGCAGACCGGACATGTCGTCGGCCTTAAACAGGCTGAGCGTGCCCGTGCCCTGGACCGCCGCCGGGTCGATCCCGCTGGTCTGCCCCCACGCGTCAAGGAGGCGTTCGAGCACCTCGCGGGCCTGGTCGGTGGTTCCGTTGCTGACCAGGGGCGTGTTGCTCGTGCCGAGCAGTCCGCCGACCACGGCCGACGCCCGCTTGCCCCAGGCCGCGTCGTCCGGGCTGCGGAGGTAGGTCAGGAGCAGGGTCATCGGGTCGGTGAAGGCGGTGTCGGGCAGATCGCCGCCGCCCGCCTGCGCGTGCAGCTGCTTCGCGACGTCCTGGGCGGTGCGCGGGTAGGGCGGCCACACGGGTTCCGCCGGCTCCCGGCCGGCCGATCCCTCCGCGACGCCCGTCTTCCGTTCGAAGGCGTCGAGGTCGTCCCAGGTGAGCTGGAAGACGGTCCGGCCGTCGGCCCGTAGCCGGTTGCGCTTGTCGGCGTCACCGGCGAGCCGGTTGTGCTGTCGGGTGGCGTGGTAGCGATGTCCGTCCAGGTAGACGGTGACCTTCTGCTTGGGCCCGTCGATGCGTTCGAAGGTGAAGTCGGTGCGGGTGAATCCCTCGTTGCGCTGGGCGGTCAGCCGCCAGCCGTGGACGGTCCCCGCCTCGTCGAGGCGCAGGTAGCCGCTGTTGTCCCCGCTTTCCTCCAGATTCGTGTCGACGCGGTCCTCGGCCCAGCTCCGCAAGGCCTTCAGGAAGCGGGCTTCGAGGTCGGACTCGACCTGTCCGTCGAGGCCGATCCGGTCGGTGTTGCCGACGGGTTCGGTGTCCCAGGCGTCGCTGTCCGTGCCGAGGAGTTCGTCGAAGATTTCCAGGGCTGCCTGGCGGGAGACTTTCGCGATGTTCGTCTCGTCGGTGTAGCGGTACAGACAGCGATGGCACGCCTGTCCGCCTTCCTCGTTGCACGGACAGTCCACAAGGAGTCGGCGGGCACCTTCGAGGACCTGCCGGAAGGCCGCCGGGTCAGTGAGCCGGTCGAGGTAGCCGGTGCCGTGCGGGAGACGGTCGTACAAGACCAGGAAGTGCCGCTGCTCCGCGGTGTCCCGGTCTGGCATGGTGGCGAGTGTGGAGTCGAGGTGCTGGGGGTCGCCGCCGAACGCGTCGTCCACGCCGAGACGCAGAGCGGCCTGGAAGGAATGGACCTTCTCCTCGACCAGGACGGTTGCGGCCGGAAGCAGCACCCGCAGCGCCTCGGTCTCCAACTCGTGTGCCAGCAGCACCGGTTCCTGGGGCACGTCCTTGGCGCCGCGTCGCAGCGGACACCATGGAGTGTGGTGCTTGAGGTCGCGTCGGCGGTTGGCGGAGCTGTCGACAGCATCGCGGTCGTCGTCGAAGACCGGCCGCCCGTCGGCGGTCGCGGCCCCGCAGGCGGTGCACACGTGGAACGGTGCGACGCGTATGTACTTCCCGGCGATCAGGTCGTTCTCCTGCGCGCCGATGCTCAGCGGCCCCGCGTTGACGCGGCGGATGACGGCGCGCCGGGTGTAGTCGACGCCGAAGATCTGGCTGGTGTGCCGCCAGGATTTGCCCGGCGCGAAGTCATCGGGGGCGATGTCGACCATGTCGAGGATGGTGTAGAAGCGGCGGTCGCGGTCGTCCTTCTCGTCGCCGATCCTGGTGTCCTCCCGCCTGTCGCGGGCGGTGACGACGGTGGGCTGGACGATCTGCCGCAGGCTGCCGGAGTCGGCGATGCCGGCCTCTCCGCAGCGCGGGCACGGCGCAATGTCGGTTTCCGCGTTCTCGGTGCGGACGTAGCCGCAGGACGGGCAGAACCGCCAGTGCCGCCAGTCCTGTTCCTTGCCGGTGACGATGTCGATGCCCGTGATGCGGTGCTTGTATCCCTCGGCGTAGAACGTGTTGCCGGGGGCGAGTTCGGACAGCGCGTAGCTGCGCGGCCGCTCGTAGCCGTACTGCTTCGACTTGTACTGGTCACGCCCCTCGGGCGTCTTGCCCTCGGGCCAGTAGACGGTGGCGGCCAGGGTGGTCGAGGCATCGATGAGGGCGTAGTTGGGCAGCAGGCCCAGGTCGCACAGGACGGTCTGGGCGGGCTGCCGCTGCCGGGCGGCGCCCTGCTTCGACGTCGCGCGCAGTTCGGCCTCCAACTCGGCCTTGGTGCGAGCCTGTTCCTCGTCGCCGTCCTTGAGCTCGTCGATCGCGGCCCGGATCGTACGGATACGGGTGCGTAACTTCTGGTTCTCGCGCTCCCACTCGCGTTCGGCCTTCTCCACGGTGGAGCGGATGCCGCGTACGGCGTACTGCTTCAGCTCGTCCCGGGCGATCTCGCTCACGCCGGTGGGAAACAGTGCGAGGAACCCCCGGGCGAGTTCCTCGCCGTGCGCGAGGGCGGCTTCGACGAAGTCGACGAGGTAGCCGGAGGGACCGAAGAGCTCGTCGACCCGGCGAGACAGTGCGGCCAGTGGGTGGCCGTCCTCGCGCAGCAGACGGTTACGCGCCGCGAGGTCGAGAAGGTGCGCGGTGTACTGGCGTCGCAGGATCTCGATGGCCGACAGGTACGAGCCCGGGGGCACGATCCGCCCGTCGATCATGTCGCGCGGCCGGTCCAGGAAGTACATGTCGCGCCGGGACCGGTCAGGGATGGTCAGCAGGAAGGCGTTTCCGGTACGGCGCCCGGCCCGGCCCGCCTGCTGCGCGTAGTTGGCGGGGCGGCGGGGCAGCGCACCGAGGACGACGGCGGACAGATCACCGATGTCGATGCCCATCTCCAGGGTGGGCGTGCAGGAAAGGACGTTCGGGTCGTCGAAGTTCTCTCCCTTGCGGAAAGCCTCCTCCACGGTCTCGCGCTTGGCACGCGAGAGCAGGCCGGTGTGCTCGGCGGTGATGACCTGGTACGTACCGGCCTTGCGGTAAAGGCTGCGGTAGTAGTCAGCGCGGTAGTCACGGTCCCGGTCGTGCCGGTCGACGATCTCCAGCCACCGGTCGCCGGCGACCAGGCGTCCGGACGTACAGCGGTAGGCCGGGCATGGCTGGCCGTGGTACTGCACGAGGAGCGACGGGTGGACGGTCTGTTCCCAGAAGCACTTGGGGCAGCGCACATACGCCTCGTTGACCTGCGCGTCATCGAGCAGCCGCAGGTGCACGGCGCCGGGCTGGAGGCCATAGACGCGAGCGGTGGTATCACCCGGGGTGCGCGAGGCGAGCAGTCCCGCGTCGGCGAGGCGGGGCAGCAGCCGGACCCAGAA
Organism: Streptomyces sp. NPDC050439; assembly: GCF_040655335.1. Lineage (NCBI taxonomy): Bacteria > Bacillati > Actinomycetota > Actinomycetes > Kitasatosporales > Streptomycetaceae > Streptomyces > Streptomyces sp. NPDC050439. The sequence continues at coordinate 937,847 of NZ_JBFAJT010000002.1, forward strand.
GTCGTCGGCCTGTTCTCGCGTCAGGTCGAGGCAGCGCTGCGCCCACGTCTGGTACCAGGAAAGCCGCCCCGCGGCGAGATCGAACTCACTGCCCGACTTGGGCTTCGCGAGCAGGAAGGTGGGCGCGGAAACCCCCTTGGGGAAGGCCTTCATACCGCGCGGACGGCCGCCCCAGATGAAGAACCGGCTGGTGCCCGCCTCGTCGAGAAACTGCTCCAGCCACCGGTGCCCGACCGCGCCACGGGTACGCAGACGCTCCAGGACGGCACGCAGGAACGCCAGATAGCGGGCGTCATCGTGCTCGCTGATCGCCAGCCCCCGGTGGGTGGACTCCTCGTGCGTGGCCCGTACGAGCGCCACGGCGGCCTGCGTGTCGGGAATGTCCACCCAGGCTGCGGCGGTGCGGGTCAGTTCCAGGGTGCGGCCGTTGCGGGAGCGGTGGCCGAACTCCATCACGGCCTCGAACGCGAACCGCTCCCCGATCAGATCCCACGTCCTGCGGTCCCCTCCGCGCCCCCTGCCAGCCAGGAGACGCGCCACGCCGGCGTCGTCGTGCAGGTCCGGGGGCACGACGGCCGCCAGGGTCTCCCGGTCGGTGGTGGCCTCGACGACGTCGGCGACAAGGTCGTTGAGCGCGGTCGGCCGCTCCTCGTCCAGGTGCTTGGCGAACAGAGCCCGCAGCGAGAACGTGTACGAGCGAGAGGCGACAAACCCTGCGCGGTGAGCGGCGTCCTGCACCGAGTCGTTGAACATCAGCGTCTTCGTCTCACGCTGCTCCTTGTCCATCTCCCCGCCGGTGAACAGCTGGGTGACGGAGGCGGCGGCGAGCGCGGCCGACCCCGTACCGACGAAGCGGATCGTGTTGTGGGTGCCGCAGGCCGGGCACCAGTCGTCCTTGGCGGCCCGTTCAGCGTTGTCGCCGAGCTGCACGAGGACGAACACCGCGTCGGCAGAGGACGGTTGGGGGCTGTCCTCGTCGTCGTAGTCGTCCTGCGGATCGGGGAGGCGCAGCCGCTGCGCGGGACCATCGAGGACCATCAGGACGCCCGCGCCGCCGGTGGTCAGTGCCTTCTGCGCCGCCCGGTCCATGGCGGTGCGGCCGTTGCCCTCGCGGGCCTCGTTGTCGGTGGCCGCCACCAGGGTGCGCACCTTCGCCTTGTCGGCGGTCACGGTAGCCCGGCGGATCTTGTGCGGCTCGAAGCTGAGCTCCTCGAAGTCCGACTCGGGAGCAAGCACCGACCAGCCCGAACGCCCGCACTCACGGCAGTACACCGCAGGCAGGAACAGCTTGCTGCCCTGGGAGGTGGTCGTGTCCGGCGTCGCACGCTGCTGCGCGGACGCACCCCGGCCATCCCACGTGAACTCGGCGCGCGGCCAGGGCAGTACGCCACGCAGCAGCCGCGACACCGATCGCGCCCACTGGTGCACTTCGACCTGAACGAGCGGTCGGCTCATCCCGGCGGGCGCATCCGGGTCGCGGGCCACGGACAGCAGGGCGACAAAGCGGGCGAGCGCGAGCGCAGCGACCTTTGGCCGCTTCGTTACCGTCTCGTCCCAGCCCTTCGCGCCACTGCGACGCATCACGTCGAGCACTTCCTCGTACGTGTGCACCGAACCATCGAAAGCCTTCAGGACCGCGTACGTCAGCCGGTTGCGTTTGAGGGCGACGCCCAGGTCGACCGGGTCGGTCGTACGGACACCAGTGACGGCCTCGGCGAGATCCGCGAGCGCGGCCAGGCCGGAGGCGGGGTCCGGCAAGACAGTCAGCGCCTCGGGCGCCGGGACCCGGCCGGGCAGGAACTTCGCGTCCGGTATCACCTCATTGAGCATGAAGTCGTCGACCGTCTGCCGGTCCTCGCCGACGATCGCGTCCTCGGTGAACTCCGCACCGAAGACGGCGCCAGCAACGTCCAGGAGTTGCTGTGCGCCGTCGGCATCGGTACCGGCACCCAGGGTCGCGGAGGTGGCGACGGGGGTGATGGTGCCAAGCGGTCGGCCAGGCCGGGTGGCACCAACGGCGGCGGCAAGCCGGCGCAGCAGCATCGCCACGTCGGTACCCTGCGCGCCGTCGTAGGTGTGAAACTCGTCGACGACGACGTAGCGGATGTCACTGCTGTCCCACAGCGGGGCGTCGGCGGAACGCTGCAGGAGCAGGTCGAGCATCTTGTAGTTCGTGATCAGGATGTCCGGCGAGGACAGCTGCATGTCCTGACGGCGGGTGTAGACCCGGTCGTAGTGCGTCGCCGCCTTGTCCCCGATGTACAGGCCCGCGCGCACGCCGCTCAACTCGCCGTATTCGACGAGAAGATCGTTGATGCGGGCCGCCTGGTCGGTGGCCAGGGCGTTCATGGGATAGAGGAAGATCGCCTTGACGCCGTGGCGCCCGGCTGCGCGCTCGCGGGCGCAGTGGTCCAGGACCGGATAGAGGAAGGCTTCGGTCTTGCCGGAGCCGGTGCCGGTGGTGATCAGGGTCGGCTCGGGTGTGTGGCCGTTCCTGGTGGTGAGGCGTGCGAAGGCGCGGGCCTGGTGCGCGTACGGGGACCAGCCGTCGCTGCGCCGCCAGTCCAGGTGCTCCTGCCAGCCGTCGTCGGCCCGGGTGAAGGGTGTCCGGAGGCGGAGGTACGGTCCGCGGAACATACCGGTCGTCTCGTCCCCGAGGAACGCCTCCAGGGCCTTGCGGGCGCCCTCGTCAGCCAGCCCGTAGGTCGTGGACAGGTACTGGAGCAGGCTCTCCTTGAGCCCCTGCGCTTCGAGCGTCGGCCTCATCGGGTGGGGACCTCCATGGTGACCGGGTCCCACAGACCCTTGGCGACGGCCTCGTCGAGGCGGTTCTTGAAGTAGGCGTGGGCGGCGCGCATTTCGCGTATTCGGTTGGCCTTGTAGAAGGGGGCTGTGTAGCCGACGGGGACGGGGGCAGTGTCGGGAGCTGTGGTGGTGGGGTCGGCGGGGAGAACGCCGGCCTCGGAGGGGGCACCGACTGCCTCGCGGTAAGCCTCGAACGCGGTCCAGGTCTCCTTGGTCTGACGCTGACCGATGGTCCGGGCATTACTCGCCAGCTTCCAGCCCTCGGCGTCGAACCAGCTGGCCGCCTCGTACTTCTGGAGCACGGGGAAACGGCCCTTGTACGCGGCGATCAGCGCATCAGCATCCATGCCGAGCCAAACGGCGACCAACGCGTCGATCTCGACGAGAGCGGCGCGACGGGCGTATTCGGTGCGGAGTGGGGTGTCGCGGTGCCAGGTCGGGGTGACGGCGTGCAGGTCCGTGTTCATGCTCGGCCAGGTGAGAGCCCAGGGTTCGTACGCGGACCAGGTCGCGTCGTAGAGGTCCTGCCAGAGGTCGGCGTAGGCGGTCGTCAGGCAGTTTAGGCGGAGGGTGCGGAGCAGGAGGGCGGGGGCGAGCGGGTGGCTGCTGCTCTCGGTGGGAGACGGCATCGCCCGAGCGCTACGCCCCAGCAAGTCGCTGCGCCCCGTGATGCGGAGAAAGTAGTCAGACGGCAGGGACGACCAGAAACCCGCCACAAGTACCGTATGCCGATCACTACTCATTGCCATCGAGTTCACGGCGTGCACATGCGCTGTACCGGGAGGCACGAGCGCGGCATACAAGGCTCGCTCCGTATCCGGGGCGACCTGCCGCCTCCAAGCCACACGATAGAACGCCGTATACCGCCGTCGTGCCCGCCCCACAAGCAAGGCGTCCACCTTCTCCGGATCGGCATCATCCGGCGCCACCCCCGTCGCCTCGGCCACTTGACCACGAGCCCGCGCCAGGGCCTTTCCGTCCGCGCGAAGGCGTACGAGCGCCTCGTGGTCGATCCACCGGTCCTGACCCTTGAGGTAATCCTGCGCCCGCCCCGGTACTCGCACGTACTCCGTGTTCGGTACGAAGTCCGAGGGGAGCAAGACCAGATCAGCACCGTAGGGCGCGTTGGAGTTGGCGTCATGCCGCTTGAACACAGGGGTGGCGACGCTGATCTGGGTGCCCTTAAGAACCACCCGCCGCCAGCTGCGCGGCTCATAGGCCACCCCCGTACCCGGGTCGGGCCGGTTGTAGTCGATCAAACGGTCCTTCTTGGCCCCGCTCTCGTCATAGCCGCGGGTGATCTGCGGCTTGAAGCCGTCGACGCGTAGTCGGTAGTTCGCCAAGGCTTCGATGGCGGAAGCCTCGGCCGTGCTCACGGGAGACAGCAGGCGTGCTTCCTCCACCGGCCCGATGTCTCCGAGCAGCCGCTTCCAGACCGTGAGCAGCTTCTCGTTGACCCGCACGACCCGCGTTCGATGGGGCCGCTCGTCGAACTCCGCGTTTTGGTAGCGGATCCCCGGCGCCTCCCCCGAGCCGTCATGGCTGGCCGAAAAGCGCAACGCGTCGGCCGAGACCAGCCAGGAGAGGTGATCAAAGCCGATCTTTCGAGGGCGACCGTAGACATTCACACCGAAGTGAGTGGCGTGGCCCACAGGCAACGGGAAAAACCGCTGCCCCGCGTTCACGAAGTCCCCATGGATGCGCAACCGCCGATACGCCGCTCCCCGTAGAGCCGCTTCTTTGTCTCCGGTGAAATGGGTGTCCGAGTGCAGGAACCCGGTCGTTCCAGGCCCTGCAGCGTGGTCCCACACCTGGCACATGAAGGCCCGGTAGAGGTCAGGTTGCGTTCCCGCGAGCAGCGGATAGGCCTGTGGTGCTCCGAAGTAGGCGACCTGCCCGACGTTGTCGGTGAGCTCTTTCAGCACATACGTGGCCGCAGCGGCGGACTCCAAGAGTTCGTCGCGGCGCTCTTCCTTCACCGTCGTGGAGATCTGCTCCTCCAGCTCGAACCACGGATCACGTTCGGCAAGCACCAAGGGTTCGTTCCAGCGGGGTCGCACCCACGGCGGGTTCCCTACCTGCAGGTCGAATCCGCCCGCCGCCCCCGCAAAGATGCCCGCGAAGTCCAACTCCCAGTGAAAAAAACCCTGCTCAGCGGCGATGTCCCGCACGACCCGCATCCACGGGTACCGCGTCTCGACCGCCCTACGGGCATCGTCCATGTCCATCTCGGGCTGAGCCTGGATCAGACCTTCCAGGGTTTTCAGCTCCTCAAGGGACTCCACGGACGACACGAGAGTGCCCCGCTGCACGTCCTTGGTACCGAGCATGGACTCGAGGAAGTCGATCCAGTCATCAAGGTCGGCCAGTGGCACGATGGGCCGACGTTGGGCCGTGTTCCCGACCGACTTCGCCCCAGCTCCCGTCAACCGCCGCTTCTTGACTTCCTGCTTCTCGACCAGGTCGCCGTCACCCCTGTCATCGCCGAAGGACATCTGGTCGCCGTCGAGGGCGAACAGCAGCCCGTGCTCGACGAAACGCGGTGCGGATTCGGGCTCCTCCGGAACGGTCTTTGCAACTTCTCCGACGACTCCGGTCGACAGCAACACGTCCATCGTCACCACAGGAGCCGCGCCGTACTCCGCATCCGTACCGTCGAGCAACCTCATTTTGTCCAGCGGCCAGAACCACAGTGCGCACCATGCGTCCATAACTTGCTTGAGCCGCCAGTACGGCGACCCCTCCGCGTCAAAGAGGTCCTTGAAGACCTGTTCCTTGGTCAGCGGCAGATCGTCGCCATCCGTTCCCTTGTCGCGGCGTAGGAACGCATACTCGTCCGCGTTCTCCTCACGCTCCGCGCCCCACACCTCTATAGTGCGGGCGATCTCGCGCTCGCTCAGCTCCATCCGCTTGGCAACGAGCCCCCACAGGAACTCCACCCGGCGGGCAGCCGCCTGGAGCCGACCGAGCTGGCCACTCTTGCCTCCGGTCGCCTTCGGCTTGGCGCCGATTGCCTTCTTCCAGGCCTTCAGCTCCCGCATCCGCTCTCCCGCGAGCTGCTCCACGAGCTTCTTCGCATCCCCACTCGCACCCGTGACCGCACCCCATCCCGGCGTCGGCAGCAGAAACTGGTGCACGGCCCCGTCCGGCAACGGCTGCTCCTCACCCGTCTCCTCCGTCCGGAACGGAAGCTTCTCTGGCGTACCTCCACCAACAGCCCGCTCCTTCTTGATGCGCTCGGCCGGATACACCCAGCGCCGCGCCCCGATCAGCGAGTTGCCGCGCCGCAGGTGCAGCCCGAACCACGGCGCCCGCATCCCTGGGTGCATGGTGTTGAGCCACAGCGACACCTCGGCCAGCTCGACACCCGTCGGGTTCAGGTCGATGCCGTACGCGTTGTGCAGGGCGATGTACGCCTTGACTTTCTGCTTCGCTTCCAGTGCCTTCGATGTGTCCAGGCTGACGCCGAGCTCGGCCTGCCGGCGCTTGAGGTACTCCTCGGCGACCTGGTTGATCGCCTCGTTCAAGAACGCGCCGGATCCGAGGGCGGGCTCACAGATCGAGTACTTGAGCAGCTCGCTCGCTCGGGTCTTCGTCTCCCCCTGGTCGAGCCGGTGCTTGAGCGCCAACTCGACGGTGACCTTCGTCAGCGACTCCGGTGTGTAGTACGAGGCCGAAGTCTCCCGATCACGCCCCGCGAGCCGATAGACGAACTCCCCGGCCACGTACTTCCGAGGGCCTCGCAGCCCGTACAGCTGCGCGTCCTGGTCGGAGTAGACGACGTGCGTGTTCTCTCGGTAGTTGCGCAGCTTGTCCACGGGCACAAGCCACGACCCCTTCTCCGGGTCGCCGTGCTGCTTGCCTCCCTTCTTCGCGCCCGGTTTCGCGACCTCGGCCAGCTCCTCCTTGGCGATGATGCCGGTGTACGACATCAGCCCCTCGTAAACCGCGCCCAGTTGGGGGATGCCGAGGTTCCGGTATGAGATGAAGCCGCCCTGCCGGCCCTTCGCTCCGGCCTCCTTCATTGTGAGCAGCCGCAGCACCTCGTGCAGGGCTTCGTTGCTCAGGCGCAGGTCGAGCCATTCGGGCTCGGTGTCCCCGCCCTCGTCCCAGTCGGGGTGAAAGACGTTGCGGCCGATGAGGGTGATCGCCTTCGGGTCGAAGAGTTCGCTGCGCAGCGCCTCGAAGCGCAGTCCGCGGCCCTCACTGCGCTCGCCGACGGCCAGCCGGTCGCCGGCCTCGGTGCCGTGCGGGCGGTGGCCGTGGTTGACCTTGTTGAACAGGACGTCGAGGGACGCGTACAGGTGAAATCCGGTGCGGCTCTCCTCCTCGACTAGCTTGCGCTCTCGCGCGACCAGTTCGCGCAGCCGGGCCACCGAGTAGCCGGCCTCGTAGGTGGAGTCGTCGGCGGGCAGGATGCCCAGCTCGGGGCGGGCTTCGGCGTACAGGAGGAATAAGATCCGGTAGAGGTAGCGCAGGGATTCGCGTGTGAGCTGTTGGGCGATCGGGCCCTTTTCGGGCTTCTCGATGTCACGCGGCGAGACACCCTCCTTCCGCAGCCGCGCCAGGACCTCGTTCGCGATGATCTCGACGGAATGCTGCAGTCCTTTCCGAAGTTCGGCGTTGACGCCGACGGCGTTGTCGCGGGAGGCCTTGAGCAGGTCGTCGATGCGCCGCCCCTTGCCGTCCGTGCGGGACGCCAGCATGTCGTGCGAGAAGAGTGCGGCGAGAAGCGCGAGTTCGCCGCCCTTGGCGGTGTCGTTGCGGGCGAGGGCGGCGTCCAGGTTGGCTGCGAGGTACCGGCCTTCGGACCAGGCGTTGCGGTCGGCGAGGACGAGCACGCCGCCGCAGAGCAGCAGGATAAAGCGGGGAGCGTCGCCGCCGTGCTCGTCAAGTTCGCTTTGGAAGAGCCAGCCGGTCAGTTTTTCGCCGGCTTCGAGGAGTCCGTCGCTGGTCTTGAGAGGGTGGATGAGGCCGCCGGCCGCCTCCGTGTCGAGGGCCTTGTCGACCTTGTCGGTCCAGCCGCAGTCGAGGGCGACGATGCCGTCACCCTGCCAGGCAACCTGGAGTTCGTACTCCCTGCCGGCGTTGTACACGGTCAGCGAGCGGGACGGATCGCGGTAGCCGAGGGCGGCGAGCACCTTGGTGTGCCAGGCGGTGACGTGCTCGGCCCATTCTCCGGTGGGGTCGTCGTAGGTGCTTCCGACCAGGGCCTGCTCATTGTCCTCCTCGCCGCGGGCGGCCAGGAAGGGCCGGACGATCGCCAGGTAGTCACCGCGCAGCCGGGGCAGGAGTTCGCGCGGTGTGGACCGGTCGTCAAGCTCGTCGGTCTCGCGGTCGGTCCACAGGGTGAACAGGCCCTCGTCGCCCGCTGTCTTCTTCTTGAGGCTGTTTTCCAGTTCTTCACTGAAGTAGTGGGCGGCCAGGTATTCGCCGCGGTTGGCGAAGGAGTCGTAGGTGTAGCTCATCGTGCGGACTCCTCGTCCCGGGCAGCGGCAGGGGTAGCGGTGGTGGCGTGGAGGGGTTCGAGGACTCCGAGGACTCGCAGCATCGGGTCACCGGCGGTGCGCAGGCGGCGTACCAGGTCCCGGCGCTTGGCCGCAGTGTCGTACACCTGCTCGCGGCGGCGCTGCTGGTTGCCGACGGCGATCAACGCGTCCTGTTCCCAGACCTGCACCCGGTCCTCGTAGGGGGCGAGGTAGGCGTCGACTTGCTTGTCGTAGTCGGCGCGGCGCTCGCGCAGGTGGCTCTCGGCGGCGTCGACGGCGTCGGACACGAGCGATTGCAGGCGGTCGGGGTCGACGGGCCGGCCTCGGCCCGGCATGTCGGGGCCGACGCCGCAGGCGGCGAGGAACGCGGAGTCCATGCGCCAGACGCGGGGCGTGGCCTCGGTAAGCCCGGTGAGGGCCATCCACTCCACGACCGTCGGTTTGCCGGCCGCGTTGGAGTAGACGCCCTGGAGGAGGTAGACCGGGCCGGTGAGGGCCGCGGGCAGCTCCTCGTCGATCTTCTTCGCCTTGGCGACGTCAGACCGGTAGGCGAGGACGAAGGCCTCGTCGTACTTGAGCTTGGCCAGGACCTTGTCGGTCACCCAGTCCAGGACGGGGTGGATGTCCGATACGTAACTGACGTTGGGCCACTGGGAGGTGGGCTGGTCGCTCTTGCCCTGCTTGGCGTTGCGGGCCGCCTCCAGGCGGTCGGCCGCGTACTTCTTGTCGAAGGTGATGCGCAGGGTGCCCTCGTGCTTGGAAGTGGTGAGGATCTTCTCCTGCTCCAGGTACGACTTCGGCAACGCTCTAAAGCGGTACTGGAGGTCGTCGGGCGGTGTGAACTCGATGCGGCCGCCTGCCGTTTCGGGCCGGAATCCGAGGTCCTCACGTTCGGCCTGCGGGTAGAGGAGCTCCATCGCGGCGTCGAAGTACGCCTTGGTGTCTGCGAACACGTGCGGCACGTCGGCCTCACATACCGGCGCCGCGCCCGTTGCGGCCGGGGCGGCCGCCGGGTCGGCGATTGCCGCGTTCACGGCGCCCAGGAGGCCGGTGAGGAGATCACCCGCCTCCTGCCGGCTCTGCTCAATGGAGCGGTCCACGGTGCTGCCCTTGATGAGGTCGCGGGTCAGCCGGTCCTCTTCCTTCTTGTCGTTGAACAGGCCTGTGACGGCCTCCGCGCTGCCCTCGCCGGTCTCGATCTGGTTGGCCTGTTCCTCGCGGCGAAGGAGACGGATGCCGACGAGCCGGTCGTCGAGGGTGAGGGTCTTGCCAGTGGTCTCATCGCGCCTCCATGGCACGTCGGCGGTGAGGGTGATCGCACGGAACTCGGGGCTGACGGCCTGCCCGTAACGGTCGATGCGTCCGTTGCGCTGCTCGATGCGGATGAGGGACCAGGGCAGGTCGTAGTGGACGATGTCGTGGCACTGATGGTGCAGGTTGACGCCTTCGGAGGCGATGTCGCCGGTGAAGAACAGTCGCACCGGCTCCTCGCGCCGGCCGAAGCGGTCGACGATCTCCTGTTGCTGCTGGTCGTTGGTGGTGTCGCCGTGCATGACCTCGACGGCCCCGCCGTATGCCTTCCACGGGCGCGACGCGTCCGCCTTTACCCCCTTGACCGGCTGCTTCGGGAAGCCGAGTCGGGCCGGGACCTCCCGGGCGAGCCAGTTCAGGGTGTGTATTCGCTCGGAGAAGATCACGATTCGGCGTTCTGAGCGCGGACCGACGCCGAGGCCCTTCAGGGTGCGCACCAGCACGTCGAGCTTGGCGGAGTCGTCCTCTGTGAAGTCAGCGACCAGAGCTTCGAGTTCTGTCAGTGCGGCGCTCTCGGCGGCGAGGGCGGCGCGGCGCTCGGGCGTGTCGGTTGCCTTGCTCTTCTTCGGGTCGTTCAGGTAAGCACGACGGCTCTCCAAGGACTTGCTGAGGGCCACGTGGGAGGAGAGGAACGCCTTGAGGAAACCGTACGCCACCAGCGGATCGGCACAGACCGACGAGCAGTCGGGATCACCTGGCGTCCACTCGGCGGCGAGCTTTTCGAGGACCGCGACCTCCTTCGCCGTCGCCAGGGCCGGTACCGGCACCGAGTCACCGCGGTCGGCCCACGGCTTGTCCTTGAGGCCGTCGCGCACCTCACGATCGGTCTTGGTGCGCCGGATGTAGAGGTGCTCGAGGTCGGCGACCTTGTAGTTCTTCGGGTCGGCGACGGCCGCCGGATCGAGCATCCGGATCAGCTCGGCGAAGGATTCCGCATCACCGTTGTGCGGGGTGGCGGAGGCCAGGATCAGCGCGTCAGTGCGCTCCGCGAGGCGGCGGGCGAGACGGTTGTTGCGGGTGCCCTTGTTGACGAGATTATGGGACTCGTCGATGACGACGGCGTCCCAGTCAATGTTCTCCAAGTGGTGCGCGTACGTTGCTGACTTGAGGGTGTCGACGGAGACGATCGCCCGCTTGAAATGCGCGAACGGGTTGCGACCCGCCGGGATCTCCTGCTGGACGCGCTGGATGCCGGTGGAGTCCAGACGCACCAGCGGCAGCGCGAACCGGGTCCACATCTCGCGCTGGAACTGCTCCAGGACATGCGCGGGAGTCACCACCAGGATCCGCTCCCCGCGCCCGCGCCGGATCAGCTCCGCAAGCGTGACGCCGATCTCCAAAGTCTTACCCAGGCCGACCACGTCCGCGATCAGGAGCCGGGGCTGCGGGTTGCGCATCGAGAGGGCCAACTCGGCGGGGCGCAACTGGTAATCCTGCCGGTCCATAAGGAAGGAGTCGGCGAGCGCGATGCCGTGCTCGGTCTGCGGCAGCGCCGTCTTGCGGATGACCGCTTCCAGGTAGAGACGGGCCTTGGCGTGCTTGGCGGTCTCGTCGGGCACCAGGCGGGTGCGGCGCGGGTCGAGCACGTCGATCTGGTCGAGACCCGAGTAGAAGACCGCGTCCGTGCCGCGTACGAACGATGAGACACCACTGACTTCGAGTATGAGCCCGTCCCGGCTCTCGTCAACGGACTTCACCAGCCATTGCTCGTCCCGGATGCGCACCTGTGCGCCAGGGGCGAAGGCAGGCCGCACGCCGGCGGCTGCGTGGACTTCCTCGTCACGCGCCTGAGGTAATTCGGGCGACGTCGCCGTGCTCACGTGCACTCCTCGCTGGGGGTATGGCTGAGCTGTTATTTGCCTACGGGATGGGTCTACGGCCGTCACTGCCGGAGGGATTTCGCTGTACATACCGGGCCTCGTCGCCGGGTACACCGCGCCGATGCGCCGGGTAGGCCGCGCCAGTTCACGCGCCGGTGGGAGGACTTGGCAACGCTCCGGCCTATCAGCGTTTCGACCAGGCCAGCGCAGGCCCTCTCGCATAACGCCCGCGCAACTCCTCGGCGACCCGGCGGGATGCGGGAGGGCGACCGGGTTTCTGCGTCCTCGGCACCAGCTGGGCCGACACATCGCTGGTGACGTCCGGACTCGTCGCGTGCGGCAACGGCGGCCCCGGCTTCCCCGAGGCGTCCATGGTCGGGAGGTCCTCGAAGCGCACAACCCGAGTGGCGGGCTCCTCCGTTGCAGGCGGCCCGGGAACCGGTTCGTCGTCCACCAACAGGTCGATCCGGTCCAGCATCTCCGCGTCCGGCTGCGGCACCACCAGCGTGGCGCCGTCCCGGACCGTCGTCGCGCTGATCAGATCGCGCCGCGCACGCGCCGGGCTGGTTCCAAGCGAGCGCAGCAGACCCGCGCACCGCTTGGTCACCTCATCCAGGGCGGGACGGTCCTCCGGCCGGTGCGCCAGCATGGCCGACACGACGGGGGCGAGCCCGTCGGGCAGCCCTGACAGATCAGGGTGCACGTCGGAGTTGGCCACCTGCGCGGCCACCGCCGCCCAGTGGGCCCCGTCGTACGGGTAATGCCCGGTCGCCGCGTACAGCAGCACCGTGCCCAGGCCGTACACGTCCGCGGCCGGTGTCACATCCACTTGCCCCAACGCCTGCTCGGGCGGGATACACCGGACCGTCCCCATGATCATTCCGGCCTGTGACATGGACCCTTTGGTGGCGTCGAGGAACGCCCCGAGCCCGAAGTCGATGATCACCGGGCCGAAGCCGCCCAGGATGACGTTCTGCGCCTTGAGATCACGGTGCACGAGCCCGACGGCGTGCACGGCGGCGAGGCCTTCGGCGAGCAGCGCGCCCAGGCTCGCTACGAGGGGCGCCGCGAGAGGCCCTTGCTCCTTCACCACATCCGCGAGCGGCCGACCGGGAACGTAGTCCATCGCCAGCCAGGGCTGCTCGGCGAAGGGGTCCGCGTCGATGAACCGGGCAACCCGGCCCGTACCAGAGACGGTGCGAGCGATCACCGCCTCACGTTCGAAGCGGGCTCGAGCATGAGGATCGGTGCGGTCTGGCCGGATCACCTTCACGGCTACCGGCTCCCCCGCGGCCGAGTAGGCCAGGTACACCTCCCCCATGCCGCCCGACCCGAGCCGCCGCTCGATCGCGTATCGACCGATCCTGGTTGGTACCGCCGCATCCATCGCCACTCGCTCCCCCAGAAACGCACCGCCCCGCCGATGCGTGATGTCCCCTGCCACCACTGTAGTCAAACGATCAACGCCTGGGGGCCGGGACTTCCGTGCGATTAGACGGCATAGCCGTGACACGGTCGACAGCCTCTCGTCGTCGTACCTGACGAGAAAACCGCCTTCCCCCACCGAACTCGAGGCAGCCGCCTGACACGTTGAACGCCTGAGATGTCTGAACTCCGCGGATGGTCGGCTGCCGCATCATCCGTGGGGACCAGAAGGGCGCTTGGGCCAGTGATGCGGGCGAGCAGTGGACTTCACGGTGGCGTCGAGCAGGAGCAGTTATCGACAGGAACACGCTTGAGCGCAGGAGCCACTCGGACTCCACGGATCGCTCTCTGTCGACTCCCACATGCACAGTGGCGCATGGGCCTCAGGCCGAGGTTTTCCTCGTCCTCGGCGGGGACTTGGATGTCCTCCCCGACAATCTCGGTAGTGGATGTGCCGGGTTGCCGTCGGATCTCCCGCGTGGACAGCACCCGCCAGCAGTGGCCGTCTTCGGAGTCGTCCGGGCTGAGGGCTTTGATGACGATCCAACCCTCGCCGGAAGTGCTCAGACACGCGCACCAAGCGCCTCCACCCCGCACGGTAAGGGGCCACCAAAAATCCGTGCGAGCGCCGCCCACACAAGCCCGGACGTCAGTTCGCCGACGAACAAAACCCAGGGCACGAGCAGCCGCCCCCGTCCACTCAGCGCCCCGAACCACGCGAGCGGTAACCCTGGAGCAGCGAACCGGCATCACGATCCGCCACCCGCCCCGAACCGCTCCCACCTACCCCTGCCTGCGTTCAACATCTCGATGCATCCCGCAGCATCCACCACCCAAAAACCCACATACCGACCACCCGCAATCGGAACTGGGGTCAAGGATTCGTATGACCCCACATCCCGGCTCCCGGATATGGGGCCCCGACTCCCGACCCCACTCCCACTGGGAGCACGGGTGACCAGCAGCAAGAGCGGAAGCGCATAACCGAAAGAGCACCCGATCGATGGGAGCCGCAGGTCACAAACCAGGCGCGGATGTGAACGTGCGCGCAAGGAATCGAATATGTGCGCATCGGCGCGAGTGGGAGCAAACCGACAAGGGGACAGTGGGAGCCTGCTCCCACGCGCCCGCTCCCACCCGGGAGCGTGGGAGCAACAGAAAAAGGGCCGTTCGAAAACGGCCCTTCACCTGCGACGTTCGATCGTTCGAACTAGTCGGGACGACAGGATTTGAACCTGCGACCCCTTGACCCCCAGTCAAGTGCGCTACCAAGCTGCGCCACGTCCCGGCGCCCGTGTGACCTGGGGTTTCCCCTGGCCGAACGTGCACCGAAACAATACCGCACTCGGGGCCGTGATCGCTCACGCCTTTCGGGGGCTGTTGACCTCAAGCGGACTTGAGGTTGCACTCTCTGTGGCATGACGACGACAACGGAACGTGCGCTCGGGCGTGCGGACGGATACGGATATGCAGACCTGTCCCGCCTCATGGGGCAGATGACGGGGGACGAGAAGCACGGGCCCGCCGCGACCTCCACCCTTGATGCGCTCTGGGTTCTCTATGACCGGGTGCTCAGGGTCACACCCCAGGAGATGGAGGGTGCTGGGCGGGATCGGTTTCTGTTGTCCAAGGGGCATGGGCCCATGGCCTACTACGCCGTCCTCGCCGCCAAGGGCTTCATCCCCGTCGAGTGGCTAGAGGGGTTCGGGGCCTTCGACTCTCCGCTGGGGCATCATCCGGACCGGGTGCTCGTGCCGGGGGTCGAGATCGGGAGCGGGTCGCTCGGGCACGGGCTGCCGATCGCGGTCGGGACCGCGCTGGGGCTCAGGGCGCGGGGGCTCGCGGACGCCCGGGTGTGGGTGCTCGTCGGGGACGCGGAGCTGGACGAAGGCAGCAATCACGAGGCCATCGCCTTCGCCGGGCCCGCCCAGCTCGAACGGCTGCACACCGTCGTGATCGACAACGCCTCCGCCCGGCACGCCAGGCCCGGCGGCATCGCCGCCCGCTTCGAAGCCGCCGGGTGGTCCACCGCGACCGTCGACGGGCGTGATCACGACGCGCTCTACGCGGCCTTCACCGCGCCGCATCCCGGGCAGCCCCGCGTCGTCGTCGCCCGCGTCGAGCCGAAGGGACCGTAAGGGGGCGACAAAGGGGGCGACAGAGGGCGCGCACGCGGCCTCTGCCTCTCTGACCAATGACCCATCGGCCCGTTTGCTTGGTTCTTCGTTCATCCCTCGGAGGTTTTGTCATGGACACCATGCGTGATCGCTTTGCCCCCACCCTCTCTCGCCTGCTCGACGAGGATCCGCGTGTTGCCGTCGTCCTCGCCGTCATCGGTGCGGACGGGTTCGCGGAGGCTCAGCGCAAGCATCCGGAGCGGGTGATCGATGTCGGGATCCGGGAGCAGTTGCTCGTCGGGGCCGGGGCCGGGCTCGCGTTGGCCGGGATGCGGCCCGTCATGCACACCTTCGCCAGCTTTCTCGTGGAGCGGCCGTTCGAGCAGGTGAAGCTCGACTTCGGGCATCAGGGCGTCGGGGGTGTTCTGGTCAGCGCCGCCGCCTCCTTCGACTGGCCCGCCGGTGGCTACACGCACATGTCACCCGGCGATGTGGCGTTGCTCGACACGCTCGACGGCTGGACCGTCCACGTACCCGGGCACCCGGACGAGGCCGAGACCCTGCTGCGGCACGCGGTCGCAGCGGGCGACGACAAGGTGTACGTGCGGCTCTCCGTGCAGTCGAACGCTCGGGCGCTGCCGGTCGACGGGGCCCGCTTCCACACCGTGCGCGAGGGGCGTGGTGGGGTGGTTGTCGCTGTCGGGACCATGCTGGACAACGTTCTTGCCGCCACTGAAGGCCTCGACCTCACCGTTCTGTACGCCACCACCGTGCGGCCCTTCGACGCGGAGGCGCTGCGCCGCGCGACGGGGGCCGCCACCGTCGCCGATGTCGTCGTGGTCGAGCCCTATCTGGCCGGGACTTCCACCGCTGCCGCCAACGACGCGCTCGCCGATGTTCCGCACCGGGTGCTCGGGCTCGGCGTCGGCCGTGCCGAGCTTCGCCGCTACGGGCAGGTCGACGAGCACATGGCCGCACACGGTCTCGACGTCCGCTCGCTGCGGGAGCGGATCAGCCGCTGGGTGGGGGCAGCAGCGTCCTCGCAGATTCTTGTTTAGCTGCCGGGCGCGCCGCCCATTACCTTCCTTTTCCTTGGAGAGCCCGGTTCGGGGTGGAGCCCGGTTCGGGCTCGTGGCCTCCTGGGCGGGCTGTCCCCGCCGCTCCCCCGCTCCGGACCGGCGCTCTTCCGTCCACCCGCACCAACCCACGTATCGCGGGCACGGAGAGCATGGCCAGGCAGACGACGACCGTCGTCACGGCCCCCGTGATCAGCACCTGTTCCGCGCCGAACGCGTTCGCCGCCGGTCCCGCGAGGGCCTGGCCTACGGGCAGCAAGGCGATCGATCCCGCGACGTCGTAGGCGTGGATGCGGTTGAGGACGTCGGGCGGCACCTGCGTCTGGACGCTCGTCGCCCACATCACTCCCCAGAAGGAGAGCCCCGCGCCCGCGACCGCGGCGCCCGCCGCCATCAGCGGGACGCCCAGCTGGGCGCCGACGGTCGCCGGGAACGCGCAGTAGAGGATCAGCGCGAAGGAACCGGCGCGGAGCATGCGGCGGGGGCGCAGACGCAGGGCGACCAAGCCGCCGAGTACGGTGCCTGCGCCCAGGGCGGAGTTCACCAGGCCGTACGCCCCCGAGCCGTGCTCCTGCACCACGAGCGTGGCTACGAGGGGTGTCAGTGGGCCCGTGGTCGTGATCATCAGGACGCAGAAGATGGCGATGACGCCCCACAACCAGGTGCGGGACCTGAACTCCCGCCAGCCCTGCACCAAGTCGGCCCGGAAGCCGTTGCTGTGTGGCAGCGAACCGGGCAGCGCGGGCGGCAGCCGGAGCAGGACCAGGCACAGTGCGCTCAGTCCGTACGTCCCCGCATGCGCGGCGAAGACCGCGCGGGCGAGGCGAAGGCCACGAGGACGCCGGCCACGGCCGGGCCCGCCAGCGCCGCGGCGGACTCGGCCACGCGTATCGCGCCGTTGGCCCTCTGGACGTCGGTGGCCAGGCGCGGGACCGTGCTGGCGACACCGGGCTGGAAGATCGCGCCCGCCGCGCCGTTGACCGCTCCGATCACGCAGATCTGCCAGAGCACGACGTGGCCGTTGAAGAAGAGGATTGCCGCGACCGACTGTGTGGCGAGCCGGGCCACGTCCGCACCGATCATCAGCAGGCGGGTGCTGAACCGGTCGGCGAAGACCCCGCCGAAGATCACCAGGCCGGCGAAGCAGATCGTCGTGGCGGCCATGGCAAGACCTACGGCACCCGCGCCGTGCCCGTGCTGGAGCAGTCCCGCGGCGAGGGCGACGGGCAGCATCGTGTCGCCCAGCTTGGCGACGGTCCGCGCGCCGAAGAAGAACCCGAAGTCCCGGGACCAGATGCTCGCGCCTGGGGGTGCGGTTTGTTTTGGGGGTGCGGCTTGTCCAGGGGGCGCGGCTCGTCCAGGGGGTGCGGCTTGTCCTGGGGGTGCGGATTGTCCTGGGGGTGCGGTTTGTTTTGGGGGCGCGGCTTGTCCTGGGGGTGCGGATTGTTCGGTCGCCGGCCCGCCGGTGGGCGTGCGCTCGGCCTTGCGCAGGCGCGTGGGCGTGCGCTCGGCCTTACGCAGGCGCATGGCCTTACGCAGGGGCATGGCCTTGCGCAGGCGCGTGGCGCGCTCGCCCCGCCCGCCTCGCCTCCCGACCGGAAGCCGCCCACGCTCGCCCTCGCCGGTCCCGCCCCCAGCGGTCCCGCTCTCACCGGACCCGCCCTCGCCCAACCCGTCCCCTGACGGCACCGCAGTTCCCTCCCCGGCAGCGGCGCCCGGTCCGTCGTCCCACGAACCTCGCCCGTCACCTCCGCCGGGATCATGCCACGGGGCACTGACAGCAGCGATCCCTTTTAATCCGTCGGCGGAAGCCCCAACTCCGGGTACGCGTCCAGGAGTCGGGTGGGGGCCGCCTGGCGCCAGGAGTCGGCGAGGATGTCACTCAGTTCATCCTTGTCGAGCGCCGAGAGCCGTGCGCGCACCCAGGCGAACATCGCCTCGTGGTCGGCGATCCAGAACTTGTCCGGCTCCGCGAGGACCAACTCGTCCCGCTCCTCCTTCGGGCACCGCACGGCGATGGACGTCTCGTCCTCCGGGAGCGTGGCGAACATTTTTCCTGCCACCCGGAAGGTGGGCATGCTCCAGGCGATCTTCTCCGTCGTATCCGGCAGGGCCAGTGCGATACGCCGGACGTCGTCACCCGTGACCTGGGCTTTGGCATGAGCTCGAGACATGCCCCGAACGGTAGCCAACACCACTGACAGCGGCCCCCGTAACTACTGACAGCGGCCCCCCTAACCACCGACAGCGGCCCCGGAACCACCCGCAGCAGTCCCGGAAACAGCGACAGCGCGACAGCGACCCGGCCCCGCCCCTCACAGCACCCGCTTGTCCATCCAGCTCAGCAGGTCCTCCTGCACTTCCTCCCGGTTGGTCTCGTTGAGGATCTCGTGGCGCGCCCCCTCGTAACCCCTCCAGGTGAGGTCGTCGAGGCCCACGTAGCGGTAGTCCTCCACGAGTTCGTGGACCAGCGTCATGCCCTGGTTGCAGGGGTCCTCGGTGCCGACGGCGATGTGGACGGGCAGGTCAGCGGGCACCCGGGCGAGGTTTCGCGGGTCGTTCATCTTGCGCACGGCACGCACCCAGTCCAGGCAGAGCCCGGCGGAGAAGGGGAAACCGCAGCGCTCGTCGGCGACGTACGCGTCGACCTCGGCCTCGTCGCGCGAGAGCCATTCGAAGCCGGTGCGGTGCGGGTACGCGTCGTTGAACGCGGCGAAGAGTTCGGGGAGGTAGGAGGAGAGCACCTCCCGGCCGCCTTCGGCGATCTCACGCTCCAGGCGGGTGATCGACTCGTCGATCCCTACACCGGGGAGCGAGCGGAACGTGCCGGAGAGGATCACGCCCGCGAGGCCGTCCGGGTACTCCTGCGCGTAGTCCCTGGCGAGGTGCGAGCCCATGCTGTGGCCGAGCAGGAAGAGCGGGGTCCCGGGGTGCAGGGTGCGTACCTGGTCGCCGATCGCCTTGAGGTCGTCGACGATGGCGCGCCAGCTGTCGTACGAGGAGGCGGGCTCGCCGGACGCGTCGGACCGCCGGGCATCGGCCGCCCCGTCGGCTCCCTCGTCAGAAGGCGCGTCGGCTCCCTCGTCGGAAGGTCCACCGGAAGGCCCCTCGGAGGACGAGCCCGTCACCCCATACCCCCCGGTCGCCTGCGCCGTCGCGCCATGCCCCCGGTGGTCCGAGGCGATCACCCCGTAGCCGTGTTCCATCAGGTGGCGGGCGAACCGGTCGTAGCGCAGGGCGTGTTCGCCCGCGCCGTGGGCGATCTGCACGAAGGCGCGCGGCCTGCCGCCGGCGGGCAGCCAGGTGTACGTGGCGACGGGGACGCCGTCCGCCGCGTTCACGAGTCCGGCGGTGTACGCGGCGGGGGCGGGCGTCGAGGCGTGGTCAGGCATTGCGTAAGGCTCCCTGTACGACATCTGGGACGGTTTCTGACGACATCTGGGACGGGACGGTTCCGGAACGGTTCTGGGCCGGCGTCGGCAGAGCTGGAATCTCAGCTTGCTCCTGGAACGCCCGCTCCCGAACGCCCACCCACCCCTAAAACCCTCCCCCGCACACGCGCCCTCATACCGCCCTCATACCGCCCTCGTACCAGCGCCCTCACTCAAGTGCCTCTGCGTGACCCCCTTCTCACGCCAGGCCCTTCCGACCCATTGACCCCCCGTCAGAGCGGAACCTACGCTGAACACCGCACAGGGGAAAGCGCTTTCTAACCCGCGCACCCCCACCCACCCCACGCAACTCGCACTCACCGCAAACCCGGCTACCGGCAGCCGTCCACCCGCCCAGCCCAGGGAGCGCCATGAGTTCCACGAGTCCCACCGCGCCCAGACGCGGCCCCACGACATCGAGACCGGGCCCCACCACGCCGAGCCCCTGGCTCGCGCTCATCGCCCTGCTGGCCCTCATCATCGGCCTCGGGCTCACCGCATCGCCCCACGCGGCTGCCGAAACGAAACCCCAGCCACAACCCGCAGCCGCACCCGCAGTCGCACCCGCACCCGAAGTCGCAGCCCCGGCCGCAGCCGAAGCCCCGCCCGAGGCCAAAGCCGACCCTTTCCGCGTCCTCGTCTTCTCCAAGGTCACCAACTTCCCCCACGACTCGATCCCCGCGGGTGTCGAGGCCATCAAGAAGCTCGGCAGCGAGAACGGCTTCGAGGTCGAGGCCACCGACGACGCGGCGGCCTTCACCGACGCCAATCTCGCCCGCTTCCAGGCCATCGTCTTCAACAACACCAACTCCACCCCGGAAAAGGGCGACCTGCTCGACGCCGACCAGCGTGCGGCCTTCCAGAAGTACGTCCGTGGGGGCGGCGGCTGGGTCGGTCTGCACGCGGCGTCGGCCAGCGAGCGGGACTGGTCCTGGTACGAGGGTCTGGTCGGGGCGATCTTCGACAAGCACCCCGAGGTGCAGACCGGGCGCGTCAAGGTGCTCGATCACGCGCACCCCTCCACCAAGGGTCTTCCGGAGCTCTGGGAGCGCACGGAGGAGTGGTACAACTGGCGCGCCAACCCGACGGGCAAGGTGCACACGCTCGCCCAGGTCAAGGTGCGCGACGGTGTCACCGGGCTCGACGAGGGCGTCGACCAGCCGTGGTCCTGGTGCCAGAACTACGACGGCGGCCGCTCCTGGTACACCGCGGGCGGACACGACAAGGCGGCCTATCAGGAAGAGGGCTTCCTCAAGCACATTCTCGGCGGCATCGAGTGGGCCGCGGGCAACAAGCCGGGCGACTGCACCGCCACCAAGACCGGTGCCTTCCAGCGCACGCCGCTCGCCACGAACGATCTGGCCGACCCCTTCGAGCTGGCCGTCGCGCCCGACCGCCGGGTGTTCTTCATCCAGCGCACCGGGAAGCTGAAGATCATCGACCAGGAGACGCTGAAGGTCTCCACGGCGCTCGACTTCGACTACACCCCCGAGATGACGAGCCAGTCGGACGGACTGCTCGGCCTCGCGCTCGACCCGAAGTTCGAGGACAACCACTGGGTCTATCTCCTGAACTCGGACAAGAACGAGAAACGCATCAATCTCTCGCGCTTCACCGAAGCGGGCGGAAAGGTCGATCCGGCTTCGGAGAAGCGGATCCTGACCATTCCCACCTTCCGTGGTGAGGGCCGGGCGAACTCGCACATGGCGGGGTCGATCGCCTTCGACAAGAAGGGCGACCTGTATATCGCCACGGGTGACAACACCGACCCGTTCGCGTCGGACGGATTCAGCCCCATCGACGAGCGCGAGGGCCGCCGCGCCTGGGACGCGCAGGGCACCTCCGGCAATACGAACGACCTGCGGGGCAAGGTCCTGCGCGTCACGCCGAAGGACGACGGGACCTATTCCGTGCCGGAGGGGAACCTCTTCGCGCCGGGGACCGACAAGACCCGACCCGAGATCTACGCGATGGGCATGCGCAACCCCTTCCGCATCACCACGGACCCGCTGAGCGGCGCCCTGCTGATGGCGGACTACGGGCCCGACGCGAAGAACGCCGTGGCCGACCGCGGCCCGGAAGGAACCGTCGAGTACAACCGGATCACCAAGGCGGGCAACTACGGCTGGCCGTACTGCGTCGGCAACAACACCCCGTTCAACGACTACGACTTCGCGACGAAGAAATCAGGCGCGAAATTCGACTGCGCGAAGATCGTGAACGATTCGCCGAACAACACGGGCCTGCGCGACCTGCCTCCGGCCCAGGCCGCGGATGTCTGGTACGCCTACTCCGCCTCGGAGAAGTTCCCCGAACTCGGCACGGGCGGCGGCGGTCCGATGAGCGGTCCCGTCTATGACTACGACGCCGCCAACACGTACAAGACGAAGTTCCCCGAGTACTTCGAGGGGAAGTGGTTCAACTACGAGCTGACGCGGCAGTGGTTCAAGGTCTTCTCGATGCAGGAGAAGGACCAGACGTTCACCGATCCGCGCTTCGAGCCCGCGAAGGCGGGCGATCTCCAGTCGATCAACTCCATTTTCGGTGACATGAAGTGGAATCAGCCTTTCGATGCCGACTTCGGTCCTGACGGTGCCATGTACGTCATCGACTTCGGGCTCGGCAGCGGCACGGGCCGCGGCGGCGGCAACGAAGGCGCGGGCATCTACCGCATCGACTACGTGGCGGACGGACGGCTGCCCGACGCGCGCGTCACTGCCACTCCGGACAACGGCAGCAGCCCACTTGAGGTGAAGTTCTCCAGCGCGGGTTCGGGGCTGCCCGGCGGCAAGCCCGTAACCTACGCGTGGGACTTCGACGGCAACGGCACGACCGACTCGACCGAGGCGAACCCGACGCACACCTACACCGAGAAGGGGCAGTTCAGCGCGCGCCTGAAGGTCACCGGACCGGACGAGCTGAGCAGCCTGGCCGTGCAGGAGATCACCGTCGGGAACACCCGGCCCGTGGTCAGTATTCAACAGCCGCCCAACGGCGGGACGTTCAGCTTCGGCGACACGATTCCGTTCAAGATCAAGGTGACGGACAAGGAGGACGGGAAGATCGACTGCAAGCGGGTCGTCGTCCAGTCCCAGCTCGGCCACGACACCCATCTGCATCCGCTGGACAACTACACCGGCTGCGCGGGCGAGATCGTGACGGACGCCGGCGACAGTCATGGTCCCGGGCAGAATCTGTACTACGGGATCACGGCCCAGTACGAGGACAAGGGCGCGTCCGGTGCGCCGGCCCTGACGGGGTCCGCCTCGCTGACGCTGCGGACCTCCTTCCGGGAGGGCGAGCACCGTACCGCCACCGGCGGCGCGCACGGCGGGGTGGACATCGGTGACCGCGCGGACGCGTCCGGCGGCAAGCGGCTCATCGAGATCGAGGACGGCGACTGGGTTTCCTTCGACCCCGTGAACCTCAAGGGCGTCGACTCCGTGACGGTGGGCGCGGCTTCGGCCGGGCTCGGCGGCGACATCGAGTTCCGCGCCGGTTCCTCGACGGGCAAGCTGCTCGGCAAGGTGAGCGTGCCGAACACCGGTGGCTGGGGCAACTTCATCTCGCCGACCGCCCAACTGGCCGACCACGACGGCACGACGAAGCTCTACGCCGTCTTCACCAACCCCGAGTGGACGTCCGAGAAGGCCGACCTCCTGACGCTCGACTGGCTGCACTTCAACGGACCCGGCGTCGAGAAGAAGACCGGTGCGAAGGTGACGGTCAAGGCGGCTCCGGCCGACGGCACCGCGCCTCTCGCCGTCAAGCTCACGAGCACGGTGAAGCTCCCCGCGGGCCGCACGGCGGCCTCGTATCACTGGGACTTCGGCGACAACGTCAAGCCGACCGGCACGGAGAGCGCCACCGCCGAGCACACGTACGCGCGCAAGGGCCCGTACACGGCGCATCTGACCGTCACGGACGACAAGGGCGACACGACGACCGGCGCTGTCCGGATCACGGCGAAGTGAGGGGTCAGCCATGACATCCAGGAAGAGAACCGGTCTGAACGGGACCAGACGCGCCTTTCTCGGTACGTCGATGGGGCTCGCGGCAGCGGTCGGTACCGCACTGCCCGCGCGCGCGAGTGACGCGTCACGGTGCCGTCGCATCCCGCGCGGCGGGATCGGCATGCACCTCTACACGATGCGTGATGCCCTGGCGCGGGACTTCGCGGGCACGCTGGAGCAGCTCGCCGACATCGGCTACGCGACGGTGGGCGTGAGCGGCAGGCACGGGAACGACGCGGCCGGCATCCGGCGGATGCTCGACGCGGTGGACCTGCGCGCGGTCCTCGAACACATCTCGTACGACATCCTCAAGGGCAGCGGTCTTCCGCAGGCGCTGGAGGACCTGCACACCCTCGGCGCGAAGTGGCCGGTGGTGCCGAGTCTGCCCGGCGCGCTGCACACGCCGGACGGATTCCGGGAGGCGGCACGGCAGTTCAACCGCATCGGGCAGGCGTCTCGTGACGCAGGGCTCGGTCCGGTGCTCTTCCACAACCACGGTTCGGACCATGTGGTGGTGGACGGCACGAGCCTGTACGACATCCTCCTCACCGAGACCGACCCGCATCTGGTCGGCTTCGAACTGGACGTGTACTGGGCGGCGAAGGGCGGCGCGGATCCGGCGACGTACTTCGTGCGGCACCGGCGGCGTTTCCCCGCGCTCCATGTGAAGGACATGGCACCGGACGGCGGCTTCGCCGACGTCGGCTCGGGGACGCTGGACTTCGCCGCGATGTTCGACGACGCGCGGTCGGGCGGCGTCAAGCAGTGGCTGGTGGAGCACGACAGCCCCGCCGATCCGTTCGCCACGGCCCGCAACAGTTACGCGTATCTGGCCGCACTGCGGTACTGAGGTGCCGGCTTCGGCCGGGGTGTGCCCGAACCGCCCACCTTCTTAAAGAAGAGGGTGGTCGGGTGGAGCACCCCGGCCGGATCGGCCGCGTAGTCCGGGATGGTCCCGGCAGCCGTCCAACCGCCGTGCCGGTAAAGGGACTCGGCGGGGCTGCCGGTCTCCGTGTCCAGGACCAGGAGGGTGACGCCCGCGTCGGCGGCCGCCTGTTCCGCCGTGGCCAGGAGGGTGCGCGCGAAGCCGCGGCCGCGCGCGGCGCGATGGACCATCAGCTTGAGTATCTCGGCGCGATGCCTGCCGTTGGGCTTGTCCACGAAGCCGACACTGACGGTCCCGGTGATCCGCTCGCCGTCGCGCGCCACCCAGATCGCGAGCCGGCCTTCGGCCACCGCGGGGGCCAGGCTGCGCCACCAGATGGCGGCGGCCGCCTTGTCCAGGGGCGCGAGGAAGCCGAGGGACGATCCGCCGTCCACGACATCGGCGAGCAGGCCCGCCAAGTCGTCGGCTGTTGCGAGGAGTTGCCCGGCGGTGAGGCGCGTCGGCGTCTGTGCCGCTTGCCCCGCGGGCGGCGTCGCTTGCCCTGCGGCCTGTTTCGCACGCCCGGTGTTCATCGCGCGACCACCACCAGGGCGTACCGCACGGCCCGCTCCCCTAGGCACCGGAACCGCGTCGGCCCCCACAGCCTGAAGCGCAGGCAGTCCCCGGCGTCCAGGGCGTGCGTCTCGCCCTGCACGGTCACTTCGAGGCCACCGTCGAGCACCCAGATGTGCTGCTCGAGCCCGGCCACGGGAGGCCGGTCGTACGCCACGTCGGCGCCCGGTTCCAGCCGGCCCTCGACGAGTTCGCCGCGCAGCCCGGCGTGCGGCGGCGACACCGACCGGCGCACGAAGCCGGAGGCGCCGTCGGTCCACACGCTCTGCTCGGCGGCGCGCACCAGTTGCGCGGGCTCGGCCTCCACCTCGCTCAGGAGTTGCGACATGGGGCGTTCGTAGACGGCACAGAGCCGGTTGAGGAGGGACGCGGTGGGGCTGATCTCCGCGCGTTCGGCCCGCGACAGGGTGGAGCGGCTCACGCCGCTGCGGTCCGCCAGGTCACCCAGGGACCAGCCGTGTTCCGCGCGCAGTTCGGCGAGGCGCGCGGCGAGCCGTTCGTCGACCCCGTCGTGTTCCACGCTTGGCGTGCGTTCCATATTCGGCACGGTATCCCGAATATGAGACGCGCGACAACCCCCGCCCGGCTCCGTGGAGCAGGCCTCACTCGTGCGCGGACACCGCCCCCAGCAACTCGCGGATGCGCCCGGTGGCCTCGACGAACTCGGCTGTCGCCAGCGTCGACGCGTACGAGCGCTCGGCGGGGAGGCCGACATCGATGATCTCCTCCACCGTGCCGGGCCGCGGACTCATCACGACCACGCGATCGGCCAGATAGACGGCCTCCGGGATCGAGTGCGTCACCAGGAGCACCGTGGTCCCGGTCTCGCGCCAGATCCGGTTCAGCTCGACGTTCATCTGCTCGCGCGTGAGTGCGTCGAGCGCGCCGAAGGGCTCGTCCATCAGCAGCACCGGAGGCTCGTGAAGCAGCGCCCGGCAGAGCGCGACACGCTGCTGCATGCCACCGGACAGCTCGTGCGGATAGGCGTCCTCGAAGCCGTCGAGCCCGGTCATGTGGATCAACTCGTCGGTACGCGCGCGTGCCTCGGCGCCCGGGATTCCCCGCATCTCCGCCTGAAGGAGGATGTTGCGGCGTGCCGTGCGCCAGTCCAGGAGGGCGGCGCGCTGGAAGACGTATCCGATGTCGCGGCGCGGCCCGCGCACCCGCTCGCCGCCGAGCAGCACATCCCCCGAAGAGGGCGCGAGCAACCCGGCGATCAGCTTCAGGAGGGTGGACTTGCCGCAGCCCGACGGGCCGACGATCGCCACGAACTCGCCCGCGCCGACGTTCAGCGAGACGTCCCGCAACGCGGTGACGTCCTTCTTCTTCGTACGGAAGCGGACGGCGACGTCATCGAGGCGTACCGCGGCCGACCGCGCGTCTCTTTCCGCCGTCTTTCCCGCCGTCGCGCGTGGCTCGTCGCTCATCTTGAGAATCGCGTCCTTCGCCATGGCTCTGCCGCCCCTCAGCCCTTGATTCCCTTGGCCGCGTCCCAGTACTCGGCGACGGGCTTGGCCTCCTTGACCATGCCCGCCTCGGAGAAGACGTCGATGGTCTGCTGCCAGTCCGCCTCGGTGTTGGCACCCGGCGCCTTGCCCTCTGTCGCGTCGGTGTGCAGCAGGGTCAGCGTCGTCTTGAACTGCTCGGACAGCACGTCCTTGGGCGGCAGTTGCTCGGAGGCGCCCTCCATCGAGGCGACCGCGGGCTCCGGGCTCTTCTCCGCGGCCGCCCACGCCTCACTCACCGCGGCGGTCATGCGCTTGGCCAGATCACCCCTGCCCTGGAGGGTCTTGGGCCCGGCGATGAGGCCGTTGGAGTAGAAGTTCAGGCCGTTCTCGGAGAAGCGCAGATACGAGACGCCCTTCTTGGCCTTGTTCTGCATGGTGGGGCCCTGGTCGCTCGCGTATCCGAGCAGCGCGTCCGTCTTGCCGGAGATCACCGCGGCGATCTTGCCCGCCGGGTCGGTGTTCTGGATGTTGACGTCGGAGACGTCCATGTCGTTCTTCTCCAGGAAGATCGGGAAGGTCTTGGTGAGCGCGTCGCCCGCCGTGCCCGCGATCGTCTTGCCCTTGAGGTCGGCGGGCGACTTGATGCCCTGGGCCTCGAAGTACTGCACCGAGGCGGGGGTCGTCTGCAGGAAGACGCCCAGGCTCTTCACCTTCACGCCCTGGTCCACGCCCGCGAGCACCGCGGGGGTGTCCGCCCAGCCGAAGTCGGTCTGCCCGGCGCCGGTGGCCTGCACGGTCTTCTGCGACCCCTGGCCCGCCCTGATGTCGAGGTCGATGCCGTGCTTCTCGAAGATCTTCTGCTGCTTGCCGTAGTAGAACGGCGCGTGTTCGCCGTACGGATACCAGTTGAGCGTCAGCGTCACCTTGTCGAGCTTCTTGCCCGAGTCACTGGTGCTCGTCTTGTCGTCGTCGCCGCCACAGGCCGTCGCGGTCACCGCGACGAGGGTCAGGGGGACGAGGCCGGTGAGCAGTCTGCGCGCGTGCATGGGACGGCCCTTCTCGCGTACGTCGGACATCGGACTGGCGGGGTGGGTGCGCCGGCACCGCGGGTGGGTCTTGGTAGGCCGTGGTGGGTCTTGGTGGGCCGTAGTGGGTCTTGGTGGGCCGAGGTGGATCTCAGTACGCCGTGGTGGCGGCCACGTCCCTGCGGCTCGCGTGCCACGGGAGCAGCAGCTTCTCGGCGATCTCGACGAGCACGAAGAGGACGACGCCGATCAGCGACATGACGAGCAGGCCCGCGAAGAGCATGGGGGTGTCGAGATTTCCGTTGGCCTGGAGGATCACGTATCCGAGGCCTTCGTTCGCGCCGACGAACTCACCCACGACGGCGCCGGTCACGGCGAGCGTGACGGCCACCTTCAGGCCGGAGAAGAGGTGCGGCAGCGACGCGGGGAAGCGGATTTTGAGGAAGGTCTGCCAGGGCCGCGCGCCCATGGTGGCGGAGAGCTGGAGCATCTCCGGGTCGACGGCCTTCAGCCCGGTCACCATCGAGATGACGACGGGGAAGAAGGCGATGAGCACGGCGATGAGGATCTTCGGCGCGATGCCGAAGCCGAGCCAGACGACGAACAGCGGGGCGATCGCGATCTTCGGTACGACCTGGGCGAAGAGCAGGATCGGGTAGAGCGTCTTCTCGACGGTCGTCGAATAGACCATGAGGACCGCGGCGAGGATGCCGACGACCACGGCGATGACGAAGCCGAGCAGGGTCTCGTAGGTGGTGACCCAGGTGTGCTGCCACAGGTAGTCGGGCTTGTCGAGGATCACGTCGAAGGTCGCGCCCGGCGAGGGCACGAGATACGCCTCGACCATCTCGGTGGCGGCGATCAGCCACCAGACGCCGAAGCAGACGAGCAGCAGGACGAGCGGACGCCAGCTCTTCTCGGCCGCTTCTGCGAGGCGTTGGCTCGGGGTGGGGCGGCTGCGGTCGACAACGCCTGCCGTTTTCGCGGGAGTTGCCTGCAGTGCGCTCTGGCTCACGGTGAACTCCCCTGGCGTGAAGCGGTGTCGTGAGGTGGTAGGTGAGGTGGTACGTGGGGCGACAGGTAAGGCGATAGGTGAGGCGATAGGTGAGACAGTGATGCGGAAACCGCTTTCAGAAAGCGCTTTCTGATAAGGTGTTCGCCACGCTAATGACTGGCTGACCGCAGGGTCAATAGGTCGGCTCGAAGTTTCGCGGGGCGGGACGAGGGGGGCGCGGTGCGGGCGTTGGGGCGCGAGCAGGGGTCCGGAGCTGGGCGGCCGCAAGGGCCGGGGCAGACGCGGGGGCAGGCACAGGGGCCTGCGCAGGGGTCTGCGCAGGGGCAGGAACCGCTAGCCCCTGCCGCCGCGCCCGCGCCAGGGCGGGGACGCGAGCGCGGGCCCCACGTCACCCTCCACGCGGTGGCCCGGACCGCCGGGGTCTCCCCGGCCACCGCGTCCCGGGCCCTGAACGGCACGACGCGCGTACGCGAGGATCTGCGACGCAGGGTGCTCGAAGCGGCGGACCTGCTGGGATACATCCCCAACGCCCATGCGCAGGCGCTCGCCAGTTCCTCGAACAACACCGTCGGCGTCATCTGTCACGACGTCGGTGACCCGTACTTCGCGGCCATCGCGAGCGGGGTGATGGCGGCGGCGGCCGAGCAGGACGTGCTGGTCATGCTGGCCAGCACCTTCCGCGCTCCGGCGCGGGAGATCGCGTACGTCTCGATGCTGCGGGCGCAGCGGGCGCGGGCGATCCTCCTCATCGGCTCGGGCTTCCAGGACCCCGCGTGGGAAAGGGCGTTGGAGTCGGAGCTCGTTCCCTACATGCGTGACGGGGGCCGCGTCGCCGTGGTCAGCCGGCACCGCAGCCTGCGCGTGGACACGGTGCAGCCCGAGAACCGGGCGGGGGCGGGTGCGCTGGCGCGGGCTCTACTGGCCTTGGGCCACCGGGAGTTCGCCGTCCTCACCGGTCCCGAACGTCTCACCACGGTCGCGGACCGCCTGGCCGGTTTCCGCGAGGCGCTGGCCGACGCGGGGGTCGCCCTCCGCCCGGAGCGGATCGTCGAGGGCGCCTTCACCCGCGACGGCGGTCATGCGGCGGCGGTCGAACTGCTGCGGCGGGGGCAGCGTCCGACCTGCGTCTTCGCGGTGACGGACGTGATGGCCGTGGGGGCATTGGGTGCACTCCGGGAGCGGGGGCTCCGGGTGCCGGACGACGTGTCGCTCGCGGGCTTCGACGACATCCCCCTCATCGGCGAACTCACGCCCCCGCTGACCACGGTGGCGCTGCCGCTGACACGCATGGGCCGCGACGTACTGGCCCTCGCCCTCCGCGAACGGGGCGCCAGGTCACGGGTGGAGCGGGTGCGGGGCGAGGTGGTGCTGCGGGCCAGCACGGGACGGCCCACGGGCTGAGCATTCAAGGACGAACTCACGCCCTCACTCACCGCAGTGGCCCTGCCCCGCGACACGCATGAGCCGCGACGTACCGGCCCTCGCCCTCCGCGAACAGGGCGCCAGATCACGGGTGGAGCGGGTGAAGGGCGAGGTGGTGCTGCGGGCCAGCACCGGACGGCCCACGGGCTGAGCATTCAGGGACAAACTCACGCCCCCACTCACCACAGTGACCCTGCCCCATGACACGCATCGGCCGCGACGTACCGGCCCTCGCCCTCCGCGAACAGGGCGCCAGATCACGGGTGGAGCGGGTGCGGGGCGAGGTGGTGCTGCGGGCCAGCACCGGACGGCCCACGGGCTGAGCATTCAGGGACAAACTCACGCCCCCACTCACCACAGTGACCCTGCCCCGCGACACGCATGAGCCGCGAAGTACTGGCCCTCGCCCTTCGCGAACAGGGCGCCAGGTCACGGGTGGAGCGGGTGCGGGGCGAGGTGGTGGTGCGGGCTGAGGGTTCAGGAAGGTGGGAGGGGTGGGAGGGCGCGCCTTGGTTCGGCGTTCGACGCCCTGCGCAGATGCTCGGCCAGGGACTTGGCGGCCGGGGAAGCCGGGCCTGTTTTGGTGCCCCAGGCCAGGAGGTGGTGGCGGCGGGCCCAAGAGTCCTGCAAGTCGCATACCTCCAGGGGCTGGGACGGGTCGATCACGCGGCGGGGGACTATGGCGAGGCCGACGCCCGCCGCCGCGAGGGCCACCAGGACATTGAGGTCGGCGACCGTCGTGCGGTAGCGCACGACCGGTGCGTGGGGGCCCACATGTCGCTCGATCCAGCGGCGCAGCGAGGCATCGGCGTCGAGGCCGACGAGAGGGTGCTCGGCCGCCTCGCTGTAGGTCAGGGACGTACGGCCCGCGAGGATGCCGCCCGCCTGGCCGACGACCACCAGGGAGTCGTCGCCGAGGGGTTCCATCGCCAGACCGCAGTCGCGCGCCTCGTCGTCCAGGACGATCCCCAGGTCCGCCTCGCCGTCCGCCAGCATCCGCACGATCTGTGGCGTGCGGTTCTCGAAGACGCGGACGTCGACATCCGGGTGGGCCAGCAGGAACGAGACCAAGGCCTGCGGCACGAGCCGGTGCACCGCCGAACCGCCGCCAAGCAGGGTCAGGGGCGCGGTCGGGGATCTCGTATAGCTCGCGACCGCGCTCTCCAGACGGACGGTCTGGGCCAGGACCTCGCGCGCGTGCCGGGCCAGCGTGGTCCCCGCCGGGGTCGGCCGCACGCCCCTCCGGCCGCGGATCAGCAGCGCCACACCGGCCTGCTGTTCCAGCGAGCGGACCCTCGCGCTGGCCGACGGCAGGCTCAGGTGCATGCGGCGGGCGCCCGCCGTGATCGACCCCTCCGTCACGATGCCGAGGAACAGCCGCAGGTCGTCCAGGTCATAGCGCACCCTCGTGAGCCTATGGCACAGCCTTAGGCTGGGTACGCCGATAACGCATTGTGGGCCCACCGCCCACAGGGCGATGCTCGGCGGGTGTCAGAAATACTCCTCGTGCTGGTGGCGGGCCTCGCCGCCGGAGCGCTGAACTCCGTCGGCGGCGGAGGCACGTTCGTGGCGCTGCCCGCTCTGGTGGCGGTCGGCCTGTCCCCCGTGACGGCGAACGCGTCGTCGACCATCGCCCTCGTCCCCGGAGCCGTGGCCAGTGGATGGGTGTACCGACGCGAACTCACCCCGCTCGGGACGACATCCACGAAGGCGCTGACGGTGGTCAGCGTGGTCGGGGGCGGGCTCGGCGCCGTCCTGCTCCTCACCCTGCCCGCCGCGTCGTTCGACGCCGCGGTGCCCTGGCTGCTCGCGTTCGCCACGCTGGTCCTCGCCTTCGGCCGCCGCCTCTCCCGCGCGCTGAGCGACGCACTCGGCCGCGAGCTCGGCATCAGCTCCCGGGCCATTCTGCTCAGCCAGTTCCTCCTCGCCCTCTACGGCGGATACTTCGGCGGGGCCGTAGGCATCATGATGTTCGCCCTGTGGGGCATCGGCCTCGGACTCGACACCGCGGTCAGCAATCCGATGCGGGTCACGCAGATCGCGGCCATCAACCTCAGCGCGGCCGCCCTGCTCCTCGTCGCCTCCGACGCGCTGAGCAATCCGCTCGTCCTCGCCACGATGTTCGCCGGGGCGCTGGCGGGCGGCTTCACCGGAGCCCACTTCGCGCGCCATCTCTCCGACCGGCTGCTGCGCGGCATCATCCTGACCACCGCCGTGTCGATGACCGTCCTCTACTTCGTACGCGGCTGAGGCCGGCCAGCATGGACAGCTCACACTCCGACGCCGCCGCCTCGCCGAACGAGGGGTCGCCGCACTCTGAACCGCCGTACACGCGACCGCCGTACACGCGAGCGCCGTACACGCGACACCCGTTCACCGACGCGGCACGAGCCCGGCTGGCGATGGCGTACGAAGCGTGTGATCTGGCCGAGATCGCACGCGCGGCCGTGCCCGTCGGTGAACGCGAGCTGCGCCCCGACGGCACCACGCACTCCCCCGGCTCGGTGCTATCCGACGCCGCCCACGTGCTGCGCGCCGCGCAGCGCTTCTTCGAGGCCGCCACCGTGTACGAGCGGCTCGGCGGGGCGAACTGGCAGGTCATCGGTGACGTCCTGGGAGTGGACGCGCCGACGGCGCGGGCACGCTTCACCGCGGCCGAGTCCTGCTTCCGTGAGGAGCTGCGCGCCGCCGAGTCGGCCTCGGCCACCAAAAGTTCCACTCAGGTGGGGTGGTGGCGGGATTACGTTGCAGGCAATCCGCTGGAAGCCGCCCGCGACCTCGACGACTGGGTCCTGCGCCACGCGGACGGGGACGCGGGCGGGGACGGGAGCGTGCGCGGCGGCGGGGACGCGGGCGGAGACGGGCGCGGGCGCGGCAGCGAGGACGGAGACGGAAACCTCGGCGCCACGCCGGTCTCCGGCGGCCTGACGTGAACCACGCCCACCCCGGCCACAAGTCATCAGTCCGCCACCACAGCACCTGACGCTGCGTCACAGGCAAGAACCGGACTGCCACTCTCCACGCACCCCTGCCCCCGCCCCGCCTTCCGCCGACAGGTCCACCCACACCCGCACTCGACGCCACCTGGGCCGATCCCCCCACACTCACCCCCGCCAACTCCCCTTGATTGAGGGGTAAATAGCAGCCGAAATCCGCCCGTATCGGCAATCGGGCGCAGCTCCTACTCTGTGAGGCGCACACGCGGGGGATCACTGTCCGTCTTCCACGGAGGTTGGCAATGTCTGCGTTGTCCGAGGGGATCTACCTGCTCAAGAACGAGGCGAGCGGGCTGTACGCGGGAGTGCGGGGGGCCAAGACCGCACAGAGCGCCCCGGTCGTGCAGCAGGAGCTGCACCCGCAAGGAACCGCCCGGAACAGCCAGTTGTGGCATCTGCGGCCCAGTGCCGCCAAGGAGGGCGCCTGGACGCTGCAGAGCGTGCACAGCACCATGCGCATGGACATCATGACCGGCCGTGGCCGCGCGGGCTCGCCGGTGCAGCAGTGCCCGGCGGAGACCCGGCAGGATCTGCTGGATTCCCAGCTGTGGCGGCCGGTCGCGGCCGGCGACGACCGGTACACGCTGGTCAACGTGAACAGCGGCCACCTGCTGTCCGTCGAGGACGACAGCAACATGCCGGACGTGCCCCTGGAGCAGGCGGCCAAGCCCTCCGCGGGCGCCCGCATCGCCCAGCAGTGGCGCCTGGAGCGGGTGCCGAGCCGGGGCGAGACCACGGCGTTCGACGCGCTGACGGCCACCGTGGTCTCCGCCGGCGGCGGCATCCTCGGCTCGGTTCTCGGCTCCCTGAGCGGCGCGGCCAAGCAGGCGCTGGACGCGGGCGGCGGGATCTTCGAGGCGGCGGCCAAGTCGATCCCGGACAGCGACGCGCCCTACGTACGCTTCGAGGGCTTCCGCCGTGACGAGTTCATCCGCTTCTCCAAGCGGCGCGGCATCGAGGCGGGCCCACGGAAGATCGCCGAGCAGTTCCCGCATCTGCCCAAGCCCTTCCGCGACGGTTTCGACGCCGTGGGCCCGGCCGCCAAGCGCAGCGGTCACACCTATCTGGGCTTCACACGGGACCAGGCCATCGAGTTCTCCGACAAGAGCCACGGCCCCGTCCACGACGCGGAGGCCATGCTGCACCCCGGCCTCGTACAGGCGGTCGGCGAGCTGTGCGACGTCACCGGCTTCGGCACCGAGCGCGGCAGGCTCGTGATCTTCGGCCGCAAGGACAGCGTCACCATGGACCCCACCAAGGTGGATCTGGCGCGTGGCTCGTCCCACCAGCAGTTCCTGCTGACGGCCGCACCCGACGCCTTCGGGTTCGGGCCGGACGCGGCGGCCACGGCCGTCTCGGACTCCACGGCGCACTACTTCCTCACCAAGGGCGACGAGTTCGTCGTCGTCTCCGAGGACAAGCTCATCCAGGGCCCGGCCAGGCTGACCGAGGCCTACCCGTTCCTCGACGGCCTCTGGATGTAAGGGTGTAGCGCCCGGTCCCGTCGGCCCCACCGTCGGCGGGACCATGCCGCACCTAGGGCCCTTCTGACGGAGATCCATCAGAAGGGCCCTAAGCCGTGAGGTCGGCTCCCGCCGCTTCCCCCAGTGCGTCGAGCACCGGACGGATCAGCGGATGCTCCTCCGCCCCGCACCGCACCGCCGCGAACACCCGGCGGGTGGGAGCGACACCCTCCACCGGGCGGATCACCACGCCCGAGACATCCATGCCCCGCAGCGCCGAGCGGGGCACGAGCGCCACGCCCGCCCCCGCCGATGCCAGGGCGACCACCGCGCGGAAATCGTCCGACCAGTGTTCGAGCAGCGGCTGGAAGCCCGCCGCCTCGCAGGCGAGTATCACCACGTCATGGCAGGGGTTGCCGACGAAGGGGCCGATCCACGCGTCCTTGGCGAGCTCCGCGAGCGGCACCCGCTCCGCCGCCGCCAGGCGATGTGCCTCCGGGAGCACCGCGTCGAACGGCTCCGCGTAGAGCGGGACGCGCGTCAGCCGCGGGTCGTCCGCGCCCGGTGCGCCCCGGTACTCCACCGCCACGGCGACGTCCACCTGCCGGTCGAGCACCATCGGCAGGCTCGCGTCGCCCTCCGCGTCCTGGACCCGCACCCGGATGCCGGGCGCGAGGGTCGCGAGGCGCGCGAGGGCGGGGCCGACGACCAGGCCGATCCCCGTGGCGAAGGACGCCACGGTCACCGTCCCCGCCGCGCCCGAGCTGTACGCGGCGAGTTCCGCCTCGGCCCGTTCCAGCTGGGCGAGGACCGCGTTCGTGTGGGAGAGCAGGATCTCGCCCGCCGGGGTCAGCCTGACCCCGCGGGCGCCCCGCTCGACCAGCCGGTGGCCCGTCTCCTGCTCCAGGGCGGTCAGCTGCTGGGAGACCGCGGACGGCGTGAGATAGAGCGCGGCGGCAGCGGCCGTGACCGTGCGGTGGTCGGCCACCGCACGGAGGATGTGCAGCCGCCGCGCTTCGATCATGGGGTCGATTGTCCCGCACCACGGAACCCACCGACACCACTGGTCCGGCCAAGCCCATCAGCCACCGCGGGCGCCCGCCCCGGGCGCTCTCAGGCGTCCAGCTCCGCCCGTGCCGCCACGAAGGCGTCCACCGCGCGGTTCACGTCCTCCGTGGAGTGCGCCGCCGACAGCTGGACGCGGATGCGGGCCGCGCCCTGCGGCACCACCGGGTACGAGAAGCCGATCACGTACACGCCGCGCTCCAGGAGCAGCTCGGCCATCCGGCCCGCGACCGAGGCGTCGCCGATCATCACCGGGGCGATCGCGTGGTCGCCCGGCAGGATGTCGAAGCCCTCCTCGGTCATCCGCGAGCGGAAGAGCGCCGTGTTCGCGGCGAGCCGCTCGCGCAGGTCGCCCGCCGACTCCAGGAGGTCGATGACCTTGAGCGAGGCCGCCGCGATGACGGGGGCGAGCGTGTTCGAGAAGAGGTACGGGCGCGAGCGCTGGCGAAGGAGCGCGACGATCTCCGCGCGGGCGGCGACATAGCCGCCGGAGGCCCCGCCGAGCGCCTTGCCGAGGGTGCCCGTGATGATGTCGACGCGGTCCATGACGCCGTGCAGTTCGGGCGTGCCGCGTCCGCCGGGTCCCACGAAGCCGACGGCGTGCGAGTCGTCGACCATCACCATGGCGTCGTAACGCTCGGCGAGGTCGCAGATCTCCCGCAGCGGGGCGACGTACCCGTCCATGGAGAAGACGCCGTCGGTGACGATGAGCTTCCGGCGCGCGCCGCCCTCGGATGCCTCCTTCAGCTGCTGCTCCAGGTCCGCCATGTCGCGGTTGGCGTACCGGAAGCGGCGGGCCTTGCTCAGTCGGATGCCGTCGATGATCGAGGCGTGGTTGAGCGCGTCGGAGATGACCGCGTCCTCGGCGCCGAGCAGCGTCTCGAAGACTCCGCCGTTGGCGTCGAAGCAGGACGAGTAGAGGATCGTGTCCTCCTGGCCGAGGAACGCGGACAGGCGCCCCTCCAGCTCCTTGTGCACCTCCTGCGTGCCGCAGATGAAGCGCACGGACGCCATGCCGTAACCCCAGCGGTCCAGGGCCTCGTGCGCGGCGGCGATCACCTCGGGGTGGTCGGCGAGGCCGAGGTAGTTGTTCGCGCAGAAGTTGAGGACCTCGCCGGGGCGGCCTCCCGCGGTGACGGCGACCGTGGCGGACTGCGGGGTGCCGATGACGCGCTCGGGCTTGTGCAGTCCGGCGGCGCGGATCTCGTCGAGGGTGGTGCGCAGGTCGTCGCGTACGGAGTCGAACATGCTGGGTTCCTTCGGCAGCTGAGGCAGGGGCGGCAGGTCGGGCGGGGGCAGGGTTCAGACGGTCCAGTCGAGGATGACCTTGCCGCCGCGGCCGCTCGCCGCGTCGTCGAAGGCCGCCTCGAAGTCACGGTGGCCGTAGCGTCCGGTGATCACGGGGGCGAGGTCTAGGCCGCCTTCGAGCAGCACGGACATGGAGTACCAGGTCTCGAACATCTCGCGGCCGTAGATGCCCTTGATGGTGATCATGGAGGTGACGATCCGGGACCAGTCGACGGCGAACTCCTCGGCCGGCAGACCGAGCATGGCGATCTTGCCGCCGTGGGTCATGTTGGCGAGCATGTCGCGCATCGCGACGGGGTTGCCGGACATCTCCAGGCCGACGTCGAAGCCCTCGCGCAGGCCGAGCTCGCGCTGCCCCTCGGTGATCGAGGTCTCGGCGACGTTCAGTGCCAGGCTCGCGCCGACCTTGCGGGCGAGCTCCAGGCGCTCCTCGCTGACGTCCGTGACGACGACGTTGCGGGCGCCCGCGTGCCGGGCCACGGCCGCGGCCATCAGGCCGATCGGCCCCGCGCCGGTGATCAGGACGTCCTCGCCGACCAGCGGGAAGGACAGCGCGGTGTGCACCGCGTTGCCGAACGGGTCGAAGATCGCGGCGACGTCGAGGTCCACGGGAACGCGGTGCACCCACACGTTCGAGGCGGGCAGCGCGACGAACTCCGCGAACGCCCCGTCCCTGCCGACGCCGAGGCCCACCGTGGCGCGGCACAGGTGGCGGCGGCCCGCCTGACAGTTGCGGCACTTGCCGCAGACCAGGTGGCCCTCGCCGCTGACCCGGTCACCGATCTTGATGTCGGCGACGTCCCGGCCGGTCTCCACGACCTCGCCGACGAACTCGTGTCCGACGACCAGCGGCGCCTCGATCGCCTGCTGCGCCCAGCCGTCCCAGGCCCGGATGTGCAGATCGGTCCCGCAGATCCCGGTGCGCAGCACCTTGATCAGGACGTCCCCGTGGCCGATGACCGGCTCCGGTACGTCCATCAGCCGGAGACCCGGCTCCGCCTTCTCCTTGACCAGCGCCTTCAACGCAACGGCTCCTGTCGTACGTCGCTTCTTCCCCCGACGACACAGGAATCTTCCCTACGGCGGCGCCCGGGTCCATCGAGGATTTCTTAAGCGCCGCCGCAGCTTTCCTTCAGGCCCTTTCCTTCAGGCCCTGGTCTGGCCCCGCTCGAAGTAGGCGATCAGCTCCGGGTCGAGCTCGGGCACCTCACGCGGCGTGCCCCCGTCGCGCAGCGACTGCGTGGCGCGTACGCCCGCCGCCACCGCCATCCGGGCCGCGACGGGCGAGGTGTCGGTGCGGCCTCCCTCGCGCACGAACCGTACGAACTCGTCGATGAGCAGCGGGTCGGAGCCGCCGTGTCCGCCCTCGTCCTGCTCGTCCGGCACCGCGTACTCCGCGTCGGCCTCGGGGCGGTGGGCCGAGCGGCGCGTGTTCCAGACCTTCACCACTCCGCCGGGGCCGTCGCCGAAGTTCTCCAGGCGGCCCGCGTCACCGATGACGGTGTAGTTGCGCCAGTAGTCGGGCGTGAAGTGGCACTGCTGGTAGGAGGCCAGCACCCCGTTGTCGAGGCGCATGTTGACCAGGGAGACGTCCTCGACGTCGATGACGGGGTTGAGGTCGCGCTGGGTGTGCGGCGGCCAGTGGCCGTCCTTGGTGTACCAGTCGTCCGTCTTGGGTTCGCCCGGCTCGCGGCGCGGGTTGTCGCCGTAGACCATGAGGTCGCCCAGGGCCTGCACCTGGCGGGTGTAGCCGTCGGCGAGCCAGTGCAGGACATCGATGTCGTGGGCTGCCTTCTGGAGCAACAGGCTGGTGGTGTGGCGGCGTTCGGCGTGCCAGTCCTTGAAGTACCAGTCGCCTCCGTAGGCGACGAAGTGGCGTACCCAGACCGTCTTGACCTGCCCGATCTCGCCACGCCCGATGATGTCGCGCATCAGCCTGACCACGGGCATGTGGCGCATGTTGTGGCCTACGTAGAGGCGCGTTCCCGTCTCGTACGCGGTGCGCAGGATTTCGTCGCAGGCTTCGATGCCGATGTCGAGGGGCTTCTCCACGAAGACGGGCTTCTTCTCGCGCAGCGCCTCGCAGGCGAGCCGCGCGTGCGTGTGGTCGGGGGTGAGGATCACGACGGCGTCGACGTCCGGGTCCTCGACGACCTTGCGGTGGTCGCTGGATATCAGGGCGCCGGGGAAGGCCACGGCCGCCTCCGTCCGCGCGGTGACGTCATGGTCGGCGAGCGCGGTGACGCGGGAGCCCGCGCCCGGCCGGTGTGCGGTGCGGGCGAGCGAACCGCGCAGGCCGTAGCCGAGGACGCCGAGACGGAGGTCGGTCATGGTGTGCCTTTCCGTACAGATACCTGTGCACAATTCCCGGTGCGCGTGCGGGTGTTGCTATGTACGTGCAGGGTGCACGAGTACGTGGGCGAGCGCCACGCTTCCCGTGCCGGTGAGCTTGATCCTTATGTATCTGGCTTCCGCGTCCGTGTCGAGGAGTGTGGGCCGCAGCGCTCGTCCGCCGACCCGCAGGGTCGTCGCGTCGGAGAAGTCCGCGGTGCGGGCGAGCTGCACGTCGAAGTCGGCCGTGGTCATGGAGGTGTTGTTCCAGACCTCGATCTGCCCCACGTGCCTCTCCTCACCGAGGTCGACCTGCCACCAGGCGCCCGGTTCGGACAGCGTGCGGGTGTCGGTGGAGGTGTCCCCGTCGGTCGCGTACGCCGCCGGGGCCGCACCGTCCGTGGAGGACTGGGACGCGGTGCCCGCGCGGGCGAGGTCGGGGCGCAGCTGCTCGGCCGGCGCTCCGTGCGCCCCCGAGCGGGCCGCCACGGCGAGTGCCCGCGCGGGCAGCCGGTCGAGCTTGGTGTGGTTGCCCTCCATGGTCGAACCGGTGCCGGTGAGGGCCGGTGCGTCGGTGTCGGTCCAGTTGCCGGTCGCGTGGTTGCGGATGCCGTAATCGGCCCAGTTGGAGACCCACTTGTAGCCGACGCGGGTGATCACGTTGCCCTCGACGCGGATGTACGAGGACTGCTCGTCGAGGTAGATGCCGTTGCCGTCGCGCTCGGTGTTCCCGTGGGCGGAGCGGTTGATGTAGTTGCCGGAGACGACCGTGCCGGGCTGGGCTCCCTGGGTGTAGATGGCGCCGCCGTCGTGCTGGGCGTGCTCGACGCGCATCACGTTCGTGATCCGGTTGCCCGTGATCCGATTGTCCCGCAGGACGGACTCCTGGGCCTCGGGCTGCTTCCATCCCCAGCCGACGGAGATCCCCGAGTAGGGCAGATCGTCGAGGGTGTTGTGGTCGACGGTCAGCCCGGCCTCGTACCCGGCCCAGATGCCGACCGCGTCGGTGTACTCGACTCCGGCGCGGCGGATCGTGTTGTAGGCGACGGTGTTCCGCTCCCCCGCGAGTTCCGCCCCCGGCTTCGGCTCGGTGTCGCCGACGTACACGGCGCCGGACGACAGGTCCGTGAAGCGGGAGCGGGTGACCGACGAGTCCCTGGTGCCCGCCTCGAAGATGACTCCGGCGCCGCCGAGCCGGGTGAACTCGGCCCCGGTGACCGTCACATGTCGACCGCCCCGGACCGTCAGTGCCGCGCTCGGCTTGGTGTAGTGACGGCCCGCGTGGTCGACCGGGCCGCTCGCTCCGGTGAGGGTGAGACCGGCCTGGGTGCCCGCATAGCCCTCGTCGGTGGACGGTTGGCCGTACGCGGCGTGGGCGAAGCCGATGCCCTGCACGCGTACGTCGTGAGCGCCGTCGACGACCATGAGCCGCTCGGTCACCGGGGTGAGCACGCGCGCGTGGCGCATGTCCTCGCCCTTGCGCGGAAGGTAGGTGACGGTGCGGGCGTCGGCGTCCCACACGAACTCGCCCGGCTCGTCCAGGAGTTCGCGGGCATTCTCGAAGAAGGCCACTCCGGAGTAGCGCGCCGAGTCGACGGTGGTGGAGTCCCACGCCGGCCCCGTACGGTTCGTGCCGCTCGCGGAGTTGGTCCAGCAGGGCTGCGCGAACGTCATGCGGTCGCCGTCCAGGGAGGCAATCCGGCAGTGGTAGTTGCGCCAGCGGACCTTGATGACGGCCTCCGCGCCGGTGGGGCGCCGCCATGTGTCGATCCCGGCGGCGGTGGCACCCGTCATTCCGGTCTTCGTCGCGTCGCAGGTGCTCGCCGCGCAGGCCTCGCCCCGCGCGCGCACGGCCCGCTCCCCGTCCACGAAGAGCTGGCGCGGGGTGACCCCTTCGGGGACATCGGCCGTCCAGGTGCCGTCGGCGCTCTTGTGCCAGCCGGTCAGCGCCTTGCCGCCGGACAGGACGGGGCGGGCGCCGCGCGCGGCGGTCCAGGTGACGGTGTGCCCGTCACGTCCGGAGTCGGCCGCGCCCAGCTTCAGCGGCTTGCTCAACTCGTATGTGCCGTCGCCGAGTTCAATGCGTACATCCCGTCCGCTCACCGTGCGGGCCGCGTCACGAGCGGCCCGCGGGGTGCAGGGGCGGGTGGCGGTGCAGGACTCTCCCGAGCCGTGCGGGGCCGCGTGAATGACCTTGGGGCCCGGGGCGGCCTGGGCCACACCCTGGGGGGCGATGACAGCACCGAGGGCGGCGAGGGCCACAGCCGCCGCGGTCAGGTGCGGGCGCCTCACTTCGCGACACCCCAGTCCGGGTGGCCTGGCATGGGCGGGTTGTCGAGGTCGAACAGCCAGTGGTTCAGGAAGGTGCCGACCGAGTCGTCGCCGGTGACCTCGACGGCGTTGTCGACGAAGTCCTGGGTGGAGGCGTTGCCGTGCCGGTGTTCGGTCAGCCACGCCTTCATGACGGCGCCGAACTTCTCGTCCCCGATCTGCTGGTTGAGGGCGTACAGGGAGACCGCCGCGCCGTCGTAGATGTTGAAGCCGCCGAGCCCGGTGGGCTTTCCGGGCGGCCCGTCGGCCTTGCGCACCGCGTCGAGCTTGGCGTACGCGGTCCGCATCTTCTCCTCGATGGGCTGGAAGCCCTTCTGGTCCGCCCACACGGCCGCGTAGTAGACGGCGGGTCCTTCGTTCAGCCAGGCATCCTGCCAGGTCGCGGGGGTGACGGAGTCACCGAACCACTGGTGGGTCAGCTCGTGGACCATGGTGGTCGAGTAGGTGGGCCGGTCGAACCACGATGGACCGAAGAGCGACAGGGTCTGGTTCTCCAATGCGTCGCTGTAGCCGTCCCGCACGATCTGCACCCCGTACGTGTCGAACGGGTAGCGCACGCCGAGAGTCTTCTCCAGCCACGCCAGTTGGCCGCCGGTCTCCTCGACGACGGGCTTGTACTTGGCCTGCCGGTCCTCGGGGACGAGGTGGCGCAGCTTCACGCCGTGCGGGCCACGGCCGTAGAGATAGGTCTGCTTGTTGACGGAGATCCCCAACAGCTCGGGCGCCATGGGCGACTTGAGGGAGAAGTCCCAGGTCTTGCCGGGCCCGGAGGCCTTGGTCCCGGTGGCCTTACGGGTTCCGGTGAGATTGCCGTTGGCGCCCGGTGTCCAGCCGTCGGGGGCGGTGAGGTGGAAGGACCAGGTGGCCTTGTCCGAGGGGTGGTCGTTGACCGGCGCGAAGGTGTCGGCGCGGGAGGCCTGGGCCGCGGAGGCGAAGCCGCCGTCGGACATGTGGCGCCAGCCGGGCTGGCCGATCGGCTTCGTCTTGCCGTTGCCGTGGTAGGTCA
Organism: Streptomyces sp. NPDC050439; assembly: GCF_040655335.1. Lineage (NCBI taxonomy): Bacteria > Bacillati > Actinomycetota > Actinomycetes > Kitasatosporales > Streptomycetaceae > Streptomyces > Streptomyces sp. NPDC050439. The sequence continues at coordinate 980,242 of NZ_JBFAJT010000002.1, forward strand.
GTTCGACGTCGAAGGCGCGGTGGTCGCGCAGGGCACCCGCCGGGGTGACGGTGAGCTCCTGGCCGCTCTGCCCGGGCGCGATCGTCCAGGCAGCCCTCTTGCCGTTGACCTTGACCGCGTCGATGGCAAGGGAGTCGACGTCGAGGTTGAAGGACGACAGGTTCTGGGTGGCTCTCGCCTTGATCTTCATGGTGCCGGTGAAGTCGTACGTCACCGGCGTGAAGTCGAAGGAGAGGTCGTAATGGCGGACGTCGTAGCCGCCGTTGCCGAGCGTCGGGAACAGCGGGTCGCCGACGCCGTCCGCCCCCGGGGACGGGTCGAAGGGCGCCGCGTGGGCGGGGAGGGCGAGCGCGAGAGTGGCGGCCGCGGCCACGGTCGCCGTCGCGGCACGGACGGTGCGAGCACGTACGGTTCGGGTCCTGTTCTCAGCCATGGGGCCGCAACGTAGTAATCGCTTACTGTCGCCGTCAACACCCGGGAGCCCCCTCCGGTCGCCCTGACCGCGCCTGCCGCAGACCGGCCAGGACAGAAAGAACATAGAAAGATGCCGGGCCCTCTTGCCCTTCCATAGCAACCGCTTACATGCTGTCGCGGAATCGCTCACGCCTCTCACGCCGCTCGCTCGCTCCCCCACACTCCGATGCCCCGACGCCTCACGGGAGTTCCCATGCGCACGCCCAGCTCCGGCTCCACCGGTCCCAGCCGCCGTACGCTCCTCGCCGCGAGTGCCGCGTCCGCCCTCGTCGCGCCGTCGCTGGCGCCGTCGCTCGGAGGCACGGCGTGGGCCGCCCCGGACGCCTCCCCGGAAGCCGACCCGTACGCGACCCTGCTCGCCCGTGCCGCGGCGCAGCTCACCGGCGGCGCGTTCGACCCCGAGGACCCGGACTTCGCGGCGGCGCTGAAAGTCCTGGACACCCAGGCCTCCGGCTGGTGGCGGGACCTGGACCGGTCCGCGGGCCGCACCGCCCTGTGGGCCGACCTCTCCCCCGCGAAGGACGCGGGCAACTTCGGCCAGAGCTACACCCGCCTGCGCACGATCGCCACGGCCTGGGCCACCCCCGGCACCTCCCTCAGCGGCAGCGCCGAAGCGGCGGACGCCCTGCTCGCGGCCCTGCGTTTCCTGCACGACGACGCCTACAACCCCGGCCGCCCCCAGTCCGGCAACTGGTGGTTCTGGGAGATCGGCGCGCCCCGCGCCCTGATGGACACCTGCGTCCTGCTGGGCGACAAGGTCCCGGCGGCCGACCTGACGGCGTACGTCTCCACCGTGGCGAAGTTCTGCCCCGACCCGGACCGCCGCACCAACGCCCCGACCCTCTCCGAGACCGGCGCCAACCGCGCCGACAAGGCCGTCATCGTGGCGCTGCGCGGGCTGCTCGCGCGGGACGCGGCCACGCTGACGCTGGCCCGCGACGGCCTGTCCGACGTCCGGGACAAGGGCAGGAACAGCCTGTTCACGTACGTCACTTCGGGCGACGGTTTCTACGAGGACGGATCCTTCGTGCAGCACGGCTCCGTCGCGTACACGGGTACGTACGGCAGTGTCCTGCTCGGCAGCGCGGGGCAGCTGATCGCGCTGCTCGCGGACTCCGAGTGGGCCGTCACCGATCCGAAGACCTCCGTGCTGTACGAGGCGGTGGACCGGACGTTCTCGCCGGTCGTCTTCGACGGCCTGATGATGGACGCGGTGCGCGGCCGCGCCATATCCCGTGAGAAAGCACCCGATCACAAGGACGGCGCGGCGGCCCTGTCCCACATCCTGCAACTGGCGGGCGGAGCCCCCGCCGCGTACACCGATCGCTGGCGCGCGCTGGCCAAGGGATGGATCAGCCGCAACAAGTCCCACCCCTACCTGAGCCTGGTCGGCGTTCCCGCGATCGCCCGCGCCAAGGCCGTCATCGACGACCCCGCCATACCCGCCGCCGACCGGCTCACCGGGCACTTCGCGTTCGCCGACATGGACCGGGTGGTGCACCGGCGGCCCGGCTGGGCGCTCACGCTCTCGCTCTCCTCGAAGCGCATCGCCGCGTACGAGGCGGGCAACGGCGAGAACCTGCACGGCTGGTACACCGGCGACGGCATGACCTACCTGTACGACGGCGACGACCTGGGGCAGTTCGGGGACGGCTTCTGGGCGACGGTCGATCCGTACCGTCTGCCGGGCACGACCGTCGACACCCGCGAGCGCGCCGACATCGGCTCGGGCGCGGGGACGGGGACCTACCGGCCGAAGAACGCCGTCGCGGGCGGTGCGGTGCTCGACGCGAGATTCGGCGCGGCCGCCATGGAACTCCTCGCCGACGGCAGCACGCTGCGCGCCAGGAAGGCGTGGTTCTTCCTGGACAACGCGGTCGTCGCCCTGGGTGCGGGCATCACCGCGAGCGACGACCGGACCATCGAGACGGTCGTCGAGAACCGGAATCTGTACGAGGACGGCGCACCGCGGCTCACGGTCGACGGCCGGCGTCAGCCCTCGCGCACCGGCTGGTCGGCGCCCCTGCCCGGCGCCCGCTGGGCCCACCTGGACGGCACCGGCGGCTATGTCTTCCCCGAGGACCCCGGGCAGTCTTCGCACGGCCGGGGCGGCGCCCGCCTCAACGCCCTGCGCGAGGAGCGGACCGGCACCTGGCGGGCGATCAACACGGGCGCGGACACCGGAGGCAGCACCACGCCCCTCACCCGCCGCTATCTGACCCTGTGGCTCGACCACGGCGTCTCCCCCACGTCATCCTCGTACGCCTACGTCCTCCTTCCCGGGGCGAGCGCCGCAGCGACCGCCGTCTGGTCCCACTCACGCCCGGTCCGCGTCGTCGCCAACAACGCCACCGCTCAGGCCGTCGAGGCCCGCCGCCACGGACTCCTCGCCGCACACTTCTGGGCGCCGGGCAGCGCGGCCGGGATCTCGGCGTCGGGCCCCTGCACCGTGCTCGTCCGGCGCGACGGCGGCGGCGTCTCGCTGGCCGTGGCCGACCCGGGCCGCACCGGCACCACCGTCACCCTGGAACTGCCCTTCCCCGTACGGAAGGTGGTCAGCGCCGATGACACGGTCACCGTCACCCCGGGGCGCCGGCCCGTCGTCACCGTCCGCGTCGAAGGTTCACGCGGCCACACGCACACCGCAGGCCTGAGGTGACCGGCACGCCCTCGCCCGGAAGTCCCCACCCCTAGGAAGCACGGACCCATCATGCCCGCACCGCATCTGGCCCTGCCGCCCACCGACCGGGTCCTCTCCCCGCTCACGGGCTGGACCCGCGCCCACTGGGAGGCCCTCGCCGACCGGCAGCTGGAGGCGCTCGTCCCGTACGCGACGCCCCACTTCGCTCAGTACCGACTGCCCGGCCGGGGCAGCTGGTCGGGGGTCGTGTCGGACGGCCTCGAGGGGTACGCACGATCATTCCTCCTCGCCTCCTTCCGGATCGCGGGAGCGGGCGGCGAGGTGGACCCTCACCTCATCGAACGCTACGCGCAGGGTCTGACAACGGGCACGGACCGCGCCGCCGCGGGCGGTGAGGCCTGGCCCGAACTCAGCGACTGCTCACAGCAGATGGTGGAGGCGGCTTCGATCGCGATCGGTCTGCACGAGACCCGCCCCTGGATCTGGGACAAGCTCGACACCCGGGTCCAGGAGCGGGTAGTCGACTGGTTCTCCGGCTTCGTCGGCGGCCGGACATGGGACAACAACTGGCGGCTCTTCCAGGTGGTGTCCGAGCAGTTCCTGGCGTCCGTCGGCGCCCCGTACAGCAAGGCGGACATCGACGGCGGGCTCGACCGGATCGAGGACTGGTATCGCGGCGACGGCTGGTACAGCGACGGCGACGGCCGCAACTTCGACTACTACATCGGCTGGGCGATGCACCTGTACCCGCTGCTCTGGGCCCGCATGGCGGGCCAGGACGACGAGGGACGCGGCAAGGTCTACCGCGAACGGCTGACCCAGTTCCTCACCACCTACCCGCACTTCTTCGGCGCCGACGGCGCCCCCGTCCACCAGGGCCGCTCCCTGACGTACCGCTTCGCGGCGACCGCCCCCGTCTGGATGGGCGCCCTCGCGGACTGCACGCCCCTGCCCCCCGGCCTCACCCGGCGGCTCGCGTCCGGCACCGCACGGCACTTCGTGGAGCGCGGCGTCCCCGACGAGCGCGGGCTGCTTCCGCTCGGCTGGTGCGGGACGTTCCTGCCGTCCACCCAGGCCTACTCGGGCCCCGCGTCCCCGTACTGGGCGAGCAAGGGCTTCCTCGGTCTGCTGCTGCCCGCCGACCACCCGGTGTGGACGGAACGCGAACTCCCGCTCCCCGTCGAGGAGTCCGACCAGTACACGGCGCTCCCCCAGCCCGGCTGGCTCCTGCACGGCACACGCCACGACGGCATCGTCCGCCTGATCAACCACGGGAGCGACCACAACCCCCTCGAAGGCCCCGCGGCCGACGACCCGCACTACGCCAAGTTCGGCTACTCCACGGCCACCGCCCCCGAGACCGCCCCGAGCGCGTGGGAACGAACCGTGGACAACCACCTCGCGCTCCTCACGCCGGACGGCACCCCGTCGCGCCGCCGCCGGATCCACCCGGTGCGCTGCGAGGGACGCGTGGCCGCCTCCCGCCACGACGCACAACTGCCGGGCTTCGAGGGCGAGTTCCCCGTCGAGACGACCAGTGCGCTGCACGGCCCCTGGGAGATCCGCGTCCACCGTGTGCAGGCCCCCGCGGGCGTGACCGTACGCGAGGGCGGCTATGCGGTGGCCGACGCGGCCCAGCCGCACGCCGAGCAGGGGCCCGGCTGGGCCCTCACCCGTACCGAAGCGGGCCTGACCAGCGCCGTCGTCGCCCTCCACGGCTGGGACGAGCAGGCGGGCATCGCCCGCGAGGTGGCCGCCAACGCCTACGGCCCGCACTCGGCGACGCCGTATCTGCACCGCAGCGGCCACGAGGGCGGCACAAGCGTCCACGTCACCCTGGTCGTGCTCTCCCAGGACACCGTCCTCCCGTCGGCGTTGAGGGAGTCCATCACCTGCACGGTGGAGGGCGAAACCGTCCGTCTCCGTTTCCCCGACGGCACCCGCCTGGAGGTGTGAGCGTCAGATCCCGCCGTCCTCCCGGCGGTGGATCTGCTCGATCAGCTCGGCCGCCATGGCCTTGATCGTCTCCAGGCCCGCCCGCCCCCAGGGGCGGGGTTCGACGTCCACGACACAGATGGTGCCGAGCGCGATGCCCGTGCGGTCGATGAGCGGGGCGCCCAGATAGGAGCGGATGCCGATCTCGTCGACCACCGGATTGCCCGCGAACCGCGGATAGTCGCAGACGTCCTCCAGGACGAGGGCCTTGCGCCGCACGATCACATGCGGGCAGTACCCGTGATCGCGCGCCATGTAGCGGTACGCCGTGTTCCCGGCGGCCGCCGTGGAGGTCAGCTCGGAGCCGTCCCCCAGGTCGTCTGGGGTGTGCAGACCGGCGAAGAACTGCCGGTTCTCGTCGATGAAGTTGACCATGGAGTACGGCGCGCCCGTGATCTCGGCCAGCCGGTCGGCGAAGGCGTCGAAAGCTAGCTCCGGACGCAGGCCTATGCCGAGTCTGCGCAGCCGCCGCACCCGGCTCGGTGCCTCCTTGTCGACGGGAGTGAGCAGCAGGGGTGCGGTCGAGTCGTACATCAGGTGTGGGCTCCGTAGCTCGGGGCGGCCGGGGCGTGGGCGAGGAGGTGTTTGACGAGGGTGAGGAGGGTCGCGATGCCCGAGCTGGAGATCCGCGCGTCGCACCGCACGACGGGCACCTGCGGGTCCAGGTCGATGGCGGAACGTACCTCTTCGGGCTCATAGCGGTGGGCTCCGTCGAATTCGTTGATCGCGACGATGAACCCCATGCCGCGCTGCTCGAAGAAGTCCACCGCCGCGAAGCAGTCCTCCAGGCGGCGGGTGTCGGCGAGGACCACCGCGCCGAGCGCGCCCTCGGAGAGTTCGTCCCACATGAACCAGAAGCGTTCCTGGCCGGGCGTCCCGAAGAGGTAGAGCACGTGCTCCGGGTCGAGGGTGATGCGGCCGAAGTCCATGGCCACGGTCGTGGTGGTCTTGTTCTCGACGCCCGACAGATCGTCGGTGCCTTCACTGACCGTGGTGAGGAGCTCTTCCGTGCTGAGCGGCGCGATCTCGCTCACCGCGCCCGTGAAGGTCGTCTTGCCGACCCCGAAACCTCCCGCGACCAGGATCTTCAGCGCGGTGGGGAAGGGGTCAGAGCTGTCGTCGTAGTCCATCGAGCACTGCCTCCAACAGGGACCGGTCAGTGGGGTTGTGGTAGAAGTCCGGGGCTCTCAGGGTGAGCGCCCCGCAGTCGACGAGATCGGAGAGCAGCACCTTGGTGACGACCGCGGGCAGCTTCAGCTGCGCCGCGATCTCCGCGACCGATGTGGGAGCCGTGCAGAGCCCGAGCGCCTGGGTGTGTTCGGGTCCCAGGTAGCCGGTGACCAGGCCTCCGGTGGCCAGCACCTGGCTCAGGAGGTCCAGTTGGGCGGTCGGCCGGGTCCGCCCGCCGCTGACCGTGTAGGGCCGGACGAGCCGTCCGGCGGATTCGTCGAGCCAGGGCCCGTCGTGCGGGGCCGCCACGCTCAATGCCTCATCGGGGCGGGTTCGCCGACGGGTTGCCGGGGCGCGGTCAGGAGGTAGGGGCGCACGCTCTTGACCAGCATCGCCATCTCGTAGCCGAGGACCGCCGCGTCCGCGTCGCGGCCGGCGAGCACCGCGAGACAGGTGCCGGAGCCCGCCGTGGAGACGAACAGGAGGGTGGAGTCGAGTTCCACGACGACCTGGCGCACGTCGCCGCCGTCCCCGAACCGGATGCCCGCGCTGCGCCCCAGTGAGTAGAGCCCGGAGGCGAGGGCCGCCATGTGGTCGGCGCTGTCCGGGTCGAGGCCGTGGACCGACTTCACGAGTCCGTCGGAGGAGAGCAGGACCGCGCTGTGGGTGTGCGGCACGCGCTGCACGAGCCCGCTCATCAGCCAGTCGAGGTCGGATACCTGCCCGGTCGGCGCATCGCTCGCCATGGTGGATCGACTCCTTGGGGTACGAAGGTCTGCCGGGGCAGACAGGGTGCTGGTGGGGTGGTGCGGTTCAGCCACCCTGGTCGCCCCCGTCGCGGGGGGTGTTGAGGTCGGGTGCGGGCGCCGGGTCGCGCATCTCCTGGGCGGCGGCGAGTCCGATGCCGCGCTGGAAGGCGGCCATCAGGCCCGGGTCGTGGCCGATGTGGTGTTCGCTCTCCGGGCGGGGCGTGGGTGCGTCCCGCAGTTGGGGCGCGATGTGTTCCTGGGCGCGCCGCTTGGGCAGTTGGGGCCGTCCCATCCGGCCGTGTACGGCGGTGCCGTTGAGCGGGGTCGGCAGTGTCCCGGTGTGCTCGGCGGCGGCCTGCCGGTCCTCGGGCCTGATGCCCGGCACGGCGTCGGCCGGCGTGGGCCTGCCCTCCCGGCCCCGCACGGGCAGCGGGGCGGGCCCGGTGCCGTGCGTGCCGGGAGCGGCCTGCGGCGGGCTCTGTGGCACGTCCGGCTGCGGCTGCCGGGGCACGGCCACCGGCTCCGGCCGGGGGGCGGCGGCGGGTGCCTGCGCGGGTTCCCGTACGGCGCCGGGGGCGGCCGGGGGCGCGGCTTGCGGGGCCGGCTGCGGGCGTCCGGCGGCGGGCTCGGCCTGCGGCTCGGTGCCGAGGAGGCCCTGCGGCAGGATCAGTACGGCCTGCACGCCTCCGTAGATGTTGGTCTGGAGGCGGACCGCGATGCCGTGGCGCCGGGCGAGCGCGGAGACCACGTAGAGGCCGATCCGTCCGTCCTGGAGGAGGCTCGCGACGTTGACCTGGTCCGGCTCGGCGAGCAGGTGGTTCATCTTGTTCTGCTCGGTCAGCGGCATGCCGAGGCCGCGGTCCTCGACCTCGACGGCGAGCCCGGCCGTCACCAGGTTGGCGCGCAGCAGGACCTGGGTGTGCGGGGCGGAGAACACCGTGGCGTTCTCCACGAGTTCGGCCAGGAGGTGGATGACGTCGGCGACGGCGTGGCCGCGCAGGGTGCCCGCGATCGGCGGCACCAGCTTGACCCGCGAGTACTGCTCGACCTCCGCGATGGCCGAGCGGAGCACCTCCGTCATGGAGACCGGGTTGCTCCACTGGCGGCGCGAGATGGCGCCGCCGAGCACGGCGAGGTTCTCGGCGTGCCGGCGGATGCGGGTGGCCAGGTGGTCGACGTGGAAGAGGCCCTTGAGCAGCTCCGGGTCCTCGACCTCGTTCTCCAGTTCGTCGAGGATCGAGATCTCGCGGTGCACGAGGGACTGCAGCCGCCGGGCGAGGTTGACGAAGACCTCGACCTTCTGTTCGCTGCCCGCGTGGCTGGAGAGCTGGGAGGCCTGCACCACGGCGGTGACGGCGACGTCCTGGGCCCGGGACAGCTCGGCGGCGAGCAGCCCGAACTCGTCGCCGTCCGGGGCGGGTGTGGCGGGAGCCTTGCGCGGGGGCGGGCCGTCGCCGCGGCGCAGCTTCTCGACGACTTCGCGCAGTTCGGCCTGTCCGCGCGCGGTGGTGCGGCGCAGGGTGCCGACGCGGTCGCGTACGGAGGTGGCGGTGCGGTCGGCGGCGATGGCGGCGATCACGACGCTGGCCAGGCTGATGGCACCGGCGGCGACCAGGATGACGAGCAGCGCGGGTTCGAGCGGTCCGGGGGCCGAGCGGACGATGAACAGCACGGCGGCAGCGGCGCAGAGCACCACCGCGACGGCGGGCAGCACGGCGATGCGCAGGAGCTGCGGCCGTATCCGGGCCTCGGGCAGCGCCGTGCCGGGTCGGCTCCCGGGCCTGCCGTGCCGGCCGCCCTCTCGGCGGTCTGCGCGGGCGGCCGGTGCACGGAGGTGAGACATCAGCGTCCTCGGTCGGGGAGCGGGCTCCGGCGGGCGCGACGTGTGGGTTCGCGGCATCGCCGTACCGGTCGGGAGGGCACAGGCAAGATCGCTGCCATGATCCCTGCGTCGACCGGCGGACACTCACGGTAGTCACCAACGCTTCATGTGCGGGGGGCAGTTGACAAAGTCCGGCACCCAGCGTCCCGCTCTGGTATGACACGTCGCACGGTCGTCCGATTAACCGCCGGAGATGTGTTCGGCGCCCGCGGGCGGGTGCGATCCGGCGTGCGGCCGACACGTCCCGAACGTCCCAATGTGACACCGGAGCCACCCGGACTTCGCAGAGAAAGGACAACTGCGCATCCGTATCGGTGAAATACCGGTGGAACCCTGAGAGCCGCCCGTGCCGTACTGCAATATCCGTCAGCACGAGCGTGATGGGCGACGTGGACCCGCACCTGCGCGGGAGGGGTGACCTGCTCCGCCCGGGTGCGGACGCGTCAGGTGAAGCGAGGCATCAACGATGTCGGTGGAAAGGCTGCGGGACACCGGGAGTCAGCCGGGGTTCTTCCGGGAACTGGTCGAATCCTCACAGGACGCGATCCTCATGAAGACCCTGGACGGGCAGATCATCTTCTGGAACGCGGCGGCGCAAAGGCTGTACGGATACGCGCCCGAGGAGGCCGTCGGCAGCCATGTCGGCATGATCGTGCCCCCGGACCTCAAGGACGAGGAAGCCGGTCTGCTCGCGCAGATCGCCCGGGGCGTGCGGATCGAGCACTACGAGACCCGCCGGACCGCCTGCGGCGGCCGTGTCCTGGACATCGACGTGACCCTGTGGCCGATCCGCGCGCACGACGGGACCATCACGGCCGCCTGCTCCCTCATGCGCGACATCACCGCCCGCAAGAGAGCCGACGCGGAGCTCACCGAGTTGCACGCGCAGCAGCGCCAGGTCGCGCTGGCCCTCAACCTCATGGGCAACGCCAAGCAGATCCCCGGCGCGCTCGCGGCCAGCCGCTATCTGCCCTCGACCCAGGGGCAGGGGGTCGGCGGTGACTGGTTCGACCTCATCGACCTGGGCGCCGGGCGGGTCGGGGTCTTCGTCGGCGACGTGATGGGGCGCGGTCTTGACGCGGCCGTGGTCATGGGGCAGCTGCGCTCCGCGGCCCGCGCGCTGGCCCTGGCGGGGCTGCCGCCGTGCGAACTGATGCAGACGCTGGACGCTTTCACGCGTGACCTGCCCGAGCCCTTCGTCACCTGCGTCTATCTGGAGGCCGACCCCGCCCAGGGCGAGGTGACCGTGTGTTCGGCCGGCCATCTGCCGGTGCTCCTCATCGAGCCGGACGCGACCGTGCGCGAGCTGCCGGTGCCGACCGGGATTCCCCTCGGGGTGGGCGGGGTGCCGCACCAGCAGGTCCGTCTGCCGCTGCGGGCCGGCACTACCCTGACCCTCTACACCGACGGTCTGGTGGAGACGGCAAGCAGCGACATCGACCTCCGCCTGAAGATGGTGACCAGCATGCTGGAGGACGTCTTCGCCACGGCCGGCGGCCTGGAGAGCGCCGCCGACCGCGTCCTGCACGCGCTGCTGCCGGACACCGAGACGTACGCCGACGACGTGACCCTGCTGCTCGTCAGCTTCCCCACGGCGCCCCTGGACACCGCGGAGACGGGTCTGGCGTCCGAGTCGGCGTCGATCCCGGCCGGGCGGCAGTTCCTGCGGGCGAGGCTGGCGGACTGGGGGCTGACGGCACAGACCGACACGGCCCTCCTGCTGGCCTCCGAACTCCTGACCAACGCGTACCGCCACGCGCGCGGGCCCTTCAACCTGCGGGTGTGGCACAGCGTCCGCGAGCTGGGCGTGGAGATCACCGACCACACCACGCCCCGGCCGCGGGCCCGGCTCGCGGAGAGCACCGAGGAGGACGGCCGCGGGCTGCTCCTGGTCGAGGCCCTCGCCGACGCCTGGGGCACCCGCCCCACCTCCACCGGCAAGACGGTCTGGTTCACCATGCTGCTCGCCCCGACCACCAAGGGCTCCCCTCAGGCGACCCTGACTCCCGCACCGAGCTGACGGCGGTACGGAGCCAGGTGCGGCACCCACCGACACGTGCCGCCTCGGGCCCCCGGCGGTCCCTACGGCTGACTCGGCGCTCGCCCGGCTGAAGGCCAAGCATGATCACAGCTGCCAGGCGGGACAGGTCGTACGCTGCCACCCCGGCTCCCGACAGCCCGCCGCCGTGCGCTCGGCGGAACCAACCGCTGACTCGGCGCTCGCCCAGCCGATCGGCAGGCGTGGCCGCCAAGGCCGCCAGGCGGGTGCGCGTCGTTCGATCGCCCGCCGCCCCGCCTCAACCGACCCGCGCCGCCTCGGGCTCCCCGGTGCCTTCCGTGCGGTCGGCTGCTGCCGTGTGGTCGGCGGGCGCCGTCGCTGACTCGGTGCCTGCGGTGATGCCCTCCGGGTGGGTCCAGCCGGTTTCCGGCTCGATGGCGACTCCGCGCCACCACGGCTGGGACGGGATGGCGTCCGATGCGGGTTCGAACGGCTCGCCCGGTACGGGGAGCGCGATCCTCGCCCCCACGCGGGCCGCCTCGGCGAGCGTGCCCTCGCCCGGGGCGGACCACGGGTGCGGCGCGAGGTTGAACGTGCCCCAGTGGATCGGCAGCATCACGCCGTCGGGGCGCCCGCCCTGGAGGTCCAGGTGCGCGCGCACCCCCTCCTCGGGGGTCATGTGGATGTCGGGCCAGAACTCGCTGTACGCCCCGATCTGGATCATCGTGACGTCGAACGGTCCGTGCTCCGCGCCGATCTCGCGGAATCCGCCGAAGTAGCCGGTGTCGCCGCTGTGGTAAACGCTGTGCTCGGGTCCCGCGACGGCCCAGGACGCCCAGAGCGTGTGCTGCGGGTTGCGTACGCCGCGGCCGCAGAAGTGGCGCGCGGGCGTCGCCGTCAGGGTCAGGCCGCCCACCTTCGTGGTCTCGTTCCAGTCGAGCTCGCGCAGCCGGTCCGCGGGGACGCCCCAGCGCTCCAGGTGGGCGCCGACGCCCAGCGGCACCGCGAAGACGGTGTCCGTGCCGACCAGGGCCTGGATGGTGGGCATGTCCAGGTGGTCGTAGTGATCGTGCGAGATCACCACGACGTCCACCGGGCCGAGCGCCGCGAGCGGCACCGGCACGGGGTGCAGCCGCTTGGGTCCGACCCAGGAGAAGGGAGAGCACCGCTCTCCCCAGACGGGGTCGAACAGCACCCGCTGCCCGTCGATCTCGGCGAGCACACTGGAGTGCCCCATCCAGGTGATGCGCAATCCGCCGGCCGGGGGCACGGCGAGATCGGCGAGGGTGGTGGCATGGACGGGGACGGTGCCCATGGGGCCACGCCGGATCCGCTCTTCCTTGCGGAAGTAGATCTTCGCGAACTCGAGCGTCGAACCGGTGGGCCGGGTCCGCGCCCCGTCGGGGTTCTGGAAGGACCCGTCGGCGAAGTTCGGCGATCTGTGGATCCTCGCGAGCCGCTCACCGGCCGGATCCGCGCCGAAGGCGGCGGTCCTGAGCGAGCGGAGCCCAGAGCTCAGCGAACGGGACACAGCACCTCCTGGAAGGGATAGGTCAGATCTCCATTATGTGCACCGCCTCCGACACCGGCCGCCCGGAGGGGCCCGCACCGGCCACGAGGAGGGGCCCGCACCGGCCACGCGCGCGCATACGCGTGATGTACTCCTACTGATCCCTCATTCAGTAGGAGTCCCCCATGCCTCCCCCCATGCCCCCAGCACCCCTCCTCTCCCTCACCTGGACCGACCACATCACCGGCCACCGGGGCTTCCTGGTCATCGACCGTCTCGTACGCGGCGTCTGCAGCGGCGGCCTGCGGATGCGTCCCGGCTGCACCCTCGACGAGGTCACGGGCCTCGCCCGCGGGATGACGATGAAGGAGGCCCTGCACTACGACCCCAGCGCCCGCTACATCCCGCTCGGCGGCGCCAAGGGCGGCATCGACTGCGATCCGCGCGCCCCGGAGGCGTACGACGTCCTGGTCCGCTACCTGCGGGCCATGCGCCCGTACGTCGAGAGCTCCTGGACGACGGGCGAGGACCTGGGGCTGACCCAGGACCTGGTCGACGAGGCGGCGGCGGAAGCAGGCCTGATCTCATGCGTCCAGGCCGTCCACCCGCTCCTGGACGACGAGACGGCGGCCCGCGAGCGCCTGGCGGACGCGTTCGCCGTGGAGGTCGACGGGATCGGCCTCGCCGAGCTGGTCGGCGGCCACGGCGTCGCCGAGGCGGTCCTCGCGGCCCTCGACCGCGCGGGGCACGCGCACGCGGGCGCGCGCGTGGCCGTACAGGGCCTGGGCACCATGGGCGGCGCGACCGCACGGTTCCTCACCCGCGCGGGCCTGCGCATCGTGGCCGTCGCCGACATCAAGGGCACGATCGCCGACCCGGCGGGTCTCGACGTGGAGGCACTGCTCGCCGCCCGGGACGCGCACGGCACGGTCGACCGCTCCGCCCTGCGGCCCGACGACCGCGAGCTCCCGGGCGAGGCCTGGCTGTCCACGGAGGCGGAGATCCTGGTCCCCGCGGCGGTGTCGTACGCCATCGACCGGACCAACCAGGCGCGGATCACGGCCCGTTGGATAGCCGAGGCGGCCAACATGCCGGTGCTGCCCGAGGCGGAGCACCTCCTCGCACAGCGGGGCATCACCGTCCTGCCCGATGTCGTCGTCAACTCCGGTACCAACGCCTGGTGGTGGTGGACGCTGTTCGGCGACATCGGCCCCGACGCGGACGGGGCCTTCGCGTACACGCGCCGCTCGATGCGGGCTCTGGTCGACGTGATGCTGCGCCGCGCCGAAGCGGACGGCACGACGCCGCGCGCGGCGGCCCACGCGCTGGTCGCCGACCGGCTGCCGGAGATCGGGGAGCGCTTCGGCTGGTACGCGAACGCGTAGCGGGAGCTGGGTAGGCTGCCCGGCGTGGCGAGAGTGCGGTTGAGCGTGGCGGAACGGCGGGCGGAGCTCCTTGCCGCCACCGTCGAACAGATCGAGGTGCGCGGTGTGGCGGCCGTACGCATCGCGGACGTGGCCGCGGCGCTCGGGGTGAGCAACGCGCTGGTCCTGTACCACTTCTCGACGAAGGAGAAGCTGGTGGCAGCGGCCTTCGCGCATGCCGCGGAGGCCGATCTGGCGCATCTGCGCGCCCTTCTGGGCCGCCGCACCACGGCCCTGCGCCGCCTGCGCGCCGCCGTCCGCTGGTACGCCCCCACCGGCCAGGCCAAGGGCTGGCGCCTCTGGATCGAGGGCTGGTCCGCCGCGCTGCGCGAGCCCACCCTGCGCACGGTGACGCGCGACCTGGACCAGCGGTGGAAGGCCGCCCTTGCAGAGGTCATCGGGGAGGGCGTCACCGCGGGCGAGTTCACCTGCGCGGACCCCCGGGCCACGGCACTGCGCCTCACTGCCCTGCTCGACGGCCTCGCGGTGCAGATGACGGCCTACGAGGGTGCGCTGTCCCGCGCCCGCATGCTGGCGTGGGTGGACGAGGCCCTGGACCGTGAACTGGGCCCGGCCCCCGTCGCATCGCCCCCCGCGGACGCCCCCTTCAGGACGCCGACTTGATGTGCATCCTGACGGTGTACGGGTCCACGCTCCCCTTGGCCTCCACGTGGTCCCCCGACGACTCCCCGCGCAGCCGCCGCCCGAACCACGGGACCAGGTACTCGCGCGCCCAGTTGATGTTGTCGCGCCGCACCTCCAGCGTGCCGCGCGGCGGCTCCGGCGGCCACGGCTGGTCCGGATCGGCGGGGACCTCGAGACCGAGGACCTGGGCCGCGCGCAGCGCCACCCGGGTGTGGCCCTCGGCGGAGAGGTGCAGGCGGTCGCCGTCCCAGGCACGGCGGTCCTGGATGGTCTTGAGGGACCACAGGTCGAGGACCGGGCAGCCGTAACGGTCGGCGATCGCGCGGACATGGCCGTTGTACGTGGCGATCTTCCCGCGCAGGTGCTTGAGGACCGGGACCCCGCGGGTGTCGAAGCCCGTGGTCACCATGACCGTGCCGACCGACGACGTGAGGTCGACGACGGCCCGCTCGAACCGCTCGGCGACCTCGTCCGGGTCGGTGCCGGGCCGGATGATGTCGTTGCCGCCCGCGCAGAACGTCAGCAGGTCGGGGCCCAGCTCCTTGGCCAGGGGCACCTGGTCGGCGACGACCTGGTCGAGCAGCTTGCCGCGCACGGCGAGGTTGGCGTACCGGAAGGTGTGCTCCGGCAGCCGGTCGTCGAGCAGCACCGCGAGGCGGTCGGCCCAGCCGACGAACGCGCCGTCGGGACCGGGGTCCCCCACGCCTTCGGTGAAGCTGTCGCCGACCGCTGCGTAGGAGGTGAATGTGTCAGGGATGAAGGTTGTCGACTCTGCTCTCACGTCGTCCCATCTTTCACCTCACCAAGTGACCTACGCCACCGTAGGGAGGGGTTGACGGAGGGTGAGATAAGCCACCGGTCAAGTTTCTTCCAAGCCAGGAATAGACGGCAACGCGTCGTCGCCGTGAGGGGGTTCACCTGTGAGGCAATGCTCATGCACCGGCAGTGATTGCCTCAGGTACCCGTGTCGTATGGTCGAAGTCCCACCCCGACCGGCGAGTCGCGCCGGCGCCCGGACCGGAGGAGCCCCCGTGACGCAGCAGGTCCCGCCGACAGAGCTGACGACGACCGAGCAGGCGGAGCCCGAGCTGGCCGGAGTCCGCAACTTCCGTGACGTGGGCGGGCTTCCGACCGTGGACGGCCGCCGGGTGCGCCACGGCCGGCTCTTCCGCAGCGGTCACCTCGCGCACGCCACCGCGTCCGACGCCGCGTTCCTCTCCACGCTGGGCCTGCACACGATCTACGACTTCCGCAACGCGGCCGACCAGCGCCTGGAAGGCCCGGACGTCGAGCTGCCCGGCGTACGCAACGTGAACCTGCCGCTGACCGACCCGGCGCACGGCGCCGAGTTCTGGACGATGGTCCGCGACGGCGATCTGGACGAGCTGCGCGCGGCGCTTTCCGAGGGGCAGGCCGCGGGGCGCCTCACCGACACGTACCGCGAGATCATCAGGGACCGCACCGCCGAGCACAGCCGGGTGCTGCACGAGATGGCCGCGGACAGCGTGCCCGCCCTGATGCACTGCGCGGCGGGCAAGGACCGCGCAGGACTCTCGATAGCCGTCACGCTCCTCGCCGTCGGCGTCGAGCGCGACGCCATCGAGGCGGACTACCTGGAGTCGAACGCCACCCACCGCCGCTACAAGGTTCGCCGCGGCGACAACTCGCCGAACGCGATGTCCCCGGAGGTCATGCAGCTGCTCAGCCCGCTCTTCGAGGCCCGCGCCGCATATCTGGCCGCGGCCTTCGAGACGATCGAGCAGACCTGGGGCGACACGGAGACCTACCTCACCGAGGGCCTGAAGCTGGCCCCCGAGACCCGCGAGCGGCTGCGCGAGCACCTCCTGGACTGACGCAGCCCACCGGCCGCACCGTCACTGGTTCTGCGCGCCCAGCGTGAACAGCAGGTAGATGAAGGCCGCGAACACGTGGCCCACGGCAACGTAGATGATCAGCCGGATCCAGAGCCCGCGGGGGAGCTTCTCCTCCATGGACATGGCCTTCTTGGCGGGGACGGCCGGCTCGGGCTGCCGCGCTTCGGGTTCCGTCATCGCGTGTCTCCCAGGGTGGGGCTGTGCGGGGTCTCGCCGAGGCACAGCGCGGTGGCGGGACTCTGCAGCAGGGTGTGGACGAAGAGAAGGTCGGTGCCGAGGTGGTCCGCGGCGGCGATCCGGTGCGGGGTCAGCGAGTCGAAGTGCGCGCTGTCCCCCGGTTCGAGCGTGTACGTGGTGTCGCCGAGCCGCAGCCGAAGGCGCCCCTGGAGGACGTACAGCCACTCCTCGCCGGGGTGGACGCGCACGATGTCGCCCTGGGCGCCGTGCGGCACGTGCACCCGCAGTGCCTGCATGCCCCGGGCCTGCGCGCCCGCCTGCCAGTAGGTCCAGCCGCCCGCCCGCGTGGGTTCCATGTCCGCGGCGCGGACGATCGCGTCCCGGTCGGCGGGCTTCTCGCCGAGGAGCTCCGAGACCGTCGTACCGTAGGTGCGGGCGAGGGCGAGCAGCATCGGCAGCGAGGGCTGGCGCTGCCCGGTCTCCAGGCGGGAGAGATGGGCGGGCGAGAGTCCGGCGGTGCGGGCGGCGGCCTCCAGCGTCAGGGCGGCACGGCGCCGCAGCTCACGCAGTTGCGGGGCGACGGCGGGCAGCGCCTCGGCGGCCTCCGGGTCGAGCGGTTCGGGCTCGGCATTGCTCATACCTTGATTGAGCCAGGCTCTTGCCTCCGAGGCAACTTTCTTGCCCCAGAGGCAAAAGTGCTTGCTCCGGACCTCAGCGGTTTGCGACCGCCTGCTTCACCAGTGTCCTGCCGAAGTCCCACATCAGCCCGCCCCCGCTGTGCGCCTCGTCCATCACGGCGGTGAAGGCCTCCACGAACCGGTCGACCTCCCGCTCCCCGACGGTCAGCGGCGGGATCAGCTTGATGACATCCAGATGGTCGCCGGACACCTGGGTGAGGATGCGGTGCTTCTGCAGCAGCGGCACGACGACCATCTGCGCGAAGAGCCCCTTGCGTGCCGCCTGCAGCATGGTCCAACGGCCGCGCAGCTTCAGTGACTTGGGGCGCCCGAACTCGATGCCGACCATCAGGCCCCGGCCGCGCACCTCGCTCAGCAGCTCGTAGCGGTCGACGAGCGCGCCTAGCCGCGTCTTCAGGAGCTCGCCGGTCACGCGCGCGTTCTCGACGGTCTTCTCGTCCTCCATGACGGCCAGGACCGCGAGCCCGGCCGCCATGGCCTGCGCGTTGGACCCGAAGCTCGCCGAGTGCACGAGCACCCGGTCCATGGACGAGTAGACCTTCTTGAAGATCCAGTCCTTGCCCAGGGTCGCGCCCACCGGCACATAGCCGCCGGACAGCGCTTTGGCGACGCACACCAGGTCCGGCTCGACGCCCTCCTCGTGCTGGTAGGCGTAGAAGTCGCCGGTCCTGCCGAGGCCCGTCTGCACCTCGTCGGCGATGAGGAGCGCCTTGTGTTTGCGCAGGAGCTCCTGCGCGGCGAGCAGATAGCCGGGCGGCGGCGCGTGCACGCCCTTGCCCTGGATGGGCTCGACGATGAGCCCGGCCACGTCGCCCTTGGCCAGCTCCGCGCGCAGGGCGTCCAGGTCACCGAGCGGCACCGCGGTGTCGGGCAGCAGCGGCGCGAACCCGTCCCGGAAGCCCGACTCGCCGTTGACCGAGAGCGAGCCGGTGGTCAGGCCGTGGAAGGCGTGCGTGCAGTAGAGCACCCTCGGCCTGCCTGTCGCGTACCGCGCGAACTTCAGCGCGGTCTCGACGGCCTCGGTGCCGCTGTTGCCGAAGAAGACCCGGTCCAGGTGCGGGCTGTGCGTGAGCAGCTTCTCGGCGAGCAGGCCGGGCAGCGGCTGGCAGTCGAAGCGCGTCAGGTCGGCGAGCGAGGCGTCCAGGACGTCGTGCAGCGCCTTGCGTACGACGGGGTGGTGGCGGCCGAGGCCCATCACCCCGAAGCCCGCGAGCATGTCGAGGTAGTCGTTGCCCTCCGCGTCCCAGAAGTACGCGCCCTCGGCCCGCTCGTAGACCTTGTCGAAGCCGATGGTGTGCAGCATGCGCGGCAGCTGATGGTTCAGATGCCGCGCGTGCAGTTCGTAGCGCTCGGCGCCCCGCTCGGCGAGGAGTCTGCCGAGGTCGAACTCCTTGGTCATGCTCCGTGCTCCTTGGCTGCCAGGGTGGCGCTGATCCGCCCCGCGATCTCTACGGGGGTGAGCCCGATGTCCGCGAGCACCTCGGCCCGCTTGGCGTGCGCGAGGAACTGCTCGGGGAT
The DNA here is from genome assembly GCF_040655335.1 of Streptomyces sp. NPDC050439. NCBI lineage: Bacteria > Bacillati > Actinomycetota > Actinomycetes > Kitasatosporales > Streptomycetaceae > Streptomyces > Streptomyces sp. NPDC050439. Next base: position 998,998 of record NZ_JBFAJT010000002.1, read on the forward strand.
GCCGAACCGCCTTACGGGTACGTCGACTTCGGCATCGCCCAGTGCGAGGGCAATGGCCGCGCCGACCCCGGAGGCCCGGCTGTTGTCCTCCACGACCCCCACGACGCGGTGCCGCGCGGCCAGCGGGGGCAGCTCGGCGTCGACCGGCTTGACCCAGCGCGGGTCGATCACGGTGCAGGTGAGGCCCCGCTCCCGCAGCAGATCCGCTGCCTGCAGGCAGACGGGCGCCATCACGCCGACCGCCACGAGAAGCACATCGGCATCGGGGTCCTGGCTCAGCACGTCCATGCCGCCGATCCGGTCCACCGCGGGAATCGCCGGTCCCACCGACTCCTTGGGGAAGCGGAGAAGCGTCGGCGCGTCGTCCACGGCGACCGCTTCCCGCAGTTGCGCGCGCAGTTGGTCCGCGTCGCGCGGCGCGGCGATCCGCAGCCCCGGCACCACCTGGAGGATCGACATGTCCCACATGCCGTTGTGCGAGGCCCCGTCGACACCCGTGACCCCGGCCCGGTCCAGGACGAAGGTGACGCCGCACTCGTGCAGCGCGACATCCATCAGGAGCTGGTCGAAGGCGCGGTTGAGGAAGGTGGCGTAGACGGCGACGACGGGGTGCAGGCCGCCGGTCGCGAGCCCGGCGGCCGACACGGTGGCGTGCTGTTCCGCGATCCCGACGTCCCACACCCGGTCGGGGTAGGCCTCGGCGAACTTCGTCAGACCGACCGGTCCCAGCATGGCCGCGGTGATCGCGACCACGTCATCGCGCTCGGCACCGATGCGTACGATCTCGTCGCCGAACACCGAGGTCCAGGAGGGCCCGTTCGAGGGTGCGAGGGGCTCGCAGGTCAGCGGGTCCATCACGCCGACCGTGTGGAAGCGGTCGGCCTCGTCGGCGAGCGCGGGTTCGTAGCCGCGGCCCTTCTCGGTGAGGCAGTGGACTATGACGGGGCCGTGGAAGCGTTTCGCACGTCGCAGTGCCGACTCGACGGCCCCGGTGTCGTGACCGTCGATCGGCCCGACGTACTTCAGGCCCAGGTCCTCGAACATGCCCTGCGGCGCGAAGGCGTCCTTGAACCCCTTCTTGGCGCCGTGCAGCGACTCGTACAGCGTGTGCCCGACGACGGGCGTGCGCTGGAGGATGTCCTTGCCCCAGGCCAGGACCTGTTCGTAGCTGTCGGTCGTGCGCAGCGTGGCGAGGTGGTCGGCGAGGCCGCCGATGGTGGGGGCGTACGAACGTTCGTTGTCGTTGACGACGATGATCAACGGCCGGTCCTTCGCGGCCGCGATGTTGTTGAGGGCCTCCCACGCCATGCCACCGGTCAGCGCGCCGTCCCCGATGACGGCGACGACGTGGCCCCGCTCCCCCAGTACCTGGCGCGCCTTGGCCAGGCCGTCGGCCCAGCCGAGTGCCGTCGAGGCGTGGCTGTTCTCGACGATGTCGTGCTCGGACTCGGCGCGCGAGGGGTAGCCGGACAGGCCGCCCTTGCCGCGCAGCTTGGAGAAGTCCTGCCGGCCGGTCAGGAGTTTGTGCACGTAGCTCTGGTGTCCGGTGTCCCACACGATGCGGTCGAGCGGCGACTCGAAGACCCGGTGGAGGGCGACGGAGAGTTCCACCACCCCCAGATTGGGACCGAGGTGACCTCCCGTCCTGGCGACCGCGTGCACCAGGAACTCCCGGACCTCCTCGGCCAGTTCGACGAGCTCGTCCTCGGTCAGCGCCTTCAGGTCACGCGGCCCCCGGATGGATTCCAGAATGGTCATGCTCGGCCCCCTCTCTGGTGGAACTCAGCTCACGGTGACGTCCGGCACCCCTGAGGTGACGCCGTCGTCCTGCATCTGTTCGGCGATCTTCATCGCCTCGTCGATGAGGGTCTCCACGATCTTCGACTCGGGGACGGTCTTGATGACCTCGCCCTTGACGAAGATCTGCCCCTTGCCGTTGCCTGACGCGACGCCGAGGTCCGCCTCACGGGCCTCCCCCGGCCCGTTCACGACACACCCCATGACGGCGACACGCAGCGGCACTTCCATGCCGTCCAGGCCCGCGGTGACCTCTTCGGCCAGCTTGTAGACGTCGACCTGGGCGCGGCCGCAGGACGGGCAGGAGACGATCTCCAGGCGGCGTTGCCGCAGGTTCAGCGACTCCAGGATCTGGATGCCGACCTTGACCTCCTCGGCGGGCGGCGCGGACAGCGAGACGCGGATGGTGTCGCCGATGCCCTCGGAGAGCAGCGCGCCGAAGGCGACCGCCGACTTGATCATGCCCTGGAAGGCCGGTCCGGCCTCGGTCACGCCGAGGTGCAGGGGATAGTCGCAGGCCGCGGCAAGCTGGCGGTAGGCGTTGACCATGACCACCGGGTCGTTGTGCTTGACCGAGATCTTGATGTCCCTGAAGCCGTGCTCCTCGAAGAGCGACGCCTCCCACAGGGCCGACTCGACAAGCGCCTCCGGAGTCGCCTTGCCGTACTTCTTGAGAAGGCGTGCGTCCAGCGAACCCGCGTTCACGCCGATCCGGATCGGGGTGCCCGTCGCCGACGCGGCTCGGGCGATGTCACGCACCTTGTCGTCGAACTGCTTGATGTTTCCCGGATTCACCCGCACCGCCGCACACCCGGCGTCGATCGCGGCGAACACGTACTTCGGCTGGAAGTGGATGTCCGCGATCACCGGGATCTGCGACTTGCGCGCGATCGTCGCCAGGGCGTCCGCGTCGTCCTGCGTAGGACAGGCGACCCGCACGATCTGGCAGCCGGACGCGGTGAGTTCGGCGATCTGCTGCAGCGTCGCGCCGATGTCGGACGTACGCGTCGTCGTCATCGACTGCACCGACACCGGCGCGCCGCCCCCCACGGCCACCGGCCCGACCTCGATGCGCCGCGCGAGGCGGCGCTCCGCGACCGGCCGGACCGGCAGCTCAGGAAGGCCCAGTGCGACAGGCGTTCCAGGGGTCATGACGTCACCCCGCGCGGTTGGCGGAGACCGTCTCGCGGGCGGCACGGATGGACTCCTTCAGGGAGCCCATGGTGGCCAGGACGGCGGTCGGCTCATAGCCGCAGTGCGCCATGCAGTTGGCGCACCGCGGGTCCTTGCCGCGGCCGTACTTGTCCCAGTCGGTCTCCTCGATGAGCTCCTTGTACGTCGGGACGTACCCGTCGCTCATCAGGTAGCAGGGGCGCTGCCAGCCGAAGAGCGAGTAGTTCGGGATCGCCCACGCGGTGCACGGGAAGTCCGCCTTGCCCTCCAGGAAGTCGAGGAACAACGGCGAGTGGTTCAGGCGCCAGCGCCGCCTGTTGCCCCCCGCGAAGGCCTTCTTGAACAGCTCGCGGGTCTGCTCGACGCCCAGGAAGTGCTCCTGGTCGGGGGCCTTCTCGTAGGCGTAGGCGGGCGAGAGCATCATCTCGTCGACCTGCAGCTCGTCGTTGAGGTAGTTGAGGACCTCGATGATGTTCTGCGGGGTGTCGTTGCTGAAGAAGGTCGAGTTGGTCGTGACCCGGAAGCCGCGCTTCTTGGCTTCCTTGATCGCCGCAACCGCCTCGTCGAACACGCCCTCCTTCGCGACGGACTCGTCGTGCCGCTCCCGCATGCCGTCGATGTGCACGGCGAACGCGAAGTACGGCGAGGGCGTGAACTTGTCCAGCTTCTTGCGCAGCAGCATGGCGTTGGTGCAGAGGAAGACGTACTTCTTCTTGGCCACCAACTGCCGCACGATCTCGTCCATGTGAGGGTGCATCAGCGGTTCGCCACCGGCGATGGACACCATCGGCGCACCGGACTCAAGGACGGCGCCCACGGCCTGGGCCACCGGCATGCGCTGCTTGAGCACACCGGCCGGGTGCTGGATCTTCCCGCATCCCTCGCACGCGAGGTTGCACGCGAAGAGCGGCTCCAACTCGACGATCAGCGGAAACTTCTCACGCTTGCGGAGCTTTTGTTCAAAGAGATACGTCGCGACCTTGATGGTCTGGCGCAGCGGCATGGCCATCTGGCTCACCTCCGTGGGAGCAAAGAAGAACGGTGCCATTCGAAAAATGCGGGAAGCACGGCGCGAAGAACACGGAAAGCTGATATTCCACCGCGCACCGTGCCGATGCGGACGAGTTCGTGCTGTGGGGCGTCCACGACCACCCGGACGGCGGCAACGGGACGGTCTCCCGCCCGCAGCGCGCTGTGCAGGGTCACGGCGGACTCCATGTCCACCGCGATCGCTCCCGTGGCGAGCAGGCCGGCACGTTCGTGCTCTCGGACGACATGGTCGGATCCGGTGAGCGGGCCGGTGTGCACGGTGCGGCCGGGAACGGCCCGCTCCAGCTCCTTGACCAGCAGATCGGTGCCGACGCAGGGCGTGTGGCCATGTGCGTCGCGGGTCTCGTCGGCGACGATCAGGTCGCCGGGGTGCATGCCGGGGGCGAGCCCGGCGCAGAAACCGGTGGCCACGACGGCGGCGTGGCGCAGCGGTTCCTTGCCGAGGGCGCCGGTGACGGCGCGCTCGGCGTTCTTGGGGCCCATGCCCGTACGGAGCAGGGTGACCCGCCCGTGCGCGCCCCCGCGGTCACCCGTGCGCAGGGCGAGGTGCTCGATGCCGAGCGCGCAGGCGATCAGCAGCGGCGCGGGGTCCGGCGCGGCCGGGGTCCTCTCCATCAACCCCCCTTGACGGAGAGGCCGGCGAACGGCTCTCCGTTGACGTACCGGCCAAGGGCGGTGAGCGGGAACACCTGCCGGTAGAGGTGGTAGTTGATGGAGAAGTCCCAGGGGAAGCCGGTGCCGGTGAAGTACGGCTCGTCCCAGGAGCCGTCGTCCCGCTGCGTCTCGGCGAGCCAGGCGACGCCCCGCTCGACGGCCTTGGAGTCCCGCTCTCCTGCGGCCAGCAGCGCGAGCAGCGCCCAGGCGGTCTGTGAGGCGGTGGAGACGCCGTGGCCCCGCCACTCCTCGTAGCGGTAGGAGCGCAGGTCCTCGCCCCAGCCTCCGTCGTCGTTCTGCACCGACTCCAGCCAGGTGACGGCGCGGCGCAGCGCGGGGTGCGAGCCCGGCAGGCCGGCGGCGGTGAGCGCGGGCACCACGGACCCTGTGCCGTATACGTAGTTGACGCCCCAGCGGCCGAGCCAGGAACCGTCCGGTTCCTGTTCGGCGAGCAGCCACTCGATGCCGCGCCGGGTGCGCGGGTCGTGTGCCTTGCCCTCGATGGCGAGCATCTCGACGACGTGCCCGGTGACGTCGGCCGACGGCGGGTCGATGACCTCTCCGAAGTCGCAGAACGGCAGCCGGTTGGGGAACGGGCTGGTGTTGTCGGCGTCGAAGGCGGCCCAGGCGTTGTTCTTGGACTGCATGCCCAGGGTCCAGCGCACTCCGCGGCTGATCGCGTTCTCCATGCGGGCGCGGTCTGGGTGGTCGACGCGGCGCAGCGCCAGGATGACCTCGGCGGTGTCGTCGATGTCGGGGTAGTTGTCGTTGTGGAACTCGAACGCCCAGCCGCCGGGGGCCAGTTGGGGCCTGCGGACGGACCAGTCACCGGGCCGTGCGATCTCCTCGGCGAGCATCCAGTCCGCGGCCTTGATGAGCTGCGGATGGTCGGCGGGCACGCCCGCGTCGGCGAGGGCGATGGTCGCGAGGCAGGTGTCCCAGACCGGCGACTGACACGCCTCGATCATCCGTGCGCCGTCCTTGCGCCACACCGCGAACCGGTCGAGGGACGCCAGGCCCGCCTTGAGGACCGGGTGTTCCAGGTCGTAGCCGAGCAGATGCAGCGCGATCACGGAGTAGACGGCGGGCGGCTGGATTCCGCCCCAGCAGCCGTCGTTCTCCTGGCGTTCGATGATCCAGCGGGCGGCGCTGTTCATCGCGGCCTTGCGGACCTTGCGCGGCGCGACCTTGTGGTAGACGTGCAGCGCCTTGTCCAGGCGTTGGAAGAGGCCGTCCCAACTCCCCATGGGGGCAAGGGGCTTGTCCGGGTTCGGGACCCGTACGTCGGTGTGCAGCTCGTCCAGCGGGAAGGGCGCGGGGCGGACGGGGCGCTTGGCGGAGACGACCGTGAGCGGCACGATCGTCTGCCGGGCCCAGCACCCGAAGTCGTAGATGTTGAGGGGCAGCCACTTGGGGAAGTAGATGAGCTCAGGCGGGAGTTCGGGCAGGTCGTCCCACTTCCACCAGCCGAACAGGGCGAGCCAGATGCGGGTGAAGACGCGGCTCTCGGCGATGCCGCCCTGGCCGCGGATCCAGGCGGAGGCCCTCGCCATGTGCGGGTCGTCGGGGGCGTCGCCCGCGAGGCGCAGCGCGACGTACGCCTCGATGGTGGTGGAGAGTTCACCGGGGCCGCCGAAGAAGGTGGCCCAGGTCCCGTCCTCGCGCTGCTCGCCGCGGATGAAGAGCGCGGCGGCGCGGGTGGTCCTCTCGTCCCGGATTCCGAGGAACTGACGGAGCAGCAGGTCCTCGGCGTCCATCGTCACATTGGTCTCGAGGTCGCCCTTCCACCAGCCCTGGGCGTCCTGCTGTCCCAGCAGGAACTCGGTGGAGCGTTGTATGGCGCGCGCGGCGGCGTCATGGGGCCGTGCTGTCGCGGCGGCGTGGTCGAGTGGCTGGCTGGCCGAGGTTGCGCGGGGCGTCACCGCTCCGGTGCTTCCGTCGGTCGTCGCTGTCATGGCTTCCCCTTCGTGCAGTCGTCTTCTCTGCTGTGGGTCCGCCGTCGGCCGACGCGCTGGGCGCCGGCCGGCGACTGCGAGCGCTATATCTGCCCGATAGTGATCATCTCTTCCGTACGACGACGAAGTCGGCGAGCGCGACGAGCTGTGCCCGGACCCGCTCCGGCATCTCGATGGTGTCCAGGGCCTCGATGGCGACGGTGTGCTGGCGCCGGGCCTCCTCGGCGGTCCACTCGCGGCCGCCCGCCTGCTCGATCAGGGCGGCGCGCGCGGCGAACTCCTCCTCGGAGAAGCTGTCGAAGTCGTTGCTCTTGGCGTCGGCCGCGAGCAGCTCGCCGAGCTGCTCGGACGCGGGCCCGCCCGCGGCGAGCGCGGCCACCACCGGCAGAGACTTCTTGCGCTGGCGCAGGTCGCTCCAGGTCTGCTTGCCGGTGGACTCCGGGTCGCCCCAGATGCCGAGCAGGTCATCCACGGCCTGGAAGGCGAGGCCGAGGTGGTAGCCGTACTTCTCCAGGACGTCGGCGGTGTGGTCGTCGGCGCCGCCGAGGACCGCGCCGATGGAGACCGCGCAGGCGAGCAGGGCGCCGGTCTTGTTGCCCTCCATCTCCAGGCACTCCTCGACGGTGACCCGCTCGCGGTGCTCGTAGGAGATGTCCTGCGCCTGGCCGTCGATCAGGGCGCGGGTCGCGGTGGTCAGGCGGCGCGTGGCGCGGCCCGCCTCGACGGTGCCGATCTCCAGGAGGATCTCGTTGGCGAGCGCGAAGAGGGCGTCGCCGACGAGGATGGCCTGGGCCGGGCCGTGCACCTTCCACACCGTGTCGCGGTGCCTGCGCTGCTCGTCGCCGTCCATGAGGTCGTCGTGCAGCAGCGAGAAGTTGTGGACCAGCTCGACGGCGACGGCTCCGGGTACGCCGACTTCCGGCGCGGCCCCCGCCGCTTCCGCGGAGAGCAGGGCGAGCGCGGGGCGCACGGCCTTGCCGCCGTCGCCGTCGGACGGGTTGCCCTCGGCGTCGATCCAGCCGAAGTGGTAGGCGGCGACGGTGTCCATGGGCGGTGCGAGGCGGTCCACGGCGGACCGCAGCACCGGGGTCGCCAGCGTCCTTCCGCGCTCGAGCAGTGAGGTCACGTCCACCGTGTCGGCAGCCGATTCGGCCGAGGGCACAGTCGGCACAGTCTCTCCTCTTGTTCCAATGCTGGCTTTCTGGGGACCTGACCCCAGAAGGGCTGGCTTCACGCGGCCTCCTCGACGTCGAAGAGGTGATCACGTGGGCGGTCGAGTGCGGAGAGAGCGGCCCCGGCGGCACTGATGCCACTGCGGACGGCGCTCTCCATGGTCGCGGGCCACCCGGTGGCGGTCCACGCCCCGGCCAGGTACAGACCGGGAGCCTTGGTGCGAGCACCGGGCCGCAGCCGGCCCACACCGGGAGTCGGCGCGAAGGTCGCCGTGCGCTCCCGGGTCACGAAGAAGTCCCGTACCTCCGCGCCGTGCGCGGCGGGCAGCAGCCGCTCCAGCTCCGGCAGATAGCGCTCGCGCAGCGCGGCGACGGGTGCGTCGATCTCGTCCTGGGCGGCGGACTGGGACAGTGCGACGTACTGGCCCTCGGTGAGTCCGGAGGCGTCGGTCCGGTCGAAGACCCACTGCACCGGCGAGCCGATGGCCGCGAAGAACGGCCTCTTGAGGACCTTGCGGTCGTACACGACGTGGATGTTGAGGATCGGCGCGGTGTCGATGTCGAGCAGCCGGTCGGGCTCGTCCAGGGCGCCGTCCGGGAGCAGATCGTGCGTCTCGTGCTGCGGCACCGCGAGCACGACGGTCTCCGCATCGAGCGTCTCGCCGGGAACTTCGACCCGCCAACCCCCGTTCTCCGTAGGGGAGATGGAGGTGACGCGTGTCCTCAGTTCGGTTCGCACGCCCGCGGAGTCGAGCGCCTTGCGGGCGAGCGTGTCATGGATGTCACCGAGGGGCACATGTGCCCAGCCGATGTCGGCGGCGCCCGGCTGCGAGAGCAGCCCGGTCTTGAAGACCATCGCCGCGAGCCCCAGCGAGGAGTCCCCCGCGACGGCGTTCAGCGTGGCCACGCCGACCAGGTCCCACAGCGCCTCGACGGCGCGCGCGGACTGACCGTGCTCGGCCAGCCAGCTGCCGAAGTCCTGGCCGTCCAGCTTGGGGTCGGCCGGGTCGAGTCCCTTGAGGGCGAGCGCGGCGCGGCCCACGTTGGCGCGCTCCGCGAGCGACAGATGCGGGTACGTGGCGAGGCTCGCCGCCAGGTGCAGCGGCACGGGCAGCGCGGTGCGGCGCAGCCGTCCGAGCCGGTTGCGGTCGGCGTCGAGTACGGGCACGTCGAGACGTTCCTGCAGGGGCGCGAGGGCAGCGCCGTCGACGCGGTCGAGGAACCAGCGGTAGGCGGAGCAGCAGCGCAGATAGACGTGCTGGCCGTTGTCGACGGTCAGTTCGCCGCGCTTGAAGGAGAAGGCGAGCCCGCCGAGGCGCGGCCGCCCTTCGAGCAGCGTCACACGCAACCCCGCGTCGGCCAGGGACAGCGCCGCGGTGATCCCGGCGAGGCCGCCGCCGACCACCACGGCGGCCCCGCGGCCCACCTTGCCGTCGGCCTCCGCGGCCGACCGCGTGTCGTCGTCGCTCATGCTCTTTCTCCCTCGGCGGTTGCAGTCTGGGACGCCAGGGCCCGGCGGAGGGTTGCCCGCCGGTTGCAGGGGGTTGCCCTACGTTCACCGCATTCGCCGCGGATGCCCATCAAGTACGCCTCCTGACGGTCTGTCGGGAGATGGTGCGCGCATCGAGACCGGAGAGGCCGCGGACGGCGACATACGCCTTTTCGTGGCCGGGCAGCGAGACACGGCCGCGCAGGACCGCCTCGGGCTCCCGCTCGATGCGGTCGAGGAGGCGGCGGTAGATGCCCGCCATGGCGGCGACGCAGGCCCCGCTGCGCCGGTCCAGCATGGGAAGCAGCCGGTACCCCTCGGCGAACAGCGCCCGCGCCCTGCGCACCTCGAAGTGCACGAGCCCGGCGAAGTCGGAGCCGGCGGGCGGCTCGGAGCCCGAGAACCCGGCGGAGCAGCCGAACTTGGCGAGGTCGTCGGCGGGCAGATACGTACGCCCGCCCTCCGCGTCCTCGCGCACGTCACGCAGGATGTTGGTCAATTGGAGCGCGAGGCCGAGCGTGTCGGCATACTCCGGCGCGCGCTCGGCATGGAGCGCCCCCCGCTCGGTGCCGAACACGCCCAGGGAGAGCCGCCCGATGGCCCCTGCCACACACCGGCAGTAGACCTTCAGGTCCTCCCACGTCTCGTACGTCTCACCGCGGACGTCCATCAGGACCCCGTCGATCAGCTCGTCGAGCCCGCCGAGCGGGATGGGGAAGTGGTCCGCGGCGTGCGCGAGCGCGACCGCCACGGGGTCGGTGTCGTCCTCGTCCACGTTCCCCGCGCGGATCCGGGCGAGGAGGGCCCGGGTCTCGTCGAGGCGCTCGGCCTTGACGTCAGGGGCGAGCGCGCCGTCGCCGATGTCGTCCACGCGCCGCGAGAGGGCGTAGAGCGCCGACATGGCGCGGCGCTTGGGCATCGGCAGCAGCCTGATGCCGTACGCGAAATTGCGTGCCTGCTGTCCGGTGACGGCCTCGCAGTAGCTGTATGCGGCGAGTACCGGCGCGGACACGTTCGGGCCTGACTCCACGGTCCGGCTCACCCCTCTCCTCGCAGAACCGCCCCCACCTCGCGCAGCAAACGCGGTTTGGTGGGCTTCGGCGGTCCAGGAAGTACGTCGTATCCGGCGGCGGCGATCGCGGAGACCGCCGCCCTCCCCCCAGCCACGAAACCTGCAAGCAGCACCTTCAGCCTGCCGTGGACGCTACCCACCAGGGGGGTGCCTTCATTCAGGAGGCAGCGGGCGCGTTCTGCTTCATATGCAACCAGTGCGCGCACCGATGCGCCTGCTGTCGGCGCGGCGAGATCTTGCTCCTGGACATGGAATCGCCTCATGTCCTCGGCGGGCAGGTAGATGCGGCCTTGTGCCAGGTCCTCGGCCACGTCCTGCAGGTGCTCGACGATCTGGAGCCCGGTGCACACCGCGTCCGAGCGGCGGATCCGCTCCGGCGTCGCGGTGCCCGTGATGCCGAGCACGAGCCGGCCCACGGGGTTCGCGGACAGCTCGCAGTAGGCGAGGAGGTCGTCGTACGTCTCGTAGCGCGCGACGAGCTGGTCCTGGCGGTTGGCCGCGATCAGGCCGAGGAAGGGTTCGGGGGTGAGGTCGCAGCGCAGCACGGTGGGCTGCAGCGCGCGCATCAGCGGGTGCCTCGGTGTGCCGTCGAAGACCCGGTGCAGGTCGGCCTCGAAGGCGTCCAGGAGGGCGAGCCGGTCGTCGGCCGCCCCGGGATCCACACCGAGGTGGCGGGCGTCGGCGCCGCCGGGGGCCAGGTCGCCGTCGCCGATGTCGTCGACGAGGCGGGCGTAGCCGTACACGGCCATAAGGTCGTCGCGCCAGGCGCGGGGCAGGAAGAAGGGCGCCACGGGGAAGTTCTCGTCCGCGGCCTTCGCGAGGACGGCGGATGCGTCGCGCAGATGGAGATCATCCGTAGCCATTGCCGTCACATCTCCCGTTCTACACTGCCGACCCAATACATCCTATTTCGGACACGCCGCCCGGCCCTCCGCGAGGCGGACCGTGCCATTAGCCGGGGGCGCCGCACGATATCGCCCCACTTGCCGCGAATCAGCACCGCTACAGCTTACGTTGTACAACGCAGCCTGCATCGTCGGGGTGTTCCGCGCATCACAACAACACACCGATTGGCGTCAATCTTCCCTGGGCTCAAGGGACTTGGGACAACCACCGGGACTGTCGGGACTCAGGACGCGACAGAGCCCCGCCGGGTTGACTCCGGCGGGGCCCTGGTGCATTCGGGCGTACGGCAGGGGCTATTTGCCCGTGAACTTCTCGTATTCCTTTATGACCTCGTCGGTCGGCCCGTCCATGCGCAGCTCGCCGCGCTCCAGCCACAGCACGCGGTCGCAGGTGTCACGGATGGACTTGTTGTTGTGACTGACGAGGAAGACCGTGCCGGCCTCCTTGCGGAGCTCGCGGATACGGGCCTCGGAGCGCTTCTGGAACTTGCGGTCACCCGTGGCGAGCGCCTCGTCGATCATCAGTACGTCGTGGTCCTTGGCGGCCGCGATGGAGAAGCGCAGGCGGGCCGCCATGCCCGAGGAGTACGTGCGCATCGGCAGGGTGATGAAGTCGCCCTTCTCGTTGATGCCCGAGAAGTCGACGATCTCCTGGTAGCGCTCCTTGATCTGCTCGCGCGTCATGCCCATCGCGAGGCCGCCGAGTATCACGTTGCGCTCGCCCGTGAGGTCGTTCATCAGGGCCGCGTTCACGCCGAGCAGCGAGGGCTGGCCGTCGGTGTAGACCTTGCCCTTCTCGGCGGGCAGCAGGCCCGCGATGGCACGGAGCAGGGTCGACTTGCCGGAGCCGTTCGAGCCGATCAGGCCGATGGCCTCACCGCGGTAGGAGGTGAAGCTGACGCCGCGCACGGCGTGCACCTTGCGTACGCCCCGCTCCTCGCCGCGCCTGATGATGCGGCTCAGGGCGGAGGTGGCGCTGCCCTTGCCCGTCTTGGCGCCGTTCACGCGGTAGACGATGTGCAGCTCGTCGGCGATGACGGTGGGGATGTGCGTCCTGTCGATCTTGTCGACGGTGTTCTCGTCAGCCACGGCCGTAACGCTCCTCAGCCTTCCAGAAGTACACGAAGCCGCCGACGGCGATCAGCACGGCCCAGCCCGCGGCGATCGCCCACGTCCAGTAACCCAGCGGGAGGTACTCGATGCCGTACCCGTCGATCAGCGCGAAGCGCATCAGGTCCATGTAGATGGCCGCCGGGTTCCACTGCAGGATGTCGGCGATCCACTCCGGCTTGCCCTTGAGCATGACCGGGATGGAGAACATCACGCCGGACGCGTACATCCACGTACGCATCACGAACGGCATCAGCTGAGCGAGGTCGGGGGTCTTGCTGCCCAGCCTTGCCATGATCATCGCGAGGCCGGTGTTGAACAGGAACTGCAGGGCGAGGGCCGGGACGATCAGCAGCCACGACAGCTTGGGGTAGCTGCCGAAGCCGATCGTGATGACGAACAGCACGATCATCGAGAACAGCAGCTGCTGGAGCTGCTGCAGCGAGAAGGAGATCGGCAGCGAGGCCCGCGGGAAGTGCAGCGCGCGCACCAGACCGAGGTTGCCCGCGATCGCCCGGACACCCGCCATCACCGAGGACTGCGTGAAGGTGAAGACGAAGACCCCGGTGACCAGGAACGGGATGTAGACCTCGCGCTCGAAGCCCCGGTCCGCCTCCAGGATCAGACCGAAGATCAGGAAGTAGACGAGCGCGTTCAGGAGCGGCGTCGCCACCTGCCACAGCTGGCCGAGCTTGGCCTGGCTGTACTGGGCGGTCAGCTTCGCCTGCGAGAAGGCGAGGATGAAGTGGCGCCGTCCCCAGAGCTGGTTGACGTACTCGAAAAGTCCGGGCCGTGCGCCGCTGACGGTCAGACCGTACTTGGCGGCGAGATCGGCTCGGGAGAGCCCGTCATCGGGCGACGGAGGCGAGGTCACCGCGACTCCGCCGTCATGCGTTGTCTCACTCACGAGTGGAAACTTTCGTCTTCAGATGCGCAGCCGGTCGGGCGTAGGCGTGGGCCAGGGACCGGGGTATGGCCCAGATGTTCTCAGACCCGAGCTTCTCAGATGACAGGAGGTCGGCCCAGTCGGGTCAGCCGCCACACCGTACGCCACTTCATCGGTTTGCGAGGTCCGCAGGGCGTTGTCCAGCCCTCCTTGAAGCCGCCGAACCAGGCCTTGAGCGCGGGGCCCGAGGGCTTCCTGGCCAGGGTCAGGAGCATCCACACGCCGAGGTAGACCGGGACCAGGAGCGCGGGCAGATTCCGGCGGGCGAGCCAGACCCGGTTGCGCGCGACCATCCGGTGGTAGACCGCGTGCCGCGAGGGGGCGGTCGTCGGGTGGAAAAGCACCATGTCGGCGCGGTAGTCGATCATCCAGCCCGCGTTCAGGGCACGCCAGGCGAGGTCGGTCTCCTCGTGGGCGTAGAAGAACTCGTCGGGCAGACCGCCGACCTCGGCCATGACCTGCGTACGGACGGCGTTGGCGCCGCCGAGGAAGGTCGTCACCCGGGAGGAGCGCATCGGGTCGGCCGCGCGCAGGCGCGGAACGTGCCGGCGCTGGGTCTCCCCGGTGTCGGGGTCGGCGATACGGAAGCTGATGATGCCGAGCTTCGGGTCGGCGGCGAACGCCTCGCGGCACAGTTGGGCCGTGTCCATGTTGGCCAGGAGGCCGTCGTCGTCGAGGAAGAGAAGGATGTCGACGTCGGTGCCGCCGGGGCCGAAGGCCTCGATGCCGACGTTGCGACCGCCGGGGATGCCGAGGTTCTCGGGCAGCTCGACGGTGCGTACGCCCTCGGGGACGTCGGGCACGGGGGCGCCGTTGCCGACGACCACCACCTCGACCGGGTCGCCGTCCTGCTTGGCGACCGAGTCGAGCAGGGCGCGCAGCTCCTGCGGCCGGTTGCCCATGGTGATGATGACCGCGCCGACCTTCAGGGGCCGGCTCCCCGCCGCACTCACTTCAGCCTGCTGGAGGCGAGGATGGACACGAGGTGCAGCAGGGTCTGCAGCATCGCGATGCCGGCCAGGACGGCGACACCGATGCGCGAGAAGAGCAGGTCGCCGCGGACCGAGTCCACGATCGCGAGGACCAGGATCAGCAGCGACGCCTCGATGCCGAGCACGAGCCGGTGGAACTTCAGGGCGCCCGCGGCCCTGCGCGCCAGGGCCATGCCGGAGGAGCGCGGCTCGGAGGCCGACTCCTTGACCGGCGCCAGGCCCTGCTGGTGGCGGGCGACACCGACGAGGTCGGTCTCCGCCTTGATCAGGATGGCGCCGAGCGCGGCGAGCGTGCCGAGGAAGGCCCACAGCCAGTCGATGCGGCCCGAGCCCCACAGGTCGGCGGCGCGCAGGCCGAAGCCGACGAGCACCGCGGCGTCGCACAGATAGGCGGCGACACGGTCCAGGTAGACCCCGGCCATGGAGTACTGCTTGCGCCAGCGGGCGATCTCGCCGTCGACGCAGTCGAGCAGCAGATACAGCTGGACCATGATCACGCCGAGTACGGCGCCCGTGATCCCCGGCACCAGAAGCGCCGGGGCGGCAAGGGCGCCGGCCACGGTCATCAGATACGTGAGCTGGTTGGGCGTGATCCTGGTGTTCACCAGGTAGCGGTCGCAGCGCAGCGAGATCTCTCGCATGTACAGGCGTCCCGCCCAGTGCTCACCGCTGCGCCGGTCCTTCACCCCTGCGGGGTGAACGACGGGGCGGAGTTCAGCTACCGATGGCCTTGGCATAGTCGGCGTATGCGTCCTTGATCTGGTCGGAATTCAGATTGAGGTGCTCGAGGATCGTGTAGCGCCCGGGGCGCGTCTGCGGGGCGTACTCCACGACCTGGACGAACTCGTCCACGGTGAAGCCGATCTCCTCCGGCGTCACGGGGAGGCCGTGCCTGCGCAGCACCTCCACCATGTACAGCGACTCCTCGCGTGCCCCGCGAAGGAACATCGCGAAGGCCGCGCCCAGGCCGCACTGCTCGCCGTGGCTGGCCGCGCGCTTGGGGAAGAGGAGGTCGAAGGCGTGGTTGATCTCGTGGCAGGCGCCGGACGCCGGGCGGGAGTCGCCCGACACGGACATCGCGATGCCGGTGAGGACCAGACCCTCGGCGAGGACCTGCAGGAAGCCGTCGTCGCCGACGCCGCCGGGGTGACGCAGGACGGCCTCGCCGGCCTGGCGCGCCATCGCGGCCGCGAGGCCGTCGATGTCCTCGCCGCGCTCACGGGCGGCGAGCTCCCAGTCCGCGATCGCGGAGATGTTGGACAGGGCGTCGCCGATGCCGGAGCGCACGAAACGTACGGGGGCCTCACGGATCACGTCGAGGTCGATGACGACCGCGATGGGATTCGGCACTCCGTACGAGCCGCGGCCCGCGTCGTTGTCGAGCGTGGCGACCGGCGAGCACAGGCCGTCGTGCGACAGGTTCGTCGCGACGGCGACCAGCGGCGCGCCGACGCGAGCGGCGGCGAACTTGGCACAGTCGATGATCTTGCCGCCGCCGAGGCCCACGACCGCGTCGTAGCGGCCCTTCTTGATGGCGTCGGCGAGCTTGATGGCGTCATCGAGCGTGCCGCCGCCCACCTCGAACCACTCGGCGGTGGGCAGCGACGGTTCGAGCCGCTGACGGAGCACCGCGCCGGAGCCCCCGCTGATGGCGATGGCGAGCTTGCCGGTTGACGAGCAGATCCGCTGGTCGGCCAGGACACCGGCCAGGTCGTTGAGCGCCCCCGGCCGGATGTCCACGACGACCGGCGAGGGGATGAGCCTCGTCAGTACTGGCACGCGATCTCCCGGCCCTTGGCGAGGTCGTCGTGGTTGTCGATCTCGACCCACTTGACGTCGCCGATCGGCTCCACGTCGACCTTGAAGCCGCGGTTGACGAGCTCCTGGTAACCGTCCTCGTAGTAGAGGTCGGGGTCGCGCTCGAAGGTCGTCTTCAGGGCGTCGGCCAGCTGCTCCGCGGCGTCGCCCTCGATGAGCGTGACACCGATGTACTCACCGGTGGCGGTCGCCGGGTCCATCAGCTTGGTGATCTTCTGGACGCCCTTCTCGGGGTCCACGATGACCTTCATCTCCTCGTCGGCGAGGTTCTTCACCGTGTCGAGGGCGAGGATGATCTTCTTGCCGTCGCCGCGGGCGGCCAGCAGCGTCTTCTCGACGGAGACGGGGTGCACGGTGTCGCCGTTGGCGAGGATCACGGTGTGCTTGATCGCGTCACGACCGCACCAGAGGGAGTAGGCGTTGTTCCACTCCTCGGCCTTGTCGTTGTCGATCAGCGTGAGCTTGAGGCCGTACTTCTCCTCGAGCGCCGCCTTGCGGTCGTAGACGGCCTCCTTGCGGTAGCCGACGATGATCGCTACCTCGGTGAGACCGATCTCCGCGAAGTTGCCGAGGGTCAGGTCGAGGATGGTGGTGTCACCGTCGACCGGCACCAGGGCCTTGGGAAGCGTGTCGGTGTAGGGGCGAAGACGCCGTCCGGCGCCGGCCGCCAGCACGAGGCCGATCATGCGGGTTCTCCTTCATCGTGTACGGCGGGTGCTCCACGTTTGTGAGCGGTCACCCAGAAGCGGATGCTCTCGACGAGCACCACGAGTGCCACGGCCACGGCGAGTGCCGTGAGCGCGACGGTGAAATCTGTGTCGGTGAGCAGGGCGGCGGCGAGAGCGACCGCCAGCGTCCTGCCCTCATGCCCGCCGATCGCCCGCACCAGCCAGTGCGGCGGCGCGCCTGCGTCGCCGCGGATGCGGTACACCGTGTCGTAGTGATGGTAGGCGACGGCGGACACCAGTCCGAAAGCCGCGGGCAAGGCACCGTTCACGTCCGCGTTGGCGGCGAGCAGCAGGATCGTCCCGTACTCGGCCGCGCGGAAGAACGGCGGGACGAGCCAGTCGAGGGCGCCCTTGAGGGGGCGGGCGACGGCGAGACCCGAAGTGATGACGTAGAGGACCGCGGCGACGATCACCCACGGGCTGCCGTACGACGTGAGTCCCGCCACGCAGACCAGCACGGCGCCGCCGACGAAGGCGAGGACCGGCGCGGGCAGCGCGAGGCCGCCGAGCCTGAGTGCGGCGAAGGACGAGGCGAGCGGCCCGGTGTCGGCGAGGTCCGCGAGTGCCTGTGCGGCGCGGTCGGTGCGGGTGGCCTTGCGGGTGAGCGAGCGCAGGACACGGCCCGCGGTGGTGTAGCAGGCGGCGAGGCCACAGCCGATGAGCAGCACGACCAGGGTGATGCGCGGGGTGGTCACCGCGGTGAGCACGGCGATCAGCGCCCAGCGCTCGCCGATCGGCAGCACGATCATCCGGCGCAGCCAGACCGTCCAGCCGACGCTGTCGAGCTTGTCGGAGAGGGCCGCGGTGGGGCTGGTGTTGGCGGTGGCGTCGTGGTTCGCCTCGTTGAAGGAGAAGTCGACGACGTGCCGGCACGTCTGCAGGACCATCGCGCCGAGCGCGAGCGCCCATACGTCGTCGCCGTCGGCGTTGGCCGCGCCGAGCGCGAGGCCCGCGTAGTAGGCGTACTCCTTGGCTCGGTCGAAGGTCGCGTCCAGCCAGGCGCCCAGCGTCGAGTACTGCAGGGAGTAGCGGGCGAGCTGCCCGTCCGTGCAGTCCAGGACGAAGGAGAAGAGCAGGAGGAGGCCGGCCGCGACGAAGCCGCCGCGGGTGCCGGTGGCCGCGCAGCCCGCCGCGATCAGGGCGACGAGCAGGGACGCGGTGGTGACCTGGTTCGGGGTCAGGCCGCGGCGTGCGCACCAGCGGGCGATGTAGCGCGAGTAAGGGGAGATGCAGTACGTGGTGAAGAAGCCGTCCCGCGACTTGACGGCCGTGCGCAGGCGTACGGCTTCGTCGTCCACGGCGGCGACGGCCTGGCGTGCCTCGTTCCGCGTCTGCGGATCGCTGGGCACGGTGGCGACGAGGGTGCCGAGGTCGGGGCGGTGCAGCGCGCGGCCCTCGGCCTCGATCGTCTCGGCCACGTGGTCCGCGACCGCCTCGACGGTCACGGCGGGGCCGCCGCCGTTGCCGGAGCCGGTGGTGGCGGTGCGCAGGGCGCGCGTCAGGTCGGCGCGGGCCTCGGGCTGCGCGGTGACGGCGCCGGGGACGGCCGAGGCCGCGAAGCGCGGGTCCGTCAGGCCCAGGCGCAGCGCGTGGACGTGGCCCACGAAACGGGCGTCGACGACCGCGACCCGCTGCCCGGCGGGGACGGCGGCGAGCAGCGTCTCGGTGTCCGCCGCGTCGGAGGCGACCCGGACGTCAAACCCCAGGGACCGCAGATCGCCTTCGAGCGGCGACCCGGGGACCGGCTGACCGGTCAGGATGGCGGTCGACAGACGAACTCACTCCTTGATTGCCGGCGCGGCTCGCGCCGGGCACGTGCGTGATGAGGGGCGCCCCTGGCCGGCAGCGGCCGGGCGGCACGTCGGCAGAGGCTATCGGATGATGGGAAGCGGGCGTTCACCGCCCGTTTACGGCCCCATAAGCATGACCTGCAGAGGCCTCCGCCAACTCGATCATCATGGTCGATCGGGGGCGGCACCCACAAACCGCGCCCCGTCGACCGGCATAAAGTGGACGCCCATGACATGGATGATCACAGGTGGAGCGGGATATATCGGGGCACATGTGGTGCGGGCTCTGGCCGGCGCCGGGGAGCGGGTGGTCGTCCTGGACGACGTATCGGCCGGGGTGCCCGAGCGGCTCCCCGCGGACATCCCTCTCATTCGGGGCTCATCGCTCGACGGTGAGCTGCTGCGGCGGGTCTTCGCCGAGCACGAGGTGACCGGTGTGGTGCATCTCGCGGCGCGCAAGCAGGTCGGCGAGTCCGTGGAGCAGCCGCTGCGCTACTACCGCGAGAACCTCGGCGGCCTGGTGACACTGCTCGACGCGGTGGCCGAGGCCGGCATCAAGCGCTTCGTCTTCTCCTCGTCGGCCGCGGTGTACGGCAACCCGCCCGACGTGGACCTGGTGACGGAGAGCACCCCCTGCGAGCCGATCAACCCCTACGGCGAGACGAAGCTCGCCGGGGAGTGGCTGGTGCGGGCCGCCGGGCGGGCGCACGGCATCGCGACGGTGTGCTTGCGCTACTTCAACGTGGCGGGCGCCGTGACCCCCGAGCTCGCGGACACCGGGGTCTACAACGTGATCCCGATGGTCTTCGACCGGCTCACCCGCGACGAGTCGCCGCGGATCTTCGGCGCCGACCACCCGACCCCGGACGGCACCTGCGTGCGCGACTACATCCACGTCGCCGACCTCGCCGACGCCCACCTCGCGGCGGCCCGCCGTGTGGAGGCGCACCCCGAGGGCGACCTGACGGTGAACATCGGCCGCGGCGAGGGTGTTTCCGTACGCGAACTCGTCACCCTCATCGGTGAGATCTCCGGCGACACCCGACCGGCGCTCGTCGAGCCGCGCCGCGACGGCGACGCGCCGCGCGCCGTGGCGGACGCGGGCCTGGCCGCCGAGAAGCTGGGCTGGAAGGCGCGGCGCACGGTACGCGAGATGGTCGAATCCGCGTGGGCCGGCTGGTGCCTCCACCACCCCGAGGCGCGCCGCCCCTGATCACGTCAGCGCTCTGACCTGCGGTCATTTCCGCAGGTCAGAGCATATGACAACGGTGTTCAGTGCCGTGTTGCCGGATACCCCCCACCAGTAGTTCACTGTGATCGCGACAGACGCGCGACCAGGGAACAGACGACCGATACCGAGCACACGGAGGCGGCTTCCATGGGGGCTGGGCACGACCACGGACACACGCACGGGGGGACGGCGACGGCGGCGTACCGGGGGCGGCTGCGCATCGCGCTCTCGATCACGCTCACCGTCATGGTGGTCGAGATCGTCGGCGGCATCATGGCGGATTCGCTCGCGCTCATCGCGGACGCGACGCACATGGCGACGGACGCGCTCGGCCTGGGCATGGCGCTGCTGGCCATCCAGTTCGCCGGCCGCCCGGCGACGGAGAACCGCACCTTCGGCTTCGCCCGCGCCGAGATCCTGGCCGCGCTCGCCAACTGTCTGCTGCTGCTCGGCGTCGGCGGCTACGTCCTGTTCGAGGCGATCCAGCGGTTCATCACGCCCGCCGACACCGAGGGCGGACTGACCATCGTCTTCGGCGTCATCGGCCTGGTGGCGAACATGATCTCCCTCTCGCTCCTGATGCGCGGCCAGAAGGACAGCCTGAACGTGCGCGGCGCCTTCCTGGAGGTGATGGCCGACGCGCTCGGCTCCCTGGCCGTGATCGTCGCGGCGGTGCTCATCCTGACGACCGGCTGGCAGGCGGCGGACCCGATCGCCTCGCTCGTCATCGGCCTCATGATCGTCCCGCGTACGGTGAAGCTGCTCAGGGAGACCCTGAACGTGCTCCTGGAGTCCGCGCCGAAGGGCGTGGACATGGCCGAGGTCCGCTCGCACATACTGGATCTGCCGGGCGTCGAGGACGTCCACGACCTGCACGCCTGGACCATCACCTCGGGGATGCCCGTCCTCTCCGCGCACGTCGTCGTCAGCACGGAGACGCTGAACGCGATCGGCCACGAGAAGATGCTGCACGAGCTGCAGGGCTGCCTGGGCGACCACTTCGACGTCGAGCACTGCACCTTCCAGCTGGAGCCGGTCGGCCACGCGGAGCACGAGGCGAAGCTCTGCCACTGACCGGCCTCAGGCCACCGGTGAGGGTGGCTTCCGGTGGTTCCTTGCCAGGAGGGCCCGTCACGTGCGGCAGACTTGAGGCTCGTAGACCGAAGCGAAGGATGGGTATGCCGACCACACCTGCCACCGCGGCGAACAGCTCGTCGAACGGCACCGGAGAAGCGATCTTGCTGGAACTCGTCGACGAGGACGGCAGGACCATCGGCACAGCGGAGAAACTCTCCGCGCATCAGGCGCCCGGGCAGCTGCACCGGGCGTTCTCCGTCTTCCTCTTCGACGAGCAGGGGCGCCTTCTGCTGCAGCAGCGCGCCCTGGGCAAGTACCACTCCCCCGGCGTCTGGTCGAACACCTGCTGCGGCCACCCGTACCCCGGCGAGGCGCCGTTCGCGGCCGCCGCGCGCCGGACGTACGAGGAGCTGGGCGTCTCGCCCTCGCTGCTCGCGGAGGCGGGCACGGTGCGCTACAACCACCCGGACCCCGACTCGGGTCTGGTGGAGCAGGAGTACAACCACCTCTTCGTCGGGATGGTCCAGTCGCCGCTGCGGCCCGACGCCTCCGAGGTCGGTGAGACCGCGTTCGTGACCGCCGCCGAGCTGGCGGAGCGGCACACCAAGGGGCCGTTCTCCGCCTGGTTCATGACCGTCCTCGACGCGGCACGCCCCGCCGTCCGCGAGCTGACGGGGCCTGCCGCCGGCTGGTGAGTCAACTCCCGTGCGGGCCGGTTCCGTTGGGCTTCAGGGGCAGGGCCGCCCAGATGACCTTGCCCCCGCTCGCGGTGTGCTCGACGTCGCAGGCGCCGCCCGCCTCCTGGGTGATCTCGCGCACGAGGAGAAGGCCGCGGCCGCCGGTCTGGCCGTGGTCGGCCACCAGGGCGGTCGGGCGGTAGGGGTGGTCGTCCTCCACGGAGACCCGCACCCACTCGGCGCCGACCGCCACCTCCACCGCCAGCATCGGCGAGAGCAGGGCCGCGTGCCGTACGGCGTTGGTGACCAGTTCGGAGACGATCAGGAGCAGTCCCTGCACGAGGTCGTCCGACACGGGCACGCCCTGTCGCGCGAGCAGGTCACGCACCGCGTGCCGCGCCTGGGGCACCGAGGCGTCCACGGCGGCGGCGGTGAACCGCCACACGCCTTCGTACGGCACTTTCGCGGGCTCCCGAGGGAGTGGGCCGGGCCCCCTCCCGTCGTCGTCCATCGTCCGGTCGCCGCCCTTGCGCTCGATTGTCACCACGTGTCGAGTGTTGGGAATACGTTGGTCCGGACCGTGTGATTGAACAGAAGTCAGCGACTATCGACGGCATTTGATCACCGGCGCCCGAGCGCGTCGGCCGAGTGATTACTTCTGTCCCTCCGGCTTCACTTTGAAGCTTTCTTCCGCTTGTACGGGTTGTTCGCGTTGTCCCTTTTCCGTGCCCTCGCTGACCATGCTCACGATCCGGCGCCCGCCGAGCCCCGTGGCGAGCAGGCCGAGGCCGTCGAAGAGCAGCGCGAGCGAGAAGAAGCAGCCGATCACGTACTGGCTGCTGCTGGGCCAGTTGGCGAGCACCAGGATGCCGAGAAGGAGACCGAAGGCACCCTGCACCAGCGTCCAGCCGAACTGCGGGCCGCGCACCACCAGGCTGCCGACGAGCCGGAAGACACCACCGGTCAGGAACAGCAGCGCGGCGAACATCGTCAGCGCCTCCGCCGCCACATCCGGCTTGCGGATGATCACGACACCGGCGGCGAGGTTCAGGGCCGCCACGACCACGCCGAGCCAGAAGAAGTTCGTGCCGCGTGACTGCACGGCGTGCAGCAGACCGACACAGCCGCCGATCAGGAGCAGCCAGCCGAAGAGCAGCATGGAGGTGAGGGTGGCGACGCCCGTGTAGACGAGGCCCACGAGCCCGGCGATCGCCAGGATCGCGCCGAGGAGGGCCAGCCAGCCGAGACTGCGGTTGAGCTGCTTGGCGCCCTGGGCCTGCGGTGCGGCGGCCTCGGCGCTCTTGGATCGGGCCATCAGCGTCTCCGTCCTGACTTCCCCCGCTGCACAGAGTTCTCAGGGCCGCCCCTTCTTGATCGTACGTTCGAGAGGTGCGGATAGCATCCTGCGCATGGAGCCGCAGCTGAGGCACGCCGTCACCCACGGCGTCGCCACCGTCGTCATCGACCATCCGGCGAAGCGCAACGCCATGACGGCGGACATGTGGCGCCGACTGCCGCCGCTGCTCGCCGGGCTCGCCGCCGATCCGGCCGTACGGGCGCTCGTGCTGACCGGCGAGGGCGGGACCTTCTGCGCGGGGGCCGACATCTCCTCGCTCCGGGAGTCGCCGGGCGAGGCGCAGGACCTGGCGGTGCGGGCCGAGGAAGCCCTCGCCGTCTTCCCCAAGCCGACGCTGGCCTCGGTGCGCGGCTACTGCGTGGGCGGCGGGAGCCAGCTCGCGGCGGCCTGCGATCTGCGGTTCGCGGACGAGGGCGCCCTGTTCGGGATCACTCCGGCGAAGCTGGGGATCGTCTATCCGTCGTCATCGACGCGGCGCCTGGTGTCCCTCGTGGGGCCCTCCGCCGCCAAGTACCTGCTGTTCTCGGGTGAGTTGATCGATGCCGGGCGGGCGCTGCGCACGGGCCTGGTCGACGAGGTGCTGCCCGCGGGCGAACTGGACAAGCGGGTCGCGGAGTTCACCGCCGTCCTCGCCGCACGTTCGCAGCTGACGCAGGCCGCGGCCAAGGAGTTCGCCGCCGGGCGCCTGGACCGCGACGCCCACTGGGGCGAGCAGGCGCGGGCGGGCGGCGACACCGCCGAGGGGGTCGCCGCCTTCCTGGAGCGCCGCGAGCCGCACTTCACGTGGACTCCCGGCGGCGCCGACGCGGGCGACGGCGTTACTGGCTGAAGCGGCTGCCCGCGCGGAACCCCTCGACGAGGTGCGCGGGTGCCTTGTGCGGGGATCCGGCGTCGTACGGCGGCTGCGGGTCGTACTCCGTCAGGAGCTGTACGGTCTGGGCCCGCTCCTCTCCCGCGATGCGGCCGATCAGGGCCAGCCCCATGTCGATGCCGGAGGACACCCCGGCCGCCGTGACGTACTTGCCGTCGAACACCACCCGCTCCTCCGTCGGCTCCGCGCCGAACCTCCCCAGCTCCGCCAGGGCGAGCCAGTGCGAGGTGGCGCGGCGCCCCTTGAGGAGCCCCGCCGCCGCGAGCAGGAGGGAGCCGGTGCACACGGACGTCGTCCAGGTGCTGGTGGCGTCCGCGGACCGCAGCCAGCCCAGGAGCGCCCCGTCCGCCATGTGGTCGCTCTGGCCCGGACCACCGGGGACGACCAGGACGTCGGGCTCGGGCACGTCGGCGAAGGAGCGGTCGGCGACGAGCGTGAGGGAGCCGCTGTCGTTGCGCACGGGGCCGGGGCGCCCGGCCACGAAGACGGTCTCGGCGCCGGGCATGCGGCTGAGCGTCTCGTACGGACCGACCGCGTCCAGGGCGGTGAAGCGTTCGAAGAGGGCGATGGCGATCTGCATGGAGTGCCTATCCGTCGAGGGCGGGTGCCGGCTGAGCGGCGAGTGGGGCGAGCGGGGCGTGGAAGCGCCGCCGGTACTCGGCGGGCGCCGCGCCGAGGGTCTTGACGAAGGCGCGGCGCATCGCCTCCGGAGTGCCGTAGCCGCAGGCGCGCGAGACCTCCCCGATCCCGTGCGAGGTGTCCTCCAGGAGGCGGCGCGCGTGCTCCACGCGCACCCGCTCGACGTACTTGCCCGGCGTCATCCCCGTCTCCGTCTGGAACGCGCGGGCGAAGTGCCGCGGCGAGAGCCGGGCGCGGGCGGCGAGCGACTCGATGCAGAGGTTCTCGTCCGGGTGCTCGGTGATCCACTGCTGGACCTCGCGCAGCGGCTCGCGCAGGGCCGTCTGCACGGCGAGCTGGGCGCTGAACTGCGCCTGGTTGCCCGGCCGCCGCAGGAAGACGACGAGATAGCGCGCGACCATCAGCGCCTCGTCCCGGCTCAGGTCCTCCTCCACCAGGGCCAGGGCCAGGTCGATGCCCGCGGTCACGCCCGCGGAGGTCGCGACGTGACCGTCGCGGACGAAGATCGGGTCGGGGTCGACCTCGATGGCGGGGTGATCGCGGGCGAGCCTGTCGCAGAACGCCCAGTGGGTCGTCGCCCGGCGGCCGTCCAGGAGCCCGGCCTCGGCGAGGAGGATGGCGCCGGTGCAGACCGAGACCAGGCGCCGCGCACGCGGCGCGTTCGTCCGGAGCCAGTCGATCAGGCGGGGGTCGGCCTCGCGGCTGCCGATGCCGCCGGGGGCCAGGAGCGTGTGCGGCACGGGCGCGTCGGCGAGGGAGGAGTCCGGCACGAGCGTGAGGCCGCTCGACGTGCGGACGGGGCCGCCGTCCAGGGAGGCGGTGCGGACGCGGTACGCGGGCCGGTCACCGCCGTGGCAGGCGGCGGCGCCCGCGAAGACCTCCACCGGCCCCGTCACGTCGAGGCTCTGGACGCCGTCGTAGAGGACGACCAGGACAGTTCGCTGCTCCATGCCCTGATTCTTGGCCTCGTACCGGATGGCCGCAATGACGAGTGGCCCACCTTTCCTGCCATCGGCGGCGGCGACGCGGGGGCGGTCCGGTCTCGTGACGCCCCGGGCTTCACGTCATACCAACCAGTCGGTAGCGTGCGGTCATGACTTCTCTCAAGCCCCCCTCCCCGGCCGCGGCCCTGCACCCGCGCGCGGGACGTCGGTGTCACAACGTGCTCAATTCGCTGCACTCGACGCACTACTTCTCGCCCGACACGGGGCGCGAGCTCACCGAGATCGGGATCACCCACCCCAAGGCCGTCAATTTCGCCGTGCGGACGGCGGCGATGGGGCCGGTCGGCGCCGGAGTGGTCACGGCGGCGTTCTACAACTACAAGCACGAGACCGTCGCCCGGCACGTGCCCGGCATCTGGCGGACGGCCTCCCCCGAGGACGTCCTCGCGGCACGCGCGCGTGCCGTCGACTGGACGCTGCGGCGCCTCCTCGGAGAGGACGCCCTGGCCTCGCCGGAGATGGCGGAGGCCGCCGAGCTCGCGCTGCGCGCCGCCGAGGCCTGCTCCCGCTCGGCACGGCCGCTCTACGCCGCCCACGCGGACCTGCCCGTACCCGAGCAACCGCACCTCGCGCTCTGGCACGCCGCGACGCTGCTGCGCGAGCACCGGGGCGACGGGCACCTCACGGCCCTCCAGCACGCCGAACTCGACGGCATCGAGGCCCTGGTGAGCCACACCGCGACCGGCAAGGGCATGCGGCCGAAGTGGAACTTCAACACGCGCGGCTGGACCCAGGAGGACTGGGACGCGGCCGTGGAGCGGCTGCGCGCCCGCGGACTGCACGACGGGGTGGCCGAGTTGACCGAGGCGGGCGTCGCGCTGCGCAAGGACGTCGAGGAGGCCACGGACCGCCTCGACCGGGCGCCGTACGAGCACCTGGGCGCGGCCGGCGTCGAGCGCCTGACGGAGCTGGGGACCGTGTTCGCGGGCGCGGCGCTCCAGGCCGGTGCGTTCCCCGCGGACCTGCTCGGCAAGGAGTAGGCAGCGGCGTGCGGCGCCGGGCATGTCCGGCGCCGTACGAGGTACCCGATCGTCTCCGGTCCCGCGCACCGTGTGCCGGACCGGGCGACGAAAGGGGAAATGCCGTGTTCCGTGCGATCGCGGATGTCCTGCGCACGATCGGCACCGCGCTCGGCCTCCTGGTGACATGGCCGTTCCGCGCCCTGGCACGCCTCTTCCGCGGAGCCTCGCGCTCCGGAAGGCGGACGGCGCGCCGCCCGGGGCGGGCGAGCCGGGTCTGATCCCCCCGCTGTCGGTGCCACCTGCCACAATTGCCCGGCAACCCCAGTGAGAAGGCGGGAAACGTGGCACCTCTGCAGACGTCCACTCCAGCATCGATCGAAGGCAGGATCGCCGAAGAACTCGGCGTACGGGAGCGGCAGGTGAAGGCTGCCGTCGACCTGCTCGACGGCGGCTCGACGGTGCCCTTCATCGCTCGCTACCGCAAGGAAGCGACCGAGATGCTCGACGACGCGCAGCTGCGCACGCTCGAGGAGCGGCTGCGATATCTGCGGGAACTCGAGGAGCGGCGTGCCGCGATCCTCGAATCGGTCCGCGAGCAGGGCAAGCTCACGGACGATCTCGAGGGGCAGATCCGCGCGGCGGACACCAAGGCGCGCCTCGAGGACATCTACCTGCCGTTCAAGCCGAAGCGCCGCACGAAGGCGCAGATCGCCCGCGAGGCCGGCCTGGAGCCGCTGGCGGACGGCCTGCTCGGCGACCCGTCGGTGGACCCGCTCGCCGCGGCCGCGGCCTTCGTGGACGCCGACAAGGGCGTCGCGGAGCCGCAGGCCGCCCTGGACGGTGCCCGCGCCATTCTCGCCGAGCGTTTCTCCGAGGACGCCGACCTGATCGGCGAGCTGCGTGAGCGCATGTGGGTGCGCGGCCGCCTCGTCGCGAAGGTCCGTGCGGGCAAGGAGGAGGCGGGCGCCAAGTTCGCCGACTACTTCGACTTCGCGGAGCCCTTCAAGGAGCTTCCCTCGCACCGCGTCCTCGCGATGCTGCGCGGCGAGAAGGAGGACGTGCTCGACCTCGTCCTCGAACCGGAGGAGGCCACGGAGGGCCCGTCCTCGTACGAGGGGATGGTCGCCCACCGCTTCGGCGTCGTGGACCGCGGCCGCCCGGCCGACAAGTGGCTGCAGGACACGGTGCGCTGGTCCTGGCGGACCCGCATCCTGGTGCACCTGGGGATCGACCTGCGCCTGCGCCTTCGCACGGCTGCCGAGGACGAGGCCGTGCGGGTCTTCGCGTCGAACCTGCGCGATCTGCTGCTCGCCGCACCCGCGGGCACGCGCGCGACGCTGGGGCTCGACCCCGGTTTCCGTACGGGCGTGAAGGTCGCCGTGGTCGACGCGACCGGCAAGGTCGTCGCGACGGACGTCATCAACCCGCACGTCCCGGCGAACAAGTGGGACCAGTCCCTGGCGACGCTCGCGAGGCTCGCCAAGGAGCACTCGGTCGACCTGATCGCGATCGGGAACGGCACGGCGTCCCGCGAGACGGACAAGCTCGCCGGTGAACTCATCACGAAGCACCCGGAGTTGAACCTCACGAAGGTGATGGTCTCCGAGGCGGGCGCCTCGGTGTACTCCGCGTCGGCCTTCGCCTCGCAGGAGCTGCCCGACATGGACGTGTCGCTGCGCGGCGCCGTGTCCATCGCCCGGCGCCTGCAGGACCCGCTCGCCGAGCTGGTGAAGATCGACCCCAAGTCCATCGGCGTCGGCCAGTACCAGCACGACCTCTCCGAGGTGAAGCTGTCCCGCTCCCTCGACGCGGTCGTCGAGGACTGTGTGAACGGCGTCGGCGTGGACGTGAACACGGCCTCCGCCCCGCTGCTCGCCCGGGTCTCCGGCATCGGCGCGGGCCTCGCCGAGAACATCGTGACGCACCGCGACACGAACGGCCCCTTCTCGTCCCGCAAGGGCCTCAAGGACGTGGCACGGCTCGGCCCCAAGGCGTACGAGCAGTGCGCGGGCTTCCTGCGCATCCGCGGCGGCGACGACCCGCTCGACGCGTCCAGCGTGCACCCCGAGGCGTATCCGGTGGTGCGCAAGATGGCGAAGAAGACGGGCGGTGAGGTCGCCTCGCTCATCGGCGACACGGCGACGCTGCGCTCGCTGCGGGCGGACGAGTTCGTCGACGAGTCCTTCGGTCTGCCCACCGTCAGCGACATCCTGAAGGAGCTGGAGAAGCCGGGCCGCGACCCGCGACCCGCCTTCAAGACGGCGACCTTCAAGGACGGCGTCGAGAAGATCTCCGACCTGGCGTCCGGGATGGTCCTGGAGGGGGTCGTCACGAACGTGGCCGCGTTCGGCGCCTTCGTGGACATCGGCGTCCACCAGGACGGCCTCGTCCACGTCTCCGCGATGTCCAAGACATTCGTCAAGGACCCGCGGGACGTGGTGAAGCCGGGCGACATCGTCAAGGTGAAGGTCATGGACGTCGACATCCCGCGCAAGCGGATCTCGCTGACGCTGCGCCTGGACGACGAGGCCGCGGCCTCCGGCGGGGAGCAGCCGAAGCGGGGTGGGCGTCCGCCGCAGCAGCGCCAGCAGGGCGGCCAGCGCCCCCAGCGCCAGGGCGGCCAAGGCGGTCAGCGCAAGGAGCGGCAGGGGCCGCCGCCGGCCAATGACGCGATGGCGGACGCGCTGCGCCGGGCCGGTCTTCTGGACCCCAAGAAGCGCTGACCCGGGGTCCCGGGAGAGTCGGCGGAGGTCAGGGTGACAGTTCGGTCACCTTGCCCTCCGTCACCTCCAGACGGCGCGTGACCCGGACGGCGTCCAGCATCCTGCGGTCGTGGGTCACCAGGAGCAGCGTGCCCTCGTACGCCTCCAGGGCGGACTCCAGCTGTTCGATGGCCGGCAGGTCGAGGTGGTTGGTCGGCTCGTCGAGGACCAGGAGGTTGACGCCCCGGCCCTGGAGCAGCGCGAGGCCCGCGCGGGTGCGCTCGCCCGGGGAGAGGGTGGCCGCCGGGCGCAGGACGTGTGCCGCCTTCAGGCCGAACTTGGCGAGCAGCGTGCGGACGTCGGCCGGTTCGGTGTCGGGCACGGCCGCGCAGAACGCGTCCAGGAGCGACTCCGGGCCGTGGAACAGCGCACGCGCCTGATCGACCTCGCCGACGAGCACTCCGGAGCCGAGGGTCGCGTGGCCCGCGTCCGTGGGGATGCGGGTCAGCAGGGTGCCGAGCAGGGTCGACTTGCCCGAGCCGTTCGCGCCGGTGATCGCCACCCGGTCCGCCCAGTCGATCTGGAGCGTCACGGGGCCGAGCGTGAAGTGCCCGCGGTGCACCTCCGCGTCGCGGAGGGTGGCGACGACGCTGCCGGAGCGCGGCGCCGACGCGATCTCCATCTGGAGCTCCCACTCCTTGCGGGGCTCCTCGACGACGTCGAGCCGTTCGATCATGCGCTGCGTCTGGCGTGCCTTCGCCGCCTGCTTCTCGCTGGAGTCGCTGCGGAAGTTCTTGCCGATCTTGTCGTTGTCGCCCGCCTTGCGGCGGGCGTTCTTGACGCCCTTGTCCATCCAGGACCGCTGCATCTGGGCGCGGCCCTCAAGGGCGGACTTCTTGTCGGCGTACTCCTCGAACTCGTCGCGGGCGTGGCGCCGGGCGACGTCACGCTCCTCCAGATACGCCTCGTAGCCGCCGCCGTAGAGGTTGACCTGCTGCTGGGCGAGGTCGAGTTCGAGGACCTTGGTGACGGTGCGGGTGAGGAACTCGCGGTCGTGGCTGACGACGACCGTGCCGGCGCGCAGTCCGCGGACGAAGCTCTCCAGGCGTTCGAGGCCCGCGAGGTCGAGGTCGTTGGTCGGCTCGTCCAGGAGGAACACGTCGTAGCGGGACAGGAGCAGCGAGGCGAGGCCCGCACGGGCGGCCTGGCCGCCGGAGAGCGAGGTCATCGGCTGGTCGAGGCTGACGTCGAGGCCGAGGGAGGCGGCGACCTCCTCCGCCCGCTCGTCCAGGTCGGCGCCGCCGAGCGCCAGCCAGCGCTCCAGGCTGGACGCGTACGCGTCGTCGGCGCCGGGGGTCCCGTCGACCAGGCCCTGGGTGGCCTCGTCCATGGTCCGCTGGGCCTCGTCGACGCCGGTGCGGCGGGCGAGGAAGGCGCGGATGGTCTCGCCGGGGCGACGGTCGGGCTCCTGCGGCAGGTGGCCGACGGCGGCACTGGCCGGGGCGAGGCGCAGTTCGCCGGTCTCCGGGGTGTCCAGTCCGGCGAGGAGGCGCAGGAGGGTCGACTTGCCGGCGCCGTTGGCGCCGACCAGGCCGATGACGTCGCCGGGGGCGACGACCAGCTCCAGGGCGGAGAAGAGGGAGCGGTCGCCGTGGCCGGCGGCGAGATTCTTGGCGACGAGGGTTGCGGTCATCAGGGGGCCGAGTTTATGCGAGGCCCGAGCAGGCTCGACCGGCAGCACGGCCCGGCCGTCACGAAAGGCGCAGGCCGCTGAGTTTGTCCGGGTTGAACTGGAAACGCATGTTGTGGATCAAGCCGTCCGCGAGGTCGTAGGTCAGGCACCCTCCGATGTAGTCGCCCAGCTTGAAGAGGACGCCCAGTTCACCGTTGATGGTGGCGGGCTCGCAGGTGACGCCCGTCATCACGGGCTTGGCCAGGACGCCGAGGAACCAGCGCGCCACATGGTCGGTGCCATGCAGCGGGCGGCGGGCCGCCGTGACCTTGCCGCCGCCATCGGACCAGGCGGTGACATCGGGGGCGAGGAGTTCCATGACCGCGTTCAGGTCGCCGCCCGAGCAGGCCGCGAGAAAACGCGCGGTGACCTGGCGGCGCTCGTCCGCGTCCGTGTCGTAGCGGGGTCGGCGCGCCTGGACATGGGCGCGGGCGCGGCGGGCGATCTGGCGGACCGTGGCCTCGGGGCGGTCCAGGGTCTCGGCGATCTCGGCGTGCGAGTAGCCGAAGACCTCGCGGAGCAGGAAGACCGCGCGCTCCACCGGGCTCAGGGATTCGAGGACGACCAGCATGGCCGTGGAGACGGTGTCGGCCAGCTCGCTCTCCTCGGCTATGTCGGGTGAGGTCATGAGTGGTTCGGGGAGCCACGGGCCGACGTACTTCTCGCGGGTGGCCCGCGCCGAGGTGAGGCGGTTCAGCGACAGGTTGGTGACCGTGCGCACCAGGTAGGCCTTCGGGTGGCGGACGGTGTCGCGGTCCGCGGAGTTCCAGCTCAGCCACGCGTCCTGAAGGACGTCCTCGGCATCGGCGACGCTGCCCAGCATCCGGTAGGCGGTGGAGTGCAGCAGCCGCCGGTGCTCGAGGAACGGGTCAAGTGCGGGCGTGGCGTCGGTCATCGGGGCATGCTCCCAGCGCGGCGAACAGAGCGACAAGGCGTACGCGGCCCTGACCCGGCCCCTTCACTTGCGGAGGCGGGCCGCCCGTATCGCGGTGACCGCGATCCAGAGGATCGCCGTGAAGCGGCCCAGCGGCAGGAGCAGCATGAGCGACTCGCTCACGAAGGAGAGGACCGAGAGGAGCGCGAGGCCGGCCGACACGAGGCCCAGGGCCGTGGTCAGGCGTGGAGCCGACGCACGGAACGCGAGTGCACTCGCGCCGACGAGGATTCCCAGGAAGGGGACGTGCGCCGGGCCTCCCGCCAGGAAGGTGAGGTGGTGCAGCGTGTGCAGGGTGTCGCCCTTCGCGTCGAGGACCGGGATGGCGAGGCCGATCAGCGCGCAGGCCGCCAGACCCGCCGCGGCGCACAGGCCGCTCGCCCGCGCGAGTCCGGCTCCCGCCCTCCTGGTCAGCGCCAGGACGAAGGCGGCCAGCGGCACGGCCGACAGGAGCTGCAGGACACTCATGCCGACGACGACACTCCCGTTGTCGGCGAAGTACGCCTCGGTCACCTTGTCCGCGCCGAACGGCGAGGGGTACGTGGCGCTTCCGGCCAGCCCGGAGAAGGCCAGGCTCGCCACGAACAGGACGGCGAAGCCGATGCCCGTGAGGGCCTGACGCCTTGCCGTGGCTGCGGCTGCGTTCGTGGCCATGGCCGTGGCCACGGGAGTTGATGTGGGTGTGGTGACAGCGGTCATCGCGAACTCCTGAAGCTGGGGGCGGGAACCGGGAACGAACGGGGCGACGGCGAGCAAGACCCTCGTCACGCGTGCCGCGCGGGCCGGGTCGCGCGGCCTCCGTGGGACAAGTACGCGGAGACGTAGACGCGCTTGGTGAGGCGGTACATCTTGACCGGGCTGCCGCTGATCAGTTCCTTGTAGGCGACGGCGGCCTTGCCGCGCAGGAACCAGCGGCGCGGGGTGTCGTCGGCGTGGGTGAACTGGATGACCGCGTCACGGCGCCCGAGGCTCACGGGCTGGTGGAAGTAGCCGAAGCGGAACGGCTTGACGCTCTTGCCGCGCAGCCGCCCGGCCAGGGCGTCGGCGGTGTACTCGGCGGTGGGGAGGCCGCTCTGGCAGGTGCCGTGGACCTGGCCCCAGGCCTGGTGGACGGCGGCCGCGTCGCCGATCGCGTGGATCTCCGGGTGCGAGGTCGAGCGGAGGGTCGCGTCGACCAGGATCAGTCCCCGCGCGTCGACGGCGATGCCCGCGTCCGCGGCGAGGGCCGGCACCCGTACGCCGGCGGTCCACAGGCACAGGTCGGCCTGGACGATCGAGCCGTCGGCCAACTCGACCCCGCCGGGCAGGACTTTGCTGATGGCGGACCCGGTGCGAAGGGTGATGCCGAGGCGTTCGAACGCGGCGCGGAGGTGGGCGCGCGCCTTCGTGTTCATCAGCGGGCCGGGCTCGCTCCGGCTGATCAGCGTGACGCGCAGGCCGGGGTGGCTCTCGGCGATCTCGGTGGCGGCCTCGACGCCGGTGAGTCCGCCGCCGCACACGCTCACCGAGCCTCCGGTGGCTGCCAGTTGGGCGAGCCGCTCCACGAAGTCCCGTGCTTCCTTGGGGTTGTTCAGGGTGCGGGCGTGCTCGCCGGCGCCGGGGACCGTGCTCGTGTCGGTGGCGCTGCCGAGGGCGCACACCAGGCTGTCGTAGGCGAGTTCGACGGGTCCGTCCGGTGTCTCGACGGTGACCGCCCTGCCCGCGGTGTCGATGACCGTGGCCGCTCCCTGGACGAACACGACGCCCGTCCCGTCGAGCAGATCGGCGATCCGGTGGTCCGCCAACTCCTGTCCGGCGAAGACCTGGTGCATCCGCAGCCGCTCGGCGAAGCGGGGCGAGGGGTTGACCAGGGTGACGCGGGCGCCCGTGCGCCGGGTGCGGCGGGCCAGCCGGATGGCACACAGCATGCCGGTGTAGCCGCCGCCCAGGACGAGGATCCGGTGGTTGGTCTCCATCTTCGACTCCCGCGCTCATGCCCCGGATTCGGGGGCGTCTTGTCGGTGACGCCCATGGGACAAGCGCGCCGGACATGGCGTGACAGGTCGGGAGTGTGAGCCACGCCACACAGTCGAAGACCCTCGGGTCATCTCACTATCGGCGCCGTCAGGACGCTGTCCGTCGTCCGGGCCACCACGAACGATTCTCCCTTCGTCGCCTTGGCATCCAGCTGGACGCGGTGCTCGCCCGGCTCCAGGACACCGTCGAAGACCTCATGGACCTGGGTGCGGGAGAGCCGGTCCAGGCGGTAGGCGACGAGCTGGACCCGGCACGTCGAGGTGATCTCCACGTCCGCCGAGCCGTCGGCCGCCGCCAGCCGCGTCAGGCGCCGCAGCTCCAACGGGCCGCGGTCCAGGGCGTGCTCTATCTGCGCGACCAGGAGCGGGATGATCGGGGCGAGGCCGTCGACGTACGAGACCCGGAGCCCCGCCCCCTCGAACGCTGCGCGCACCCCGTCGCGCGTCGCCGCCGGAACGGAACGGCCGAAGGCCACCGCCCCGTACGTCCGCAGTTCGTCCGGCGGCACACCCGCCGCGTCCGCCGCGATCTCGGCGCCGACACCGATCGTGCGCAGCGCCGCCGCGAGCTTGGCGAGGACGGCGACGCGGGCGCCGATGAGGAGCACCCTGCGGCGCGGCGACGGCTCGTCCTCGGTGAGCAACTGCCGCAGCGCCTCACGGTATTGGGCTCCCTGGAACCGGAAGGGCCCTATGCCGTGGTAGCCGTTGAGCTCCAGATCGGCGCGGTCGGACGTCTGCCAGGCGAAGTCCCGCCATACGTAGGTGTCGGTGCCGTCCGGTGCCCGCTCGATGACCGCGGTGACCGCTCCGCAGTCCAGACCCTCGCACTCGGGGCAGCCGTAGATGACGTGCCGGTCGTCGAGCAGGGGTGCTCGGGTCTCCAGGAGGAGTCCGCGCACATGGTGGGTGAAGATCGCGGGTGGTACGTCGGAGGCGAGCGGGGAGACGGCGTCGAGGTCGGAGAGCTGGAACAGCAGCGGGCGCCCGTTCACGATGAAGTCGACGAAATCGCGGTGGACTTGGAAGTCACCGTTGGCGAGGACTCCACCGGCGCGCATGGCCGGTGCCAGACCGAAGGTCGCGTACTCGGCAGACATGCTGTGAGTATCCCCACCCGGGGGCTGATGTGAGCACGGCATGAGGCATTCCACTATGTCCTGCCCAAAACGCCCTCAGGAAGCCGCGGTTGGGGACGCTTTCGGCCAGCACGGGCGCACGCATGGTCGATGGCGTACGCGGCGGTCTCCGGCTGGACGACACACGCAGGAGGCGGCGCACCTCGCGGACGAGGTGCGCCGCCTCCTGCCTGCGGAAGTGGACTCAGACCTTGGTGGCTCCGGTGTCCTCCTCGTCCCCGTTGTCGCTCGGGCCGATGCGGAGCTCGAAGTCACCGTCGTACTGCTCGTGGCCCGCGATCACGGCCTTCTCGACGGCCTCCGTGCCGTGCTCGCCGCGGACGATCAGCGGGTCGTGGCGCAGGTCCCGCATCAGCGCCACGCACATCCCGATCATCACCAGGGTGAAGGGCGCGGCGACCAGGATCGTCAGATTCT
The DNA here is from genome assembly GCF_040655335.1 of Streptomyces sp. NPDC050439. NCBI lineage: Bacteria > Bacillati > Actinomycetota > Actinomycetes > Kitasatosporales > Streptomycetaceae > Streptomyces > Streptomyces sp. NPDC050439. The sequence goes on from NZ_JBFAJT010000002.1 coordinate 1,034,406, forward strand.
GCAGACCCGTGAGCGCGTTGCCGGACCCGTCGCCGATGAGCAGCATGATCGCCGCCACGGCTCCGGTCACGACACCCCAGAAGACCACCACGAGCTTGCCGGGTTCCAGCGCGCCCTTCTGCGAGAGCGTGCCCATCACGATGGACGCCGCGTCGGCACCCGACACGAAGAAGATGCCGACGAGGATCATCACCAGCAGGCTCGTCACCGTGGCGATCGGGTACTCGTGCAGCAGGCCGAAGAGCTGGCCCTCGGGGGTCGACTCGCCGCCGAGACCGCCGCTCTCCTTGACCTTCATGGCCGAGCCGCCGAAGACGGCGAACCAGATGAGGCTGACGGTGCTCGGCACCAGGATGACGCCACCGACGAACTGCCGGATCGTGCGCCCGCGGCTGATCCTGGCGATGAACATGCCCACGAAGGGCGTCCAGGAGATCCACCAGGCCCAGTAGAAGACCGTCCAGCTGCCCAGCCAGTCCGAGACGCCCTTGCCGCTCGATGCCTCGGTGCGCCCGATGAGCTGGGGCAGGTCGCCGAGGTAGGAGCCGATCGAGGTCGGCAGCAGGTCGAGGACGATGACGGTCGGGCCCGCGATGAAGACGAACACGACGAGCAGCAGCGCAAGCACCATGTTGATGTTGGACAGCCACTGCACGCCCTTCTCCACACCGGAGATGGCGGACGCCACGAAGGCCACCGTGAGGACGGCGATGATGGCGACGAGCAGGCCCGTGCCCGCGTTCTCCATCCAGTCGAGCACCTCGAAGCCGCTGCCGATCTGCAGGGCGCCGAGGCCCAGCGACGCGGCGGAGCCGAACAGCGTCGCGAAGATCGCGATGATGTCGATGACCCTGCCCCAGGCGCCGTTCGCGCGCTTCTCGCCGATGAGCGGCGTGAAGACGGCGCTGATGGTCTGCCTGCGCTTGCGCCGGAAGGTGCTGTACGCGATGGCCAGACCCACGACCGCGTAGATCGCCCACGGATGGAGCGTCCAGTGGAAGAGGGTGGTGGACATCGCCGTTTCCATCTTCGCCGCCGAGTCCGCGGGATCGGTGCCCGGCGGGGGCGTGGTGAAGTGGGCGAGCGGCTCGCTCACGCCGTAGAACATCAGGCCGATGCCCATACCGGCGCTGAACATCATCGCGACCCAGGAGATGGTGCGGAACTCCGGCTCCTCACCCTCCTCACCGAGCGTGATCTTTCCGTACCGGCTGCAGGCGAGCCAGAGCGCGAAGACCACGAACCCGCTCGCCGCCAGCATGAAGGCCCAGCCACCGTTGTGGATGAGGCCGTTGAGCATCTTCGTGGAGGCGCTCTCCAGCGAGTCCGTCGCCACGGCACCCCAGACCACGAAGGCCAGGGTGAGCACGGCGGTCACGCCGAACACGATGCGGTCGGTCTGGGGATGGGCGCCGCCGTGAGCGGCGTGCATCAGATGTCCGTCCCCTCCCCCGCCGTCCGCTTTCTGTTGGTCTTGCGTCACAAGTACACCTCTCACGGTTTCGCATTCGTACAAACTCTGTGGTCCGCTACCCAGTACCACATGTGACGCACCTAACAACCACTCAACAATCGGTGTCGGGCGAACCTGTGACGAGGTGATAGGCAGCGCGCTCGTCGAGAAGCAACGGTACGAGAGATCGCGCCGACTGCCGCATCGGCACGTAGGCTCCCTTGCCGTCCTTCTTGACCTTTACTCCGTGCAGGGCGAGTTCGTCCTTGATGTCGCCGAACTGCTCCGCGTCGAGCCGGTAGCCGCACGGCGGGTCCTGGATCACCTCGGCCGGCTCGGCGGGGTCGTTGTCGGCGCCGCCGACATAGACGGGCCCGCGGTCGCGGAAGCCTTCGAGGCGGGCCGCCCCGGTGGCCGCCTCCAGCTGTCCGCGCCGCTCGTCGGCGTACGTGAACAGGCCTTTGAGCGCCGCGAGTTGCGAGGTGACGCGGCGCCGGTTGTTCAGCGCCTCGTCCTTCTTCTCGGCTTCGGTGAGCGGATCGACACGGCTCTCGATGAGCAGACCGGCCGCGTGCTTGATGCCGGAGACGTTGCGCAGGATGCGTTCCTGACCGTCGCCCGCCGTCTGTTTGATGGGCTCCCCGGTCACCGGATCGGTCCAGATCCCATACGTCCCCGTCGTATGTCCCGCCTTGCCGGCGGCGGGCCTGACGTACGCCTTGGACAGGGTCTGCGCCTCCTTGTGCACCGCTTCGTCGGTGTTGAGGTTGCGCGGCCACAGGTCGAAGAGGTCTTTGTCGTAGTACTTCGGGGTGGCGCCGTACTCGTGCAGGTCGTAGATGGAGTCGGGCTTTTTGTCGCGGATGACGGCGGCCATGGCGCGGGCCTCCGCGGTCTGCAGGGAGATGTGGTCGCGGTTGATGTCGACGCCGTCGGAGTTGCCGCGGGTGTTGGCGGCGCGGCCGTCCGGGTTGGCGGTGGGGATGACGAGGAGTGTGGTGCGCGAGAGGAACTTCCGGGTCTTCTTGTCCTTCGCGTACGCGAGATCGCGGATCGTCGACAGACAGGCGTCGCGGCCCGAGGGCTCGTCGCCGTGCTGGCTGCAGATCAGCAACACCGTGCTCTTCGTGGGGCGTTCACCGATGCGGACCAGCTGGACGGGCCGGTCCTGCTTGGTGGTGCCGATGCGGGAGACCGAGACCCGGTCGGTCGCCTTGTCGACGGTGGCGAGCAGCTTCTGTTCCTCGGGCTGACTGGTCCAGCGCGCGCCGTCGGACTCCTCGAATCCGGTGCGGGGCGGGGTCGGTGCCGCCTGCGCGGGCGCCGTCAGGAGGGGTGCGGCGAGCGCGGCGGTGGCGCAGGCGAGCACCAGGGTGCGGACGCGGGGCATACGGCCGGTGCGGGGGCTCATGAAGTGCTGCCTCCAGGTACGGGGCGGAACGGACGCGGCGGGGCCACGCCGTCGAGACGGGAGTCGCGGTCGAGGGCGGGACCGGTGGCGCGGAACGCGTCGGCGCCGCCCACCAGCGGGACCTTCGCCGACGTGCGGGCCAGGTCGATGGCGAGGGTCGGCCGGTCGGCCGGAGGGTCGATGAGGTCCTTGTCCGTGCCCGCGATGATCAGCGCGAGGCGGTGGCCCTTGGGCACGACGTGGTCGCTCGCGGCCAGGTCGAGGGTGATGGTGTGCTTCTTGCCCGGGGTGAGGGGGCGGCCCTTGTGGTCGTCGGCCCAGTTGCCGAGGTCGGCCCAGCCGCGGCTGAAGATCGTGTGGTCGACGTCGGCGGTCTTGGCCTTGGTCTCCTTGAAGCAGGAGCTGTCCCCGGCGGTGCTCGGGCCCCAGCAGGTGCGTTCGGGAAGCGTGGTGATGCCCTCGCCTGCGCTCGCGTAGTCGCGGATGGTGGCGGGGCCGAGGTCGACGAGGACCGCGGAGAGGTGGGCGGTGCGGGTCGTCGGGGTCGCGGTGACGGTGACCTCGGAGGAGCCGGAGAGGCGCAGGTCGCTGCCGAGCGGGCGGCTGATGAACCCGGCCTTCGACGGGGTGGACGTGTCGATCTGCGCGGCCCAGTCGGTCTCGCTCAGCTTCGGGTCGTCGGTGAAGGTCTCGCTGCCGGAGCCGGGACGCGTCCCGAGGGTGCCGACGCCGGGCGAAGTCCCCTTGCCGGGGCGGAGCTTGACGGTCTCGGTGGCGCGCGGGGGCCAGACCCGGTCGGTGGTCCACTGGCCGGGGGCGCGTTCGATGTCGGCCATCGGCTCGTGGTCGATGCCGTTGTCGTAGCCGAGGAGCTCGTGGTCGAACCAGCGGTGCAGGGTGCGCACCCAGTCACCGCGGCGGAAGTCGAAGGGGTCGACGTGGCCGGTCTGGCTGAGCCACACCTTGCGGTCGACGCCCTCGTCGGCGAGCGCGTCCCACCACTGACCGAAGTGCTTCATCCGGACGTTCAGGTCCTGCATGCCGTGTACGGCGAAGACGCTGGCCCGCACCTTGTCGGCGTCCGGGGTGTAGTCGCGTTCGCTCCACAGCCGGGTCCAGTCACCGGTACGGGGCGCTTCGTCGACAAGTCGCTTCTGTACGGCACCGCAGCGGGCGCGCGCCTCCGGGCTCTCCACGTAGTCCGAGAGCCACTCGGGGCCGCTGTCGTAGAGCGGGGCGCCCTTGGCGAAGTAGTAGTCGTACCAGGAGGAGATCGCACCGATCGGCACGATGGTCTTGAGACCTCGCACTCCGGTGGCGGCCACGCCGTTGGCGACCGTGCCGTCGTAACTCTTGCCGATCATGCCGGTGGCGCCATTCGACCAGGACGCCTTGGCGCTCTTGCCTCCGGTGCGGGTGGTGTAGCCGCGGGCCCGGCCGTTCAGCCAGTCGACGACCGCCTTGGCGGACTGGACGTCGGAGCGGCCGCCCACGTCCACACAACCGTCGGAGCGGTTCGTTCCCGCGAGGTCGACGGCGACGAACCCATAGCCGCGGGGAACGAAGTAGTTGTCGTAGTAGAGCGGGAACTGGACGGGATTGCCGTCCGCGTCGTACGTCTTCTTCTGGCTCTCGTTGCCGCGCCCGCAGCAGGAGTAGTACGGGCTGGCGTCCATGATCACGGGGATTTTCCGGCCGTGCTGCGCCGGTTCGCGGGGCCGGACGATGTCGACGGCGACCCGGTCGGCCTTCCCGTCGCTGTCGCCGTCGATCTTCGTGTCGACCCAGACGGATTCGCGGATCGCACTCTCGTACGAGTAGACGGGCTTGCTCTCACGTGGGGCGCTCGGCGCCCCTTGGGCGGCTCCCGGGGTCAGGAGCGTGGACAGCAGGGCGGCGATGGCCGCCACCGGCAGGGATCTCCAGATCAAGCGCGTGCGTCGCGCACGTATCGGCATGGCGCGGAAGGTACACCGGTCAACTCCTGCGCGACAGAGGGCGGTACACGCGCATGACAGGTTCGTGGGGCGTTTTGGCACATGTCGGCCGAATGGCGATCGTGTGACAGCAGCGACCATGGACATGACGCGTGGCCAAGGGGCTCAATAAGGTCGACCCAGCGAGGGATTTCCCCCTGCTACCACCCCCTACGACGCGTACGACTTGGAGCTCTTGTGCACCGCAGACTCATCGCCCCGGGCGCGCTCGCGGCCTCTCTGCTGCTGGCGATCCCGGCATCGGCGGCCGACTTCACCCCTGGGGCGCCGGGTATCGGCGATCCCTACTACCCGGCGAGCGGCAACGGCGGATACGACGTCTCGCACTACGACCTGCGGCTGAAGTACCAGCCGAAGACCGACCTGCTCGAAGGCACGGCGACCATCAACGCCACCACGACGCAGGACCTTTCCCGCTTCAACCTCGACCTCGGCCTGAAGGTCAGCGAGGTGCGTGTCAACGGCAAGAAGGCCGCCTTCAAGAAGTCCGGCGAGCAGGAACTGGAGATCACTCCGGTGGCCGGCCTGCCCAAGGGCACACCGATCACGGTGGTCGTCCGTTACGCGGGCAAGCCCTCCGAGGTGAAGATCAACGGCTTCACCGCGTGGGCCCGTACGCCGGACGGCGGTGTGGCCGCACAGGAGCCGGAGTCGGCCGCCTGGTGGTACCCGTCCAACGACCACCCGCTCGACAAGGCGACCTACGACGTCTCGGTCTCCGTGCCCGACGGCTCGCAGGCCATCTCCAACGGCGTGCTGCAGTCGCAGAGTTCGAGGCTCGGCTGGACGCGCTTCAACTGGCGCTCGAACAAGCCGCAGGCCAGCTATCTGACGACGCTCGCCGTCGGCAAGTTCGACATCACGACGGACAAGACCGCGGACGGCCTGCCCGTCCTGAACGCCTACAGCAAGGACCTCGGCGACAACGCGGGGGCCGCGCGGGCGAGCATCGAACGGTCGGTCGAGGTCGCGGAGTGGCTGGAGACGGTCTTCGGGAAGTACCCCTTCAACGCCCTCGGCGGGTACGTCCCGAACGTGACGAGCGGCTTCGCCCTGGAGACGCAGACGCGGCCGTTCTACAGCCCGAGGCAGTTCGCGAACGGCTCCAACGTGTCCGTCGTGGTCCATGAGCTGGCCCACCAGTGGTACGGCGACAGCGTGTCCGTCGACGGCTGGAAGGACATCTGGATCAACGAGGGCTTCGCGCGGTACAGCCAGTGGCTGTGGTCGGAGAAGGAGGGCGAGGGGACGGCGCAGGAACTGGCCGACTACGTGTACGCCCAGCACCCCGCCGACGACCCGTTCTGGAAGGTCAAGCCGGGTGACCCGGGACCGGAGAACCAGTTCGACATCGCCGTGTACGACCGTGGTGCGCTGGCCCTGCAGGCACTGCGCAACGAGATCGGCGAAAAGTCCTTCTCGGCGATTCTGAAGGGGTGGCCGAAGGAGCATGCGTACGGGAACGCGAAGGTGGGTGACTTCGTGAAGTACGCGGAGAAGGTGTCCGGCAAGCCGCTGGCCTCGCTGTTCGACGCGTGGCTGTTCCAGCCGTCGCGTCCGGATGCGCCTGCTGCGCGGGGTGCGGGGATCGCTCGGTCCTCGGCGGTTCCGGCTGCGCCGAAGTCGTGGAAGTCGATCGCTGCGACGAATGGTGTGCACGGGTCCGGGCACGGTAGCGGTCACTGATCCTGAACCGCCGCTTCGCGGCGGATGCTTCCCACCCACCCACCCGATCACCCGGCAGCGAACTGCTGGGTAGGGCGGGTGGGTGGGGGACCAGCCCGTCCGGCGTTTGAGGACGAGCTCGGCGCAGCCGGTGGTTCGGGAAGGTCAGCCACCCTCCTGAGGGCCGGCTCGGCGGAGCCGGGGGATCAGCGGTGCGCCGCCCGAGCCCTGCGTGCCAGCGGCAAGTAGCGCAGGCGTTCCGGCAGGCGGGGCACCACCATCCGCACGACCCGGCCGAAGCGGCGCAGGCGGCGTTCCTGGGCGGCAGTCCACGGCAGCCCTATGGCCGTCCTCGCGTCCGGCGGCATCAGGCCGATCGTGAGGAAGCGGCGGAAGCGGGCCAGCGGCGGAAGCAGCAGCGGCCACAGGGCTCGCAGCGCCACCCGCAGCAGGTAGGGGCCGCGGTCGGGTGGCGGCACGGGCCGGTCGGTGGCGACGAGGTCGCGGACCACCTCGGTCTGCTCCAGCTCATCGGCGAGGATCTTCGCGTAGTACGGCCAGAATTCCTCGATCGTCTGCGGCATGTCCCGGTCGTGGATGCCGAGAATCCGGCCCACCTGGAGCCACTCCGCGTACAGCTGCCGCGCCTGCGCCTCGGTGAACGGCCGTCCCAGGTACTTCTGCGCGTGGTGGTAGACGGGGAACCCCGTGGCGTGCACCCACGCGTAGTAGGCGGGCGTCAGCGCGTGGTAGTCACGGCCGTGCGCGTCCGTGCCCCGGATGCGTTTATGCAGGTCACGGAGCCTTCGCCCCTCCTCGGCCGCGCTCTCGCCGCCGTACACCCAGGTCTGCAGCGACCGCAGCGACCGCTCGCCGCGCCCCCAGGGGTCGGTCCGGAAGACGGAGTACGCGTCGACGCCCGCACCCACCGCGGGGTGCGCGACCTGCATCGTGAGCGCGGCGGGCAGGGCGAGCAGGGCGCGGACGTCGCCCGCGATGTCCCACAGAATCCCGCCGGGCGGGGGCGGCTCGGGGGTCCGGCGGCGGTCCGGCATCACACGGCTCCCAGGGTTCGGGTCGGCGGGCCCGCAGGTCGGTGCCCGGTGTGTATGTGTTTCCAGTATGCGACTGGTGTTGACGCGATCGATGAAACAAGTCGATAGTTCTTGTAACTTTGACACACCAGGCGGGAGAGGTCATCAAATGGCTTGGCTCGGGGGCAAGTTGAGGCCAGTGACGGCCGGGCAGGTACTCGTGGAGGCCGCCGAGGTCCGCTACACCGTACGGAGACGCCGTCGGTCCGCACGGCCCTTACCCCGGTCACACCCCTGGAGCGCCGCATCATGACCACCTTCTTCGTACGTTCCCCCGCCACCGGCGAACCGGTCGGCGAGCACCCGGTGCACGGCGCCGACGACATCGCGCACGCGGTCACGCGCGGCCGGGGCGCCGCCGCCGTCTGGGCGGGCCTCGGCTGGTCGGGCCGCCGTGCGCGGCTGCTCAAGTGGAAGCGCTCGCTCGCCGTGCGGATGGACGAGCTCGCGGGGACCGTCGCCGCCGAGACGGGCAAGCCGGAGCACGACGCGCGCGCCGAGGTGCTGCTGTCCCTGGTCCACCTGGACTGGGCGGCCCGGCACGCCCACGGCGTGCTGCGGGTGCGCCGGGTCCCGTCGGGGCTGCTCTCGGTCCATCAACGGGCGCTGCTCGGCTACCGGCCGCTGGGCGTCGTCGGGGTGATCGGCCCGTGGAACTATCCCGTCTACACCCCCATGGGCTCGATCGGTTACGCACTCGCGGCGGGCAACGCCGTCGTCTACAAGCCGTCCGAACTGACGGCAGGAACCGGGGTGTTGCTCGCGGCGACCTTCGACGACGCCGTGCCGGACTGCGCGGGGCTGTTCCAGACGGTGACCGGCCCCGGGTCGACCGGGCAGGCCCTGGCCGAGGCCGGTGTCGACAAGGTCGCGTTCACCGGATCACCGGGGACCGCACGCAAGGTGGCCCAGGTGTGCGCGCGGTCGCTGACGCCGCTCCTCGCCGAGTGCGGGGGCAAGGACGCGGTGATCGTGGGCGCGGACGCCGACCTGCCGGCCGCCGCGGACGCGGTGGTGTGGGGCGCCATGGCCAACGCGGGGCAGACCTGCGCCGGCGTGGAGCGGGTGTACGCGGTCGAGTCCGTGCACGAGAGGCTCTGCGCGCTGATCGTCGAGCGGGCGCGTTCGCTCAGCGCCGGGGACACCTACGGGCCGATGACGCTGCCCTCCCAACTCGGCGTCGTGGAACGCCACATGAAGGAGGCGCTGGCCGCGGGGGCACGGGCTCCGCTCGGCGGCCCCGAGGCCGTGCGCGGCCCCTATGTGCATCCGGTCGTCCTGGTGGACGTGCCCGAGGACTCGCCCGCGATGACGGAGGAGACCTTCGGCCCGGTGGTCGCGGTGAACCGCGTAAGCGATCTGGACGAGGCGGTGCGGCGGGCCAACGCGTCGGCGTACGCGCTGGGCGCGGCGGTCTTCACCGGGTCGCGCAGGACCGGGCTCGCGGTGGCCGCACGGCTGAACTCCGGTGCCGTGTCGGTGGGTTCGGTGCTCGGGTTCGCTGCCGTGCCCGCGCTGCCGTTCGGCGGTACCGGCGAGTCCGGGTACGGGCGGATCCACGGCGCCGAGGGGCTGCGGGCGTTCGCGGTGCCGCGCTCGGTGACGGTGAAGCGGTTCGCGCCGTACGCGGATCTGACGTCGTTCACGACGGCGCGGGAGAAGACGGCGCGCGCGGTGGAACTGGGGCGCAGGCTGCACGCCCGGCTCTGAGCCGCAGGGCCTACTTGCCGAGCAGCGGTACCAGATAGCGGCGCGCGAAGTCCCGTACGTGGTCGTCCTCTTCGAGTGCGAAGCAGCTCACCGGATTGAGCAGGAAGGAGACCGTGATCCGCACCATCAGCTCGGCCACCGGCGTCGGATCACCTTCCTCCTTCCCCTCGGCGCGCTGCGCCCGGCGCAGCCGGTCGGTGAGGTATCCCCGCATGGCCAGGAAGGCGGGGCCGCTCTCCAGCGTCAGGAACGGCAGCATCGTCTCGGGTTCGAGGCGCATCAGGCCGCCGATGAGCGGGTGTGCGCGGATGTGCCGCAGGACCACGACGAAGCCCTCGACGATGCGGTCCTCCATCGTCGGGAGCGGGGCGACGGCCTCGTCCACCTCCCCCACGAACCGGCGGTACTCGCGCAGCAGGCAGGCGGAGACGAGCGCTTCCTTGTTGCCGATGCGGCGGTACACGGTGACGCGCGAGACCCTGGCACGCTTGGCGACGTCGTCGACGGTCGAGCGGCGCAGGCCGAACGTCATGAACTGCTCGCGCGCCGCGTCGAGTATCTGCTCGGTCAGGGCGTCGGGCGGCGGCGCCGCGTCCAGCGCGCGCTCCATCATCGAATCCATGAGCCCTCCCCGTCGTCCCCACGCACTCAACCACAGCCACGGCGCCGACTCCCCATGGCTACAAGGACACCAACTCAATCACTTTGTCACCATGCCCAGACCAGGAGGGTTCCATGACGCAGCGGCTCAGCTCGGAGCAGCTCGACTTCATCGCCGTGCTCCGCGACTTCGCGCAGCGCGAGTGCGGCACCCGGGAGCAGCGCGACGCCCTGACCGCGGAGTCCGGCGGCCCGCACTCCCCCGCCCTCTACGCGAAGCTTGCCGAACTGGGCTGGCTGGGCGTGTGCCTGCCCGAGGAGTACGGCGGGTCGGGCGGCGGCATGACGGACGCCTGCCTCTTCCTGCGCGAGACGGCACGCGGCCTGGTTCCCGCGGGCGGCTTCGTCACCTCCGTCATCACGGCGAAGGCGTACGACAGGTTCGGCTCGGCGGCACAGAAAAAGGCGGCGGTGGGCGGTGCCGTCGCCGGGCAGGTCCTCTCGATCGCGATGTCGGAGCCGGACGCCGGGTCGGACGTGGCGGCGCTGCGGTGCCGGGCCGAACGGTCCGATGACGCGGGCGCCGGCGGGTGGCTGATCAACGGGCACAAGACGTGGATCTCCAACGCGCACCTGGCCTCGTACATCCTCCTGGTCGCGCGCACGGACGCGAGCGGGCCCAGGCACGAGGGACTGACGATGTTCCACGTGCCCGCGGACACCCCCGGAATCGAGATCCGGGGCATCTCCACGATGGGCGGCCGCGAGGTCAACGACGTCTATCTCACGGATGTCCGGCTGCCCGCGGACGCGGTCGTGGGCGCCGAGGGCAGGGCGTGGCCGCAGCTGATGGCGGGGCTCAACGCGGAGCGTCTCTTCCTGGCGGCGAACATGCTGGGGCTCGCCGAGCGCATCCTCGACGACACGCTCACGTATGTGCGGGGGCGCGAGCAGTTCGGACGGCCGGTCGGCTCCTTCCAGGCGCTGCGGCACCGGATCGCGGATCTGGCGACGGAGATCGAGTGCGTACGGCTCCTCGTCCTCGACGTGGCGGCGATGTGTGACGCCGAGCCGGAGCGCCTCTTCCCTCGTGAGGCCTCGATGGCCAAGCTGAAGGCCACCGAGACGGCCAAGCGCGCGGCGCTGGAAGGCATGCAGATGATGGGCGGTTACGGCTACGCGACCGAGTACGACATGGAGCGGCATCTGCGGGCCGCGGTGGTGTCGACGGTGTACGGCGGCACCAGCGAGATCCAGCGGGACATCATCGGGAAGAGCTACGGGCTGTGAGCCGGTCCCCCGCCTCCGCCGGTCCGCTCAGTGGGATGCCGCGTACGCCTCAAGGATGATGTCGGTGACCGCGTCGGGCTCGCGCAGGGTCGGGAAATGATCACTGTCCCGCAGTCGCACGAGTCGGCAGCCGGGGATGCGTGCCGCCATCTGCTCGTTGCAGCGGACCACCTCGGGATCGTCGCGCTCCCCCAGGGCGATCACGCACGGCACGTTCAGCTCACCGAGGCGCCCGAAGGCCGGCGGGTCGGGCACCTGGTGGGGGTGGACGGCGAACCAGGTCGGGATCACCGCTTTGATGAGCGCCGCCGCGGGGTCGTCCCCGGCCCCCGCGGCGGCCGATGTGCGCCTCACCAAGGTCACGATGCCGTCCATGTCGCCCGCCTCCGCGAGCCTGCCCACCTCGGCGGTGAACTCCGCCATGACAAAGTCCGGGTTGCCGGTGACCCCGGGGACGAGCAGCGCGAGCCCCGCCACCCTGGCGGGGTCGCCGAGCGCGAGCCCGATGGCGGTGGTGCCGCCCATGCTGGACCCGGCGAGGAACGCCTGTGCGACGTCGAAGTGGTCGAGGACCGCGCTCAGGTCCTCGACGAGCGAGAACGGCGCGGTGGGTGCGGGAGACCTGCCGTACCCCCGCGCGTCGTAGCGGATGACCCGGCGTCCCTCCGCCAGGCGCGGCACGATCCCGTCCCAGACCCGGGAGTCGGCGACTCCCGGGTGCAGCAGGACCAGCGGCACTCCCTCGCCGCCGAAGTCCTGCGCCCACACTTCGCCGTCCTTGACCGGCACCATGAGTTCCATGGTGCGAGCGTGCCGTGGGTCCGGCCCGGTGGCCAGACGGAACTCGGCCTGTCTCCCGGCCCTAGCGGCCCGAAGCCGTCGCCGTCGGCAGTGGCTCTCCCACGATCCTGCTCGCGAGGACCGTCGCGAGGTCGGGGACCTGCGCGCGCAGGGCCACCTCCGTCGACGCACGTTCCGTCGCGATCGCGGCCTGGCCCTCGGTGAACATCTCGTCGCGTTCGCGCACGGCGTCCTGCCGGGCGGCGGCGATCAGGGCGGCGCCTTCCTCCCGGGCCCGCTGCCGCGTCTGCGCGGCCTCCTGACGGGCCTGGGCCAGCAGGTCCGCCCGCTCGGCGCGTATCCGCTCTGCCTCGCGGCGCAGATCCGCCGCCGGTCCGCCGGTGACACCCTCGAGGATCGTGGCGCGCTCCTGGAGTACGCCGTTGACGCGGAGGATCATGCGCCTGACGAAGAAGTAGAGGGAGCCGAACAGCACGACTCCGACAGCGAGATTCTCGACATCCGGGTTGATCGGCCCTAGCGGCATGGGAATGAGCTGCATGCCGCTGACCTACCCGCACACGCGTGCCCAACAACGCATGTCTGCACGCCAGTTGAGTGACTCCCGCCACTTCCGGGCCACCCGGACGCCGGCTCAGTCCCCGAAGTCGTACACCGTCACCGCGATGCCCCGCTCCACCAGACGCCTCGCTATCAGCGGTTCGACGCGGGACCACTTGCCGCCCGCGAGCCCGCAGCCGATGCGCGGCATGTGCACGGAGGCGCCGAGTTCGGCCGCCTTGTCGGCGAGGGTGGCCAGGGCGGTGTCAATCGCCTCGTACCGCACGGGGACGCCCTTGCTGCCGGTGCGCATGCCGTGCTGGCCGATCATGTTGGCCACCCACGTGTAGGGGCCGACCTGGACGAACTGGACGGCCCCCAGGCCGAAGTCGTTCTTCGCGCGCTCCCGGTGCCACCGGCGGTACGCGGCCTCCGGCTCGGGCCAGCGGCGCGACACGGCGACGACGAAGCCCTTGCCCCAGCCCCCGAGGTCGTTGCAGACATGGGCGATCAGCTTGACGCCCTTGCCCGACGGCGCGGTGGCGTCACCTCGGATGTAAGTGATCTCCGACATGACGCCACCGTAGGCGCTGCCACTGACAGTCGCCGTCGACCTGCTTCTTGTGCGCTACTTCGTGAGGCCCGCGGCCTCGCGGTCCACCCTGCGGCGGATTCCGTACCAGCCGACGGCCAGCGCCGCCGCGATGATCGGGATGAGGTAGAGCGTCTTGCGGCCGATCTCGGGGTCCTTCCACATCAGGCCGAGCACGGAGAGCAGGAAGACGATCGTGACGATCTCCGTGACCGGGCTCCAGGGGAGCCGGAAGCTCGGTCGGGTGAGCAGCCCCTCCTTGGCCCGGCGGACGAACGCCAGGTGGCAGATCATGATGATCACCCAGGTGCTGATGATGCCGAGGGACGCCACGTTCAGGACGATCTCGAAGGCCTGGCTCGGCATGAGGAAGTTCAGGCCGACGCCGAGCACGCACACCGCGGAGGTGAGCAGGATGCCGCCGTAGGGGACCTGGCTCTTGTTCATCCTGGCGGTGAACTTCGGCGCCGAACCCGCCATCGCCATCGAGCGCAGGATGCGGCCCGTGGAGTACAGGCCCGAGTTCAGCGACGACAGCGCCGCCGTGAGGACGACGAGGTTCATCACGTCACCGGCCGCGGGGACGCCGATCTTGGACAGGACCGTCACGAACGGGCTCTGGTCGGCCGAGTACACCGACCCCGGCAGGAGCAGGGCAAGCAGGACGACCGAGCCGACGTAGAAGAGACCCACGCGCCACATGATGGAGTTCACCGCGCGCGGGACGACCTTCTGCGGCTCGGCGGTCTCGCCCGCCGCGACGCCGACCAGCTCGAGGGACGCGTACGCGAAGACGACACCCTGCATGACGATCACGACCGGCATGATGCCGTGCGGCAGGAAGCCGCCGTTGTCGGTGATGACGCTCAGGCCCGGCGTCTGCCCGCCCACGTTCTGCTGGGTGACCAGCAGGAAGATGCCGATCAGCATGAAGGCGACCAGGGCCGCGACCTTGACGATCGCGAACCAGAACTCCATCTCGCCGAAGTACTTCACCGAGATCATGTTGATCACGAGGACGACGGCGAGGGCGATCAGCGCGAGCACCCACTGGGGGATGTCGGTGAAGAAGCTCCAGTAGTGCGTGTAGAGCGCGATCGCGGTGATGTCGGCGATGCCGGTGGTCGACCAGTTGAGGAAGTACATCCAGCCGGCGACGTAGGCGCCCTTCTCGCCGAGGAACTCACGCGCGTAGCTGACGAACGAACCGGACGACGGCCGGTAGATGACCATCTCGCCGAGGGCGCGTACGACGAAGAAGGCGAAGATGCCGCACACGAGGTACGCGACGGCGAGCGCGGGGCCCGCGGAGTGCAGGCGGCCGCCCGCACCGAGAAAGAGTCCAGTTCCGATCGCGCCACCGATGGCGATCATGTTGACGTGACGGGCCTTGAGGTCCTTGCTGTAACCGGCGTCGCCCGCGTCCGCGGGGGCCTGCGACGCATCTGTGCGGGATGCGTCCGCAGCGGCCGTGTCTACGGCTTCCTTGCTCACGTGGGGGGTCTACTCTCTGGTGCCCGGAAAACTCCGGTGTCCGGATGTGCTCCGGTCCACGACACCCTGACGGGTGCGTGGACCGACGCGACACCTTCCCCCAGAGATCACCCGACATGCGGTGGCGCACGTCACATAGCGGCACTTCTCACATGGTGGGCAGGGGGTGTACACACCATGATCACAAGGTGTACAGACCGTGCGTCACGGGGCGTACAGCCCGTCGATGGCCTCCGCGTACTTCTCCCGGATGACCCTGCGGCGCAGTTTCAGGGACGGCGTCAGCTCGCCGGTCTCCGGGCCCCACTCCTCCCCCAGGAGCCGGTAGCGCTTGATCTGCTCGGTGCGGTTGAGGCGCGCGTTGGCCGCCTCGACGGCCCGCGCGACCTCTTCCTGTACGGCCTCGCTGGCCATCAGGTCGCCCGTGATCCC
Source organism: Streptomyces sp. NPDC050439 (assembly GCF_040655335.1). NCBI lineage: Bacteria > Bacillati > Actinomycetota > Actinomycetes > Kitasatosporales > Streptomycetaceae > Streptomyces > Streptomyces sp. NPDC050439. Next base: position 1,049,485 of record NZ_JBFAJT010000002.1, read on the forward strand.
GTGTCCCGCGGCCCATACGGGGGCCATCTCGGCGTCCAGGACGAGCAGGGCGACCAGGTAGGAGTGGCCGTCTCCGTGCACGAGGGCCTGGCCTATGAGGGGGTGCTCCTTGAGGGTGTTCTCGACGAGCGCGGGCGAGACGTTCTTGCCCGTCGACGTGACGATCAGCTCCTTCTTGCGGTCGGTGAGCCAGAGGAAGCCGTCCTCGTCGATGCGCCCGACGTCGCCGGTGGCGAACCAGCCGTCCGCGTCGCAGGCCGACTCCACGCCCCCGTCGGGCAGGAGATAGCCGTCGAAGACCGTCGCGCCGCGCACCAGGATCTCGCCGTCGTCGGTGGTGCGGATCTCCAGGCCGTCCAGGGGCCTGCCCACGGAGCCGAGCCGGAATGCGTCCGGCGTGTTGATGGTGACGACCCCGGTTGTCTCCGTGAGCCCCCACGCGTCCATGATCACGATGTCGAAGCCCGCCCAGAAGCGCACGACGTCCAGGGGCATCGACGCCGCCGCACTCGCGGTCCACACCAGGCGGTCGAAACCGGCCAGCGAGAGCAGTGGGCCGATGACCTTCTCCTTGGCCTCGAGATACGCCCTCTCCAGGTCGGCCGGCGGTTCCTCGCCGCGCTCTACGCGGTCCACGCGCGCGCGTGCCGTCTCGTTCGCCGCCTCGATCGACTCCCGCTGCTCCTGCGGCAGCCCGGCGAGCACGGCCTTCACGGACGCCGCCAGCTTCTCCCACACGCGCGGCACACCGAAGAACTGCGCCGGACGCAGCTCGCGGGCGGTCGCGGCGACGGCGGTCGGGTCCGCGCACAGGTACACGTGCGAGGCGCGGAACACGGGCAGGTAGATGCCCAGCATGCGCTCCGCGACGTGGGCGAAGGGGAGGTAGCTGATGTGCTCCACGAAGTCGGGGAGCTCGACGACGGCGTCCAGGGCGACACCGTTGAGGACGACGTTGCGGTGCGTGATGCGGACACCCTTGGGGTCGCCCGTGGTGCCCGAGGTGTAGACGACGGTCAGCGGATCGTCGGCCCGGGACTCGCACCAGGCCTTCTCGAAGGCGTCCGGGTCGAACAGCCGGCTTCCGGTGGCGTGCAGCGAGCCGTACGTCCGGTGCGGGCCCGCGTCGGCCGCCTCCACGACCACCAGGCGCTCGATGGGCGCGTCGGGATCGGTCAGGAGCGGCTCCCAGCGTTCCAGCTCGCGGGCGCCCTCGATGATCGCGAAGCGGGCCCGGCTGTGCCGGGCGATGTGCGCGATCTGCTCGGGGGCCGAGGTGCCGTACACGGTGATGGGGACCGCGCCGATGTGCACGAGCGCGAGATCGCTCAGCCAGTGCTCGGGGCGGTTGCCCATCATCATCAGGACGTGCTCGCCGCGCCGTACGCCGAGTGCCGTGTACCCGGCGGCGAGGACCGCGACCTTGCGGCGTGCCTCACGCCAGGTGAGTGTCGTCCACTCCGCTTCGGGGGTGGCGCGCCAGGAGAGTGCGGGGTGGTCGCCATGGTCCTCGGCGTTGCGGAGCAGCAGGGCGGGGAGCGTGATGTCGGCGGGTTCCCCGGGGAGTCGCAGGATCGTGGTCATGACCGCCTCCTGGCGTCATCGACGAAGCAAGTGACTGGGCGGGACGCTTTCACAACAGTGGTGAGACAGCAATACTGTTGCACCTGATCGGTGCACAACTCGGTGCCCGGCCACAGGTGCACGACTGAGGAGGCGATGCGCTGCCATGACGATGACGACGGCTTCGGACACGGACGAGCCGACGCTCACGGTCGACGAGCTGGCCGCGCGCGCGGGCGTCACCGTCCGCACCATCCGCTTCTACAGCACCAAGGGCCTGCTCCCGCCACCCGTGATCGGCCCCCGCCGGGTCGGGCACTACGGCCAGGAGCATCTGTCCCGGCTCGGGCTCATCGAGGAGCTGCAGCACCAGGGCATGACCCTGGCCGCGATCGAGCGGTACCTGGAACAGCTGCCGCCCGACCTGAGCGCCCACGACCTCGCCATTCACCGCGCGGTGGTGGCTTCCTGGGCCCCCGACTCGGCCGAGGACACCGACCGCGCGGAGCTGGAACGCAGGGCGGGCCGCGCGCTGACGGACGGGGACCTGGACCGGCTCTCGGCGATGGGCGTCGTCGCTCCCGCTGAGGCCCCCGGGGCGTACCGCGTCGACCCGGGGCTGCTGCGCCTGGGGGTCCAACTGCTCGACGTGCCCATCGCGCACGAGACGATCCTGGCGGCGCGCACGGTCCTGATGGAGCACACCCGCTCGGCCGCCGTCGAGCTCTCCCGGCTCTTCCGCGACGAGGTGTGGAGCCCCTACCGCGACCGGGAGTCGGACCCCGAGCACGTGGCCGCGATGCGCTCCCTGTCGGCCCACATGCAGCCGATGGTGGTGCAGGCCCTGGTGACGGCGTTCCAGCGCTCCCTCAAGGAGGAGCTGCGGGAGTGGCTCGCCGAAGGCTGAGCCACTCCCCGCCCTCTGCTAGACCCTGGTGTCGGCCGCGGTGGCCGTCGGCGTCTCGCCCTGCGAGGCCTGCCGCAGCCGCGTGGCAAAGACCTCGGCCAGAACGTTCAGGTCCTTCATGGCCTCCGCGGACCCGGAGTTGTCCCGGATCTTCAGGGTGGCGACGTACTTGCCCTGGAGGATGACGATCTCCCGGGTGTTCTGCTGCGTGGGGCCCGTGAACCCGAAGGTGACGCTGCCGGCACCCTGCCGCGGCGCTTTAACGACCTTCAGCTCGTCCTTGTGGGTGCGCACGTGGTTGTCCCAGACCGCGAAGGCGAGCCCGGCGGCGCTCTCCCTTCGGTACGCGATCAGTTCGTAACTCGCGTCCTGGGCCTTGTCGTCGCTGCGGTAGCCGACCCGGCCGTTGGCGACGGCGCCCTTGCACTTGCCGGTCGGCTCCTTGCACACGGAGGGCGCCTTGGCGCGGCTGTGCAACTCGGTGGAGACGGTGCGCAGGGTGGCGGGCATCGTCTCGGCGGGCGGCAGGATCGCCTGGACGTCCCTGGCGGCGCTCGGCGAACCGGCACCCTTGGCGGCGGATCCGCCGCTCGCGCCGCCGATGGTGCGGCCGTGCGACGACCCCGAACCCGACGTGTGTTTCTTGCTCTTCTTCTTGCCTCCGCAGCCCGTCAGGGCCAGCGTCAGGACCAGCACTCCGACGCCGACCGCTCGCGTCGTTCCCCCAGTTGTCCACCGCACAGCGGTACGTCCTCCGTTTGTCGTGATCATGCTCTACGGGAGGATACGACGCGGGGGCGACGACCTGCGGTTCCGCCCCGGAGGCAACGGAACCGCAGGTGAGGAGCGTCAGCCGTCGCTGAACTTCTCGCCCTTGTCGGCCTTCTCGACAAGCAGCGCGGGCGGCGTGAACCGCTCGCCGTAGCGGTCGGCCAGCTCACGCGCGCGTGCCACGAAGCCGGGCAGGCCGCCCTCGTAGCCGTTGATGTACTGGAGCACGCCACCGGTCCAGCCGGGGAAGCCGATGCCGAAGATGGAGCCGATGTTGGCGTCGGCGACGGACGTCAGGACGCCCTCCTCCACCAGGCGTACGGTGTCGAGCGCTTCGGAGAAGAGCATCCGCTCCTGCATGTCCTGGAAGGGGATCTCCGTGCCCGGCTTCGTGAAGTGCTCGCGCAGTCCCGGCCAGAGCCCGGCGCGCTTGCCGTCCACGTAGTCGTAGAAGCCCGCTCCCCCGCTCCTGCCGGGACGCTCGAACTCGTCGACCATGCGGTCGATGACGGAGTCCGAGGGGTGCCCCGCCCAGCTGCCGCCGGCCTCCTCGACGGCCCGCTTGGTCTCGTTGCGGATCTTGCGCGGCAGGGTGAGGGTCAGCTCGTCCATCAGGGAGAGGACCTTCGCCGGGTAGCCGGCCTGGGCCGCCGCCTGCTCGATGGACGCGGGCTCGATGCCCTCGCCGACCATCGCGACGCCTTCGTTGATGAAGTGCCCGATCACGCGCGAGGTGAAGAAGCCACGGGAGTCGTTGACGACGATCGGCGTCTTGCTGATCTGGCGTACGAGGTCGAAGGCGCGGGCGAGCGCCTCGTCCCCGGTGCGCTCACCCTTGATGATCTCGACGAGCGGCATCTTGTCGACGGGCGAGAAGAAGTGCAGGCCGATGAAGTCGACGGGCCGCGTGACGCCCTCGGCGAGCTGGGTGATCGGCAGCGTCGAGGTGTTGGAGCACAGCAGCGCGTCCGGCTCGATGACGTCCTGGATCTCCTGGAACACCTTGTGCTTGAGCGAGGTGTCCTCGAAGACGGCCTCGATCACGGCGTCGCAGCCCGCGAGGTCCTGCGGGTCGGCGGTCGGCGTGATGCGGGCGAGAAGCGCGTCGGCCTTCTCCTGGGTCGTGCGACCCCGCTGCACCGCCTTGGCGCACAGCTTCTCGGAGTAGGCCTTGCCCTTGGCGGCCGCTTCGGCGGAGACGTCCTTCAGGACGACCTCGATGCCGGCGCGGGCGCACGAGTAGGCGATGCCCGCGCCCATCATCCCGGCGCCGAGGACGGCGGCCTTGCGGACCTGGCGCGGCTCGATGCCCTTGGGGCGGTTGGCACCGGAGTTGACGGCCTGGAGGTCGAAGAAGAACGCCTGGATCATGTTCTTCGCGGTCTGTCCGGTGACCAGCTCGGTGAAGTACCGGGCCTCGATGGTCAGCGCGGTCTCGAAGTCGACCTGCGAGCCCTCGACGGCGGCCGCGAGGATGTTGCGCGGGGCCGGGTAGGGGGCGCCGTTGATCTGCTTCTTGAGGTTGGCCGGGAACGCGGGCAGGTTCGCCGCGAACTTCGGGTTGGCCGGGGTGCCGCCGGGGATGCGGTAGCCGGGCTTGTCCCAGGGCTGCTGCGACTCGGGGTTGGCGTCGATGAAGGCACGGGCCTTCTCGATCATCTCTTCGCGAGTGGCGGCCACTTCGTGGACGAGGCCGCTCTCCAGGGCGCGCTTCGGGTTGTACTGGGTGCCCTGGAGCAGCACCTTGAGCAGCGCGTCCGCGATGCCCATGAGGCGTACGGTGCGGGTCACGCCGCCGCCCGCCGGGAGCAGGCCGAGGGTGACCTCGGGCAGGCCGATCTTGGAGCCGGGCGCGTCGAGCGCGACGCGGTGGTGGCTGGCCAGGGCGATCTCGTAACCGCCGCCGAGGGCCGCGCCGTTGATGGCGGCGACGACCGGCTTGCCCAGGGTCTCGATGCGGCGCAGGGACCGCTTGATGGCGACGCCCGCCTCGAACGCGTCCTGCGCGTTCTCGGGGCCCGCCTGCATCATGTCCTTGAGGTCACCGCCCGCGAAGAAGGTCTTCTTGGCGGAGGTGTAGATGATGCCGCGGATGGAGTCCTTCTCGGCCTCCGCGCGTTCGGCGATGGCCGCGATGGAGTCCTTGAACCCCTGGTTCATGGTGTTCGCGGACTGGTTGGGGTCGTCCAGGACGAGAGTGACGACACCGGTGTCGTCCTGCTCCCAGCGGATGGTGGTGCGTGCGGTCATGGTCTTCGTCTCCGTGAAGTCTGTGATGAGCGGCTACTGGGGAGGGCGGTGCTGTCTCGTTGCCGGCGTAAGGCCGGTGGGGGCTGATCGCGCAGTTCCCCGCGCCCCTGAAGGCGTGCGGCTTCGCCGCTGCCTTCCCCGGTGCGCGGGCCCTGAGATAGCGCACGCAGTGCGCATCTCAGGGGCGCGGGGAACTGCGCGACCAGCCCCCACCGACGGTCAGTCGGCGAGGAGGCGCAGCCCCACGGCGCTTAGCCGGAGACCCGCTCCACGATCGTGGCGATACCCATGCCGCCGCCCACGCAGAGGGTGGCCAAGCCGTACCGCAGGTCACGCCGCTCGAGCTCGTCCACCAGCGTGCCCAGGATCATCGCCCCCGTCGCGCCCAAGGGATGCCCCAACGCAATCGCGCCGCCGTTGACGTTGACCTTGTCCAGGGACAGGCCCATGTCCTTGACGAAGCGCAGCACGACCGCCGCGAACGCCTCGTTGATCTCGACGAGGTCGATGTCGTCGATGGTCAGACCCGCCTTGGCGAGCGCCTTGCGCGCGGCCGGCGCGGGACCGGTGAGCATGATGGTCGGCTCGGAGCCGGACACGGCCGCGGAGACGATCCGGGCACGCGGCGCGAGACCGTACCGCTCGCCGACCTCCTTCGTGCCGATGGCCACCAGCGCCGCGCCGTCCACGATGCCGGAGGAGTTGCCCGCGTGATGGACGTGGTCGATCTTCTCGATCCAGTGGTACTTCTGCAGCGCGACGGCGTCGAAACCGCCGAGGTCGCCGATGTCCTTGAAGGACGGCTTCAGCTTGGCGAGCGAGTCGGCGGTGGTGCCGGGGCGCATGAACTCGTCGTGGTCCAGGACGGTCAGCCCACTGCGGTCCTTGACCGGCACGACGGACTTCTCGAAGCGGTTGTCCTTCCAGGCCGCCGCGGCACGCTCCTGGGAGAGGGCCGCGTATTCGTCGACGTCACGCCGGGAGTAGCCCTCCACCGTGGCGATCAGGTCGGCGCCGATGCCCTGCGGCACGAAGCCGGTCTCGTAGTTGGTCATCGGGTCGGCGAACCAGGCGCCGCCGTCCGAGCCCATCGGGACGCGCGACATCGACTCGACGCCGCCCGCCAGGACGAGGTCCTCCCAGCCCGAACGCACCTTCATCGCGGCCATGTTGACCGCTTCGAGACCCGAGGCGCAGAAGCGGTTCTCCTGCACGCCCGCCACCGTGTCCGGAAGACCGGCGGCGATGGCCGCGACACGCGCGATGTCGGAGCCCTGGTCGCCGACCGGGCCCACGACACCGAGCACGATGTCGTCGACGGCCGCCGGGTCCAGGTCGGGGAACCGCGCCCGGATCTCGTGGATCAGGCCGACGACGAGGTCGATCGGCTTGGTGCCGTGCAGGGCGCCATTGGCCTTGCCGCGTCCGCGCGGGGTGCGGATCGCGTCGTATACGTACGCTTCGGTGGTCAAGACAGCAGCCTTTCGCAAAGAACTGTGCAGGTGAGGGTGGGGAAGGCTCAGGCGAGCAGGGAGCGGCCGATGATCTCCTTCATGATCTCGGTCGTGCCTCCGTAGATCGTCTGGATGCGGCCGTCGGTGAAGGCCTTGGCGACGCGGTACTCGGTCATGTAGCCGTAGCCGCCGTGCAGTTGCAGGCAGCGGTCGGCGACGCGCTTCTGGAGCTCGGTCGCCCACCACTTGGCCATCGACGCGTGCACGGCGTCGAGCTCGCCGTTCGAGTGATCGACGATGCAGCGGTCGAGGAACGTCCGGGTGACCGCGCACTCGGTGGCCATCTCGGCGATCTCGAAGCGGATGTGCTGGAGCTTGGAGAGCGGGCGCCCGAAGGCCTCGCGCTCCTTGACGTACGTCATGGTGATGTCCAGGAGGTGCTCGGCGGCGGCGATCCCCGCGACGGCGATGCCCATGCGCTCCTGCGCGAGGTTCGTCATCAGGTGGATGAAGGCGCCGTCGAGCTCGCCGAGGAGGTTCTCCTTGGGGACGCGTACGTCGTTGAAGAACAGCTCGGCGGTGTCCTGGGACTTCTGACCGATCTTGTCGAGGTTGCGGCCCCGCTCGAAGCCGTCCATGCCGCGCTCGACGACAAGGAGGGACAGGCCCTTCGCGCCGCCCTCCGCGGAGGTCTTGGCGACGACGATCACCAGGTCGGCGAGGATGCCGTTCGAGATGAACGTCTTGGAGCCGTTGAGCAGCCAGTGGTCGCCCTGGTCGGTGGCGGTGGTGCGGATGCCCTGGAGGTCGGAGCCCGCGCCCGGCTCGGTCATCGCGATGGCCGTGATGATCTCGCCGGAGCAGAAGCCGGGCAGCCAGCGCCGCTTCTGGTCCTCGGTGGACAGGGAGGTCAGATAGGGGCCGATGATGTCGTTGTGCAGGCCGAGCGCGAGCCCTGCCGCGCCGGCGCGGGTGAACTCCTCGGCGAGGACGGCGCTGTAGCGGAAGTCGGTGTTCCCGCCGCCCCCGTACTCCTCGGGCACGGCGAGCCCGAGCAGCCCCTGCTTGCCCGCGGCGAGCCAGGCGTCACGGCTGACGATCCCGTCCTTCTCCCACTCCTCGTAGTGGGGCAGCACCTCCTTGGCCAGGAACGTGCGGACGGTCTCGCGGAACGCCTCGTGCTCGGCGGAGAAGATCTGTCGCTTCACGTACGGCCTCCTACAGCCCTAGAGCCAGCCCTTGACGGTCTCGATCGACTTGGCCGGCTCGGGGCCGACGGGAATGACGTTGAGCATGGTGACGCCCGCCTCACGGAAGGCCTCGACACGCTCGCGGACGTAGCTCTCGGGCCCGCACAGCGACATGAGCTCGCAGAACTCGTCCGGGACGGCGGCCTCGGCTTCCTTCTTCTTGCCCGAGAGATACAGCTCCTGGATGAGCTTCGCTTCCTTCTCGTAGCCGTACGCGACCGCGAGGTCGTTGTAGAAGTTCTTCCCCGGTGCGCCCATGCCGCCTACGTAGAGGGCGATCTGGGGTCGGGCCAGATCCCGTACGGCGGCCGCGTCGTCACCGATGGCGAGCAGTCCGCCCGCGACCGTCTGCAAGGGGCCGAGCGCCGGATCGCGCTTCTCCTTGCCCTCGGCGAGCGGGGCGCCCCACACCTGGTGGGCCTTCTCCGGGATGAACAGGGTGGGCAGCCAGCCGTCGGCGATCTCGGCGGTCATGCGGACGTTGGCGGGGCCGAGGGACGCGACGTACAACGGCACTTCCGGGCGCACCGGCCTGGTGAGGATCTTGAGCGGCTTGCCCAGCTTGCCGCCCTTCTCCTTGGGCAGCGGCATGTCCGTGACGCCGTGGTGGTCGATGACCTCGCGGCGCAGGATGCGGCGGGTCAGCTCGATCGCCTCGCGGGTGCGGGCGAGGGGCTTGTCGTACGGCTTGCCGTGCCAGCCCTCGACGACCTGCGGGCCCGAGGCGCCGAGCCCGATGATCGCCCGGCCGCCGGAGATCGCGTCGAGTCCGGCCGCCGTCTGGGCGATGAGCGCGGGGGTGCGCGAGTAGACGTTGAGGATCGCGGCGCCGATTTTCATGCGCTCGGTGCGCGCGGCCAGGTAGCCCATGATGGTGGGCGAGTCGAAGCCGTACGCTTCCGCCACCCAGACGGCGTCCAGACCGGCGGACTCCAGGGCCGCCAGTTCGTCGGCGGCCTGCCGCGGGTCGCCCGCGTAGGCCAGAGGTGCGGAGATCTCCATCAGCTGTCTTCCTTCGTGGTGGTGCCGGAATGCTGGACGAGCGCCGGTACGTCCCAGTCGCGGGCCACGGCCTCGGTGTCCGCGCCCGGTCGGGCGGGGCCGCTCCGTACTTCTGTGGGTGTCGTGGAGAAGCGGGGTGCGGGGGCGGGCTGGGTGATGCCGCCGTGGTCCACGAAGGTGCCGCGGGCGGCGAGGTGGGGGTGTGCGGGGGCCTCGCGCAGCGAGAGCACGGGCGCCACGCACGCGTCGGAGCCCTCGAAGACGGCCGTCCACTCCTCGCGCGTACGTGTCCTGAAGCGGGCGGCGACCGCCTCGCGCAGCTCGCCCCAGCGGGCGAGGTCCTTGCGGGCGGGTGCCTCGTCCGTCAGGCCGAGGAGCGCGATGAACTCGTCGTAGAACTGCTGCTCGAGGGCGCCGACGGCCATGTAACCGCCGTCGGCAGTCTCGTAGTTGCCGTAGAAGGGACAGCCGCCGTCCAGGAGGTTGGCGCCGCGCCGGTCCTGCCAGCCGCCGGCCGCGAGCATGCCGTGGATCATCGACGTGAGGTGCGCGGTGCCGTCGACGATAGCGGCGTCCACGACCTGCCCCGCGCCGGTCGCACGCGCGTGGTGCAGGGCCGCGAGGATGCCGACGACGAGGTAGAGCGAGCCGCCCGCGTAGTCGCCGACGAGGTTCGCGGGGACGGTGGGCGGCTCGCCGGGGTTGCCGATCATGCCGAGGGTGCCGGTGATCGCGATGTACGCGATGTCGTGCCCGGCGCGCTGGGCGAGCGGTCCCTCCTGGCCCCAGCCGGTCATCCGGCCGTAGACGAGCTTCGGGTTGCGGGCGTGGCAGGTGTCAGGACCGACGCCGAGGCGCTCGGCGACGCCGGGGCGGTAGCCCTCGATGAGGACGTCGGCGCGATCGACCAGGTCAAGGACGCGGTCCGCGCCGTCGGCGGCCTTCAGGTCGACGATCACGGAGCGTTTGTTGCGGTTGGTGACGTCGTACTCGGGATTGATCGCGAGACCGCCGCCGCCCGGCCGGTCGACGCGTACGACGTCGGCACCGAGGTCGGCGAGGAGCATGGCCGCGAACGGGCCGGGACCGATGCCCGCGAGCTCGACCACACGCACCCCTGCGAGCGGTCCGAGAACGCCCTTGTCCGGAACTGCCATGGAGCCCCCAGCGTTATGACACAACTGATGTAACACCAGTGATGCTAAGAACGTGTTCCACTCCGCACAAGACCCTAGCAAGCAAGCGCTTAGACAAATCGGGGGGCGGGCCTTGCGCCGCGACTCCCCTCGCACGCTAGCCTCGGCCACCGACATCGGCGTGGGGCGCACGGCAGAGAGGTGCCATGACCAGTCAGAACGGCAACGGCAAGGAGCGTGCGGCGGACCGCACGTACGACATCGTGCTCTTCGGGGCGACCGGTTTCGTCGGCGTGCTCACCGCGGAGTACCTGGCGGCGCACGCCCCGGAAGGCGTGCGCTGGGCGATCGCGGGGCGCGACACCGGGAAACTGGAGCGGCTGCGGGACAAGCTCGCCGAAGCCCACCCGGCCTGCGCGAAGCTCCCCCTCGTCCGCGCCGACGTGGCGGACCCGGCCTCCCTGCGGGAGATGGCGGGGCACGCGCGCGTGGTGGCCACGACCGTCGGGCCCTACCTGGAGTACGGCCAGGAACTCGTCGCCGCGTGCGCCGAGGCGGGCACGGACTACGTGGACCTCACCGGTGAGCCGGAGTTCGTCGACCTGATGTACGTGCGGCACGACGCCCGCGCCCGGGAGACGGGCGCACGCCTCGTGCACTCCTGCGGCTTCGACTCGGTCCCGCACGACCTGGGCGCGTACTTCACGGTGCGTCAGCTCCCCGAGGACGTGCCGCTGCGTGTCGACGGGTTCGTGCGCAGCAACGCGACCTTCTCCGGGGGTACGTTCGCCTCCGCGCTCGCCCAGTTCGCGCGGGGCCCGCAGATGCTGGCCGCCGCACGTGACCGGCGGCGGCACGAGCCGCGTGTGGTGGGCCGCAAGGCGTACGCGCCGCCGAGCGCGCCCCGGTACGCGGGCGAGGTCGGCGCCTGGGCCCTGCCCCTGCCGACGATCGACCCGCAGGTGGTGCAGCGTTCGGCGCGGGCGCTCGACCGCTACGGGCCCGACTTCCGCTACCGCCATTACGCGGCCGTGAAGACCCTGCCCTTCGCGGTGGGCGGCGCGGTGGCGGTCAGCGGTCTGGTGGCCGCGGCTCAACTGCCGCCCGCGCGACGGTGGTTGTCGTCACGCCTGAAGCCGGGCGACGGGCCCAGCGAGCAGCGGCGCGCGGACAGCTGGTTCTCCGTGCGGTTCGTCGGCGAGGGCGGCGGCAAGCGGGTCTACACGGAGGTCTCGGGCGGCGATCCGGGGTACGACGAGACGGCGAAGATGCTGGGCGAGGCGGCCCTGTGCCTGGCCGTCGACGACGACCTGCCGGACGTGGCCGGGCAGCTGACGACCGCCGTGGCGATGGGCGACGCGCTGACGGCGCGGCTGACGGCGGCCGGGCTCAGCTTCCGGGTGGCGGCGACGCGGTAGCGGTCGCCTCGCGCAGGGCCGCGCGGCAGAGGGCGTCCGCGCGGCGCGTGGACTCCGGGAGGCGGTAGCGCGGCGTCAGGCGCAGCGTGTGGGCGCAGGCGTTGTCCAGGCTCACGCGGTGGCCGACGGAGACGAAGACCGGCTTGACGTCCTCGCGGGTGCGCAGGGCGCGGCCGATCTCCTCGGCCCCGTCGAGGAGCGGGGTCGCGCTCGCCCGCGGCGCGTCCGGAGCCTCGTACGTGAACGTGAAGGGGTTCTTGGCCACGCCGATCGTGGGCAGCCCGGTGAGCACGCCGAGGTGGCTCGCGAGGCCGAACCTGCGGGGGTGGGCGATGCCGTAGCCGTCGCAGACGACGAGGCCGGGCGCGGCCCGCAGTTCCCCCAGGGCGGCCAGCACGGTGGGAATCTCACGGAAGGCGAGGAGTCCCGGCACGTACGGGAAGGCCACGCGGCCCACCGCGGTCGCCTCCTCGACGACGTCGAGTGTCGCCGCGTCCAGGACGACGACCGCTGCCGCGACGATGTCGCGCTCGTCGTCGTAGGCGACGTCGACGCCCGTGACGTGTCCGGTGCCCGGCTCGGGGCCGGCCTCGTCGAGCACGACCCGGGAACGGAGCCGGTCCTGGACCGCGCGGGCGGCCGGCTCGTCGGTGGGCCAGTCCGCGGGCGCGTGGGAGGCAGCAGTCGTATGCGTCGTCATGGTGCGGGCAAGCCTAGGCGGAGCCCGGGCTCAGTTGGTCGCCGGGAACTTCCAGATGAACGTCTGGCCGCCCTGCTCGGACCAGTGGACCTCCAGGTCCTTCGCGCCCTTGGGGACCAGATAGGTCTCGCACAGGACGTGGGTCTCGCCCCGCTTCCAGCCCTTGATGGTCGAGGGGGCCTCACAGCCCGGCGCGTGGTCGGCGGCGCCGACGATCAGGGTGCCGCGCTTGCCGTCCGCCCAGATCGTGGTGGGATGGCTGGCGCGCGGGCGCTGCGTGAGGGTCGGGCCGGACCGGTGCGTGTACTTCACGTACGCGACGGCCGGGATCAGGCCCTTGGCCAGCTTGGGCTCCGAGACCATCTTCGCGGTCTCGGCCTCCGTGCCCAGTTCGACCTTCTGCGCGGTGAGGTCGTAGGTCACGAAGACGTTGCCCTCCTTCGCCTCGCCGGTGGCGCTCTCACCGGCGGCGCGCGGGACCCGCTTCCTCTCCGATGCGTCCTTCTTGCCGTCGTCACCGCCGCAGGCGGTCAGCGCGAGGGCGAGCACGGCCACCGTCGCGACAACGCGCGAAGTGGTCTTTCTGTACAGCAAGGTGTCTCCCGGCAGAACTGGGGCAGCCGCGCGGCACAAAGTGGCCCCATGGAGCGGCAGGTTGAGCCGTCAGCATAAGAGTCGGCCGGGCGGGGGGCCGCGACCGCCCCGGGCCACGGCCACGGATGGCGGCGCGCGGCGGTAGCCTCGCGATCATGTTCGTTCTCGAGTTGACCTACACCGCGCCCGTGTCCGCCGTCGACAAGGAGCTTGAGGCGCACGTCGCCTGGCTCGACCAGCTGTACGAGCAGGGCGTCTTCATCGCCTCCGGGCGCAAGAACCCGCGCGACGGCGGCGTGATCCTGGCCGTGGCCGACGACCGCGCCGCCATCGAGGAGATCGCGGCGGGCGACCCCTTCGTGCTCGCGGAGGTCTGCGAGTACCGGATCACCGAGTTCATCGCCACGAAGACGGCCCCGGCACTCGCCCCCTACCGGCAGCAGTTGCCCTAGGGCCCTAGCCCTGTCGTTCCGAAGGATTCCGCTGCCGCTCCCAGCGCGCGATCCGGCCCTTTTCGCCGGACGCCCAGCAGGCCCGGTCACGCGTGCAGTTGACGGTGTCGTACGACCCGGGGTCGACCGTCCGCCAGCTGCGCCCGCCGTCCGACGTGACGTCCGTGCCGGTCGGCCCGACCGCGAGCGCGCCCCTGCGGCTTCCGGGCAGCCAGGCCACCCCGGAGCGGTAGGCGGGCGGGGGCTCGGCGGCCGTGGTCCAGGTGCGGCCGCCGTCGCGGGTGGTGGCCGCGGCCTTGGGCGAGGGCTTGCCCGCGTTGTAGTCGCCGCCGACCGCGATGCCGTGCGTACGGTCGCGGAAGGCGAGGCCGAAGACACCGCGGGCCGGGTCGCCCGCCGGGATCGGCGCGTCCGTGGCCGTCCAGGTGCGGCCCCGGTCGGCGGAGTGCAGGACACGCGCGCGTGCCGCTCCCCCGGTGGCGAGCCACACGTCGCGGGAACCGGAGCTCACCAGGCACTGGCCGCTCGCCGCGAAGCCCGCCTCGCCCTCCTGGGCGGCGGGCATGCCGTCGCTGGGCAGGACCTTCCAGGAGCGGCCGCCGTCGGCGGTGGACAGGATGCGGTACTTGCCGTCCACCGGATCGCTCATCGCCAGGCCGTGCCGCTGGTCGAAGAACGTCATGCAGTCGTAGAAGGCCTTGGGGTCGGTGTTGCGGAAGGATTCCGTCCAGGTCGCTCCACCGTCCGCCGTGCGAAAGACGCGGGACGCCTCGCCCTCGCCGATGGCCAGGACCACCGCGCGGCGGCCGTCGAAGGCCTCGACGTCCCGGAACTCCAGCCCCTCGGCCCCTGGCGGAGAGACGTTGTGCCAGTTCTCGCCGCCGTCCGACGTGCGCAGCACGGTGCCCTTGGCGCCGGCCACCCAGGCGGTGTGCCTGCTGACGGCGGCCAGACCACGGAAGCGCGCGTCGGAGCCGCTGTCCTTGAGATCCCAGCCGCCGCCGCGCTGCGACTGGCTCCCGGCGGCTGCCTGGGCTGGTCCTGGCGCGGCCAGCGCCGTCGCGGCGAGCGCCGCCCCGCACAGTCCCACCGACACCGCACGGCCCGTGGACCGCGCCCATCTCGTCTTCCCCAGAGACTTCATGGCGGGCGAAGTTACCACCGGAACGCAGGATTCCTTCCGGGGATTTCGTGAAGAGAGTGAAGAGCACGCGGTGACCGAGGTCACTCCGTGTTCGCGTGCACGGATTCCGTCATTCCGACGTCTATCAAAGTGCCGACCCGAGTCGTCCAGCTGTAGTTGAGGGAGCAGGCGTTGTCCACCAGCATCGAACAAGCCGTAGAGGCCCGCCTCGTCGCCGCCGCACCGCGGATGTCGACCATTCCCGCGACACTGCACTACGACCGGAGCGATCCGTTCGCCGTCCGGATGAGCTTCCCCGCCCCGGCGACCCTGGAGGGCATCGAGGTCTACTGGACCTTCGCCCGTGAGCTGATCGCCCAGGGCCTGGAGCAGGCGGTGGGCGACGGCGACGTCCGCGTGCGGCCCTACGGCTTCGACCGCACGGTCGTCGAGTTCCACGCCCCCGAGGGCACGGCGATCGTCCACATCCGCACCGGCGAGCTGCGCGGCTTCCTGCAGCGCTCGCTCTCCCTGGTGCCCCTGGGCGACGAGCATCTGTACGTCGACCTGGACCGGGACCTCGCCGACCTGATGCGGGACGCCTGCTAGCACCCCGCCGCGGGCGGCCCCTCAGCCACCCCCGCTGCCGCCCGACCTGGCCGCCTCCGCGGCCGACACCGCCGACGCCAGGGCCTTGCGCAGCCCCCGCATCAGCTCCGGGAGCTCCGGGGCCGGGGCCCCGCCGCGATCGGTGAGTGCGTCGAGCCGGTCCTTGTACTGCCTGCGTTCCTTGCCCGGGATGATGCCGCGCAGCTTGCCCGTCGCCGCGCAGACCACCAGGGCCGCGTCGCCCGCCGGGACCTCGGACACCGGCACCGGGCCGCGCAGGACCGCGAGCGCCTCGGCGTGCAGGACCTCCACGTATCCGGCGCGCTCCAGCTCGTAACGCCGGGAGGGGAAGATCCCCAGGACCCGGGTGCGCTCCGTCCGCAGATAGCCCTCCGCCACCAGCTCGTCGCGCACCCTGTTCATCGTGTAGCCGGACTTGTGAGTGATCCAGCCGCGCCATTTGCGGGGCCGGGACTCCTCGATGAGTTCGAGGACGACGTCGAGCGCCTGGTCCCCGGTGCGGGCGCCGAACACCGGCGTGACGATGCCGTCCGCGTCCGAGACGAGTCCCCGCTGGGCGAGCTCCGCCAGCGCGCAGGCCCGTACCGCGTAGGCCAGGTCGGGGGCGCCGGCGATCCTGTTCCGGCCGGTGTCCCAGGCCAGCAGGAAGATCCGGGTCGGAAGTGAGAGCGAGCCATAGGGCATGAGGGCCTCCTCGAACGCGCTCCTGTCCGCGCTCCTTGTCCGCGCTCACGATAAGTCGTTGACAGCCGCCGGGCGGCACCCTACGGTGTATAGCGGTTCTGTTGTCGCCGATAGGAGTAGGACGTTGCTCGTCTGAGGTCTGGTGTCACCGCGTCACACGGCTCGGCCGTGTGCGTAGCGTGCGACCTCGGCGTACGAGCCGTCCCTGGGCGCAGGGCCCTTTTTTCTGCCCTCCTTGCCGCCTCCTGACGACGCTGCTCCCGTCCTTCTGTCGCACCTCGCGGTGTCCCGAAACGCGTTGCCCCTGACCGCGCTTCATCTCACGCAACCGCGAGGACCCCATGTCTACCCACCCCACCTCCATCACGTGCACGTCGCTCGACTTCACCTGGCCGGACGGCACCCACGTATTCGACGACTTCCAGGCGGCCTTCGGCCCCGGCAGGACCGGCCTCATCGGCGTCAACGGGTCAGGAAAGTCAACCTTGTTGAAGCTCGTCGCCGGTGATCTGACGCCGACCGACGGCACCGTCCGCGTCGCCGGTGACATCGGGTACCTGCCGCAGAACGTCACCCTGGACACCACCTTGCGCGTCGAGGAGGTGCTCGGCATCGCGTCGACGCGCGCGGCCCTGCACGCCATCGAGTCGGGTGACGTGGCCGAGGAGCACTTCACCGCGGTCGGTGACGACTGGGACGTGGAGGAGCGGGCCGTCGCGGCCCTCGATCAGCTCGGCCTCGGCCACATCGGCCTGGCCCGCACCACCGGCGAGGTGTCCGGCGGCG
This sequence comes from Streptomyces sp. NPDC050439, assembly GCF_040655335.1. Lineage (NCBI taxonomy): Bacteria > Bacillati > Actinomycetota > Actinomycetes > Kitasatosporales > Streptomycetaceae > Streptomyces > Streptomyces sp. NPDC050439. The sequence goes on from NZ_JBFAJT010000002.1 coordinate 1,066,205, forward strand.
AGTCCGTGCTGCTGCGCCTTGCCGCACTGCTCCTTCGCCGGCCCGACGTGCTCCTGCTCGACGAACCCACCAACAACCTTGACCTGTACGCCCGTCGGCGCCTCTACGCGGCCGTCGAGGCATGGTCCGGGGTCCTTGTCGTGGTCAGCCACGACCGTGAACTCCTCGATCTGGTCGACCAGATCGCCGATCTGCGGGACGGAGAACTCAAGTGGTACGGAGGTAACTTCTCGGCGTACGAGGAAGCGCTGGCCGCCGAGCAGGAGGCGGCGGAGCGCATGGTGCGCGTCGCCGAGTCCGACCTGAAGAAGCAGAAGCGCGAACTGGCCGACGCGCACGTCAAGTTGGCCCGCCGCAAGCGGTACGGCCAGAAGATGTGGGACACCAAGCGCGAGCCCAAGGTCGTCATGGGCGAGCGCAAGCGCCAGGCACAGGTGTCCGCGGGCAAGCACCGCATCATGCACGAGGAGAAGCTCACCGAGGCCAAGGAGCGTCTGGACGAGGCCGTCGACGCGGTGCGCGACGACGACGAGATCCGCGTCGACCTGCCGTTCACCGCGGTCCCGCCGGGCCGCACGGTGCTCACGCTGCGCGAGCTGACCCTGCGTTACGGGGCGCGCGTGCAGGGCGAGTTCGAGCTGCGCGGCCCCGAGCGGATCGCGCTGGTCGGCCGCAACGGCGCGGGCAAGACCACGCTCCTGCGGACCATCGCCGGAGAGCTGGCAGCCGTGGAGGGAGAGGCGCTCGCGCATGTCCCGCTGCGTTTCCTGCCCCAGCGCCTCGACGTCCTCGACGAGGAGCTGACCGTCGCCGAGAACGTGGCACGCTACGCACCCGGGGCCACCAACAACAGGATCAGGGCCCGCCTGGCCCGCTTCCTGTTCAAGGGGGCGCGGGCCGATCAGCAGGCCGCGACCCTGTCGGGCGGCGAGCGGTTCCGTGCGGCGCTGGCCGCACTGCTGCTCGCGGAACCGGCGCCGCAGCTCCTGATGCTGGACGAGCCGACGAACAACCTCGACATGGCGAGCGTGAAACAGCTGGCCACGGCCCTGGAGTCGTACGAGGGGGCGCTGATCGTGGCCAGTCACGACGTGCCGTTCCTGGAGTCGATCGGCATCAGGCGCTGGCTGCTGCTCGACGGAGAAATGAAGGAAATCACGACAGAAGCTGTCGGGTATCCCGGCTAGCTTCGCGTGTATGCACCAGTTCATCACCATCACAGGAGCCCGTGAGAACAACCTCAAGGAGGTGAACCTGCGCATCCCGAAGGACCGGCTCACGGTGTTCACCGGCGTATCGGGGTCGGGGAAGTCGTCGGTCGTGTTCGACACGATCGCGGTCGAGTCGCAGCGCCAGCTGAACGAGACGTTCACGTGGTTCGTCCGCAACCGGCTGCCGAAGTACGAGCGGCCGCACGCGGAGACCATCGAGGAGCTCTCGCCCGCGATCGTCGTCGACCAGCGGCCGATCGGCGGCCACTCGCGCTCCACCGTGGGCACGATGACGGACATCTACTCGGTGATGCGCGTGCTGTTCTCGCGGCACGGCACACCGAGTGCCGGTCCGGCCACCGCGTACTCGTTCAACGACCCGTCGGGCATGTGCCCCCGGTGTCACGGCCTGGGCAAGACCGTACGGCCCGACTACGACCGCATCCTGGACCCGGCCAAGTCCCTGGCGGACGGCGCGATCCTCTTCCCGCCGTTCGCCGCCGGGACCTGGCAGGGCCAGACGTACACCAACACCCCCGACCTGGACACGCACAAGCCGGTGGGACGGTTCAGCGCGCGGGAGCGGGAGTTCCTGATGCGCGGCGGCGAGCAGGGCGGCAAGGTCAACGTCGACAACACCGGTGGCGCGCGGGACATCGACTACGAAGGGCTCGCGGACCGCTTCGAGCGGCTCTACCTCAATCGCGATTTGTCGACGCTCTCGCAGAAGACCCGCGACCTCGTGCAGCGCTTCCTCGTCGAGGGCGAGTGCGACGTCTGCGAGGGGGCGCGGCTCAACGCGGCGGCGCTCGCCACCCGTATCGACGGCATGAGCATCGCCGACTGCTCGCGCATGGAGGTCACCGACCTCATCCCCGCGCTCGCACGCATCGACGACCCGGTGGCGGGGCCCGTCGCGTCGGCGGCCGTGGCGGCGCTGGAACGGATCGAGGCGATCGGCCTCGGCTACCTCAGCCTCGGCCGCGAGACGTCCACGCTCTCCGGCGGCGAGGGGCAGCGCCTGAAGACGGTGCGGCACCTCGGCTCCAGCCTGACCGGCATGACGTACATCTTCGACGAGCCGAGCGTCGGCCTGCACCCGCGTGACGTGGGGCGGCTCAACGATCTGCTGCTGCGCCTGCGCGACAAGGGGAACACCGTCCTGGTCGTCGAGCACGACCCGGACGTGATCGCCGTCGCCGACCACGTCGTCGACATGGGGCCCGCGGCGGGCACGGGCGGCGGTCTGGTCGTCTTCGAGGGGACACCCGCCGAACTGCGCCACGCGGACACGCTCACGGGCCGGCACCTGCGGCGCTCGACGGGCGTCAAGGAGAGCCCGCGCGAGGCCATCGGCGGGCGGTGGGTCAAGGGCGCCGATCTGCACAACCTCAAGGACGTCAGCGTGTGCGTGCCGACGGGGGTGCTCACGGCGGTGACGGGCGTCGCGGGATCGGGCAAGAGCACGCTGGTGTCGCGGGCGTTCGTCGCCGAGCACCCGGACGCCGTGGTCGTCGACCAGTCGGGCATCGGCATCTCGGGCCGCTCGACCCCGGCGACGTACCTCGGGATCATGGACTCGCTGCGCAAGCTGTTCGCGCGCGAGACCGGCCGGGATGCGGGTCTTTTCAGCTTCAACTCGGCGGGTGCGTGCGGGAGTTGCCAGGGCCGTGGGGTCATCTACAGCGACCTTGCCTTCATGGATCCGGTGACGACGACCTGCGAGGCGTGCGAGGGGCGCCGCTTCAAGGAGGACGTGCTGCGGCTGACCGTCGACGGCAGCTCCATCGCCGACGTCCTGGACATGACGGCCGAGCGCGCCCTCGACTTCCTCGCCGCCGTCGACGACACGGCCGTGCGGCGCAGGCTGCGGGCCCTGCACGACGTCGGGCTCACCTACCTGACGCTCGGGCAGCCGCTGAGCACCCTGTCGGGCGGTGAGCGCCAGCGCATCAAGCTCGCCACGCAGCTGCACCGCACCGGCACGACGTACGTCCTGGACGAGCCGACGACCGGCCTGCACATGGCGGACGTGGACGGCCTGCTCGCCCTCCTGGACCGGCTCGTGGACGCGGGGAACACCGTGGTCGTCGTCGAGCACAACCTGGAGGTCGTCAAGCACGCGGACTGGGTGATCGACCTCGGCCCCGACGGCGGCAAGCACGGCGGCCGGATCGTCTTCGAGGGAACGCCGGGGCAGCTCGTCGAGGCGCCCGGCTCGTTCACCGCCGATCATCTGCGTCGAGACCTGGGCCTGGACCCCTCGCACGCTGCATGATGTGCGGCAAGCCCCCGGCCCGGCTCCCGCCGGGTGGGGGCACCCCCGCCGCTCCACCCCTACGGAGAACACCCCGTGCCCAGCAGGAAAGCGCTGATCCGCCGGCCAGGACCGCGTCTCGCCGAAGGCCTGGTCACCCACGTCGAGCGGACCCCCGTCGACGCGGACCTCGCCCTCGAACAGTGGGAGGCGTACGCCGACGCGCTGCGGGCGCACGGCTGGGAGACGGTCGAGGTGGAACCGGCCGACGACTGCCCGGACGCGGTCTTCGTCGAGGACACGGTCGTCGTCTTCCGCAACGTGGCACTGATCGCCCGCCCCGGCGCCGAGTCCCGGCGGCCGGAGACGGCCGCCGTGGAGGAGGCCGTGGCCCGGCTCGGCGCCTCCGTGAACTGGGTGTGGGAGCCGGGCACGCTGGACGGCGGCGACATCCTCAAGGTCGACGACACGATCTACGTGGGCCGGGGCGGGCGCACGAACGCGGCCGGCGTACGGCAGCTTCGGGCGGTCTTCGAGCCGCTGGGGGCGCGGGTCGTGGCCGTACCCGTCAGCAAGGTCCTGCATCTGAAATCGGCGGTGACGGCGCTGCCGGACGGCACGGTCATCGGCCACCCGCCCCTCGTGGACTCCCCCGCGCTCTTCCCGCGCTTCCTGCCCGTGCCCGAGGAATCCGGGGCTCACGTGGTGCTTCTCGGTGGCGCGAAACTGCTCCTTGCGGCGAGTGCGCCCAAGAGCGCGGAACTGCTCGCGGACCTCGGCTTCGAACCCGTCGTGGTGGATATCAGCGAGTTCGAGAAGCTTGAGGGCTGTGTGACATGCCTCTCAGTCCGGCTGCGGGAGCTGTACGCCTGACCAGTCCTGGGGCGGATGGGACGAGAGAGGCTTCTGGGCCCCTCTGTCTCGGCCACTTTACGGAGGGCTTAACCTACGGCAACGTAACCTACGAGACCGTAGGTAGGTACCACCGCTCGTGCTACCGCGTAACCCCTACGCACGTAAACCGTAAGAACTCCCGTCCCCCCTGGAGCCCCCGTGACGATCACCTCTCCCCACCTCGGCAGCACGGACGACTGGACCGACGCCCGGTTGCTGTTCGCTCTGGAAGAAGTGGTCGAGAAGGAGCTCAACCGCCACCTGAAGGTGGCGAAGGACTGGATGCCGCACGAGTACGTCCCCTTCTCGGACGCACGGAACTTCCCCGGCTACTTCGAGGACGGCGAAGCCTGGGAGCCCGAGCAGTCCAAGGTGACCGACATCGGCAAGGTCGCCCTCGTCGTCAACCTGCTGACCGAGGACAACCTCCCCAGCTACCACCACGAGATCGCCTCCCTCTTCGGCCGCGACGGCGCCTGGGGCACCTGGGTGCACCGCTGGACCGCCGAGGAGGGCCGCCACGGCATCGTGATGCGCGACTACCTCCTGGCCTCGCGCGCCGTCGACCCGGACAAGCTCGAGCAGTTCCGCATGGCCCACATGGCCGAGGGCTTCGAGTCCGACAACCGGCACTCGATGCTGCACTCCGTCGCGTACGTGGCCTTCCAGGAGCTCGCGACCCGCGTCTCGCACCGCAACACCGGCCACCAGTCGGGCGACCCGGTCTGCGACCGCATGCTGGCGCGCATCGCCACCGACGAGAACCTGCACATGGTCTTCTACCGCAACCTCCTGGGCGCGGCCTTCGAGCTCGCCCCGGACCTGACCATGCAGTCCGTGCGCGACGTCGTCGTCAACTTCCGGATGCCCGGTCACGGCATGCCCGGCTTCGAGCGAGCCGCCGCGCAGATGGCGATCGGCGAGATCTACAACATGCGCATCCACCACGACGACGTGATCCAGCCCGTCCTTCGCTACCTGAAGGTCATGGACATCGACGGGCTCGGCCCCGAGGGTCTCAAGGCGCAGGAAGAGCTCGGCCTGTACATGAACGGCCTGGACACCGAGGCCGCCAAGTTCGACGAGAAGCTCGCCACCCGCAAGGCTCGGATGGCGGCTCGCGGCAAGTAGGGCACCCCACCCCTGCGGGGTGCCGGCTGCACCGTCACTCCCCCGTCGTGCACACCGTCAGCGCGGCGTCCCGGACGTCCGGGACGCCGTGGCCCCGCAGGGCCCCCAGCACATCCCGCCAGGCCGCGGGCCAGCCGGTCCGCTCCCCGAGGGACTCCACCGCCGCCACGGCGAAGAGTCCGGACGCGAGGCTGCCGTCCTCGGCAAGGCGGCGGGCCACGGACAGCAGCGATGCCGTCTCCCCCTCCACGTCGGACAGGCGCGCGCCCAGCGTCGACGCCGTTCGCACGGCCAGCGCGGGCCGCTCCTCGTGCAGCCGGGCCAGGCGCGACAGCGCGGCCGCCACGTCCGCGGGCTCGTCGTCCAGCGCCGCGGCGCCGGCCAGCACCTCGGCGGCCTGCGGCACGAAACCCCCGTACCCGGCCAGAAGCTCGGCCGCCCGCAGGGCAGCGGTCCGGTACACCTCGCCCTCGTCGGCCAGTGTCCGGGCCACATATTCGATCCGCCGCCGCGCGGGCAGATCCCGGCCCGGCGCATCGGGCACTTCGGAACCCGCCAGCGAGGCGAGGGCGCCGCACAGCGCCTCGCCGCCTCCGGGCGCGGTGGCCGCCGCCGTCACGAGGCCCCGCGCGGCCACCTGCCAGGTGGTCCGCCGGTCGAGGTCCGCGGCCGCGTGCGCGAGGACCGATGCCGCGTCCGGCGACCACGGGGCCCACCGTGCCAGGGCGGCGAGCGCCTGGCCCGCCGCCTCGTCGTCCTCGGCCCCGACCGCCTCGCGCACCAGGCGGGCGTACCGCTCCCGATGCTCCCGCGCCAGGTCGAGGGGCCTGACCCGGAGCACCGCCGTGCGCAGCACCGCATCGCCCCCGGCCGCGTCCCTCAGCAGCGCCCACACCCGCTCCTCGCCGAGCAGCCCGCCCGCGAAGGCGACACACGCCGCGCGTACGTCGCGGTGGGCGTCCGGCGTCTCATAGGCGTCGCCGAGCAGCGCCGCCGCCTGGGGCGCGGGCAGCCGTACGGCGGCCAGACGCGCGGCCTCCTTGCGGCTCGTGACCTTCTTGCCGGGCCCGCACAGGACGTCGCGCAGCAGCGGCGCGAGCCGGGAGGGCGGTACATGCCGTGACGCCCGCGTCGCCGCGTACACCGCGACCCGCGCCCGCTCGCCACCCGCGTGCGCGAGCAGGTCGGGCAGTGCGTCCCCGGGCCGCGAGGTATGGGCGAGGGCGCCGATGGCCGCCTCGGCGAGCACGGTGTCGGACGATCCGGTCCAGCGGCGTACGAGTTCCTGCCCCGCGCCGGGAATGCACGCACCGCGTGCGATCGCCTCGGCCCGGTCCCACTTCGGAAGCCCCGCGTCACCGGCGAGCTGCTCCAACTGCCGCGACAGCGCGTCCTGTTGGCGTGGCAGCCACCGGCTTATCTGGCGGGCGTCGGCCGGCAGGGTCCAGGCCGCGCCCTTGGTCAGGAAGCGTCCGTAGGGCGGCGTCGCGGAGAGGAGGGGGTCGAGCAGGTCCGTGCGGCGGGAGCACAGCACGGTGTGGACCGGCGTGAGCACTGCGGTCGACTGTTCGTGCGCCAGGACGCGGGCGACGCGTTCATCACGGGTCGCGGGTGGCTGCAACCACAGGTCGACCGCTCGCGACACCGTCGCGTTGCTGCCGAACCGGATGGCCTGCCAGAGGAGTTCCTGCAACTCCCGCATTCCCGCGGCACGCCGGCCGACCGCGCGGGCCAGCGCGAAGACCAGGCTGTAGTCGGCCTTCTCCGCGCCCGCCTCGATCCAGGGACGCAGCGCCTCGAACACGTCGTGCTCCTGGCCGCGGCGCAGCGTGTGGTCCAGGCGCCCGAGGTCGGCGCCGCCGGTGTTGCCGGATATGCGGACGAGCGTGCGCAGCGCCCAGTTCACCAACTCCCGCTGCCCGCCCGCCGCGTGCTCCCGCAGGACGGCGACGGCCAGGCGGCTGAGGCTGCCGCGGGTGAGGTGCGAGGAGTCGCGCGCCGCGACGGCGTCGGCGGAGATCCGGTCGAGGAACGGTTCCGCGTCGGCCCCGAAGAGGGCGGGGCGGGTCCGGGCGAGCGCGGTCAGGGCGGCGGACCGCACGGGGTCCTGCTCGTTGGCGAGCCGGGTCATCTCTTCGAGTACGGCGGTGACCTGGGCCTGTTCGCCGGAGCGGGCGGCATTGCGGACGAGCAGCGGCCAGGCCTGCGCGCGGTCGTCGGCCGCGGGCCGCCGGGTCGCCGCGACGAGCCGGTCGCGCACCTCGGCGCAGGGCAGGAAGGACTCGGCGAGCAGGACGGCACTCCAGTGGCCGCCGCTCTCCCTGACCCGTTCGGCCGTCCGTCGCGCCTCGTCGGCGACGGCGCTGCGGGGCAGCGCGCCGAGGATGACCCCGTCGACGGTGACGTGTCCCGCGCCGCGTCCCTCGACGGCGAGCGCGTGGACGGCGACCCGTTCGGCGGGCGGGTGGGCGAGCATCAGCCGGGCGAGTTCGGCGGAGTCGTCGGCGACGGTGCGGGCGTAGGCGCGCAGTTCGGGCAGACCGACGCGGGCGAGTTTGCGCAGCACAGGAGCCGTGAGCCGGCCGCTGTGGCGCAGCGCCCACCCCCAGGGCCCGGAGAGGATCGCCAGGACACGAGTCGGCGCGGCATCGGCCAGCACACCGAGATGCGAGCGCAGACGCGGCGGAAACACGCTGGGCGCGAACCGTTCGAGGAGGTCGAGCACCCGGGTCGGTTCCGCCTCCGTGACGGCCGCGACCCCCGCCGCGTACCGCTGCCACCACGCGTCCCGCAGCGCGACGGGCAGCGCGTCGAGTTCACGTCCGGCGACGTCGAGCAGGGCTCCCGCGTGGCGTCGCGCCAGCGGGCGCCAGCCCCGTACGGCGTGGAAGAGGCCGGGCAGCAGCCGCTCGACCACGGGACCCGAGCAGCCGGGGAGCAGCCTGGCCGCCTCGGCGTCGCCCCACCGCCTGCGCAGCGGGTCGATGAGGCGATCGGCGAGCGCGGTGCGGCGTCCGGCGACGATCGCCCGCAGCAGCTGCCGCCGCACCACCTCGGGAGCGTCGTCGAGCGCGGCCTCGAAGGCGGCGTCCGGCACTCCGTGGCTCCGCGCGACCCGCAGCGCGTGCCCGCGCACGAAGGGGTCGGGGTCGGCGATCCGCGCCGCAATCCACTCGGCGTCCCCACCGGCACTGGCCAGCAGGACGGCCACCCCGCGCTCGTACGGGCCGCCGCGCTCGAGCTCCTCGATGACGGACCGCAGCGCCCCGCGCCCCGCGAGGTCCCGGGCACTCTCGGCGATCTCCCGCACCCGCCGCGGATGGGGCAGCGGGTCGAGGTCGGAGAGCAGATAGTGGGCGGCGGTCTTCTCGTGCGGAGCCATGCACGGATTGTGCCCGGTGGGACCGGCTCGGGGGCAACCAATTGCCAAGGGGGCGGGGCGGCTGGAATCGAACCAGCGTGTTCCGGTTTTGGAGACCGGCGCGACAGCCCCTGCGCTACGCCCCGCCTTGCGGTGAATCGTATCCCCAGGGCGGTCCGAGGGCCCGGGATTCGGGTTTGTGAGGAAGGTTCCGCCTCGCGAGCTCAACGGTGAACGCTGCGTACCGCCGCCACGTCCCGTGGGGTCGCCGGTGCCGGGATGTGGGCACTGCGGGCGGCGAGGCGGCGTTTGATGCTCGCCGCGATGCCCTGGCCGAGGACGAAGCGGGTGGGTGTGCGCGCGTGGGCGGCGGTGTCGAGGAGGCGGTGGGCCTCGCGACTGCGCAGGCCGGTGTGGGCGAGCACCAGATGCGACAGACGGTGTTCGACCGCGGCGAGGCTCTCCGCGATGGCTGCGGCCGCCGTGTCGTCGACGTGGTTGTCCGGCGCTCCGAGCGTCCTCGCGGCACGCACCCGGCCGAGGTCGAGCAGTCGTACCCCTGCGCTCACGGAGGCCGCGACGAGCCGGGCGGCGGCTCGCGGCCCGATGCCGTTGCTGGCGAGGGCCAGGCGGTCGAGCACGCCCGGCTCCGCGCGTTCCAGCGCCTCCGCGATCAACAGCGCTCCCTCGTCGCCCAACCCCGCTGCCGATACATACAGTTCACGCACTCCGCCCCGGGCGATCAGCTCGGCCAGCGGGGCCGCGCCCGACGGTCCGAGCGGGTTGCCGCCCAGGAAGACCCGCTCGACGCCTCGTCCGGCACCGGCCGCCGCAAGCAGGGCGTCGGTGAGGGCCGCTGTTCCGGCCGCGTCCAGGCCGGTCTGGACGAGGTCGAGAGTGCGCAACGTACGTACGGAATCGATCAGTTCGGTCGCGGCGGCTCCCGCACCCGCACCCAGCGGATTGCGTTTGAGCCAGAGACCGGTCACGACCTGCGGCGAGGCACGCAGCTGGTCCGCGATGCGGCAGGCGCCGCCGGCGGTGATGCCGTTGCAGCCCAGGTAGAGCGTCTCGACTCCGGTGGGGCCCGCCTCGCCGGTCGCGGCCGCCGCCGCGAGGGCCGCTCCCTCGTCACCCAGGCCGTCCGTGCCGAGCAGCAAGTGCCGTACGCGTGGCTCCTGTTCGGCGTGCTCGGCTCGCAGCACCTCGGCGACCAGCGCGGCGCCCTGCGCTCCGATCGCCTGCTTGCACAAGTCGAGCCGCCCGTCCGGAAGCACCGTCCCGGCCGCGAAGTCGAGCCGCTCGTTCGGCGTCCTCCCGTCGCGCAACCAGGCGATGAGGGGGGCCAGTTCGGCGAGGGGGCGCGCTTCGACGCGCGGCACACCCGCGAACCGCGGCGCCCCAAGCTCGTTCACCACTGCGCCTCCCGGTAGTCCTTGAGGAAGACTCCCGAGACCGGCGCGCCCGCCTCGCCGCGCACGATCGGGTCGTAGACCCGGGCCGCGCCGTCCACCACGTCCAGGGGAGTGCGGAAGCCCGCGTCGGCGATGCGGTCCTTCTTCGGCGCGGGGTTCTCGTCGGTGATCCACCCGGTGTCGACGGCGCACATGTGCACGCCTTGTTCGGCGAGTTCGGCGGCGCTCGTACGCGTGAGCATGTTCAGGGCGGCCTTGGCCATGTTCGTGTGCGGATGCCCGGCCATCTTGTTGCGCACCGCGAAGCGGCCCTCGACCGCGGTGACGTTGACGATGTACCTGTGGGGGCGCGGCGAGGCGAGCAGCAGCGGCAGCAACCGATCGCAGAGCAGGGCCGGGGCCAGCGCGTTGACCAGCTGGGTCTCCAGGACCTCGGCGGGGTCGAGGTCACCGAGCCGGGCCGACCAGGAGTTCTCCGGCGAGGGATCACGCAACAGGCCCGCCTCGTCGGCCTCGTTCAAGACGAGAGCGAGCGCGCCCCGCGTCGCGGCGGAGCCCTCCAGCGCCGACGCCGCCATCGGGCGGAATCCGGGCGCGCCGCGAGCCCCGGCGGGCAGCCGCGCCGACTCCCCCGCCGTGAGCGCCGCGTACGACTCGGGCGGCCTGCGCACCGTCTGCGCCGCGTTGTTGACCAGGATGTCCAGCGGTTCGCCCGCCCGGCGCAAGTCCTCGCACAGGCCGAGGACTTGGCGCGGGTCACGCAGGTCGACGGCGAGCACCGTGAGCCGGTCGAGCCACTTCTCGCTGCCGGGCACGGCACGGAAGCGGCGCTGCGTGTCGTGCGGGAAGCGGCTGGTGACCAGGAGTTCCACGCCGTCGCGCAGCATCATCAGGGCCAGCTGGAAGCCGATCTTCACGCGGGCCCCGGTGAGCAGCGCCCGGCGCCCGCTCAGATCGGTGGCGAGCCCGCGCCGGGCTCGGTTGTCGGCGGCGCAGTCCGGGCAGAGCCGGTGGTAGAAGGAGTCGACCTGTCGATACGACGCCTTGCAGACGTAGCAGGGCCGGGGCCGCCGGAAGACTCCCGCGACGCTCACGGGCCCCGCGGCCTCGTCGGCGACCAGCGGCGCGTCCTCCCTGCGGTCGTCGGCCCCGGTGGCGGTGGCGGCCATGACGGCGGCGTCGGCGGCGGAGAGTTCGGCTCCGCGCGCCTTGCGCCTGCGCAGCCGTCCGTCGCGGGCGAAGGACGCGGCGACCTGCTCGGCGCGCAGCCGCGCGGGGTCGTCGACGGGCAGCGCGCGGAGCCTGCCGACCACGTCGTGGAAGACCGCGAGGTCGGCCTCACTGACCGTCCCACTGACCGCCTCGCCGATCACCCCGCCGGTCGCGCCGCTCTCACTCATGCCGTACCGCCCCGCCCGTCCCGTCCACTCGTGGTCCCGACCGGATTCGAACCGGCGTATCCGCCTTGGCAAAGCGGTGAGTCTGCCTCTGCTCTACAGGACCCCACACACCCGCGGACCAGGAGTCTTCGGTCCGCCCGCGCTCCCGGATCGTAACCGCACAAGACCCCCGTGCCGAACCGATTTACGACCGCCCGCCCCGGTGCAACGGTGGGCACGGGGGTGGAACCCATGGCACAGACCCATGAATGGATGTTCTACGAGGTCATGTGGCGCGGCTGGGCGGGACGGGCTCAGATGCCCTACCCCGTTCCGTGGTGGGCCCAGGCAGCCTTCCGGCGCTGGAGCGACGACTTCGACTCGGGAACCTACGAATCCAAGGAGGCCGCCTTCGCCTCCAACGCCCTGTACCGCTACTGGCACATGGTGGGCGTCAAGGACCACCGGCAGGAGTCCCTGATCGGGCAGGCGGGCGAGATCGAACCGGTCTACGACAAGTACTGCCTGTCCTTCTTCCTCTACTCACCGTCGACCGGCGCCGTCCGCCTTCCGCAGCTGACGGACGCCGGTGCCGTCGGCCAGCGCATGGAGGCGCCCCATCTGCCGGTGGTCCTGACGACGTTCCGCACCGCCGACGGGACCGAGTTCGTGCAGCGCACCTTCGGGACGGCGATCGGCCCCCGGCAGCGGGACCTCGTCGTGACCCGGCTGACCGTGGGCAGCGCGACCGGGCAGCCGCGCGAGGGCTGGCTGTGCGCGGCCGTCATGCCCGCGGGTCCGAGCGGCTTCCAGCGGCACGACCGCAACGGCCGGCAGATCACTGACCGGCGTCTGACGTACCTGCGCCATCTGCCCGACGAGGGGCGGGTGGAGACGAACTCGGGCTGGGGCCCGGTGTTCGACACGGCCCCCGAGCAGTTCGGCGTGTACGGCAACCCGGACTTCACGTACGACCCTGGCTCCTATCTGACCCGCAATCCGTTCCACGACCTCGTCACGGGCGGCAAGCTGAACGGCGCCGTGCAGGCGCAGGACCAGATCGCCGGGATGTGCAGCGCCGCGTTCGCCTGGCCCTACCGGATCGCCGACGACGAGCTGTTCGAACTCGACGTGCGGCTTCCCGTCGACCTCTACAGCGGGTCCGCCGATCTGGCGGAGATCAAGGCCACTCCCGCCGCGGAGCTGGAGGAGGCCAACCGGGTCTTCTGGACGGACAAGCTGATCGCGCGCGGACTCCAGCCACAACTGCCGCAGCCCGTCGCCCACTTGGCCGACCAGTTCCGCCAGTGCCGCTCGCAGCTCCTGATCCTCTCCGACCACGGCGAGATCCATCCGGGGCCGACGGTGTACGACTCCTTCTGGATCCGTGACTCGTCCGTCGAGGCCACCGCGTGCTCGCTGGTCGGCGACGCGTCGCTGGCCGAGCGCCAGTTGGGCACGCACTATCCGCTCAAGTTCAACCGCGGTTCGGGCCGCATCGGGCCGTGCGCGGAGTACGGCTTCTACGGCGGCCCGCACGAGAAGGACGACCGGGAGTGGGACAGCAACGGCCAGGCACTGTGGGCGATCGGCCGCTTCGACCGGACACACGGCCGGGCCACCGCGTTCGGCGCCAAGCTCTACACGCCGTACGTCATCGACGGCGCCCGGTGGCTGCGGGACAACCGCGACCAGAACGGCCTGCTGCACAGCGGCTGGAGCGCCGAACATCTCGGCGAGCGCCACAAGCCGCACTACTGGGACGACCTGTGGGGCCTGGCAGGGCTCTACGAGGCCGCGCGACTCGCGGAGCGGCTCGGGTCGCCCGACGTCTCCGAACTCTGGGGCGCCTTCGACGACTTGAAGCGGGCCACGGCCGCCTCGATCCGCTGGGTGCTTGAGGAGCAGCGCAGGCAGGGCGCCTGGGAGACGTACATCCCGACCGGGCCCGCCGACGTCGGACGGCTCGACTCGACGATGATCGGAGCGGCGGCGTTCTTCCACCCGCTGCGGCTGCACATGGGCAGCAAGCTGGGCGAGGACATCGACCGGGCGGCCCGCTGGACGCTCGACACGATGTACGCGCACTTCGTGACCGGCGGATACCGCCACGAAGCGGCCTGGAACACCTACGGTCCCTATCTCACGACGCAGTTGGCGCATGCTTATCTGCTGGCCGGTGACACCGAGCGGATGGACGCACTGCTCGGCTGGATCATCGGCGCGTCGCTGCCGCGGACCGACGAGCGTGCGGTGGCGCTCGGCGCGTGGAACGAGCAGCACGCCTTCCCCATCGCCTCCGACTACCGCGAAGTTCCGGGCCGCCACTGGTACATGGGGGACATCCCGCACGGCTGGGCGGCGGCGGAGTATCTGCTCCTGCTCCGCGACATCCTCTTCTTCGAGGCCGACGAGGACCGCGACCCGCACCTCTACATCGCTCCGGGCATACGCCCGCACTGGGTGCCGGACGGCGCCACGGTGGCCGTCGACGACGCCCCGAACCTGTTCGGCGCGCCCTTCGGCTACCGGCTCACCCACGACGCGGGCGCACGGAAGGTGACCGTGGACATCACGCGGGCGCCGAAGCGGGTGCGGTACGTCTATCCGTGCCGGTTCGGCCCGGTGCGGGCGGTCACGGCGGACGGCCGCGACCTGACGGTGACGGGGGACGACGTACACATCCCGGCGGGCACGAGGAGGTTCACGGTCACGTACGCCTGAGGGACGCGCACGTGAGGGGATCAGGTGCGTCTGAGACTGAGCCTCTCCTTCTCCGAGAGGCCGCCCCAGACGCCGAACCGCTCGTCATGGGCCAGGGCGTACTCGAGACACGCGGGGCGCATCTCGCAGAGCTGGCAGATGTACTTGGCCTCGCGCACCGAGCTGCCCGGTTCAGGGAAGAAGAACTCGGATCCGGTCTGGGCGCACAGGGCCTGCTCCTGCCAGGCGAGTTCCGGCTCGGCTGTCATGTCGATCTGCATGCCGCCGATGCTGGCAGGCCGCGCGAAACAGGAAATCAACGAACGATCAACGCTGCGACGTGCACTGTTTCGGGCGCCTGACGTGCGCTGTTTCGGGCGCCTTCAGCCTGAAGTCACCTCTGCCTCCGCCCCGTGACCGCCACTGTCAACCCGCGCCCGGCGCCTCCGGCTGCATCAGCGCGAAGCGCGCCCCCGAGGGATCGGCGAGCTTGGCGAAGCTGCCGACGCCCGCGAGGTCCGTGCGGGCCACCCGCACCGCGCCCCCGGCTGGCTCCACCTCGGCGAGCACCGCGTCGATGTCGGTCACCTGGAAGTACGGAGTCCAGTACGGCCCGGCCTCGGCTTCGTCCGGGGCGTCGGACAGCGGCCACAGGCCCGCGAACATGTCGTCCGCGGTGCCGCCCGCGGGGTGCACCATCGTGTACGAACCGCCCTCGAAGGCCTGGGTGGTGGCGCCCCAGCCGAACACGGAGGCATAGAACTCCTGGGCCGCGGTGATGTCCGGGGTGTAGAGCTCGGTCCAGCACATGCTGTTCGGGGCGTCGACCAGGTCGAGGCCCTTGTTCGTGCCCGGCTGCCACACCGCGAAGGCGACGCCCTGGGCGTCGTTCAGGACGGCCATGCGACCCAGGTCGCCCACGTCCATCACCTCGTACACCATGCTGCCGCCGGCCTGCTCGACCGCCTTCACCGTCGCGTCGGCGTCCGTCGTCTTGAAGTAGATCGTCCAGGACGGGGGCGCCTGGTCGGCGGGGACGGTCATGGCGCCTGCCACGGTCTTCCCGTCCGCCTGATACATGCCATATCCACCGAATTCGGCGCCGCCGGAGCGGAACTCCCATCCGAACAGTGCGCGGTAGAAGGCGTGGACGCCTTCAAGATCCGGGGTGCCGAGGTCCACCCACGTGGGAGCGCCCGCGACATAACGGGTATTGAGCATGATCGACTCCTTTGTCGCATCTCTCTGCCGTCCTTCTGAGTCTGACACCCACCACTGACAGTGCGCGCGTGCTGCCACCTTGTGAAAGAAACAAGATTCTGAGAGCGCTCTCAGTCACAACTCTTGACGACGGAATTGGCCGACGCAACAGTGGTCGCACCACACGGCCACCACCCCCCACACGGCCGCATGACATCCCCCCACACATCCCGGGAGACCTTCCGTGATTTCGCGTCGAGTGTTCCTGTCCACTGCCGCCGGTGCCGCCGGAGCCCTCACCTATCCCGTCTGGGGAAGCGCCCTCAGCCCCGGCGCCAAGGCCGCGCCCGCGACCTGTGAACTCGCCCTGCAGAACAAGTCGTTGCCCGGCGAGGTGCGCGCCTACGTCACCGGACACGAGCAGGGCACCGACCGCTGGGTCCTGCTGAAGCCGGACGGGGGCGTCTACCGTCCCGACTCACCGTCGGCCCCCGAGACTCCGCTGCCGGTCGACTGCGCGATTCCGCTGGGCGCGGCAGGTTCGGCGCCGAAGGTGCTGACGTTGCCTCAGATGTACGGCGCTCGGGTCTACTTCGTGCGGGACGACAAGCTGGACTTCTTCCTGAACCCCGGCCCTTCGCTGGTCGAGCCCGCCTTCGCGACCAAGGAGGACGCCAACTACGGGCGCACCTGGTCGTTCTGCGAATTCACCTTCAACAGCTCGCAGTTGTACGCCAACATCAGCTACGTCGACCTCGTCACGGCCCTGCCCATCGGGCTGACCCTGGAGGGCGACGGCACGCACACGGTGGCCCCGTTGCCGGACGGCGCCGTCGACAAGATAGCCGCCGATCTCGTGGCCCAGGGCGAGAAGGACGGGCAGCCCTGGGGCGATCTGGTGATCCGCGGCGACGGCGACAAGGTGCTCCGGGTCATCTCGCCGCAGAATCTCATGGCCCCGTACTTCGACCGCCCGAACGAGATGCCGTTCCGGGACGTGTGGAACAGCTACATCGACGAGGCGTGGGAGAAGTACCGCGGCACCGACCTGAAGATCGACCTCCAGGGCGGGCGGGGCGTGTTCACGGGTCGAGTGAGCGGCGACACGCTGACGTTCAACGGCGGGCACACGTTCTCGAAGCCGACGTCCAAGGACATCTTCACCTGCAACCACGGGCCCTTCACCAACAACCCCGGGGACTCCGACGACAAGAAGGGCCTGCTCGCGCGGCTCGCGGCGGGCTTCAACCGCAGCATCATGCTGTCGCACGCGGAGCAGCCGAACGGGGCCGGCGCGGGGGACTACTACAAGGGTGACGTGACCAACCACTGGGCCCGTGTGGTGCACGCGAACTCGCCCATCGGTTACGCGTTCCCGTACGACGACGTCCGGCCTGACGGCGAGCCCGATGTGTCCGGGGCGGCGCACGACGGCAACCCGCGCCGGTTCACGGTGAGCGTCGGCTCCTGACACCGGCTCCCGAGCAGGCCCACCCCCCACACGTGCACCGCCCCGTCGCGCACTGGTCGCGACGGGGCGGCATGCCGTCCGGCAGGGATCGCCCGCCGTTCCGGAGACCTACTTGCACTTATTGCCGGCTGCCGGGTTCAGAAGACCGACGACGTTCAGCGAGTTGCCGCACACGTTGACCGGGATCTCGACGGGAACCTGGACGACGTTGCCGCTCAGGACGCCCGGCGAGTTCTGAGCCGTGCCCTCGGCGTAGGCACCGGGGCCGGGGCCGGCAGTGGCGGCGGCCGTACCGGCACCGCCGATGACGGTGACCGCGGCGAAGGCCGCTGCTGCCAGGATCGCGCACTTGCGCATGGTGTTACCTCCGGAAGAGTGGAAGTGCTGCACCGAGCCTCACCCGGCATCGGTGCGACAAAAACACGGGTGGCCCGTGCGGCGGAACGAGGGCACTCGTTCGTGGGACGGAGGGCGGTCTCGGGCCGCCGAGTGGCGGCGCCGGAGGGGGACGGCGAAACGGCACGGCCACGGTGAGGACTCGGCGGACAACGGGCGCCGGGCTGCAGGGCGGCAGGTCCGTGGGGACCCGGGCCACGGGCGGCGGAGGCGCCCACCGGCCGGACGGCGACACAACACAGCGGCGGTTACCACCAGGGCCGGGGCGGGACGCCGGGGCTGCACGGCGACAAGTCCATGGAGGGCGGCCCCGGGCCTCAGGACGACGGCGCCGGAAGCGGCCGCCGGCCGGGCGGCACAGCGGCGGTGACGACCGAGGCCGGGGCGGTCCGGCAGGTTGCACGGCGGCAAGACCGTGGGGCCCGGACGTCAGGGCGACGGCGCCGGGAGGCGGGCGGCCGACGAACGGCGACGCAGCACAGCGGCTGCAAGCACCGGGCCAGCAGCGGACGCCGTGGGGGGAGGGTTGCATGGCGGCACGGCGGCGGGCAGGGCTGCCGGGTCGTGCTGTGGAGTGTCCGGCAGGCGGGGTTCCGGTGGTGCGTGCGGGCCGGGCGCGGTCCGTGGCCGGGCGGCGCGGGGCCGGGAAACCAGCGGGAGCAGGGGGATCTCTTGTTACGCCGACGCTCGTCGGACCAGTTTTGTCGGGAGGACCACGCTTTCTGGGGGGAGGTCGTCACGGGACAGCAGCATTCGGGCCATGAGGCGGCCCATCTCCTCGATGTCCTGGCGCACCGTCGTCAGCGGTGGGTCCACCTGTTCGGCGACCGCCAGCATGTCGTCGAAGCCGACCACCGCGACGTCCTCCGGCACCCGCTTCCCCCGCTCGCGGAGCACCCGAAGCGCCCCCGACGCCGTCAGGTCGTTGGCGGCGAAGACCGCGTCGACGTCGGGGACGCGGTCAAGGAGCTCACGCATCGCCCGCTCACCGCCCGCCGGGGTGAAGTCGCCGTGCGCGACGAACCTCTCCCCCGCCTCCGGAAGCACGTCACGGAAGCCGTCGAGGCGATCCACGGCCGACGTCTGGTCGAGCGCTCCGCTGATGTGCGCGATCCGCGTGCGCCCCAGCGAGAGAAGGTGGCGGACCGCCTCCCTCGCCCCGCCGCGGTTGTCGCAGTCGACGTACGGAGTCGTCACCGTCCCGTCCGGCCACCCGGGCCGGCCGCCGAAGACCGTCGGCACCCCCGCGCCCTGGATGATGCCGGGCAGCGGATCGTCCAGGTGCAGGGAGAAGACGAGGGCGCCGTCCACATGGCCACCGGCCAGGTAGCGGCCGACCCGCATGTGATCGTCCCGCCCCTCCGTGAGCAGCAGCACCAGCTGGACGTCGCGTGACGTCAATTCCTTACTGATGCCCCGTAGTTGAAGTGCGAAGAAGGGGTCGGCGAAGACCCGGGTCTCCGGCTCCGCGATCACCACGGCGACCGCGTCATGCCGCCGGGTCACCAGACTGCGGGCGGCACGGTTCGGGACGTAGCCGAGCTCGTCGACGGCCAGCCTGACCTTCTCGGCCAGCACCTCCCGTACGCCCGTGTCGCCGTTGACGACACGGGACACCGTGGCCCGCGAGACCCCGGCTCGGGCGGCCACGGCCTCCAGGGTGGGGCGCGGGGCGACGCTCGACGGCTCGGTCACGTGGGGCTCCTCGGGGGCGGCTGGCTGGTGCGCCGGTCAGGATACGACCGGACGGCGGGGGCGGGGGACATCCCCCTGACCCCGCCTTTGTCACCCGCCCTTGTCACCCGCCCTCCTCACGCCCGCGCGTCCGCCCTGATCAGCTCGGCCGCCTTCTCCGCGAGCGCCACCGTGGGCGCGTGCGTGTGGCCGCGCGTGATCCGCGGCATGACGGAGGCATCCACGACCCGCAGCGCCGACGTCCCCCGCACCCGGAGCGTCGGATCGGTGACGGAGGCCTTGTCGAGGCCCATCCGGCAGGTGCCGACCGGGTGGTAGAGGGTCTCGGAGGCCCCGCGGATCGTCCGGGCGAGCGTCGCGTCGTCGACCGTGCCCGGATGCGGCGCCAGCGGCCCCGACGTGTACGGACCGAGCGCGGGCCCCGCGAGAAGCTCCTCGGCGCGGCGCACCCCGGCGACGAGCGTGCGGATGTCGGCCTCGGCCGACAGATATCCGGGGTCGATGAGCGGCGCGGAGCCGACGCCCGGTCCCCTCGGCGTGATCCGCCCCTCGCTCTCCGGCTGGAGCAGCACCACGCCGATCGTGATGCCGTGTTCGGTGGGCGGGGTCAGGCCGTGCTGCACGAAGGGGACGGGGGCGTAGACCAACTCGATGTCGGGGGCGGCCAGTTCCGGCCGCGTCTTGATGAAGGCGACGGCCTCGCCGACGTTCGACGTGAGCGGGCCACGCCCGCCGAGCAGGAACCGGCCGACATTGGCGAGGGAGTCCGCGCCGGTCAGCGTGACGGGCTCCGGGCAGCGCATGGTGACCGCGTAGGCGAGATGGTCCTGGAGGTTGCGGCCCACGCCGCGGGACTCGATGCGCGGTTCGATGCCCGCCCTCGCGAGGTCGTCGGGGTCGCCGACACCGGAGGCCTGGAGAAGCTGCGGGGAGCCGATGGCGCCCGCGCTGAGCAGCACCTCGCGGCGGGCGATCAGCTTGCCGGGGACGCCGTCGGCGATGACCCCGGCCACGCGCGTCCCGTCGAACTCCAGCCTGCGGACCCGCGCTTCGGTCAGGACGTCCAGGTTGCGGCGCCGCCTGGCCGGTTTCAGGTACCCGTCGGCGGCGCTCCACCGGCGCCCGCGGCGCTGGTTGACCGGGGTGGGCGCGAAGCCGCTGTGGTCCGGCTCGTTCAGCTCCGTCAGCTCGCGCAGGCCGGCGTCGCGGCAGGCATCGAGGAACGCGCCGGTGGTCGGGTTGAGGGCGCGTGGCGGCGAGATCCAGAGCGGCCCGTCACTGCCGTACACGCTGCCCGCGCCGGAGCCGCCCGCCCCGCCCGCCCACCGCTCCGCGCGCCGGAAGTACGGCTCCAACGCGTCGTAGGACCACTCGGGCCCCGCGGCCTCACCCCAGGCGTTGTAGTCGTCGCGGTGGCCGCGCACCCACATCATGGCGTTCATCGAGGACGAGCCGCCCAGCGTGTGGCCGCGCGGCCAGTACAGTTCACGGCCGTCGAGCGCGGACTGCTTCACGGTGCAGTAGTCCCAGTCGTAGGGCGTCTTGAACAGCTTCGGGAAAGCCGCCGGGACGCGGATCTCGGGCTTGCGGTCGCGTGGCCCCGACTCGACGAGCGCCACCCGCACCGCGGGGTCTTCGGAGAGCCGCGCGGCGAGGACGCATCCCGCGGAACCGGCACCGACGATGACGTAGTCGTACACGCTGTCCTTGCTCAACTCGGCTCCCTTGAATGGCAGTTCACGGAGGGATGCGCACAGGGGACGTACGGGTGCTGCGCGTGGATGACGCGTACAAGGAGTACACCCAACGTGCACCTCTGGGTAAAGGGATGGCGCGAGGATCGGCCTGTCCTACACGATCTCCACATGACGAACAGAAAGGGCGACGCCGAGCACCGCACCCGGCCGACCGCGCAGAGCGCTCGGCCCCTCTCCCGGCCCCACGCGCCGAAGACGCCGGACACGCCGGACACGCCGCTCACCCCGTACGCGCGGCTGCCCCGCCGCTTTCACGACCGCCACATCGCGCACAGCACCGTCGACGCCTTCGGGCAGGCCCACTGGCTGCTCACCGCGCGCCAACCGGGTCCCGGACGTGGCGCGATGAAGCCGTACGACGCGGTGGTCGTCACCGTCGACACCGACGGCAGGGACCACGCGTCGGAGCTCAGCGCGGTGCGGGCTCGCTTCCCGCAGGTCGACGCGCTGCCCGACGGCGGCTTCGTCGTGGCGGACGCGCGCAGCCGCAGATCCGAGCAGCACGTGCAGATCTTCGACGCGCTCGGGCGGGAGTCCTGGGCTTTCCGCGTCGGCGACGGCATCGAGTCGCTCCTGACCGATCGGGCCGGGCGGCTGTGGGTCGGCTACTTCGACGAAGGCGTCTTCGGGGACGACGAGCTCAGCCACCCGGGCCTGCGCTGCTGGAGTGCGCAGGGCGAGCCCCTGTGGGTGTACGAGGCGTCGAAGGGCACGAGCGAGATCTACGACTGTTACGCCCTCAATGTGACGGACGAAGCGGTCTGGGTCTGCGCCTACACCGACTTCTCCCTCTTGGAGGTCCGCACGGGCCTGGGGGCCCGCACGGGCCGCGCGGTCCGGCAGCGCGCGAACGACGTGGCGGGCGCCCACGCGCTGGCCGTGGGCAAGGGTCAGGTGACCTTCTTCGGCGGGTACGGCGACGAGCACGACCGGCTCGTGCACGCCGAGCTGTGGCACGAGGAGGTCCGGCCGTACGCCTCCGGACGGCTCGTCGGCCCCGACGGAGACCCGCTCGGGCAGCGCAGGACCGTCAGCCGCGGCCCGCGGATCTACGTACAGGTGGAGCCGTTCAGGGCGTGGACCGTCCTCGACATCGGCGCCCTCACCGTGTGACGCCGCGCCCCGACGCCCTATCCGTGATCGTGCCCGGACGCACCGGACTTCTTCGCGGCCGAAGGATGATGCGGCTCGTAGTCCGGGATGGTGCCGTCCGCCTTCTTCACCAGGAAGTACCCGGCCATGCCCATGTCGGAGTGGCTCTGCACATGGCAGTGGTACATCCACGCGCCCGCGCCCACCCCCTCCCCCGCGATGACCTGGAAGCCGAAGGAGTCACCGGGCCCGGTGATCTTGTCGTCGAGGACCTGGCTCGGGTCGTCGGGGCCGGTCAGAAGGCCCGTGCGGTTGTCCGCCCAGCGGTGACCGTGGACGTGGAACGTGTGGTAGTACTCGCCGTGCGTGATCGAGATGAACTCGATCCGATCGCCCACGGTGGCCTCGAAGTTGGGGCTGTCGTGGCCCGCCTTGTTGTTGATCGTCATGTCGTTGAAGACGATCGTGAACGTCTTGTCCGGCAGCAGGTCGCCCTTGCGCCGCACGACCAGCGCGCCGTAGAGCCCCTTGCGCACGCCGCCCGTCCCGTGATCGGTGCCGACGACGTGGTCGTGGTAGTGCCAGTAGCCCGCCGTGCCGGGGCGCCAGGTGCCGTCCTTGCGGCGGCCCGGCGCGTGGGTGCGCCAGGTGTAGGTCCGCTTGCCGCCCGGCTCGACGTGGCTCTTGGTGTGTCTGGTGCCGTCGCTGGAGATCTCGTAGTCCATGCCGTGCACGTGCAGGCTGGCGTCCACGTCCATCGTGTTCTCGAACTCGATGTGCAGGGTGTCGCCCTCGTTCAGCTCGATGAGCGGGCCGGGGATCGACGCCTTGCCCTTCTCCAGGCCGTAGCCCATCTGCCCGTCCGGCAGCTTCTCGGCGTACATCTTGATGCGGCGCACCTCGCCGCCCGCGGGGGCCGTCTTGGGCCCTTCGGCCGTGCTCGCCTCGGGCGCGGTGGCCAGCGACAACGATGTCACCCCGGCCGTCGCGACCGCTCCGCCCACGAGCATCCGTCGGTTGAAGCTGCGTCGGTCCATGCCGAACTCCCCACTGCGGTACGGAGACTGACGGGGCGCAGGCGGCCCCCGGGACGGCCACACGGTATCGGGGAGATCTGCGTTTATCCACACGCAGGACAAAGTTCGCGGTATTCCGTCCGTACCTATTGGCGCATGGCAAAAAGAGGTCTAGCTTCGTCCGCGCCTGTTGCTGTGACCGACGAGGGGTGGGTGTACTCATGCGGCTCACACCGCATCAAGAGCCCTTGGCTGTACGAGGGTTGAGCAGAGCCAGACGCAGAACGAACCGCAACGACCACAACCGGAGCCGCGCACGCCGCGCCTGGGCCGCTGCCCTGATCTCCGGGGTCATGGTCACCGGCGCGCTCTCCACACAGGCCGCCACCGCGCGGCCCTATCCCGAGCCACCGTTGACAACGATGTCCCTGCCGTCACCGCCCGGCCAGGCGAACGTGCGCGTCCTCGTCTTCCACGGCTCGGCGGCGGACGGCGACGAGTCGCCCGTCGTGAACGCCGGCATCGAGGCCATCGAGAAGATCGGCCAGAGCGGTCCGGCCGCCGAGCGGTTCAAGATCGTGGCGACCGCCGATCCCTCGGTCTTCACGAACGAGGCCAAGCTCGGCAAGTTCAACGCCGTGGCCTTCCTGACCGGTGGCGGCGACGTCCTCGACGCCGAGCAGGAAGCCGGCCTCGAGGCCTTCATGGAGGCGGGCGGCGGTTTCGTCGGCATCCATGACGCGGCCCGCGCCGAGCCGTACTCGACCTGGTTCACCGGCCTGATCGGTGCCCGCCCGGCGGACTCCAGCCCGACGAACGTGCAGCGCGCCACCGTCGAGGTCGGCGACCGGGAGAATCCGGCCACCAAGGACCTGCCCCTGGAGTGGAAGCGCCCCGACCAGTGGCTGAACTGGACCAAGAACCCGACCGGCGAGGTCCACACCGTGGCCCGCGTACGGGAGTCCACTTACCAGCCCGGCGAGAGCAAGAACGGCGCCGACCACCCGGTCTCCTGGTGCCGTGACTACGACGGCGGACGCTCCTTCTACACCGGTATGGGCGGCACGGCGGCCTCGTACGACGAGACGGACTTCCGTCAGCACCTGCGCGGCGCCCTGCTCTGGACGAGCCGCATCGCGCGCGCCGACTGCAAGTCGACCATCACCGCCAACTACAAGGCGTCGCGCCTGACCCAGCCCAACCAGCCGGGCCAGAACGACCAGATCGGTGAGCCGCACGGCCTGGTCACCGCGCCCGACGGCCGTGTCTTCTACATCGGCCGCGGCGGCGCCGACTCCTCCCAGCCGGTCATCACCGACTGGAACAACCCGAACATCGGCAAGGGCAAGGGCGAGATCCACGTCTACGACCCCAAGACCAAGAAGACGACGCTCGCCGGAGCGCTCACGATCTTCGGCAACAAGGGCGGCGGCGATGAGCTGATCAAGGTCGAGGAGGGCCTGCTCGGCATCGAGCTCGACCCGAAGTTCGAGCAGAACGGCTGGGTGTACCTGCACTACACACCCCACTCGAAGATCAACCGTGAGACGCACATGGCCGAGCGTTACGTCTCGCGCTTCACGCTCGACCAGACCACGAACAAGCTGGACCTCGCCAGCGAGAAGGTCCTGCTCAAGTGGCCCGTGCAGATCCACAGTTGCTGCCACGCGGGTGGCGGCATGGCGTGGGACTCCAAGAACAACCTCTACATCGCGACCGGCGACAACAACTCGTCGGGCTTCAGCAACGGATACTCCGGCAACAACCCGGAGCCCAACTTCAAGGGTGTCTCCTTCGCCGACGCGCGCCGCACGGCGGGCAACACCAACAACCTCAACGGCAAGATCCTGCGCATCCACCCGGAGGCCGACGGGACGTACACGCTCCCGGAGGGCAATCTCTTCACCGGCAAGGAGCCGGACGAGGGCGGCGGCAAGACGCGCGGCGAGATCTATGTGATGGGTGTCCGCAACCCGGCGCGCATCTCCGTCGACAAGAAGACGGACACGCTGTACGCGGGCTGGGTCGGCCCGGACGCGGGCGCGCCGTCGACGACGTGGGGCCCGGCGAAGTACGACACGTTCGCCGCCATCACCCACGCCTCCAACCGCGGCTGGCCGTACTGCATGGGCAACAACCAGCCCTACCGCGACCGTAATCTGCCGGACCCGACGAAGCCGCTCGGCTGGTACGACTGCAAGAACCTCAAGAACGAGTCGCCCAACAACGACGGTCTGGTCAACATCCCGCCGGCCGAGCCGAACAACATCTGGTACTCGCCGCAGGGCGGCGGCGTCGACTACCCGCGCGACGCGAAGGGCGTCCCGAGCTACAAGCAGGAGGAGCAGAAGATCCTCCTGCCGTGGCTCAAGGGCGGCGGCCAGGCCACGATGAACGGCCCGGTCTACCGCTTCGACGCGGCCAACACCAGCGCGGACAAGTGGCCTTCGTACTGGGACGGCAAATGGTTCGTCGGCGACTTCTACGACGCCGACCAGCCGCGGCACGCGGTCCTGACCGACCCGAAGACGGTCGGCAAGGGCGGTCTGCCCACGCACGCCGAGTCCCTGAAGAAGATCATCCCGATCGGCAACGACGGCATCAAGAACCTCATGGACTGGAAGTTCGCCCCGGACGGTTCGCTCTATGTCCTCGACTACGGCCGCGGGTTCTTCACCTCGGACGCCAAGTCGGCTCTATGGCGCGTCACTTACTCGGGCGGCGCGGCCACACCGGCCGCCAAGGACCTCGCAAGGAAGGCCGGATGATGCCGACGGTACGACAGCGAAGACTCTGGACGGCGCTTCTCGCGTCGCTCCTGATGGTGCTCGGCCTGACCTCCACGGCGGCGAGCCAGCCCGACAACCCGGGCAGGGCGGCGGCCCAGACCCTGACCTGGACCGCGGACAACGCGATCGACAAGTACGCCTCCGCGCCCACCACGGCGGTCGCGGGCGCGACGACGATCGTCTTCGAGAACAGCAAGGCGACCGGCAACGACACCGGCATGCCGCACACGCTGACGTTCGACGTCTCGGACCCCGAGTACAACAACGACGTACCGCTGAACATCCTGGCCAACCCGAACGACGACCAGGGCGGCAAGCACACGGCCGAGGTCACCCTGACGCCCGGCCGGTACCGCTACCACTGCACCATCCCCGGCCACGGCTCCATGCAGGGCATCCTCGTGGTGACCGAGGGCGGCGGCGAGGACACCACCGCCCCCGAGACCGCTGCCAAGGTCGAAGGGCAGACCAACTCCGATGGCGCGTACGTCGGTTCCGCCACCGTCGCGGTGACGGCGACCGACGAGGGTTCGGGCGTCGACAAGACCGAGTTCGCGGTCGGGGCGGACGGCCCCTGGCAGCCGTACACGGCACCCGTGGTCGTCGACCAGGTCGGCACCCACAAGATCCGATATCGCGCGAGCGACAAGGCGGGCAACGTGGCGGCGGAGAAGTCCGTCGACTTCACGGTGGTCCCGCCGTCGACCGACGACAAGACGCCGCCGGAGACCTCGGCGACGGTGACCGGCGAGAAGAACGACAAGGGCGAGTACGTCGGGATGGCGACCGTCACCGTGACGGCGTCCGACACCGGCTCCGGCGTCAACAAGATCGAGTACGCGGTCGGTGACGGCGGCGAGTGGACGGCCTACACCGCGCCGGTCATGGTCCACGCGGCGGGCGCGCACAAGATCCGCTACCGCGCGTCGGACAAGGCGGGCAACCAGGCGGCCGAGAAGTCCGTCGAGTTCACCGTGGTCACGCCGCCGGTCGAGGACAAGACGCCGCCGGAGACGACCGCGAAGGTCGAGGGCACCAAGAACTCGGACGGCGCGTACGTCGGCAAGGCGAAGGTCTCGGTCAGCGCGACCGACGCCGACTCCGGGGTCGACAAGGTCGAGTACTCCCTGGACGGCGGCCCGTATCTCGCGTACGGCGACCCGGTGGTCGTCGACCGCGTGGGCCGGCACACGGTGGCCTACCGCGCGAGCGACAAGGCGGGCAACACCTCGGTGGCCAAGGACGTGTCCTTCACCGTCGCGGAGGGCGGCGGGGTCCCGGCCCCCAACTGCGCCGAGTTCGACGAGCGTCTGACGGTCATCGTCGGCACGGTCGACACGGGCATCCCGAACCGCGTCACCAATAACCGGTGCCGGATCAACGAGATGATCGAGGACGAGAAGGAGTGGACGTCCCACGCGCTCTTCCTGAAGCACGTCAAGAGCGTCACGGACAAGCTCCTGAAGGCCGGTGAGATCGACCAGCGCGAGTACAACAAGATCAACAAAGCCGCCAAGCAGTCCGGCATCGGCAAGCCGGGCCAGACCGAGGGCTACCGCAAAATCTTCGACGGCACCCAGGAGTCCCTGAACAAGTGGGAACAGGTCGGTGGCGGCAAGTTCGGCCTGAACGCCGACGGTTCGATCACCAGCAGCACCACCGTCGAAGGCATGGGCATGCTGTGGTTCCCCGAGCGGAAGTACGGCGACTTCTCGCTGAAGCTGCAGTGGCGGGACGACGCGCCGGGCAACGGCAACGCCAACGGCGGCGCCTTCGTGCGCTTCCCGCAGGTCCACGACCACCCGGAGGAGTCACGTCCGGAGTGGGTCGCCATCAAGTACGGGCACGAGGTGCAGATGCTCGACCGGCCTGACGGCGACATGTACAAGACGGGGTCGATCTACGGCTTCGACCGGGTGGGTCTCGGCGGCGCCGGCGTCACCCCGAAGGGCACGTGGAACGACTACGAGATCAAGGTGGTGGACCAGCACTACTCGATCTACCGCAACGGCGTCCTGATCAACGAGTTCGACAACACGGGCGGCCAGGTCTTCACGCCGCCGCGTGGCGACGACCCGGGCACGGACGGACGGCGTTACTCGTCCGGCTATGTCGGGCTCCAGGTGCACGGGGTCACGGACGTGATCTCGTACCGGGACATCAGGATCAAGGAGCTGTAGGAGCCGACCTCCGGCAACGGCTTCGGCCCCCGCACCCCGACCAGGGGGGCGGGGGCCGTTGTCAGTGGCGTGCGGCATGCTTCTGATCAACGGGATCGAGGCACGGGGGAACCACCATGACCGCAGGAACACTCACGGGGATCGAGGACGTCGACTGGGCGTCGATGAACCACGCGTACGGCGACGCGTCAGACGTGCCGGATCTGCTGCGCGGGCTCGCCTCCGCCGACCCGGCCGAGCGTGACACGGCGCTGGACGGGATGTACGGGGCGGTGCACCACCAGGGCGATGTGTACGACTCGACGGTGGCCTGCGTCCCCTTCCTCTTCGACCTCCTTGCCGACGCCTCGGTCCGTGACCGGGGCGCGATCGTCGGTCTGCTGCGCGGCATCGCGGGCGAGACGGAGCCGGACCCGAACGAGATCGGCGGGCTCTTCGAGGACGAGGAGGAGGACGCGGCGTGGGTGGCGAACTTCGTCGACGCCGCGGCGCTGATCCGGGGCCGGGCCGACGACTTCCTGGACCATCTCACCGACGCCGACCCGGAGTTGCGCGCGGCTGCCCCGGGCGCCCTGGCCCACCTGCACCCCGACCCCGCACGCGTTTTCACGGCCCTGCGCGACCGCCTTCCGCTGGAGCGGGACGGCGAGGCCGTACGTTCCCTGGCGATGGCGGTCGGCGTGCTCGGTGTGCGCCACGCGGAGCTGCGGACCGAGGCTGGCCGGCTTCTCTCGGAGGTTCTCGCCGCGGGCGCCGGGGATCCGGAGCTGCGGCTGACCGTGCTGGCCCAACTGGCGAGGTGCGCACCGGATCTGCTTCCCGAGGACACCGTGGACATCGCCGTCAAGGTGATGCGGATCGCGCACGAGGAAGGGCCCGCGGCGGCGGAGGACGAGGAGAACACTCCGGAGAGGCCGCGGACGGACACGATGCTGTCCTACCTGCGCGACCTGGAGGCCGCCCACCGGGCGAGCATCGACGCGCACCTGGCCGACGATCTGCTCAGGGATCTGCACATCGCCCTGGACGACCGGACGGAGGAGCGGTTCGGGCTGCTCCACGCGCAGTTGCAGACCTCGGACCGGGGACAGCGCCTGGCCGCGGTCAAGGAGTGCGGACTCCTCCTGACGGGCTGGCGCGCGCCGAACGACCTGGCGGTGGTGCTGCTCGCCCGCCAACTGATCGAGCACGACGAGACGTTGTCGCGTAACGCGCTGAACGAACTGGCGTGGGTGCACCCGGTCGCCCATAGGGTGGCGGACGTCCTGGAGGTGTGCCTGGTCGAGTGGGAGGACGACTGGGAGCCCGCCGACTGGGACGAGTCACTGTTCGGGCGCGCCCTCAAGGCGCTGGCTCTCCAGGGGGACGCGCGGGCGGTGCCGTATCTGGCGGCGGTCCTCGAGAGCGACGGGTACGTGCCGGAGTACCTGGACCGCTGGGTCGAGGCGATCGGTCCGGCGGCCGGGGCCCGCCTCGCACCCGTCCTGCACCAGCGCCTGGCCGAACCGGGCCGCGTCCGGCGCGGGGAGTCCCGGTCCAGGCTGATCAGCGCCCTCGGGGTCCTCACGCCCACCGCGTCGCTGCCTCTGCTCATGGCCACCCTGCACGGGGACCACCGCGGCGCGGCGTTCGCAGCCGTCGGCCGGTACGGCAGCGCGGCGGCGCAGGCGGCGCCACGGCTTCGACAGGTGGCGTCCGACGCGTCCAAGAGCGATCCGCACCGCCTGGATGCCGCGGACGCCCTCTGGTCGGTGACCGGCGCGGCAGAGGACGTCCTGCCCGTGCTGCGCGACGCCCTCGCGTCGGACGGGTCGTTCGCCCGGACCGGGGCGGTGCGCATCGCCGGCAGGCTCGGCCCCGCGGCGGCACCGCTCGTCCCCCGCCTGCGGGAGCTGATGGCGGAGAGCGAGTACCTCCGGGCGGAGACCGCGATCGCCCTCTGGCACATACGGGCGGACGCGTCGGAGGTCCTGCCGGTGCTCATCGACCAGTGGACAACGACTCCCCGCTCCCGCCCCGCGACAGCCGCATGCCTCAAGGAGATGGGCCCGGCGGCAGCCCCGGCACTCCCCCTGCTCCACCGCGAACTCGCGTCGACACGGCGACACGACAACTACGGGGCGGAGGGCAACATGCGCTACGACGTCGCGAGCGACGAGGCCTTGCTGCGCGACTGCCGGAGCCTGGTGGCCGCGCTGAAGCCCTAGGCCGCTACTCCTCGTGCTTCGCCCGGCTCGGCTGGACACGCTTGGGCTCGCCCGGCATCTTCGGGTACTCCGGCGGATAGGGCAGGTCGCCGCGGCCGTGCTCCCGCTCGTCCTTGGCCGCGAGTTCGAGGAGCGCGTCCAGGGTGAAGGCGTGTTGCTCCATGTCCGCGTGCACGTCGCCGACCTCGGCGAACCGCTCGGGCATCGTGCCGATGTCGAAGTCCTCGGGCACCGCGTCGTCGATCTCGTCCCAGCGCAGCGGCGCCGACACGGGGGCGTTCGGCCGGGGGCGCACCGAGTAGGCGGAGGCGATGGTGCGGTCGCGGGCGGCCTGGTTGTAGTCGACGAAGATCTTCTCCCCGCGCTCCTCCTTCCACCACGCGGTGGTGACCTGGTCCGGCATGCGGCGCTCCAGCTCCCGGCCACAGGCGATCACGGCACGGCGCACCCCGGTGAAGTCCCACCGCGGTTCGATCGGCACGAAGACGTGCAGGCCGCGCCCGCCGGAGGTCTTGGGCCAGCCCCGGAGG
Organism: Streptomyces sp. NPDC050439; assembly: GCF_040655335.1. NCBI lineage: Bacteria > Bacillati > Actinomycetota > Actinomycetes > Kitasatosporales > Streptomycetaceae > Streptomyces > Streptomyces sp. NPDC050439. Next base: position 1,096,889 of record NZ_JBFAJT010000002.1, read on the forward strand.
CCGTACTCGTCCAGGACCGCGCGGAGCTCGTGCGCGGCGCGGACCGCGTCGGCGTAGTCCGTGCCGGGCTGCGGGTCCAGGTCGATGCGGAGCTCGTCGGGGTGGTCGGTGTCGCCGCGCCGCACCGGCCAGGGGTGGAAGGTCAGCGTGTTGAACTGGGCGGCCCAGACGACCGCGCCCACTTCCGTGGGGCACATCTCCTCGGCGGTGCGGCCGCTGGGGAAGGCGATGACGGCCGTGGGGATCCAGTCGGGGTGGTTCTTCGGGATGCGTTTCTGGTAGAAGAACTCGCCGGCGACCCCGTCCGGGAAGCGCTGGAGCGTCGTGGGGCGGTCCCGCAGGGCGCGTACGATCCCGTCGCCGACCGCGATGAAGTAGCGGGCGACGTCCAGCTTGGTGAAGCCCCGCTCCGGAAAGACGACCTTGTCCGGACTGGAGAGCCGCACCGTACGCCCGCCCGCGTCGAGCTCCACCGCTTTACCACCCATGCCGCCACGCTAGGCGCAACGGAGATAAGTCGCATACCGGGCACAAAGCGGCGTATGGGCCCAGAATCGGAGCATGGATCTGCCGGTGATGCCCCCCGTCAAGCCCATGCTCGCCAAACCCGTGGCGAGGATCCCGCCAGGCATGCAGTACGAGGCCAAGTGGGACGGCTTCCGCGCGATCGTCTTCCGGGACGGCGCCGACCTGGAGATCGGCAGCCGTACGGGCAAGCCGCTGACCCGCTACTTCCCCGAGCTGGCCGAGGCCCTGCTCGACCGGCTGCCCGACCGCTGTGTCCTGGACGGCGAGATCGTGATCGCCCGGGACGGCCACCTCGACTTCGACGCGCTCACCGAACGCATCCACCCGGCCGCGTCCCGGGTGCGCACGCTCGCCGAGCGGACCCCGGCGTCCTTCGTGGCCTTCGACCTCCTGGCGGCGGACGACGAGAGCCTCCTCGACACGCCCCTCACCGACCGCCGCACCCGCCTCACCGAGGCCCTGGAGGGCGTGAGCGCCCCCGTGCACGTCGCGCCCGCGACCATGGACCCGGAGCTGGCCCAGGAGTGGTTCGAGCAGTACGAGGGCGCGGGCCTCGACGGAGTCATCGCCAAGCCGCTCGACCTGCGCTACCGGCAGAACGAACGCCTCATGTTCAAGATCAAGCATGAGCGCACGGCGGACTGCGTGGTCGCCGGCTACCGCTTCCACAAGAGCGGCCCCATCGTCGGCTCGATCCTCCTCGGCCTGCACGACGACTCGGGCACCCTCCAGCACGTCGGCGTCTGCGCCGCGTTCTCCATGCGGCGGCGCGCGGAGCTGATCGACGAGCTCGAACCGCTGCGTCTTGAGTCGGCCGCGGACCACCCCTGGGCCGCCTGGGGGGACGAGTCCGCGCACGAGACGTCCCGGATGCCGGGCGCGCCGAGCCGCTGGACGGGCAAGAAGGACCTCTCGTGGGTGCCGCTGCGCCCCGAGCGCGTCTGCGAGGTGGCGTACGACCACATGGAGAACGGGCAGCGCTTCCGGCACACCGCGCGCTTTCGCACCTGGCGACCGGACCGTACCCCTGACAGCTGTACGTTCGCCCAGCTGGAGGAGCCGGTCCGGTACGACCTGGCGGATGTGCTGCGCTAGCGGGTCACGCGGCGTACTGGCTGTCCGGGCGTGCGAGGCCGTAGTGGTCGCGCAGGGTCGTGCCCGTGTAGGCGGTGCGGAACAGGCCGCGGGCCCGCAGGATCGGCACGACCTCGTCCGCGAAGAGGTCGAAGCCGCCGGGCAGCCCCGGCGGCATGACGTTGAAGCCGTCGGCCGCACCCTGCTCGAACCACTCCTGGATCTGGTCGGCCACCTGCTCCGGTGTGCCCGCGATGACGCGGTGCCCGCGGGCCCCGGCCAGACGGTGCAACAGGCCTCGTACGGTGGGCTGTTCGCGGTCGATGATGTCGAGGATGACCTGGAAGCGGCTGCCGTTGCCGCGTTCGCCGCCGGTCTCGATGAGCTCGCGCGGCACGGGACCGTCCAGTTGCTCGGCGGTCAGGCGCAGCCCCAGCATCCGGTGCAGGAGCTGCAACGAGTACTCGGGCTGGGTGAGTTCGTTGTACTCGTCGTGCAGGGCACGTGCCTCGGTCTCCGTGGAGCCGATGAAGGGGCTGATGCCGGGCAGGACGAGCACCTTGCCGGGGTCGCGCCCGAGCCCGGCGGCCCGCTTCTTGAGGTCGGCGTAGAAGTCCTGGCCGTTGCGGAGGGTCTGGTGCGCGGTGAACACCGCCTCCGCGTACCGTGCGGCGAAGGCGCGGCCGTCCTCCGACGATCCCGCCTGTACGTAGACGGGGCGGCCCTGCGGGGTGCGCGGCGTGTTGAGGGGGCCGCGGACCTTCAGGCGCGGCCCCTCGTGGTCGATGGCGTGGATGCGGTCGGTGTCCGCGAAGAGCCCGGTCTTCTGATCGGCGACGAGCGCGTCGTCCTCCCAGCTGTCCCAGAGCTTGGTGACGACGTCGAGGAACTCCCGTGCCCTGTCGTACCGTTCGGCGTGCACGGGATGCGCGTCGAGCCCGAAGTTCAGGGCGGCCTGCGGGGCTCCGGTGGTGACGATGTTCCAGCCGGCGCGCCCCCGGCTGAGGTGGTCGAGCGAGGCGAAGAGGCGGGCCAGGTTGTAGGGCTCGCTGTAGGTGGTGGACGCGGTCGCGATGAGGCCGATCCGCGAGGTGACGGCGGCGATCGCGGACAGCCAGGTGAAGGGCTCCAGGCGGAAGCGGCTCGCGTAGCGGACGTTGTCGGCGAGCGCCGGGCCGTCGGCGAAGAAGATCCCGTCGAAGGTGGCGGCCTCCGCGCGCCGTGCGAGGTCCTGGTAGAAGTCGATGTCCAGGATGCGCGCGGGGTCGGACGCGTGGTGCCGCCAGGCGGCCTCGTGGTGCCCGCCGGGGTAGACGAAGAGGTTGAGGTGCAGCTCACGGGGGCTCATGCGGCGGCCGCCTTCTCCTTCGGGGCACGCTCGGGGTCGCCCTCGGCAGGGTCAACCCCCAGCTGTCGCAGCAGCCGCCCCCGCAGCGCCGCGTACTGCGGGTTGCCCTGTCCGCGCGGCGCGGGAAGCTCCACGCGTACGTCGGCCGCGATGCGCCCCGCGTCCAGGACGACCACCCGGTCGGCGAGTGCGATCGCCTCGTCGACGTCATGGGTGACCAGGAGCACGGCGGGGCGGTGTGCCTCGCAGAGCCGTCGCAGCAAGGCGTGCATCCGGATGCGTGTGAGCGCGTCCAGGGCGCCGAACGGCTCGTCCGCGAGCAGGAGTTGGGGTTCGCGGACCAACGAGCGGGCCAGCGAGACCCGCTGTTGTTCGCCGCCGGACAGGTCCGCGGGCCAGGCATCCTCCCGGCCCGCCAGACCCACCTCGGCGAGGGCCGCTCGGGCCTGGTCCCGTGCCCCGGCGCCCGTCAGGCCGAGGGCGACGTTGTCCAGGACCCGTTTCCACGGCAGCAGCCGTGCGTCCTGGAAGACCACCGAGACATCACCGGGAGCCGCGAGGTCGCCGCTTCCCTCGACCTCGTGGTCGAGTCCCGCGAGCGCCCGGAGCAGCGTGGATTTCCCGGAGCCGCTGCGGCCCAGGAGTGCCACGAACTCCCCCGCCTCGATGCGGAGTTCGAGTCCGTCCAGGATCTTCCGGTCGCCGAACGACCGGACGAGGTTCTCGATCCGGACCGTCAGCCCGCCAGTGTGCGTCGCCATGACAGCGCCTTCCTCTCCACGAGCCGTACGAGTGCGTCCGAGACGAGACCGAGGAGGCCGTACACGACGAGGCCGACGATGATGATGTCGGTCTGTCCGTAGGTGCGGGCGAGCTCCATCATGTAGCCGATGCCGCTCGTCGCGTTGACCTGCTCGACCACGACGAGCGAGAGCCAGGCCGCGGTCACCGCGAACCGCATGCCGAGCAGGAAACCCGGCAGCGCTCCCGGCAGGACGACGTGCCGGACGAACCCGGTCCGTGACAGGCCCACGGTCTCGGCGAGTTCGGCGTAACGGCCGTCGATCGTCCGCAGGCCGTTGTGGGTGTGGATGTAGACGGGCACGAACACGCCGAGCGCGATGGTGATGACCTTCATCGACTCGCCGATGCCGAACCAGAGGATGAGCAGCGGGATCAGCGCGAGCGAGGGGATGGCCCGCTTGATCTGTACGGGGCCGTCGATGATGCCCTCGCCGATCCTGCTGAGCCCGGCGGTGATCGCCAGGGCGAGCCCGGCGGCGGTGCCGAACAGCAGTCCCAGGGCAGCGCGTTGGGCGGAAGTGGCGAGGTTCGACTGGAGCCGCCCCTCGGCGATCAGATCACCGGCGGTGCTCACCACGGTCCAGGGCGCGGAGAGGTTGCGGGCGTCGATGAACCCGGCGGCCGACCCCACCGACCAGAGCGCGAGCAGCAGCAGGGGGCCGATCGCCCAGCCGTACGGGACGGGCCTGCCGGGGCCGAGCCTGCGGCGCCGCGGCTTGCGGCGGACGCGGACCACGGGCTCGGGGTGGGTGACGGCCTTGGTCAGAACAGGCGCCTCTGCACTCATGATTCCTCCCCCGCACCGGACTTGACGGCGTCCGCGGCGACCGATTCGTACCGCCGGTCGAAGAGGACCTCCGCGTCGAAGGTCTCCTTGCCGGTCTCCTTGGCGAGCAGGTCGACGGTCTTCTGCTGGCGTGCGATGGCCGTGGTCCAGTCGGCCGGGATGTCGGGATGGCCGATCCCCTTGACCAGGTACTCGCCGTCCGCGCGGGTCAGGCCCTGATCCTTGACGTAGTAGCCGGCGATCCACTCGTCGGGGTGCTTGTCGGCCCACTCGGCGGCGCGCGCCCAGGCCTTCACGAACTCCCTTATGGCCGCGGCCTTCTGGGGGTCCTGCACCGACTCGGTCGGCACCCACAGATGTCCGGGGTCGTCCCGCAGGCCGTGCTGGATCGTCTTCGCGCCGTCCTTGCCGTACTTCGCCGGGTAGCGCTTGATGTTGACCCCGCCGAGCGGTGCCGCGTCGACCTGGCCGTTGCCGAGGGCGGAGGGGTAGACGTCGCCGGTGCTCGGCAGCTCGACGAGCTCCACGTCGTCCTTGGCGAGCCCGGCCTTGGCGAGGATGCGCAGGACGAGGGCGCCCTGCGCCTGACCGGGGCTGTAGGCGATCTTCTTGCCGCGCAGGTCCTTCAGCGTTTCGATGTCGGCGCCGGGTGCGATGCCGAGTTCGTACACGGGGTGCTTGAGCGGTTCCTTCCGGTATTTCGCGGCGACCAATTTCGTGTCGAGTCCCGTCCAATGGGCGTGGATGGATGGAATTTCCGCCGCCGAGCACACGTCGAGGGAATGCGCCCGGAATGCCTCGGAGCACTGGGGGCCGCCGCTGATGTTGGCCCATTTCACCTTGAAGGGCAGCTTGTCGAGCTGTCCGGAGAGTTTCAGGGCGACCTGGGTGTCCGGCGCCCCGATGGTGAGGGTGGTGTCCGGATCCAGCTTCGCGGGAATCTTGGCGGAGACCTGCTTGGCGTCCACGGTCGTGGTGGACGTGGCGTTGTCTGCGCAACCGGCCAGGAGCAAGGGGACGAGAAGGGCAGCGCCGAGCGCCGCCCGTATGTGTGTGGGCATGAATTCTTTCCCGGAGTGCGGACCTACACGGCAAGGGAAGACCGCCGGGGAATTTCCCCGCGGCTCATCACGAAGCGTTTCGGAGGTCAGCTACACAGAGCGGTGGCCACGCGCATCAGATCAACAGCGCGCCGCTGCTTGAACCGCCGGGATATTCGCATGGCGTCGAAACTAGCCACGCCATCAAGAGAGGGTCAAGTCATCGCGCCTGCCCCGGCTTTCCGGAAACGCAGCCTTCGTACTCCGGTCATACGCACGTCATACCGCCCCGCGCCGCCCTCGCCGAAGCCTTGCGGGGTAAGCGGCCGGAACGCGATCGCGCCAATGTGCGCGCCCTCGGCCCCGCGCCGCTTCCACCCCATGAGCGCCGACCGTATGCTCCTGCGCCTGACACGGGAGTTACTTACGGTAAGGGGGCCGACGCATGGGGTATTCGGGAGTCGCGGGCAGCACGAGGCGGACGTTCGTCGCGGGGGCGGCCGCGGCGGGCGGAGTGGCGGCGCTCGGCGCGGGTGCGCTTCCGGCGGCGGCCGCGGACCGTGCCCCGCGGGCGGATCCGGCGAAGATCTCCGTGGCCGTCCTCGGCGGCGGCGTCGCAGGACTGACCGCCGCGCACGAGCTGTCCGAGCGCGGCTTCGCCGTCACGGTCTATGAGCGCAGGGCACTCGGCGGCAAGGCCCGCAGCATGGACGTACCGGACAGCGCGAAGGGCAACCGGAAGCCGCTGCCGGGCGAACACGGGTTCCGTTTCATCCCGGGGATCTACCACAACCTCCCGGACACGATGCGCCGCATCCCCTTCCCCGGGAACGCGAACGGCGTCTGGGACAACCTCGCGGCGCCGCGCGAGATGTCGTTCGCGCGCACCGGACGCGAGGACATCCGCATGCCGATCCCGTGGCCGGGCAGCGAGCCGGAGAGGCTCACCCTGGACGACATCGCACGCGCGCTCACCGCGCTCCTCGACACCGCCTTCAACCTGCCCGCGCACGAGGTCGCGTACTTCGTGAACCGTGCCCTGGTCTTCCTCACGAGCTGCGACGAACGCCGTGACAGCACGTGGGAGTCGACGCCCTGGTGGGAGTTCACGCGCGCCGCGCGGATGTCGAAGGACTACCAGCGCATCCTCGCGATCGGCGTCACCCGCAACATCGTCGCCACCAAGGCCGAGGAGGCCAGCACCCGCACCGTCGGCACACTCGGCGAGGCCTTCGTCCTCAACGCGCTCGGCCAGGGCGCGGACGGCCCGCCGGACCGTCTCCTGAACGCGCCGACGAACGAGGCGTGGATCGATCCCTGGGTGGCCCATCTGAAGTCGCTCGGCGTGGAGTTCCGGATCGGCTGGAGCGTGCGCCAGTTGGGCTTCGCGGGCGGCCGCGTCACCAAGGCCGTCGTCGAGGACCCCGACGGCGTACGCCGCGACATCACCGCCGACCATTACATCCAGGCCATGCCGGTGGAGCACGCGCGCAAGACGTGGAGCACGGAACTGAAGGCGGCCGACCCGCAGTTGGCTCGCTGCGACAAACTGGAGACGGACTGGATGACGGGCATCCAGTTCTATCTGACGGAGCGTCCGCCCACTGTCAGGGGTCACTTCAACTGCATCGACACGCCCTGGTCGCTCACGGGCATCGCCCAGGCGGGCCACTGGCCGGACCGTGACTTCGCGGCGGACTACGGGGACGGGGTGGCGGTCGAGTGCCTCTCCGTGGACATCTCCGAGTGGGACAAGCCAGGGGTCCTCTACGGCAAGACCGCCAAGCAGTGCACACGCGACGAGGTCGCCAAGGAGGTGTGGGCACAGCTCAAGGCCGCCCTCAACGACACCGGCAAAGTGGTCCTCAGCGACAGCAAGCTGCACTCGTGGTTCCTCGACCCCGGTGTCGACGGCATCGGGACGCCGAACCCGACCAACGAGGACGAGCTGCTCATCCACCCGGTCGGCACCCTGCACAACCGCCCGTCGGCGGCGACGAAGATCCCCAACCTCTGCCTGGCGGGCGACTACGTGGCCGTGCCGATCGACCTCGCGACGATGGAGGGCGCCAACACCTCGGCACGCCAGGCGGTGAACGCCGTCCTGGAGAGGGTCGGTTCGGATGCCGAGCGCTGCACGGTGACCCCCCTGTACCGCGCTCCCGCGATCGAGCTGCTCAAGCGCCACGACCGCACCCGCTACCGGCTCGGTCTGCGCAACGCCCTCGATCTGGGCTGAGAGCGGGAAAGCAGGGGCGTACGGGGTAGGACACCCGTATGGGAACGCGGACACGGACACGACGCACGCAGGTGGCGGCGGTGGCGGCCGTCGCCGCCCTGGCCCTGGCACCCGGCTGCACCCTGAGCCGGACCGGCGAGGGCGACGGGAAGGACGCCGGCGGCGGGCGCGTGCTCGCCGTGAAGATCGACAACGTGGGTCCGGCCCGGCCGCAGACGGGCCTGGACAAGGCGGACGTCGTGTACGCGGAGCAGGTCGAGGCCGGTCTGAGCCGCCTGATGGCGGTGTACGCGGGCCGGCTGCCGCCGGTCGTCGGACCGGTGCGCAGCGCGCGGGAGACGGACCTGGAGCTGCTGCGGCAGTTCGACGACCCGGCGCTCGTGTTCTCCGGGGCGCAGTCGAAGCTCCTGCCGCTGATCTCGTCGGCTCCCCTGCGGCAGCTGTCGCCCGGCAAGGCGCCGGGCGACGCCTACTTCCGGAGCGGCGACAAGCCGGCCCCGCACAACCTCTTCGTACGCCCGAAAGCCCTGGACGCCGATCCGGGCGACGGAGGCCTGGAGAGCACGGGCTTCAGCTTCGGCCCGCGCCCCAAGGGCGGCACACCGGAGCGTGAGCGCACCGTCCGCTTCCCGGCGGCGCGGTTCACCTTCACCTGGGCCGCCGAACAGAAGCGCTGGCTGGTCTCCATGGACGGCACGCGGGCCCGTACGGCCGACGGCAAGACGCTCGGCGCGTCGACGGTCGTCGTGCAGTACGTGAAGGTGCGCGAGTCGCGGTTCCACGACCGCGGGGGCAACAACACGCCGTTCACCGAGACCGTCGGGTCCGGCAAGGCGCGGGTCCTGCGGGACGGCCGTGCCTACGAGGCGCGCTGGGAGCGGCCGCTCCCGCAGGACGGCACGGAATTCACGACGGCGGCCGACGGCGAACCGCTGCCGTTCGCGAAGGGGCAGGTGTGGGTGGTGTACGCGAAGGCGTGATTCAGCCCTGGTGGGCCGCGACCGGCTCAGTGGGGTTGCGCAGGCCCTCCGCCGCGTCCGAGACCCGCTGGATGAGGTCGAAGAACACCGTCTGCTCGGCCGCGGAGAGCGGTCCGAGGAAGACCTGGTTCATGCGGGCCGTCCGCACCGTCAGCTTGCGGTGTGTGCGCTTGCCCTCGTCGGTGAGGTGCAGCAAATACCGGCGGCCGTCCTGCGGATCGCGGACCTTGTCGAGCAGTTCGCGGCGGATCAGGCGGCTGATGACCTCCGCGATGGTCGAGCGGTCGAGGCCGACCCGCTCGCCGACGGTGCGCTGGTCGAGGCCGGGCTCGGCGACGAGCGCGTTCAGGACGGCGAACTGCGGCGAGGTGATCTCCTCGGAGACCATCGTGTTCCACAGCAGGTAGTGCGCCTGCTGCAGACGCCGGGCCAGGTGCCCGGGGTGGGTGGTCAGGTCCACCGCGGCCATGAGTTCCTCCACTGTCTTGTGCCTGTTCGGCCTGCGATTTATGTAGGTGCACTTATGTAGGTGCACTGAACACTACTCGCTCTTGACGGCCCACGGAACGAGTGGCAGCGTAAGCCGGACCTCGTGGAAATAGTCAGTGCCCTGATTAATGGGCGGGGCATCGAAGGCCTGGAAGAGATGGGGCTCGACAGATGGACAAGGTGGTGGCCTCGGCCGCCGACGCGGTGGCCGATGTGGGGGACGGTGCGTCCCTGGCGGTCGGCGGGTTCGGGCTGAGCGGTGTGCCCGGCGTGCTGATCGCGGCGCTGTACGAGGCCGGTGTATCGGGCCTGCGGGTGGTGTCCAACAACTGCGGGGCGATGGAGTCGGGCCTTGCCGTCCTGCTCTCTGCGGGCCGGATCGCGCGGGTGACCGGGTCGTACATCGGCGCGAACAAAGAGTTCGCCCGCCAGTATCTGGGCGGCGAGCTGGAGGTGGAGATGATCCCGCAGGGCACGCTCGCCGAGCGGCTGCGCGCGGGAGGCTGCGGCATTCCGGCGTTCTACACGCCGGCCGGGGTGGGCACACAGGTCGCCGACGGCGGACTCCCGTGGCGCTACGACGGCTCGGGCGGGGTGGCGCTCGCCTCGCCGGCCAAGGAGGTGCGGGAGTTCGACGGGCGTGAGTACGTCCTGGAGCGCGGCATCCGGACCGACTTCGCCCTGGTGCGGGCCGCCAAGGGCGACCGGCACGGGAACCTCGTGTTCAACAAGTCCACCCGCAACTTCAACCCCCTGGCCGCGATGGCCGGACGGATCACCGTCGCCGAGGTGGAGGAGCTGGTGGAGCCGGGCGAGATCGACCCCGACGCCGTGCACCTGCCGGGGATCTACGTCCAGCGGGTCGTCGAGCTCACCCCCGAGCAGGCCGCCGACAAGCAGATCGAGCGGCGTACGGTCTCCGCGCCGCAGGCCCGAGGAACGGTGAGCGGCTGATGGCATGGACGCGAGAACAGATGGCCGCACGCGCCGCACGCGAGCTGCGCGACGGGCAGTACGTGAACCTGGGCATCGGCCTGCCCACGCTGATCCCCAACTACCTCCCCGAGGGCGTCGAGGTCGTCCTGGAGTCGGAGAACGGCATCCTCGGCGTGGGCCGCTACCCCACCGACGCCGAGGTGGACCCGGACCTGATCAACGCGGGCAAGGAGACGGTCACCGTCCGCCCCGGGGCCTCCTACTTCGACTCGGCCCTCTCCTTCGGGATGATCCGCGGCGGTCACATCGATGTCGCCGTGCTCGGCGCCATGCAGGTCTCCGCGCGCGGAGACCTGGCCAACTGGGCGATCCCCGGCAAGATGATCACGGGGATCGGCGGCGCGATGGACCTGGTGCACGGCGCCCGCACGGTGATCGTGGCGATGACGCACACCGCCAAGGACGGCTCCCCCAAGATCCTTCAGGAGTGCGTGCTGCCGCTGACCGGCAAGGGCTGCGTGAACCGGATCATCACCGATCTCGGCGTCCTGGACGTCACCGAAACCGGTCTGGAACTGGTCGAGTCGGCGCCCGGCGTCACTCCCGAGGAGATCGCCGCCAAGACCGCGGCCAAGGTCCGCTTCCCCGAAGCCCTCTGTGCTGACAACTCCGGAGGAACCCCGTCATGAGCCTGCGCGACGTCTACATCGTCGACGCCGTACGCACCCCCGTCGGCAAGTACAACGGCGCGCTGGCCGGAGTCCGCCCGGACGATCTCGGCGCGCACGCGATCCGCGAACTCCTCGCCCGTACGCCGGACTTGGACCCGGCCCGCATCGGCGACGTCTACTTCGGCAACGCGAACGGCGCGGGCGAGGAGAACCGCAACGTCGGCCGCATGGCCGCCCTGCTCGCCGGTCTCCCCGTGACGGTGCCGGGCGTGACCGTCAACCGGCTCTGCGCCTCCGGGCTCGAAGCCGTCATCCAGGCAGCGCGGGCCATCGCGCTCGGCGACGTCTCCATCGCCCTGGCCGGCGGGGTCGAGTCGATGACCCGCGCCCCCTACGTCCTGCCGAAGAGCGACGGCCCCTTTCCCGCCGGGCACACCGAGCTGTACTCCACCACGCTGGGCTGGCGCATGGTCAACCCGAAGATGGAGCCGCAGTGGACGATCCCGCTCGGCGAGAGCGCCGAACTCATCGCGGACAAGCACGGGATCACGCGCGAGCAGCAGGACGCGTATGCCCTGAGCAGCCATCAGAAGGCCTCCGCAGCACAGCAGAAGGCCCTGTTCGACGTCGAGATCGCCCCCGTCTCCATCCCGCGCCGCAAAGGGGAGCCCGTCCTCTTCGAACGTGACGAGTGCGTACGCGCCGACGCCTCTCTGGAGGCCATGGCCAAGCTGAAACCGTCCTTCCGCACCCCGGACGGAACCGTCACACCCGGCAATGCCTCACCCCTCAACGACGGCGCGGCAGCACTGCTCCTGGTCGACGAGGAGGGCCTGCGGGCGACGGGCCGCGAGCCGCTGGCCCGTGTGTCGGCGTCCGCCGTGTCCGCGACCGACCCGCACTACTTCGGTCTCGCGCCGGTCGAGGCCGTCAACCGCGCCCTCGGCAAGGCGGGCAGGTCCTTCGGCGATCTGAGCACGCTGGAGCTGAACGAGGCTTTCGCGGCACAGGTGTTGGGGTGCGCGGCCGAATGGCCCGACCTCGACCCCGCCGTCCTGAACCCGCTCGGCGGCGCGATCGCGCTCGGCCATCCGCTCGGCGCTTCCGGCGCGCGACTCGCGGGGACCGTCGCCCACCAACTCGCCCGGCGCGGCTCGGGCACCGGCGTCGCCACCCTCTGCATCGGCGTCGGCCAGGGCATGGCCCTGGTCCTCGAACGCTGACCGCGGCCCCATTCCGCGATTCCCCTACTCCACAGCACGCCGTTCTCACGGAGCCGAGAGACATGACCCTCACCGAACCCCTGCCCGACGGGCTGAGCCAGCGGGAGATAGACACCGAGGTCGATAAGGCGCAGTCCGTTGCCGCGCCCTGCGACCACCCGCCGCGTGACTATCCCCCGTACCGCAGCAGCCACTTCCGCCACCCCAAGCAGCCGCTGGTCCCGCTGCGTGACCCGGAGGCGGTGGAGCTGAGCGGCCCCGCGTTCGGCGTCACCGACATCACCGCGCTCGACCGCGACCTCACGCGCCAACACCATGGCGAGCCGCTCGGCGAGCGGATCACCGTGTCCGGCCGTGTCCTGGACCGCGAAGGGCGTCCCGTACGCGGCCAGTTGGTCGAGCTGTGGCAGGCCAACGCGTCCGGCCGCTACGCCCACCAGCTGGACCAGCACCCGGCTCCGCTCGACCCGAACTTCACGGGCTTCGGCCGCTGCCTGACCGACGACGAAGGAACGTACTCCTTCACGACGATCAAGCCGGGCGCGTACCCGTGGCGCAACCACGTCAACGCGTGGCGCCCCGCGCACATCCACTTCTCGCTCTTCGGCACCGCGTTCACTCAGCGCCTGGTGACGCAGATGTACTTCCCGGGCGACCCGCTGTTCCCCTACGACCCGGTCCTGCGCTCGGTCACCGACGAGTCTGCGCGACAACGCTTGGTCTCCGCCTACGACCACGATCTCTCCGCCCCCGAGTGGTCGCTGGGCTACCGCTGGGACATCGTGCTCGACGGCCCGTCCGCGACGCTCTTCGAGGAAGGCGAGAACCACTGATGTCGTACGCTCCGACTCCCTCCCAGACGGTCGGCCCCTTCTACGGCTACGCGCTGCCCTTCCCGCGGGGCGGCGAGGTCGCGCCGACCGGTCACCCGGACACGATCACCCTGCACGGGCACGTGTACGACGGTGCGGGGAACCCCGTCCCGGACGCCCTCATCGAGACCTGGCAGCCCGCGCCCGACGGCTCCCGCACGGGCGCGCCGGGATCGCTGCGGCACGACCCGGTCACCGGCGAGGTCATCGGCCGTGACGGCGTCGCGTTCACCGGGTTCGGCCGCGTCCCGACCGACGCGGACGGGCACTGGACGATCCGTACGCTCCCGCCGGGCGGCACCTCGTACATCGCGATCGCGGTCTTCGCGCGCGGCCTGCTCCACCACCTCTACACGCGCGCCTACCTGGTCGACGAGCCGGGCGACCCGCTTCTCGGCTCCCTCGATCCGGCGCGGCGCACGACGCTGATCGCCCGCGCCGAGGCGAGCCACACGTACCGTTTCGACATCCGCCTTCAGGGCGAGGGCGAAACGGTGTTCCTGGAGTTCCAGTGAGTGATGAAGGTACCGACGTCGGCCTGCTCGCCCCCGGGCGAGCGGGCTCCCCGGCCGAGGCCGCGACGGACGACTCCGCCTTTCTGCAGGCGATGCTGGACGCGGAGGCAGCGCTGACGCGGGCGCAGGCCGAGGCGGGCCTGGCCCCGGCGGACGCGGCTGCGGCCGTCGGCGCGGCGGCTCGCGCCGACCGTTTCGACGTACGCGACATCGCGCTCCGCGCGCGGTCCGGCGGCAATCCGGTGATCCCGCTGGTCGCGGACCTGACGGCGGCGGTGCCGGCGGAAGCCGCGCCGTACGTCCACCGGGGGGCGACGAGCCAGGACATCATGGACACCGCGATGATGCTGGTCGCGCGGCGCACGCTCGACCTGATCCTGGCGGACCTGACCCGCACGGAGGCGGCACTGGCCCGCCTCGCGGCGGAACACCGGGACACAGTGCTTCCGGGCCGCACCTTGACCCAACACGCGGTCCCCACGACGTTCGGCCTCAAGGCCGCGGGCTGGCGCTCACTGACCCTGGACGCACGAGACAGAGTACGTTCGCTGCGCGACACGCTCCCGGCACAACTGGGCGGGGCGGCGGGGACGTTGGCGGCTTTCGGGGCGTACGCGGAGAGCGGGGGCGCGGCGCGGGCGGGCTCGGCTGTGGCTTCGGCGGGGGCGTCTTCGGAGACGCCTTCGGGGGCGGGTTCGGCCGGAGTTTCCGCGGGGGCGTCTTCGGGGGGCGCGTCCCCGGACCACTCGTCGGCCGTCCCAGCCGAGACTTCCCCGCCCAACTCGCCCTCGGCCGACACGCACCTGGCCACCCCGGTCGGCGCCTCCTCGACCGACGCATGTCCGCCCCACACGGCCCCGGCCAATGTGTCCCCCGACGACTCTCCCCCGGCGGAAAGCAGCCTCGCCGACAAGCTCGTCGCCGGCTACGCCCGGGAGCTTCGGCTGGCCGAACCCGTTCTGCCCTGGCACACCCTCCGTACCCCGGTGGCCGATCTCGCCGGAGTGCTCGCCTTTGTCGCCGGGGCGTTGGGCAAGGCGGCCGTGGATGTCCTCACGCTCAGCCGCACGGAGCTCGCCGAGGTCTCCGAAGGTGCGGGCGGGGGTTCATCCGCCATGCCGCACAAGGCGAACCCCGTGCGTTCCACCCTCGTCGCGGCCGCCGCCCGCCGCGCCCCCGCCCTGGCCGCGACGCTGCACGCGTCGATGGCCGCCGAGGACGAACGCCCGGCGGGGGCCTGGCACGCGGAGTGGGAGACCCTGCGCGACCTCCTGCGCACGGTGGGCGGCGCGAGCCACCACGCGGCGGAGCTCGCCGAGAACCTCCGGGTCCACCCGGAGGCGATGCGCGAACACCTCGGTCTCACCCACGGGTTGATCGTCTCCGAACGGCTCACCGCGGAGCTGACCCCTCTCCTGGGCCGGGCCCGCGCGAAGGAGCTGCTCACCTCGGCGGCCCGTCGTACCCGCGACGAGGGCAAGACCCTCGCGGAGGTACTCGCCGACGAGCCCGGCCTTGCCGCCGTGGACCTCACCGAACTCACCGACCCCGCCCGTTACACCGGCTCCGCCGGAGCCCTCACCGACCGAGCCCTGGAGCGACGATGACCGGCAAGCTGCCGCACCACACCACCGAGGGCGCCCCGACCGCACCACCCCTCGTCCTCGGCTCGTCCGTCGGCACCTCCACCGCCCTGTGGGACGCCGTGGCGCCCGAACTCTCCACCACCCACCGGGTCATTCGCTGGGACCTGCCCGGCCACGGCAAATCCCCCGCCGACCTGATCGGCCCGGGAGCGACCGTCGCCGAACTGGCGGCGCTCGTCCTCACGCTCGCCGACTCCCTCGGCATCGACCGCTTCGCGTACGCGGGCGTCTCCCTCGGCGGCGCTGTCGGCCTGCACCTGGCCGCACACCACCCGGAGCGCGTCGAGAGCCTCGCCGTGATCTGCTCGTCGGCACACTTCGGCGGCAGCGCCCGCTGGGAGGAACGCGCGGCGCTCGTTCGCCGCGAAGGACTCGCCTCGCTGGCACAGAGCGCCCCGGAGCGCTGGTTCACCCCCGGCTTCACCGTCCCCCGCCTGGTGGACGACCACCGGACCACCGACCCCGACGCGTACGCCGCCTGCTGCGACGCGCTGGCGGCGTACGACATCAGGGACGCACTGGAGTCGATCACCGCGCCCACGCTCGTCGTCGCCGGCCGCGAGGACCCCGCGACGCCGCCCGCCCACGCACGCGAGATCGCCGACGCCGTGCCGGGCGCCTCCCTCACGGAGCTGGCGGGCGCCTCCCATCTGGCGCCCGCGGAGCGCCCGGAGGCCGTGGTCGCGGCGCTGCGCACGCACCTGACGGGGGCGGCCGCGAGCGGCATGGCGGTCCGGCGGGCCGTGCTCGGCGACGCGCACGTGGACCGCGCGCAGGGCAACACCACCCCCTTCACGGCCCGCTTCCAGGACTTCATCTCCCGCTATGCCTGGGGCGAGATCTGGACCGACCCCACCCTCCCCCGCCGCGAACGCAGCATGATCACCATGACGGCCCTGGTCGCGCACGGACACCACGACGAGCTGGCCATGCACATCCGGGCGGCCCGCCGCATCGGCCTCACTCCCGAGGAGATCGGCGCGGTGCTGCTCCAGACGGCGGTCTACTGCGGTGTGCCCGCGGCCAACGCGGCGTTCGCAGTAGCACAGCGGGTCCTCTCCGAGGAGTAGCGAAGTAGTAGAGGAGTCAACGGTCTCGGGCCGACCCTTTAGGCTGCTGCTGATCAGGGGGATCAGAGGAGCAGGGGCTCAGGGGCTCAGGGGAACCGGGGGCAAGAGGCGATGAACGACGCGACTGAGGTGTTTCAGCCGCTGCAGGCGGAGGATCCGCCGATGGTGGCCGGTTACCGGCTCGCGGCCAGGCTCGGCGCCGGTGGCATGGGCCGGGTCTATCTGTCGCACACGCAGGGCGGCCGCCCCGTCGCGATCAAGGTGGTACGTCCCGAGCTGGCCGACGACCCGGCCTTCCGGCGGCGCTTCGGCCGGGAGATCAAGGCGGCCCAGCGGGTCCGGGGCGCCTACACGGCCGAGCTGATCGACGCCGACGCGGACGGCACACCGCCCTGGCTCGCCACCGTGTACGTACCCGGCCCCTCCCTGACGGAGGCCGTCGCCCGCAGCGGTCCGCTGCCGGTACCCGCGCTGCTGTGGCTGATGGCGGGGATCGCCGAGGCGCTGCAGGCCATCCACGGCGCCGGCATCGTGCACCGTGACCTGAAGCCGTCGAACGTGCTCCTTGCCGCAGACGGACCCCGCGTGATCGACTTCGGCATCTCGCTGACCTCCAGCGCCACCACGGCATACACGGCCACGGGTACCGCCGCGGGCACGCCCCCGTTCATGGCTCCCGAGCAGGCGTCCGTGGGTGAGGTCACGGCGGCGACTGACGTCTTCGCGCTGGGCCAGACCGCGGCGTTCGCGGCACTGGGCGAGCCTCTGTACGGGGACGGCCCCTCGGTGAGCGTGCTGTACCGGATCGTGCACTCGGAGCCCGACCTCTCCCGGCTGCCCGCGCAGTTGCGTCCGCTCTTCGCCAAGTGCCTGGCCGCCGACCCGGCGGACCGGGCCACCCCGGCGGAGATCGTCGAGTGGTGCCGTCAGCGTCTTGGCCGGGACACCGACGGGGGAGCGGGCCTGGCCGTCTGGCGGGACGTCATGGGGCCCGAGGTCACGGTCCCCGCGCCGGTACCCCACCCCACCCGGGTGCACACGCTGCCGCTGTTCGCCCCGCCTCAGCCGCCGCCGACGACCCGGCCGACGGGTCTCGACGAGCGGCGGGCCGGCCGAAGACGCAACGCGCTCATCGCGGCCGTGGTGACGGGCTGCGCGCTGCTGGTGCTCGGGCTGACGTGGGCGGTCACGGACGCGATGGGCCTGCGCGTCCGTGACACGTACTCGAAGTCCGGTTCGGATGCGACGGGTTCGGAGGCGACCGGCCGGTCGTCGGGGTCCGCGTCGGGCTCCACATCCGGATCGGGCTCGGGTTCCGGGGACGGCAAGAGATCGGTGACCGGCGAGAACGCCGAGGCCGGTGACGAGAACGACGGCTCGTCGGACGGTAAGCGCCCCTCCTCGAAGTCCTCCGCGACCGCGCCCACTGCGCCACGCCCCGCCGCGTATCCGCAGGAATGGTTCGACGAGAAGAACTCCGTGAGCCTCAGGGAGCCCACCCGCCGCAAGGACCGCAAGGGCGACCTGCGCTTCGTCTGCGGGCAGGACCGTTGTTCGCTGCAGAGCGACAAGAGCGTGATCTCCCTCCTCTACAGCAAGCCGGGCGCCACACTCGCATCGTGCCGCCTCGCCCTCACGGGCGCCGACAGCCACGACCTCCCGCTGGCCGCGGTGGCGGCCGGCAGCGAGATCTGCGTGAAGAACCCCTCCGGGGACATCGCCCTCCTTGTGGTCCAGGTGAAGTCGACCGCGCTCCCGAACGACGGGTTCAGCTTCATGACCGCGGACATGACGGTCTGGCGGCGAGCGAGTCAGTCCCCCTAGGTGGCGCTTCGCTCGCTCGCCTCGCGATACCGCCGTTCGATCGCGTCGACGTACGCCTCGTCGCCCGGCCGCCCCGCCCGCAGCAGCCGCCACCACTGGTCGATGCTCCAACTGGCCGGTTCCGTCGCCCCGATGAACTCCTCGACGAGCGCGAGGAAGCGCACCGGATCGGCGTGAAAGGGGAAGTGCCCGGCCCCCGGGAAGATTTCGAGGCGGCTGCCGGGCATCGCCTCGTGCGCGGTGTACGCGTGGTCGACCGGAAGGACGCCGTCCCGGTCGCCCCAGACGATGAGGGTGGGCATGCCCTGGGCGAGGTAGCAGCGGTCCAGCATCGTGACCACTTGACCCCGCCAGTCGACGACCGACCGCAGCGTGCGGATGAACGCGGCCCGCGCCCACACGTCGGGCAGCGCGTCGACCAGACCCACCAGCTCCGGCGCGTCCTGCCCGAGCCCGGTGTCGAGCAGCCGCAGCAGCGCGACGGTGGCCCGCACCGGCAGACCGGCGCCGGGCAGCCCGAGCAGGGAGAGCAGCAGTGCGGCGCCGGGCAGTGAGACGCCCCGCAACACGGGGGTGACCTGCGGGCCGACGCCTCCGGTGCTCACCAGGACGAGCCGGTCGACGCGCTCGGGGAACTGGTAGGCGAACTGCATCGCGACCCCGCCGCCGAACGAGTGCCCGACGAGGGTGACCCGCTCGACACCGAGCACGCCGAGCAGGTCGCGGACCCCGTTGGCGTACGCGGCCACCGAGTAGTCGGCCCGGGGCTTCTCGGACGCGCCGTGGCCGAGCAGATCGGGGGCGATGACGGTGTGGGTACGGGCCAGTCGGGGGATCAGCGGGGCCCATGTCGCGGACGAGTCGCCGATGCCGTGGATCAGCAGGATCGCCGGTCCGTCGCCCGCGACGCGGTACGCGCGCCGGTAGCCGTGCACGGTGCGGAACCGCAGGGCGGGCCCGCTCTCGTCGCCGGTGGGGAGCCGCCTGGGCTGGAAGGGCAGGATCCGCGCCATGGGCCGGAGTGTAGGCGGGCGGCGGGGCGGGGTGGTTTCGCGATGATTTCGGGTGGCGCAATTCGGGCGCTTCGCCACGTGACGCCAACTCGCCACGTGACACCAACTCGCCACGCGACGCTAAGCGGTGGCGTAGAACCCGAGGAACATGTCGATTCCTGCAACGATCAGACGCTCCGTCAGGTCCTCGCTGATGTCCGTTCCGTACGAGCCGAAGACCAGGTGCGGGAAGACCAGCAGGGAGTAGAGCTGGAGGACCGCCGTCTCCAGGTCGGGGACGGAGAGCCGCCCCCGCTCGGCGAGTTCGCGCAACGCGCCCGCGATGGCGGGGTGATGACCTTCCGGGCCGCGCGCTCCCCAGGCCTCGCCGAGGGAGGGGAAGCGGTGGATCTCCCGGGCCACGAGGTGGCGCAGCGCGTTCATCTCCTGGTCGTTGCGGACGACGTCGACCCAGGAGCGGGCCACGTTCAGGAACGCCTCGCGCAGGTCGTCCGCCTCGGTGAGGCCGTCGAGCGCGGCGACGGACGACGAGGCGTCGAGGGGTTCGTCGAGCGCGCCCGCGATCACCGCGACGAACAGCGCCTCCTTGTTCCCGAAGTGGTTGTAGACGGTCACCTTGGAGACGCCCGCCTCGGCCGCGATGGCGTCCATGCCGACGCCGAAGCCCTCCCGCAGGAACAGCGTGCGGGCCGCTCGGACGATCGCCTCGCGCTTGCGCTCGGCGCGCGGGCCCGTGGGGCCCCCGCTCCTTGCCTCGCCGCTTCCCTCAGTACGCATACGCCGCACTTTACCAGCGAACTGAACTGAACAGTTGAGTTCATGTGAACTAGCCAGTACAGTTCATATGCGGCAGGACTGCGCGCCCGCTTCTCTCTGACCCCAGCCCTTCCCCCGGCCCCTCTATCGGCCCCTCTAATCGGCCCCTCTATGCCCAAGGACCTGCCATGACGCATTCCCACCCGACCCCGGCCGCCGCGCCCCACACGGCCGCGCCACCTCCCACCGGCTCACGCCCGTGGGCAGCGCTCGCGCTGTTGTGTGTCGCCCAGTTCATGCTGGTGCTCGACGTGACGGTCGTGAACGTCGCACTGCCGAGCATGGCCGCCGACCTCGACCTCGGCCGCACCGCGCTGACCTGGGTCGTCACGACGTACACGCTCTGTTTCGGCGGCCTGATGCTGCTCGGTGGGCGGCTCGCGGACGTCCTCGGGGCGCGCCGTACCCTCCTCTGCGGCCTCGCCCTGTTCACCGCCGCCTCCTTGCTGACCGGCCTGGCGTCGGGCCCGGCGACCCTCCTCGCGGGCCGGACCGCGCAGGGCGTCGGCGCCGCGCTGCTCTCCCCCGCCGCCCTGGCCATCGTCACCACGACCTTCGGGGGACGCGACCGTCATCGCGCGCTCGGCGTGTGGTCGGCGATCGGCGGTGCGGGCGCGGCGATCGGCGTCCTGCTCGGCGGCGTCCTGACCGACGGCCCCGGCTGGGAGTGGATCTTCTACGTCAACGTCCCCATCGGCGCGGCCCTGCTCCTCGCCCTGCCCGCCGTCGTCCCCGCCCGCGCGCCCCGGCCCGCCCGACTCGACATTCCCGGCGCGCTGCTGGTCACCGCCGGCACGGGCTCGCTCATCTACGGCCTCGTGGCGGCGGGCGGCACGGGCTGGTCGGACGCCCGGACGCTGGTGCCGGTGGCCGCCTCGATCGTGGCCTACGGAGCGTTCGCCGCCGTCGAGCGTGCGCAGCGTTCACCGCTGATCGATCCGGCCGTCCTGCGGCGGCGACCGGTCGTCGCCGGCTCGTATCTGATGCTGGTCGCGACGGCGCTGCTGATCTCGCTGTTCTTCCTGGGGTCGGTGTTCCTCCAGGAGGTACGCGGCCACAGCGCCCTGCGGACCGGGGTGCTGTTCCTGCCGGTGGCCGTCGCCACGGGGGTCGGCGCGCATCTCGGCGGGCGGTTCGTGGGCCAGTGGGGAGCGCGGCCCACGGCGGCCGCGGGGCTCGCGCTGGCGGGGCTCGGCACCGCTCTGCTCGCAGGCGCGGGGACCGACGGCAGCGCGTGGGCGCGTGTCGCCCCGGGCATGTCCGTCGCCGCTCTGGGGCTCGGTTCGGTGTTCGTCGCCGCCACCACCACGGCGCTGGGGTTCATCGCCCACGAGGAGGCGGGCGTCGCGTCCGGTGTGGTCAACACCTGCCACGAGGTGGGCGGATCCATCGGCGTGGCCGTGATGTCGACGGTCGCCGCGGCGGGGATCGACGGCGGGACGCAAGGTGGCTTCGCGGACGCGTTCGTGGTGTGCGCCGTGGCCGCGGCGGTCAGCGCCGCCGCCACGTTCGTCCTCGTGCCGCGCGGGAAGCCGCGGTTGACCGGCGGGCCGCACGTGCACTGACACCAGCCCGCGCCGGGCGGGGCCCCCATGCCCCGCCCGGCCTCGCCTTGCCCCTACCCCCGCCCGCGCAGCCGTGTCACGCACATCTGATCGAAGGGTGGCTGTCGCGCCACGTCACCGTGCGATCACTCCGGTGACTGTTTCGACGGTTAAGTTACTTGGTGACCATGGGAGTTACGCGGCCACGTGAGGACTTTGCCACTGTGACGGGAGCCGGGGTGCGCAGGCGGATGCTGTCCGTGGCGCTGGTCGCCGTCGTCCTGGTGATCGTCCAGTTCTTCGCGCACGGAGTCAACGCACACGCGTCCGCCGCGGAATCGCGTACGCCACCGGCCACGGCGCCGTACGCCCAGTGCGGCGAGGACACGCACCCCGAGAAATCCGAGCGTTTCCCGGCGCGCGGGCGTGCGCACTGCCGTGACCTCACCCCCGACACGGCTCCGCAGCTGCACGCCCATCCGCGCACGACCGCGGACGACGGCATGCGCGCGTGCCGCGCCATTGCCGTCACCCACCCCGGGACGAAACCCGCGGGCCGCGAACTGCCGGCCCTCCTCCAGGTCTTCCGCTGCTGATCGGGTCCTCCGGCACGGCCATGCCGCCAGGCTCCCCCGCCTGACGCGCCGCCGGCCGGACCCGAACCGGTCCACGTCGCACCGATGCGCCCCCACGGCGCTCAGGAGTCAACCGACATGCAGCCTTCCCCTGCCTCCCTGCTCGACCGCGCCCGCTCGGTGTTCACGGCACCCGACGGCGTACGACACGACTTCGCGGCCTCCGTGGTCGTCTTCCTCGTCGCCCTGCCGCTGTGCACGGGCGTGGCCCTCGCCTCCGGGGTGCCCGCCGAACTCGGCCTGATCACCGGCATCGTCGGAGGTCTCGTCACCGGCCTGCTGCCCGGCAGCAGCCTCCAGGTCAGCGGTCCCGCCGCGGGACTCACCGTGCTCGTGTACGAAGCCGTGCAGCAGTACGGTGTCGCCGCGCTCGGCGCCCTTGTGCTCGCCGCCGGGCTCCTCCAACTGGCCATGGGCTTCCTGCGTCTCGGCCGCTTCTTCCGCGCCATCTCCGTGGCCGTCGTCGAGGGCATGCTCGCCGGGATCGGACTCATCCTGATCGCCGGGCAGTTGTACGCCATGACGGACAGCGAGGCGCCCGCGAGCGGCCTCGGCAAGATCGCCGGGCTGCCGGGCATGCTCACCGGGGCGATCGGCTCGGAGCGCGCTCTCGCCGCCCTCGCGCTCGGTGTGGGCACCATCGTCGTCCTCGTGTGCTGGCACCGGCTTCCCCCGAAGGTCCGCGTGGTCCCCGCCCCGCTGGCCGCAGTGGCGCTCGCCACGGCAGCCTCGCTCCTGTGCTCCCTGCCGGTGGCCACGGTCGAGGTACGGGGGCTCGTCGAGGCGGTACGGATGCCGGACGCCGCGGCCTTCGGGGAGCTGATGAGTGTCGCTGCCGTCGGCACCGTCCTGGCGTTCGCCCTGATCGCGTCGGCGGAGAGCCTGTTCAGCGCGGCTGCCGTGGACCGCATGCACGACGGCCCGCGCACCTCGTACGACAAGGAGCTGATGGCGCAGGGCGCAGGCAACACCGTGAGCGGGCTGCTCGGCGCGCTGCCGATGACCGCCGTCATCGTCCGCAGCTCCGCCAACGTGCGGGCGGGCGCGCGGACGAAGGCGTCCCGCGTGCTGCACGGCGTCTGGCTGCTCCTCTTCGCGGCGCTGCTGCCCGCTGCCCTCGGCCTCATCCCGGTCGCGGCGCTGGCGGGCGTCCTCGTGCATGCGGGCTGCAAGCTGATCCCGGTGCGGCAGTTGGCACACCTGTGGCGCGAGCACCGCGGTGAGGCGGTGGTCCTGGTCGTGACGGCCACGGCGATCGTCTCGGTGAGCATGTTCGAGGGGGTCCTCATCGGTCTCGTGCTCGCCGTGGTCAAGTCCGCCTGGGAGACGTCACACGTGCACGTGGAGGTCGTGGACAAGGGCGTGGGCCCGATCCACGTCCACCTGTCGGGCAACGCCACGTTCCTGCGCCTGCCCAAGCTCCTCGACGCCCTGGAGTCCCTCCCCCCGACCCGCCCGGTCGAACTCGACCTCACAGGACTACGCCACCTGGACCACGCCTGCCACACCTCACTGGAAAACTGGGCACAGCACCACAGCAGGGAAGGCACGGAGGCGGTACGGGTGGGGTCGGGGGCCTGAGAACCGCCGCTCCTACCGCGCCCCGTACACCGGTTGAGGCGTCTCCGCGCCCGCGAGCAGCTTGCGGGTCGTGTCGCCTGCCTCCGTCGGGGTCCAGCGTGCCCCCTTGTCGGCCGTCGGACCCGGGTGCCAGCCCTCCATGACGGTGATGCGGCCCGCTTCCGCCTCGAAGACGCGGCCCGTGACCCCCGCGGACGACTCGGAGCCGAGCCACACCACGAGGGGTGACACGTTCTCCGGGGCCATCGCGTCGAAGCCGCCGCCTTCGGGTGCGGCCATGGTCTCCGCGAAGGTGCTCTCCGTCATGCGCGTGCGCGCGGCGGGTGCGATGGCGTTGACCCGCACTCCGTAGGAGGCGAATTCCGCGGAGGCGACCAGGGTGAGCCCGAGGATTCCGGCCTTGGCCGCGCTGTAGTTCCCTTGCCCGACGCTCCCCAGCAGTCCCGCCCCTGAGCTGGTGTTGATCACGCACGCGTGCCGCGCCCGCCCTGCCTTCGCCTCCCCGCGCCAGTACGCCGCCGCGTGCTTCGTAGGCAGGAAATGACCCTTCAGATGGACACGCATCACCGCGTCCCACTCATCCTCCTCAAGGTTGACCAGCATCCGGTCCCGTAGGAACCCGGCGTTGTTGACGAGGGTGTCGAGGCTTCCGTACGTGTCGAGCGCGGTCCGCACCAGGGACGCGGCGCCCTCGGACGTGGCGATGTCACCGCCGTGCGCGACGGCCTCGCCCCCCGCCGCGCGGATCTCCTCGACGACCTCATGCGCGGGCCCGCCGGACGCCCCGGAGCCATCTGCTCCCACCCCCAGGTCGTTCACCACGACCCTGGCGCCTTCCGCGGCGAACGCGCGCGCGTGCGCACGGCCGAGGCCACGGCCCGCACCCGTGACGATCACGACACGGCCCGCGCAGATTCCCGTGGCCGGCTTGTCGGCTGACGTCATGCGAACTCCTCGTCATACGGAACTGCTCGGATACGTTCGGTCGGAACTGCTCGGCCACGTTCAGTGGTTGACGGACGCCGCGTCCAGGAACGCGGGGCGTTCACCGCCCCCGTGCAGGTGCAGCGCGGCGCCGCTGATGTAGCGGGCGCCGTCGGAGGCGAGGAACACGCACGCGTCCCCGACGTCCGACGGATCGGCGAGGCGGCCGAGCGGGACGGTGCGGGCGACCGCCGCGACTCCGGCCTCGTCCCCGTAGTGCAGATGGGCGCTCTCGGTGCGGGCCAGGCCGAGCACGACGGTGTTGACCCGCACCTTCGGGGCCCACTCCACGGCCATCGTGCGCGCGAGGTTCTCCAGGCCCGCCTTGGCCGCCCCATACGCACCGGAGCCGGGAGAGGGCCGAGACCCGCTGACGCTGCCGATCATGGTGATGCTGCCCCCGCCGTCCTCCTGACCCCGCATCACCTCGTACGCCGCCAAGGACGCGTACAGCGGGGCCAGCAGATTGAGTTCGACGATCTTCGCCTGGCGGGCCGGGGCCGCTTCGGCGAGGAACCCGAACGGCGTGCCGCCCGCGTTGTTCACCAGGGCGTCCAACCGGCCGTGATCGGCGGCCACACCAGCGAAGAACGTCTGTGCCGCCGCCGCGTCGCGCAGGTCGAGCGGCCGGAACTCGGCCGCTGCTCCCGCCACCTCGACCGGCCGGTCCGGCGGCCTGCGGGCACAGACGACGACCTGCGCGCCGGCGGCGAGGAAGCTGCGGGCGATACCGGCGCCGACGCCTCGGGTGCCGCCGGTGACGACGACCACCTGTCGGGTGTCAGTCATCGCTGCTACCTTCCTAACTAACAAATGTTTGGTTGAAGGTGCCTGGTTGAAAGGTAGCGGATCCTCTGATGTCTGTCTCCACCTCCACCCCGGACAAGGGCGTGGTTGTCGTCACCGTCGACTTCCCGCCCGTCAACGCCCTGCCCGTGCAGGGGTGGTTCGACCTGGCGGCCGCGGTGCGCGCGGCGGGCCACGACTCCGGGACACGCTGCGTCGTCCTCGCCGCAGAGGGCCGCGGTTTCAACGCGGGCGTGGACATCAAGGAGATGCAGCGCGACAGCGGCCACAGCGCCCTGATAGGCGCCAACCGAGGGTGCTACGAGGCGTTCTCGGCGGTGTACGAGTGCGAGGTGCCGGTCGTGGCGGCGGTGCACGGCTTCTGTCTGGGCGGCGGCATCGGCCTGGTGGGCAACGCGGACGCGATCGTGGCGGGCGAGGACGCCACGTTCGGCCTGCCCGAGCTCGACCGGGGTGCGCTCGGCGCGGCCACGCATCTCGCCCGCCTGGTGCCGCAGCACCTGATGCGGGCTCTGTACTACACCTCGCGCACGGCCACGGCGGCGGAGCTGCACGCGCACGGCTCGGTGTGGCGGGTCGTCCCACGCGAGGAAGTACGGGAAGCGGCACTGGAGTTGGCGCGCGAGATCGCGCGGAAGGACGGGACGCTGCTGCGGTTCGCGAAGGCCGCGATCAACGGCATCGACCCCGTGGACGTACACCGGAGCTACCGCTTCGAGCAGGGCTTCACCTTCGAGGCGAACCTGAGCGGCCTCGCCGACCGCATCCGCGAGGACTTCGGGACGGGGCCCGGAGAGAAGGAGGAGGGCAGGGCATGACGGACAAGACCATGACACCCGACGCGATCGTGGGACGGCTGCGCAGCGGCATGACGCTCGGCATCGGCGGCTGGGGGTCACGCCGCAAACCCATGGCCCTGGTGCGGGCCCTGCTCCGGTCCGGGATCACGGACCTCACGGTCGTCTCGTACGGCGGCCCGGACATCGGTCTGCTGGCCGCGGCGGGGAAGATCTGCAAGCTGGTCACGGCGTTCACGACCCTCGACTCGATTCCCCTGGAGCCGCATTTCCGTGCGGCACGCGAGCGTGGCGCCTTCGAACTGGTCGAGCTGGACGAGGCGATGTTCATGCAGGGCCTGACCGCGGGCGTCCAGCGGCTGCCGTTCCTGCCGATCCGCGCGGGCCTCGGCTCGGACGTCCTGCGGGTCAACCCCCATCTGCGTACGGTGACTTCGCCGTACGAGGACCGGGAGGAGCTGGTCGCCGTGCCCGCCCTGCGGATGGACGCGGCCCTGGTGCACCTGAACCGCGCGGACCGCCTGGGCAACGCCCAGTACTTGGGCCCCGACCCGTACTTCGACGACTTGTTCTGCGAGGCGGCCGACACGGCGTACGTGTCGTGCGAGCGGATCGTCGAGTCGAGCGAGCTCGCAGGGCAGTCGGCGCCGCAGACGATGCTGGTCTCGCGGCACGCGGTGACGGGCGTGACCGAGACGCCCAAGGGCGCGCACTTCACGTCGTGCGTGCCGGACTACGGCCGTGACGAGCCATTCCAGAAGGCGTACGCCACGGCCGCGGGCGACCCGGACGCCTGGAAGGAATTCGAGGACCGCTTCCTCGCGGGCACTGAGCAGGACTATCAGACGGCCGTCCAGACGTGGCACAAGGAGCAGCGATGACGCGGACCGACCCGACGGCCACGGCCGGTGCGGCTGGGGCGACCGCCGTCACCCGCGCCGAGTACTGCGTGATCGCCTGCGCCGAGGCCTGGCGGGACGCCGGCGAGATCCTCGCGTCGCCGATGGGGACGATCCCCTCGATCGCGGCCCGGCTGGCCAAGCTGACGTTCTCGCCGGACCTGCTGCTCACGGACGGGGAGGCGCTGCTGATCGGGGATGTGCCCGCCGTGGGGGCGCCGTCGGCGGTGACGGAGGGCTGGCTGCCGTACAGGAAGCATCTGACGATGGTCATGGGCGGCCGGCGTCACGTGATGATGGGCGCGAGCCAGATCGACCGCTTCGGAAACCAGAACATCTCCTGCATCGGCGACTGGGAACGGCCCAGGCGCCAGCTGCTCGGCGTGCGCGGTGCGCCGGTCAACACCCTCAACAATCCGGTGAGTTACTGGATCCCACGCCACTCGACGCGCGTCTTCGTCGAGAAGGTCGACATGATCAGCGGTGTGGGATACGACAGCGCGGCGGCAGCCGGGCCGTCCGCGACCCGCTTCCACGACCTGCGCCGGGTGGTGTCGGATCTCGGTGTCTTCGACTTCGGGGCGGCGGACCACGCGATGCGGCTGGTGTCCCTGCATCCGGGCGTGACGGTGGAGCAGGTGCGGGAATCGACCGGCTTCGCACTGGCGACGGCGGACGAGGTCCCCGCCACCCGCGAGCCCACCGCGCAGGAGCTCCGGCTGATCCGGGAGGTGGTGGACCCGCGCGGTCTGCGTGAGCGCGAGGTCCGCTCGTGACGCCGCGCCCGCCGGGCATGGAGACGGCGCTGACCAAGCTGGTCGGCGTCCGGCATCCGATCGTGCAGACCGGCATGGGGTGGGTGGCGGGCCCGCGCCTGGTCTCCGCGACGGCTGACGCGGGCGCCCTCGGCATCCTGGCCTCCGCGACGATGACGGTCGAGCAGTTGCGATCCGCCGTCCGCGAGGTCAAGTCCCGTACGGACCAGCCCTTCGGGGTGAATCTCCGCGCCGACGCGGGCGATGCGCCGGAGCGGGTGCGGATCATCGTCGACGAGGGGGTGCGGGTCGCGTCCTTCGCGCTCGCCCCCTCGAAGGAGCTGATCACGGAGCTGAAGGACGCCGGGGTGGTCGTCATCCCGTCCATCGGCGCGCGACGGCATGCCGAGAAGGTCGCGGCGTGGGGCGCGGACGCGGTGATCGTGCAGGGCGGTGAGGGCGGCGGGCACACGGGTGAGGTCGCCACGACCGTGCTGTTGCCGCAGGTCGTGGACGCGGTGGACATACCGGTGATCGCGGCGGGCGGCTTCTTCGACGGCCGGGGACTCGTCGCCGCGCTCGCCTACGGCGCGGCGGGCATCGCGATGGGCACGCGCTTCCTGCTGACGTCGGACTCGACGGTGCCGGACGCGGTCAAGGCCCGCTATCTGGCCGCGTCGGTCAAGGACGTCACGGTGACCACGCGCGTGGACGGCCTCCCCCACCGCATGCTGCGGACGGACTTCGTCGCGGCCCTGGAGAAGTCGGGCCGGGCGTCCTCCCTCGCCCGGGCCGTGCGGCACGCGGCAGCGTTCCGGAGGGTGTCCGGCATGGGTTGGCGGGAGATGGTCCGCGACGGCCTCACGATGCGCCACGGCAAGCAACTGACCTGGAGCCAGACCCTGCTCGCCGCGAACACGCCGATGATGCTGAAGTCAGCGATGGTGGACGGCTCCCCGGAGACCGGAATCATGGCCTCCGGCCAGGTAGCGGGCGTAATCGAAGACCTCCCGTCATGTGAGGAACTGATCACGGAGGTGATGAGGGAGGCGGCGGCGGTGGTGACGCGACTGAGCTGAGCGCCGGCCTGGGGGGGGGCTGGTCGGCAGCGGCCTGCGGCGGGCTGTGCCCGATTCCTCCGCCGCGGCCAGCGCCTGAGTCTCGGGGCGGAGTAGCGAGAAGGCCGGGCCGACTCCCGAGCCCTGGGGCCCTGGGGCGGGCTGTAAGACGCGGCTTGCTCACCGAGGCATGGGTGCCAGGCGGTATACGGAGCGCGTACCGAAGGCCGAATCTACGCCCAGGCCTTGGGTCTGGGCGGGCTGACGGACGGCGGCTGCCCCAGAGAGCGAAGGGGCTACCCCGCTACACCAAGGCGCCGCGTAGGGCCGCCCCCCGCGCCCAACTCCTGAGACCCGGCGGGCTCACAGACAGCGGCTGCTCGCCGAGACGCTGACACTGCCCGTCGCACCGGAGCGGCTCGGGAGGCCGCATCCGCCCCGTGCCCGGGAACCCTCGGGCACTGGATCAGCGGGAGTGGTTGTCCCGGAACCGGCCCCCGGGCACCCCCTCTCAGACCCTCGCCACCTCCAGCGAAGCACGGGCTCGGGCCACCAAGCCGGAGGCTCCGCATGATTCGGCCAGGGCCAGGCCGCGGGCCAGTTCGTTTGCTGAGCCTGCCGCGATGCCGTACTCGACGCGGGCGACCGCGTGTTCGTAGGCGCACGGGGATGCCTCCAGGCAGGCGACGGCTCGGGCGTGCAGTTCGACCGCCCGCTGGCCGCTCTCCAGGGACGCCGCACACCGCAGCGCCTCACCGATCGCCGTCTCCGTCCCGAAGTGCTCCGCCTGCACCCGGGCTTCGGCCACCAGGTCGGCCGCCCGCCGCGGGTCCTCGACGGCGACGGCCCGGGCCAGTTCGTACGCCCAGGGGTTGACGACGGTGTTGTAGCAGCCGCGTTCGTTCGCCGTCTTCGCCGCCACTTCCAGTTCGTTGACACCCTCCGGCCGCTGCCCGGAAGCGATCAGCAGCCGGCCGCGCACGTAGTGGATGTCCGGCAGGAAGATCGTGGAGGGGTAGGGCGGCGCGATGCCGTAGCGATCGGCGGCCTCACGGGCCTCGTCGATCTTGCCGCGCGAGAGCAGCACGTCGATGAGCTTGCACGCGGCGTCCCAGTGCATCGGCAGCCCGCTGCCGACCCGGTCCGTGAGCCGAAGGCTCTCCCGCAGCGACGCCTCCGCCTCGGCGAGACGCCCGCGCCTGCGGTACACCAGGCCCAACCAGGCCTTGGCGACCGCCAGATGACCGCCGCTCCAGCCCGCGGCCTCATAGGAACGGACCCCCTCGGCGAAGACGCTCTCGGCGCGGTCGAGGCGGTCGGTGAAGATGTAGGCGCCGCCCAGCATCGTCAGGAGCTCGAAGCCCCACTCCGTGTCCGTCCAGCCGAGCCCGGGCGCGAGGCGGCCGTTGACGAGGGCACGGTCGCACAGCTCGACGACCTCCTCCGCGTTCTCCCCGCGGGTCATCGCGTCGAAGGCGCGCAGGATCAGCAGGGCGCGCTCGGAGTTGTCGCGCCCCGGCAGCGGCCGGGCGAGCGCGGCGAGACGGCGCGATCGGCCCGTGGCGTCGTCCTCTCGCGCGTGGATGCCCTCCCACATGTAGTGGACCCCCTCCAGACGCATCCGGTCGGGTCCGGGGTCGAGACGCTCGGCCTCGGCGTCCACGACGCGCAGGGCCTCCTCCAACTGATCGTTGTGCACGAGGGCTTGGGAGAGGCGGCAGACCGCGTCCACCCGCAGCTTCCGGTCGAGCCCCGGGGTGTGCAGGGCCTCGCGCAGGTGACCGATGGTCTTGGCGGGCGAGGTGAGGAGGGTGGCGCAGCCCAGTTCATAGAGCACGCGCGCGTGGGTCTCGGGCAGCGGAGGTTCCCGCAGAGCCCGTTCGAGGCAGCGGCGGGCGGCGTCCGGCGCGCCGACCGCCAAGTGCTCGGCCGCCGCTTCACGCAACTGCTTGACCAGCTCGGGATCGTCGTCCGGATGCACCTCGAGGAGGTGCCGGGACGCGGCGGCGGCGCCGCGGCCCGACAGTGTGACGGCCCAGGCGGCCTGGCCGTGGAACGCGGTGCGGGTGGCGGCCGGGATCGAGCGGTAGACGGTGCTCGCGATCAGCGGATGGACGAATTCCAGGCCCTCGTCGGCGCCGAGCAGGATGCGCGCGGTGCGCAGCCGCTCCGCGCACCGCTCGGCCGTCTCGCGGGTCATCCCGGCGAGCGAGGCGGCGAGATCCAGCGGGATGGCGGTGCCCAGGATCGCGGCGGCCCACGCGAACCGCGTGACGTCCGTGCCGAGTCCTTCGAGACGGGCGACGAGCCCACGGCCGCGCGCCGAGCGGTTCAGGGCGCGCAGTTCGGCGGCGGAGCCCTCCACCGGCTCCAGTTCGCTGTCCTGCACCTTGGCGAGGAGCTCCACGGATTCGTACGGATTGCCGCCCGTGACGGCCCAGACCTCGCGGCAGAACGGGGCGTCCGCGTGCTCACCGAGGGTGGCGCGGGTGAGGCCGGCCGCCGCGTCCGGGGTGAGCGCGCGCAGCGGGGGCAGCGGGCGGGCCGCCGCGCCGACCGCGGCGAGGTGGCGCGCGCTGTCGCCGGTGGCGTCGTCGGGCCGGTGGGCGACCACCACGAGGACGGGCAGTTCGCCGAGGCGCTGGGCGAACGCGGCCAGCCAATGCAGGGTCTCCTGGTCGGCCCAGTGCGCGTCGTCGATGAGCAGGACCAGCGGCCAGTGCAGTCCCGAGAGGCGCGCGACCGCCTCGACCAGGCCGTCGCACACGCCTTGCGGGTCGGCCTGGACGCCGGTCGGCTCGGCTATGCCCAGTGCGGGGCCCGCGATCTCGTACCAGTCGCCGAGATACTCCCGTGCCAAGTCCGGGGAGAGACCGACGAGAGCCGGCTGCAGCAACTGGCGTACGACGTTGAAGGGGACGGAGGTGACGGTCTCGCCGCCCCGCGCGGACCACACCACGGCCCGCCCCTCCGCGATACGGCGCACCTCGGCGAGCAGCGCCGTCTTGCCGATGCCCGCCTCGCCCTGGAAGACGAGCAGCCCGCCCGCCGTCGTCGCGTCGGAGCACAGCTCTTCCACGGCCCTCGTGGCAGCGGCGAGTTCCGCGTCGCGCTCCCACAGCGGGGCCCAGGCGGCGCCTCCGGGCCGTCCCTGCGTCATCGCGCTACCTCCCGAGGTCGCTCAATCGACGTACAGACATCGAGACTAGCCGGGTAGAAGGCCTCACGGTGGGGGGTCCGGGCAGCAACTCCCGCAAGGGGTGAAGGTCGAGCCCGAAGCTGGACGCCGTCAGAGGCACTCGATGATGGTCACGTTCGCCTGGCCGCCGCCCTCGCACATGGTCTGCAGCCCGAACCGGCCGCCGGTGCGCTCCAGTTCGTGCAAGAGCGTCGTCATCAGTTTGACGCCCGTCGCGCCGAGGGGGTGGCCGAGGGCTATCGCACCTCCGTTGACATTGACCTTCTCCGGGTCTGCGCCGGTCTCCTTCAGCCAGGCGAGGACGACCGGCGCGAAGGCTTCGTTGATCTCGACGAGGTCGATGTCGCCGATGCTCATGCCGGTCTTCTTGAGGGCGTACGCGGTGGCGGGGATCGGCGCGGACAGCATCCGGATCGGGTCCTCGCCGCGCACGGAGAGGTGGTGGACGCGGGCGCGGGGCGTCAACCCGTGTTCCCGTACGGCCCTTTCACTGGCGACGAGCATGGCGGCGGCGCCGTCCGACACCTGTGAGGAGCAGGCGGCGGTGATGGTGCCGTCGTCCAGGACGGGCTTGAGGCCCGCCATCTTCTCCAGTGTCGTGTCGCGGCGCGGGCCTTCGTCGATGGTCACGTCCCCATAGGCGGTGAGTTCGCGGTCGAAGCGGCCCTCGTCGATCGCGCGGACGGCGCGCCGGTGCGAGCGGAGGGCGAACTCCTCCATGTCGCGGCGGGTGATGCCCCACTTCTCGGCGATCAGCTGGGCGCCGTGGAACTGGTTGACGGGCCGGTCCCCGTAGCGGGCGCGCCAGCCCTCGCTGCCCGCGTACGGACCTTCGGTGAGGCCGAGCGGTTCGGCGGCCTGCCGGGAGGCGAAGGCGATGGGGATCATCGACATGTTCTGCGTGCCGCCCGCGACGACGAGGTCCTGCGTGCCGGACAGGACGCCTTGCGCCGCGAAGTGCACGGCCTGCTGCGAGGAC
The DNA here is from genome assembly GCF_040655335.1 of Streptomyces sp. NPDC050439. Taxonomy (NCBI): domain Bacteria; kingdom Bacillati; phylum Actinomycetota; class Actinomycetes; order Kitasatosporales; family Streptomycetaceae; genus Streptomyces; species Streptomyces sp. NPDC050439. The sequence goes on from NZ_JBFAJT010000002.1 coordinate 1,130,002, forward strand.
CCGCACTGCCGGTCGATCGTCACGCCGGGCACCTCTTCGGGCAGCCCCGCCGCGAGCCAGGAGGTGCGGGCGATGTCCCCGGCCTGCGGGCCGACCGTGTCCAGGCAGCCGAAGACGACGTCCTCGACGGCTGCGGGGTCGACACCGGTGCGCTCGACGAGTGCCTTCAGGACATGGGCGCCCAGGTCGGCGGGGTGGACGGCCGAGAGGCCGCCCTTGCGCCTGCCGACGGGGGTACGGACCGCTTCGACGATGTAGGCCTCGGCCATGACTGCGTACTCCTCGTGCTCCTCGGTCGGTGCGGTCGCCGGGTGACGACGCGCGCTCTACGTGGTGCGTACGGCGATGCCGTCCAGGACCATCGAGAGGTACTGGCGGGCGATCTCCTCGGGGCTGTGGCCGCCGCCGGGGCGGTACCAGGACGCGGCGACCCAGACGGTGTCGCGCACGAAGCGGTAGGCGAGCCGGATGTCCAGGTCGTCGCGGAAGACACCCTCCGCGACGCCGCGCTCCAGCGTCGTCAGCCATGTCTTCTCGAAGCGCTGCTGGGAGTCGGTCAGGTACTGGAAGCGTGCCTGCGCGACCAGGTGCCTGGCCTCCTTCTGGTAGATCGCGACGGCCGAGCGGTGCCGGTCGATCTCCCGGAAGGACTCGGTGACGAGCGCTTCCAGGGTCTCGCGGGGGCCGAGCCGTGACTGGAGCACGGTGTCGTACCCGTCCCACAGCTCGGTGAGGAAGGTGGAGAGGATCTCCTCCAGCATCGACTCCTTGGAGTCGAAGTGGTAGTAGAGGCTGCCGGCGAGCATGCCGGCTGAGTCCGCGATCTTGCGGACCGTGGTCGCGTTGTACCCCTGCTCGGCGAATACGTCGGCCGCGATGGCGAGGAGTTCACCGCGGCGCTCGGGCGAGCTCACGGGGGCCTTCTTCTTCGTGGTGCTGTTCTGCTTCTGTTTCGACACACGGTCATTCTCCGCCTAGGCGTGCTGGTTGCTGACCGAGACCGTCTCTCCTGTCATGTACGAGGAGTACTCACTGGCCAGGAAGACGATGACGTTGGCTATCTCCCACGGCTCGGCATGGCGCCCGAACGCCTCGCGCGCGGTCAGCTCTTCGAGCAGCTCCGGCGAGGTGACCTTCGCCAGGTGCGGGTGCATGGCGAGGCTGGGCGAGACCGCGTTGATCCGTATGCCGTGCGGCGCGGCCTCGACGGCGGCGCAGCGGGTGAGGGCCATGACGCCCGCCTTCGCCGCGGCGTAGTGCGCCTGGCCGGCCTGGGCGCGCCAGCCGAGCACCGAGGCGTTGTTCACGATCACGCCGCCGCGGTCGGCGGCACGCATGCGGCGCAGGGCGGCCCTGGTGGAGCGGAACGTGCCGTTCAGCGTGACGTCGATGACTCTGTCCCACTGCTCGTCGGTCATCTCGGTGAGCTCGGCCGTGCCGCCGAGTCCCGCGTTGTTCACGACGATGTCCAGACCGCCGTGGCACTGCTCGGCCAGGTCGTACAACCCCTGCACCTGGGCTTCGTCCGTGACGTCGCAGGGTGTCCCCTCGACCCGTCCCACGCCGAACTCCTCGGCCAGCGCCTCCACCGACTCCTTCGTGCGGCGCGGGTGCGCGTCGCCCATGACGACGCGCGCACCCTCCTCCAGGAAGCGGCGGGCGGTGGCGCCGCCGATGCCCGCTCCGGCCGCGGCGGTGATGACGGCGGTGCGGCCCGCGAGCAGACCGTGCCCCGGCACATACGCGGGTGCGTCCACGCTCGGCCCCCTCAGCTCTCGACGACTGGCTCGATCCCAGGGTAATCTACCAAACACTTGTTAGGGAAGGTAGGTGGCCAATGATGGACCTCGATTTCGCCGCCGGGGAAATGGAGTTCAGGCAGCGGGCACGTGACTGGCTCGCCGCGCACGTGCCGGCCGAGCCGCTGCCGTCGCTGGAGACCCGCGAGGGTTTCGCCGCCCACCGCGCCTGGGAGGGCGAGCTCGCGGCCGATCGCTGGTCGGTGGTCTCCTGGCCCGAGGAGTACGGCGGGCAGGGCGTCGACATCGTCAAGTGGCTGGTGTTCGAGGAGGAGTACTTCGCCGCGGGCGCCCCCGGCCGGGTCTCGCAGAACGGCATCAACCTCCTCGCGCCGACCCTCTTCGACTTCGGCACCGAGGAGCAGCGCGCCCGGGTGCTGCCCCCGATGGCGAGCGGCGAGGTGATCTGGGCTCAGGCCTGGTCCGAGCCGGAATCGGGCTCGGACCTGGCGTCGCTGCGCTCCACCGCCCGCCGCACGGACGGGGGTTGGCTGATCAGCGGGCAGAAGACCTGGTCGTCGCGGGCCGCGTTCGCCGACCGCGCCTTCGGCCTGTTCCGCAGCGGCCCCGCAGTCGCCTCCGCGGAAGGCTCCGCGGAAGGCTCCGCGGAAGGCTCCGCGGAAGGCTCCGCGGAAGGCTCCGCCAAGCCGCACCGCGGCCTGACCTACCTGATGTTCCCGCTCGACGCGGACGGCGTCACCGTCCGCCCCATCGGACGCCTCGACGGCAAGCCCGCGTTCGCCGAGCTCTTCCTCGACGACGTCTTCGTGCCGGACGAGGACGTGATCGGCGAGCCGGGCCAGGGCTGGCGGATCGCCATGTCGACGACGGGCAACGAACGCGGCCTGACCCTGCGCTCCCCCGGCCGCTTCGTCGCCGCGGCGGACCGCCTGGTGGGGCAGTGGCGCACGCACGGCGACCCCGCGGACACCGCACTGCGCGACCGGGTCGCCGACGCCGTGATCGGGGCTCGCGCCTACCAGCTGTTCACCTGGGCCAACGCGTCGCGTTTCGCCGCGGGCGAGACGATCGGCGCGGAGTCGAGCCTGAACAAGGTCTTCTGGTCCGAGTACGACATCGCGCTGCATGAGACCGCACTCGATCTCCTGGGCCCCGAGGGCGAGTTGGCGGACGGAGGCGAATGGGCCGAGGGGTATGTCTTCTCGCTCGCCGGGCCGATCTACGCGGGCACCAACGAGATCCAGCGCGACATCATCGCCGAGCGGCTGCTCGGACTGCCGAAGGGACGCCGCTGATGAGGTTCCTCCTCGACGACGAGCAGCGCGAGTTCGCCCGCACTCTCGACGCGATGCTGACCGCGGCGGACACCCCGGGGGCCGCGCGGGCATGGGCCGCCGGGGACCACGCGCCGGGGCATGCCGTGTGGAGCCGCCTCGCGGACGCGGGCGTGTTCGCCCTGCCCGTCCCCGAGGAGTACGAAGGCGTAGGGCCACTCCCGGTGGAAATGGCCGTCTCCTTCATCGAGTTGGGGCGGCATGCGGTGCCGGGACCGGTGGTCGAGACGGTGGCGGCGGGCGCGCTGCTCACCCGCCTCGCCGGACTGGGCGACGCGGCCCCCGCCAAGCGGCTCCTCGCGTCCGTGGCCTCCGGGGAGGCCATCACGACGCTCGCGCTCCCCGAAGGGGGGCCGTTCGCACTGGACGCGGACTCGGCGACGCTGCGGCTGGCTTCCGGGGACGGCGAGTTGCGCCTGGCCTCCGGGCACGCGCGCGTGGAGCGGTCGCTGGACCCTGCGCGACGCCTCGCCCGGCTCCGGCCCGGCGAACTGCTCGCCTCGGGCCCGTCGGTGACGGAGGCTTCCCGGTACGCGGCCGACTGGGCCTCGCTCGCGACGGCGGCGCAGGCCCTGGGTGTCGGACTCGCGCTGCTCGACAGGACGGTGGCCTACGTCAAGCAGCGCACCCAGTTCGGCACGCCGATCGGCGGCTTCCAGGCGGTCAAGCACCGCCTGGCGGACGTCCTGATGAGCCTTGAGTTCGCCCGACCTCTCGTGTTCGGGGCGGCGTTGACCCTGCGGACGGCGGACATGGCCGCGGCCAAGGTGGCGGCGAGCGAAGCCGCGTACGGCGCCGCGCGGGCGGCACTCCAACTCCACGGCGCCATCGGCTACACCGCGGAGTACGACCTGTCGCTGTGGCTGACGAAGGCGCGGGCGCTGCGCGGCGCGTGGGGCAGCCCCGGCGAGTGCCGGCGGCTGGTGATGTCCGGGGTCCGAGGGGCCGGCCGGCCCGGGGAGTGAGTTCTGGCCACGCGTCGCCCACCTGTACCTATGATCGAAAACATGCCGCTGCGACTCGTGAACGTGAATTACAAGGCCCGGGACGAATGGGCGCTGGGACGGTTCTGGGCGAAGGCGCTCGGCTGGGGCATCTCCAGCGAGGGCCCCGGCGTCACGAACGTCGAACCCGAGGGCGTCGCCTGGCCGGACCCCGCCGCCATCTGCGTGGATGTCGTCGTCGTCCCGGACCCCGAGACGGTGAAGTACCGCGTGCACATGGACCTCGCCACCACCTCCGAGGCCCACAAGGCGGAACTGGTCGCGCGCCTGAAGGATCTCGGTGCGAAGCACGCCGACGTGGGCCAGGGCGACGTCCCGTGGACGGTCATGGCCGACCCGGAGGGCAACGTGTTCTGTGTGCTTGAGCCTCGGGAGCTCTACCGGGACACCGGGCCGGTCGCCGCGATCGTGGTCGACTGTGCCGACCCGCGGGCCATGGCCCGCTTCTGGGACGAGGCGATGGACTGGACCCTGCACGAGGTGGGCGACGATCTTGCCCGGATGCGTTCGTCCAAGGGAGTCGGCCCGTATCTGGAGTTCATCCGCACGTCCGGCGAGAAGGCCGTGGCGAGCCGCGCCCACCTCGACGTGGCGCCGTACAAGGGTGACGACAAGGCGGCGGAGGTGGCACGACTGCGGGCCCTGGGCGCCACCGACACCGACGTCGGCCAGGGCGACGCGCCGTGGACGTGCCTCGCCGACCCGGAAGGCAACGACTTCTGCGTCCTCTCCCTGCGCTGAAGCGAAGCCCCGCGCGCCCCAACCCCCTGTCACCCGTACTCCCAGCTCCCCTCGCCCACATGCTCCCGGGCGATCCTGCGCCACTCCCGCACACCGCCCGGGAGCGGCCAGGCCCACGTGGGGCGGTGGGCCGTACGCAGTTCGTCGAGGCGGCGGACCAGGGCGGGCCCCGCGAACTCGGCGCCGTCGGGGACGCTTGGGCCCTGCGCTGCGCGCAGCGCGGTGAACCGCTCCAGCTCCGTCTCGTACGTCGCCACGGCACGCTCCGTGCCGGAGTCCACCTCGTCCTGAGGGACGGTCCGTTGCAGTTCCAGAAGCGTCGGTTCCACGGATTCGGCGATCGCCGCCGCCAGTCGGGCGTGCCCGTCCAGAATGAGGTGGCTGTCGAGGCCGCTCACCCACCAGAGCAGGACGGGCGGCAGGATGCCGTCCCGCGCCTGCTTGCGGTACGCCTTGACCCTCGGGTCGTCGGCGTCGGGCATCGCCCGCAGCGGAAGGATCTCCCACGAGCCGTTGTGGACGAACCACTCGATGTACCCGTCGGGATCACCTTCGATGAGGAGCGAGCGCCAGTACTCCCCGGGTGACTCGCCCTGCGGGTGGTTCGGGCGCAGGCGCAGCAGCGGGTCCGGTGACAGCACCCAGCGCCCGTCGTGCAGGGGGCTGTCGGGTGACGTCGCGAGCAAGGCCGCGAACTGGTGGGCCCAGCGCTCCGGGGAGCCCTCGAAGGCGCGGGCCATGTGTGCGCGCAGGGGTGGGACCAGGGGGTGGTGGCGACCGGTGCGGTAGAAGTCGACGCCGTCGCGGTGCGGGTCCACCACGGCCAGCAGCAGCGGATCCGCGCTCTCCCCTTGCGTCAGGAGCAGACGGTTCCCGGCGGTCCAAGGGCACAGACCGGGCCGGGGCCGCTCGCGCACTTCCAGGAGCAGGCCGTTCCACGTGCCGTCGGTTCGGGTGAGGTTCGTGCGGCGCACCCCCTGGCGCGGACCGGGCGATCCCGTGGTGGACATGGACAAGTCGCCCCCCCTCTGCGTCGATGGCCTGAACTGGATCGTACGTGCGAGTGCGCTCGCCCCTTCTTCGCTGCAATGATCAAAACGCACTGGTGAGGACGGTGAAAGGGGCAGCACGTGCGCGTAATCGGGCTCATGTCGGGGACTTCGTACGACGCCATCGACGCGGCGGCGGCCGACCTGACGATCGACGGCGACCGCCTGCTGCTCTCCCCGCTGGGTCTGATCACCCGCGGGTACGACGAGGAGCTGCGGACGTCGCTCGCCGCCGCGCTGCCGCCCGCCGCCACCACGTTGGCGGACGTGTGCCGCCTCGACACCCGCATCGGTCAGGCCTTCGCCACCGCGGCGGCCGAGGCGGACCGTGAACTGTGCGACGGGCGCGCCGAGTTGATCGCGTCGCACGGCCAGACGGTCTATCACTGGGTGGCGGGCGGCCAGGTGCACGGCACGCTGCAGATCGGACAGCCCGCCTGGATCGCCGAGGCGACGGGTCTCCCGGTGGTCGCCGACTTCCGCCCCCGCGACATCGCCGCGGGCGGCCAGGGTGCCCCGCTGGTCAGCATCGTCGACCGGATGTGGCTGCGCGGCAGGCCCGGCGCCCCCGCCGCCCTGAACCTCGGCGGCATCGCCAACATCACCGCCGCGGACGGCACCGCCTTCGACACGGGCCCCGCGAACGCGCTCGTCGACGCCGCCGTGCGCGAGCTGACCCGGGAGCGGCTCACGTACGACATGGACGGCGAGATGGCCGCGCGCGGCACCGTCGACGAGGGGCTGCTCGCGGTCCTGCTCCGCGAGCCGTACTACGCGCGCCCCGCCCCCAAGACCACCGGCAAGGAGCTCTTCCACCTGCCCTATCTGCGGGCGGCGCTCGCCGGGCACGAGGCGCTCGCCCCGCAGGACGTCATCGCCACGCTCACCCTCCTGACCGCCCGCACGGTCGCCGACGCCGTCAGGTCGGTGGACGCCTCCGAGGTCATCGCCTCCGGCGGCGGCACCCGCAACCCGACGCTGATGGCGTTCCTGCGGGCCGAGTTGGGGGGCAAGATCCCGGTGCGCACGTCCGACGAGCTCGGTCTGCCGTCCGCGGCGAAGGAGGCGTACGCCTTCGCGGTCCTCGGCTTCCTGACGGCGCACGGGCTGCCGGGGACGGTGCCGGAGAGCACGGGTGCGCGGCACGCGAGCGTGCTGGGGTCGATCACGCCGGGCCGGGCCGGTGTGCGGGTGCCCGCTCCTGAGGGCGGCGGTCCGGTGCGGTTGGTGGTGGACGGGCGGGGGCGGTGAACTCACCGCTCTCCGCGAGGAGTACGGCGGCCGGTCGGTGGCCTCCGTAGAGGCCCCCTCTCATCCCACTTTCACCGAATGCTCATACCCTGACGCCCATGACCCAGGTAACCCCTCCCGGCTGGTACCCCGACCCCGGCCAGACGACTGACGGCCCCCGTACCGAACGCTGGTGGGACGGGAACACATGGACCGACCAGGTGCGTGCGGTGGGAGCCGCCGCCGGATTTGGTGGCGCGCCGCCCGCGTCCCCTCCGGCCTATCCGCCCGGCGCCCCGACCGCATACCCCAACTACCCCGCCTATCCGGGACAGCCCGCCCCCCGCCGCGGCCTGCGCACAGGCATAGCCATAGGCGTGGCCGTGGCCGTCCTCGCGGGCATCGGCGGTGGCGTGTACTTCCTGACCGCCGACGACGACAACGGGGACAGCGACAGCGCCGCCAAGACGCCCTCCTCCGCGCCGTCGAAGCCCGGCGCGCCCCAGGAGCCGAAGGCTCCGGAGTCGTCGGAGCCGCCGGGCGGACCGTCCGGCGCGCCGCCCAGCGAAGAGGGGTACGCCACCGACATCTTCAGCGGCATCAGTCTTCCCGTGCCCGACGACTGGACCGGGCAGTCCGCCGGCGGCGGTGCCTCGGTGACGACCGGGCCCTATCCCTGCCCTCGGGACACCGACAAGACCTGCACCCGTGGCGGCGCTTACTCGGGGCCCGCCGAAAGGTTCAAGATCGACGCCAAGACGGCGGAGGCGGCCGCCAAGGCCGACATCTCCGTCAACGCCAAGGAGTCGTACGGCGGCAAGACCTACGGCAAGATCACCTCGCACAAGGAGCTGGAGTCCAAGGCGGTCACCGTGGCCGGTCAGAAGGGCTACCTCGTGCGCTGGAAGGCCGTCACCGAGAAGAGCGACGACGGGTACGTCCAGTCGCTGGCCTTCCCCTCTCCCACCCTGAAGTCGAAGATCGTCATCGTCCGCTTCGGCATCGACGTGAACGACAAGTCCCCGAAGCTGTCCGTGATGGACGAGATCACCAAGGGGATCAAGGCCGCGCCGGGCGGCGGGGGCGGCGACGGCCAGGAAGTCTGACCGGCCCAGGAAGTCCGACGGGCCCCGGGAACGTCAGAGCCGGGCGGGCGGAACCACGAGGATTCCGCCCGCCCGGCCAAGAGCGGCCACGCCACCCCCGTCCCCACGGTGCGGCGCGCCAGGCAGATCGGGGCCCGTCATCCACGGGGCCCCGGTCCACGATCAGGTGGCTCCGGTCAGCCCCAGAGCGGGCAGCACGCACGCCTCCACGAAGTCGGACAGGTACTCCTCGTCCGCTTGCTTGCCCTCCAGGACGGGCCGGGCCCGGACCACGCCCATGAGCTGAGCCGTGATGAATCTGGTGGCCGGATGGTCCGCGGCGATCTCACCCCGGGCCACCCCGCGCGCGATCACCTCGTCCAGCGCCTTCGTCTCCGGCTCGACCAGCGCTTCGCGCAGCGCGCTGCGCAGATCCTCGTCCTGGAGCACCGCGTGGCTCAGCGCCTGGACCAGCATGCTGTCCCGCGTCGACCACTCCCCCGCGGCCCGCGCCGCCTCGCGCAGGTCACCGGCGAGCGTGCCGGTGTCGATGCCCGCGAACCGCACGCAGCGGTTGGCGCGCAGCGCGGCGGCCACGAACTGGGGCTTCGTCTTCCACTGGCGGTAGAGCGTGGACTTGCTGCACCGGGTGGTCGCGGCCACGCCCTCCATGGTCACGGCGTCGTACCCGCACTCGCGGAGCTGGTCGAGGACGGCCTCGTAGAACTCCTGCTCACGCTCGGGCGTGATCTTGGAGCGGCGCGAAGAGCCCGCGGGGTCCGTCGTGCCTGCTTCTGCTGCCCGGTCCGGCGACGTCATGACTCTTCTCCTCGGTGCGGCGGCTTCGACCGACCCTATCGATACGCCAGTGTACCGGTACGGCCGCGTATCGGTACACTTACGTATCGGTACACTGGCGTATCGATGAGTGTGGCGCTCCACGACTGCAAGGTCCGCAACGACTCCGCGAGGCGCCTGACCACTCACTACCCGCACCACCCAGTCGTCACGTAAAGGGGCCGGGGGATGGAATCCCGAACCGAGCCTGCCGAAGGGAAACCGGACATAGCCGTCCGGGAGCCGGACACATCTGCCCGACCGCCCCTCGTCCGCGAGCTCCTCCTCGTCGTAGGACTCTTCCTCGTCTACAAGTTCGGCAGGCAGCTGGCCAACGGTCACACCGGTGAGGCCTTCCGCAACGCCCACCACGTGTGGAACGCCGAACGCACCCTGCGTCTGCCGGGCGAGGGCGCCGTGCAGCACGCGCTGCTCGGCAGCGACACCCTGGTGCACATCGCGAACACCTACTACGCGACCGTGCACTTCCCGGCCACCGCGCTCTTCCTGGTCTGGCTCTACCTGCGCAGGCCCCGGCACTACGTGTGGAGCCGCCGGGTGCTCGCCGCACTGACCGCGGCTGCCCTCGTGCTGCACCTGACCTTCCCGCTGGCGCCGCCGCGGATGCTGGCGGCCACCGGGCTCGTGGACACCGGGCAGGTGTACGGGCCCAACGTGTACGGCGCCACCCCGCAGACCGACTCGATGGCGAACCAGTTCGCCGCGATGCCCTCCCTGCACTTCGGGTGGGCGCTCATGCTCGCCGTCGGACTGATCGTCGCGACCTCCTCGCGGTGGCGCTGGCTGTGGCTGCTGCACCCGCTGATCACCCTGCTCGTGGTCGTCGGGACCGCCAACCACTACTGGCTCGACGCCCTTGCGGTGACCGCGCTGCTCGGCATCGCGCTCGCCGTGATCAAGCTGCCGGATCCCGCGCGCTCGCGTGTCGTGCGGCAGTACGCGCCGACGCGTGAGCTGGCCGCTCCCGGGGTCCGCCGATGAACGCCACCCTCCTCGCCGTAGCGCTCTCGCTCGTCTCGGCCGCCGCGTACGCCTGTGCCGCCGTGGCCCAGGAACGCCTCGCCACCCGCGTCACGGACTCCGGCAACGGCTTCCTGCGGCTGCTCGGCAGCGGTCCCTGGTGGTCGTCGGTCGGGCTCAACGCGTCCGCGGCGCTGCTTCACGTGGCGGCCCTGAAGTACGGTCCGCTCACCCTGGTGCAGCCGCTCGGCGCGCTCACCTTGGTCGCCGCCGTGCCGCTGGGCGCCCGCCTGGCCGGGCGGCGCGTCACCCCGCCGGAGTGGCGTGGCACCGGGCTCACGCTCATCGGCCTCGGCGCGCTGCTCCTCACCGCTTCCGGGCCCGCGCCCGACGACACGCTGACCCTGACGGAGGCGCTGGCCGTCGCGGGCGTCACGATGGCCGTGATCGGCGTGCTCTCCCGTCCCGGCACGCGGCCGGGGCTGCGTCACGCGACCGCTTCCGGGTTCGCCTCGGGTGTCGCGTCCGCGCTCACCCAGACCGTGACGGTCGCCGCGACGGACCGCTCGGGTCCGCTGCTCGCCCCGCAGGTGATCGTCGTGGCGCTGCTCGTCGCCGCGTTCGCCGCGGGCGGTCTCCTGCTGTCCCAGACCGCGTATCGCGGGGGCCTCGGCGCACCACTGGCCGTCGTCACCCTGGCCAACCCGGTGGCCGCCGCCGCCATCGGCCTCACCCTGCTCGGCGAGCGGCTGCAGGGAGGCGTGGCCGGGCTGTTCCTGGCGGCCGGGGGCGCGGCGATCGCGGCGTACGGAGTGCTGGTCCTGACCCGCTCACCACGGGACGAGGCGTCCTCGGAGGCACCTTCGGAGTTGTCCCCACAGGACTTCCTGCCGTCCATCCCCGGACAGACCGAACCCGCCGCGCTGCACCTGTCACGCCACTGAGGCTGGGGCGCGTCCTGGATCCAGGACGCGCCCCAGCACCGTTTCCGTGAGGAACAACCTCACCCGAAGCCGCGCGAGTCCTGCTTCAGGGCCGTGTCCACCGTCAGCGCCGTCGCCACGACGAGGCTCAGGAGCGGTTCGGGCAGCTGGTAGTGGATCTGCAGGACGTAGTTGTCCGCGGTCGTGAACATCGTCTTGGCGAGGCCTTCCCAGGTCTTCGTGATCCGGGCGACCTCGTTGTCCGCGTGGTCGACGATCGAGAAGTTCCAGGCGCGCCAGTTCTCGGCCTTGATCGCGCCGGCCTGCTGACCGTTCACCATGATCGCGAAGTTGATCTTCCCGATCATGTTCTGCTGGACGATCTCACCGATCGGCTGGCCGTCGGGGCGCTCGACGATGACCCGCGACTTCATGAACTTGCGGGGGCGGGTCAGGTTGAGCACCGGCTGCCCGTACGCGTCACGGATCTCGAGCTTGTGCGTCATGAACTGGTCGACGCTGGAGACGAAGCGCGCGACCTTCTTCAGCGTGCTCTGACCGACCTGCACGACCGAGCCGAGCGTGTTGCCCGCCTGGTCCATCACGCTGTACTCGTTCGTCAGCTCGATGAGCTTGGCCTTCTGGTTCACGACCAGGACCGGCTCGGTGAAGAGCGAGCCGCCGCCCTGCGACGTGGGGGTGACGCCCGCCTGCTGCTGGACCTGCCGCTGCACCTTGGCCGGGTCGGCCTGCGGGGCCCCCTGCTGGGGGTGGCTGTAGTGGGCCTGCTGCTGGACCGCCTGCTGGCCGTACGCGGCCTGCGCCGGCTGCTGGGCTGCCTGCTGCTGAGCCACGTGGGCCTGCTGCGGGACCTGCTGAGGCTGGGCCTGCTGGGCCTGCGCCTGCTGACCACCGGCCTGCTGGCCCGGGTTGGTGTGCTGGGTCCACTGGGAACCGTCCCACCAACGCAGCAGCTGGGGCGCGCCCTGGGGGTCCGGATACCAACCTGCAGGAGTGTTCGATTGCGTCGTCACCCGGGCACACTACCCCGCGAACGGGGGCGCTTCGCCAGCCCCTCGCGCCCCCTGTGACACCTGACTCACCGGGGTTGATTCCCGACGCGCACCTCGACCCTCAGCTGCTTCTCCCCCTCGCGCATCTCCACGGCCCCGACCCGTCCCGCGACCCGCACGTCCGCCTGTGCGAGGTCGAAGCGGTGCAGGCTCGCGCGCGGCCCGAAGACCACCACTTCCGCGACCTCGGCCCGCATGGAGAGCCGGGCCTCCGACTTCGCCCTGCGGATCGCCGCGATGACCTCCGAGGCCGTCGCCAGGACCGAGGCGTCCGCTCCTTCCGGGGCCTCGGGAGTGGGCCACGCGGCGCGGTGGACGGAGCCCTGGGCGTACCAGGACCACACCTCCTCCGTGACGAAGGGCAGAACCGGCGCGAACAGGCGGACCAGCGCGTCGAGAACGGTCCGCAGCGTCGCGCGCGCCGACTGCGTCCCCGCGTCCTCGCCCTGGTCGCCGTACGCCCGCGCCTTCACCAGCTCCACGTAGTCGTCGCAGAAGCGCCAGAAGAATCGTTCCGTACGCTCCAGCGCCCGCGCGTAGTCGAAGTCGTCGAAGGCCGCGGTCGCCTCCTCCACGGTGGCGGCGAGGTCGGCGAGCACCGCCCGGTCGAGCGGTTCGGTGACCGGAGCCGGCTCCGCCCCTCCGGCCGCCTCGCCGAGGCTCAGCACGAACTTGCCGACGTTCAGGAGCTTGGTCGCAAGGCGGCGGCCGACCTTCATCTGGCCGACGTCGAACGCCGTGTCCGTGCCGGGCCGCCCGCTCGCCGCCCAGTAACGGACCGCGTCCGAACCGTGCCGCACGAGCAGGTCCCCGGGCGTGACCGCGTTCGACTTCGTCTTCGACATCTTCTTGCGGTGGGGGTCGAGGATCCAGCCGGAGATCGCGGCATGCCGCCACGGCAGCTCTCCTTGCTCGGCGTGCGCACGCACCACCGTCGAGAACAGCCAGGTACGGATGATCTCGTGGGCCTGCGGCCGGACGTCCATCGGGAAGACGCGCGCGAACAGGTCCGGGTCCGAGCGCCAGCCGCCGGCGATCTGCGGGGTGAGCGAGGAGGTGGCCCAGGTGTCCATGACGTCCGGGTCGCCGGTGAAGCCGTGCGGCTCGCCCCGTTGCGCGTCCTCGTACCCGGGCGGCGCCTCCGCGCTCGGATCGACGGGCAGGGCGGAGACGTCCGGGACGATGGGGTGGGCGTGGTCGGGCTCGGCGTTGCCGTCCAGGGGGTACCAGACGGGGATCGGGACGCCGAAGAAGCGCTGCCGACTGACCAGCCAGTCGCCGTTCAGGCCACCGACCCAGTTCTCGTACCGCACCCGCATGTGCGGCGGATGCCAGGTCAACTCGCCGCCGCGCGCCATGAGTTCGCCCCGCAGGACTTCGTCGCGGCCGCCGTTGCGCAGGTACCACTGCCGGGTGGTGACGATCTCCAGGGGCCGGTCGCCCTTCTCGTAGAACTTCACGGCGTGGGTGACGGGCCGTGGTTCACCCTCCAGTTCGCCGCTCGCCCGCAGCAGCTCCACGATCCGCTCGCGTGCGGTGTGCGCGGTGGCGCCCGCCAGCTTCGCGTACGCGGCGACGGCGTCCGCCGACTCGATCCCGCTCGGCGGCTGCGCGAGGAAGCGGCCGTCCCAGCCGATCACCGGCCGTGTGACGAGCCGCAGTTCACGCCACCAGGTGACGTCAGCCGTGTCGCCAAAGGTGCAGATCATCGCGATGCCCGTGCCCTTGTCCGGGACCGCGGCGCGGTGGGCGACGACGGGCACCTCGACGCCGAAGAGCGGGGTGCGGACGGTGGTGCCGATCAGGTCCTCGTGGCGCTCGTCGTCGGGGTGGACGACGAGCGCGACGCAGGCCGGGAGGAGTTCGGGACGGGTGGTGTCGATGACGACCGGCCGGTCGTCGGGGCCGTGGAAGGTGATCCGGTGGTAGGCACCGGGCCGCTCCCTGTCCTCCAGTTCGGCCTGCGCGACAGCCGTGCGGTAGGTGATGTCCCACAGGGTGGGCGCCTCGGCGATGTACGCCTCGCCGCGCGCCAGGTTGTTGAGGAACGCGAGCTGCGCGGTGGCACGCGCCTCGGTGCCGATCGTGCGGTACGTGCGCGACCAGTCGACGGACAGGCCGAGCAGCCGCCACAGCTCCTCGAAGGCTTTCTCGTCCTCGATGGTGAGGCGCTCGCACAACTCGATGAAGTTGCGCCGCGAGATGGGAAGTTGGTTCTTCGCCGGTGTCTCCGGCGGCCGGAACGAAGGATCGTAGGGCAGTGAGGGATCGCACCGGACGCCGAAGTGGATCTGGACGCGGCGTTCGGTCGGCAGGCCGTTGTCGTCCCAGCCCATCGGGTAGAAGACTTCCTTGCCGCGCATGCGCTGATAGCGGGCGACGGTGTCGGTGTGCGTGTACGAGAAGACGTGTCCGACGTGCAGGGATCCGCTGACCGTGGGGGGCGGGGTGTCGACGGAGAAGACCTCCTCCCGCGTCCTGGTGCGGTCAAAGGCGTATACGCCCGACTCGTCCCATCGCCTCGACCATTTCTCCTCGAGCCCGTCGAGAGAGGGTGTGCCGGGGGCGCCGTCCGCGCTGGTGCGATGGGGGAAGGTCATGCCTCCGCATGCTAAGCGCGGGCGGGATGCGCGGGCCTCTTGTTTTCGCGGCACGGCGGCCCCAGGTGCCTGCGCTCCTGGGGCCGCCGGGTGGGTCAGGCGGAGATGATCGCCGGGTCGCTGACGCCTGCCTGGCCGGTCTCCACGTGCCCGGAGAAGCGGCGCAGGAAGCCGGCGTCCGCGTCGGACTTCACCGTCACGTCGTACCAGCGCTTGCTCGCCCGCAGGTCGACGGTGTGCTCGACGGTGCTGCCCGCCTTCACCTTGAACGTCTGGGCGGCGCCGCCGTAGGAGTTGGAGACGCTGAGGTTCACGTCCGCGCTGCCCGCGTTCTTCAGGGTCAGCTTGAGGTTGCCGGTGGCCTTGTCGTGGCGGGCGGTGACCTCGGGGCCCGCCGCCTTGCCGGGACCCTTGAAGACGCGCAGGAAGCCGTTGGGCCCGAACACCGACAGGTCGTACGCACCCTTCGAGTACGCCGTGTTCCAGGTGTCGGAGATCTTCTTGCCGGCCTCCGTGGTGTACGTCCAGGGCCCGTCCGTACGGTTGCCGGAGCGGACGTGGAAGCAGACCCCCGCCGCGTCTCCGCCACCGAACGTCAGCGTGAACTTGCCGTCGGCGGGCGCCCCGGCCCCGTCCACCAGCGGTGCGTACGGCAGCGGGCGCGCGGGCCGCGAGCCGGTCTCCTGCTTGGGCAGGTTCGCCTTCGCGGGGGCCTTGGGCACGTAGTCGGGGTGGCGCTCCTTGTCCGGCGGCTCGTAGGCGTCGGTGTCCGGCAGCGTCGCGGGGTCGGTGTCCTTGCCCGCGAAGTCGAAGGCGGAGGTGAGGTCGCCGCAGACGGCGCGCCGCCACGGCGAGATGTTCGGCTCGCGGACGCCGAAACGCTTCTCCATGAACCGGATGATCGACGTGTGGTCGAAGACCTCGGAGTTCACGAAGCCGCCGGTGCTCCACGGCGAGACGACGACCATCGGGACGCGCTGGCCGAGGCCGTAGTGCCCGGCGGCGTACTGCGCGTTGCCCGGGAAATGGTCGAGCGCGGTGTCGACGGTGGACTTGCCCTGGTTGGCGTCCTTGGGGACGTACGGCGGCACGACGTGGTCGAAGTAGCCGTCGTTCTCGTCGTACGTGATGAACAGCGCCGTCTTCGCCCACACGGCGGGGTTGGAGGTGAGCGCGTCAAGGACCTGGGAGATGTACCAGGCGCCGAAGTTCACCGGCCAGTTGGGGTGCTCGCAGAAGGCCTCGGGGGCGGCGATGTAGGAGACCTGCGGGAGCTTGTCGGCCTTCACGTCGGCCTTGAGGAGGTCGAAGTAGCCGTCGCCCGCCTTCACGTTCGTGCCGGTGCGCGCCTTGTCGTAGAGGGGGTCGCCGGGCTTGGCGTTGCGGTACTTGTTGAAGTAGAGCAGCGAGTTGTCGCCGTAGTTCCCGCGGTAGGCGTCGTCTATCCAGCCCCAGTGTCCGGCCTGGTCCAGGCCGTCGCCGATGTCCTGGTAGACCTTCCAGGAGACCCCGGCCTGCTCCAGGCGCTCGGCGTACGTCGTCCAGTCGTAGCCCGCCTCCTGGTTGCCGAGTACCGGGCCGCCGCCCTTGCCGTCGTTGCCGACGTGACCCGTCAGCATGTAGTAGCGGTTGGGGTCGGTGGCCCCCATGAACGAACAGTGGTAGTCGTCGCAGACGGTGAACGCGTCGGCGAGGGCGTAGTGGAACGGGATGTCGTCGCGCGTCAGGTACGCCATCGTCCGCTCGGACTTGGCGGCGATCCAGTTGTCGTACTTGCCGTTGCCGAAGGCGCTGTGGCCACCGGCCCAGTCGTGGTCGAGGCCCGCTATGAACTGCATGCCGAGGTCTTCGGCGTCCGGGTGGAAGGGCAGCACTTCCTTTCCGCCGCCCGACTGGTTCCAGACGGGTTTGCCGCTGGGCAGGGTCACGGGGCGCGGGTCGCCGAAGCCGCGTACGCCCTTCATCGTGCCGAAGTAGTGGTCGAACGAACGGTTCTCCTGCATCAGGACGATGACGTGCTCGACGTCCTCTATGGAGCCGGAGCGGCGCTGTGCGGGCAGGGAGGCGGCGCGGGCGATGCTCTGCGAGAGCGACGCGAAGGCCGCGGTGCCTCCGGCGAGTTGCATGAAACGGCGCCGATTGAGTTCTGGCATGTGTGGATTCGACCTCGTCATGTGGGGTGTGGGGGGCGTGAGCGGGTGCAGTGTGTCAAGGGGAGCAAGGATCAGGGAAGGGGCCGTGACCTGGATGTGAAGAGAAGTCCAACCCTTGGTGGGAAGGACACAAGGCCTGACGCTATGGGCCCAAAGTTCCTTGCTTGACACATAAGCACCGACACGCCCGACAACGCCCCGGTCAGCTCGTGAGGACGACGAGCTGCTGGGTCGCCCGGGTCATCGCGACATAGCGGTCGACCGCGCCTTCGACGCCCTCGCCGAAGTTGTCCGGGTCGACGAGGACGACCAGGTCGAACTCGAGTCCCTTGGCGAGCTCCGGGGTCAACGACCGGACACGGGACGTCTCCTGGAAGGCGGGATCTCCGATGACACAGGCGACCCCGTCGGCGTGCGCGGCGAGCCAGCCGTCGAGGACCTTGTCCAGCTCCGTCACCGGACCGTGCACCACGGGGATGCCGCTGCTGCGGATGGAGGTGGGCACATTGGCGTCCGGGAGCGCGGCCCGGATGACCGGCTCGGCCTCCGTCATGACCTCTTCCGGCGTCCGGTAGTTGACGCTCAGGGAGGCCACCTCGACCCGGTCGAGGCCGATCCGCTCAAGGCGCTCCTGCCACGACTCGGTGAAGCCGTGCCTGGCCTGCGCGCGGTCGCCGACGATGGTGAAGCTGCGGGACGGGCAGCGCAGCAGCAGCATCTGCCACTCCGCGTCCGTCAGCTCCTGGGCCTCGTCCACGACGACGTGCGCGAACGGTCCCGCGAGGCGGTCCGGGTCGGCGGGCGGCAACTCGGACTCGTCGACCAGGCTGACCTGGGCGTCCTGGCCACGCAACATCGTCACCAGGCCCTCGCCGTCGTCGCCGTCGGCGCCGGAGGCGGACGCGGCGTCGATCAGGTTGTCGACGACCTGCGCCATCTGCTCGCGCTGGGCGGCGAGGATCGCCTCGTGCCGGCGCTTCTGCCGGGCCGCCTCCGGGTCGCCGAGCCGCTGGCGTGCCGCGTCCAGGAGCGGCAGGTCGGGGACCGTCCAGGCCTGGGGCGCCGCCTTGCGCAGCAGCGTGCGCACCTCGTCCCGGTCGAGCCAGGGCGCACACATCCGCAGGTAGGCGGAGTTCGACCACAGGTCTGCGACGACGTCGGCGGCTTCGAGCAGGGGCCACGCCTGGTGCAGGGTGGTGACCAGCTCCTCGTCGTGCCGCAGCGACCGCTCGAAGAGCTCGCCGGGGACGTCGCCGTCGACCTTGTCGAGGAGGATCGCGACGAGCTCCTCCCAGATCTGCTCACGCGCCTCGTTGTGCGGGGTGCCGCGTCCCGCCGCGTCGAACGCCTCCGCCCAGTCGTCGGCGGTCAGCCGGACGTCGGCCCAGTCGGTCGAGACGGTCATCCCCCTGGTGGGCGGCTCCTCGTAGAACCTGACGGCCTTCTCGATCGCCTTCACCATGTCCGCGGACGACTTCAGGCGGGCCACCTCCGGGTCGCTCTCGGCCTGTGCCGTGGCCCCCTCGGTGACCAGATCCTCCAGGATGCAGGTCTGCACGCCCTCCTCGCCGAGGCTGGGCAGGACGTCCGCCACGTAGTTCAGGTAGGGGCGGTGCGGGCCCACGAAGAGCACGCCTCCCCGGCTGTGCCCGAGGCGCGGGTCGGAGTAGAGAAGATAGGCGGAGCGGTGCAGGGCGACGACGGTCTTGCCCGTTCCCGGGCCGCCGTCGACGACGAGAGCGCCGCGCGAACCCGCCCGGATGATGGCGTCCTGGTCGGACTGGATGGTGGCGAGCACGTCGCGCATCCGCGACGAGCGATTGCTGCCGAGGCTGGCGATGAAGGCGGACTGGTCGTCGAGCGCCGCGTGCCCGTCGAGCGCGTCGGCGGTGAACACCTCGTCCCAGTAGTCGCTGATCCGTCCGTCGGTCCAGCGGTATCTGCGGCGGCTCGCCAGCCCCATCGGGTCGGCGTGGGTCGCCGCGAAGAACGGCTCGGCCGCGGGGGCGCGCCAGTCCAGGAGCAGCCGGCGCCCCTCGCTGTCGGTGAGGCCGAGCCTGCCGATGTAGACGGGCTCGGGGTCGTCCGCGGTCACGATGTGCCCGAGGCACAGGTCGAGGCCGAAGCGGCTCAGCGTGCGCAGGCGCCCGGACAGGCGGTGGATCTCCAGGTCCCGGTCCATCGCCTCACGGCCGATGCCGCCGGGCGCCCTGCGCTGGGCGTCGAGGCGGTCGGACACTTCGGCGACGGTCTGCTTCAGGCTCTGCTCGATGGCGGCGAAGTGCTGCTCGTCGTGGGCGATCAGCGCCGGGTCGGCCTTGGGGGCGAGGCGGGCGGGAAGGTCGAACGCAGACAGCAACGCAGGCACTTGGTGAGTCTCCCGTTTTCGCAGGTCGTGGGCTTAGGCCTGCGATTGTGCGGGATGACCGGGGCCTTGCCGCAAGCCCCCCACTGCGCTATAAATTAAGAGTGGCAAGGAGTGGGAACACCTCCTTGCCTTATTTTTTTGTCTCCTGCCTTGTCCCCCGCTTGTCCCCCGCTTGTCTCCTGCCGGGCCGGCGCTTCCAGCGATCGAGGAGAGTCATGACCGCACGCATCCATGGAACCGTAGCCACGGGATTCGAGGGCGTACGCGAGGAGTTCGAGCGCAACTTCGCCGAGCGCGGCGATCTCGGGGCTTCCGTCGCGGCGACGGTCGACGGTGAGTTCGTCGTCGATCTGTGGGGCGGGGACGCGGACAAGACGGGCACGCGCGCGTGGGAGCGCGATTCGCTGGTGAACGTGTACTCCACGACCAAGGGGATGACCGCGCTGTGCGCGCATCTGCTTGCCGACCGGGGCGAGCTCGACCTGGACGCGCCCGTCGCCCGCTACTGGCCGGAGTTCGCCCAGGAGGGCAAGGCCGACATCCCGGTGCGCTGGCTCCTGAGCCACCGCTCCGGGGTGATCGCGCCGCGCGAGCCCATGACACCGGACGACCTCTACGACTGGGAGAAGGTCTGCGGGGCGCTGGCCGCGACACCGCCGTGGTGGAAGCCGGGTTCGGCGCAGGGGTACCACGCGCTGAGCTTCGGCTATCTGGTCGGCGAGGTGGTCCGGCGTGTCACCGGGGTCTCGCTCGGCACGTTCCTGCGGAGCGAGGTCACGGGGCCGCTTGGCGCGGATGTGTACGTGGGCACTCCGGAGAGCGAGCACGGCCGGTGCGCGAACATGGCGAGGCCGCTCGCCTCGGACGGCCCGCGCAGCGCGCTCGGCTCCGCGCCTCCGCCCGCGCCACCGGTGGCGTCGATCGACGCCCACCCGATGGCCGTCGTCACGCTCGCCCTGCAGTACCTGCCCGTCGGCAACGTGAACAGTGCGGCCTACCGCTGCGCCGAGATCCCCGCGGCCAACGGTCACGCGTCCGCGCGGGGGCTCGCCACGGTGTACGCGGCGCTGGGCGGCGGCGAGCTGCTGAGTTCCGCGGCGCTCGAGCGGCTCCGGACGCGGCAGGGCGAGCCCGACGAGCCGGACCTGGTGCTCGCGGCGGGCACGGCGTGGGGCGAGAAGTGGGACTGGGGACTCGGCTACATGCTGAACCGGTACGGGCAGGCGGGCCCCAATCCGCGGGCCATGGGGCACGGGGGTGCGGGCGGTTCCTACGCGTTCGCCGATCCCGAGAACCGGGTCTCGTACGCGTACGTGATGAACCGGATGGGCGGCGGGACCTCAGGGGAGGATCTGCGGAGCGTGCATCTGGTGGGAGCGCTGTACCGCGGGCTGAAGTAGGGAGACCGTAATCTGCCCCCATGGAGCAGCACACCCCCCGCCACCGCCCGTCAGGGCAGTACGCCGCCGCCGATTCCCGCAGGGCGGCCATCATCGACGCGGCTCTCGCGCTCTTCGCCAAGGCGGGATATCTGAACTCGTCGCTTGCGAAGATCGCCGAGGAAGCGGGTACGTCCGCGACCGTCATCACCCACCACTTCGGGTCGAAGCAGCGCCTCCTGATGGCGGTGCTCGAGGCACGCGAGGAGCGCACGGTCCGTACGTTCGGACGGCTCGGCCCTGACTCCGGCCTCGACTCCGACCCCGGCTTTGGTGGTGACGACGTGCGCGCGCTGTTCCGGGAGGTGCTCGCGCTGGCCGCGTACAACCTCACCCAGCCGGGCCTCATCGAGCTCTACACCAGGCTGTCGGCGGAGGCGGGCGACCCTTCGCACCCCGCGCACGCCTACTTCGCCGAGCGGTACGAACGCGTCGCGCAGTATCTCGCCTCGGCGCTGCAACGTGCCGTCGAGGCAGGCCAGTTGAAGTCCGGCATCGACCCGGGGAGCATCGCGCGGGAGATCCTCGCCGTGTCCGACGGGCTCCAGGTGCAGTGGGCCATCGCCGAGGGGCGCCTGGATTTCGTTGAGCTGTACCGGGCGCACTTGGACCGGCTCATCCAAGCCCTTGCCTTGGACGGCAAGGGACTTGGCGAGCCGACCGACCCCGCCGCCCCCTAGCGGGCCACCCCCGTCAGCCGTATGTCGCGGGACGACGACCCGACGTACACCGCGCGCCGCCCCTCGGGGCGCACCCAGTGGCCGCGGCCCGTGTCCCAGTACGACAGTTGGCGCTCGGCGATCCGCACCCTGACCCGGCGCGACTCCCCCGCCCGCAGCTCGACGCGGTCGAAGGCGGCCAGCGTCCTGACGGCCATCTCGACGGCGGCGCCGCGCGGGGCGCCCACGTACACCTGCGGGACCTCCGCGCCCGCGCGCCGCCCCCGGTTCGTCACCGTGAACGACACCTCGTACCCCTCGCCGGCCCTGCGCACGGACAGCTCGCGGTAGCCGAACTCCGTGTAGGACAGGCCGTGTCCGAAGGGGAACAGGGGCTCGATGTCCGCCTTGTCGAAGCCTCGGTAGCCGGTGAAGATGCCCTCGCTGTACGTGACCACTCCGTCGACGCCGTAGTAGCGCTCGGGGTGGGCCGGGTCCAGGGTGGGGTGGTCCGTGTCCTTCTTCGGCCAGGTCACCGTGGCCTTGCCGCCCGGGTTCGCGCGGCCGGTGAGCAGGTCGGCGGTGGACCAGCCGCCCTCCTGGCCGACGTAACCGGTGTGCAGGATCGTGCCGACCTCGCGGCGCCAGGGCATCGTCGCCGGGCAGCCGGTGGTGAGGACGACGACCGTACGCGGGTTGGCCCTGGCGACGGCCGTGATCAGCTCGTCCTGGTGGGCCGGGAGCGTCAGGGTGGTGAAGTCGCCGCTGCCGCCCACCGATCCGCCCGAGCCGTTGAAGGCGAAGACGACCGGGGTGTGGACGCGCCGGGCCAGCCGCGCCGCGGCGGCGATCGAGGCGGTGCGCTGCTGCGGTGTCACCCAGGCGAACCGCACCTGGACCGGGCCGCGTTCGGCGATGGTCTCGGCCCAGCCGGTGGCCTTGACGACGACCTGGTAGGACGTGCCGCCGGTGAGTTCGACCGGGTCGGCCTGGCCGTTGTCGAGGCCGTCCGTGGTCGGGACGATCGAGGACCACTTGCGGGCGAAGCTGTCGCGGGCACCGGCCGCCGTCGTCAGCTCCTTGCCGTCGAGGCTGAGCGAGACGGCCGCGCCCCAGCCCTGGATCTTGAGCGCGTACTCGCCGGTGGTGGGCGGCACGAAGGTGCCGGTCCACTCGGCCGTCGTACCGACCGGGAGCGCCTCGTCGCCGACGAAGTCGACCTTCTTGTCGGTCCTGTTCGTGCCGCTGCCCTTGCGCGTCAGGCCCTTCGGGAAGGCGGACGCGGGGACGGCCGTGCCCGTGAGGTCGACGCCGACCTCGTACGCGATCTTCCGCTTGGTGCTGCGGCGCAGCGCGTCGAGCGGGCTGACCAGGCGGTCCTCGAAGCCGTACGCGCGCTCGCCCGAGACCGATGTGGCGACTTGGCCCGCGGTCGGGCCGATGAGGGCGAGGTCCCGCAACGCGGAGCGGGACAGCGGGAGTCCGCCGTCGTTGGCCAGCAACACCGCGCCCTGGGTGGCGACTTCGCGGGCGACGCGGGCACCGGCCCTGACGTCGATTTTCTTGCGGGCGGGGACGCGGCTGCCGTCGAGCATGCCGAAGGCGTCGTACCGGCCGAGGATGCGGGAGACGGCGGTGTCCAGGGCGGCGACGGGGATGGAGCCGTCCTGGATGGCCTTCTTGAGGGGCCCCCCGTAGAACGAGCCGTCCCACATCTGCATGTCCTGACCGGCTTCGAGCGCGGCCGTGGAGTGGGTGGCGCCCCAGTCGGAGGTGACGAAGCCCTTGAAGCCGAGTTCGCCGCGGAGGATGTCGGTGAGGGTGGTGCTCTGCTCGGAGTTCCACTCGCCGTTGAGGTGGTTGTACGCCGACATCACCGAGGCGACTCCGGCGCGGACGACGGCCTCGAAGGCGGGCAGATACAGCTCGTGCAGGGTGCGGTCGTCGACGACGAAGTCGTAGGAGTTCTCCGGCTTCTCGCGGTCGAACTCGTGCAGGCGCTGGTTGTTGGCGAGGAAGTGCTTGGCCTGGGCGAGCATGCCCTGCGCCTGGACGCCCTCGACCTGGGCGGCGCCGATCAGGCCGTTGAGGTAGGGGTCCTCGCCGGACTGGTCCTTGTTGCGGCTGAAGAAGGGCGTACGGGAGAGCTCGATCTGCGGGGCGAGCAGGACGTCCATGTCGAGGGTGCGGCCCTCGCGGCCCATGACCGCACCGTATTCGCGGGCGAGTTCGAGGTTGAAGGAGGAGCCGAGCGTGGCGACCGGCGGGAGGCCGGTCGCGGACTTCGTGACGTTCACGCCCGCGGGGCCGTCGCTCAGGCGCAGCTCCGGTATGCCGAGGCGTGCGACGCCCGGCAGGTATCCGGCCTGGCCCAGTCTGCGCGGGTCGGTGGCTCCGTGGACGAGGCTGATCTTCTCGTCGAGGGTGAGACGGGCGATGAGCCCCCGGACGCGGCGCGTGGCGGCGGCCGCGCCCGGGGAGGCGGGAGCGTGCGTTCCGGCGGCGGTGGCGGGCGTCGCGGCGGCGAGCGGGCCGGCGGCGGCCACGAAGGCGAAGGCGGCTGCGGTGCCGCCCAGTTGCTTCATGAGTTCACGACGTGTGCTGGCAGGCATGGCGAAATGGCCTCCGAACGCGGCTCTGGGCAGGCCGAACTGGGTCGGCGACGCCAAGAGCTGAATGCGTCATCCGCGCCAGTGCGGTGTGTTGGGGCCTGAGTCTTGATTGGTTGAACGCTTAAGGTCAATGCTCGCGTCGGCAAAACTTTGGAGGTCGTTCAGTTTCCTGGAGATGGGGGCTGACATCGGCCGTACGGGGAATAGCGGGGCCCCCGTAGCGGTCGTTCTAGGTGTTCCGTCCCCGGAGGCTGTGGACGGGGCTCGGGGTTCACGGCTCGGAGCGAGGGAGCACATGTCCAAGGCGTACGTATTCACGCGGTTCGGCGGCCCTGAAGTGGAGGCCTTCATCGATCAGGTCCGACCGGAGCCCGGTCCGGGACAACTCCTGGTCGCCGTACGGGCGGCGGGGGTCAACCCGGTCGACTGGAAGCTGCGCGCGGGCAAGCGGAGGCCGGGGGCGCCGCCCGCCGAGTTCCCCGAGGTGCTGGGGAGCGAAGTCGCGGGCGTGGTCGAAGCGGTCGGTCCGGGAGTCGAGGGCTTCGCGGTCGGCGATGCGGTGTTCGGCAACCCGGACACCGGCGGCTACGCCGAGTACACCCTCCTGCCCGCCTCCCTCACCGCGCACAAGCCGGAGGACCTGACGTTCGCGGAGGCCGCCGCGCTGCCGGTCGCGGTGGCGACGGCGTACGACGGGCTGCACCAGCTGGATCTCCCCGCCGGGGCCACCTTGCTGATCACCGGAGTCGGCGGCGGAGTGGGCGTGGCCGCGGCGCAGTTGGCGAGGCACCTCGGCATCCAGGTCGTGGGCACGGCGAGCGCGGGCAAGAAGGACTTCGTCGAGTCCCTGGGCGCGGTCCACGTGCCGCCGGGTCCCGACCTCGCGGACCGCTTGCGGGCGGCTGCGCCCGGCGGAAAGGTCGACGCGATCTTCGACCTGGTGGGCGGCGACGATCTCGTGGCGGTGGCCTCCCTGCTGCCGCCCGCCGAACGCGAGGGCCGGCTGATCACGGCTGCGGCCAAGGAGACGGTCGGGAAGCTGGGCGGGGTGGCGGTCGCACGGGCGCGGACCAGCGAGGTCCTGGACGCGGTGGCGAGGCTCGCGGCTGATGGGGTGCTGCGCCCCCAGGTGACGGCGAGGTACCCACTGGAGCGAGCCGACGAGGCACTCCGGGCGGTGGAGGACGGGCATGCGCGGGGCAAGGTGGTGATCGAGGTGGGGGCGTGAAGGGGCTGGCCTTGCGGCCTTGAGCGGGGTGGGGCGCAAGCAGGCCGGTGGGGCGTGGGCTGATGGGGCGTAAATGGGCTGGCTCCGCGCAGGGCGGGACGCATGGCGAGACGGGCCCCGACGCCTTGAGCCGGGTGGGCGTGCGAACGCTGGTTCTGCGGCCATGCGGCCATGCACCAGGTGGGGTCGTGAAGAGGCGGGCCGACCTCGCGCTTTCTCGACGGGTCGGATGTGAGAGAGCTGGTCTTGCGGGCTCGCGTGGGGTGGGGCGTGAGCTGGTGGGGGCGTGAATGGGCTGGCTCCGCGCAGGGCGGGGGCATGGCGAGACGGGCCCCGACGCCTTGAGCCGGGTGGGCGTGCGAACGCCGGCCCTGCGGCCATGCGCCAGTTGGAAGCCGTGAAGAGGCGGGGCCTCGCGCTTTCGACGGGTCGGGATGTGAGAGGGCTGGCCCTGCGGCCTTGAGCCGGGTGGGGGCGGGCTCCTCGCCGGTGTTCGTCGACCGTGGTGGCGCTGTCGCTGTGGCTTCGGCGTTCAGCGAGGCGAGCGCCGTGCGGGCGAACCGCCGTGTCGCCTCACGTCTCCATGCTGACTGCGGGGGTCCGGGAACGCCTGGTCGGAGGGGCCAGGTGGGAGAAATGGGGTGGGCGAAAAGGAAGCGACGGGGAGGCGCTCTCGTTGGTACGTTTCGCATCATGGAACCTATCGGCGAGAAAGAGATCCGCGCGGCCTTCGTCAACTGCTCCAAGGGCGAAGCCCGCAGACTCACGCTCCCCGCGGGCTTCCAGGAGACGCCCTGGTCCGACCTGGACTTCCTCGGGTGGCGGGACCCGAAGGCCCCGGACCGGGGTTACATCGTGACCGAGCGGGACGGCGAGTACGTGGGCATCGCGCTGCGCGCATCGACCGGCGCGCGCAGGAGCCTCCTCAAGAGCAGCATCTGCTCCGTCTGCGTGACCCCGCAGTCCGGTTCCGGCATCACGCTGCTCGTGGCACCCCTCTCCGGCCCCGCGGGCCGCCAGGGCAACTCGGTCGGCATCTACATCTGCGCCGACCTCGCCTGCTCCCTCTACGTACGCGGGAAGAAGACCACGGCCCTCGCCCGCCGCTTCGAGGAGACCCTCAGCCTGGAGGACCAGAACGCCCGCACCGTGGCGAATCTGCACGGCTTCATCGACAAGGTTCTGGAGGGGACGACGGCCACCGCGGCCTGACCCCCCTCCTGCCCCCGCCGCTCACGTCTGCCTAGGGTCCACCACCTGCAGAGTCAGTGCCGCCGACGGTGCCGCGACCCCCGGTCCGCCCGCCTCCGCCCACGCGATTATCTCGTCGATCGAGTCGTCGTCCATGGCGAAGCCGATCCAGACGGCCCGGCCGCCGCGCCTGCGCCCTTCGCGCGAGGGCTGGACGACGACGATGTTCGCCTGCCCGCAGGGTCCGAGGCACTCGCTCGTACGCACCGCGAACCGCCCCGCCGATTCCGCCGCGGCGGCCCGCATGCGCGCCAGCTGCCAGTCGTGGTCCGTTCCGGGATGTTTCCGCGCGTTGCCGCAGCAGCATCCTCGGCACACGACCAGCGTGCAGGGGCGGGCGGCGGCGGATCCGATGGAGATGACGGGGCTCATCCAGTGATCATCTCAGGCCTGTTGTCAGACCCTCGTGGGACGCTCGATTCATCACAACTTACGTAGGCACGCAGGAGAGGGAGAGCGCTCATGGCCATCCAATGGACCGTCACCATCGACTGCGCGCATCCGCGCGAGCTGGCCAAGTTCTGGGCGCTGGCGCTCGGTTACGCGGAGAAGCCGACCCCGGCCGGCTTCGACAGCTGGGAAGCCTGGTTGGCGCACTACGACGTCCCCGAGGAGGAATGGGACGACGGTGCGTATCTGTCGGACCCCGACGGCCATGGGCCCACTCTCTCCTTCCTCAAGGTCCCGGAGCCGAAGCTGGTCAAGAACCGGCTGCACCTGGACGTGCGGGTGGGCGGCGGTCGCGAGACCCCCTGGGACGTCCGCTGGCCCCGGGTCGTCGCCGCGGTCGAGAGGCTGACCGCTGCCGGAGCGACCGTCATCCGGCAGCACGAGTCGCAGGGAAAACCCGACCACATGGAAATGGCCGACCCGGAGGGCAATGAGTTCTGCTTGGTATGACCCTCGCCCGTCTCGCGTCCAACCTCACCCGCCGCACGTCACTCCGGCTCCCCCTCACCCCAGGTACGCAAGCCCCGGATGCACCGCCTTGTAGCCCTCCACCAACCGGCGCGCCACCGTCACGGAGTCCACCAGCGGGTGCAGTGCGAACGCCTTTACCGCCGTGGTGCGTGAGCCGCTTTCCGCTGCCGCGAGGATCTCCCGCTCCACGGCCTTCACCGCGCACACGAGCCCCGTCGCATGCCCCGGCAGCGGGTCCACTGACATGGGGTGCGCGCCGTTGGCGTCGACGGAGCACGGGACCTCGATCACCGCGTCGGCGTCCAGCGCCGAAAGGGTCGTGCGGTTGCGGACGTTGAGGATCAGCGTCGTCCGTTCGTCCCGTGCGATCGCCCGCATCAGGGCGAGGGCGACCTTCTCGTAGCCACCGGATTCGAGGTCCTCGGCCGCGCGCTCGCCGACGCCCGCGGCCTCCCGGTTCTCGGCCATGTACGTGGCCTCCCGCTCCGCACGCGTGGCGTCCCAGGCCTTAAGCGCCGACGACACTTCGTCGTCACGGCCGAGCTGCTCGTAGAAGCGCGCCTGCTGGTCGCGCAGGAAGGCACCCCTCGTCTGCTCCGCCTCCTGGTAGGCGCGGACCGCCTCGCGGTTGAAGTAGTAGTAGTGCAGGTACTCGTTCGGGATGGCGCCCAGCGACTGGAGCCACTCCGCGCCGAACAGCCGCCCTTCCTCGAACGAGCCCAGCATGCTCGCGTCACCGAGCAGTCGCGGCAGCTCGTCGCGGCCCGCGATCCGCAGTCCGCGCAGCCAGCCCAGGTGGTTGAGTCCGACGTAGTCGATGAACGCCTCGTCGGGATTGCCGCCCAGCATGCGTGCCACGCGGCGCCCCAGGCCCACCGGCGAGTCGCAGATGCCGATGACGCGGTCGCCGATGTGCCGGGACATCGCCTCGGTGACGAGGCCCGCCGGGTTGGTGAAGTTGATGACCCAGGCATCGGGGGCGAGCTGCCGTACGCGGCGCGCGATGTCCTCGGCGACGGGCACGGTCCGCAGGCCGTACGCGATGCCGCCGGCGCCGACCGTCTCCTGGCCCAGGACACCCTCGGCGAGTGCCACCCGCTCATCGGCCGCGCGTCCTTCGAGGCCCCCCACCCGGATCGCCGAGAAGACGAAGTCCGCTCCCCGCAGGGCTTCGTCGAGGTCGGTGGTGGCCGTCACGGCGGGGGCGTCCGGTACCCCGGCGGCCTGCTCGGCCAGCACACGGGCGACCGCGCCGAGGCGTCCCGCGTCCAGGTCGTGCAGGACGACCTCCGTGACCCGACCCTCGGCGTGGTCGCCGAGCAGCGCGCCGTACACGAGCGGGACGCGGAATCCGCCGCCACCGAGAATGACCAGCTTCACGTCTCAACCACCTTCACGTCTCAACCGCCTTCTGCCGGAAGACCTGGCTGCCGCCGGCACACGCACATCTGTCGACCTGTCAGAACTCACCCGTCGACAGAGGTCACGTTACGTACGATTGCCCGGCAGCGATCGACCCCCCCACGGAGGTAGCGCACCGATGACACCCTTCAAGACGTCCGCGAAGGCATCCGCGAAAGCATCCGCAGCCCTGCTCGGCGCCCTCGCGCTGGCCGTGTCGACCGGCTCCGCGGCGGCGGCGGACACGGCTCCCAGATCCCCCGGCGGCTGGCAGGAGACCGGCGTCTCGTCCGTCAACTCCCTCACCGGCAGCCAGGGCCTGGCCAGCCGCGCCGACGGCAGTCTCCTCTACCGCGGCCTCGCCTCGATCCCGCTCGACCTGCGGGCCAAGGGCTGGAGTCACGTCGGCGACCCGGACATAGCCGACGGCCACACCGTCGATGCCTATCAGGGTGGCGACGACGCGAAGTCGAAGATGTTCGCGGTCACGACGCCGGGCGGGAAGCGCTACCTCTACGAGCACCAGCTCGACGCGGGCGAGAAGCTGAACAACTCCTTCGCGGCCGTCGCGCCGGGCAACCAGTGGCTGGTGTCGGGCGAGTGGGGTGATCAGAGCCGTCTCCAGGTCTTTCCCGCCCCGCTCCTCAACTCCTCGACCCCGCCGACCGGCGGTGCGCTCCCCCAGGCCGGTCAGATCTCGCTCGACAAGCCGGTGCGTGACATCCAGGGCTGCGACTTCGTCTCCGACACCCGCCTCGTGTGTGCGTCCAACGACGCGTCGAAGGAGCTGTGGCCCGAGGACCGGCCCGTCCTTCAGGTGGACCTGGAGCGCGCGCTCGACGGGAAGCAAGTGACGGGCACGGTCACGAGCTTGTTCGCCGTCCCGCAACGGAGCCTGTGCCGGGGCACGTTCGAGACGGAGGGCATCGACTACGACTCCGCGCGTCGCACACTGCGCGCCCAGGTCGTGCCGCCGGTGCCGTGCCTGGTGACGACGTCGGTCTACTCGTACAAGCCGACGACCGGCTGACCGAGACCGGCTCACCAAGCCGCCGGCTCACCAAGCCGGCTCACCACAACTGGCTGACCTGCACACACCCTCGACATACCGGACGTGTGCGGAGGGGCCGGGCGGGGGATGGTCGCGATCATGACACAGCAACACCGGCACGAACCCGTGTCCGAAACGCGCCCCGCTCAGCCCCGCCGCCCCATACGGCAGCTGCTCGCCGCGTCGGTGGGCAACGCCGTGGAGTGGTACGACTGGTACGCGTACACGTTCCTGGCCACGTACATCGCCGACCAGGTCTTTCCCAAGGGCTCGGGCAACTCCCTCGTACCGCTGCTCTCCACGTTCGCCGTCTTCGCCGTCGGCTTCTTCATGCGGCCGGTCGGTGGTCTGCTCATGGGTGCGGTCGCCGACCGGCGCGGCAGGCGGGCGGCGCTGACGGTCACGATTCTGCTGATGGGCGGCAGCAGCCTGCTGGTCGGACTGACGCCGACGTACGCGTCCGTGGGGGTGCTGGCTCCGGTCGTCCTGGTCCTGGCCCGGTTGCTCCAAGGCCTGTCCGTGGGCGGGGAGTTCGCTGCGTCGACGACGTTCCTCGTGGAGTCCGCGGGGCCCGGCCGGCGCGGGCTCTTCTCCAGCTTCCAGTACGTGTCGACGAGCGTGGGCCAGCTCGCCGCTTCGGGTGTCGCGGCTCTGCTCGTCGCCACGCTCTCCGAGGGGCAGATGGACGGCTGGGGCTGGCGGCTGCCGTTCATGATCGGCGCGGTGCTCAGCCTGGTCGGCTTCTGGATCAGGCAGGGCGCGCAGGAGACCCATCAGGCGCCCCAGGACGAGTCCGAACGCCCCGGCCTGTTCGACGCGCTGCGGAAGTATCCGCGCCAGTCGCTGCTGATCTGCGGCATCACGGCCGGGGGCACGATCGCGTACTACACGTGGACGTCGTACCTGCCGACCTACGCCGAGCTGAACACCGACATCAGCAAGAGCCAGGCGCTGCTGTCCGGCACGCTCTCCCTGGCGTTCTTCGCCCTGCTCCAGCCGGTCGGCGGCCTGCTCTCCGACCGCTTCGGCCGCAGGCCGCTCCTGCTCTTCTTCGGCATCGGCTTCGCCGTACTGAGCGTGCCGCTCCTCCGCTCCCTCACGGGCTCGTTCGGCTCACTTCTCCTGGTTCAGTGCGCGGGCATGGTGCTGCTCACCGGCTTCACGTCCATCTCGGCGGCCGTGAACGCGGAGGTGTTCCCCGCCCACGTCCGCGCGGCGGGAATCGGCTTCCCGTACTCCCTCACCGTCGCCCTGTTCGGCGGCACGGCCCCGTACATGGGCACATTGTTCAAGGAACTCGGCAACCCAGGCCTCTTCCCCTGGTACGTGGCCGCGCTCTGCCTGGCGTCATCGGCGGTATACCTCAGGCTCCCGGAATCGGCTCACAAGGAACTAGAGCGTTGACCGGGGCAGAGCGGGTTACAGCTCCATCACCAGTTGCACAAATTACCTTCACAACTGGCACCGCAGGACTAGCGTCATGCCTCTTTACCGCAGCAAGGGGGCACTCATGGCCAACCCATATCCCGCACCACCGCCGGCGCCGAGACCCACGCCCAAATGGGCGCGCAAACGCTTCGTGCTCCCCGCCCTCGCCCTCACCTTCATCATCGGCCTAGGGGCCGGCCTCGGTGACGACGGCAGCACCTCGACGAAGGCTGCCGCGAAGGAAGCCGGCCCGACTTCGACCGTCACGGCCACAGCCACGGCGACGGCCACCAAGACGGCGAAGCCGGAGCCCGCCCCCACGGTCACCAAGACCGTCAAGGCCACGAAGACGGTGAAGGCCACCGTCACCGCCCAGCCGGAGGCGGCCGACCCGGGATCGGGTGGCAGCGGCTCCGGCGGGGGCGGCAGTGTCGCCTACGGGAACTGCACCGAGGCCCGTGCCGCAGGTGCCGCGCCCGTGCATCGCGGTGAGCCGGGCTACGGGCCTCACCTCGACCGTGACGGTGACGGCGTCGGCTGCGACACCTGACTGACCTGAGGCAGCGGCCCGTCAGGGCTTGCGGGGCACCTCGGCGATCGAGCGGCCCGCCCAGTCCGGGGCCGGTTCCGTGAGGGAGGTCAGGTGGGTTTGGATCGGCTCCGGGAAAGGGGTCGACCTGCCTGCGTTCTGGTCTACGTGGAGGGCCAGGAGTTCTGTGGTCGCCACCGGGGTTGCGTCCGGGGTGATGGGCGCTTCCGGTTCTTCGACCACGTACAGCTCGTGGGTGAAGCGGGTCTTCTTGGCGTCCGCGCCCAGGATGCGGGTGCGGACGGCCAGGTGGGCGCCCTCCGCCACGTCGTCGAGGTAGCGGATGTGCGCCTCGACCGTGTAGAGGGAGCAGCCCGTGGACTCGCGGTAGCCCTCGTGCAGGCCGGTCTCGATCATCATGGCGTCGGTGGCGTAGCCGAAGACGAGGACGTAGAACGCCTCGCTCATGTGACCGTTGTAGTCGATCCACTCGGGCCGTACGGTCCGGTGGAGGAGAGGCAGCGGCTCTGCGGGCGTGGACTCGCTCACTTGGTGTCCTCCTTCGCGCGCTGCTGCGGCAGACGTCCCGTCGCCCGCAGTACGTCGATGACTCCCTGGTCGCGCTCGGCGACCAGGTCGGCGATGGTCCTGCCGTCCGCCGCGTCGTCGCAGCCGACCACCACGGCGTCGTACAGCTTCTTGTCGAGCTCGGGTGCTTCCAGGCGCGTCCACGGCGACTTCAGGGACGGGCCGAAGTGGTCGAGCATGTGGGCCATGCCGCCCTCGCCGCCCGCGAGCGCGAAGGTGAGCATGGGACCCATGAACGCCCAGCGCAGGCCGGGGCCTTCGGTGATCGAGTCGTCGATCTCCTTCACCGTGGCCTCGCCGTTGGCGACCATGTGCAGGGCCTCGCGCCACAGCGCTTCCTGGAGGCGGTTGGCTATGAAGCCGGGCACCTCGCTCGCCATGGTGATCACGGACTTGCCCGCGGCCTCGTAGAAGCGGGAGGTCCAAGTGACCGCGTGGGGCGCTGTCTTGTTGCCGCCGACCACCTCCACGAGTGGGATGAGGTAGGGCGGGTTGAAGGGGTGTCCGACCACGAGGCGGCCCGGGTCCGCGGCCGTGGTCTGCATGTCGGTCATCGGGTAGCCGGAGGTCGAGGAGGCGATGACCACTCCGGCGGGCGCCGCCGCGTCCAGCTGGGCGAGCAGATCGCGCTTCAGCTCCAGCTTCTCCGGTGCGCTCTCCTGCACGAACTGGGCGTCGGCGACCGCCTCTTCGAGGGTGGGAGTCACGCGGAGGCGGTCCGGGGACGCGCCCTCGGCGAGGCCCAGTTGCGTCAGCGCGGGCCAGGCCGCGTCGACCAGGCGGCGCAGCTTCTGCTCGGCGTCGGGGGCGGGGTCCCAGGCGGTGACCTCATAGCCGCGGGCCAGGTAGTGGGCGACCCAGCCGCCGCCGATCACTCCCGCACCGACGCAGGCGATGCGGCGTACGTCTTCGGGTGCACAGGGGGCGGGGGGCGTCGTGACGGTGT
Source organism: Streptomyces sp. NPDC050439 (assembly GCF_040655335.1). Lineage (NCBI taxonomy): Bacteria > Bacillati > Actinomycetota > Actinomycetes > Kitasatosporales > Streptomycetaceae > Streptomyces > Streptomyces sp. NPDC050439. The sequence continues at coordinate 1,163,193 of NZ_JBFAJT010000002.1, forward strand.
CAGTCGTGACGGAGTCAGTCATGAGGGGGGAAGTCCTTGGGTGTGTGTGGGGGGGGGAAGGTCAGGCGCGGGGCTTGAGGCCGAGCTTCTGGCGCGCCTCGTCCGGCGTGGCCACGCGCGAGCCCAGGTTCTCGGTGATCTGCACGGCCCGCTCGACGAGTTGGGCGTTGCTGACCTTGTTGCCCTTGCCGAGGTAGAGGTTGTCCTCGAGGCCCACACGGACCTGACCGCCGAGCAGGATCGACTGGGCGACCCACGGCATCTGCATGCGGCCGAGCGCGAAGCTCGCCCACTGGGCACCCTCGGGAAGCATGTTGACCATCGACTGGAGCACGCCCGGGTCGGCCGGGGCGCCCCACGGGATGCCCATGCAGAGCTGGAAGACGGTCGGGTTGTCGAGCAGCCCTTCCGCGAGCAGCTGCTTGGCGAACCAGAGCTGTCCGGTGTCGAAGATCTCCAACTCGGGCCGTACACCCAGCTCCTGGATGCGCTTGGCGCCCTGACGGAGCATGTCGGGGGTGGAGATGTAGAGGTTGTCGCCGAAGTTGAGCGAGCCGCAGTCGAGGGTGCAGATGTCGGGGAGCAGGTCCTCGACGTGCGGGAGGCGGTCGAGGCCGCCGACGAGATCGGTGCCCGGCAGCTCGCCGAGCTCCTTCAGCGGCTCGACCGGGTCGATGACCAGGTCGCCGCCCATGCCCGCGGTGAGGTTGATGACGACGTCGGTGCCGGTCTCCTTGATGCGCTCGACGACCTCGCGGTAGAGGCGGGGGTCACGCGAGGGGGCGCCGCTCTCGGGGTCGCGTACGTGGATGTGCACGACGGCGGCGCCGGCCTCGGCGGCCTCCACGGCGGAGGTGGCTATCTGCTCGGGGGTGACGGGGACGTGGGGGCTCTTGCGCACGGTGTCGCCCGCGCCGGTGAGAGCGGCGGTGATGATGACGTCTTGGTTCACGGGCATGGCGAACTCTCCCTCAAGGGTGGGGTGTTGTTGCAGGTGTTGGTGTTGCGGGGGTACTGCCGTAGCTCTGGCGGTGCTTACGCGGGTCTCGGCGCGGCGAGTGTCGCGTCCACGTACACGAGCAGCGCCTCGTGCATGTCGTCGGGGGTCGTGCCGTCGTCTCCCGGGGTCGAGGCGAGCACCTGGGTGGCGAGGCCGTCGATCAGCGCGGTGAGCCGGAGTGCGGCGGACTGCGGGTCGACGAGGCGGAACACGCCCTCGTCGACGCCACGCCGGATGACGTCGGCGACCGTCGAACGCCACTGCCGGTAGTAGTCGGCGTGCAGCCGCCCCACGGCGGTCGACCGGGCCGCCTCCGCCCACAGGTCGAGCCAGACGCTCCACTGCCAGCGCTGTTGCGGGGTGCGGGGCGTCTGGAGCTCGATCAGCTGGCGCAACTCGTCGGCGGCGTCGGCCGCGTCGGCGACGCGGGCCGCCCGGCGGGCGGTGTCCTCGTCCATGCACCAGCGGACGGCGGCCTCCAGGAGGTCGTCGCGGCCGGGGAAGTGGTAGTGGATGGCGGCGGTGCTGGTGGCGCAGGCTTCGGCGATGTCCGCCACACGTACGGCGTGGAATCCGCGCTCGGCGACGAGCCGTACGGTCTCGCGGACGATCTGGAGGGGGCGCCCGCCGTCCGGGGCCGCGGCGGTGCGTTCTCGGCGGGCCGGGGGCGGGGGCGCGGTGTTCTGGGCGCTCGGTGGCTGGGTGCCCAGGAGCCAGCCCGCGTCCACGCCGCCGGTGTCGGCGATGCGGGCCAGCTCGGCGGCGGTGAAGCGGCGGGTGCCGCCGAGCGAACGGGAGAGCTTGGAGGGGTCCATCACGATGCGGCGGGCGAATTCGCGCTGGGTCGCTCCGGCGTCGGCGATGACCTTGCGGACTCTGTCCGCGACCTCGGGGTCTTGCTGCATGGGCGGTTACGCTACCTGGGCGTTGCGGTGATCGCAATGCCAGGAGCAGGGTTTGCGCAGGTTGACTCGCCAATTGCGATTCTGACTGACGTCTCAGTCATCACAAACCCGCAACACGAGCAAGCAGCCGGAAGCAGGACCACCCACCCGCTCCCCCTGTACTGCGGGGTAAACGGGTGGGTGGGTGGGAAAAAATCAGCCACGGAGCCGCGGGACCTCAGTGCCGCAGGACCTCAGGTCCGCTCCTGCACCCCAGCGACGAACTCATCCAGGTAAGGATCGGCGATCTTCACCGGCCCCAGCTGATGATGCTCGGCCGGATCCACCGTGATCGCACGGGCCCGCTTCACGAGTGACTCCATCGAGGCCCGCTCCCGCGCGGCCCCCGCCTCGTCCCCCTCCTGAGCGGACGACAGCGCCGCAAGGCCGTGCCCCAGCGCGGACCCCCACAGCTCCGTCGCGTCCAGCCACTGCTTCGCGTCATGGAGGAACAGCTCGTCCGGCACCCCGGAGCGCAGCACCGCGGGGACCTTCGCGATCTCCCGGGCGGTGGGCCGCAGCGCCCGTACCGCCCCTGCGGGGTCACTCTCGTACCGCTTCCAGAACGCGTCCAGCTTCGGCCCGAGGACCGGGGACTGCGGCTGCCAGTTCGTCTCGCCGAAGGTGGGCGCCGCGTGGTTGAGGTCCACGAACGTCTGCACCGCGTCGGCGACCCGCTCATCGCCCCCGGCGAGGTACAGCGCCGCCTGCCGCCCCGAGCGCGCCCGCTCGTACCCGTGGTCGTTCCACGAGAAGTCGTTCATGGTGAAGACGGCGAGCTTGCTCGCCCCCTCCTGGTTCATGGGGTTGGACACGATGCCGCTGAGGTGGCCGGACAGGCCGGGCTCGCGCTTGTCGTAGGGCGCGAGCAGCAGCCGCCCCTTCGTGCGCGCGAAGTCGTTCACCGGATAGTTGTCCCAGACGAACACCTTCCTCCCGAAGAGCTCGGCGGCCTTCTCCGCCTGGGAGTTGGTGATCTCGGGCGGGACCACGTCCGTGCCCGTCCACATCACTTCCACCGCGCCGTCGAGCTCGGCCCGCATCGTCTGCTTGTACGCGGTGTCCGTGAGGTCCCCGTACTCCGTGGGCACCATCTGCAGCGGGTTGGCGTCCTCGTGCTTCGCGATGAAATCCCGCTGGATGGTGTTGAGGAGCCCCACCTGGGCCTTGGCCGCAGGGCCGCGGCCCGGCTCACCGAACGCGGCCTTGTCGGCGTCGCAGTTCCACTTGGTGTAGCTGATGTCGTCGAGCGGCACCGAGAAGGACCGCACCCCGAGGTCGTACATGGCCTGCAGCTTGGCCGTCAGCGCCTTGACGTCCGCCGGGTCCGAGTAGCAGATGGAGCCACCCGGCGAGACCGCGAACGTGAAGCGGACGTGGTTGGCCGTGGCGCGGTCGATCAGCTTGCCGAGTTCGGTGAGCTTGTCCGCGGGGTAGGGCTCGCGCCACTTCTCCCGGTGGTAGGGGTCGTCCTTGGGCGCGTACACATACGTGTTGGCCTTGGTGTCGCCGAGGAAGTCCATCTGGTCGAGGCGTTCGGCCTCCGTCCAGGGCGGCCCGTAGAAGCCCTCGATGCTGCCGCGCAGCGGCATGGAGGGGAAGTCGGAGACCTCGGCCCCCGCTATTCGGCCCTTGGTGATGAGCTGGCCGAGGGTCTGCGCCGCGTAGAACTGCCCGGTGGCGTCCTTGCCGCCGAGCGCGACGGTGCGGTGCCGCGCCCGCAGCGCGTAGCCCTCGGCCTGCTCCGGCACCTTCGTCCCGCCGAGCGCCTTCGCGATGTCCGGCCGGGTCGCGGGGCCGAGCAGGACGGTCAGCGGGGCACGGCCCGACGCCTTCGCGCGTACGTCGATGTCACGCACCCCGTGGGCGCGCAGCGTGTCGGTGACGCGCTTGCGGGCCACCTCATCCGTGTCGTCGCCGACGACGAGTTCGGCGCGCCGGGCGAGCGGTACGTCGCCGCCCGCACGGGCCATGTGCTGCGGGGTCGGCGAGACGACGGGGAGCTTGCGGGTCACGGTGTCCTCCTGGGCCGACGGCGGCGCGGCGGCTGCCGACGGGGCCAGGGGGACCGCCAGGACGGCGAGCGCGAGAAGCGCTGTCCGGGTTCTGAGGGCGCGAGTGGTGCGGGGCATAGGGCCTCCGAACTTCGGGATGGGGTGGGATCTACGGGGGCGCAGCGGAACGCTCAGTCGCGCGTGTGCGCGCGGTACAGGTCGAGATCGCCGTCGAGTTCGCCGTCGAGTTCGAGTGCGATGACCGTGCACAGCGGGTCGAGGTGGTCGTCGGTGAGGTGGACGTACTCCCAGCCGGGTACGTCGCCGAGGCCGCCGACGCGTTCGTGCCGGACGGTGGTGTCCGTGCCGAGCACGCGGGCGGACGTCACGCCGTTGCGCACGCCTCGCAGCACCACGTACTCGTTGGGCCGGTCGAAGAGGAACAGGTACAGGGTGCGGCGGTCGGCGGAGAGCGTCGAAGGGCCGTAGAAGTGGCCGTGCGGAAGGCCGCGTACCGTCCCGTAGACCGCTTCGGCGTGCCGCCCCGTCCACTCCCCCAGCGCTTCGAGGCGCTCGGTCTGTTCGGGGAGCAGCGTGCCGTCCTCCTTCGGGCCGACGTCGAGGAGCAGATTGCCGCCGCCTCCGACGGCCTCGACGAAGATGCGGACCAGTTGACGCGGTGACTTGTGGTTCGTGTCCTGCGGCTGGTACCCCCAGGAGTCGTTCACCGTGAGGCACAACTCCCAGGGTTGGCGCGGGGGTTCGATTGGTACGCCCTGTTCGGGGGTGGCGTAGTCGCCGTGCCCGGTGAGGCGGCCGTTGACGACGGTGTGCGGGGAGAGCGCCCGGATCTCCTCGGCCAGTTCCGCCATCCGCCACTGATCGGGGCTGCGCTCCCACTCGCCGTCGAACCACAGGAGGTCCGGTTCGAACCGTTCGAGGAGTTCCCGCACCTGTACGCGGTGGAAGGCGAGGAAGTCCGCCCACCTCTCCTCGGACTCCTCTCCGACGGCGGGCATGGAGTAGCGGTTGCCGCGTTCGGCAAGGTCCTGGCCGTCGGGTCGCACGGTGGCGTAGTCGGGGTGGGACCAGTCCAGGTGCGAGTAGTAGAGGCCGACCTTGATGCCTCTGGCGCGCAGGGCGGCGACGTACGGGGTGATGAGGTCGCGGCCCGCGGGGGTGCGCTTGACGACGGAGAGGTCGTTCGCCGCCGTGTCCCAGAGGGCGACACCGTCGTGGTGCTTGGCGGTGAGCACGGCGTAGCGGGCCCCCGCGCGGACGAAGAGGTCGGCCCATGCCTCGGGGTCGTAGGCGGACGCGGTGAAGCCGTCGAGCTGTGCCATGTACCGGTCGTACGGGACGCGGCCGTCGAAGAAGGACCAGGACTCGGCCACGCCGTCCACGCTGTAGATGCCCCAGTGCAGAAAGATCCCGAGCTTGGAGTCCGTGAACCACGGCTGGATCATGGGCAGTTCTCCTAGTCGTGCGTGCACGTCCGGTTGGCAACGTTGTCAGCAGGGTGGGAAGGGTTGCCGACGGTCGGCGGCCGCCGAGCTGAAGCGCTTGAGCGCCAGCAGGCTAGATCGCGAAAGATGCCGTATACAAGGGGGCGTCGGAGGTCAAATTCCGGTGACGTCACGGGCCTTGACGGGGCGGTGTCGCTGCTTCATCCTCACCGCCGGCCGAGCCCTCGCCGGTCGCCGCCGCCGGTCGCCGCCACCGGTCGCCGCGCGCCGAGTCGCCGTGCGCCTGTTCGCCGCGCCGAGTCGCCGCGCCGAAGTTTGAACCGCGTCGGTCACGCAATGGTGTGACGCTCCGGCGGTCACCGCATCGGTCACCCCCGCTCGGGTAGTGCTCCGCTGCCCGTAAGCCGCCGTAAGCCACCCACAACGGCGTCACCGCCATCACCACCGTCACCGCCGTCACCGCCGTCGCGAGGAGAACGCCGTATGCCGTCGCAGCCCTTCGAACTGCCCAGCTTCTACATGGTGCATCCCGCCCGCCTCAACCCCCATGTGGAAGAGGCGAGGGAGCACTCCGGGAAGTGGGCACGTGACATGGGGATGCTGGAGGGGTCTGGCGTCTGGGAGCAGCGTGACCTGGACGCCCATGACTACGCGCTGCTGTGTGCGTACACCCACCCCGACTGCGACGGCCCCGCGTTGTCCCTGGTCACCGACTGGTATGTGTGGGTGTTCTTCTTCGACGACCACTTTCTCGAACTGTTCAAGCGGACCCATGACCGCGAGGGCGGCAGAGCTTATCTGGACCGGCTGCCCGCGTTCATGCCGATGGATCTGTCCACGCCCGTGCCGGAGCCGACCAATCCGGTCGAGGCGGGTCTCGCGGATCTCTGGGCGCGGACCGTGCCGTTCATGTCGCGTGACTGGCGGGCGCGGTTCGCCGAGAGCACCCAGAATCTGCTCAACGAATCCCTGTGGGAGCTCGCGAACATCAACGAGGGCCGGATCGCCAACCCCGTCGAGTACATCGAGATGCGCCGCAAGGTGGGCGGCGCGCCCTGGTCGGCGGGGCTGATCGAGTACGCGACGGGGGCCGAGGTCCCTCCGGCCGTCGCCGGGTCCAGGCCGCTGCGCGTCCTGAAGGAGACGTTCTCCGACGCCGTCCACCTGCGCAACGACCTCTTCTCGTACCAGCGTGAGATCGAGGACGAGGGTGAACTCTCCAACGGCGTACTTGTTCTCGAAAAGTTCCTGGACTGCTCCACGCAAGAGGCGGCCGATGCCGTGAACGACCTGCTGACCTCGCGGATGCAGCAGTTCGAGAACACGGCGCTGACCGAACTAGCGCCGCTCTTCGCTCAGACGGGGCTGCCCCCGAAGGAGTGCGCCGACGTCCTCGCGTACACCAAGGGACTCCAGGACTGGCAGTCCGGCGGGCAGGAGTGGCACATGGTGTCCAGCCGCTACATGAACAAGGGCGGCGCCACATCCTCGCCGCTGGGCGGGCCCACCGGACCCGGCACGGCCGCCGCCGGGATCAAGGCGCTGATCGCCGCCACGGGCGCGGAGCGGCTGCGCGGCTACACGCACGTCCCCTTCCGGCGGGTGGGCCCGTCCCGGCTGCCGGACTTCAATCTGCCGTTCAAGACCCGCCTCTCACCCCACCTGGAGGCAGCACGCCCGCGAGCCGTGCAGTGGGCGAGCCGGATGGGCATGCTCCGGCCCCAGCCCGGCGTGCCGAGCTCGGACATCTGGGACGCGCACAAGCTGTACGGCTACGACTTCCCGCTCTGCGCGGCGGGCATCCACCCGGACGCCGACCTCGCAGCCCTCGACCTGGGCTCGCAGTGGCTGACCTGGGGGACGTACGGGGACGACTACTTTCCCGTGGTCTTCGGCAGGCCCCGCGACCTGGCGGGCGCGAAACTCTGCAACGACCGGCTCTCGCTCTTCATGCCGCAGGACTTCGCCGACATGCCGGCGCCGACGAGCGCGATGGAGCGCGGCCTCGCGGACCTGTGGGTGCGCACCGCCGGTCCAATGGACGACGAGGCGCGCCGCACGCTGCGCACCGCCGTCGAGGTCATGACGGCCAGCTGGCTCTGGGAGCTGGACAATCAGGCGCAGAACCGTATCCCCGACCCCGTCGACTACATCGAGATGCGCCGCCTCACCTTCGGCGCCCCGCTCACCCTGAGCCTGTGCCGCCTGGGCCACGGCCCGCAGGTCCCGCCGGAGATCTACCGGAGCGGCCCGATGCAGAACCTGGAGAACGCCGCGGTCGACTACGCGACCATGATGAACGACGTCTTCTCGTACCAGAAGGAGATCGAGTACGAGGGCGAGATCCACAACGGCGTCCTCGTCGTCCAGAACTTCTTCGGCTGCGACTACCCGACGGCGCTCGGCATCATCGACGACCTGATGAAGTCACGACTGAGCCAGTTCCAGCACATCGTGACCCACGAACTCCCGTTCCTTTACGACGACTTCAGCCTCCCCCACTCAACACGAACCATCCTCGACAACTACGTGCGCGACCTCGAGAACTGGATGGCCGGCATCTACACCTGGCACCGCGACTGCCGCCGCTACCGCGAGGAAAACCTCTCGCACGGCCCCCTGCGAAGCCCGTCGGGATTCGGCATGGCGGCGGTACGCCCGGACTGGCTCCGCGAGTTCGGCCTCGCCGCGGACCGGCAGATGGAAGGGGCGCCCAGGCCCACCTGACCGTCAGTCGTCCCGTGGTTCCGGCAGGATCTGGCGTAGGCGGGGGGCCGGGTGGTGGTCGCGGTGCCATTCGCGGGGGTAGCCGACCGAGACCTCCTGGAAGCGGACGCCGTCGTGCCAGGTGGTGCGGGGGATGTGCAGGTGGCCGTAGACGACCGCTGCCGCGTCGTACTTCACGTGCCAGTCGGCGGTCAGCTCGGTGCCGCACCACAGGGCGAACTCGGGGTAGGTCAGGATCCGGGTGGGGTCGCGCACCAGCGGCCAGTGGTTGATCAGGACCGTGGGCAGGCCGGGCGTCCGCCGGGCGAGCATCTCCTCGGTGAACGCCACGCGGGCGCGGCACCAGTCGTCGCGGCCCAGGTACGGGTCGGGGTGCAGGAGCACCTCGTCGGTGCAGACGACGCCTGCCGCGTGCGCCGCCTCCAGCGCGTCCCGCTTCGCGTGAGTGCCCTCGGGGCGGAACGTGTAGTCGTAGAGCAGGAACAGCGGGGCCACGGTGACGGGCCCGCCGTCGCCGCGCCACACCGGGTAGGGGTCCTCGGGGGTCGCGACACCCAAGGAGCGGCACAGGTCCACGAGATGGCGGTAACGGGCCTCGCCGCGCAGTTGGTTCGGGTCGTCGCGCGGCGTCCACAGTTCGTGGTTGCCCGGTGTCCACACCACCTTGGCGAAACGGTCGGTGAGCGTGCGCAGCGCCCATTCGACGTCGGCCATGCGCTCGGCGGTGTCCCCCGCGACGATCAGCCAGTCCTCGTCGTTCTCCGGGCGCAGGGACTCGAGGAACTTCCGGTTGTCGTCGTACGCGACATGCAGATCACTGATGGCGTACAACTTCGGTTTCTTCTCGGGTACTTGTGTCACCTCGCGAGGCTATCCGCAGAGCTGACGCCGCGTGGCGCGATCAATGGTGTCCGTCCCCGCCGCCCTGCTGGATCTCCAGGTACTCCTCGGGTGTCGCCTTGGGCACCTGAGCCGTGGGGCCGTACATGGCCCGTCCCAGGCGTGCCCGCAGACGTTCGCCCCGGGTGACCTTGCGGGTCACGCCGTGCGCGTCGACCACCTGGCCTATCTCGTACGGCTTGGGCTGCTCGTGGGCCGTCAGGGTGTACAACTCGCCCTGTGTGAGCGGGACGTGGACCTCCACGTACTCACCGTGCGGCAGGCGCTTGATCGTGCCGCTCTCGCGGCCGTGCAGCGCCTTCTCGCGGTCGCGGAGCTGCAGACCCATGCACCATCGATGGGTCACGAAGAAGGCGAGCACCGGCACGACGAAGACGCCGACCCGTACCGCCCACGTGATCGCGTTGATGGACAGATGGAACTGCGTGGCCCAGATGTCGTTGCCGCCGCCGACCATCAGTACGCCGAACAACGAGAGCCACGCCACGCCGAGCCCGGTGCGCACCGGGGCATTGCGCGGCCGGTCGGCGATGTGGTGCTCGCGTTTGTCGCCGGTGACCCAGGCCTCGATGAACGGATAGACGGCGATCGCCGCCAGGATCAGCGGGAAGAGCATGAACGGAATGAAGACGCCCAGTTCTGCCGTGTGTCCCCAGGCGTTGATCTCCCAGGTTGGCATCACCCGGATCAGGCCCTCGGAGAAGCCCAGATACCAGTCGGGTTGAGCGCCCGTGGAGACAAGGTCCGGGCGGTAGGGCCCGATCACCCACACGGGGTTGATGGTGGCGATCGCACCCATCAGCGCGAGGACACCGAATACGAGGAAGAAGAAGCCGCCCGCCTTCGCGACGTAGATGGGCATGAAGGGCGCCCCGACCACGTTCTTCTCGGTCTTTCCCGGCCCGGCGAACTGGGTGTGCTTGTGGTAGAAGACCAGAATCAGGTGGGCGACGACCAACCCCAGCATGATCCCCGGCAACAGCAGCACATGCACGCTGAAGAGCCGCGGAATGATGGCATCACCCGGGAACTCCCCGCCGAAGAGGAAGAAGGAGATGTACGTCCCCACCACGGGGATGGACAGGATCGCACCCTGCGCGAAGCGGATGCCGGTGCCCGAGAGCAGGTCGTCCGGAAGCGAGTAGCCGGTGAGGCCGGTGATGATCCCGAGGAACAGCAGCGTCCAGCCGAACAGCCAGTTGACCTCGCGCGGCTTGCGGAACGCGCCGGTGAAGAACACCCGCATCATGTGCACGAGCATGGCGGCCACGAACACGAGCGCGGCCCAGTGGTGGATCTGCCGGATCAGCAGACCGCCGCGCACCTCCATGCTGATGTCGACCGTCGACTCGAAGGCCTTGGTCATCTGGATGCCCTTGAGCGGGGTGTAGACGCCGTCGTAGATCACCTCGGAGCCGCTCGGCTCGAAGAAGAGCGTCAGCCAGACCCCGGTGAGAATCAGGATCAGGAAGCTGTAGAGGCAGATCTCCCCGAACATGAAGGACCAGTGATCGGGAAAGATCTTCCGCATCTGGCTCTTGGCCAGGGTGTGGATGCCCAGACGGCCGTCCGCCCAGTCGGCGACCCGCTCCCCTTTGCCGGCCGGAGCCGTGCGTTTGCTGTCCCGGGTGTGCTCGACGCTTCCACTCATGCGGCTACCCCCCTCAGGCGGCTCCCAGGTTAGATCAAGGGACAGGCGGAGCCAACAGGCCCTCCGCGCCTGCCAGTTGACGATCATGGGACGTGCAGGTCAGGCCGCCGCATGCGGCTGAAGTCACGTCACCGAGAGGCCTCCCGGTCCAGCTCCCGTACGAGATCCAACGCCCGTCCCAGCGTCGTGAGCCGCGCCTCCAGGCTCTCGCCCGCCGGATAGAAGCGGACCGTGTCCACGCCCGCGTCGCGCCACACCCTCAGCCGTTCGCGGACCATGTCCTCGGTGCCGATGAGGGTGGTGGCGAGGACCATGTCGTCGGTGATCAGGGCGGCCGCGCCGTCGCGGTCGCCGGACTGCCAGCGCTCGCGCACCTCGGCGGCGACGTCGGCCCAGCCCTGCCTGCTGTAGGCGTTGTTGTAGTAGTTGGTGGTGGCGGAACCCATGCCGCCCAGGCTGAAGGCGAGCTCCTTCTTGCGGCCCGCGACCATCGTGCGCAGGGCGTCCTCGTCGTCGGCGAAGGCCACTTCGGCGCCCTGGCAGACGTTCAGGTCCCCGCGGGTGCGGCCGGAGGCGGCCAGGCCCGCGTCGAGGTGGTCGAAGTAGGCCTCCTTCGCCCCCTCGGGGACGAAGCTGGTGCCCAGCCAGCCGTCGGCGATCTCGCCGGTCAGGTGCAGCATCTTGGGCGAGAGCGTGGCCAGGTAGACGGGCAGTTCGTGCTCGGCGCGCAGGGACAGACGCATGGGCCTGGCCTCACCGCCGGGCAGCGGGAGGGTGAACTCCCGCCCCGCGTACGAGATCTTCTCCCCCGAGGCCGCCAGGCGGACGATCTCCACGGTCTCCCGCATCCGGGTCAGCGGCCGGGCGAACGGCACCCCGTGCAGGCCCTCGATCACCTGCGGCCCCGACGGACCGAGCCCGAGGATGAACCGCCCCTCGGAGATGTTCGAGAGGGTGATCGCCGCGCGGGCGATGGCCGCCGGGGTCCGGGTCGCGAGCTGGATGATGCCGGAACCGAGCAGCATGCGTTCCGTGCGCGCGGCCAAGTAGCCCAGCGGGGACGGCGCTTCGGAGCCCCAGGCCTCCGCGACCCAGCAGATGTCCATCCCCAGCTTCTCGGCCTCGGTGACGAAGTCGACGGTCTCCCGCCAGTTCGCCCCGGACGCCTCGATGGTCGTCGACGTACGCATCAGGCGTCCGCCTTCGCGTTGGCCTTCGCCGAGCCGGCGCCCTCGGCCAGTCTCCTGATCGCTTCGAGGGTGGCCGTCATGTTCTGCTCGAACTCCCTCATCCGTACGTACACGATCTTCTGCTCCTTCTCCGGCATGCGCTCGATCGCGTACGACAGACCCGAGCGGCCCGGCCCCATCCGCATCCACTGGGTCAGCTCGGTGCCGCCGTCGTCCGCCGCCGTGAGGCTGAACCGCCATACGGCGCTGGGCCGTTCGGGGTCCTCGACCGCCCAGGCGAACACGCGCGGGGCCTCGCACTCCACGACGTACGACGTGGTCTCCCACGTACCGAACGACGGGTGCTCGCTGCGGCCGACGAACCGTGCGCCGAGCGCGGGCCGAGTCGTTGTGTCCAGCCACTCGACCGACCGCAGCTCCGTGCTCAGCGTGGGCATCAGACCGATGTCGGAGACGAGCTCCCACACGTGTTCCGGCGACGCGGCGATCCGTGTGCGTACCTCGACCGCCGGCCCGTCCGCGTAGCGCGCGCCTGTCCACTCCATCGTGGGTCGCCTCTCCGTCGTCAGCTCTTTGTTGCCATCCTTGCCTCGCTGACCACGAGAGTTGCGTAGATAGACTCACTCGTCAAGAGTGAGGACCCTGACCGGCGCGAAGAGGGTTCAGCGGTTGAAGCGGGCCCGGATGTCCGGCCGTTCGGCGAGCCGCGCCGGGTAGCCGGGGCCGAGACGCGCGTGCGTGTCCGCGGCCGACATCGGCTCCTTGCAGTGCCCGCAGACCACCTCGGGCTCGGTCTCGTGCCCGCAGCGGTCGTGTTCGAAGACGACCGGCGCACCCTCGTCACCGCTCAGCCAGCGGTTGCCCCAGCTGTTCATCACGGCGAGCACGCCGAAGAAGTCGCGGCCCTTCTCGGTCAGCACGTAGTCGTAGCGCACCGGCTCGCTCTGGTACGCGCGCTTCTCCATCAGGCCCTCGTCGACCAGGCGGCGCAGCCGATCGGTCAGGGTGTTGCGCGCGATGCCGAGCTCCTGCTGGAAGGAGTCGAACCGCTTGATCCCGTAGAACGCCTCGCGCAGCACGAGCGGCGTCCACCAGTCGCCCAGCAGGTCCATGGTGCGGGCGATGGAGCAGGGCCAGTCGGCAAAGGAGGTACGCCTCATGCCGCAAGGATACGAGAAGGTGGCACGGAGCCCGGTGGGTCTCGGAAGTGGACTCAGCAGCCCGCGGCGGGTGCCGGTGCCGTGGCGTCACACCGCACGTGACGTTCGACGCAAACGCGGCGGCACCGTTGTGGAGCGGCCCGGCGGTCTGATCAGGTGGAGTAAGCGACCGCTTACCAGCACGACCGACCCGATCATACGCGCTCAGCCCGCTCACCCGCACAAGCCGGAGGCCCCGTTGCTCTTCACATCCGTCGACGATGTCGCCACGCGCCTCGCCGAGACGGGCTATCTGGCCTCCACGGCCGTCGCCACCACCGTCTTCCTTGCCGACCGCCTGGGCAAACCGCTGCTCGTGGAGGGACCCGCGGGCGTCGGCAAGACCGAGCTGGCCAAGGCCGTCGCCGAGGTCGCGGACGCGCGTCTGGTCCGGCTCCAGTGCTACGAGGGCGTGGACGAGTCCCGCGCGCTCTACGAGTGGAACCACGCCAAACAGCTCCTGCGCATCACCGCGGGCCGCGACGAGTCCTGGGACGAGACGCGCACGGACATCTTCAGCGAGGAGTTCCTGCTCCCGCGCCCGCTGCTCACCGCCATCCGCGGCGACGAGCCGAAGGTGCTCCTGATCGACGAGACCGACAAGGCGGACGTCGAGGTGGAGGGGCTGCTCCTGGAGGTCCTCAGCGACTTCCAGGTCACGGTCCCCGAGCTCGGCACCATCACCGCCACCCGGCGCCCCTTCACCGTCCTCACCTCCAACGCGAGCCGCGAGCTCTCCGAGGCGCTGCGCCGCCGCTGCCTCTTCCTGCACATCGGCTTCCCCGAGGAGGAGTTGGAGCGCCGCATCGTGCGTCTGAAGGTGCCCGGACTCGACGAGGCCCTCGCGCGGTCCGTCGTACGCGTGGTGGGCGCGCTGCGCGCGATGGACCTGCGCAAGGTGCCCTCGGTCGCCGAGACCATCGACTGGGCCCGTACGCTCATCGCCCTCGGCGCCGACTCCCTCGACGAGGACGTCGTACGCGACAGTCTCGGCGTCGTGCTCAAGCACCAGGACGACGTGCTGAAGGCGGCGGCCAAACTGGACCTGGACACGCTGTGACCGGGTCGGCGACCGGGGTTCCGGAGCGGCTCACCGCGCTCGTGCAGGCGCTGCGTTCGCACGGCATCCGGATCGGTACGGGTGAGACGGTGGACGCCGGCCTGGCCATCGAGGCGCTCGGCCTCACCGACCGGGAGCGGGTGCGGGAGGGCCTCGCCGCCGCGCTGCTGCACAGCGAGGGCCAGCGGCCGGTCTTCGATCCGGTCTTCGACCTGTACTTCCCGCGCGGGGTCGGAGCACCGGGCATCCCGGACGGCCCCGGCACGGACCAGACCTTCGACAGGAACGATCTGCGTGACCGTCTGGCTGCCGCCCTGGCCGCCAACGACCAAGCGCTGCTGGCCCGGTTGGCGGCCGAGGCCGTGGAGGGCATGGGCGGTTACGGGACGCGGCCCGGGTCGGGAGGCACCGGCGGCTCGGACGGCTGGTCATCGCACCAGACGCTGTCCCGCCTCCGCCCCGAGACCTTGCTGGCCCGCGTCCTGGCCGGTATCCGCCAAGGGGCCGCCGTCGACGCCGAGTTCGCCGACCGGATCGCCGCCGACGAGATCCGCCGCCGTATCGAGGGCTTCCGCGCGCTCGTGGGCAGCGAAGCGCGCCGCCGGGTCGCCGAGCGGCGCGGTGCGGACGTGATCGCCCGGCGGGCCATCGCCCCGACCGCCGACCGGGTGGACTTCCTCGTCGCGGGCCGCGCGCAGCTCGACGAACTCCGCAGGACGGTCCAGCCGCTGGCCCGCAAGCTCGCGACGCGCCTCGCCGCCCGCCGCCGCCGTGCGGCCCGCGGCCGGATCGACCTGCGCAGGACGCTGCGCGGCTCGCTGTCCACGGGCGGCATCCCGATGCGTCCGGTCCTGCGAAGGCGCCGCCCCGCGCGCCCCGAACTGGTGCTCCTGTGCGACGTGTCGGGATCGGTGGCGGGCTTCGCCGGCTTCACGATGCTCCTTGTGCAGGCGCTGCACGACCAGTTCAGCAAGGTGCGCGTCTTCGCCTTCGTCAACCGCGTCGACGAGGTCACGGACCTCATCGCCCGCGGCACGGCCGACCCCGAGGGCCTGAGCGCGCGCATCATCTCGGGCGCGGCGGTCACCGGCCACCACGGCAGCAGCGACTACGGCTCCGCCCTCGGAGAGTTCACCGAGCGCTGCTCCGAGGCGGTCACCTCGCGCTCCACGGTCTTCGTGCTCGGCGACGCCCGCACGAACATGAGCGACCCGAACGTCCCCGCCCTGCGCACCCTCGCGTCCCGCGCCCGCCAGGTGTACTGGCTCAACCCGGAAGGCCGCGCCCAGTGGCAGACCGGCGACTCGGCCGCCGGCACCTACGCCGGGCTCGTGGACATGTACGAGTGCCGCAACGCGCGGCAGCTCAGCGCGCTGATCGGGCGGTTGCTGCCGGTCTGAGCGGGAGCGCCGCCGACCGTAAGCTGGCCGGGCAAAATGTCGGCGGTCGGTGGAAGTGGCGAGGAGGACGCGTGGCGGGTGACGGGCTCGACGGGCTCAAGGAGGAGATCCGGGCTCGGATCGGTGACGTGCGGGGTGAGCTCGTCGGGCTCAGTCGGCGGATTCATGGTCATCCGGAGATCGCGTTCGAGGAGCGGCGGGCCGCCGGGTGGTGCGTGGACGTGTTGCGTGGGCACGGCTTTGCCGTGACCGCTCCGGCGTACGGGCTCGACACCGCCTTCGAGGCCACCCTGGGGACGGGTCCCGTGACCGTCGCGCTGGCCTGTGAGTACGACGCGCTGCCCGGCATGGGGCATGCCTGCGGGCACAATCTGATCGCGGCGGCGGGCGTGGGGGCCGCTCTGGGGCTCGCTCCGGTGGTCGATCAACTCGGTCTCACCGTGCGCGTGTTGGGGACTCCTGCGGAGGAGAGCGGGGCGGGCAAGGCGCTGCTGCTCGACGCCGGGGCCTTCCACGGGGTCGACGCGGCAATGATGGTGCACCCGTGCCCGTTCGAGGTGGCCGACTTCCACTCGTACGCGATGGGGGCGCTCTCGGTGACGTACACCGGCAAGTCCGCGCACGCCGCGGCCAACCCGCAGGACGGGCGGAACGCGGCCGACGCGCTGACCGTGGCGCAGGTGGCCCTCGGTCTGCTCCGCCAGCAGCTGCCCGGTGACTGGAAGGTGCACGGCATCACCACCGAGGCCGGGACCGCGCTCAACGCGATCCCCGAGCGGGCGAGCGGCGCCTACGCGCTGCGGACGCCGTCCGTCGAGGAGCTGCGTGAGCTGCGGGAGCGCGTGGCCGACTGTTTCCGGGCAGGGGCGCTGGCCGCCGGGTGCGCGGTGGAGCTCGAACAGCCCGCGCCCGACTATCTCGACTTCCGGTCCGATGCCGCTCTCGTCGCCCTGTGGGAGACCAACGCGCGCGCCCTCGGGCGACCCGAACCGCAGCGGCGCGGGCCCTTCGCGTCCACGGACATGGGCAACGTCTCGCACGTCGTCCCGTCCATCCACCCCGTGCTCGACATCAGCGGGGGCGGCTGCGGCCCGCACCAGCCGGAGTTCGCCGCCGCGGCCGCCACGCCGGTCGCCGAGCAGGCCATGATCGACGGGGCGGTGGGGCTCGCGTGGACGGCGGCGGACTTCGCGGTCAGCCGGTCGGTGTCTTCGTAGTCGCCTTCGTGGTCGCCTTCGCGGTCATCGTCGGCACGACCACCGGGGAGCCGTCCCCCGGCGCCCTGAGGATGTCCGCGTCGATCCCGTACAGCTCCTTGACCAGCTCGGCGGTCACCACCTCACGGGCCGGGCCGCTCGCGACGACCTTGCCCGCGTTCATGGCGATGACGGTGTCGGCGTAGCGGGCGGCGCTGGCGAGGTCGTGCAGGACCATGACGACGGTGCGGCCCGCGGCGGCCACCTCCCGTACCAGAGAGAGGACTTCGACGGCATGCCCGAGGTCAAGGGCGCTGGTCGGCTCGTCGAGGAGCACGATCGGTGTCTGCTGGGCCAGGACCATCGCGAGCCAGCAGCGCTGCCGCTGACCGCCGGAGAGGTGGTCGAGGCGGCGCGTGGCGAGGTCCGTCGTACCGGTGGCTTCGAGGGCTTCGCGCACGGCGGTCTCGTCCTCGCGCGACCACTGGCGGAACAGGCCCTGGTGGGGGTGGCGGCCGTAGCGGACGAGTCCGGCGACGGTGACCGCCTCGGGGGCCTGCGGGGACTGCGCGAGGAGCGCGATGCGGTGGGCCGCGCGGCGCTGGGTCAGCCGCCACACGTCCTCGTCCCCGGCGCGGACCGTGCCCGAACTCGGCTTGTGCAGCCGGGAGATGGAGCGAAGCAGCGTCGACTTGCCGCAGCCGTTGGGGCCGACGATGGCGGCGACCTGTCCGCTGGGGATGGTCAGGTCGACGCCGTCCACGGCGGCCGTGTGGCCGGGGTAGCCGGAGGTGAGCGCCTCGACGGTCAGTTGCACGGGGTCAGGCCTTTCCGGTCTGCTCGGAGTTCTTGCCGAAGAGGACCCACAGGAGGAAGGGTCCGCCAAGGACGCTGGTGATGACGCCGACGGGGATCTCCACGGGGGCGACGACCCGACCGAGCGCGTCGGCCGCGCCCACGAGCGCCGCGCCGACCAGGGCCGAGCCGATGATCGGTACGCGGGTCGGGCCGCTGAGCCGTCCGGCCACGACGGGCGCGGCGAGCGCGACGAACGCGATCGGCCCGCCGATGCCGACGGCCACGCCGGACAGCGCGACGGCCAGCGCGAGGGTCACGGCGCGGACGCGGCGGACGTTCACGCCGAGGGTGGCCGCCATGTCGTCGTCGAAGCGGAGGAGTTGGAGGCGGCTGCCGGCGATCAGGGACAGCGGGACGAGGATGAGCAGGATGAGCGACAGTGGCGTACCGACGCTCCAGTCACGGCCGCTGAGTGAGCCCACCGTCCACAGGAAGACGCCGCCCGCGGTGTTGTCGTTCTCGCGGGACATGACGAGGTCGGTGACGGCGCCGATGACGGTGGAGACGCCGATGCCGACGACCAGGATGCGGTACCCCCCGCTGCCCGCGCCGCCCGCGCAGGCGACGACGACCATGGCCGCGGCGGCGGCCCCGAGCGGGCCGAGCCACCAGTCACCGATCATGCCGGTGGACGATCCGACGACGGAGGCGACGACGGCCGCGGTGGCGCCTTCGTTCACGCCGATGATGTCGGGCGTGGCGAGGCGGTTCCCGGCGAGCGTCTGCGTCAGGCACCCGGCGATGCCGAGGGCCGCGCCGACCATGAGCCCCACGGCGATGCGCGGGAGCCGGAAGTCCTGCACCAGCATGACGGTGGCGGAGTCGCCGGTTCCGAGCAGTCCGGAGAGGCTGTCGGAGAAGCTCATCCCGGTGGAGCTCGCGAAGGTGGCGAACGAGACGACGACCCCGATCACCAGCGTGAGGCCGACGGCGGCGAGGGCGCTGCGGTAGGGGAAGAGCCAGGAGAGGGTCCCGACGCGTACGGCGGTGGAGTCGGGCGGGGTGATGTCCCTGAGCTTCGCGTCGGCCGAAGCCGCGGTCCCTGCCTCCGGCGTCTCTTGCGCGCTCACGCGGTCACCCCCGCCGTCGACATCCGCTGCGACCGGGCGATCCAGATCAGCAACGGGCCGCCGATGAAGGCGAGCAGCACGCTGACCGGGGTCTCCCAGGGGCGGATCACGACCCTGGCGAGGAGGTCCGCGGCGATCATCACGTTCGCCGCGACCAGCGCGGAGAGCACCAACTGACCCGCCATCCGGGGGCCGGTGACGGCGCGGGCGGCGTACGGGGCGAGGAGGCCGAGGAAGGCGATGGGGCCCGCGAGGGCGACGGCCGAACCCGCGAGGAGCGTCACCGCCGCCGCGACGATCAGGCGGATGCGCCCCGGGTGGTGGCCGAGGGAGCGCGCGCTGTCGTCGCCGAGTGCGAGGGCGGAGAGCGGGCGCACGCAGGAGAAGGCGATGAGCAGGCCGACCGCGATCAGCGGGATCAGGGGGTAGGTCTCGGACGTCTTGATGCCGGCGAGTGACCCGATGGTCCAGTAGCGGTAGGTGTCGAAGGTGGCCTGTTCTCCCAGGAGTACGTACGACGTCATGCCGTGGAAGGTCGCGCCGAGCGCCGATCCGGCGAGGACGAGCCGCAGCGGCGAGCCCGCGGCCCGGCCCGAGGCGGCGAGCAGCAGGACCACCGCGCTGGCGGCCATGCCGCCGACCAGGGCCCACACCAACACGCCGTAGGCGGAGGTCACTTCGAAGTAGGTGAGACCGATCACCACGCCGAGCGCCGCACCCGAGTTGACCCCGAGGAGACCGGTCTCGGCGAGCGGGTTGCGCGTGACGGCCTGCAGGAGGCAGCCGGCCGCGCCGAGGGCGACGCCGACCAGGACGCCGGCGAGCGTACGCGGAAGGCGTACGTCCATGACGGCGAGCCGTATCTGGGCGTCGGCCCGCGCGGAGGGGTCCCCCGTGAGGAAGTCCCAGGCGCGGCCCATCGGCGTCGACCCGGACCCGATCAGGAGCGAGAGCAGGCCGTGAAGGAAGAGCAGGACAACGAGGGCGGCAGCCGCCCACAGCGTGGGGCGATACATCTTCGCCAAGCCCGGTATCGGAGGTCTGGATCCGGACGTTGGGACCCGGCCCCCTTGCGCAACCAACATGAAGTTAGCCTAACCTAACCTTGACCTGGAGCCCCGAGTCGGGGTGGCGGCGAACTCCCTGTTCTTTCAGGGGTAATTCGTCATGCCCCGACACGGCCAGGAATAACCCTTATGTCCGGACTGACCGCCGGGCAACTGAAGCATGGAGATCACGGACATGTCCTCGAACCACTCCCCGCGTACCCGGCTGACCGCGGTTGCGGCCCTCACTCTGGCCTCCGCGCTCACCCTTTCCGCCTGCGGTTCGGACTCGTCCGACGACTCCGACTCCAGCAGCAACGCCAAAAACGCGGCGAAGGACGTCACCGTCACCGACGCCTCCGGTGCGGAGGTAAAGGTTCCGGCCAATCCCAAGAAGGTCATCGCGCTGAGCGAGATGGACCTGGACTCCGCCCTCGCCCTCAAGGTCAAGCCCGTCGGCCTGTCCGCGGGCAGAGGCCAGAAGGGCGCCCCCGAGTATCTGGCCGACCAGGCCAAGGGCATCCCGGTGGTGGGCGCGGTCACCGGACCCGACATCGAGAAGGTGCTGCAGGCCAAGCCGGACGTCATCCTCGCGGGCCAGCTCGCCGACCAGCAGGTCCTCAAGCAGCTGAAGGCGATAGCCCCGACGGTCGTCACGATCGACAGGACCAAGGACTGGAAGAAGTCCCTGGAGATCACCGGCGAGGTGCTCGGCAAGTCCAACGAGGCGAGCGCGTTCCTCAAGGACTACGACACCAAGGCCGCCGCCGTGCAGAAGAACCTGGGCGACAACAAGGGCGCCAGCGTCTCCGTGGCGCGCTACTCCGCCAAGGGCACCGCCGTCATGCAGCAGGGCGTGTTCATCTCCGACGTCCTGAAGGACCTCGGCTTCAAGCGGCCCGGCATCCAGAACAAGAAGGGCGAGGGCCACTCGACGCCGCTCAGCGACGAGGACCTCAAGCAGATCGACGGCGACTGGCTGTTCATCGGCACCCTCGCGTCGGCCGGTCCTGACGCCGACCTCTTCAAGGAGCTGAAGGGCAAGGCCGCGTACAAGCAGCTCGACGCGGTCAAGAAGGACCACACGACCGAGATCGACGGCTCGAAGTGGACCAGCCTCGGTGGCGCGCAGGCCGCCGTCTCCGTCCTCCAGGACGTCGAGAAGGCGATGGGCAAGTGACTTCCGGCATAACCGACCCCGAGCTCGCGGGCCGGGTGGCTCTGGTCACCGGTGCGGGCCGGGGCATCGGACAGGCAGTGGCCCGCGCGCTCGCCGAGCGCGGCGCGCGGGTCGTCGCCGCCGACCGGTCGCCCGACGTCAAGGAACAGGACGCCGCGGGGCGGCCCGCGGGCGGCGGCAGCGTCACCGGCATGGTCCTCGACGTCACCGACGCGGCCGCCGTGGACGCCGCGTTCGACGAAGTCGAGCGCACCGTGGGGCCGTTGGACATCCTCGTGAACGTGGCGGGCATCCTGCGGCCCGCCCCGGTCGTCGAACTCACCGACACCGACTGGGCGGAGACCTTCGCCGTCAACACGAACGGCGTCTTCCACACCTCGCGCGCCGCGGCCCGCCGCATGACCGCCCGGGGCAAGGGCGCCATCGTGACGGTCGGCTCGAACGCCGCCGGGGTGCCCCGCACCCAGATGGCCGCGTACGCCGCGTCCAAGGCCGCCGCCACGATGTTCACCAAATGCCTCGGTCTCGAGGTCGCCCGCGACGGCGTGCGCTGCAACGTCGTGTCGCCGGGTTCCACCCACACCGACATGCAGCGGCAGCTGTGGACCGGCGACCACGAGCAGGCCGAGGCCCGGGTCATCGACGGCGACCCCGCCTCGTACCGGGTCGGCATTCCGCTCGGCCGGATCGCCGACCCCACCGACATCGCCGAAGCGGTCGCCTTCCTGGTCTCCGACCGGGCCAGGCACATCACCCTGCACGACCTGTACGTGGACGGCGGCGCCACCCTGCGCGCCTGAAAGCCGCGCCGCCCTCCCCTACTTGACGAGGAGTCATCCGTGACACCCCCCAACGACGTGGTCGCAGTCGCCGCCCCCACCACCCCCGGGGCCGTCGGCGCGGCGACCGCACTGCTCGACGCCTACCGACCCGGCGACACCCGGTTCTTCGCGTCGCCCACCCGCACCCTCCTCGCCCACGGCACCGCCGCCGAAGTCCCCCACGACGAGCGGCCGTTGACGGAGCGGGTCGCCGCCACCCTGGACGCGCAGCGGCGCGCCGGCAACCAGGCGCCGATCGTGGTGGGCTCCATTCCGTTCGACCCCGCCGAGCCCGCCGTGCTCACGGTGCCCGAAGCGGCACGCTGGGCGCCCGCGCTGCGCACGGACCCGCTCGTGGCGCTGCCCACGCCGCCGCCTGCCACGGCAGGCGGCTGGCAGGTGCGCGAGGTTCCCTCCGGCGAGGAGTACGCCGCGTCGGTCGAGGCCGCCGTGGCCCGCATGAAGAGCGGCGAGTTCGACAAGGTCGTCCTCGCCCGCACCCTGGAGCTGTCCACGGACGGACCGCTCGACCTGCCCGCGATGCTGCAGCGCCTGGCACGCCGCGACCCGCGCGGTTACTCCTTCGCCGTGCCCACGGGCGCGGGCCGCACCCTGCTCGGCGCGAGCCCGGAGCTGCTCGTCTCCCGGCACGGCAACCGCCTGACCGCCAACCCGCTGGCCGGTTCGACGCCCCGCTCGGCGGACCTGGCCGAGGACGTGCGCCGGGCCGCCGCGCTGCTCGAATCGGCGAAGGACCTGCACGAGCACGCCGTCGTCGTGGACGCCGTGCACAAGGCCCTCGCCCCGTTCTGCACCGACCTGGACGTGCCGGAGCGGCCCACGCTGGTCCGCACCGCCACCATGTGGCACCTGTCGACGACCGTCACCGGCGAACTCGCCGAACCGGCGACCTCCGCCCTGGAGTTGGCCACCGCCCTGCACCCGACCCCGGCCGTGTGCGGCACCCCGACCGGGCACGCCCGTGACGTGATCGGCGAGCTGGAGCCCTTCGGCCGCGGTCACTACACCGGCATGGTGGGCTGGAGCGACGCGCGCGGCGACGGCGAGTGGGTCGTCACGATCCGCTGCGCGGAGTCCGAGGAGACGGCGGACGGCAGCGGACGGCTGCGGCTCTTCGCGGGCGCGGGCGTCGTGGCCGACTCGTCGCCGGAGGCCGAACGCGCCGAGACGGGCGCCAAGTTCCGTACGTTCCTGGACGCGGTGGGGGTCGACCGATGACGACGGCAGACAGCCGCAGAGACGCGCCGCGCATCCCCGAGGTCTTCGCCGAGCGGTACCGCGCCGCCGGGTACTGGCGCGGCGAGACGTTCGGCGGCATGCTCCGCGAGCGCGCCGACGCGCACCCCGCCCGGGTCGCGATCACCGACGGGGACCGCAACTGGACGTACGGCGAACTCGACGTGCGCGCGGACCAGTTGGCCGCAGGCTTTGCCGCGCGCGGCATCACCAAGGGTGACCGGGTCGTCGTCCAGCTGCCGAACGTCGCCGAGTTCTTCGAGGTGATCTTCGCGCTCTTCCGGATCGGCGCACTGCCGGTCTTCGCGCTGCCCGCACACCGCGAGACGGAGATCCACTACTTCTGCGAGTTCACCGAGGCCGTCGCCTACGTCATCCCCGACAAGGTCGGCGGCTTCGACCACCGTGACCTGGCGTCCAAGGTACGTGCCGAAGTACCCACCCTGCGCGACGTGTTCGTGGTCGGCGACCCGGGCGAGCACACCGCGCTCGCCGACGTGCCGTTCGAGCCGGTCGAGCTCGACGGACCCGAACCGTCCGACCTCGCGTTCCTCCAGCTGTCGGGCGGCAGCACCGGCGTGCCCAAGCTGATCCCCCGCACCCATGACGACTACATGTACTCGCTGTGGGGCTCGAACGAGCTCTGCGGGGTGACGGCGGACTCCGTCTACCTCGTGGCGCTGCCCGCGGCCCACAACTTCCCCCTCTCCTCGCCCGGTTCACTCGGTCTGCTGTACGCGGGCGGCCGTGTCGTGATGTGCCCGCAGCCCGACCCGGACACCGCGTTCCCGCTCATCGAGCGGGAACGGGTGACGATCACCGGTCTCGTGCCGCCGCTCGCCCTGGTGTGGACGGACGCGGGGCGCACCACGCCGTACGACATCTCCAGCCTCGAAGTGCTCCTGGTGGGCGGCGCGAAGTTCAGCGAGTCGGCCGCGCGCCGGGTCGCCCCCGCGCTCGGCTGCACCCTCCAGCAGGTCTTCGGCATGGCCGAGGGCCTGGTCAACTACACGCGTCTGGACGACCCGGCGGAGACCGTCGTCACCACGCAGGGCCGTCCGATCTCCCCGGACGACGAGATCCGCATCGTCGACGACCTCGACCAGGACGTGCCGGAGGGCGAGGCGGGCCATCTGCTGACCCGTGGCCCGTACACCATCCGCGGCTACTGGCGGGCGCCCGACCACAACGCCCGTTCGTTCACCGCCGACGGCTTCTACCGCACCGGCGACATCGTGAGCCGCACCCCCACCGGGCATCTGGTGGTGGAGGGCCGGGCGAAGGACCAGATCAACCGCGGCGGCGAGAAGATCGCGCCGGAGGAGGTCGAGAACATCATCCTCGCCCACCCGCACGTCCATGACGTGTCGGTCGTCGCCGTCCCCGACGAGTACCTGGGCGAGCGGACCCTCGCGTACGTCATCCTGCGTGCGGACGCCGAACCGATGAAGCCCGTCGTCATCAAGAAATTCGTACGGGAGCGCGGTCTCGCCGCATACAAGGTGCCCGACCGGGTCAAGTTCGTGACCGCCTTCCCGCAGACCGGCATCGGCAAGATCAGCAAGAAGGACCAGCGGACGACCGCCGCGGCTCCTGGCAGCTGACCTCCGCCATCGGCCCCGGGCAGCTGACCTCTGCCCGGGGCGGCCCCGATCCACCAGCTTTCCTGAGTTTCCCGAAAGGCCCCACCATGGCGCTCCCCGCCGTCACGCCGTACCCGATGCCCTCGTCCGACGAACTGCCCGACAACCGGGTCGCCTGGACCATCGACCCGCAGCGGGCGGTGCTGCTCGTCCATGACCTGCAGAACCACTTCCTGACCGCGTACACCCCGGACACTTCGCCGACCACCGAACTTCTTGCGAACGTCGGCGAGTTGGCTAAGTCGGCGCGCGCGGCCGGCATTCCCGTCCTGTACTCCGCGCAGCCCGGCGGTCAGTCGCCGGCCGAGCGCGGACTGCAGCAGGACTTCTGGGGTCCCGGGCTGCCCGACGACGAGCACGCGAAGGCCATCGCGGGCCCGGTAGCGCCGGAGCCCGGCGACACCGTGCTCACGAAGTGGAAGTACAGCGCGTACGTCCGCACCGACCTCGAGGAGCGCATGCGCGAGGCGGGCCGGGACCAGATCGTCATCGTCGGCGTGTACGCGCACATCGGCGTCCTGATGACGGCCTGCGACGCCTGGATGCGTGACGTGCAGGCATTCGTCGTCGCGGACGCCGTGGCCGACTTCTCCCGCGAGGACCACGACATGGCCCTGCGCTACGCGGCCGGACGATGCGCGGTCGTCACCACCACCGACGCGGTTCTGAAGGGGATCTGACATGGCGCTCAGCGTGGAACTCATACGGGCCGACGTCGCCGACGTCCTGGGCGAGGACCCGGCCGACATCCCCGTCGACGAGAACCTCGTCGACTACGGCCTGGACTCGGTGCGCATCATGTCGCTCATCGAGCGCTGGCGCCGCGAGCACGACATCACGGCCACCTTCGTGGACCTGGCCGAGCAGCCCGCCATCGAGGCCTGGGCGCCGCTCCTGGGAGCCTCGGCATGAGGCTCACCGCTGCCCAGTCGGGCATGTGGTTCGCGCAGGCACTCGACCCCGGCAGCCCGGCCCAGAACACGGCCGAGTGCCTGGAGATCCACGGCCTCATCGACCCGTCGCTGTTCGCGCAGACGCTGCGTCAGGTCGTGTCCGAGGCCGACGCGCTGCGCGTGAGGATCATCGAAGGGGCCGACGGGCCGAGCCAGTTGGAGGTGGTCGACCCGACGCTTCCGCTGAAGGTGCGCGACCTGCGCGCCGCGTCCGACCCGGACGCCGAGGCGCAGGCATGGATGCGCGAGGACCTGGCCACGCCGTTCGACCTGGCGGCCGGGCCGCTGTTCGCGCACGCGCTGTTCCGCGTCGGCGACGAGCGCTGGCTCTGGTACCAGCGGGTGCACCACATCGTGATGGACGGCTTCGGGTACTCGCTGCTCGCCCGCCGCACCGCCGAGATCTACACCGCGCTCGCCGCGGGCGAGGAGCCCGGCGAGAGCCCCTTCGGGCGGCTCGAGGACCTGGTCGCCGAGGACACCGCCTACCGCGCCTCGGAGACCTTCGAGACGGATCGCCGCCACTGGGACGGCGCCTTCGCCGATCGCCCCGCCGCCCCCAACCTGGCCGGGCGCACCGCGCTGCCCTCGCGCACCTTCCACCGCCGCAGCGCCCGCCTCTCCCCCGAGGCGACCTCGCGGCTGCGCGAGTCGGCGTCCTCGATGCGGGCGACCTGGCCCGAGGTGCTCGTCGCCGCGCAGGCCCTGTACGTCTCGCGGGCCACCGGCTCCGCCGAGGTGGTGCTCGGCCTGCCGATGATGGGCCGCATGGGCTCGGTGGCCCTTCGCGTGCCCGGCATGGTGATGAACGTGCTGCCGCTGCGGCTCACCGTGACCCCGCAGGCCACCTTCGCGGAACTGACCCGCCAGGTGGTGCTCGGCATCCGCGCCGCCCGCCGCCACCAGCGTTACCGCTACGAGGACATCCGCCGCGACCTGGGCCTCCTCGGCGAGGGCCGGTCCCTGGTCGGACCGCTGATCAATGTCATGCCGTTCGACTACGGACTGACCTTCGCGGGCGCCCGCACCGACGCCCACAACCTGTCGGCGGGCCCGGTCGACGACCTCACGGTCAACGTCTACGACCGGGCCGACGGCAGCGGCCTGCGCATCGACTACGACGGCAACCCCGCCCTGTACGAGCCGGACGAACTCGGCGTCCACCAGGCGCGGTTCATGGAACTCCTGGAGCGCCTCGCGGAGGCGGGTCCGCACACCCCGCTGGCCGAGCACACGATCGCCCGCCGCGTTGAACTCTCCCTGGTGACCGAGGAGTTCAACGCCACCGCGCACCCGGTGCCGCCCACCACGCTGATCGGCCCGATCGAGGCCCAGGCGGTCCGCACGCCGGACGCCACCGCCCTGGTCTTCGGCGACCAGGAGCTCACCTACGCGGAGCTGAACGCCCGCGCCAACCGCCTCGCGCACCACCTCATCGAGGCCGGTGTGCGTCCGGGCGCGCTCGCGGCGGTCGCCGTGCCCCGTTCCCTGGACCTGGTGATCACGCTCCTGGCCGTGCTGAAGGCGGGCGGCGCCTACCTTCCGCTGGACCCGGACTATCCGGCGGACCGCCTCGCGTACATGCTGGACGACGCCGGCCCTGCCTGCGTGATCGCCGACCGCGCCGACCGGGTGCCCACGTCGGGCGTCCCGCTCGTCGCCCTGGACAGCCTGGACACGTCGCCCTACGGCACGTACGACCCGCCGCGCGCGCTCACCCCGCACCACCCCGCCTACGTGATCTACACGTCCGGTTCGACCGGCCGCCCCAAGGGCGTCGTCGTGCCGCACTCGGCGATCGACAACCGGCTTCGCTGGATGCAGGCCACCTACGAACTCGGCTCCGGTGACCGGGTGTTGCAGAAGACGCCGTCCGGTTTCGACGTGTCCGTGTGGGAGTTCTTCTGGGCCCTGCGGGTGGGCGCGACGCTCGTCGTCGCCGAGCCCGGCGGCCACAAGGACCCGGCGTACCTCGCGCGTGTCATCCGCGAACAGGCCGTCACCGTCTGCCACTTCGTGCCGTCGATGCTCCAGGTGTTCCTGTCCGAGCCCGCCGCCGCGGACTGCGCGGGCCTGCGGCACGTCTTCTGCAGCGGTGAGGCGCTGCCGCGCGAGACGGTGCGGGAGTTCGGGCGCGTGCTCGACGGTGTGCCGCTGCACAATCTGTACGGGCCGACCGAGGCCGCCGTCGACGTGACGTACCACCCGTGCGCCACCGACGCGACGGGCCCGGTGCCGATCGGCAAGCCCGTCTGGAACACCCGGCTGTACGTCCTGGACGCGGCGCTCCAGCCGTGCCCGCCCGGCATCCAGGGCGAGTTGTACCTGGCCGGGACCCAGCTGGCGGCCGAGTACCTGGGGCGGCCCGAACTGACCGCGTCGCGTTTCGTCGCCGACCCCTACGGCCCGCCCGGCACCCGAATGTACCGCACGGGTGACCTGGCGCGCTGGACCGAGCACGGCGAGATCGAGTACCTGGGCCGCACCGACCATCAGGTGAAGCTGCGCGGTCTGCGCATCGAACTGGGCGAGATCGAGGCCGAGTTGGCGGCCGATTCGTCCGTGGGCGCGGCAAGCGTCCTGGTGCGCGAGGACCGGCCGGGCGACCAGCGGCTCGTCGGGTACGTGACGCCTTCCGAGACCGGAGCCGTCCCCGGCCCTGCCCCCGCCCCCGCCCCAGACCCCGAGGAGCTGCGCGCCCGGCTCGCCCGCACGCTGCCCGACTACATGGTGCCGGGCGCGATCCTGGTCCTGGACGACTTCCCGCTCAGCCCGAACGGCAAGCTGGACCGGCGCGCCCTGCCCGCCCCCGCCTTCGAGGGGTCGGGCGATGGCGGCCGGGTTCCGAGCGGTCACCGCGAGGAGACGCTCACGCGGCTCTTCGCCGAGATCCTCGGTGTGCCTCAACTGGGCGTGGACGACGCCTTCTTCGACCTGGGCGGGACCTCGCTCCTCGCGGCCCGCCTGGTCGCCAGGGTGCGCGACACGCTGGGCGCCGAGCTCACCATCGGCACGCTCTTCCAGGCGCAGACCCCGGCGGCGCTGGCCGCCCTCCTGGACGCGGACCGCGGCGAGGCCGACCACTCCCTGGACGTGCTGCTCCCGCTGCGCGCGGGCGGTGACCGCGCCCCGCTGTTCGCCTTCCACCCGGCGGGCGGCATGAGCTGGTGCTACTCGGGCCTGCTCTCAAGGCTCGACCCCGGACAGCCGGTGTACGGCCTTCAGGCGCGGGGCTTGCATGGTCTGCAAGGTCTGCACGGCGAGGGCGACCTGCCCTCCACGATGGAGGAGATGGCGGCCGAGTACGTCGAGGCGCTGCGCACGGTTCGGCCGCACGGTCCCTACCGGCTGCTCGGCTGGTCGGTCGGCGGCGTTCTGGCCCACACGGTCGCCGTACTCCTCCAAGAGGCGGGCGAGGAGGTCGAGTTGCTCGCACTGCTCGACGCCTACCCCTCCGACCAGTGGCGCGACGCCGTGGTCCCGGAGGAGGCGGACGCACTGGCGGCGCTGCTGCGGATGGCCGGCTACGACCGTACGGACGAGATGACCCGCGAGGACGTCCTGGCGACGCTGCAGCGCGAGGGCAGCGCATTGGCAGGACTGCCCGACCGGACCCTGTCGGCGGTCCTGGACATCGTGGTCAACAACGCCCGCCTGATGCGCGAGCACGACCACCGTCCCTTCGACGGCGACGCCCTGTTCTTCACGGCGGCCGCGCCGCGCGCCGAGGACTGGCTGACGAGGGAGGCCTGGGCGCCGTACGTCACCGGTTCGATCCACAACCACGACGTGGACTGCCTGCACCCCGAACTGACCCAGCCGCGCCGCCTCGACGAGGTCTGCGCAGCCCTCGCCGCACGCCTCAAGGAGCTGGACCACGCATGACGACGACACCCGGCCCCTTCGACCCGCTCTCCCCCGGCGGCACCGCCACCGACACCGAGCCGACCCACTTGATCCTGGAGAACGCGCTCGGCGAGTACTCCCTGTGGCCGGTCTTCCGGGCCGCGCCCGAGGGGTGGACCACGGTGTACGGCCCCGAGACGTACGGCCGTTGCGTCGCCCGCCTCCAGGATCCACCCGCGTGACGGAGATCCAACTGGTCCGCCCGGCCCCGCTCGACGTGTCGCTCCTCGACGCGGAGGAGCGGCGCCGGGCGGCGGCGTTGCGTCGCCCCGCGGACCGGGAGCTCTACGCGGCGGCGCACACGGCGCTGCGCGTGCGGCTCGGCGTGTACCTCTCCGTCGACCCGGCGGCGGTGGAGCTGGTACGGCTGCCGTGCCCGCTCTGCGGTGGTCCGCACGGCCGCCCCGCGGTGGCCGGCGGAGTGGGCCCGCACTTCTCCCTCTCCCACACGGAGGGCCTGGCCCTGCTCGCCTTCGCGGACCGCCCGGTCGGCGCCGACGTGGAGAGACTCCCGCCCGCGAGCACGATGGCAGACGTGGTGACATCCCTGCACCCCCAGGAACAAACAGAGCTGGCCGAACTCCCCCCGACGGACCGCCCCTTGGCCTTCGCCCGCTGCTGGACACGCAAGGAGGCCTGCCTCAAGGGAACAGGCGAGGGCCTCGCCGGCGGCGGAATGACCTCACTCCTGGCGGGCACAGGCCCCACACCCCTCGCCGTCCAAGGCTGGACGCTACAAGACGTGGCAGCCCCCGAGGGCTACGCGGCAGCAGTCGCCATCGCGGACTCCCAGACGCCCTGAGTCCCCCAGCAGGCAGTACGCGCAAGGAGGCCTGCCCAAAGGAAACAGGCCCCACCGCCCCGGGACAGGACCACACTGGACGCCCGCCCAGCCCCGAGAGTTACGCGGCAGCGGTCTCCGCCGAGGGCTCCCCACCGGACTCCGAGCCCAGCAGCCCGATCAGCCCGTCCGCGAGTTCCGTGCGCCAGCACAGGTAGTCGTGCCCGCCGTTGAACTCGCGGTACACGGCGTCCTCGTAGCCCTTCTCCCGCAAGGTGGCGCGCAGCCTGCGCATCGCGGGGAGCGCGACCCACTCCTGCTCGCCGGCGGAGAGCCAGAAGCGGACGGGCAGCTTCTCGCTCTCGGCGATGCGGCCGGTCAGCCACTCGGAGCGTTCGAGGTCGGGGCCGTCCGGCCACCAGAAGGACCCCGACTGAGCCAGAACGCGGCCGAACCGCCCCGGCGCGATCACTCCGGCGTACGCGGCGGTGAGGCCGCCGAGGCTCTGCCCCGCGACCACGGTCCGCGCCGGATCGGCGGTCAGGGAGACGCGCTCGCCCGCCCAGGGCAGCAGTTCGGACTGGAGGAATCCGATGAACCGTTCGTTGCAGGCGAGCTCGTCCCAGCGCTGGTCGGCGCTCAGGGATTCGGGCAGCAGCGCGGCCAGGGGCGGGATACGGCCGTCGGCGATGAGGTTGTCCAGGAGGGCCGCGACATCCAGGCCCGGCTGCCACATCTCGCCGTCCATGAGCACGAGGACGGGCAGATCGCGCCCGCCACCAGGCGGCTCGTACAGATGCACCCGGCGTTCGTTGCCGAGGACTTCGCTACGGACGGTGTACGTGCTGACGGTGCCGCGCGCGACGCCGTCACGACGCCGCCAGTCGTCACCTGCCGGCGCCTGCGGCAGCTCGACGCACGAGACCGGCTCACCACCCCAACGCCGGGTGAGCGTAAGGGAGTTGAGCGGGTCGGTTCGCTGCTGCTGCCGCAGCCAGGGCCAGTATCCGGGGTCGTCGGCCGCGGGCCCGTCCCCCTCGTCCACGCACAGGCTGTACGTCGCCCGCCAGTCCGTCCGCATCCGGATCGACCAGTGCCAGATGTCCGTGCCGGGCACCTTTTCCATCAGGTTGGGTGCCATGTCGCGCGGGTCGACGATCTTGTTCGGCATGACGAGAACGGCGCGGGTCACGTCCGTACCGCGCCACAGGAAGGTGACCACCCGGTACTCGTCGTCACCCCGCGAATCGGGCTCGACGACCGGCGCCCCGCCCGCCGCCCGCACGGCGCCCCAGAAGTCACCGCCCCGCTCCACGGCCTGCCCCACCCACGCGCTGACCGCACGCTCGACCGGCCGCGGCCGCGGGATGCGGGGCGGCCGACGGGTCGCCCCGGTGGGAGGAGCGGTGAGCGGCATGAGGGAGCCTCCGGGGGTTCACTGCGTGTGCATTGCCAGGACCAAGACTAAGGGTGACCTTACTTCAGCCGGTCCTCCCCGGGACGACCTGGGCCGGGCCACGTCCACCGGCCCGGAGGCCAGCGGTACATTGCCGCCTATGTCGATACCGAATCCCCAGCCCAACCAACCCAATCAGCCCGCCCAACCCAATCCCTACCAGCAGACCCCGCCGAATCCGTACCAGCAGCCCCCGGGCGCGGTGCCGCCCCACGGTTCGCCCCAGCCCTACGGCCAGCCGCCGGGTCCGTACGGCCAGCAGCCGGGCCCTTATGGCCAGCCGCCCGCACCTCCCGCGCCCCCGGCGGGCCCGCGCAAGCCCACGCCCGGCTGGGTGTGGGGCATCGGCGGTGTCGTGGTCGCGTCAGCCCTGTGGGCGGGAGCCCTCTTCGCCACCGGCAACCTCGGCTCCACCGGCGGCGACAGCGACGACGCCAAGGCGGACCTCGCCGGATACCAGTACGCGAAGGACCTCTGCGACGTCTCCCCCCTCGACGCCTTCAAGGAGAAGTACGAGATCGACTCGGACTCCACCTCGACCACCAACTACGGCACACGGCAGAAGGGGTTCGACCAGAGCTACTGCAGCCGCAAGCTCAAGGACCCGAAGGCCGACGCCGACTCGTACTCGAGCATCTACGTCTACTCGACCGCCCGCTGGCACAAGGCCACCGACCCGAAGGGCGAGTTCGCCTCCGAGCAGAAGGCCTACGAGGACCAGTCGCAGAAGACGTACACCTACAAGACCAAGGCCGTCAGCGGCATCGGCGACGAGGCGTACCTGGTGACCGACAGGAGCGGCACGAGCAGCACCAGCGGCACGAGCGGTGACGACCTCAACGGCATGACGCTCGCCGTGCGAGAGGGCTGGTTCACCATCGAGACGCGCTGGAGTTACTACGGCGGCGCGGACGACAAGTCCGAGCCGCCGACCGCTTCGGAGGTCGAGGAGATGCTCAAGTCCGACACGCGCGCGGCGATGGAGGGCCTCAAGAAGTGAGGGGCCGGCTCAGGAGGCCCTGACCACTCAGCACAGGGGCGGGGCGGGGCGGACGAGGCCCGACTGGTAGGCGATGACGACCAGTTGGGCACGGTCACGGGCATCGAGCTTGGTCATCGCGCGCTGGACGTGCGTGCGTACGGTCAGCGGGCTGACGAAGAGCGCGTCGGCGATCTCGGCGTTGGACTTCCCCTCGGCGACCAGAGCCATCACTTCCCGCTCGCGGGCGGTGAGCGCGGCGAGGCTCTCGGGCGGCACCAGGTGACCGCCGGGGTCGGGGGTGGCGAGGAAGCGGGTGATGAGGGCGCGCGTGGCCGACGGGGAGAGCAGCGAATCGCCCGCGACCACGGTGCGGATCGCGCCGAGGAGTTCGTCGACGCCCACGTCCTTGCCGAGGAATCCGCTCGCTCCGGCACGCAGGGCCTGGGCGACGTACTCGTCGGTCTCGAAGGTCGTGAGGATGAGGACGCGGGTGGCGGCGAGCTCCGGGTCGGAGCAGATCCGGGCGGTCGCGGCGAGGCCGTCCGTGCCCGGCATGCGGATGTCCATGAGGGCGAGGTCGGGGCGGTGGGTGTGGGTGAGTTCGAGGGCTTCCTCGCCGTCGGTGGCCTCGGCGACCACCTCCATGTCGTCGCAGGAGTCGATCAGGATGCGGAAGGTCGCCCGGAGGAGGGCCTGGTCGTCGGCAAGCAGGACGCGGAGGGTCATGTGGTGCGGTTCTCTTCCGTGTTCTCGGGGTGCGGCGGCAGGTGGGCGGTGACTTCGAAACCGCCTTCGGGGCGATGACCGGCGTACAGGTGACCGCCGACGGAGTGGGCGCGTTCCCGCATGCCTATGAGCCCGAAGCCGTGTCCTCCGGCGGGCGTGGCGGACGCCGCTTGGTGTCCGTCGTCGGTGACCTTGAGGGTCAGGCCGTCGGCGGCGTGGGTCAGGTGGACGTACGCCGTCTCCGTGCGGGCGTGTTTGCTGACGTTGGTGAGCGCTTCCTGCACGATCCGGAATGCTGTCAGATCGACCGCCGCCGAGAGCGGCTGCGGCTCGCCCTCCGTGGTGACGATGACCTTGAGTCCGGTGGAGGCGAACGACGCGGTGAGGTCGGCGAGCCGGGTGAGCCCGGGGGCCGGCTCCAGGGGGGTGTCGGTGTCGCTCGCCTGGCGCAGCAGCCCCACGGTGGCCTTGAGCTCCCGCAGCGCCGTCGCGGTGGTGCCCGTGAGGTCGGTGAGGATTTGCCTGGCCTGGTCGGGGTGGGTGGCCGCGAGGTGCGCGGCCGTACCGGCCTGGGCGTTGGCCAGGGTCATGTGATGCGCGACGACGTCGTGCAACTCCCGGGCGATGCGCATGCGTTCGGCGTGCGCGGCACGGGCCTGCAGGGACTCCACGTAGGCACGGCGCAGCTGGACGCCGTTGCCGAACATCGCCGACAGGAGAATCCACGCGATGGGGTTGAGCGTCTTGAGCAGCAGCGAGTGGTTGACGGTGTCCGCGAACAGGGCCGTGCCACCCACCAGGACGGCCACGGCCAGCGTGTACCCCCGGGTGACCCTGCGGCCGCTGCCGACGGCCAGCCAGTAGAGCGCCACCATGACCGGGCCCAGGAGCAGGGGCGTGAGCAGGAAGCCCATCGCGCTCGTGCCCATGGCGCAGACCGTGGTCACGGCGACGACGGTGCGGGGGCGGCTGCGCTGCCACAGCAGGGCCGTGCACCCGACGGCCGAGGCCAGCACCCCTGCCCACCACGCGGGCCGGTCGGAGGGATTGGTGGTGCTGAGCATGCTGCCGGAGAAGGAGACGCCGAACAGCAGCAGCGCCACGGCCGCGTCGGCGACGCGGGGGTGGGCCTCCGCGTGGCGCTGCCAGCTGGTGAGCATCGAGTTCTCCGATCAGGGGTCTTGAGCCATCGTCGGCCACGCGGCGCCCCGACGGGCGCAGGGCCGCCCCGTGTCCCGCACAGGCGCCCCCGCGTCACGTCGGTCCGTCACGCGGTTTCTCCCGCGCTTCTGTCACGCGGTCTTGTCAGGTCCGCACCGACTCGCGATCGGCCGTCCGGGCGGGGGCCGGTATGACGGCGGGCCTGCGGCTGAGCGCCTCGCCCTCCACATCGACGCGGGGCAGCAGCCGGTCCAGCGGGCGCGGCAGCCACCACGCCGCCTTGCCGAGCAGGGCGAGGACAGCGGGGACGAGCGCCATACGGACGACGAACGCGTCGAACAGAACGGCCACGGCAAGTCCGAACCCGATCGTCTTGATCATGGATTCGCCGGCGCTGATGAACCCGGAGAACACCGCCATCATGATCAGCGCGGCCGCCACCACGACACGTGCGCTGTACCGGAACCCGCTGACGACGGCCTGACCCGGCCGGTCCCCGTGCACGTACGCCTCGCGCATGCGTGCGACGAGAAACACCTCGTAGTCCATGGCGAGCCCGAACACGATGCCCACCAGGAAGATCGGCATCAGGCTCATGATCGGGCCGGTCTGCTCGACGCCGAGGAGCCCGGCGCCCCAGCCCCACTGGAAGACCGCGACGACCGATCCGAGGGCGGCCCCGACCGACAGGAGGAAGCCGAGAGCCGCCTTGACCGGCACGAGGACGGAGCGGAAGACCACCATGAGGAGCAGCACTGCCAGGCCCACCACGACGGCGAGGTACGGGATCAGGGCGTCCTGAACCTTCTGCGCCATGTCGATGTTCATCGCGGTGGACCCGGTGACCTCGAAGGTGGCCCCGGGGGTGGCGGCCTCGATCGAGGGGCGGTCGCCGCGGATGCCGTGGACGAGGTCCATGGTCTTCTGGTCGGTGGGAGCGGCGGCCGGCACGGCGGTGAACATCGCGGTGTCACCGTCGGGGTTGAACCGCGCGGGCGACACGGACACGACCCCCTCCGTGGCGCCGACGCGCTTCTCGACCGTCGTCACCGCCGCCTTCGGGTCGGCCGCACCCTTGGCGTCGACGACTATGGTCAGCGGTCCGTTGAACCCGGGACCGAAGCCGTCGGCGAGGGCGTCATAGGCGCGGCGCTCCGTGGTCGAGGTGGGCTTGGCCTCGGCCCCCGGCATGCCGAGCCGGAGATCGAGCACCGGCAGGGCCAGCGCGCCGAGCCCCGCGACGGAGGCGAGCAGCACGGGGACGGGACGGCGCAGGACGAACCTTGCCCAGCGGCTGCCGCCGTTGCTCTCGCCCGCGTTGCTCGTGCCGCCGTGGCGCTCACCCCTGCCGTTGAGGTTGCCGCGCCTGCGGGTGGAGCGGGAGAGCACGGCGTTCGGCCAGAGGCCGAGCAGGGCCGGCACGAGGGTGAGCGCGATGACGACGGAGACGACGACCGCCCCCGCGGCGGCCAGACCCATCTTGGTCAGCATCGGGATGCCGACCACCGAGAGCCCGGCCAGCGCGATGACCACGGTGAGCCCCGCGAAGACGACCGCGGAACCGGCCGTACCCGCCGCCAGGCCCGCCGCCTCCTGGGGCGCGTGCCCCTTGGCCCGCTCCTCCCGATAGCGGGAGACCACGAACAGGGCGTAGTCGATGCCGCAGGCGAGGCCGAGCATCGTGGCGAGGGTGCCGGTCGTCGCCGAGAGGCCGAACGCGCTGCCCAGGGCCAGGATCGAGGCCATGCTGACGCCGACGCCGATGATCGCGGTGAGCAGCGGAAGCCCGGCCGCGGCCAGCGATCCGAAGGTGATCAGCAGGACGACGGCGGCGATGGCGACGCCGATCCCTTCGGCGGCCCCGCCCGCCTCGGGCTGGGTGGTGAGCGCGTTCCCGCCCGCCTCGACGGTCAGGCCCGCGTCCCTGGCTCCCTCCATGGCGTGCTCGAGAGCCGTCTTGCTCCGGTCGGTGAGATCATCGGCCTCCACTTTGTACGTGACCGTCGCATACGCCGTCGAACCGTCCTCGCTCACCGCCCGCGTCTTGAACGGGTCGGCCGCCTGCGCTACTTGCGGCCCGTCGGCCGCCTCGCCCACGAATCTTTCGACGGCCTGACGGTTCTCGGCGGCGGTGACCTTCTGCCCGTCGGGGGCGACGAAGACGATGCGCGCGCTCGCCCCGTCGGCGGCGGCCCCGGGGAAGCGCTGCTCCATCAGGTCGAACGCCCTCTGGGACTCGATGCCCGACATCGAATCGCCCTCGCCCGAGGCGGCGGGCGCCGTGGCCGCGCCGAAGCCGACGGCGCCGAGGACCGCCGCCCACAGCAGGACGACGTACCAGCGCCGCCGGAACGCCAGACGGCCAAGGCGATAGAGAAGAGTAGCCACGGGCAGAGGTCTCCAGATCTTGTCTCGGGTACCTCCACAGGTTCTCCGGGCGCGGGGGGTCCGGTCGTCGTGCACCTGCAGTCATTCCGGCGTACTGATCTGGCAGTACTCAGCCCTGTCTCGTCATACGTGGGAGTTACTTACCCCTAGGGGGCCTGGCACCTGGCTCCCCCGCGTTCCGATGTGGTTCACGGACGCGGCCACGGGTGACCCTCCAGGCGCTCGATGTCGCTGTTGAAGCGCTGCAGGAAACCCGCGAACGTGTCCACGTCCTCCGCCGACCACTCGTCCATGACCTTCTCCAGGCTGAGGGTGTACTCGGCGCGGTCTGCGTCGAGTTGCCGCGCCCCCTCGGCGGAGATGCGGAACTTGCGGGCCATGCCACCGTCGGGGTCCGGGATGCGTTCGACGAGACCGCCGCGCATCATCGCGGCCGTCTGCCGGTTCAGGGTGGAGGCGTCGAGGCCGAAGGCGTCCGTGAGCTGGCCGATGGACATGGGTCCGTCCATCTGGATGCGGCTGAGCAGGATGTACGCGCTGCGGTCGAGGCGTCCGCCGGAGGAGCGTGTGCGGGGGTTGAACAGGTGTGAGTGCCGTCCGAGCAGCATCGTCTCGAATTCGACCCGCCGCACGGGCTTGTCCGTGCGGCCGGCGGGCTTGTCGTTGCGGCGACCGGGCTTTTCCATGAGGGCATTCTACTCGGCATATGCATCATGCACTTCGTATGTATAGTACACATCCTGGTTCCGTGGGGCATCGCGATGTCGTCAGGTCATCGCCCCCGGAAAGCCGAAGGAGAATCCAGTGGTCAGCTCGAAGCCCGATGTCCGCCCCGATGTACGCCCAGGGCGCGTCGTCGGGGTACTCGCCCTCGCGGGCATCGTGGCCGCGGTCATGCAGACGCTGGTGGTACCCCTGATCGGGGACCTCCCCAGCATGCTCGACACCACCCCGTCGAACGCCTCGTGGGTGGTCACCGCGACCCTGCTCTCTGCGGCGGTGGCGACGCCGGTGGCCGGACGGCTCGGCGACATGTACGGCAAGCGGCGCATGCTGCTCATCTCCGTGATACCGCTCGTGGTCGGTTCAGTGGTGTGCGCGCTCGCCTCGTCCGTGGTGCCGATGATCGTCGGCCGCGGCCTCCAGGGCCTCGGCATGGGCGTGGTGCCGCTGGGCGTCAGCCTCCTGCGTGACGTACTGCCGCCCGAGAAGCTCGGCTCCTCCATCGCCCTGATGAGCGCCTCCATGGGCGTGGGCGGCGCGCTCGGGCTGCCCTTCTCGGCGGCCGTCGCCGAGAACGCCAGCTGGCGCGTGCTGTTCTGGGTCGCCGCTGCCCTGAGTCTCCTGGTCGCCGTCCTGGCCTGGCTGTTCGTGCCCGCCGGCCGGGAGGGCTCCGGCTCCGCCCGCTTCGACGTGCTGGGCGCGATCGGGCTCGGCAGCGGCCTCGTCTGTCTGCTGCTCGCCGTGTCCAAGGGCTCGGACTGGGGCTGGACGAGCGGCACCACGCTCGGCCTGTTCGCCGCCGCGGTCGTCATCCTGCTGGCCTGGGGCCGATGGGAGCTGCGCAGCGACGAGCCGCTGGTCGACCTGCGTGTCACCGCACGGCCGCAGATCCTGATGACCAACGCGGCCTCGGTGCTCGTCGGTTTCGCGATGTACGCCCAGTCGCTGGTCGTCCCCCAGCTCCTCCAACTGCCGGAGGCCACCGGCTACGGCCTGGGTCAGTCGATGATGGCCATGGGCCTGTGGATGGCACCGGCGGGCCTGATGATGATGGCGCTCGCACCGCTCGGCGCGAAGCTGTCGGACGCCCGCGGCCCCAAGGTCACCCTGGCCGTCGGCAGCCTGATCATCTCCGTCGGCTACGCCTCCTCCATGCTGCTGCTCGGCTCCACCTGGGGTCTGCTGGCCGTGACGATCGTCTGCAACGCGGGCGTCGGCCTCGCGTACGGGGCGATGCCCGCGCTCATCATGGGCGCGGTCCCGCAGGAGGAGACCGCCTCGGCCAACAGCTTCAACACCCTGATGCGCTCGATCGGCAGCTCCGCGGCGGCGGCCGTGATCGGCGTGGTCCTCGCCCAGATGACGACGGACTTCGGCGGCCACTTCCTCCCGTCGGAGAACGGCTTCAAGACCGCGATGCTGATGGGCTGCGGGGTGGCCCTGGCGGCAGCGGCGGTGGCGTCGTTGATCCCGGTGCGCCCGGTGGATGCGGGTTCCGACTCTCCCGAGGCGAAGACAGACCCGCGGGCGGCTTCGGGCGCCACGGCCTGATCCCCCATGCCGTGCCTGCCCTCCCTCTCCAGGGAAGGGCAGGCATGACAAAACCCCACAGTCTCGATGAGACTGTGGGGTTCTGGCTGGTGTCCGAGGGGGGACTTGAACCCCCACGCCCGATAAAGGGCACTAGCACCTCAAGCTAGCGCGTCTGCCATTCCGCCACCCGGACTAGGTGTCTGCCGTTCGCGGGGTGTTCCCCGCGGCGACATGGACAACAATACCAAGCTTTCGGAGTGCCTTTCACCTGCATATCCGTACGTCGGCGGGTGGATGCCCGGCGACCTGATCCGTGGCGCCTACAGTCCCACCATGAGTGACGGGTTGGTTACGGAAGTGCTTGGTGGTGTGAAGGTGCGACGGCCCCGGCTGCTGTCGCCGTTGCGCGAGCATCTGCGGGACACCATGTGGTTCGCGCCCACCGCCGGGCTTGTGGGGGCGCTGGTTCTGTGGGCGGTCGCGGCGGAGGTGGACGGACGCATCGTCTCGTTGCTGCAAGAAGAGGGTGACTACGACACCGTCCGAGACCTGATGGCGATCGCCGACGACGCCAAGGCGGTGATCAACACCATCGGCTCGGCCATGATGACGTTCATCGGTGTCGTCTTCAGCATCTCGCTGGTGGCCGTGCAGATGGCGAGCGGGCAATTCAGCCCGCGGGTGGTGCGGCTGTACGTCAGGTCGCGGATCACCAAGGTCACGCTCACCGTCTTCATGGCGACGTTCCTGTTCTCGCTGATGACGCTGACGTCCTTCGACAGCGAGAGCGATCCACGGCTCCTGACGAGCGTGCCGCTGGTCGAGTCGCTTCTGGCGATGGCGCTGGTGTTCCTGAGCCTGCTGCTCTTCGTCGCGTACGTGAACGGCACCCTCCGCATGATGCGGATCAGCTTCGTCATCGACCGGATCGCCCGGGAGTCGTTCCGGGTGGCCGTCAAGCACCCGACCGAAGACGCGGTGGACGACGAACGCCTCGGCCCTGCCACCGCCCGGATCACTCACGACGGGCGGGCCGGGGTGCTGCGGGACGTGAACATCGCCCGCGTCGTGCGTGCGGCCCGACGCAACGGTGTGGTGCTGCGACTGCTGCCACGCATCGGGGACTTCGTGGTCCCGGGAACGCCGGTGTTCACCGTGCACGGCGGTGCGGCGCCACCCCCGCGCGCGCTGAAGTACACCGTGTCCGTAAGCGTGGAGCGCACCTTCCACCAGGACCTCGGGTTCGGGCTTCGTCAGCTCTCCGACATCGCGCTGCGGGCCCTCTCCCCCGCGGTGAACGACCCGACCACCGCCGTGCAGGCCCTTGACCGCATCGTCCAGTTTCTGGCGTCGGTGGCCGGGCATCCGCTGGGCGCCCTGCGCCACCGTGACCGGCGCGGGACCGTGCGCATGGTCCAGTCCGTGCCGGACTGGACCGCACTGGTGGACCTCGGGTTCGCCGAGATCCGGGTGATCGCGGTCGGCAACCCGCAGGTCACCCGGCGCATGATGGCCGGACTCGACGACCTCCTGCGGCTCGCGCCGCAGGAGCGGAGGGAACCGCTCCTGCGTCACCGCGAACTGCTCACGCAGGCGGTGGAACGCGCGGTCCCGGAGGCCGCGGACCGCGCGTTCGCACTGCTGCCGGACCGGCAGGGCATCGGCTAGGCATTGGTTGGACAACCGATCCCCTCCCTCCGGGTTCACGCCATCGGACCCGGGCTCACGCCATCAGGTGGTAACTCGGGAAGTTGCCCGGCGGCCGCTCCAGCGCCGGGCCGTGGGTGACCGCGCGCACCAGCAGCTCCCCACCGACGAACGCGCCGCGCCAGGACGCGCCGAAACCACCGAACAGCTCATCCCGGTCACCACGCGAGCGTGGCTTGCCGCGGCCCGTCTTGAACGCCCGGATCTGCGGTGCGAGGCGTTCATACGTCGCGGTGTCGTCGGTCGACAGCGTGGCGACCAGCGCTCCGTTCGACGCGTTCATGGCGGCGAGCAGCTCCGCCTCCGTGTCGACCAGGACGATGGTGTCGACCGGGCCGAAAGGCTCCGCGTGGTGCAGCGGTGACGACGGGGGCGGATTGAGGAGCGTGACGGGGTGGACGTACGCGGCGGTGTCCTGGCCCGGCAGGAAGGCATCCGCCGCTGACGCGCCGCGGTACAGCGGCACCGCGCCACGGTCGATGGCCTCCGCCACCTGGTCGCCCAGCTCCTTGGCCTTGGCCGCGTTGATCAACGGCCCGAAGTCGAGGTGTGGGAACGGGTCGTCGGCGTGCTCGACCGCCAGAGGGTGGCCGACGCGGACGGTGCGCACAGCCGGCAGGTAGGCGGCGAGGAACTCGTCGAAGAGGGCTCGCTGGACGACGAAGCGCGGGTACGCCGTGCAGCGTTGCTTGCCGTAGTCGAAGAGCTTGGGGATGACGGCGCCGAGCGCGTCCCAGTCGCTGTAGTTCCAGATGCCCCAGGTGTTCAGTCCTTCCTGTTCGAGGATGTGCCGCTTGCCGAGGTCGGCGACGGCGGTGGCGACGGCGGCGCCCGTGTCGCGTCCGCCGACGAAGGAGACGCAGCCGATCTCGGGAGCGCGGACCAGCGCTTCGGACAGTTCGCCCCCGCTGCCGCTCACGAGGGTGACGGGAATCCCCTCACGGGCGGCCAGGGCGCACGCGAGGGTCAGACAGGCGACGCCGCCATCGGTCGGGGTCTTGGCGATGACCGCGTTGCCTGCGAGTGCCTGTACCAACACTGCGTGAACGAGCACGCTCATCGGGTAGTTCCAGCTCGCGATGTTGGATACCGGACCGTCCAGCGGGGTCCGGCCCTCGACCATCGGCTCGATGCCGTCGACGTACCAGCGCACGCCGTCGATGGCCCGGTCGACGTCGGCCTGGGCGAGCCGCCAGGGCTTGCCGATCTCCCAGACGAGGAGAAGCGCGAGCAGTTCGCGGTGTTTGGTGAGGGCGTCGAGGGTGGCGGCGACGCGGGCGCGCCGTTCGTCCAGCGGGACGTGGCGCCAGGCCCGGTGCTGGTCGAGTGAGGCACGTACGGCCTGCTGGGCGGTGGCGGCGTCGAGGCGCGGTGGCCCCGCGATCGGGCTGCCGTCGACGGGCGAAGTGGCGGGCAGGGACCGGCCGTCCGCCTGCCAGGTGCCGTTCCAGAGGTTGAGTACGCGGTCGTCGCGGAAGGCCTCGGGCGCGACGGCGACGCAGCGTCGCCAGGCGTCGGTCCAGGCCGTTCCGGCTTTGAGGATGCGGGAGTTGGTGAGGGTGGGTGCCATTCGGGGTTCTCCGCTCACGGTGCACAAGTCGGGGCGGGAGGTACATGGCTCGCGCGGCGCCGCTCAGCTCGCGGCTCCGCGCGTATGTGCTGGGGGACGGTAGTGCAGTCAGCGTCTGTCACCTATGAGTGACATCACGCCCCGAGTTGGTTGAGAACGAGGCGAGCCGTTTCCGTCGGTGTGGCGCCGACCCGTACTCCCGCGGCTTCCAGCGCCTCCTGCTTCGCGCGTGCGGTGCCGGAGGAGCCCGAGACGATGGCTCCCGCGTGGCCCATGGTCTTGCCCTCGGGTGCGGTGAAGCCGGCGATGTAGGCGACGACGGGCTTGGTGACGGCTTGTTGGATGTAGGCGGCCGCGCGTTCCTCCGCGTCGCCGCCGATCTCACCGATGAGGACGATCAGTTCGGTGTCGGGGTCGTCCTCGAAGGCGGCGAGGCAGTCGATGTGCGTGGTGCCGACGACGGGGTCACCGCCGATGCCGACACAGGTGGAGAAACCGATGTCGCGCAGCTCGTACATGAGTTGGTAGGTGAGCGTGCCGGACTTCGACACCAGGCCGATGCGTCCGGACTTGGTGATGTCGGCGGGGATGATGCCCGCGTTGGCCTGGCCGGGGGTGATGAGCCCCGGGCAGTTGGGGCCGATGACACGGGTGCCGCGTTCCTTGGCGTACGCGTGGAAGGCGACGGAGTCGTGTACGGGGATGCCCTCCGTGATGACCACGGCGAGGCCGATGCCGGCGTCGGCGGCCTCGATGACCGCCGCCTTGGAGAAGGCGGGCGGCACGAAGACCACGGTGACGTCGGCGCCTGTGGCCTCGACGCCTTCGCGGACGGAGCCGAAGACGGGAACGGCACGGTCGTCGAAGTCGATGGTGCGGCCGGCTTTGCGGGGGTTGACTCCCCCGACGACGTCCGTCCCGGCCGCGAGCATGCGTCGGGTGTGCTTCATGCCCTCGGCACCGGTCATGCCCTGGACGAGGACCTTGCTCTCCTTGGTGAGGTAGATCGCCATGTCCCTGCTCCTTAGGCTGCGTTGGTGTGACCGGCGAGTTCAGCGGCTCGGCGTGCGGCGCCGTCCATCGTGGTGGCCTGCTGGACCAGGGGATGGGAGCGGGCGTCGAGTATGGCGCGGCCGCGTACGGCGTTATTGCCGTCGAGCCGCACCACCAGCGGCTTGGTCAACTGGACGGATTCCAGGGCCTGAACGATGCCGTCTGCTACGGCGTCGCACGCGGTGATGCCGCCGAAGACGTTGACGAAGACGGACTTGACCGCGGGGTCGGAGAGGATGACGGAGAGCCCGTCGGCCATGATCTGGGCGGAGGCGCCGCCTCCGATGTCGAGGAAGTTCGCGGGGCGTGCTCCGCAGCCCGCGACCACGTCGAGGGTGGACATGACGAGGCCCGCGCCGTTGCCGATGATGCCGACCTCGCCGTCGAGTCTGACGTAGTTGAGGCCCTTGGAGGCGGCCGCCGACTCCAGTGGTTCGTCGTGCCCGGAGTCGTCCGCGCCCCAGCGGGCCTGGCGGAAACGGGCGTTGTCGTCCAGGGTGACCTTGCCGTCGAGAGCGAGGATCTCTCCCTGGGCGGTTCGGACGAGGGGGTTCACCTCTACGAGGAGGGCGTCCTCGCGGATCAGCACCTGCCACAGCTTGACCAGGACGTCGGCGGTGGCCTCGGGTAGCCCGGCCGCGGCGGCTATCTCGGCGGCCTTCGCGGCGTCCACTCCCTC
The DNA here is from genome assembly GCF_040655335.1 of Streptomyces sp. NPDC050439. NCBI lineage: Bacteria > Bacillati > Actinomycetota > Actinomycetes > Kitasatosporales > Streptomycetaceae > Streptomyces > Streptomyces sp. NPDC050439. The sequence goes on from NZ_JBFAJT010000002.1 coordinate 1,207,413, forward strand.
CGCCGGATCGATCTCCACGCGCGCGACGGCCTCCGGCCGGCTCGCCGCCACCTCCTCGATCTCCATGCCGCCCTCGGCGGACGCGATCGCGAGGAAGCGCCCCGCCGCGCGGTCCAGTACGTACGAGACGTAGAACTCGCTGTCGATCTCGACGGGTTGGGCCACCATCACCTTGTGCACGGTGTGGCCCTTGATGTCCATGCCGAGGATCTGGCGTGCGCTGATCTCGGCGGCGGCCGCGTCCGCGACCACCTTCACGCCGCCCGCCTTGCCGCGTCCGCCGGTCTTCACCTGGGCCTTGACGACGACGTGGCCGCCCAGGCGTTCGGCGCTCGCGCGGGCCTCCTTCGCCGTGTCGGCGACCTCCGCTCGCGGCACCGAGATGCCGTGTTCCTCGAAGAGTTCCCTTGCCTGGTGCTCGAACAGGTCCATTCCGGCTCCTGACGCCTTGTCGTTCCGGGGAGCGAACCCCCCGCCTCCGAAAAGTGCCGCACGCCCCCTGGACACCACTGACCGGATGCGGGATAACAAGCTTCATACAGTATTCGTCGACTGTATGCAATCTACCGCGACGGCACCTCCGAGCAGCGTGTGAGCAGCATCCGAGCGCTCCAACTCCCCTACGAAGGGACAGGACTTCGCCATGCCCGACGGCAGCAGCGACACGAACCAAACCCACATCTCCGGTGGGCATCTGGTCGCCAAGGCACTCAAAGCAGAGGGTGTGGAGGTCATCTACACCTTGTGCGGCGGCCACATCATCGACATCTACGACGGCTGCGTCGACGAGGGGATCGATGTCGTCGACGTACGCCACGAGCAGGTCGCCGCCCACGCGGCCGACGGCTACGCCCGCCTCACCGGAAAGCCCGGATGCGCCGTGGTGACGGCAGGACCGGGAACGACCGACGCCGTCACGGGCGTCGCGAACGCCTTCCGCGCGGAGTCCCCCATGCTGCTGATCGGCGGCCAGGGAGCGCACACCCAGCACAAGATGGGCTCACTCCAGGACCTTCCGCACGTCGACATGATGACGCCCATCACCAAGTTCGCCGCCACGGTGCCGGACACGGCGCGCGCCGCCGACATGGTCTCGATGGCCTTCCGCGAGTGCTTCCACGGCGCTCCCGGCCCGTCCTTCCTGGAGATACCGCGCGATGTGCTCGACGCCAAGGTGCCGGTGGACAAGGCCCGGGTGCCGCAGGCCGGGCAGTACCGCGCGTCGACCCGCTCCACCGGTGACCCCGAGGCCGTCGAGAAGCTCGCCGACCTGCTCGTGCACGCCGAGAAGCCCGCGATCCTGCTCGGCAGCCAGGTGTGGACGACACGGGGAACCGCCTCCGCCATCGAACTCGTGCGGACCCTGAATGTGCCCGCCTACATGAACGGCGCGGGCCGCGGGACCCTGCCGCCCGGAGACCCGCACCACTTCCAGCTCTCGCGGCGGTACGCCTTCTCCAACGCCGACCTCATCGTCATCGTGGGGACGCCCTTCGACTTCCGCATGGGCTACGGGAAGCGGCTCTCCCCCGACGCCACGGTCGTGCAGATCGACCTCGACTACCGCACCGTCGGCAAGAACAGGGACATCGACCTGGGCATCGTCGGCGACGCCGGACTCATCCTGAAGTCGGTCGCCGAGGCCGCCTCCGGGCGTCTCAACGGAGGCGCGTCCAAGCGCAAGGAGTGGCTCGACGAGCTGCGCGCCGCCGAGCAGACGGCCATCGAGAAGCGGCTCCCGAACCTCAAGTCCGACGCCTCACCGATCCACCCCTACCGTCTCGTCAGCGAAATCAACGACTTCCTTACCGAAGACTCCATCTACATCGGCGACGGCGGCGACATCGTCACCTTCTCCGGGCAGGTCGTGCAGCCCAAGTCGCCCGGCCACTGGATGGACCCCGGGCCGCTCGGCACGCTCGGCGTCGGCATCCCCTTCGTGCTCGCCGCCAAGCAGGCGCGGCCCGACAAGGAGGTGGTGGCCCTCTTCGGAGACGGCGCCTTCTCGCTGACCGGGTGGGACTTCGAGACGCTCGTCCGCTACAACCTGCCCTTCGTCGGGATCGTCGGCAACAACTCCTCGATGAACCAGATCCGCTACGGCCAGAAGGCCAAGTACGGCGAGGAGCGCGAGCGGATCGGCAACACCCTCGGAGACGTCCACTACGACAAGTTCGCCCAGATGCTCGGCGGCTACGGCGAAGAGGTCCGCGACCCCGCCGACATCGGCCCCGCACTGCAGCGGGCCCGCGAGTCGGGCAAGCCCTCGCTGATCAACGTATGGGTCGATCCGGACGCGTACGCCCCCGGAACCATGAACCAGACCATGTACAAGTGAGGAGCCCGTGCGATGACGACCAAGGCTCTTGAGGGCGTACGCGTCCTCGACATGACACACGTCCAGTCCGGGCCCTCCGCCACCCAGCTGCTCGCCTGGCTCGGTGCGGACGTGGTGAAGCTGGAGGCGCCCTCCGGAGACATCACGCGCAAGCAGCTGCGCGACCTCCCGGACGTCGACTCGCTCTACTTCACGATGCTCAACTGCAACAAGCGGAGCATCACCCTCAACACCAAGACCGAGCGCGGCAAGGAACTCCTCACCGAGCTGATCCGGCGCTCCGACGTGATGGTCGAGAACTTCGGTCCCGGCGCCGTGGACCGGATGGGCTTCACCTGGGAACGCATCCAGGAGATCAACCCGCGGATCGTCTACGCCTCGATCAAGGGCTTCGGAGAGGGCCCCTACACCAACTTCAAGGCCTACGAAGTGGTTGCCCAGGCCATGGGCGGCTCCATGTCGACCACGGGCTTCGAGGACGGTCCGCCGCTCGCCACCGGCGCCCAGATCGGAGACTCCGGAACCGGCATCCACGCCGTCGCCGGCATTCTCGCCGCCCTCTTCCAGAGGGAGAACACCGGTCGCGGACAGCGCGTGAACGTGGCCATGCAGCACGCCGTGCTCAACCTGTGCCGGGTCAAGCTGCGCGACCAGCAACGCCTGGCGCACGGGCCGCTCGCCGAGTACCCGAACGAGGACTTCGGGGACGAGGTGCCGCGCTCCGGGAACGCGAGCGGCGGCGGGCAGCCCGGCTGGGCGGTCAAGTGCGCGCCCGGCGGCCCCAACGACTACGTGTACGTCATCGTGCAGCCCGTCGGCTGGCAGCCGCTCACCGAGCTCATCGGACGCCCCGAGCTCGCGGAGGATCCCGAGTGGGCTACTCCGGAGTCGCGGCTTCCCAAGCTCGGCAAGATGTTCCAGCTGATCGAGGAGTGGTCCTCCACGCTCCCCAAGTGGGAGGTCCTTGAGCGGCTGAACGCCCACAACATTCCGTGCGGCCCGATCCTCTCCACCAAGGAGATCATCGAGGACGCCTCGCTGGCCGCGAACGAAATGGTCGTCGAGGTCGCGCATCCCCAGCGCGGCTCCTTCACCACGGTCGGCTCCCCGCTGAAGCTGTCGGACTCCCCCGTGAACGTGGTCAGTTCGCCGCTCCTGGGCGAGCACAACGCGGAGGTCTTCGTCGGCGAGCTCGGCCTCGGCGACGAGGAACTGCGCCTGCTCAAGTCGAACGGAGTGATCTGATTGATGGCCGAAGACCGCGCACTGACCGTGCGGGCGCTCCTGGACACCGTGCGGGCCGAGGGACGGACCTCCCTGACGGCACCCGAGGGCAAGATCCTCGCGGACGCCTACGGGATAGCCGTGCCGGGCGAGGAACTGGCGACCGACGTGGACGAGGCGGTGGCGCACGCGGCCCGCTTCGAGGGGCCCGTCGTCATGAAGATCGTCTCCCCCGACATCCTGCACAAGACCGACGCGGGCGGCGTCATCGTCGGCGTGGAGGGCGCCGCCGACGTACGGGCCGCCTTCTGCGAGATCGTGAACAACGCGCGCGCGTACGCGCCGGAGGCACGTATCGAGGGGGTGCAGGTACAGGAACTGCTCCCCTCCGGCCAGGAGGTGATCGTCGGGGCGGTGACCGACCCGACGTTCGGGAAGGTCGTCGCCTTCGGGCTCGGCGGCGTACTCGTCGAGGTCCTCAAGGACGTCACGTTCCGGCTCGCGCCGGTCGACGCGGACGAGGCCGCCTCGATGCTCGACTCCATCCGCGCCGCGGAAGTCCTGCGCGGCGTGCGGGGAGCGCCGGCGGTGGACCGGTGGGCCGTCGCCGAGCAGATACGCCGGGTGTCCCAACTGGTCACCGACTTCCCGGAGATCGCCGAGGTGGACCTCAACCCGGTGATCGCCACCCCGGAGGGCGCGATCGCCGCGGACATCCGCGTCATCCTCTCCGAAGGGGCCACGAAACAGCGCCGTACGTACACGCGTGAGGAGATGCTCACGTCGATGCGGCGACTGATGGAGCCCCGCTCCGTCGCCGTGATCGGCGCCTCCAACGAACAGGGCAAGATCGGCAACTCGGTGATGCGCAACCTCATCGACGGCGGCTTCTCCGGCGAGATCCATCCGGTGAACCCCAAGGCCGATGACATCTTGGGCCGCAAGGCGTACAAGAGTGTCACGGACGTTCCCGGTGAGGTGGATGTGGCGGTCTTCGCGATCCCCGCAAAGTTCGTGGCGTCGGCCTTGGAGGAGGTGGGTCGCAAGGGCATCCCCAACGCGGTCCTGATCCCCTCCGGGTTCGCCGAGACCGGCGAACAGGCCCTCCAGGACGAGATCGTGGAGATCGGCGAACGGCACGGGGTGCGGCTGCTCGGCCCGAACATCTACGGCTACTACTCGACGTGGCAGGACCTGTGCGCCACGTTCTGCACGCCGTACGACGTCAAGGGCGGGGTCGCCCTGACGAGCCAGTCCGGCGGCATCGGGATGGCCATCCTCGGCTTCGCGCGCACCACGAAGACGGGCGTCTCGGCGATCGTCGGGCTCGGCAACAAGTCCGACCTCGACGAGGACGACCTCCTCACATGGTTCGGCGAGGACCCCCACACCCAGTGCATCGCCATGCACCTGGAGGACCTCAAGGACGGCCGCGCCTTCGTGGAGGCCGCGAAGGCGACCGTCCCGAAGAAGCCTGTCGTGGTCCTGAAGGCCGGACGTACGGCCGCCGGGGCGAAGGCCGCCGGATCGCACACGGGGGCCCTGGCGGGCGATGACGCCGTGTACGACGACATCCTCAGGCAGGCGGGCGTCATCAGGGCGCCGGGCCTCAACGAAATGCTGGAGTACGCGCGCGCGTTGCCCGTGCTTCCCACCCCGCAGGGCGACAACATCGTGATCATCACGGGTGCGGGCGGTTCCGGGGTGCTGCTCTCCGACGCGGTGACCGACAACGGGCTGCGGCTGATGGAGATCCCCGACGACCTGGACGCGTCCTTCCGGGCCTTCATCCCGCCCTTCGGGGCGGCGGGAAACCCCGTCGACATCACCGGGGGCGAGCCGCCGTCGACGTACGAGGCGACGATCAGACTCGGCCTGGAGGACCCGCGCATTCACGCGCTCGTCCTGGGCTACTGGCACACCATCGTGACCCCTCCCATGGTCTTCGCCGAACTGACGGCCCGCGTGATCGCGGAGTTCCGTGAGCGCGGCATCGAGAAGCCCGTCGTGGCATCCCTGGCGGGCGACGTCGAGGTGGAGGAGGCCTGCCAGTACCTCTTCGAGCGCGGGGTCGTGGCGTATCCCTACACCACGGAGAAGCCGGTCGCCGCGCTCGGCGCGAAGTACCGGTGGGCCCGAGCGGCCGGCCTGTTGGGGGGCGGTCGATGAGGTGACCGGTGTTGGGTCCTGCCGGCGGTGCGCGTCGGCAGGACCCGGGACCCGTGCGCACACGAAAGGTATTGGACAGGGGGCGCTGGCCAGGATCTTTTCGACGCAAGGGGTGCTGAACCAACATGACGACAACTGACATACCCACAGCCGTCCCATTCAGGGAGGTGACGGACTCCAACGGCCGGATGTACCGGGTCGGCGAGACCGACATCGACATCATGGGCCGTAAGCGCAAGTGGATGGTCATCCTGCCGTGGATCGGCATGATGGGCATCAGCTCGGCCGAGTACGCATTCGCCTCTGCCGAGGACACCCTGCACACCGCGCATTCCTGGGGCGACACCCATATCTTCTGGATGCTGGGCGTGTGGGTCTTCTTCCAGGCCGCGGTGGCCTTCCCCGCTGGCAAGCTGCGTGAGAGCGGAAAACTTCCGGCGCGCTGGGCGATGATGTGCGGCGCTGTCGGCACGCTCCTGGGCTATCTGTCACTGGCTTTCGCGCCACATGTCGTCGTCGCCTACATCGGCTTCGGCATGTTCAGCGGTATGGGCGCCGGAATGGTGTACGCGACCTGCGTGAACATGGTCGGCAAGTGGTATCCCGAACGGAAGGGAGGGAAGACCGGATTCGTCAACGGCGGATTCGCCTACGGCTCGGTGCCGTTCGTGTTCATCTTCACCGGCTATATGGACCTGACGAACTTCCGCTGGGTGCTCGTGTCCGTCGGCCTTTTCCTCGCGGCGATGGTCGCCGTGGCGGGCTATTTCTTCCAGGACCCGCCGAAGAACTGGTGGCCGGCCGACGTGGACCCGCTGCGGCCGCCGACGGACCCGCGGGCCAGGCGCGCGCTGGCGATGAACCCGCCCGCCGTGCGGCAGTACACGCCCAAGGAGGCGTGGCAGACCGGACGTGTCGCGCTGATGTGGTTCTGTCTGCTGTGCACGTCGGGCGTGAACATCTTCGGCATCGCGTTCCAGGTGGACATCGGAAAGGAAGCCGGATTCGCCGGCGGAATCGTCGCCACGGCCATGTCTCTGAAGGCCATCGTCAACGGCACGGGCCGAGGTGTCATCGGCTGGCTCTCCGACCTCTACGGACGTAAACGCTGCCTGATCTTCGTCTGCATCGTCCTGGGCCTTTCCCAGTACGGCATCCTGTGGTCGGCGAACATCGAGAACCTCCCGCTGTTCCTCGTCTTCTCCAGCATCTCCGGCTTCGGAGGCGGCGCCATCTTCCCGATGTTCGCGGCGATGACGGCGGACTACTTCGGCGAGAACAACAACGCCTCCAACTACGGTCTGGTCTACAGCTCCAAACTGGTCTCGGGGCTTCTCGGCTCCGGTATGGGTGCCGTCGTGGTGAGCAACTGGGGCCACGCCGGGGCCTTCACACTGGCCGGCTCCATCTCCCTGTTCGCGGGATTCATCGCGCTCTTCCTCTCCCAACCCGGGAGGCCCAAGGACAAAGGAATCAAACCCAATCCACAACCCCTCGGCGAGGAGATGGCCTGACGGCACGGTCGCTGACCGTGATCCGGGTGACGTCAAACAGCTCTCGCCGCGCGTCTTTCGCGCGGCGAGAGCTGTTTGTGCGTGGGCTCAGCGCTTCTTGCGGAGTGCCGCCAAGTTGTCGTAGCCGATCTTCGCGAGCTTCAGGGACTGGCCGGCGTCGGTGGCACTGGGCGCGTTGTCCTGCTCGACCATGGGGTTGTGGTAATTCTTCTCGCCCACACGGCTGAAGAAGGTGCGGTAGTCGATGACACCCTCGCCGAAGGCCACCATGTCGTAGCCCTGACCACTGGTGTCGTTGCGCGTGCCGTCCTTGGCGTGGAACAGCGGGTAGCGCTTGTTGTTGCGGCTGACGAGCGCGGCCGGGTCGAAGACCTTCTTGCGCTGCGAGCCGTCGTGCGCGGTGTACGTGTGGAACTTGTACTGCGCGACGTGCGCCCAGTAGACATCCATCTCCAGCCAGACCGACCTCGGGTCGGTGGCCTTGAGGAAGTACTCCAGTTTGCGGATGCCGGAACTGCGGGTCGGGCGGCCCTGTGCGTCGAGCGGACCGCCGTCGAGCAGGAAGCCGTACGCCGCGTCGTGGTTGTGGGTGTAGAGCTTGATGCCGGCCTTACGGGCGATGGAGCCCATGGCGTTCCACTTGTCGGCGGCAACGTCCCAATCGGCCTTGTAAGAGCTGTTGGTGGGGTCACCGCCGGTGCCCATGTGGTCCATGCCGAGGATGTTGGCGATCTCCAGGTGCTTCTTGAACGTGTCGAGGTCGGGCTGCGTGAGCGGCCATGACCCCGGTATGAAGCCGTGGTTGCCCTGAGCGCGCAGGCCGTACTCGTCGAGCCACGAGCGCAGCAGCTTGGCACCGGCGACGGACTCGAGGCTGGCTCCGCCCGGCGCGTTGGCGTGCTGGCCGTAGCCCGCGAACTCGACCTGCTTGTATCCGTAGCGGGCCAGCTCCTTGAACACCTCGCGGAAGCCGGAGGGAAGGGTGCTGGCAAGCGGGTCGCGGCCGGTCGCGTCACGCACCGTGTACAGGATGATCCCGCGCTTCCTCGCGGGCACCAGGTCACGGCCGTGACCGTGGCCATGGCCGCCATGGGTCTGCGGCTGGGCGAAGGCCGGTGCAGCGCCGAACACGGGCGCGGCTATCGCGCCCGCGCCGACGGCGGTGCACGTGCTGAGGAAACGGCGGCGGTTGACGCCAAGGCGCTGTCTGAGGGCCTCGTCGGCGGCGGAAGTCTCGTGGATTTCGGTCACGGGTGCCTCTCCTGGGCTCTGGGACTCGGGGACTCGGGGACTCGGGGACTCTCGGGGTTTTCCCTGATCTTTCGACGTGCGGGCAAACGCCACTGGCGCGTTGTCAGTGACGCGTGCTTCACTCTCTGTAACTGCTCCTCAGCCCAAGCCGGCCAGGTCGAGGAGAAGGGATTTCACGGCGGTGGCCGCGATCCGGTCGGGAAACGCATGGGGGGTGGAGCTGATGATGAGCGGACCGTCGTCGTCGCTCAGGGGGAGGCGGCCGTGGCTGCCTCGAATAGGTGACGCGTCCAGGGGCACGACCGCCATGCGATAGCGCATGCCGAGTTTCTTGCGGGCCAGCGCGGTCGCGGCCTTGACGCGGACGTAGGGGTCCTCGGGGTCCATGAAGAGCTCAACAGGGTCGTAGCCGGGTTTGCGATGGATCTCGACGAGCTGCGCGAAGTCGGGCGCGCGGTCGTCGTCGAGCCAGTAGTAGTACGTGAACCAGGCGTCCGGCTCCGCGACGGCGACGAGCTCGCCGGAGCGCGGGTGGTCCAGGTGGTGGGCCTTCTTGCCCTCGTCGTCGAGGAGTTGCTCGATGCCGGGCAGGTCGGCGAGTGCCTGGCGCGTGACCTCCAGGTCCTCGGGCCTGCGCACGTAGATGTGGGCGATCTGGTGATCCGCGACGGCGAAGGCACGCGACGTCATGGGATCCAGGTACTCCATGCCGTCCTGCGTGTGCACTTCGAGCAGACCGGCACGGCGCAGGGCGCGGTTGATGTCGACGGGGCGGTCCACGCGGGTGATGCCGTACTCGGAAAGAGCGACGACGGTGCGGCCCTCGGCCTTCGCCTCGTCGAGGAGGGGGGCGATGGTCGCGTCGAGTTCGGCGGCAGCCTGGTGGGAGCGGGGGTCGTCGGGGCCGAAGCGCTGCAGGTCGTAGTCGAGGTGCGGGAGGTAGCAGAGGGCCAGGTCGGGGCGGCGGGTGCCGAGGATGTGGCGGGTGGCGTTCACGATCCATCGGCTGGAGACGATGTCGGCGCCGGGGCCCCAGAAGTGGAAGAGGGGGAACGTACCGAATTTCTCGGTGAGTTCGTCGTGCAGGGCCGGGGGCCGGGTGTAGCAGTCGGGTTCCTTGCGGCCGTCGGCGTAGTAGACGGGACGGGGGGTGATGGTGATGTCGGTGTCGGCGCCCATGGCGTACCACCAGCAGATATTGGCGACGGTGTAGCCGGGATGCGCGCGACGGGCGGCGTCCCACAGCTTGTCGCCGGCGACGAGGCCGTTGTGCTGGCGCCACAGGAGTACGTCGCCGAGCTCGCGAAAGTACCAGCCGTTGCCGACGATGCCGTGTTCGGCGGGGGTGGTGCCAGTGAGGAAGGTGGACTGGGCGGCGCAGGTGACAGCGGGCAGGACCGTGCCGAGCGGGGCCCGGGAGCCGGACTGGCCAAGGGACTTGAGGTGCGGCATGTGGTCGAGGAGACGGGGGGTGAGGCCGACGACGTCCAGGACGAGGAGGGGTGTAGGGCTCATGGGAGTTCCTTCAGGCCGAGGTCCGTCAGGAGATCGCGGGCGAGGGTGAGTTCGGCGGCGATTCCGTCGGCGAGCTGGGGGCGGGAGCGGGGGCGCAGCTCGGGCGGCAGCGCCTGCCAGGTGTAGGTCTCGACCTCGAGGTGCCGGGTGCGGGGGTCGGGCCCGCCGACCAGGAGGGCGAGGGTGTCCTTGAGTACAGGGAGCGTGGAGGTGAGGGGAGGCGCGGGAGGCGCGTGCAGGGGGACGTGGAAGTGGGCACGCCAGGGCGCCGTCTCGGGCAGTGCGTCGCCGGCCAGGGATTCACCGAGGTCGTCGGTGCCGCGCAGTCCGGCCGCGGTGCGGGTGCGGGTCTGGTGCAGGAAGCGGGGTTCGTCGAAGGCGGCGAGGGCCTCGCGGACTTCGGGGAGATGGGGGTGTTCGGCGTGCAGGGCGGCGGAGAGCTGGGACTTGATGACGGGGATGCCCGCGACGGCGAGCGCGTCGAGCGCGGTCTGCGGGTCCTCGAAGGAGGTGGCGAGGTGACAGGTGTCGACGCAGACACCGATGCGGTCGTGGCCGATCGCGGTGAGAGGGGCGATCGCGTCGCGCGTGGTCTCCACCGTGCAGCCCGGCTCCGGTTCGAGACCGATGCGGATCGACTTGCCGGTCAGCTCGGCGAGCGCGTCAAGGCGTTGGGCGAGCGCGGTGAGGGCGGTGCGGGCGGCCTCGGCGTGCGTGGCGTCGAACGGGGTGCGCCAGGCGAGAGGGAGGGTGGAGATGGTGCCCTCGGTGACGTCGTCCGGGAGGAGGGCGGCAAGGAGGCGGGCCAGGTCGGTGGTGTGGGACAGCCGCTCGGGGTCGGTCCAGTCCGGCTTGTAGACGCGGTACTTGACCTCTTCCGCACCGAACCCTTCATACGGGAAGCCGTTGAGGGTGACGACCTCGAGGCCGCGCCGGTCGAGCTCGCAGCGCAGGCCGCGCAGCGCGGCCGGGTCGGTGACCAGGGCGTGCGCGGCGTCCTTGGCGAGCCACAGGCCGATGCCCAGGCGGTCCCTGCCGAGCCGTTTGCGTACGGGTTCGCAGTGGTCGCGGAGTTGGGCGAGGACGCCGGCGAGGGTCTCGGCGGGGTGGACGTTCGTGCAGTACGCGAGGTGGACGACGCTGCCGTCGGGGTGCCGGAAGCGCATGCCTCACTCCCCGCCGCGAAGGATGGAGTTGCCCTCGTGGGTGCCTTCGGTGTCCGTGACGTCGAGCGCGAGGCGGCCGCTGAGTCCGTAGAAGGCGACCGGGTTGCGCCAGAGCACCAGGTCGACGTCGTCCTCGCTAAATCCGGAGGCGAGCATGGCGTCGGCGACCTTGCGGGTCTTGAGCGGGTCGCTCTTGCCCCAGTCGGCGGCGGAGTTGACCAGGACCCGCTCGGGCCCGTGATCACGCAGGATGGCCACCATCCGGTCCTCGTCCATCTTGGTGTCGGGATAGACGGAGAAGCCGAGCCAGCAGCCGCTGTCCTTGGCCTCCTTGACCGTGGTCTCGTTGAGATGGTCGATCAGAACACGGTCCAGCGGCAGCGCGGACTCCCGGACGACGTCGATGGCGCGGCGCAGGCCGGCGAGCTTGTCGCGGTGCGGGGTGTGGACCATCGCGGGCAGCTCGTGCTCGGCGGCGAGCTGGAGCTGGGCGGTGAGCGCGGCGTCCTCGGCGGGGGTCATGGAGTCGTAGCCGATCTCGCCGACGGCCACGACGTTGTCCTTGACGAGATAGCGGGGCAGTTCGTCGAGGACGGGGGTGCAGCGGGGGTCGTTCGCCTCTTTGGGGTTGAGGGCGATGGTGCAGTGGTGGGCGATGCCGTACTGGGCCGCGCGGAAGGGCTCCCAGCCGAGGAGCGAGTCGAAGTAGTCGAAGAAGGAGGCGGGTGAGGTACGGGGCTGACCCAGCCAGAACGCGGGCTCGACGACGGCACGGACTCCGGCCGCGTACATGGCCTGGTAGTCGTCGGTGGTACGGGACGTCATGTGGATGTGGGGGTCGAAAATGCGCATCAGGACTCCTGCTCCTCGCCGGTGGAAGGGGTCGTGGGGGCCGGGGGCGCCACTGCGGCCGAGGGGGCCGTAGGAGCGGTCAGGGCCAGGACGCGGTGCAGATCGCCGGGGACGGCGCGGCCGGCGGCGGTGCGTTCACCGGCGTAGTCGCCGAGCATGCGGGCGAGCTCGGCGTCGGCGGTGGCCCTGCGGTCCAGTTCGGCGACGGCTTCCACGGGGACACCGGTGAACAGGCACTTCAGGACCGCGTGACGCCACTCGTGCGAGGGGAGGTGCCGGGCGGCGTACGGGCCGACGGCAGCGGCGACCAGCCGCGTGTCGTTGGTGCGCAGGGCATCCTCGACCAGCGGCAGCGCCTCCGGGCCCCGGACCAGGTGGGGCAGGGCGAGCAGGACGGCACGGCGCTCGGCCGCGGCGCCTTGTCCGTAGACACGGGTGAGGGTGGCCGGGCCCGCTCCGGCCGCGTGCAGGAGCAGTACGCGGGCGGCGTCGGCGTGGTCCTGGCCGCAGCGTCGTCCGGCCTCGGCGAAGCGCAACTCCCATACGGGGGTGGTGTTCTGGGCCGGCCGGTCGCGGTGGGCGGCGGCCTCCGCGGTGGCCTGGTCCAGCCAGGCGCGGGCGGCTCCGCCGAGGGTGGCTTCGAGGCGGGTGCGGAGGTCGTCGATGACGGGGGCTTCGGTCACGGGGCTCCTCCTCCGGCCGGGGTGGGGATCGGCGCTGTGCGGACCGCTTCGGCGGCCGCTTTGCGCAGGAACTCGATGGAGTGGGAGGCGAGTTGTGGGCCCGCGTGGGAGTGGCGGGGAAGTTCGATGACGGTGAGGCCTTGGTAGCCGGTGGAGGCCAGGGCTTCGAGGACGGGCGGGAAGTCGATCTCGCCGTCACCGAACGGGAGGTGTTCGTGGACGCCGCGGCGCATGTCCTCGATCTGGACGTGGCGCAGCCAGGGGGCGGCGGCGCGTACGCAGTCGGCGGGTGACTGCGGTTCGAGGCACTGGCAGTGGCCGATGTCGAGGGTGAGGCCCAGGTTCTCGGGGTCGCCGAGTTCGTGGCGGAGCCGGTGGAAGTCGGCGAGGGTGGAGAGGAGGTGGCCGGGTTCGGGTTCGATGGCCAGGGGCACGTTGGCGCGGGACGCGGCGTCGAGAACCGGACCGAGGGCTTCGGCGAGCCGCTGCCAGGCGATGTCCTCGCGGGTGCCGTCGGGGGTGATGCCGCTGAAGCAGTGCACGGCGTGGGCGCCGAGGTCGGCGGCGACCTGCACGGCCCGGATCAACAGGCGGACGCGGGCGGCGCGGGCGTCCGGGTCGGGGTCCAGGAGCGAGGGGCCGTGCTTGCGGCGCGGGTCGAGCACGTAGCGGGCGCCGGTCTCGATAGTCGCCGTCAGACCGAGGCGTTCCAGGCTGCGGGCCACGTGGCGGGTGCGGGTGGCGAGGTCGGGGGCGAGGGGGTCGAGATGCATGTGGTCGAGGGTGAGCCCGACGCCCGCGTACCCGAGGTCGGCGAGGAGACCAAGGGCATCGTCGAGCCTCAGGTCGGTCAGGCCGTTGGTGCCGTATCCGAAGCGGAAGGGGTGCGGGGAAGCCTGCGGGGGGACCGTCCGGTCCGTCGTCTCTGTCACGTGGCGCTCACCTTCCGGGCCACCGGGGCCAGTGCAGCGGTCAGCGGCGCCGGGCTGGGGCCGTACCCGAAGCGCAAGGGGTGCGCAGCGGCCTGCGGGGCGAACTTCCGGGGCCCCAGGGCCAGTACGGCGGTCAGCAGGGCCGGGCTGGGGCCGTACCCGAAGCGCAAGGGGTGTGTAGCAGCCTGTGGGGCGTCTGTTCGGTCCGTTGTCTCTTTCATGTGACGCTCACCTTCCGGCCGAACTTGCGGGCCGCCGGGGCCAGGGCGGCGGTCAGCAGGGCGGGGCCCAGGGCGCCCGTGCGGGCGGAGAGTGCGGCCTGAAGGGGGATCATGGCTCGGATGCCGCCGCCCACGGCCCGCTGGGTGAGTTGGGGTGACGGGTTGAGCGCCGCGTGGAAGAGGGGGCGGGCGGCGGTGGCCGCGTACGTGGCGGCGAGCGCGAGCTGGACGCCGGCGCGGGCGCCGATCCGCCAGGCGCTGCCGGGCCGCCCTGGGAGCGGGCCGGTCGCGTCGCCGGTGCGCCAGGCTCGGCCCACTACCTGCCCCAACGCCTGCCCCTTCGGGCGGCCCCGTGACGGCTCCCCCAGTGCCCGCACGGCACCACCTGACCCAGCCCGCCACGCGCCGCCGGTCACGCCACCGGTCACGCCGCCAGCACGCCAGGCTCGGCCCACTACCTGCCCCAACGCCTGCCTCTTCGGGCGCCCCCGTGACGGCTCGCTCGGGGTGAAGCCCGGCAGGCCGCGGGTGGCTGTTCCGCCGCGGTCTGCCGGGAGTTGGGAGGTACCTGCGTCAGCGCTCGTGCCGGCGACGGTGTTGGCAGAGCCGACGTTCATGCCGGTGACGGCGGTGGCAGGGGCGACGTTCATGCCGGCGTCCGCGGTGGCAGGGCCGACGTTCGTGCCGGTCTCACCGTTGGCAGGGCCGACGTTCATGCCGGCGTCCGCGTTGGCAGGGGCGGCGTTTGTGGCGGTGTTGGCGGGGGTGGCGTTGTTGCTTGCGGCGCTGCCCGTGGTCAGTAGGCGCGTCAGTGCGGCTGTTGCGGCGAGGGCGGCCAGGGGTGCCGCCGTGGAGCCGCCCTGTGCCTCGCGGCGCGAGACCGCGGTCACCGCGAGGGTGTGGGCGCCGAGGACGAGGGCGGAGGGGGCGGCAGCACGTAGGCCGGGGCGGGGGCCACGGCCGCGCGGCCCAGCATTCGCCGCCCCCGCCGAGGTAGCCGCCGCGCCGAGGAGCAAGTCGAGGGAGCGGGCCGCTGCCATGGCGGCCGGGCCTGCCGGGGTGTGTTTGAGGCCCAGGTCGTAGGACCACACCGTGGCCGCCAACGCGCCCGCCACCGTCAGGGCGGGGCGTCCCGCGGCAGCGGCAAGAGCGAGGCCCCCCGCAGTCAAGGCCGCCGCCGCGCCCAGGGCGACCGGTGGGGCGATGCGGCCGGACGGCAGCGGGCGGTGCGGTCGTTCGACCGCGTCCTCCTCACGGTCGGCCCAGTCGTTGAGGGCCATGCCCGCTTCGTAGAGGGAGAGGGAGGCCGCGATGGCCAGGAGCGTGCGGCGGTTGGGGTTCAGCCCTGTCGCCGCCGCACCGGCCAAGGCGTCGCCCGGGACGGTGAACAGGGCTGAGACGCGCAGCAGTTCGGCCCAGTCGCGGCCTGATCCCAAAGAAGCACCGCCGCCCGTACCACCGCCAAAACCACCACCAGCGCCCACAGAACCAGCCCCCTCGGCGCCAGCCCCCTCGGCGCCGGCCCTCTCAGCGCCAGCCCCCTTCACGCACTCACCCCCCGCGCCCGCAGCCGCGACGCGAAGCCCACCAGCGCCTCGTACTGCTCGGCCAGCGCCGACGATGAGCCGTCGTCCGGGTCCTTGAAGTAGAAGCCCAGTTCGCCCAGCGGGCCGGACAGGCCTGCCTCGTGGGCGCGGGCCGTCAGACGGGCCAGGTCCAGGATCAGAGGTGCCGCCAAGGCCGAGTCGCAGCCCTGCCAGGTCGTCTGCAGGACCATCCGCGCGCCGAGGAACCCGTCGAACGCGATGTGGTCCCAGGCGGTCTTCCAGTCGCCGAGCGACGGGACGTCGTCGATGTGGACCTCGCCCTCCGGGGCGGAGCCCAGCGTGTCGGCGAGGACGCGTTCCTTGCCCGCGTTCTTCGCCGCGGCCGCGGCCGGGTCCGCGAGGGCGGCGCCGTCACCGCCGCCCAGCAGGTTCGTGCCGGACCAGGCGCGGACGGCCAGCGCACGCTGGGCGAACATCGGGCCGAGGACCGAGCGGAGGAGGGTCTGGCCCGTCTTGCCGTCCCGGCCCGTGTAGGGCAGCCCGGACGAGAGCGCCGGGGAAGCGAGCGCCGGATGGTGCAGGCCCGCCGACGGGGTGAAGTTCACGTACGGGCAGCCCGCCCGCAGTGCCGCAGCCGCGTAGAGGGAGCTGGCGGGCAGCCGCCCCTCGCCCTCCGCCGGCACCGGTTCCGTCGACGCCACGTTCACCACCACCGCACGGGCGAGCCCCCGACGGCGTACGAAGTCGCGGAGGTCGGCGGCGAAGGACTCGATCAGTTCCTCGTCCGTCCTGGTGTCGGAGTCCCCGCGGCGCGGCCCGCCCATGCGGATCTCCGCGTCCGCCGCGGCCAGTTCGGCGCCCACCGCCGAGGGGACGCCGTGCGGGAGCACACCCCCGGCGGCCAGCTGCTCCGCCCGCTTGGGCAGCGGGCACTCCATCACGTCGTGGCCGCCGAAGACGAGCGACGACAACGTTGGCAGACCGCAGTCCGCGAACGGCGAGGTCTCCGTGATCATGCCGGTCGGCGGGTGGAGTCCGGCTGTCACGGCAGCACACCCCGCGACAGCCGTCGTGGCGACCGAACCTCGCGCCCCGATCAGCCACACCCCGGTAAGCCCGCCACCCGAGGAGCCGGGTGAACCAGAAGAACCGCTAGAGGAAGAGTTGGACATGGCTGCCTCCTGTCGTACACGCGGCGAACGCGCAGGGAAGAAACAGGGAAAGAGACGGCGGACGGGGATAAGACGGCGGGCGGAGGTCCGGCGTCCTCCGCCCGCCGCCGTCTAGCGGCCCACGCCGGACGCGGTGCGGGCCGGCAGGTCCTTCACCCGGATGTCGCGGAAGGAGACCTGGTCGTCGGCACCGTGGTTCTGGATGCCGAGGTGACCGTCCTTGAGGCTCCTCGCCGGATCCGTGTTGGTGAAGTCGTTGATCTTCACTCCGTTGAGATAGATCCGAAGGCGTTCGCCCTCGACCCGGAGTTCGTACGTGTTCCACTCCCCCGCCGGATTCAGCGCCTTGTCGCGCTTCTTCAGGTCGGCGGACTTGAAGCCGTAGACGGAGCCCGTGGTCTTCTCCGGGACGTCGGTGGCGTCGATCTGGATCTCATAGCCGTTGTTCACGGCCGACCAGGGGTCGTCGGAGGGCGGGAAGCCCACGAAGATCCCCGAGTTGTCGTCGCCGTCCATGCGCCAGTCCAGCTTGAGGGAGTAGGAGCCGAGCTCCTCCTCCCCGTCGTACCAGAGCATGCCCATGCCACCGACGGTGGTCAGGGTCCCGTCCCTCTCGTTCACTTCGAACGAACCGGGGCCCGCCTGCTTCCAGGCCTCCAGGGACTTGGCCGTGCCGTCGAAGATCGGCGTGTAGCCCTTCTCCGGGCGGCAGTCGGCCTGCGCCGCACCCGCCGCCCAGCGGATTCCGCCGAGCAGATGGGTGCGGTACGCGGGATCGGCGAACGACTCCTTGGTGTGGCCGCTGCCCGTGTAGAAGGAGCGACCCCCCTTGTAGTCCTGGCACCAGGCGATCGGATGATCGCCGGACATCGAACCGCCCGAGTAGGACGACTCGTCGAGCGAGGCCAGGACATGGGCGTGGTCGCGGGGGTTGGAGCGGTAGTTGTACCACTCGTCGGTCCGCTCCCAGATCCCCGGCAGATGCGCCGTGGACGGGTGCCCATGGTCCTCGACCTGCACCTTCGCGGACTGGATCGCGGGGTGCGACTGGAAGTACGCGCCCGCGAGTCCGCCGTAGAAGGGCCAGTCGTACTCGGTGTCGGCGGCGGCGTGCACGCCCACGTACCCGCCGCCCCTTTTGATGTAGCCCTCGAAGGCGCTCTGCTGCTTGCCGTCGAGGACGTCGCCGGTCGTGGAGAGCCAGATCACGGCGTCGTACTTCGCGAGGTTCTTGGCCGTGAAGGCCTTGGCGTCCTCGGTGGCGTCGACCGTGAAGCCGTTCTCCGCTCCCAGCTCCTTGATGGCCGCGATGCCCTCGGGGATCGAGTCATGGCGGAAGCCCGCGGTCTTGGAGAAGACCAGGACCTTCTCACCCTCCTGCCTGCCCTCCTGCTTGCCCTCCTGCCTGCCCTCCGGCTTGGAGGCCGCCGGGCCCGACACACAGCCGATGAGCAAGGCGGCCGTAGCGGTGGCGATGGTGATGCGTGCGGATGCCCGCATGGTGGGGTGACCCCTTCCTCAGCGCGTGGTGAAGGTGAAGTCGTCGACCTCGTACAGAGCTCCGGAGCCCTTGCCCTTGAAGACCAGGAAGAGCGTCGTCGTCTTCTTGGGTGCCTTGCTGATGGCGGTGCTCACATCCGCGTACGTCTCCCATCCACCGGTCGGTGCGACCTTGGCCTTGCCCAGGAGCCTGCCGGTGGCCGATCCGCTGCGGACCTCGAGCGTGCCGCCCTCGCCGGCCGACGCGACGCGCGCGGTCAGCTTGGTGGCGTTGCCGAGGATGTAGGGCTTGAAGGAGATCCAGTCGCCGTTGTTGATCTCGCCGACCGTCTTGCCGCCGTGCGCCGGGGTGTGGTTCACCACGGAGACGCCCTTGGAGTCGTTGTAGTGCTCGCCCTGGCGGTGCTTGGGCTGGACGACGTTCTGGTCGTGGGTGGTCAGCGCGGGCTGGCCGTTGGCGCCCTTGTCGGTGTACTCGGCGTCGAAGACCCCGAAGATGTTGGCGTTCGGGTCGTGCTCGCCGTCCGCGGACGTCTGGAGCGTGCCCTCACAGCCGTTGGCCGAGGTCACCGGGTGACCGTGGCTGTCGTGGCCGAGGATGTGCGTGACCTTGACCTTCGTGCAGTCGATCGGGCCGTCCTCCTTGTCGGTCACCTTGACCTTGAAGGGGATCTTGTCTCCGAAGGTGAACAGCTGCCCGTCGCCCGGGAGTTCCAGGGTCACCTTGGGCGCGGTGTTGCCGACGGTGACGTGCGCGCTGGCCGAGCCGGTGCGCCCGGTGGAGTCCTTGACGGTCACGGTCGCGGTGTAGACGCCGTTCTTCTTGTACGTGTACGAGGGGTTCTGCTGGGTCGACTTGCCGCCGTCACCGAAGTCCCACGCGTAGGTCAGGGTGCCGCCGTCGGCGTCCGTGGCCTTCGCGGTGAACTTGGTCTTGAGCGGGGCCTGGCCGCTGGTCACGGAGGCGCTCGCCTCGACGACCGGTGAGTGGCCGTCGGTGGCGTTCTCGATGCGGAAGAGGCCGGAGTTCTCGTCGCCGCCGAACCAGGCGGTGCCGTAGTCCAGGACGTACAGCGCGCCGTCGGGGCCGAACTCCATGTCCATGATCTGGGTGCCGGTCCACGGGAACGGGTTGATGGACTGGACCGTGCCGTCCGCGCCGTGCTCGATGCGCTTGATCCAGCGCCGTCCGAACTCGCCGGCGAAGAAGTCGCCGTCGTAGGCCTCCGGGAACTTCACCGGGGAGGTGTTCGCCGCGTCATAGCGGTAGACGGGGCCCGCCATCGGGGACTCGGAGCCGGAGCCGAACTCGGGGACGGAGCCGCCGTCGTACGGGATCCAGGCTTCCTGCGCGGCCGGCAGGTCGGTCAGGCCGGTGTTGTGCACGGAGTCGTTCTTGGGTGCGGCGCAGTCGAAGGCGGCGCCGGAGGTCTGCGTGGCGAAGTCGTAGTCGATGTAGGCGTCGTTCTTGCCGGTGCAGTACGGCCAGCCGAAGTTGCCCGGCTTGGTCACGCGGGCGAACTCGACCTGTCCTGCGGGGCCGCGCTTGGGGTCGGCCGCTCCCGCGTCGGGGCCGTAGTCACCGACGTAGACCGTGCCGGTGGGCTTGTCGACGCTCATGCGGAAGGGGTTGCGGAAGCCCATCGCGTAGATCTCGGGGCGGGTCTTGTCCGTGCCCGGCGCGAAGAGATTGCCGTCCGGGACGGTGTACGAGCCGTCGTCGGCGACCTTGATGCGCAGGATCTTGCCGCGCAGGTCGTTGCTGTTGCCGGCGCTGCGGCGGGCGTCGAAGGCGGGGTTGCGGTCCGGGCGCTCGTCGAGCGGCGTGAAGCCGTCCGAGGCGAAGGGGTTGGAGTCGTCGCCCGTCGACAGGTAGAGGTTGCCGTCCTTGTCGAAGTCGATGTCGCCGCCGACGTGGCAGCAGATGCCGCGGGTCGCGGGGACGTCGAGGACCTTCTTCTCGCTGGCGTTGTCGAGGGTGCCGTCGGTCTTCAGGACGAAGCGGGAGAGGCGGTTGACGCCGTCGAACTTCTTGAAGTCCTCGGCCGTGCCGGTCTCCGGGGCGTCGCCGGCCGGGGTGTCGAGCGGGGGCGCGTAGTAGAGGTAGATCGCGCGGTTCTCGCTGAACTTCGGGTCGAGGCCGACGCCCTGGAGGCCCTCTTCGTCGTGCGTGTAGACCGGTATCTTGCCCGCGATCTTGGTGTTGCCCGCGGCGTCCGTGAGGCGCAGCGTTCCGTCGCGGGAGGTGTGCAGGACGGAGCGGTCGGGCAGGACGGCGAGGGTCATGGGCTCGCCGGTCTCGGGCTCGCCCTTGGCGAGGGTGACTTGCTGGAAGTCCTCGGCCGCGGCCGCCTTGCCGGCGGCCGCCTTGTCCGCCTGGGCCTGGGCGGCGCGCACGGCCTCCGGGTCGGCGGCGTTCGCGGTGGGGGCGGTGAGGCTGAGGGTGGCACCGGCCAGCAGGGTGCCGGTGAAGAGGGCGAGGGTCTTGCGAAGGCTGCGGGTCTTACGGAGTCTGAGGCGTTTCCTGTGCACGGAGTTCCTCCGGAAGGGGGACGGTCGTACGCGGGTGTGCTCGAAGAGGGCGCTGGGCGCCGGGGTGCGCCGTCACCCCGGAAGGTTTCTATGTCCTGTACACATCAGGGACGGTAGCCACGTTTGTCTTGGACGGAAAGCCCTTGCACAGCAATGAAGTTCAGCTTTTTCCTTGCCCAGGACAAAGTGGCTGCGCGCCACTGCCGCTCGTGGCGGCTCAGTTCCCGCCGAACGCCGCGTCGAAGGACGCCGTGGGCGGCTCGAAGTCGAAGGCCTTCAGGCTCTTCAGCGCCTCGGGCGCCCCCTGGAGGCGGTCCATCCCCGCGTCCTCCCACTCGACCGAGACCGGGCCCTCGTACGCGATCGAGCGCAGCATCCGGAACACGTCCTCCCAGGGGACGTCCCCGTGGCCGGCCGACACGAAGTCCCAGCCGCGGCGCGGATCGCCCCACGGGAGGTGCGAGCCCAGACGCCCGTTGCGGCCGTCCAGACGGCGCCGGGCCTCCTTGCAGTCGACGTGGTAGATGCGGTCCCGGAAGTCGTACAGGAAGCCCACCGGGTCCAGGTCCTGCCACACGAAGTGCGAGGGGTCGAAGTTCAGGCCGAAGGCCGGACGGTGGTCGACCGCCTCCAGGGCGCGCTGCGTCGTCCAGTAGTCGTACGCGATCTCCGAGGGGTGCACCTCATGGGCGAAGCGCACGCCCTGTACGTCGAAGACGTCGAGGATGGGGTTCCAGCGCTCCGCGAAGTCGTCGTAACCGCGCTCGATCATCGACTCCGGCGCGGGCGGGAACATCGCCACCAGGTGCCAGATCGCCGAGCCCGTGAAGCCGACGACCGTGTCGACGCCGAAGGCGGCCGCCGCGCGGGCCGTGTCCTCCATCTCGCGGGCGGCCCGCTGCCGTACGCCCTCGCCGTCCCCGTCGCCCCAGATGCGGGCGGGCAGGATCGCCTGATGCCGCTCGTCGATGATCGCGTCACAGACGGCCTGCCCGACCAGGTGGTTGGAGATGGCCCAGCACTTGAGGCCGTACTTGTCGAGGAGCTGACGGCGCGAGTCCAGGTAGGAACTGTCGCTCAGCGCCTTGTCGACCTCGAAGTGGTCGCCCCAGCAGGCGAGTTCGAGGCCGTCGTAGCCGAAGTCGCGGGCGAGGCGGCAGACCTCCTCCAGCGGCAGGTCGGCCCACTGGCCGGTGAAGAGCGTGAAGTCGCGGGGCATGAACAGGCCTCCTCAGACCGTGACGGGGGTGGACGCTACGGAGGTGTACACCGAGTTCTTCGCCGCGCTCTCCTCCACCGCGGCGAGCACCCGCTGCACCGAGAGGCCCGCGGCGAAGGACGGTTCGGGCTGCTCGCCGGTGGCGACGGCATGCAGCAGGTCACGGGCCTGGTGCACGAACGTGTGCTCGTAGCCGAGCCCGTGCCCCGGCGGCCACCAGGCCTCCAGGTACGGGTGTCCTGGCTCGGTCACCAGGATGCGGCGGAAGCCCGATGACGTGGCGGGCTCCGTGTGGTCGTGGAAGGAGAGCTCGTTCAGGCGCTCCAGGTCGAAGGCCAACGACCCCTCCGAGCCGTTGAGTTCGAGCTTCAGGGCGTTCTTGCGGCCCGCCGCGAAACGGGTCGCCTCGAAGGAGGCGAGGGCGCCCGACGGGAAGCGTCCGGTGAAGACCGCCGCGTCGTCCACGGTGACCTGACCGAGCGCGCTGCCTCCCTCCGCGGTGAGCCCGCTGGACGCCCCGTCGAGCAGCGGACGCTCCCGTACGAACGTCTCCGTCAGCGCCGAGACGCCCGCCACCGGCTCCCCCACCAGGAACTGCGCGAGGTCCACGATGTGCGCGCCCAGGTCGCCGAGCGCGCCCGACCCCGCACGGTCCTTGCGCAGCCGCCAGGTGAGCGGGAAGCCGGGATCGACCAGCCAGTCCTGGAGGTACGTGAGCCGGACGTGCCGCAGCGTGCCGAGCCGCCCTTCGGCGACCATCTGCCGGGCGAGCGCGAGGGCGGGGACCCGGCGGTAGTTGAAGCCGACCATCGCCACCTGCCCCCGCGCACGGGCCCGCTCGGCGGCCTCGACCATCGCCTCGGCCTCCTCGACGGTGTTCGCCAGGGGCTTCTCGCACAGCACGTGCTTGCCCGCGTCGAGCGCCGCTATCGCGATCTCCGCGTGGCTGTCGCCGGGGGTGCAGATGTCGATGAGATCGACGTCGTCACGGGCCACGAGGGCGCGCCAGTCGGTCTCCGCCGCCGCCCAACCGAGGCGGTCCGCCGCGGCGCGCACGGCGGTGGCGTCGCGTCCGCAGACCGCCGACAGGACCGGTTGCACCGGCAGGTCGAAGACGCGTCCGACCGTGCGCCAGCCCTGGGAGTGGGCGGCACCCATGAAGGCGTAGCCGACCATGCCCACTCCCAGGGACCGCTTCCCGGTCCCGGCCTCGTGTTCCGTCTCACGCATGCGGTACTCCTCCTCGTAAATGCTCGGTGGGGGGTGCGGACGCGCGGATCACTTGAAGCCGGTGGACATGTACTTGCCGACGTTCTCCTTGTCGACCACGGCGGAGTAGAGCGTGATGAACGCCGGGATCTCGAACTCGGCCATCCCGCTGATGCCCTTGCCCTGGCCGAGCGCGCGGGCGAGGTCGATCGCGGAGGCGGCCATCGTCGGCGGGTAGAGCACGGTGGCCTTGAGGACGCTGTCGTCGGACTCGATGGCCTGCATCGCGGAGAGCGCGCCGGCGCCGCCGACCATCAGGAAGTCGTCGCGGCCCGCCTGCTTGATGGCGCGCAGGGCGCCCACGCCCTGGTCGTCGTCGTGGTTCCACAGGGCGTCGAAGTTCTTCTGGGCCTGCAGGAGCTGGGACATCTTCTGCTGTCCCGACTCGACGGTGAACTCGGCGGCCTGCCGGGCGACCTTCTCGATGTTCGAGTAGTTCTTCAGGGCGTCGTCGAAGCCCTTGGAACGCTGCTTCGTCAGTTCCAGGTTGTCGAGACCCGCGAGCTCGACGACCTTGGCGTTCTTCTTGCCCTTGAGCTTCTCGCCGATGTAGTGCCCGGCGTTCAGGCCCATGCCGTAGTTGTCGCCGCCGATCCAGCAGCGGTAGGCCTGCGGCGAGGCGAAGACCCGGTCGAGGTTGATGACGGGGATGCCCGCCTTCATGGCCTTCAGGCCGACCTGGGTGAGCGCCTTGCCGTCGGCCGGCAGGATCACCAGGACGTCGACCTTCTTGTTGATCAGCGTCTCGACCTGGCCGATCTGGGCGGCCGTGTCGTTCGAGCCCTCGGTGGCCTCGAGCGTCACGTCCGAGTACTTCTTCGCCCGCTCCTTGGCGTTGTCATTGATCGCGTTGAGCCAGCCGTGGTCGGCCTGCGGACCCGCGAAGCCGATGGTGACCTCCTTGCCGGGCTTGGCGTCGGCGACCGGCTGGTCCTTGTCGTCGGAGCCCTCGTCCTTGGGTTCATTGCTGGTGCAGCCCGTTATCAGGGCACCGGTGGACAGGGCGGCGGCTCCGAAGAGCAGTCCTCTGCGGCTCGCGAATGGGGATGACTCTGGCATGGCGGTGAACCCTTCGGGTCAGGTGGTTGAGGCCGAACGTCGCTGGACGAGCACCGCGGCGACGATGATCGCGCCCTTGGCGATCTGCTGGACTGCGGTCTCCAGGTTGTTGAGCGCGAAGATGTTCTGGATCGTGATGAAGATCAGTACGCCGAGCACGGAGCCGATGATGGTGCCCCGGCCGCCGCTGAGCAGGGTGCCGCCGATGATCGCGGCGGCGATGGCGTCGAGCTCGTAGAGGTTGCCGTTGGTGTTCTGGCCGGACCCGGAGAGGATGATGAGGAGGAAGGCCGCGATGCCGCAGCAGAGGCCGGAGAGCAGGTAGAGGTAGAGACGCTGCCTGCGTACGTCGATGCCTGCGAGCCGTGCCGCTTCCGCGTTGCCGCCGACGGCGACCGAGCGGCGCCCGAAGGTGGTGCGGTTCAGGAGCAGCCAGCCGACGACGGTGACGGCCGCGAAGACAAGGACGAGCGGCGGGATGCCGAGGACGTAGGAGTCGCGTTCGCCCAGCTTCAGCACGCTGTCGACGGTGACCATCTGGGTCTTGCCGTCGGTGATCTCGAGCGCGAGGCCCCGTCCCGAGGCCAGCATCGCGAGCGTCGCGATGAACGGCACCATCCTGCCGTACGCGATGAGCACGCCGTTGACGAGGCCGCAGGCCATGCCGACGATCACCGCGGTGAACAGGATGCCCGCGAAGCCGTACTCCTGGGTGGCGACCGTCGTCGCCCACACGGAGGCGAGGGCGACGATCGCGCCGACCGACAGGTCGATGCCGCCGGAGATGATCACGAACGTCATGCCGACCGTGACGACACCGATGACGGATGCCTGGGTGAGGATCAGCTGGACGTTGTCGGTGTCCAGGAACGAGTCGGGCTGGGTGATGCCGCCGATCAGGACCAGGACGGCGAGCACACCGAGCAGGGACAGCGTCCGCACGTCGGCACGTGCGGCGATTGTCCGCAACGGGCTTGCGCCGTCCGCCGGTTGACTCTTCGATGCGGCGGGCCGTGGCGGCGATGCGGGCTGCGTCATGACGCCGGGCTCCCTTCGAGTACGAGGTCGAGTACGCGGTGTTCGTCGAGGTCACGGGCGGGCGCCGTATGGACGACGCGGCCCTCGCGAAGGACCAGGACACGGTCGGCGAGGCCCAGGACTTCGGGCACTTCGCTGGAGACGAGCAGGACGGCGAGGCCGTCGTCGGCGAGCCTGCGGATCACGGAGTACAGCTCGGCGCGGGCACCGATGTCCACGCCGCGGGTCGGCTCGTCGAGCAGCAGGACGCGGCAGCCGCGGAGCAGCCAGCGGGCCAGGACGGCCTTCTGCTGGTTGCCGCCGGAGAGCGTGCGCACGGGCGCGGTGGGATTGTCGGGGCGCAGCGAGAGCTCGCGGGTCGCGGTCTGCGCGGCCTTCCTCTCGGCGCCTCGGTCGAGCCAACCGCCGCGCGAGAAACGGGACATGGAGGAGACGGACACGTTGTTGGTGACGGACTCCAGCATCAGCAGGGCCTGCGCCTTGCGCTCCTCGGGGGCGAGCCCGAGGCCGGCGCGGACGGCGGCGCGCACACTGCCGGGCTTCAGCACCTTCCCGCCCACGCTGACTTGGCCGGCGGACGGCTTGCGCGCGCCGTAGATCGTCTCCAGGATCTCGGAGCGCCCGGAGCCGACGAGGCCGGCCAGGCCGACGATCTCGCCGGGGCGCAGGTCGAGGTCGAGGGACTCGAACTCGCCGTCGCGGGCGAGGTCCCTGACCGTCAACACCGGTTCGGCGACAGGTGGTTCGACGGGCCGGTCGGGGAAGACGTACTCGACGTTGCGGCCCGTCATCATGGCGACGACCTCGCGGGTCGGGGTCTCCTTCGCGGGGAGTCCGCCCGCCACCGCGCGGCCGTCCTTGAGGACGGTGACGCGGTCGCCGATGCGGCGGATCTCTTCGAGGCGGTGGGAGATGTAGACGACGGCGACGCCGTCCGCGGTGAGATCGCCGACGATGCGGAAGAGGTTGTCGACCTCGTCCGGGTCGAGGGCGGCGGACGGCTCGTCCATGACGATCAGGCGCACTTCGTGGGAGAGCGCGCGGGCCATGGAGACGATCTGCTGCTGGGCGGCGGAGAGCTCACCGACGAGCGTTCCCGGATCAATCTCTGCGTGCCCAAGTCGCTTGAGAAGGGCCTCAGTTGAGGCCCTCGCGTCCTTGCCGCGCACCACGAATCCCGCCGCCGTCGGCTCATGGCCGAGGTGGACGTTCTCGGCGACCGACAGGCCCTCCACCAGGTCGAGCTCCTGGTAGATGGTGGCGATGCCGAGGCGCATGGCGGCGATCGGCGACTTGAGCGTGGTGCGCTCGCCGCGCCAGGTGATCTCGCCGTCGTCGGGCTGGTGGGCCCCGGCGAGGACCTTGATGAGCGTGGATTTCCCGGCGCCGTTCTGGCCGAGGAGGCAGTGCACCTCACCGGCCAAGACCTGGAGGTCGACGCCGTCGAGGGCACGGACGCCGGGGAACGACTTGGTGATGCCGGACATGGTGAGCAGCGGTGGTTCTGGTGCCATGACGGTTCCCTTGGGCGGGTGAGGCCGACGATTTCGGGCAGGGCAGAGCAGGGCGCTGTGCTGGGTGGGGTGTTGTCGACGTACAGGTATGGGGTGGGCTGGTTCGAGCGGGTGCCTACGGACCGGCCGTCAGGCCGGTGAGAACAGGTGGTCGCTGATGAGCCGGGCGCCGCCGATGACTCCGGCGGTCGGCCCCAACTCCCCCAGGACGATGGGGAGGTTGCCGGTCGCCAGGGGCAGCGACTGGCGGTAGACCTGGGTGCGGATGGCGGCGAGCAGCGTGTGGCCGAGGCCGGTCACACCGCCGCCGATCACCACGAGGCCCGGGTTGAAGAAGCTGACGAGGCCCGCGATGACCTGCCCGGTGCGGTTGCCGCCCGCCCGGATGAGGTCGAGTGCGGTGGCGTCACCGGCGGCGGCCGCCGCGGAGACGTCGATCGCGCTGAGCTTCCCGGCGGCTTCCAGGCGGGTCGCGAGCTCCTGGGAGAGCCCTTGACCTGCGGCGTCCTCCGCGTCGCGGGCGAGTGCCGCACCGCTGAAGTACGCCTCCAGGCAGCCCTTGTTCCCGCAGGCACAGGGCCGCCCGTCCGGTTCGACCTGGATGTGGCCGATGTCGCCCGCGCTGCCGGTCACCCCTCGGTAGACCTCGCTGCCGACGACGATCCCGCAGCCGATGCCGGTGCCGATCTTGACGCAGAGGAAGTCGCCCACGGAGCGTGCGACGCCCGCGTGCTGTTCCCCCATGGCCATCAGGTTCACGTCGTTGTCGACCATGACGGGGCAGCCCAGGTCCTGGCTGATGGCCTCCCGTACGGGAAAGCCGTCCCACCCCGGCATGATCGGCGGGGCGACCGGGACGCCCTCGGGAAAGCGGACGGGACCCGGGACGCCGATCCCGGCGCCGTCGAACCCTTCCGCGAGCCCGGAGGCCTTCAACTTGGCCGCCATGGCGAGGACTTGCTCGAAGACGGCGACGGGGCCTTCGCGCACGTCCATCGGCTGGTTGATGTGGCCGAGGACCTCCAGCTCGGCGTTGGTCACCGCTACGTCGACCGAGGTCGCGCCGATGTCCACGCCGAGGAAGCGGAGGGCGGGGGCCAGGCGGATGTTGTGGGAGCGGCGGCCGCCGCGCGAGGCGGCGAGTCCGTCGGCGACCACGAGTCCGGTCTCCAGGAGCCGGTCCACCTCGACGGCCAGCTTCGACCGCGAGAGGTCGACCTGATCGCCCAGCTGGGCACGGGAGTTGGGCCCTCCGTCACGCAGCAGCCGCAGCAGTCGCGCCTGGTGCGCATTGGCGGGTCGAGCCGTCATACGTCTCACGCGCCCCTCCCCGCCTCATCGGGCAACTCATGTCGTCACGCCCGGCTCTCGTTCTTCTCGCCGGGCTTTCGAGGGGAACGTAGCAGCGCCTGCCGGGAGTGGGAAGAAGTTGCGCACGAATTACCCATGACTTTCTCCAGTCACAGGACAAAGGGGCGGACAGACCTGTCCCCCGCATGACTCCGGGGTGTGACCCGCCTGCGCGTCACGGGCAGGCGGGTCGATGCGTCAGGCGTCGCGGTCGCGGCGGTGGTACGTCTCTCGGGTGTGCTCCGTGTGGGCGCGCATGATCTCCGTGGCCCTGCCCTCGTCGCGTTCGGCGATGGCCGCGATCAAGCGGCGGTGCTCGATCCAGGACTGCTTGCCGCGCTGACGGGCCACCGGCGTGTAGTACCAGCGCACCCGGCGGTCCACCTGCCCGGCGAGTTCGGCGAGGACGACATTGCCGGCGAGCTCCATGACCTTGGCGTGGAAGGCCGCGTTCGTGGCCACCACCAGGTCCACCTCACCGTCGGCGACGGCCTTCTCGCCCTTGTCGCACAGCGCCTCCAGGGCGGTGATCCCCGCGGTGCCGGTGTTCGCGGCGGCGAGCCGGGCCGCCTCCGCCTCCAGGAGCGTGCGGACCGTGAGCAGCTGGTCCGCCTCCTCCTCGGTGGGCTCGTGCACGAACGCGCCCTGCGCGGGCCGCAGATCGACCCAGCCCTCGGTGTTGAGCCGTTGCAGCGCCTCGCGCACGGGCTGCCGCGACACCCCGAGGTGCCCGGCCAGTTCGCTCTCCACGAGGTGCTGGCCCGGCTGGAGCGCGCGGGTCGTGATCAGTTCGAGCAGCGCCTCGTAGACCCGCTCCCGGAGCGGACCAGGGCGTTCCAGCTTGGGCACCGCCCCCTGCGGCAGTCCTGTGGACAACATCGCGGTCCCCTCCTCGACGATTGCCTTTTGTCTACAGTCTACTGAGCACAATGGCCAGCACCAGGGGGAGTCGCTCCGGTCACATGGGACGGTCCCGCTACGGGCAGCGGATGACCTGGCCCGCGTACGACAGGTTCCCGCCGAAGCCGAACAGCAGCACCGGATCGCCGTGGTTGATCTCGCCGCGCTCCACCAGCTTGGACAGGGCGAGCGGGATGCTGCCCGCCGAGGTGTTGCCGGAGTTCACGACGTCGCGGGCGACGACCGCGTTGACCGCGCCGATCCGCTCGGCGAGCGGCTCGATGATGCGCAGGTTGGCCTGGTGCAGGACGACCGCCGCCAGGTCGGCCGGCGTGAGCCCGGCCCGCTCGCAGGCCTTGCGGGCGAGCGGCGGCAGCTGCGTCGTCGCCCAGCGGTAGACGCTCTGGCCCTCCTGCGCGAACCGCGGGGGCGTGCCCTCGATCCGCACGGCGTTGCCCATCTCGGGCACCGAGCCCCAGAGCACGGGTCCGATGCCGGGCTCCTCGCCGGGGCCGCAGGCCTCGACGACGGCCGCGCCCGCGCCGTCCCCGACCAGGACGCACGAGGTGCGGTCCGTCCAGTCGGCCACCTCGGACATCTTGTCCGCGCCGATCACCAGGGCACGGGTGGCGCCCCCGGCCCGCACGGCGTGGTCGGCGGTGGCGAGCGCGTGCGTGAAGCCCGCACAGACCACGTTGATGTCCATGGCGGCCGGCGAGGGGATGCCGAGCCGGGCCGCCACCCGCGCCGCCATGTTCGGCGAGCGGTCGATCGCGGTGGAGGTGGCGACCAGGACCAGGTCGATGGCGTCGGGCGCGAGGCCCGCCGCGGCGACGGCCTTGGCCCCGGCGTGCGCGGCGAGCTCGTCGACCGGCTCGTCGGGTCCCGCGATGTGCCGGGTGCGGATGCCCACGCGGGAGCGGATCCACTCGTCGCTGGTGTCGACCATGCCCGCCAGATCCTCGTTGGTGAGGATCTTGGCGGGCTGATAGTGGCCGACGGCGGCGATGCGTGAGCCGTGCATGAACGGGTCCCCCTTGTTGCCGGAGATGCGGGACCGTCCAGTCTGCTCAGCGACTCACCGGTAACAGGACGCGTAAAGCGACAGGAATCGGGCGATGGGTTTGGCGACTTCTCATCATCGCGTCACCCGGTGAAGAGCTGCGTGGCCTTGTGTACGAGCTCATACACCCCATATGCGAGCGGAACCCCCACCCAGACCCAGGCGGCGACGATCAGCGCCCGTCGGCGGGGCGGATCACTTGGCGGCGTGCCGGTCGGTGCCGTCATGGGCTGCCTCCCTCGGGGCGGGGATGTGGTGGCGGGCGTGGACAGGGCGGACGAACTCGTTCGCCACGAAGCCGATGACAAGGAGGCCGATCATGATCGTGAGGGAGAGGCCGTAGAGCCCCGCCCCGCTCTTGCCCGCCTCTTCCTGACGGTCGGCGACCCAGTTGACGATCAGCGGGCCGAGCACGCCCGCCGTCGACCAGGCCGTGAGGAGACGGCCGTGGATCGCACCGACCTGATAGGTCCCGAACAGGTCCTTCAGATACGCGGGGACCGTCGCGAAGCCGCCTCCGTAGAAGGAGAGGATCACCAGGGCGCAGACGACGAAGAGCGGCTTCGACTCGTCCCCGAAGAGGACGATCAGGAGATACATCAGTGCGCCGACGCCCAGGTAGACGCGGTAGACGTTCTTGCGGCCGATCAGGTCGGACGTCGAGGACCAGCCGATGCGTCCGGCCATGTTCGCCGCGGAGAGCAGGGCGACGAAGCCCGCCGCCGCGGCGGCCGACACCGGCGTCGAGGTGTCGGCGAAGAAGTCGGTGATCATCGGCGCCGCCTTCTCCAGGATGCCGATGCCCGCGGTCACGTTCATGCAGAGCACGATCCACAGGCACCAGAACTGGGGGGTCCGTACGGCTGCCCGCGCGGACACCTGCGGCCCGTCGAGCACCCCGGGAGCGCCGGGCGCCCGCGCCCCCTCCGTGCGCGGCACCCGCACCAGGAACACGCCGAGCGCCATGAAGACGGCGTACGTGAGGCCGTGCACGAGGAAGGCGAGCGCGATGCCGTCGTTGTCGGAGCCGAAGGAGTCCAGCATCTGCGCGGACCACGGGGACGCGATGAGCGCGCCGCCGCCGAAGCCCATGATCGCGATGCCGGTCGCCATGCCGGGACGGTCCGGGAACCACTTGATCAGGGTCGACACGGGCGAGATGTAGCCGATGCCGAGGCCGATGCCGCCGACGAAGCCGTAGCCGAAGACGATCAGCCAGTACTGGCTGATCGCCGCGCCGAGGGCCGCGATCAGGAAGCCGGAGGAGAAGCAGACGAGGGCGACCGTCATCGCCCAGCGCGGGCCGTTGCGCTCGACGAGCGTGCCGCCGAAGGCCGCCGAGAGGCCGAGCATCACGATGCCGAGCTGGAAGGGCAGCGCGCTCTGGGTGCCGCTGAGGTCGAGGGCTGATTCGAGTGGGGGTTTGAAGACGCTCCAGGCATAGGCCTGGCCGATGGAGAGGTGTACGGACAGTGCGGCGGGCGGTACGAGCCAGCGGCTCCATCCCGGGGGTGCGACGGGGGGCCTCATGATCCCGAACAGTAGGAACCCGGGTGGGGAGTTGGGAAGAGGCAAGCGCGATTCCGTCGACGGTATGCAATGTGCCGCGCGACCCCTTGCTGGGCCAACTTCCATACTGTAGACAATATTCCATCGACAGTTATGGCATGCGCTGCGGTCCTTCACGAGCATGCGATGTCGATCCTGAGCCTTCTTCGGATCCCTCAACCGAACGGAGCGCGCCACCGTGAAAGTCGCAGTCCTCGGCGCCGGTGCGATCGGCGCCTACGTCGGAGCCGCGCTGCACCGCGCCGGTGCCGACGTCCATCTCGTCGCCCGTGGACCCCATTTGGCGGCCATGAGGCAGCACGGAGTACGTGTCCACAGCCCGCGCGGCGACTTCACCGCACGGGCCCACGCCACCGACGACCCGGCCGACATCGGCCCCGTCGACTACGTCTTCCTGGGCCTGAAGGCCAACTCGTACGCGGCGTGCGGGCCGCTGATCGAGCCGCTCCTGCACGACAGGACGGCGGTCATAGCCGCCCAGAACGGCATCCCCTGGTGGTACTTCCACCGGCACGGCGGCCCGCACGACGGCCACCGCGTCAGCAGCGTGGACCCCGACGGCGCGGTCAGTGCGGTGATCGCGCCCGAACGGGCCATCGGGTGTGTGGTGTACGCGGCGACCGAGCTCGAAGGGCCCGGAGTCGTACGGCACTTGGAGGGCACGCGGTTCTCCGTCGGGGAGCCCGACCGCTCGCGCTCCGAGCGCTGTCTCGCCTTCAGCGAGGCCATGCAGGCGGGCGGCCTCAAGTGTCCCGTCGAGCCCGAACTGCGCGGCGACATCTGGATCAAGCTGCTCGGCAACATCTCCTTCAACCCGATCAGCGCGCTCTCCCGCGCCACCATGCGCGAGATGTGTCTGCACGGCGGCACGCGCCGCGTCATCGAGATCATGATGAACGAGACGCTCGCCGTCGCCGCGGCACTCGGCTGCCGCCCGGACATCTCCGTGGAACGGCGCCTGGCGGGCGCCGAGCGCGTCGGCGATCACCGCACCTCCACGCTCCAGGACCTGGAGCGCGGCAAACCCCTTGAACTCGACGTGCTGCTCGCGGCCGTCGTGGAGCTCGCGGAGATCACCGGGGTCCCGGTGCCGACGCTCCGAACCGTCCACGCCATCTCGGATCTGCTGGCCGACCGCATGAGGAGCGCGGCATGAGCGAGAACACATGGAGCGCGCCATGAGCAGGAAACGGGACCGGGTGCCCACCACGTACACCCGGCTCACCCACCCCCTCGTACGCGAATCGCGCGACGAGCCGTTCCGGCGGGCCACCTGGGACGAGGCGCTGGCCCGCACCGCGGAGGGACTACGGGCCGCGCGCGGCGCGTTCGGGATGTTCTCCTGCGCCCGTGCGACCAACGAAATGAACTACGTGGCACAGAAGTTCGCCCGCGTGGTGATGGGCACCAACAACGTCGACTCCTGCAACCGCACCTGCCACGCCCCGAGCGTCGCGGGCCTCTCCGCGGCCTTCGGGTCGGGCGGCGGCACGTCTTCCTACGAGGAGGTCGAACACACCGACCTGATCGTGATGTGGGGCTCCAACGCCCGCTTCGCGCACCCGATCTTCTTCCAGCACGTCCTGCGGGGCATCAGGAACGGCGCCCGCATGTACGCCGTCGACCCGCGCCGCACCAAGACCGCCGAGTGGGCGGAGAGCTGGCTCGGCCTGAACGTCGGCACGGACATCCCGATGGCGCACGCGATCGGCCGCGAGATCATCCACGCGGGCCTGGCCAACCGGGCGTTCATCGAGCGGGCGACGTCCGGGTTCGAGGAGTACGCGGCCCTGGTCGAGCCATGGACCCTGTCGCTCGCCGAGAAGGTGACGGGCGTACCGGCCGCCGCCATCAAGGAGTTGGCGCACGCCTACGCGCGGGCCGAACGGGCGCAACTGTGCTGGACCCTCGGCATCACCGAGCACCACAACGGCACGGACAACGTCCGCGCCCTGATCAACCTCTCGCTCCTGACCGGCCACGTGGGCCGCTACGGCTCGGGCCTACAGCCCCTGCGCGGGCAGAACAACGTGCAGGGCGGCGGCGACATGGGCGCGATCCCCAACCGTCTCCCGGGCTTCCAGGACATCCTCGACCCTGACTCGCGGATGAAGTTCGAGACGGCGTGGGACACGGTCATCGAGCCGCGCTACGGGCTGAATCTGACGGAGATGTTCGAGGCGATGGAGGAGGGCGCGCTCAAGGCCGTCTACTGCATCGGCGAGAACCCCGCGCAGTCGGAGGCGGACAGCGAGCAGGCGGTGCGGCGGATGCGGGCCCTGGACTTCTTCGTGGTCCAGGACATCTTCCTCACCAAGACCGCCGAGCTGGCCGACGTCGTCCTTCCCGCGACCGCCGCCTGGGCGGAGACCGACGGCACCACGACCAACAGCGAGCGGCGGGTCCAGCGGGTGCGCAAGGCCGTGCGACCGCCCGGCGAGGCGCGCGAGGACATCGACATCCTCTGCGACCTCGCCGAACGGCTCGGCCACGACTGGAAGTACGCGGACGCGCAGGCGGTCTGGGACGAGCTGCGGTCGGTGTCGCCGGACCACTGGGGCATGACGTACGACCGCCTTGAGTCCTTGCAGGGCATCCAGTGGCCCTGCCCTTCGGAGGAACGGGTCGAACCGACGTACCTGCACGGCCGGTTGTGGGAGGCGGACCCGGCGCGACGGGGTGTGCTCGCGCCCTTCGGGCTCGTCGCGCACGACCCGCCGGTCGACCTCACCGACGACTCCTACCCGATCCG
This sequence comes from Streptomyces sp. NPDC050439, assembly GCF_040655335.1. Taxonomy (NCBI): domain Bacteria; kingdom Bacillati; phylum Actinomycetota; class Actinomycetes; order Kitasatosporales; family Streptomycetaceae; genus Streptomyces; species Streptomyces sp. NPDC050439. The sequence continues at coordinate 1,241,762 of NZ_JBFAJT010000002.1, forward strand.
CCTGACGACGGGGCGACGCCTCGACTCCTACAACACCGGTGTGCAGAGCGGGAGTTTCGCCTCGCCGCTGCGGCGCGGCGAGTACGTCGAGCTGTGCCCGGAGGACGCGGAGCGTTACGGGGTCGTGGTCGGCGAGCAGGTCCGCGTCTCGTCCCGGCGCGGCGCGGTGACGGCGCCCGTGTGGGTGGACCCCGGGCTCCGCCCCGGTCTGGCCTTCATGACCATGCACTTTCCCGACGAGGTCGACACCAACCAGCTCACGATCGAGGCCAATTGCCCGATCGCGGGGACGGCGGAGTTCAAGGCGTCGGCCATACGAATCGACAAGCTGACCATGTCGGCGACGTGAGGTGACATATGGATCTGCACTTCGGTGACAGCAAGCCGACGGACGAGGAGCGGGCGGCCGTCGACGCGGTGCTCGGGCCGCCGGAGTCCGCCTGGGAGGGTGCCGATGACCGCAGCGACGCGGATCTGCGGTGGGCCCGGGGCGGCCGTGCGGCGCGGGAGCGGCGGGATGAGCTGTTGCCGGGGTTGCACGCGCTGAACGATCGCGTGGGGTGGGTGAGTGAGGGGGGCCTCGACTATCTCTGCCGGCGGCTGACGGTACCGCCGGCGGAGGGGTATGGGGTGGCCACGTTCTACTCCATGTTCTCGGTACGGCCGCGGGCGGCGACGGTGGTGCGGGTGTGTACGGATCTTGCGTGTGGGGGCGCTGCGCTGTGCGGGGAGGTGAAGGCGAGGCTTGGCCCCACGTCCGGGGTGGAGGTCGAGGAGAGTCCTTGCCTGGGGCTGTGCGAGAGGGCTCCGGCTGCGCTGGTGGTGCGGGCCGGTGCGCCTGCGGCGCTTCTTTCCCCGACCCCGCCCCTTCCCGAAAACTCACCGGCGCGAGGGCCTGAGGTCACCACCGATCGCCTTGACGGCTCGTCCTCAAACGCCGGACGGGCTATGTCAGCCCGTCCGGCGTTTGAGGACGAACTCGGCGGAGCCGGTGATCGACAGCAACCAAGGCCCCCGCGCCAGAGCGGGTTTTCGGGAAGGGGCGGGGTCGGGGACAAGACCTACGTCACCGCAACCGTCGCCCCCGCCACCCCCGACGCCCTCACCCAAGCCGCCCTCACCCCCGAGTCCGCCCCCGCCGAACCACCCGCAGCCATGGCCGTCCCCCAAGCGGGGCAGGAGGGCCTGCTGCTCCTGGGCAGGATCGGCACCGTAGACCCCACCTCCCTCGACGACTACCGCGCCCACGGCGGCTACACAGCCCTCCGCACCGCCTTCGCCATCGGTCCCGCCGAAGTCATCCGCGAGGTCACGGACTCCGGCCTCCTCGGCCGAGGCGGCGCCGCCTTCCCCACGGGGAGGAAGTGGCAGGCCACGGCCGCACAGCCGGACCACCCCCACTACCTCGTCTGCAACGCGGACGAATCGGAGCCCGGCACCTTCAAGGACCGGGTGATCATGGAGGGCGACCCGTACTCCCTCATCGAGGCGATGACCATCGCGGGGTACGCGACGGGGGCCCACCTCGGTTACCTCTACCTCCGGGGCGAGTACCCCCGCGCGCTGCAAAGGCTGGAGCACGCCATCGCGCAGGCCCGCGCCCGGGGCTTCCTCGGGGACGACGTGCTCGGGCAGGGGTACGCCTTCGACATCGAGATACGGCGGGGCGCCGGCGCCTATATCTGCGGGGAGGAGACCGCCCTTTTCAACTCCATAGAGGGGTATCGGGGGGAGCCTCGCTCCAAGCCGCCCTTCCCCGTCGAGAAGGGGCTCTTCGGCAAACCCACCGCCGAGAACAACGTCGAGACCCTCGTCAATGTGCTCCCCATCCTCACCATGGGCGCGCAGGCCTACGCCGCCATCGGCACCGAGAAGTCCACCGGACCCAAGCTGTTCTGCGTGTCCGGCAGCGTCGCACGCCCCGGCATCTACGAGCTGCCCTTCGGCGCCACCCTCGGCGAGCTCCTCACCCTCGCGGGCAAGCCGGACAATCTCCGCGCGGTCCTCCTGGGCGGCGCGGCCGGCGGCTTCGTACGGCCCGACGAGCTCGACATCCCGCTCACCTTCGAGGGGACGAGGGAGGCGGGCACCACCCTCGGCTCCGGCGTCGTCCTCGCCCTGGACGACACCGTGCCGCTCCCCCGCGTCCTGCTGCGCATCGCCGAGTTCTTCCGGGACGAGTCCTGCGGGCAGTGCGTGCCCTGCCGGGTCGGCACCGTCCGCCAGGAAGAGGCCCTGCACCGCATCGTCGGGCGGACGGGCGCCGATGCCGCCGCCGACATCGGCCTGCTGCGCGAGGTGGGGCGGACCATGCGGGACGCCTCGATCTGCGGCCTTGGCCAGACCGCGTGGAACGCCGTGGAATCCGCCATCGACCGCCTGGGGGCGTACAAGTGAGTGCCGTACCGCTGGGAATCCCGCGCCGCCTCGTCGAGTTCACCCTGGACGGGCAGGACGCCAGAGTGCCCGAGGGGTCCACCATCCTGGACGCCTGCCGGGCCGCGGGCAAGGACGTCCCGACCCTCTGCGAGGGCGACACCCTCACCCCGAAGAACGCCTGCCGGGTGTGTGTCGTGGAGGTCGAGGGCGCCCGTACGCTCGCCCCGGCCTGCTCGCGCCGGGCCGAGCCGGGCATGACCGTCCTGACCGACACCGAGCGCACCCGCCACAGCCGGAAGGTCGTGCTCGAACTGCTCGCCTCGTCCGTCGACATGTCGACCACGCCGAAGGTCGCGGGGTGGCTGAAGGAGTACGACGCCAAACCCGACCGTTTCGGGCCCGACGCCGCCCGGCTCGACGAGGAGCCCAGGGTCGACAACGACCTGTACGTCCGCGACTACGACAAGTGCATCCTCTGCTACAAGTGCGTCGACGCCTGCGGTGATCAATGGCAGAACACGTTCGCGATCTCTGTGGTCGGCCGCGGGTTCGACGCCCGGATCGCCGTCGAGCACGACGGGCCGCTGACCGACTCCGCGTGCGTGTACTGCGGGAACTGCATCGAGGTTTGCCCGACCGGCGCGCTCAGCTTCAAGTCCGAGTTCGACATGCGGGCCGCCGGGACCTGGGACGAGGAGCGGCAGACCGAGACGACGACGGTGTGCGCGTACTGCGGAGTCGGCTGCAATCTGACCCTGCACGTGCAGGACAATGACATCGTGAAGGTCACCTCACCGCACGACAATCCGGTGACCCACGGCAACCTCTGCATCAAGGGCCGCTTCGGCTACCAGCACGTACAGAACCGGGACTGATCGACATGGGACGAGTCACGGAGCGCCGCCGCGTCATCCGCATCAGGGACGGGGCCGTCACCGAGCGGCCGGACACCCTGGTCGCGGAGGAACCGCTGGAGATCAGACTCAACGAAAAGCCCCTCGCCATCACCATGCGCACGCCGGGCGACGATTTCGCGCTCGCGGCGGGCTTCCTGGTGAGCGAAGGGGTGCTCGGCTCGGCGGACGACCTCCAGTCGATCGTCTACTGCGCCGGGGCGACCGCGGACGGTTCCAACACGTACAACGTGGTCGACGTGAAGACCGCTCCGGGGCTCGTCCTGCCCGACATCAATCTCGAACGCAACGTCTACACCACCTCGTCCTGCGGCCTGTGCGGCAAGGCGAGCCTGGACGCGGTCCGCACGACGGCCCGGTTCCCGATCGACGACACTCCCCCCGTCCGGCTCGGCACCGACCTGCTCGCGTCCCTCCCCGACCGGCTGCGCGCGGCGCAGCGGGTCTTCGACCGGACCGGCGGCCTGCACGCGGCGGCGCTCTTCTCGGAGGAGGGCGAGCTCGTCGACATACGGGAGGACGTGGGCCGGCACAACGCGGTCGACAAGCTCGTCGGGCGTGCCCTTCAGGACGACCGCCTGCCGCTGTCGCGCGCGGTCCTCCTGGTGTCGGGGCGCGCCTCGTTCGAACTGGCGCAGAAGGCGGTGATGGCGGGCATCCCGGTGCTCGCCGCCGTCTCAGCGCCGTCATCCCTCGCCGTCGACCTGGCCGCCGAGACGGGCCTGACCCTGGTCGGCTTCCTGCGCGGCTCCTCCATGAACGTGTACGCGGGCGAGCACCGGATCACCGTGCGGGCCGCGGCCTCCCAGGGCTGACCGGCCGCTCCCCGCTGCACGGCGGCGGGACCCCGGCCGGCGGGGAGCGCCCCCTGCGCCGGCGGGGTCCCGGTCCCGCTCCCTCAAACGCCCTGTCCGGGTTCTGGCCCCTGACCAGGCCGCGTCCATTCGTGCCACGCACGCTTCTTGTGGGGTGTCGAGCCGTCCAAGTAGCGTCTGAGGCGCGAACGTTGGACGTGGGATGTCAGGATGTCCAGTCACCTCGAAGGGTGGGCCGCGCCATGCCATCAGCTCTCCGTGTACGCCTCAGATCCCTGCGCACCGCCACGGCCGCGCTGACCGTCGTCGCCGTGGGGGCGGTGCTTCCCGGACCCGCGGCGCAGGCGGCGCCGGACGACCGGGCGGCCGGGTTCGAGCAGCAGGTGCTTTTCAAGGCCTCGCAGGATCCCGGGTACGCCTGCTACCGCATTCCCGCCGTGGTGAAGACGGTCAAGGGCACGCTCCTCGCTTTCGCCGAGGGCCGGGTGAACGACTGCGGCGACGCGGGTGACATAGACATCGTCGTCAAGCGGTCGGACGACGGCGGCCGCACCTGGAGTCCGCTCCAGGTCGTCAACGAAGGCGCCGGGGACACGCACGGGAACCCCGCCCCGATCGTCGACCGCAGGACCGGCCGCATCGTCCTCGCGGAGACGTACAACACGGGCCGCACGGACGGGCAGAACTGCGCCATACCGTGTGACCGCACCCCGCACATGCAGTACAGCGACGACGACGGCCGCAGCTGGTCGGCGCCGCGTGACCTGAGCGACCAGATCCTGCCGAAGGACTGGAACTCCTGGTACGCGACCGGACCCGTGCACGGCCTGCAGCTGACCCGCGGCCGGCACGCGGGGCGGCTCGTCTTCACCGCCAACACCGAGACCTGGGACGGCAGCCGGGTGACCGCGAACCACGCGGCCCTGATCGTCAGCGACGACGGCGGCGACAACTGGAAGATCGGCGCCAAGGACTCGTACCCGATAGCGCAGGACGGCACGTTCCGGCAGAAGCCGTCGGAGATGACCATCACGGAGCGCCCGGACGGGGCGCTCTACGTCAGCGGGCGCGAGCAGGACGGCACCGACCTCGGACATCGCACCCACACGGTCAGCCGCGACGGGGGTGACTCCTTCGTCGCGCCCTTCAAGGCCATTCCCGATCTGTACACGCCCCAAGTGCAGGGCTCCACGCTCCAGTTCGGCAAGCGGATGCTGCTCGCCTGCCCCGGCGACCCCGACCGCCGTCGCACGATGCAGATCCGCTCGTCCTACGACGGCGGCCGCACCTGGGACAGCGTGGACCGCGGCACGACCGTCACCACGGACTGGTCCGGCTACTCGGACATGGTGCGCGCCGACGTCGAGCACGTGGGCCTGATGTATGAGGGCGGCGCGGTCGACGCCCGCGACGAGATCCGCTTCGCGCGCTTCACCGAGGACTGGCTGCAGCCACGCCGCGGCCCGGACCCGACGACCTCCGACCGCGCGCCGCGCGCGAAGCCCGCTGCCGTGCTCGGCGGGGCGTCCACCACCGACGGGCGGTTCGGCAAGGCCATCTCCTTCGACGGCCGGGACGACGCCGCACGCCTGCCCTTCCGCCGTCAACTGCCGCTCGGGGCCAAGGACTTCACGGCTTCCCTGTGGTTCCGCTACTCCGCGACCAGCGGTGAACAGCCGCTGCTCTGGATGGGCGGCATCGGCACCAACCAGCCGCAGGTGTGGCTGCGCGGCGAGCCCGCGAGCAACCGCGTCACGGGCCTGATCACCACACGTCAGGGCTCCACTCCGCCGAAGTCCGCGTCCGTGCGCACCACGGGTGCCTACAACGACGGCCAGTGGCATCACATCGCCCTGCGGCGAGGCGGCGGGCAGCTCACCCTCTCCGTCGACGGCACGCAGATCGGCACCGCGGACGTCCCGGGCACGGTCACCCGCACTTCCGGGTACGGGTTCCACGTCGGCCAGCGGGTCGACAGCCGCGCGCATTTCAACGGCTCCATCGACGAAGTGCGCGTGTACGAACGTGCGTTGAGCGACACCGAGCTGGTCTCGCTCGGCGGGGAGGGCGCGGCCAGGGCGCCTGTGACGAGGGACACCGTCGCATGGCTCCCCATGGACCACATCCGCGGGAGCAACTAACGTCCGGCAGGTGTCCGCCGACCAAGGTCCACGCCGAGGCCGGGGCGCGCGCAGGACGTGGCTCGTCCTGCTGCTCGCCCTGGCCTGCGCGGCCGTGCTGCTCACCGCCCTCCCGGAAGACGACCGGGAGGGCGGCGACGCATGTCAGGCCCGCACCGTCGCGTCCTGGACCGCCGACGACAAGGTCACCGACGCGTTCGCCCGCTACGGCGACGACGCCGCGCGGGCGGACGACTGGACCGGCGGGGACGGCACGCATTCGGTGCGCCTGCCCGACGGGCGGCTGCTCTGGCTGTTCTCCGACACCTTCCTCGGCCAGGTGCACGCGCCCCCGAACCCCGCGGGCCAGCCGCACACCTGGCGTGACGCGAACACACCCATGGTCCGCAACTCGGGGGTGGTGATGTCGCGTTCGGGCTCCCTGGAACGCACCCTGCCCGCCCCGCTCTTCGCCGACCCGGCACCCCAGCAGTGGCGCTGGCCGGTCGCCGCGAAGGTGGAACCCCGCTCCCCCGGCTCGTCCGAGAAGGTCGTGCGCGTCCTGCTCTGGACCCGCTCCACCGGCACGGGCCCGTGGATCTACGGCGTGCCGCACGCCACCGAGGTCGCCACGCTCTCCCTGCCCGACCTGCGCGTCGAGGGCATCGTCAAGGTCTCCGACCAGAGTTCCGTGCCGGACCTCGACAAGCGTGTCCTGTACGGCACGACGACGGTGGACGACGGCGACTGGACATACGTCTTCGGCGGCAACGACGGCAAGGCGGTCTCGCGCCCCGCCTCGCACGCCTACGTGGCACGCGTCCCCAAGGGCAGGCTGGCGGAGCCCGGCGCGTGGCGGTACTGGAACGGCAAGGACTGGACGGAGTCCGGGAAACCGCGGGCCGTGCTCGGTGACGGCGAGCGCAAGGGTGTGGGCAGCGCGTTCACCGTGGTGCGCGTGAAGGGGACGTACGTCCTGTTCACGATGGCCGCGGGGGCCGAGGGCCTGACCACCGTGACCTCCTACTGGGCGTGCTCGCCCACCGGCCCCTGGCACGGCCCCGCCAAGGGCTTCGCGCCGCCCCTGCCGAAGGACGGCGCGGACCGGCAGGACACGGCGGCGTACAACCCGCAGGCCCATCCCGCGCTCAGCGACGACGGCCGGCTGCTGCTCAGTTACGACGTCAACTGGCTGGACGCGGCGCCCGCGAGCGCGCAGGCGAACGTCAGCCGGAACGTGTCCCTGTACCGACCGCGGTTCGTGTCCGTTCGACTGGCGACGGCTCGGTGAAGAAGTCCTCGGGGTCGCGCGAGCGCCGCTTGGCGATCACCGCGCAGACCATCAGCTGCATCTGGTGGAAGAGCATCAGCGGGAGCACGGCGAGCGAGGCCTCGGCCCCGAACAGGACGCTCGCCATGGGCAGTCCGGCCGCGAGGGACTTCTTCGACCCGGCGAACTGGATGGCGATGCGGTCCCCGCGGCCGAAGCCCATCTTCTTGGCCCCGTACCAGGTGAGGGCGAGCATCGCGGCGAGGAGCACCGCCTCCACGCCGAGCAGCGCGCCCAGCCGCAGCGGCGTCACCTGGTGCCAGATGCCCTGCACCATGCCCTCGCTGAACGCGGTGTAGACGACTAGCAGGATCGAGCCGCGGTCGACGAGGCCGAGGACCTTCTTGTTCCGTGCGATGAACGCGCCGATCCACCGGCGCAGGAACTGACCGGCGAGGAACGGCACGAGGAGCTGCAGCACGATCTTGAGGACGGAGTCCGCGGAGAACCCGCCCCCGCTGTTGCCGAGCAGGGCGGCCGCGAGCAGCGGCGTGAGGACGATGCCGGCCAGCGAGGAGAAGGAGCCCGCGCAGATCGCCGCGGGGACGTTGCCGCGTGCCATGGAGGTGAAGGCGATCGACGACTGGATCGTGGACGGCACGAGCGTCAGGAAGAGGAATCCGCTGTAGAGGGCGGGTGTCAGGACCCACGGAACGAGGCCCCTGGCCGCGAGCCCGAGCAGCGGGAAGACCAGGAACGTACAGGCCAGGACGGTGGTGTGGAGCCGCCAGTGCTTCAGCCCGTCAAGGGCTTCGCGGGTGGAGAGCCGCGCCCCGTAGAGGAAGAACAGGAATGCCACGGCCGCGGTCGACGCGCCGCCCGCGACCTCGGCGCCCACGCCGCGCGCGGGCAGCAGCGCGGCGATCCCCACTGTGCCGAGCAACGCCAGGATGTAGGGGTCGATCGGCATCCAGGTGGGCCAGCTCGGGCGTTTCACTTCGCTCCAACGGTTCGGTTCATGTCGTGCCCTCTCGATGATCCTCCTGATCACCGCGATCGGGAATCCCGGATACCGCTCTGACTGTCATCACGTTCCGCGATAACCTCGTGACCATGTATGACCCCGCCCAGCTCCGCACGTTCCTCGCGGTGGCCCAGACGTTGAGCTTCACGCAGGCCGCCCGGCGCCTGGGGCTTCGCCAGTCCACGGTGAGCCAGCACGTGCGCCGCCTGGAGGACGCCACCGGACGCCAGCTCTTCGCGCGCGACACGCACTCGGTGGAGCTGACCGAGGACGGCGAGGCCATGCTCGGCTTCGCGCGGCGGATCCTGGAGGTGCACGAGCAGGCGACGGCCTTCTTCACCGGTACGCGGCTCGGCGGGCGGCTGCGGTTCGGCGCGTCGGAGGACTTCGTCCTGACCCGGCTCACCGACATCCTGGAGTCGTTCCGGCACGATCACCCGGAGGTCGACCTGGAGCTGACGGTCGAACTCTCCGGCACGCTGCACGAGAGCCTCGACGCGGGCAAGCTCGACCTGGTCCTGGCCAAGCGGCGCCCGGAGGACCCGCGGGGCGAACTGGTCTGGCACGACGAGCTGGTGTGGATCGGCGCCGAGCGGCTGCGGCTCGACCCCGACAAGCCGGTGCCGCTCATCGTGTACCCGCCGCCGGGCATCAGCCGCGCCCTCGCCCTGGAGGCCCTGGAGCGGCGCGGCCGTGCCTGGCGGATCGCCTGTACGAGCGGCAGCCTGAACGGCCTGGTCGCCGCGGCCCGCGCGGGGCTCGGCGTGATGGCGCACTCGCACGGCCTGATCCCGCCCGGCCTGGTCCGGGTCCCGGAGCGGGCCGGGCTTCCGGAGCTGGGCGCGGTCGACTTCGTGCTCCTGCACGGGGAGCGGCGGGCCTCGGCGCAGGGCGCGGCGGACGCGCTCGCGGCCTCGATCCTCGCGGGCGGCGACCGGCTGCACCGGCGGCGTCAACGAGGTCAGTGATGCTCAGCGGAGGTAAGGCCGGTACGTGAGCTGCTTGACTCGGCGCATGAACGGCGCCGTCTCGACGTGCTGGACGCCGTCGAGCTGCCCCAGTTTCCCGCTCAGGTAGGCGTAGAGCGCCGGGATGTCCCGGGTCACGGCCGTCGCCATGAGATTGGAGGGCCCGGCCACGGCGGTGGCGTGGGCGATCTCGGCGTGGGAGGCGAGGGCCTTGCCGACCGAGTCCATGGCCCAGGGCGCGGTGGTGATCCAGAGCATCGCCCCGACGTTGACACCGATGAGGGCATCGGCGTACTCGATGTCGATGTAGATCACGCCGGACGCGAGGAGCCCGGCGAGGCGGCGTTTGACCGCCGACTCCGAACGGCCGGTGGCCTGCTGGAGCTCGGGGTAGGTCGCGCGGCCGTCCCGCTCGAGTACCGCGACCAGCGGTTCGTCCTCCGGCTCGATCCGCAGGGGTCCCTCCGCGCGGACGGCCGGCACGGGGGTCGCGGGACGCAACTGGGCGACCTGCTCCGCGCTGAGCGGTCCGTGCTTGATGAGCCAGCCGTCCGGGCCGCCGAAGAAGCGGTGCAGCATCTGCTGCGCGCGGATGTCGACGATGTGCGGGGTGCGCGGGAGTTTGCCGAGCAGCAGTTCGTCCTGGTCGGTGCGGGTGCGGGGCCGGGTGCAGCAGACGACCTCGGTGCCGCCGGACGTCAGGCCGATCCAGGAGGTGTCGGGGCGGCGGGCCAGCGCGGCGGCGATGGGCTCGGCGCCGTCGGGGGCGCAGCGCAGCCGCAGCATCCACTGGCCCTGGCCGAGCCGCTCGTGATCGCGTACGGCGACGACCCGCAGTCCGCCGCCGGCGACGAGCCTGCGGTAGCGGCGGGCGACGGTCTGGTCGGAGACCCCGAGGACGGCGGCGATCTTGCTGAACGGCGCGCGCCCGTCGAGCTCCAGGGCCTGCAGGAGCTTGACGTCGAACGGGTCCGGCGCGTCCGATGTGGCGGATTCCGTCGCTGCACTGCCCATCGGTGTCGGATTCCCTCGGTCTCGCACGGCTGATGACCGGGATCGTCCGGCCGGACTTCATCGTACGAGCAACGCACACGTGTCGTACACGTCGTGCACGTCGCACGAGGAGACTTGAGAATGCGTACATGGGGGCCGCTCACAGCGGTATGCCTGGGGACGTTCATGCTGCTGCTGGACGTGACCATCGTGGTCGTGGCACTGCCCGACATGGCGAGAGCGCTCGACGCCTCGCTGAGTGATCTGCAATGGGTGATCGACGGTTACGCCCTCGCGCTCGCCGCGCTGCTGCTCGGGGTCGGCGCCGCGGCGGACGTGCTCGGCAGGCGGCGGCTCAACGTGGCGGGCACCGCGCTCTTCGCGCTCGCCTCGCTGGGCTGCGGGCTCGCCACGAACGCGGAGGTCCTGGTGGCCGCCCGCGCTCTGCAGGGCCTGGGGGCGGCCGCGATGTTCGCGACGACGCTGCCGCTGCTCGGGGCCGCCTACCAGGGGCGGGACCGGTCGGTGGCGCTCGGCGTCTGGGGCGCGGTCAGCGGGGCCGCGGCGGCGCTCGGGCCGATCGTCGGCGGGCTGCTCACCGAGGGGCCCGGCTGGCGGTGGATCTTCTTCGTGAACCTGCCGGTGAGCGTCGCCTCGATGTGGCTGACGCTGCGCGTGGTTCCGGAGTCCAAGGGCCAGGCGGGCCGCCGGGTCGACTGGGCGGGCACGGTGACGTTCGCGCTGTTCGCTGGCGCGCTGACGTACGGGGTGGTGCGGGCCGGTGCGGAGGGCTGGACGTCCGGGCCCACCGTGGCGACCCTCGCGGTCTCGCTGCTCGCGCTCGTGGCGTTCGTGGCCGTCGAACGCCGGGTGGCGCACCCGCTCATCGACCTGCGGCTGCTGCGCATGCCCGCGTTCACGGGCGTCCTGGTCGGCGCGATCGGCTACAACGCGGCCGCGTTCGGCCTGATGCCCTACCTCTCGATCTGGCTGCAGACCGTGCTCGGCATGAGCCCGGTGACCGGCAGCCTCGTCATGCTGCCGCTCGCCGCGACCTCGTTCGTCGTGGCCGCGATCGGCGGGCGGCTGCTGCACGGGGTGCCCGCGCGCCTGACCATCGGCGTGGGCCTGCTTCTGATCGGGGGCGGCGGACTCGCCCTGGCGGTACTCGACGCCGGGTCGTCCTGGGGCGCGCTCATCCCCGGGCTGACGCTCGCGGGCGTCGGCACCGGCCTGGTCTCGCCCGCCCTGGGAGGCGCGGCCCTGGCGGCGGTGCCGCCGGCGAACGCGGGGATGGCGGGCGGCGCGGTCAACACGTTCCGCCAGCTCGGTTACGCGGTCGGCGTGGCCGTCTTCGGCACCGTGCTGACCTCGCGGATGCAGGACTCGCTCGGCCACGACGCGGCGCACACCGTCGCGGGGGGCGGGGCGTCGGCGGTGGGCGGCACGTTCTCCGAGCACGCCGTGCGGTCGGCGTTCGCCTCCGGCCTGAACTCGGCCGCGGTCGTCGCGGGCGTGGTGGGTCTGGCGGCGGGAGCGGCGGTTCTCGTCATGGTGCGGTCCGCGCGCCCGGCACCGGAAGCGAACATTCCGGCAGCCGCCGAACGAGTCCCCGCGGCGCAGCCACAGCCGTAACCGCTGCGTACAGATTCCGTGGAGATTACGCCACCGAAACTTACTGAACCGTAAGTATTCTGTCCCGCCTCTCCCCTTGTGGCCGGATTTACCCGTGTGACCAGCGTGAATGTGACGTACCGACGGGTCGGTCGACCCTCTCCCGCCGGGCTGCGCTGTGGGGTACCGTCACGGCGCTGTGCGGAGCGCCACAAGGAGCATCATTGCGCGAGTTCACGAACCCTCCGATGGCGTCGGCGCCGCTGGTGGGCGGCCTTGCCGACGTCGTGTTCGACCATGCCCTCGGGGATCCGCTGCACGTCGCCTTCGGCCGCAAGACCGACGGCGAGTGGCGTGATGTCACATCGGCGGAGTTCCGCGACCAGGTGATGGCGCTGGCGAAGGGGCTGCTCGCCCAGGGCGTGCGCTTCGGCGACCGGGTCGCCATCATGTGCCGCACCCGCTACGAGTGGACGCTCTTCGACTACGCGCTCTGGACTGTCGGCGCCCAGGTGGTGCCGGTCTACCCCACGTCCTCCGCCGAGCAGGTCTTCTGGATGCTGCACGACGCGCAGGTGTCGGCCGCCATGGTCGAGCACGAGGACCACGCGATGACGATCGGCTCGGTGATCGACCGGCTGCCGCAGCTGCGCAGGCTGTGGCAGCTGGACGCCGACGCCGTGGAGGAGCTGTACCGGGCGGGCCAGGACGTCGACGACGAGGTGGTCAACCGCCACCGCCGCGCCGTCACCCCCGACTCGATCGCCACGATCATCTACACCTCGGGCACCACGGGCCGCCCCAAGGGCTGTCTGATCTCCCACGCGAACTTCATGTTCGAGGCGGAGACGGTCATCCAGCGCTGGGAGCCGGTCTTCCACTCCCGGCGCGGCGACGAGGCGACCACGTTGCTCTTCCTGCCGCTCGCGCACGTCTTCGGGCGCATGGTGCAGGTCGCCGCGGTCCGCGGCGGGGTCAAGCTGGGCCATCAGCCGAGCCTGAACGCGGCGGCGCTCATCCCGGACCTCGCGGCGTTCCGCCCGTCGTTCATCCTGGCCGTGCCGTACATCTTCGAGAAGGTCTTCAACGCGGCGCGGCGCAAGGCCGAGAAGGACGGCAAGACGGGCCCCTTCGACAAGGCCGTGGAGTGCGCCGTGCGGTACGCGGACGCGATGGAGGCCAGGGCCTTCGGCACCGGTCCAGGCCCCTCGGCGGCTCTGCGCATGCAGCACTCGCTCTTCGAGAAGCTCGTCTACGCCAAGGTGCGCGACGCGATGGGCGGCCGCGTCCGGCACGCGATGTCGGGCGGCTCCGGGATGGACCGGCGCCTCGGCCTGTTCTTCGCGGGCGCGGGCGTCGAGATCTACGAGGGCTACGGCCTGACGGAGTCGACCGCCGCCGCCACCGCCAACCCGCCCGAGCGCACTCGCTACGGCACGGTCGGCCAGGCCATCCCCGGCACCACCGTCTACATCGCGGAGGACGGCGAGGTCTGGCTGAACGGCGACAACGTCTTCCAGGGCTATCTCAACGACCCCAAGGCCACCGACGCGACCCTGCACGACGGCTGGCTGGCCACCGGCGACCTGGGCGCCCTTGACGAGGACGGCTACCTCACGATCACCGGGCGCAAGAAGGAGATCCTGGTGACGTCCGGCGGCAAGAGCGTCTCGCCGGGGCAGCTGGAGGAGCGGGTGCGCGACCATCCGCTGGTCGCGCAGTGCATCGTGGTGGGCAACGACCGCCCGTACATCGCGGCGCTCGTCACGCTGGACGGCGAGGCCGTGGAGCACTGGCTGAACATGCGCCGCAAGCCGCCGATGTCCCCGACGGACCTGGTGCGCGACCCGGACCTGGAGACCGAGGTGCGACGCGCCGTGGTGGCCGCCAACACCCTTGTCTCGCAGGCCGAGTCGATCCGTACGTTCCGGATACTGGCCCACCAGTTCACCGAGGAACACGGGTTGCTGACCCCCTCGCTGAAGTTGAAGCGCAAGGCCATCGAGAACGCCTACTCGGCGGAGGTCGAGGCGCTCTACCGGGCGTGATCACCCACATCTGATGGTTCGTCATTTATTGATGCGGTGGTTATTGACGGTTCATCAGGTCCCGCACAGAATCAGCCCCACTTCGACGGAGGGGGCTCGACTCGTGTCGCGATCGATCCGCACCATCACCGCCACCGTGGCCGCACTGCTGCTCGCCACCGCCTGCAACTCCGCCTCGAACAGCAGCGATTCGAGCGGCGGCGACAAGGCAGGCGGCTCCGTACGCGGCGTGAGCGCCGACTCCATCAAGGTCGGCGGCATCGTCTCCATGACGACCGCGAGCGGTTACAGCAAGAAGGACACCGACCTCGGCGCCAAGGCCCGCTTCGACCGCGTGAACGCCGAAGGCGGCGTACACGGACGGAAGATCGACTACCTGGGCGCCGAGGACGACGGGCAGGACCCGGGCAAGAATCTCGCGGCGGCGCGCAAACTGGTCCAGCAGGACAAGGTGTTCGCAGTGTCACCGATGAGCTCGGTGACCTTCTCCGGCGCCGACTTCCTCCAGAAGCAGAAGGTGCCGACCTTCGGCTGGGGCACCATCCCGCCCTTCTGCGGACCCAGTTACATGTACGGCTACGGCGGCTGCATGGTCCCGATGCCGGGCGGCACCATCACCCAGAGCTGGCCCGAGGGCCTGAAGAAGGTGACGGACGGCTCGAAGGGCAAGTCCGTGGCCATCCTCGCCAACGACAACGACGCGGGCACCTTCGCCATCCGCACCTACAAGCAGAGCTTCGCGGCGGCCGGTTACAAGGTGACGTACGCCAAGTCGACCGTGCCCGCGACCTCCGTGCCGAGCGACTGGTCGGCGTACACCAAGGAGATCCTGCGCTCGGACGGCGGCAAGGCGCCCGACGTGGTCGTCTCCGTCATGCAGACCCCGTACAACATCGGCCTGTTCACGGCCGTCAAGCGCTCCGGCTTCAAGGGCGTGCTCACCGACCCGACCGACTACGACCCCGGCCTCCTCGCCAAGAGCGCCACGAAGAAGGCACTCGACGGCGTGCACATCCTGCTCGCCTTCCAGCCGTTCGAGCAGAACACGGCGGCGATGAAGCAGTTCAAGGCGGACATCAGGAAGACGGCGGGCAAGGACGTCCCGCTCAACATGCACATGATGACCGGCTACATGTCGGCCGACCTCTTCCTCGCCATCGCCGAGAAGGCGGGCAAGGACCTGACCGCCGACTCCTTCCAGCAGGCGGCGAACGGCTTCTCCGACCAGGACACGATGGTCGGCGACCGCAGTCTGCCCAAGGGGCAGAAGGAGTCGTTCGGCTGCGGCGCGCTCGTGCAGCTGAAGGGCGGGGAGTACTCGGTGTCGGCGCCGTTCAAGTGCTACGAGCCCATTCCCTTCAAGTAGCGGACCCGCACGTAGCGATCTTCAATCAGAGGGGGCGCGTCACCCATGTCTGATCTGCTGGGATTCGTGCTGAGCGGTCTCGTCTCCGGCGCCCTGTACGCGCTGCTCGCGACGGGCCTCGTCCTGTCCTACTCCGCCTCCGGCCTCTTCAACTTCGCGCACGGCGCGACCGCCTACCTCTGCGCGCTCGCCTTCTACGAACTCCACTCCGGCTTCGGCTGGCCCGCCGTACCGACGGCCCTGCTCCTCGTCTGCGTCGTGGCGCCCGCGCTCGGCTGGGGGCTCGACCGGCTGATGTTCCGGAAACTGGCGAGGGTGGGCGAGACCGCGCAGATCGTGGCGACGATCGGCCTGCTCGTCGCGCTGCCCGCGCTCGGCCTGTGGGCGGTGGAACTCCTCGAGGACGCGGGGGCGTCCGTCAAGCCGGCCGAGAACCAGTTCGGGCTGCCGGGCGTGGGGCCGAGCCCCGCCAAGAACTGGCAGCTCATGGACGGCGTCGGCATCGACTCCGACCAGCTGATCACCTGGGTCGCGACGGCCGTGGTCGCGATCGGCCTGTGGGTCCTGATGCGGCACACACCGCTGGGGCTCCGGCTGCGGGCCGCGGTGGACAACCGCTCGCTGGTGGAGCTGCGGGGCATGAGCGCGGACCGGCTCTCCTCGGTGGCCTGGATGCTGTCGTCGGGCCTCGCGGGTCTGGCGGGCGTCCTCGCGACGCCGCTGCTCGGCCTCTCCTCGCACGACTTCACCCTCTTACTGTTCGTGTCGGCGACGGCAGCGGTGCTCGGGCGCTTCATGTCGATCCCGCTGGCGTTCGCGGGCGGGCTCGGCCTGGGAGTCCTGCAGAACCTGGTCGCCGGGTACGCGGACTTCGCGGAGAAGATCACCGGTTTCCGTACGGCGGTCCCCTTCCTGATCCTCTTCGCCGGGCTGCTCCTCATGGCACGGCGGCAGCGGACGGCGGGCACGGCGGCGGTGGACGCGCCGCCGATCGACTACCTGGCGGGGAAGTCGTGGATGCGGCGCTGGGGGCCGTGGGCGGTCGGGGGCGTGCTGCTGGCGCTCTCCTTCTACACGGTCACCACCCCCTTCTGGAGCGGCATCCTCGCGCAGGGCCTGGCCATCTCCCTGGTCTTCGTCTCCTTCACCGTGGTGACGGGCCTCGGCGCGATGGTGTCCCTGGCGCAGGCGACGTTCGTGACGGGCGCGGCCCTCGTGGCGGGCCTGCTGATGAGCCACGGGTGGCCGTTCATCGCCGCGGCGCTCGTCGGGACGTGCGGAGCGGCGGTGCTCGGTGCCCTCGTCGCGCTGCCCGCGCTGCGCCTCGGCGGCCGGTCACTGGCGCTCGCCACTCTCGCGCTGGCCTTCCTCGCCGATCAAGTCCTCTTCCAGATGGGGTGGTTGAGGAACGGCGACACCGGCTGGGAGATCCCGCGCGCCGTCTTCGGCCCCGTCGACCTGAGCGACGACCGGGCGATGGGCGTGGCGATGGTCGTACTCGTCGCGGTGGCCGTGGCCGCGCTCAGCGCGCTGCGGGGGTCGGCGACGGGGCGGGCGATGCTGGCGGTGCGGTCCGCTCCGGCGGCGGCGATGGCCTCCGGGGTCTCGGTGGTCCGGACGAAGCTGCTCCTGTTCACGCTGTCGGCCGGGCTCGCGGGTTTCGGGGGCGTGATGTACGCGTCGTACAACACCCGCATCACGGCCACGGACTTCACCGCGATGACGGGCCTGGTGTGGCTGGCGGTGGTGGTCGCCGCGGGGGTGCGGAGGCCGCAGTTCGCGGTGGTGGCGGGTCTTGTCTTCGCCATCATGCCGCACCTGATCGCCGACTACGTGACGGAGTCGGTACAGCTGCCGGTGATCCTGTTCGGGTTGGCGGGGTTGGCGTTGGCCAATGATCCGGACGGGTATTGCGCGGCGGTGTCCGTGCGGGTGCATCGGCGGCGGGTGGCGAAGACTCCAGCCCGTCCGGCGTTTGAGGACGAGCGCGGCGGAGCCGGTGATCGGCGGTCACCCGTGGCGGCGGAGCCGGTTTCGGCAAGGGGCGGGCTCGGGGAAGAGAACCCGTCCTCCCTCGCCCTCCACGACATCCACGCCGGATACGACGGCGCCCCCGTGCTCCACGGAGTGACCCTCACCGTCCACCCGGGGGAAATCGTCGCCCTCCTCGGCCCCAACGGCGCAGGCAAGTCCACGACATGCCAGGTCGCGGCAGGGCTGATCGCCTCCACCAGGGGCGAGATCCACGTCGCCGGGGCGGACGCCACCCGCACCGGCCCCGTCCACCGCTCCCGCGCGGGAGTCGTCCTCGCCCCCGAGGGCCGCGGCATCTTCCCCGCCCTCACCATCGAGGAGAACCTCACCCTGCACCTGAAGGATCCGCACGCCCGCGACGCCGTCTACGAACGCTTCCCCGGCCTCGCCGCACGGCGAAAGGTCACCGCGGGTTCCCTTTCCGGAGGAGAGCAGCAGATGCTCGCCCTCGCGCCCCTCCTCCAGCGCCCGCCCAAGGTGCTGATCGCGGACGAACCGTCCCTCGGCCTCGCCCCCCGCGTCGTCGAGGAAGTCTTCCGGCTGCTCGCCGAACTCCGGGACTCCGGGACGGGGTTGCTCCTGGTCGAGGAGAAGGCCGCCGAGATCCTCGGCGTCGCGGACACCGTCGCCTACCTCGCGCAGGGCCGGGTCTCCTGGTGCGGCCCGCGCTCAGAGGTCCGGGCGGACCAGCTGACCGAGGCCTATCTGGGCATAGCCGCACGGAACCGTACCGAAGGAGTGGGCAGGCCATGAGCGAGCGCGTGCTCGAAGCCGCCGGCATCGGCGTCCGCTTCGGCGGCATACACGCCCTGACCGACGTGGGCCTGGGCCTGCGCCCCGGCGAGGTATGCGGCCTCATCGGCCCCAACGGAGCCGGCAAGACAACCCTGTTCGACGTCGTCTCCGGCATCCGCCGCCCCGATCAGGGCCGCGTCCTGCTCGACGGCGCTGACGTCACCCGCCGCTCCCCCGTCTGGCGCGCCCGCCACGGCATGCGCCGCACCTTCCAGCGCCAGCAGCTCTTCGGGCAGCTCACGGTCGGTGACAATCTGCTCGTCGCGCAGGAGTGGCGCGGGGGCGGTGGCGGGTTCGCCGCGGATCTGCTGGCGGCACCCACCCGCCGCAGACACGAGACCGAACGACGCGTACGCGCCTCAACTGTCCTACAGGAGTGCGGACTTGCGGACTTGTCCGACGACTACGCGGGCGCGCTGCCCGTCGGCCGGGCCCGCATGGTGGAACTGGCACGCGCGGTGGCGGACCCGCCCAGGGTGCTGCTCCTGGACGAGCCGGCCTCCGGCATGACGGCCGACGAACGAGCCCAGCTGTCGGCGGTCATCCGGCACCTCGCGGACGAGGAGGGCTGCGCCGTGCTCCTGGTGGAGCACAACGTCGCGTTCGTGATGGAGCTCTGCGCCCGCGTGATCGTCCTCGACCTGGGCCATGTCCTGGCCGAGGGCACGGCGGCAGAGGTACGCGCGGACCCCCGGGTACGGGACGCGTACCTGGGTACGACGGCGGCCTAGCCACAGGGCATCCGGTTGGCCACCGCGCATCCGAGCATTTACCGGTCGTTCACATAAGTATTCCGCGTTCAAAGATGTGCAATAGAGTCGTGCACATGGGAGTGGTCAAGGAATGCGGCACCGCACGTGATCGTTGACCATGGGAGTACCACCCGACGACTTAAGGATCGAGAGCTCGTGAGCAAGGTCCCCCCGATCATCCTGAACAACGGCGTCGAGATGCCGCAGCTCGGTTTCGGCGTCTGGCAGGTCCCGGACGACGAGGCCCAGGCGGCCGTCGCGACGGCGCTGGAGGCCGGGTACCGCAGCATCGACACCGCGGCCATCTACGGCAACGAAGAGGGCACCGGCAAGGCCATCGCCGCTTCGGGCATCGCCCGCGAGGAGCTCTTCGTCACGACGAAGCTCTGGAACACCGACCAGGGATACGACTCCACGCTGCGGGCCTTCGACACGTCCCTGGAGAAGCTCGGCCTCGATTACGTGGACCTGTACCTGATCCACTGGCCGCTGCCCTCCAAGGGCCTCGCCGTGGACACGTACAAGGCCTTCGAGAAGATCCAGGCCGACGGCCGCGCGAAGTCCATCGGTGTCTCGAACTTCCTGCCCGAGCACCTGGAGAAGCTTCTCGCCGAGACGTCGGTCGTCCCGGCGGTGAACCAGATCGAGCTCCACCCGCACCTCCAGCAGCACGCCCTCCGCGAGTTCCACGCGGAACAAGGCATCGCCACGGAGGCCTGGTCCCCCCTCGGCCAGGGCAAGGGCCTCCTGGAGGTCCCGGCGATCATCGCCATCGCCCAGAAGCACGGCCGCACCCCGGCCCAGGTCGTCCTGCGCTGGCACATCCAGCTGGGCAACGTCGTGATCCCCAAGTCCGTGACCCCGTCCCGGATCAAGGAGAACATCGACGTCTTCGGCTTCGAACTGGACCCGGAGGACATGGCGGCGATCAGCGCACTGAACGAGGACCGCCGCCTGGGCCCGGACCCGGCCACGTTCGACGCGGCCTGAGGCTCACCCTCGTACGTGACCCTGGCCCAGGGTCAGGAGCGTGGCTCCTGCCACCCGGCCAGGGTCTCGCGAGCGGCGACGGTCTCCGAGGCGCCCTCCCCGAGCTCGCGGGCGAAACCGTCGGCGGCGCGGCTCAGTTGCCGGATGGCGCCCTCCATGTCGCCTTCCATGGCAAGGGAATGCGCGAGATGTGACCTCGCCTCGTACGTCCGCAGGTGGTCCTCGCCCAGTGACGTCTTCAGGTCGGCCAGTGACGCTTGATGCAGCACACTTGCCGCTTCCGGCTCTCCGGCCTGCTGATAGGCCTCCGCGAGTTGATGGCGTGTGCGAAGGGTTCCCGGGTGCACGTCGCCCAGACTGGAGACGCGTTCGCCCAACGTCGCCTCCAGCAGGTCGATCGCGCGCCCTGCTTCTCCGGCTTCCAGCAGCGCTTCGGCCAGATCGCTGTATGCCCTGCGGGTCTCGACGTGCGACTCCCCGAGGACACTGATCCGTTTGCCCAGCGTCCGCTCATACAGCGCGGTCGCCTTCGCTCTCATCCCACTGCGCCGGTAGGCCTCTGCCAGCGCCGCGGCCGCCCGCAACGTCTCGGGGTGCTCGTGGCCCAAGGTCTCGCCCTTGGTCGTCAGAGCGTCCTCGTACAGGGAAATCGCCCGCCCGAGATTCCCGGTCAGGACGCAGGCGCGGGCCAACCGATCCTGGAGGCCCAGGGTCTTCGGATGCTCCTCGCCGAACGTGTCGGCGCTGTATGACAACGCCTCCCCGTACATCTCCATGGCCTGGTCGAGAACGCCTTCGCGTTCGTACACCCCGGCCAGGGCGGCCAGCGTCGTGAGCGTGCGGGGATGTGCCTCACCCAGGACTTCCCGGTATCCGGCCACGACCTGCTCGAGCTCCGCCACCGCAAGCGTCGTGTCTCCCACCTTGTCGTACGCGAGAGCCAGTTCGCCGCGCACGGCGAGTGTGGCGGGCGCCAGGTCGCCCCGCTGCCGCCGGTACGTGGTCAGCACCTCCTGGTAGGCGGCCACCGCACGGTCCCAGTCCTCGTCCGCCAGATAGGCGCCGGCGAGCCGCTCCAGCACCGGAACCGTCACCGGGTGGTCCTCGCCCAGAGTCCTGAGCGCGAGGGCATGGGTCACCTCCAGCTCCCTGATCGCCCGCCTCGTCGCGCCCGTCGCCAGGAAGGCACCGGCGAGGTCCGCGCGCAGCGCGATCCTCTCCGGATCGTCCTCGGGCCTCCCCGCGCGGTCCATCGAGGCCCTTACGTTCCTGAACCACGCGAGCGCCCGCGCTGTGTCGCCCGACGCCAGATACGCCCTGCCGAGCAGAATCGCGGCGTGGTGCGCTCGGGAATCGTCCTCGTCCAAGATTCTCTGCAAGGACTCCGCTGCCCTCTGCAAAAAGGCCAGGGCTTGTTCCAGCTGGCCCTGTGCCATGAGGAAACGTGCCGTATCGGCCAGCAGGGTTCCGGAGACGACGTCGTCGTCCACGGGCGGGGAATGGTCGGCGTATGCCTCGACGTGCGGGAGGAGAGCACGCCAAAGGGGCCAGCCGGCCGGGTCGTCCGGGTCGTCGGGAATCGCCTTCGCGAGGCCGCGGGCAGCCGCCCGCCGGGCCGCCTGCGAGTCCTTCTCGCTGCTCACGCCCGGTTCTCCGGTGTCCCAGACGCGGGCGAGGCGTGCGATCAGGGGGTGCACGCTGACCGTCACCGCTCCGGCTTGGTGGTCGAGGAGGTTTGCGTGCACCAGGAACTCCAGCGCGTCTGCAATCTGCGACTCGGTGAGCTGGGATCCGGTCAGGAGGTCCACGGGGATGTCTTCGGAGCCGTACCAGGCCAGAGTCTGCAGGACGCGCCTGGCCTCCGGAGTGCTGACGGCTCGCAGCCCCTGTCGCAAGCTGTCGCCGATACTGGTCGGCAGCGAATCGTCCTTCGGGTTCTGCAACCGCTGCATCTGTGCCGCGAACATGTCGCGGTACTCCTCGACGGTGGTGTCGGTCCCGGCCAGGTACGCGGACGCCTGCCGCAACGCGAGCGGCAGCCGCCCCAGTTCGTCGGCCAGCTGCTTCACCTGCGCCTCCGGCCCCCCGATCCGGTTGAACATCGCCACGGCTTCCTCCGTCGTGAGAGCACCGAGCTCCATCTGTGTGGCGGTCCCCTCCCATCCGGCGGCCAGGCGGCTGGTGATCAGGACGCTCCCGTTCGGGCCCAGACGGGAGAGGAGGACGCGTACGTTGTCGGGGTTCTCCACACCGTCGAAGACGAGGACCCAGCCCTCGTGCGAGGTCAGCCACTGAAGGGCCCATTCCCAACGCCCCTCCCTCGCCAGAAAATCCGGGACCGAGGGCTGCAATGCACGAGTGAGGCCGGACAGGCCCGTGACGATCGATGCGGGCGAGTCCGCGCGCACCCACCACACCGGGCGATGGGTCTCGGCGCGGGCCACCCCGGCCGCCCACTCCGACGCCAGCGCCGACTTGCCGACGCCTCCTATTCCATGAAGGACAACCGTGCGTGGCGATGCGGACCCCGTCCACAGGCCAAGGAGTTCGAGGTCCAGGCGCTCAAGCACATCCCTTCTGCCGACGAAATCCCGCGGCGCCTCCACGTTCGTCAGTCCCGGCGGGCACGCGACATCAGCGGGCGGGTCGAAGCCGCCGAGCAGGGAAGGCGATGGGGCTGGGGAGGCCCCATGCCCGGTGTCGTGCGGGTCCGAGCCCGACCCGCCGACCACGCTGTCCCCGCCCACCGGCCGCTCCGCCACCCGGATCGCCCGCCCCCGCAGCAGCCCCATCGCCTCCTCGCTCACCAGCGCGAAAGGCCGGCCCGCGTCCCCCAGTGCCCGGCCCCCTGTCCCTTCCGCGACCGGCACGACCGCCCCGAAGGCCCGGGGCGTCGAGCCGGCCCTGGTCTCGATCTCGGCGCCGAGCCGGTTCAACAGATCGGCGACCGCCAGTGACTCGGGGCGGGGCAGGGTCTCCAGTAGGGCGCTTCGCGCACCCGGCACGAAGTCGTACAGGCCCCGCTCCGGATCGACCGGTTCGAGGAGGCCGCTGAGGAGCACCTCGGCGAGGTCGCTGGCACGCGAGCCCGGCGTGACCCGCTGCTGGATCAGCCGCATCACCGGCAGTGCGGGCACCGAGAGAGCGACATGCGCCGCCAGGTCCACCGCCGTGGGCGAGGCCGCGGCCTGGAAGCGGAGAAGCCGCTCGGTGATCGTCAGATCTCCCTCCGCGGCGAGGGGTTGGCCGTGCGGTGGCTGCGCAGCGCTCACGTACGTCACCGCCGTGTCCCGGTGATGATCGCCGGACGCGGTCACCAGGCCCGCCCAGTCGGCCAGCCATTCGGGGGAGAGCTCCAGGACGGGCACGGGGACCGCATCCGTCGCGGGCCGTCCCGCCCGGCCGTCGTGCGGGGTGAAACGCAGCGCGGTGTTGGGGGCGCCCGCCCTGGACGCGATCGCCTTGCCGGGGATCGCGGGGGCCGCCGTGCGCCGCCAGAGTCGTTCGGGGAGGGGCTGCAGGATGGCGGTCGGGCCACGCCTGGCCCACAGATGCAGGGCCGGGGCCGCGCGCCCGCCCCACCAGTGCGGGCCCGAGCAGTCGCTGAGCAGCAGCGTCACCTGGCGGCCCGTCGGGTCCACCATGGCCGCCGGGGCCAGTGCGGGGCCTCGGGGCGAGGAGCGGATGCAGACACCCGGGCCGAGGTCGGACAGATGCCAGAGCCGTACGTCCCGGAACGCGCCGGTGCGCTGCATCGCCTCCCGCAGTTCACGCGCGAGCGAGCGCCACACCTGCATCGCCGGGCCCGTGTCCACGACGAGGGCCAGGCTCAGGAGGCGGTCGGTGGCGGGAGCCATGACCGGGGCCCAGGGGCGCAGCCCCGCGTGGAGTGCGGCGCGCGCGGCCGTCGCCTCCTCGTCCAGGATGCGGCGGCGACGGTCGGGGACACGCTGCTTGAGCGGTCGCAGGGCGCGCTGGATCTCCAGTTCGTGGCGCAGGGCCTGTGGGGCGGGGACCAGGACGTCCTCGGCGTCGGTGCCGGGACGCGGGGCGCCGTGCGGGATGTGCAGGGCCGAGCGGGTCAGGTCGCCGGGCCGGCCCTGACCGTCCGGCGCATCGCCGACGCCAGGGTGCCCGGCCGCCGGATCATCCCGCTGCCGCGCCTGTGTCACCGCCGCGTCCCCCACCCCTTCGAGGGCCGCCTGCACCGCGTCGGCCAGCCGCCCGGGCGAGTCCGCACCACCGCTCCCGCACACGCTCTCGCCGTCCGTCTCGCCCGGAGGCAGCCGCTCCGCAAGCCACAGCATCTCCGCGAGCTCCAGCGGAGTGACGTGGGGCCCCAGGGTGTCGAGCAGGCCCCGCAGTCTCACCAGCCGCTCAGTCTCCATCGGAGCGCGTTGCCTCGCTGCTCAGGAACGGCATGACCTGATCCGCCAACTGCCGGACGGTTTCCGGGGGTTCACTGAACGATGCGTGGTGGCACATGTAGATGGCGTTGAGGAGTTGGTCGTTGGCGAGCAGACCCCCGCTGCGCCGCTCGAAGAAGCGGTCGATGATCTCCTGGGCGCCCTCGGGCAGCTCGCCTCCCTCGCCCTCGACGACGGGGCCGAGGTGCTCGCGGACGATCGCCGTCAGCTCCGCCACGCTCGCGGGTTGCTTCAGGTCCACGGTCACGCAGCGGCGCAGGAACGCGGGCGGGAATTCGCGCTCGCCGTTGCTCGTCATGACGACGAGGGGGAAGGCGCGACAACTGACCGTGCCGTCGCGGATCTCCACGCGGTCGGTCGTGCTGTCGGCCGTCATCACCTTGGC
Organism: Streptomyces sp. NPDC050439; assembly: GCF_040655335.1. Lineage (NCBI taxonomy): Bacteria > Bacillati > Actinomycetota > Actinomycetes > Kitasatosporales > Streptomycetaceae > Streptomyces > Streptomyces sp. NPDC050439. The sequence continues at coordinate 1,266,656 of NZ_JBFAJT010000002.1, forward strand.
CGTCGGCTCCGCACGACGGGCCAGCTCGACGATCTCGTACGCCCCCTTCTCGAAGATGGTGAGCAGGTCGTTGGGCAGGTCGATGTCGCTCTTGTCGATCTCGTCGACGAGCAGGACGCGCGGGCGCTCGTACGGGAGCAGCGCCGTGCCGAGGGGTCCGAGGCGCAGATAGTCGCCGATGTCGTCGCCCGGGGAGCCGTTGACGTCCTCGCGTCGTGCGCGCTCCGCGGCGTACAGCCGAGTGAGCGGGTCGTACTCGTACAGGCCGTCCCGGAGCGTGACCCGACTCGTGATCGGCCAGTGCAGGACCTTCCCCAGGCCCAGTTCATGGGCCACCGCGTAGGCGAGGGAGGACTTGCCGGTGCCCGGCGCACCTGTCACCAGGAGAGGCCTGCGCAGATAGAGCGCGGCGTTGACCTGGCGGACCGCGTCCTCGCCCGGCCGGTAACTGACGGCGGCGTGCGGGTTGCCGGAGTCGCCCGGCGGGGTGCGCAGGGCCGGGCCACCGGTGAAGGTGCGCCAGGGGGGCGGGGCCGGCAGGCGGTCGATGCCGTCGTGCGGGACGCGGCTCCCGGAGTAGATGCGCCAGTTGGGCGTCTCGGCGGTGTCAGGCACGCTGCACGCTCCCGGTGCTTCCTGTACGGCCAGTTCTTCCTGCGCTGCCGGTGGTCCTCACTGCTCTCCTCGCACTCCGTGGGCTCACTGATCTCCTCGAACTCCCATCGCCAGCGGCGGATCCGGTTTGCGCTCCGGGTCGTCCCAGAAGAGCGTCAGACGGTGCCCGCAGTGGTCGGCGTCCCCCTTGTCCGGGGAGCGGGCCTCCTTGCGCAGCCTCATGACCTCGAACGGCAGCCGGTCGGGGTCGAGGACCGCCACCGCTTCCGTGAGCCGGTCGAGAAACTTGTCGGGAGCACACTGCGCGTGGCCGTCCTCGCCGCAGTCGTGCCGTCTCCACAGCATGATCGGCACACCGGTGTCCAGGGCTGCCGAGAGCCAGTCCCCCAGCGGAGTCGCGGCGTACGCGAGGGCGCACACCTCGTCGTCCGCGTCCAGCCAGTCGTGGAACTCGTCGTAGCCGTAGGGGAGCCCGCACGCCACACGGCGGGGCCGGGTCTCGCCGCGGGCACGCACCGTCTCCCAGCGCCTGCGCGTGAGACGGGAGACGGTGAGCGGCTTGAGGCGGTCCATGTGCCTGACCACCACGGGCACCGTGCGCATGGGGCGGGGGCGTGCCGCCCCCGGTTCGTGGATCTGCCACTCCTCGAAGGGCTCGCTCATCAGCCGCTCCGGCACCACGAACTCCAGCATCCAGTCGCACTCGTGCAGCCTGCCGATCTGTTCGGCGAGCATCGCCTCGACCTTCGTGCGGAGTTGGCGTGGGCGGATCCTGACCGGCCCCGACGAGCCGACCGGAACGCCGTCGATCACCGTGCACACCGTGAGGTCGAGGCCGGCGCCACGGGTCATCGATTCCGCGCGGAACATCACGGAACCGATGGGCGCGGGTGCCTCGTGTGCGGCCTTCGCGTCCTGTGCCTCGGCCTCGTACTGGTCGGGCATCCAGCGCCGCAGCCAGGCTCCGACGTCCACCTCCGGCAGCCGGGTGCCGAGTTCGCGGAGCACCCGCAACAGCCGTTCCTCGCCGGTCAGTTCCTCACCGACGTACCGAATGGCGTGCCAGACCGACCGGAACGGCGGCAGCGGGCGACGGAAAGTGGGAAAAGCGCGCCGTACGAGCAGCTCAAGGCCATCGGCATCGAGGCGCGCCCCCGCGAACAGGGCGCGCAGTTCACGGCGTGGCTCACCCGGCAGCCAGTCCAGGGGCAGGAAGTCGTCCAGTTCCTCCCAGTGGCGTCGGATGGTGTCGATGGGCAGCATCCGCCCGATGTAACCCTCCTGATCGCCGCCGAGGACGGCGTCGGTGACCATGCCGACGACCTTGCCGGACTCGGGGTCGTAGACCGCCGCGCCGCTGAACCCCTCGTCCAGGCGCCGCAGGTGGGCCTGCCCGACATCGACCTCCAGCCACTCCTGACCGAGCAGCCGGTCCGCGCTGGTCGTCAGCGTGACGTGTGTGCCGTCCTGCTCATGGCCGAACGGGAAGCCCAGCGCGCGCAGTTCATGTGCGTTCCGGCCGGGCCGCGGGCGCAGCGTGTCGAGCGGCGCGAACGCACAGGGCGTCACCCGCAGCGCGTGGGCGAGTTCGAGCACCGCTATGTCACCGCGGTCCCCCAGGCGCCGCCAGTCGCCGGACCATGCGACCTTCGCGGGCAGTGTGCCGGTGACGCCCGGCAGCGTGACGGAGACCGCCGGAAGCCCTTCGACGACATGGGCACAGGTGATCAGGCGCGTACCGTCGACCAGTACGCCCGCCCCTCTGGGCGTGCCGTCGACCGTGCCGATGCGGGCACGCCACTGCATGCCTCGCATTATCCGCCCCGCACCGTCATCGTTCGCCCGGCTCGTCACGCCGGGACCAGGTCAGCTTGACGGTCAAGTGGCCCTCGGCGGCCGTCTTCGCGATGACGGCACCCGCGACGGCGCTCAGCTTCACCCCGAATTCCAGCTCGATGCCGTCGGGGTCGAGTGCCTGGTCACGGAAGGTCCGCAGCGCGGACATCGCGGCACCCCGCACATTGCTCAGCGCCGCCCCGAAGTGCCCCTCGACATCATGGATCTCGCTGCCGTCGCTTCGGCGCGACACCGACCTGAAACCCGGGTCCCTGGCGTCCACTTCCACGACGACAGGACCTTCGTCGGACTCCCATCGCATCAGCTCGCTCACAGCCCGACTCCCCTCCGCAGCCTGATCGGCGTCGCCTAAAAGGTAACGTCAACGGCACTTCCGGCAGCCGAAGTTGTGCATATTCAGCGTTGCGGTTCAGCCCTTGACCCCCACATGCACCGTCTGCGCCGACAGCAGGAACGCGTCCGGCCTGTGGTGCAGGCTCTGTTCGTCGTCGGCGTCCAGGAGGCGGTCGACCGTGGTCAGGTCTTCGGGGGTCAGGGTGTCCTCGTGCATGTCGCGGCGGCGGGAGAGCTCGGAGATGATCTGGGCGCGGGCCGCCTCGGAGACCGGGGCCGGCAGGTCCAGGAGGAACGTGCGGGTGCCCGCGTGGCGCAGGCCCGCCTCCTTGAGGAGCGTGGGCCAGTCCTCCGTGACCGACTTCGCGCCCGGCAGGTCGGCGCGCATCCGTGTGAACCACTCGTCGTCCGCCAGGTCGAAGCGGGTCTGCAGGCCCGGTCGGCCGAAGCCGATGTCGCGGGGCAGGCTGCGCTGGTTCAGGCCGCCCTCCAGGAGTGCGACCGCGCCGCCCGGCGCGAGGCGGTCCGCCAGGGCTGCCAGTGCGCCCTCCTGGTCTCCTACGTGGTGCAGGGCCCTGCCGATCCAGAGGAGGTCCGCGAGGGGCAACTTGCCTATTCCCGAGGGGAGTTCCGCTTGCAGGGTGCTGAATCGGTCTGTCAGGTTCTCCCTCGCCGCCCGCTCCCGTGCCCGCTCCAGGAGGGGCTCCGCCGGGTCCACCGCGATGACGTTCGCCTTGGGGAAGATCTCCGCGAGGAGGAAGGAGATGGACCCCGAGCCGCTGCCGACGTCCGCGATCAGCGCCGGCTCCGGCTGCCATGTGCGCAGCCACGCGGCGATCTCGCGGTTCTGCGGGGCGGCGAGCTCCGCGTTCCGTTCCAGCATCGGGCCCATCGTGGCCCAGTCGATGTCCTCGTGGTGGTGGCCGTGGTGGTGGCCGTGCTTGTGGTCGTGAGCCATCTTCTGCTGCCGCCTTCGCGTGTCCGGTGGGGTGTGTCCGTGCCGTCTCCTCAGACTGCGCCGCCGTCCCGCTCCTGGCCACTCACCTTGCGGTTTCGGCAAACCCGACGGTCAGCGGAAGGAGGCGAGCGTGAACCTTGGGTCGGGGCGCGGCACATCCTGGTCCGGCAGGGACGCCAGGCCCGCCGCGAGCTGAGCGGCCAGCGAACTGTCGGGCGGGACCCGCGTGAACCAGCCCCGGCCGATGTCCTCGACCGTGGAGCGAGGCGTGCGGCCCTGGCCGTGGCCCCGGAAGCGGGATCCGTCGGCCGGGGTCAGGCCCTGTGCCGCCGCGTACGCCTCGACCGCCTGGGCGCGGTCGACCGCGGGGCCCACCGGGCGCGGGGCCAGGACGGCGTCGATGTCGCTGCCGACGTCGTGCGCGGCGGCCTTGTCGACGGTCGTGACGAACACGCCGCCCGGCCGCAGCACACGGGCGCACTCGGCGACGACCGCCGCCGCCTCGTCGGCACTGGACAGGAGATGGAGCAGCCATACCGCGCTCACCGCGTCGAACGAGTCTTCAGGGAAGGGGAGTTGACGACTGTCTCCCAGGACTATGGCGCCCGGCAGCCGGCCCGACGCCATGCGCGCCATGTTGTGTGCCGAGTCCACCCCGGTCACCCGCAGGCCCGTCCCTGCGAGGCTCCGGGTGACCAGGCCCGTGCCGCAGGCGACGTCCAGGAGGGTGCGGGTGTCCGGCGGCAGCAGGCCGCGGACGGCGGCGGCAGCGGCGTCGGCGCGCGGCTCACCGCCCCGCGACGCGTCGTAGCGGTCGGCTTCCTTGCCGTAGTCCAGCATCCGCGCCTAGACCGCCCCGTGAGCGACGGCCAGCTCCTCGACCCGGCCGGCCAGGTCGAAGTCGCGCGTGGTGAGAGCTCCGCCCACGCTGTGCGTGTTCACGGACAAGGTGACCGTGTCGTAGCCCAGCGTCAGCTCGGAGTGGTGATCGAGCTCCTCCTGGATCCGCGCGATGTGCACGACCATCGCGGCCGCGGCGAAGTGCGAGCCGAGCCGGAAGGAGCGGGTGATCTTGTCGCCTGCGAGCGACCAGCCGGGCAGCTCCGCGAGCCGCTCCTCGACGTCCTTCTGTGACAGCGGTTCGAGTGACATGGCCGCGCCCCTTCCCGTGCGTACGGACGTGTTCCCCTCAGCCTGCCACACCCCCTCCCGCGCAGCCCTGGTCAAGCCACCGGGCAGGGAGTCTTCGATTACTGTCTGGGTATGACAACTGCCGTGGTCAGCAAGGAGAACGCGTTCGGCCCGCTGCTGCGCGGCTGGCGCGAGCGGCGCAAGGTGAGTCAGCTGGAACTGGCGCTGCGCGCCGACTCCTCGGCGCGGCACATCAGCTTCATCGAGACCGGCAGGTCACGCCCGAGCGAGGAGATCGTGCTGCGCCTCGCCGAGCACCTCGACGTACCCGTGCGGGAACGCAACTCGCTGCTTCTGGCGGCCGGTTACGCGCCCCGCTTCCGGGAGACCCCGCTGGACGACCCCTCGATGGGCGCCCTGCGCGAGGGTCTCGAACAGCTCCTGCGCGGCTACGAGCCCTACCCGGCGCTGGTCGTCGACGCGGCGTACGACGTGGTCGCCGCGAACCGCGGCATCGCGATGATCCTCGACGGCATCCCGGAGCACCTCCTGCAGCCGCCGCTGAACGCCATGCGGCTCACGCTCCACCCGGAGGGCCTCGCCCCCAAGATCCGCAATCTGCGGGAGTGGCGCGGGCACCTGCTGCACCAGATGGAGCGGCAGATCGCGCTGCAGCGTTCGGACGCGCTGCGTGCGGTGTACGAGGAGGTGGCGGCGTATCCGGTTCAGGACCCCGGTGTCGACGTGGTCGATGCCGACGGGCCGGAGAGCGGCGTTCCGTACTTCGCGCTCCCTCTGCGCATCGAGCACGACGGGCAGCTGCTGTCCTTCATCTCGTCGATCTCGACCTTCAACACACCCATGGACGTGACGGTCGCCGAACTGGCCATCGAGACGCTCCTCCCGGCCGATCCGGCGACGGTCAAGTACCTGCAGTCGGACAGCTAGGGGCCTAGGCCCTCAGGGACCGCAGTGCCGCGTACTGCAGGGCGGCGAAACCTCCGACGGTCAGCGCCTGGAGCGGGATCCATACGGTGCCCGCGGTGGTGGGCGAGAGCCAGGCGAACAGGGCGACGACACTGAGCACCGCCCAGGCCGCGTTCGCCTCGATCACCCCCTGGACGGCAGGCGTGGGCGGGCTCTTGCGTGACGCGAGGTAGCCGACGCCCACGCCGTACAGCGTGAGGAAGACGCCGAGGGCGAGCAGGAGCCCCGCGTCGACGCCGAGGAAGCGGCCGAGCGGGCCCGAGGCGGCCGCGTACGCGAGGCCGTTCCCGGTGGTCACGACCGCGTCGATGCCGAGGAAGCGGCGCAGCATCGTCTTCGCGTCGTTCGTGCGGGCCAGTGCGGTGAGCGGGTTCGCGGAGTACGTCGACATGAGGTGTTGCCTCCGAGCGGCGGTAGGGAGAGAAGAGCCGGATCCGGTACGACCACCCTGCCGGGCCCCCGCGCGAGGGTCGATTACCTCAGGGGTAAGCGTGCTGCCCCCGGCGCCCGCAACCCGTACGGCGGTCGCCGCCGTGTGCCCCCGCCACCCCGGACCTAGGTTCGTTGAAAGGCAGACCTAGGGAGCTCAAGGGTGACAGAGACGACCGAGCCCGGCGCCGCGCTGCTGCGCGCGGGGAAGTTCTTCCGCCGCGGCACCGCCGCCCCCGACCTGCACAGCATCGGACTCGTCGGCGGCCGGGACGCGGACGCCTTCTACCGGGACCGGTGGAGCCACGACAAGGTCGTGAACTCGACGCACGGCGTGAACTGCACGGGCTCCTGCCGCTGGAAGGTGTACGTCAAGGACGGCATCATCACCTGGGAGACCCAGCAGACGGACTATCCGAGCGTCGGCCCGGACCGGCCCGAGTACGAGCCGCGCGGCTGCCCGCGCGGCGCCGCGTTCTCCTGGTACACGTACTCGCCGACCCGGGTGCGCTACCCGTACCTGCGGGGCGTGCTCCTGGAGATGTACCGCGAGGCGAAGTCCCGGCTGCGGGACCCGGTCCTCGCCTGGGCGGACATCCAGGGGGACCCGGAGCGGCGCAGGACGTACCAGCAGGCGCGCGGCAAGGGCGGCCTCGTGCGGGCCTCCTGGGACGAGGCCGTGGAGATCATCGCCGCGGCGCACGTCCACACGATCAAGACGCACGGCCCCGACCGGGTCGCGGGCTTCTCCCCCATCCCCGCGATGTCGATGGTGTCGCACGCGGCGGGCGCCCGCTTCATGTCGCTGATCGGCGCGCCCATGCTGTCCTTCTACGACTGGTACGCGGACCTGCCGGTCGCATCCCCGCAGGTCTTCGGCGACCAGACCGACGTACCGGAGTCGGGTGACTGGTGGGACGCCGCGTATCTGATGATGTGGGGCTCGAACGTCCCGGTGACGCGGACGCCGGACGCCCACTGGATGGCCGAGGCGCGCTACCGCGGCCAGAAGGTCGTGGCCGTGTCCCCGGACTACGCGGACAACACGAAGTTCGCCGACGAGTGGCTGCATCCGCACCCCGGCACGGACGGCGCCCTGGCCATCGCGATGGGCCACGTCATCCTCAAGGAGTTCTTCGTCGACCGGCAGACGGACTTCTTCACGGACTACGTGCGCAAGTTCACCGACCTGCCGTTCCTGGTGACGCTGACCGAGAAGGACGGCGCGTACGTCCCCTCGAAGTTCCTGCGCGCCACCGACCTCGGTCAGAGCGGCGAGGGCGGCGACTGGAAGACGGCCGTCCTGGACGAGAACACCGGGCAGCCCGCCGTCCCGAACGGCTCGCTCGGCTTCCGCTGGACCGAGTCCGGCAAGGGCAAGTGGAACCTGGAGCTCGGCAACATCGAGCCGCAGCTCACCCTGCACGACTCCGACGTGGCGACGGGCGTCGCGGTGCTGCTCCCCCGCTTCGACACCGAGGGCGGCACGCACGGCCAGGGACGCGGTGAGATCGTCCGCCGCGGGGTTCCGGCCACGCGGCTCGGCGGGCAGGACGGCCCCCTTGTCACGACGGTCTTCGACCTGCTGCTCGCGCAGTACGGCGTCGGGCGCGCGGGCCTCCCGGGCGAGTGGCCCTCTTCGTACGAGGACGCCGACGCCCCCGGCACCCCGGGCTGGCAGGAGGCGCACACCTCGGTCCCGGCCGCGAAGGCAGTGAAGATCGCGCGTGAGTTCGCGCAGACGGCCGAGAAGTCGCGCGGGCGCTGCATGATCCTCATGGGGGCGGGGACCAATCACTGGTTCCACTCCGAGACGATCTACCGCGCCTTCCTCGCCCTCCTCCAGCTGACCGGCTGCCAGGGCCGCAACGGCGGCGGCTGGGCGCACTACGTGGGTCAGGAGAAGTGCCGCCCGGCGACCGGCTGGGCGACGCTGGCCAGCGCCAACGACTGGAGCAGGCCGCCGCGGCAGATGATCGGCGCCGCGTACTGGTTCCTGAACACCGACCAGTGGCGCTACGACAAATTCGCGGCGGACGTGCTCGCGTCGCCGCTCGGCGAAGGACGGTTCGCGGGGATGACGGGCGCCGATTGCCTGGCCCTGTCGGCGCGCACCGGCTGGATGCCCTCCTACCCGACCTTCGACCGCAACTCCCTCGATCTGGGCGACACTTCAGGGGCCTCCGGCGACCCGGTCGCCAATGTCGTCGACGAGCTCAAGGCCGGCACCCTCAACTTCGCCTGCGAGGACCCCGACGCCCCGGAGAACTGGCCGCGCGTCCTGACCCTGTGGCGCGCCAATCTGCTCGGCTCGTCCGCGAAGGGCGCGGAGTACTTCACCAAGCATCTCCTCGGCACGCACTCCTCGCTGCGGGCGGAGGAGGCGGCGCCCGACGAGCGGCCCTCGACGGTGACCTGGCACGAGGAGGCACCCGAGGGGAAGCTCGACCTGCTCGTCTCGCTGGACTTCCGCCAGACGTCGTCCACGCTGCTCTCTGACGTGGTCCTGCCCGCCGCCACCTGGTACGAGAAGCACGACCTGTCCTCCACGGACATGCACCCCTACGTGCACTCGTTCACCCCGGCGGTCGACCCGCCCTGGCAGGCCCGCACCGACTTCGACGCGTTCAAGGCGATCGCGGACCGGCTCAGCGAGCTGTCCGTCGACCATCTCGGCGTACGCAAGGACGTCGTCGCCACCGCGCTCCAGCACGACACCCCCGGCGAGACGGCGCAGCCCGGCGGTGTCGTCCTCGACTGGCGCAAGGGCGAGTGCGAGGCCATCCCGGGCAAGACGATGCCGGGCCTGACGGTGGTCGAGCGCGACTACACGGCGATCGGCGCGAAGTTCGCGGCGCTCGGCCCCCTGGCGGAGAAACTGGGCCTGCCCGCGAAGGGCATCGCCCTGCGGCCCGACCAGGAGGTCGACGAGCTGCGCGAACGCAACGGCGTCGTGCGCGGCGGCCCCGCCGACGGGCGCCCCGCCATGGACACGGCGGTGAAGGCGGCGAACACCATCCTCGCCCTGTCCGGCACGACCAACGGCCGCCTCGCCACCCAGGGCTTCCACACCCTGGAGGAGCGCACGGGTCAGGAGATGGCGCACCTGGCCGCCGAGCACGAGGGCAAGCGCATCACGTACGCCGACACGCAGGCCGCGCCCGTCCCCGTCATCACCTCGCCCGAGTGGTCGGGCAGCGAGGCGGGCGGGCGGCGCTACACGGCGTTCACGCTCAACACCGAGCACCTCAAGCCCTGGCACACGCTCACCGGGCGCCAGCACTTCTTCCTCGACCACGACTGGATCCACGAGCTGGGCGAGGCGATGCCCGTCTACCGGCCGCCCCTGGACATGAACCGCCTGTTCGGGGAGCCACAGCTCGGGCCGGACGGCGAGAAGGAGGTGACGGTCCGCTATCTCACCCCGCACAACAAGTGGTCCATCCACTCCGAGTACCAGGACAACCTCTTCATGCTGTCGCTCTCCCGGGGCGGCCAGTGCATCTGGATGTCGCCGCAGGACGCGGAGGCGATCAACGTGAAGGACAACGACTGGATCGAGGCGGTCAACCGCAACGGCGTCGTGGTGGCGCGCGCGGTCGTCTCGCACCGGATGCCGGCCGGCACGGTCTACATGCACCACGCGCAGGAACGCACGGTCAACGTCCCCAAGACGGAGACCACCGGCAAGCGCGGCGGCATCCACAACTCCCTGACCCGCCTCATCCTCAAGCCGTCCCATCTCATCGGCGGCTACGCCCAGTTGTCGTGGGCGTTCAACTACCTCGGCCCGACGGGCAACCAGCGCGACGAGGTGACGGTCATCCGCCGCCGCTCGCAGAAGGTGGAGTACTAGATGCGCGTCATGGCACAGATCGCGATGGTGATGAACCTCGACAAGTGCATCGGCTGCCACACCTGCTCCGTCACCTGCAAGCAGGCGTGGACCAACCGGGACGGCATGGAGTACGTCTGGTTCAACAACGTGGAGACCCGGCCCGGCCAGGGCTATCCGCGCCGCTACGAGGACCAGGAGAAGTGGCGCGGCGGCTGGGAGCTGAACAAGAAGGGCGCCCTGAAGCTCAAGAACGGCGGCCGCATCAAGGCTCTCCTGGAGATCTTCTCCAACCCCAAGCTGCCGGAGATCAAGGACTACTACGAGCCCTGGACGTACGAGTACAAGAACCTCACCGACGCCCCGCTCGGCGACGACTATCCGGTGGCCGAGCCGCGCTCGCTGATCAGCGGCAAGCCCATGAAGATCGAGTGGTCGTCGAACTGGGACGACAACCTGGGCGGCGCCACCGAGTACGGCGACCTCGACCCGATGGTGGCCAAGACCCGTGAGAAGGCCGCCGAGAAGGTGAAGTTCGCCTTCGAGCAGACCTTCATGTTCTATCTGCCGCGGATCTGCGAGCACTGCCTGAACCCCTCGTGCGTGGCGTCCTGCCCCTCCGGCGCGATGTACAAGCGCGAGGAGGACGGCATCGTCCTGGTCGACCAGGACAGCTGCCGGGGCTGGCGCAAGTGCGTGACGGGCTGCCCGTACAAGAAGGTCTACTTCAACCATCGCACCGGCAAGGCCGAGAAGTGCACGATGTGTTACCCGCGTCTGGAGGTGGGTCTGCCCACCGTCTGCTCGGAGACGTGCGTGGGACGCCTCCGCTACCTCGGCGTGATCCTCTACGACGCCGACAAGGTGACGGAAGCGGCGTCGGTCAAGGACGACAAGGCCCTGTACGAGGCCCAGTTGGGGGTCTTCCTCGACCCGGAGGACCCCGAGGTGCGGCGCGAGGCCGAGCGGGCCGGGATCGGACACGACTGGGTCGAGGCGGCCCGCCGCTCCCCCGTGCACGCGCTGATCAGCACGTACAAGGTGGCGCTCCCGCTGCATCCGGAGTACCGCACGATGCCGATGGTCTGGTACATCCCGCCGCTCTCCCCGGTCGTGGACGCGCTGAGCGAGACCGGGCACGACGGCGAGGACCTGGACAACCTCTTCGGCGCGATCGACACCCTGCGCATCCCGCTCGAATACCTGGCGGAGATCTTCACGGCCGGTGACGTGGGGCCCGTGCGGGCCTCCCTGGAGAAGCTGGCGGCGATGCGGGCGCACATGCGGGCCATCAACCTCGGTGACCGGCCCGACAGTTCGGTGGCCGAGTCCGTGGGCATGTCGGGCCAGGAGATCGAGGAGATGTACCGCCTCCTCGCCATCGCCAAGTACGAGGACCGCTACGTCATCCCGACCGCGGCGGTGGGTGACGCGCAACGTCTGGAGGAGTCGGCGCTGCCCGACTCCTGCAGCCTCGACTTCGAGGGCGGTCCGGGGGCCGGCGGGGACGGCCCGTTCGGGCAGGACTCGGGCCGCAAGCAGCTGCCGCTGGTGACCATCGAGAACTTCCACGCCCTGCGGGACCGGCAGACCGCCGACGAACAGCCCTCCGCGACCGAGAAGGACACCCTGTGAGCGACCACGCCGTGCTCTATCAGGCAGCCGCGCACTGCCTGACCTACCCGGACGAGGAGTTCCGCGGCCTGCTGCCGCAACTGACAGCTGCCGCGCCGGAGTTGAAAGGGTTCCTGACGCACGCGGCGGCGACCGGCCCCACCGATCTCGCCGCGCACTACGTCCGGGTCTTCGACTTCAAGAACCGCCACAGCCTCTATCTGAGCTGGTGGCGCGACGGTGACACGCGGCGGCGCGGGATGGCCCTGGTCCGCTTCAAGGAGGTCTACCGGGAGCACGGCCTGGAGTTCACGGGCGAGGAGCTGCCGGACTTCCTGCCCGCGGTCCTGGAGTTCTCCGCGCACGCGGGCCCCGTCCTCCTGGAGGAACACCGGCCGGGCCTTGAACTGCTGCGGCTCGCCCTCACCGACTTCGGCACGCCCTACGCGTCCGTCCTCCAGGCGGTCTGCGCGACGCTGCCCGGCCCCTCGCCGAAGGACCGGGCCGAGGCCCAGGCCCTCGCCAGGTCGGGGCCCCCGCGGGAGGACGTCGGCCTGGAACCCTTCGCACTGATCGGGGAGCACTGATGAGAACGCTGCTGTGGGGCGTCATCCCGTACGTGGCCTTCGTCCTCCTCGTGGCGGGCCTCCTGTGGCGCTACCGCTACGACAAGTTCGGCTGGACGACGCGCTCTTCACAGGTGTACGAGTCGAAGCTCCTGAACATCGCGTCACCGATGTTCCACTACGGGATTCTGTTCGTGCTCGTCGGGCATCTGGTGGGGCTCTTCGTGCCGGAGTCGTGGACGGAGAAGGTGGGCGTGAGCGAGCACACGTATCACCTGTTCTCGCTGTACGGCGGCACTGCGGCCGGCATCCTGCTGGTGCTCGGCATCCTGCTGCTGCTCTACCGGCGGCGCACCAACGCGCCGGTGTTCCGGGCGACGACCGCCAACGACAAGCTGATGTATCTCGTGCTGTTCGCGGCGATCGTGCTCGGCATGGTGGCGAAGCTGACGCACGCCTCGGGCGAGGGCTACAACTACCGTGAGTCGATGGCGCCTTGGGCCCGCAGCCTGTTCACCCTGCAACCGGACACGGACCGGATGGCGGGGGTGCCGGTCATGTACCAGATCCACGCGGTGGTCGGCATGGCGCTGTTCGCGCTGATCCCGTTCACGCGGCTGGTGCACATGTTCAGCGCGCCGGTGCAGTATCTGTTCCGGCCGTACGTGGTGTACCGCAGCAAGGACCCCCGCCGGGTGGGACCGCGTCCTGAGCGGCGGGGGTGGGAGAAGACGGGGTCCTAGCGGGGTTACTGCCCCTCGGCTCCCTTCCCCTGCTCCCCCGGCTTCTCGTCGTCCACTATCTCCGCGTCGACCACGCCCTCGTCGGGAGCTGAGCCCGGAGCCGCCTGTTCCTGGGTGCTCTCGCCGGAGCTCTCGTACATGGCCTGGCCCATTCGCTGGCTGACGGAGGCGAGCTTTTCCGCGCCCGCGCGGAGTGCCGCCGTGTCGTCGGCCTTGTCCTTCAGGAGGGCCTTCAGCTCCGTAGCCGCCGCCTCCACCTCGGTCCTGGTGGCCGCGGGAATCCGCTCCTCGTTCTCCCGCAGGAAACGCTCGGTCTGGTAGACGAGCTGCTCCGCCTGGTTGCGGGTCTCGGCGGCGTCGCGCCGCTTGCGGTCCTCCTCCGCGTGCTCCTCGGCCTCCCGCACCATGCGGTTGATGTCGTCCTTGGGCAGCGCGGAACCGCCCGTCACCGTCATGCGCTGCTCGCGCCCCGTCGCCTCGTCCTTGGCGGACACATGCATGATTCCGTTGGCGTCGATGTCGAAGGTGACCTCGATCTTGGGCACGCCGCGCGGCGCCGGGGGCAGTCCGGTGAGGTCGAAGACGCCGAGCTTCTTGTTGTACGCGGCGATCTCCCGCTCGCCCTGGAAGACCTGGATGCCGACCGACGGCTGGTTGTCCTCGGCGGTCGAGAAGGTCTCCGAACGCCGGGTGGGAATCGTCGTGTTGCGTTCGATGAGCTTGGTCATGATGCCGCCCTTGGTCTCGATCCCGAGGGACAGCGGCGTCACGTCCAGGAGCAGGACGTCCTTGACGTCCCCCCTGATCACACCGGCCTGCAGCGCCGCCCCGAGCGCCACCACCTCGTCCGGGTTGACCCCCTTGTGCGGCTCGCTCCCGGTGAGTTCCTTGACCAGTTCGGTGACCGCGGGCATGCGCGTCGAGCCGCCGACCAGGATCACGTGGTCGATGGCCGACAGCTTGATGCCCGCGTCCTTCACCGCCTGGTGGAAGGGGACGCGACAGCGTTCGAGCAGGTCCGCCGTCAGCTCCTGGAACTGGGCGCGGGTCAGCTTCTCCGCCAGGTGCAGGGGGCCGTCCGCCGACGCCGTCACGTACGGCAGGTTGATGTCGGTCTCGCTCGACGACGACAGCTCGATCTTCGCCTTCTCGGCGCCCTCACGCAGGCGTTGCAGCGCCATCTTGTCCTTGCCGAGGTCCACTCCGTGGCCGTTCTTGAACTGCCGCACCAGGTACTCGACGATGCGCTGGTCCCAGTCGTCGCCGCCCAGTTGGGTGTCGCCGTTGGTGGCCTTCACCTCGATGACTCCGTCGCCCATCTCCAGGAGCGAGACGTCGAAGGTGCCGCCGCCGAGGTCGAAGACGAGGACCGTCTGGTCGTCGCCCTTGTCGAGGCCGTAGGCGAGGGCGGCGGCGGTGGGTTCGTTGATGATGCGGAGGACGTTCAGGCCCGCGATCTCGCCGGCCTCCTTGGTGGCCTGGCGCTGGGTGTCGTCGAAGTACGCGGGCACGGTGACGACCGCGTCCGTGACGTCCTCGCCCAGGTAGGACTCGGCGTCGCGCTTGAGCTTCTGCAGGACGCGGGCGGAGAGCTCCTGCGCGGTGTACCGGGTGCCGTCCACGGAGCCGTCCTCCGGGAAGCGCCAACTGCCGTCACCCATATGGCGTTTGACGGAACGCGCGGTGCGCTCCACGTTCGTGACCGCCTGCCGCTTGGCCACTTCTCCGACGAGCACGTCGCCGTTCTTGGCGAAGGCGATGACCGAAGGTGTGGTGCGCGCTCCCTCCGCGTTGGCGACGACCGTGGGATCACCGCCCTCCAGGACGGCCACCACCGAGTTCGTCGTACCGAGGTCGATCCCGACTGCACGTGCCATGTCCAGTCCCCTTCAAGCGAGCCCGTTTCCCGGCGTACTTCGACCTCCATCACAAAACTTGAGCGGCTTGTTGTCAATGCCGCACATGACTGTGCCGCCGCCCCGCGAGGGACGGCGGCACGGTGTGACGAGCGTCAGGCGAGCTTCGCCGACAGCGTGATGGTCGTGCCCGTCAGCGCCTGGCTCACGGGGCAGTTCGCCTTGGCGTCCTCGGCAGCGGAGGTGAACGCGGCCTCGTCGAGGCCCGGCACCTCACCCTCGACAGTGAGGTGGATACCGGTGATGCCCGTGCCCGGCTGGAAGGTCACGTCGGCAGAGGTCGTCAGCCGGGTGGGCGGGGTGCCCGCGCCCGTCAGACCGTGCGACAGCGCCATGGAGAAGCAGCTGGAGTGCGCGGCGGCGATCAGCTCTTCGGGGCTGGTCTTGCCGTTGGCCTCCTCGGCGCGGGACGGCCAGGACACAGCCTGCTCCCCGATCCCGGAGGAATCGAAGGTGACGGTTCCCGAGCCCTCCGTCAGAGAGCCTTCCCAGATCGTGTGCGCGGAGCGCGTGGTAGCCACGATGTACTTCCCTTCAGTGCGGTTCCGGGATGCGTTCCGGAACTTCCGTGCGCCCATCCGATCACACCCGGACGCCGCGCATGCGGAGGACCGCCCCCTTCCACCGGGGCTCCTGAGGCATCAGGACAGCCCCGGTACGTGGTCGCTATGGCCGAAATGCCAACTGTGCAAGGCGCGTCTGCGGTGACACTTTGAGGCCCCCTCGCCCACGGGACGAGGAGTCCACTCAGGGGGTTTGACCATGCGCATGAACTACTCGGAACGCGGTCCGTCTCCGCTGGAGGGCGCGAAGCCCGGGGCCGCGGGTGACCGTGACTCGACGTTCGGCTGGTGGGGCGCCTTCAGCATCCAGAAGTTCGTCAACCAGTCATCTCTCTTCCACACGCACGCCGACGCCACCGGGTGGCTGGCGTACCTCCAGCAGTTCTACGACCGCAACTTCTGGTTCGCGGACGGCGGGGCGCAGGTCTGGGCGTACGAGGAGACGTACGACAACTGGCAGGACCGCTACGGCATGGACGCGGTGGTCGCCGTCTACCACTCGGGCCACGGCGGCATGGACAACAACGGTGTCTTCTTCGCGCCGCTCGGCGCGGTCTGGGACGGCCGCAGCGATGCCGTATCGAACCGGATGGCGCTGGGCAACGAGAAGGTCAACTACATCTTCTGGTCCACCTGTACCTCGCTGCGGGTCCTCGGCGGGCACTCCCCGATCCGCACCTGGGCGGGCCCCAACATCGGCTTCCGCATGATCTTCGGGTTCGAGACCGTCAGCATCGACAGCCCGGACTACGGCAAGAAGTTCTGGGAGAAGTGGCGGGCCGGGCAGACGTTCACCGACGCGTGGCTGAACGCGAGCTGGGACATCTACAAGGGGCAGGCGCCCTCGGTCTGCGCGGTCGGCGCCAACCAGGCCGAGGCCACGGCCCGGCTCAACGGCGAGCGCACCCTCTACCGCGAGCACGTGCCGGACAACTGGTACGCGTGGCGCTGGTACAACGCACGCGACAGCCTCAGGGAGCCCCTGACGCAGGCGCCGAGCACCCCGCAGATCGTGCAGCTCGCGCCGCGCGACCCGGGCGACGAGCTGGCCAAGGTCGGCCGCATCGCCGACTTCCCGTCGGCGGCCCTGCAAGAGGTGCAGGTCGAGCGGCAGGGCGTGCTCAGCGCCACCTCCGGCGACCGGACCGTCTCCACGGCTCCGCACGCGATCCGGTGGGTCAAGCTCGCCGAGGCCAACCACCGCAACCTGCGGCAACTGCCCACGGAGCGGGCGGTCGAGGCGGCCCGCGGGTTCGCCGAGCAGTACGCCGACGGCGCCGAGCTCGTCGTGGACAGCGTGCACGACCTGATGCAGAACTCCGGGGCGAAGGACGGCTCCGAGCTGGGTGAGCCGGTGTCGCTGGAGACCCATGTGACGTTCCGGCAGGTCTTCGACGGCATCCCGGTCATCACGCCCGACCGCGGTCTCATCCGGGTGGCCCTGGACAACGACGCGACCGTCGTCCAGGCGCAGATCTCCACGCGCGACACCACCGGCACGACGCGCGAGCCGAGCACCGACATCGCGCCGCCGCCGGCGGGCGGCAAGGCCGCGGCCGCCCCGCAGCGGTCCCGCGACCCGCGCGAGGCCCTCGCCGCCGCCCAGCGCAGGCTGCTCGCCGAGCTGGCCTCCGTCACGGCCGACGAGCAGGGCGGCCGGAGTGCCGCGGCGCAGCGCGAGCCCGAGGTCAGGGACGTGCCGGGCACCTTCGAGGTCGGCTATGAGATCGAGGGCAACGAGGCCTACCCGGCCGCCCGCAAGCTGATCGAGATCGGTTCGCCCGACAGCATGTACACCACCCGCCGCTGGGTGGTCGCACCGCTCGCCAGGTAGTCCTGGAGCGTCAGTGGGTGGCGGTCCGCTCCTTGCGGGCCGCCCTCCACGCGTAGACGAGCACACCCGCGAAGAGGAACAGGACGCCCTGGTAGACGGCCGCGTAACCGGACCCGGCGACCAGCCACATGGAGAAGCCGAACGCGATGCCCGCGAGGACGCCGTCCCGCACCAGGCGGGCGCGGTTGACGCGCTCGCCCTGCCCGGAGAGCAGGAAGTAGATCTGCGCGGCGGTGGCGAGGAGATAGGGCACGGTCGCGGTGAACGTGGTGATCAGGACGAGGGACTCGAAGACGCCGCTCGATCCCGCGGCGTAGTTGTAGACGGTGAGCAGCGAGGCCAGGACGACGGTGACCAGGACGCCCACGATCGGCACGCCGCGCTTCTTCTTGGCGAAGGCCTCGGGGAAGAGCCCGTCCTTGGCGGCGGCGTACGGCGTCTGGGCGCTCAGCAGGGTCCAGCCGTTGAGGGCGCCGAGGATCGAGACGACTGCCGCGAGCGCCACCGCCGTACCGCCCCAGGAGCCGCCGAACATGACGTTGACGGCGTCCGAGAAGGGTGCGGTGGAGCCGACGAGCTTGTCGTGGGCGACGGTGCCGAAGACCGCGAGGGTGCCGAGCAGATAGACGAGGGCGGCGCCGAGGGTGCCGAGGATGGTGGCGCGTCCGACGTTGCGGCGCGGGTCGCGCACCTCGCCGGCGCTGACGGCGGCCGATTCCACGCCCAGGTAGGAGAAGAGCAGGATCGCGGCGGAGGCGGAGATCGCACCGGCCGGGCTGTCGTCACTCGCCTGGAAGGGGCCGAGGTTGGCGCTGTCGAAGAAGAAGAGCCCGCCGATCGCGACCAGGAGCAGGGGCACGAACTTCAGGACGGTGGCGACGACCTGGACCGCGCCGACGTAGCGGGTGCCCGCGAGGTTCGCGAGTGCGGGCAGGAGTTGCAGGACGAGGGCGGCCAGGCAGGCGGTCCACTTGTTCTCGCCCACCGGTATCAGGACGTCCAGATAGCCGACGGCCGCGACGGCGAGCGCGGCGTTCGACACCCAGGCGGTGGCCCAGTACGACCAGGCGGCGAGGAAGCCCGCGAAGTCGCCGAAGGCGGCACGCGCGTAGACGTACGGTCCGCCGGTGCGCGGGTCGCGCCGGGCGAGCCGCCCGAAGACCAGGGCGAGGGCGATCGCGCCCGCGGTCAGGACGGCGAACGCCACGAGGCTGACGGTGCCGAAGGGGGCGACGGAGGCCGGGAGCAGGAAGATGCCGCCGCCGATGATGTTGCCCATGACGAGGCAGGTGGCGATCGGGAGGCCGAAGCGGCGGGCGTGCCTGCTGCCGCCGTCCTCGTGCTGCTCCGTCCGCTGTTCTTCCTGGTCGGGGGCCGGAGCCGACGGGGTCACGGTTCCGGTGTCGTGCATGGGGGTGGTGCCTCTCATCGTGCCGGACGCCCGGGATCGCCGGGCGAGAGACATGGTCGGGCACGAGGGGAACCGTACAAAATCAGCGTGTTTTGTCCTGCGCGGCAGGGTCGGCGACCGTAAATGCTGTCCCGTCCGGCTGCGGAACCAGCGGAACCTCCGGCCCCTGGAACTCGCCGAGCCAGCGCCGCAGCACTTCGTGGACGCGCTCGGCGCCGACGAGTTCGTGGCCGTCCTCGAGCGGCGAGGAGAGCACCAGGGGCGACAGGAGGAAGGGGGCGGCCTGGGCGCCGCCGAGCCCGCCGTGCGAGCCGATCTGCTCCTCGAAGGCCAGGACTTCGCCCTCCTGGGGGTCGTACCAGGAGTTGACCATGATGTCGGCGGCGTGCGGGAAGCCGTCGGTGCGGCGCACGGCCTCGGCGGCGCCCGGCCCGAAGTCGGCCAGCGGCCCGAGGTCACGGGGCCGCTCGTCGAGATACACCTCGGTGCCGCGCGCGCCGAGGACGACCGCCCCACGCTCCTGACTGTGTACGAGGAGGAAGCCGACGCCCGGGTGGTTGGCGAGGGTGGGCAGGAGTGCCGGGTGGCGCAGCTCGATCTCCTCCCGGGTCATGCGGTGCGGGACGTCGGGGAAGGAGACGAGGCCGAGGTTGCCGGACGCGAGCACGACGGGCTCCGCGCGGCGGGCGGGACGGTGTTCGTCCGCGCCTTCCTCCACGGGGCGGCGCAGCGCGGCGCGGACCGTCGAGCGGGCCTCGGCGCCGCTGTGCGTGCGCTGCGCCTTGCGGGGCACGGGCAGCCCGCAGCCGGCCCTGACGAGGTCGCCGAGGGTGAGGCCGTAGCGGGCGTGGAAGGTCTCGCCGGGGCTCTGGCCGTGGTCGGAGAGGACCACGATGCGGTAGGCGCGGGGGGCGTGTTCGGCGACCTTGGCGAGCAGCGCGAGGGACCGGTCGAGCCGCTGGAGGACCTTCCACACGTCGTGGCCGGTGGGCCCCGAGTGGTGGGCCACCTCGTCGTAGGCGACGAGGTCGGCGTAGACCGCGCTGCGTCCGGCGAGCATGTCCCCGATGACGGCGGCGACGACGACATCGCGCTCGATGACGGTCGCGAAGGCGCGGATGAAGGGGTAGAGCCCGCCCCGGGCGACGCGCGGGCGCCGCTTCCTGATCCGGGCCCGGGTCGACTCGCCGATCTCGCGGCCGACTTCGGCGACGAAGGACAGGGCGGTGCGGACGGCGTTGGCGGGGTCGGAGAAGTAGGCGAAGTACCCGGCGCGCGAGCGGTTCTCCTTGCCGCGGCGCGCGGCCATGGAGAGCACCAGGGCGACCTGCTCGGCGCCGCCGCTGAAGAGGTTGCCGCGGCTGGCGCCGTCGAGGGTGAGGAGGCCGCCGTCGCCGGTGCGCTCGATGGCGCGGCGCTGGAGTTCCACGGCGGAGGCGGGCCGGTTGGAGACCATGACCTCGCCGGTGTCCTTCTCGTACCAGCGGAAGGCGGGGACGTCGTGGTTGGAGCCGTGCAGGATGCCCAGCTGGCTCGCCCCGGTCTGGCTCGACCAGTCGGTGCGCCACGGGGTGAGGCGATGGGTCGGCGCCACCTCCTGGCCGAGCCAGCCGGCGATGGTGGGCATCAGCCCCTTGTCCACGGCGGTGCGCAGGATGTCGTGGCCGAGACCGTCGAGCTGGATGAACACCGTGCCGGGCGGCACGGGACCGAAGCGCCCTTCGGCGAGGCGGCGCCGTTTGCGGTCGGCCAGCCGGTAGAGGCGGCGACGGTAGGCGTCGTCGTCGCGGACGGCGAGGGCACCGCCGGTGGCGGAGGCGACCGCGGACATGACCGCGGCGACGACGACGGCGGTCTCGGGGTTGGCCTCACCGCGCCCGTCGGGGATGAGACTGAGGGCGAGCAGCAGCAGTGAGCCGTTGAGCGCGAAGGCGAGCAGGCCGAGCACGAGCGCGGGCACGAGCAGCAGGGCCCGCACGAGCAGCGGCCACACCAGCGAGGAGAGCAGACCGAAGGCGCCGGCGCCCAGGGCGGCCGCGCTGGCGATGCCGGTGGCGCTGTCATCGTCGTCGGCCTGCAACTGGAAGTCGGGCAGGATGCCGGCGAGCGCGAGCATCGTGAGCGTACTGACCAGCCATACGGCGACGGATCTCCACAGCGCACTGCCGACCGCCCGCCATCGCTCTCGCCCCACGCCGCGTCGCCTCACGTTTCATGACAGATCCGGACACCAGCGTGTCACAGGGTGTTCGGCCAGGTGCCGGGGGTCGGTCAGCGACCGTCGTACCCCGCCGTCGGCATGGAGAGCCGCCGGTGTACACAGGCTTTCATCTGCGCGTCGTACGACGGTTCGGCGAGCCCCGCCGTCTCGATCCGCACCCCGCGCCGCCCGCACTCCGCGGTGAACTCGTCCGGCGAACGCAGCGCGCGGTCGAGCACGCGGCGGCTCGGCACTACGAAGAGGTCCACGAGGCCCTCGTCGACGTCGGCCCAGAGCACGGCGTGATCGGCGGGCAGTCCGTGCACGACCAGTTCGCGCGTGATGACGTACCCCCGGGCGGCGGCCCACCGCGCGCACATCGCGTGCTGGCTGCGGGAGTCCACCAGGAACGGGTCGGCGTCCAGTTCCTCCAGCGGTATCAGGCTGGCGATCGCGGCGACCCGCATCACTGCCACGCTTGCGGTGTCCCCCATCGCGTCCCCCTCACCTCTGGCATCCTCACCACTGGCGTCAGCCGAAGACCCTACTCCTGGCCGTAGGCTCGTAGACAGTCGCGCGAAGGAGGAAGAAGGAGCAATGGGAGTGCCGGTGGAGATCACCTGGTGGGGTCATGCCACCTGCACGGTCGAGGACTCGGGGCTGCGGGTGCTCACCGACCCGCTGTTCGCCCGCCGCCTGGCCCATCTGCGCCGGCGCAGGGGCGCGCTCCCGCCGCCCGAGGCGGCCGTCGCCGACATCGTGCTCCTCTCCCATCTGCACGCCGACCATCTGCATCTGCCGTCCCTCGCACGGATCACGCCGGGCACGCGTGTGCTGTTGCCGCGCGGCGCACGCCGGCAGGTGCCGGGGCTCGCGCGCCGGCTCTCCCATCTGCGCCTCATCGAGGTGGTGCCGGGTGACGAGGTGCGGATCGGCGACCTGGTCGTACGCGTGGTGACGGCGCGGCACGACGGGCGGCGGCTGCCCGTCGGACCGCATGCCGCGCCCGCGCTCGGCTTCGTGGTGCGGGGTGAGGCGCGGACGTATTTCGCCGGGGACACCGGGCTCTTCGACTCGATGGCCGAGGAGGTCGGGGACGTCGACGTGGCGCTGCTTCCGGTCGGTGGCTGGGGGCCGTATCTCGGCCATGGTCACCTCGACGCGGGGCGTGCGGCCCTGGCCCTGGCGGAGCTCGCGCCGCGCAGCGCGGTGCCGGTGCACTACGGGACGTACTGGCCGATCGGCATGGACGCCGTGCGGCCCCATGAATTCCATACGCCGGGCGAGGAGTTCGTGCGCCAGGCCGCGCGGATCGCGCCCGAGGTGGCGGTGCACCGCCTGGGGCACGGCGAGAGCGTGCGGCCCGAGGTCACCAAGGGAGACCCTCAGTGATCCTCGCCCTGACGGCCCAGGTGACTCCGGGGTCGACGCAGGCCCTCGGCTATCCGTCGCTGTTCCTGCTCATCGTGGTCGGCGCGCTGGTGCCCGTGGTGCCCACGGGCGCGCTCGTCAGCTCGGCCGCGGTGGTGGCCTTCCACC
This sequence comes from Streptomyces sp. NPDC050439, assembly GCF_040655335.1. Taxonomy (NCBI): domain Bacteria; kingdom Bacillati; phylum Actinomycetota; class Actinomycetes; order Kitasatosporales; family Streptomycetaceae; genus Streptomyces; species Streptomyces sp. NPDC050439. Next base: position 1,289,187 of record NZ_JBFAJT010000002.1, read on the forward strand.
AGGAGGCGCCCCTCGCGCTGCTCCTGGTGTTCGCGGTCTCGGCATTCGCCGCGTTCCTGGGTGACATGGCGCTGTACTGGCTCGGCCGGCGCGGCATGCACTCGAAGAACGGCTCGCGCTGGCTCGCGGCGATCCGTGACCGGGCGCCCGAGGAGCGTCTTGCCCAGGCGCAGGAGAAGCTCGACGACCACGGCGTGCTGGTGCTCGTCCTCTCCCGGCTCGTCCCGGCCGGGCGGATTCCGGTGATGCTGGCCTGTCTGATGGCGAAGATGCCGCTGCGCCAGTTCGCCCGCGGCGACATACCGGCGTGCCTCGCCTGGGCCTTCACGTACCAACTGATCGGCATTCTCGGCGGCTCCCTCTTCAAGGAGCCGTGGCAGGGCGTGCTGGTGGCGGTCGCTCTCACGGTGCTGATCAGCGTGGCACCGACGGTGTGGCACAAGGTCCGGGGCACGGCGGCCTAGGCCTGGGCTGTCGCGCGGAGAGCGTCGAAGGCTGCGGCCAGCGTGCTCAATGACCTTTCCACGTAAGGGAGTTCGGTCGCGTCCTGCGCGGTGAGGGCCGCCAGGCGCTCCTGTGGGGTCGCGCCGAGCAGGGGGCCGGTGGACAGGCGTACGCGCAGCGCCCCCAGCTCGTCGCCGAAGCGGTGGCCGCCGGGCGCGGGCATGGCGAGGCGCTCGCCGAGGAAGTCCTCCAGGTCCTGCGAGTCGCCGACGCCGCGCGCGGCGAGCGCGGGGCGGAGCGGCCCGAGGTCCACGTAGAGGTGGCGGCCCGCCCCCGGCGGGCGGGCGAGCGCGCCCGCCGCGAGCACCGTGCGCTGCGCGGCCGCGGCCACGCGCGCGTGCAGGCGGGTCGCGCGGACGAGGCGGTCGGTGACCTCGTCCGGCTCGCCCAGGGCGTACGCCGCCGCCGCCCCGACCGGCGCCGTGACGCAGGCGCCCAGCGCGGTGAGGACGTCCAGGGTTCGGGCCCGCAGCGCCGAGCCCCGCGCGCCGGCCGGGAACCGGGCGACCGCGGCGGGCCAGCCCGGCGGCAGGAACGCCCCGGAGAGGTCGGTCAGCACCGTCACGCGTGCGGGGTCCATCTCGGCGGGGCTCACGAGCACCGTGTCGTGCGGCCGGTGCAGGGTGTCGCGCCAGGTCTCGTCGCTGACGACGTGCAGCCCCTCGTCCGCCGCCGCCTCCACGGCCTCGTGCAGCACCTCCGGCGGCGGCACGGTGGCGGTGGGGTCGTCGGCGACGGAGAGCACGAGGAGGCGTGGGGTGCCGCCCTCGGCGCGGATACGGCGGACGGTCTCCATGAGGGCGAACGGATCGGGGACGCCGCCGCACTCCGCGGGCGTCGGCACGTGGTAAACCGCCCGGCCGAGCAGCCGCACCTGCGGCGCCCACCAGGCGGGACAGGGCCGCGGGAGCAGGACGTCGCCGCCGCCGAGGGCGGCGGTCAGCGCGAGCAGCAGGGGCGCGGCACCGGGCGCCGCGACGACCTGGTCCCGCTCTCCCGGCAGGCCGCGCCGGGCCCAGTAGCCGCTCGCGGCGTCGAGCAGGGCGGGGCTGCCGCCGGGCGGTTCCGCGTGGGCGCGGCCCGCGGCACCGGCGAGCACGGCGGAGAGCTCGGGCAGGACCGGGAGGCCCGGCTCCGGCAGGGGTGGCCCGTACCGGACAGGGCCACGGCCTTCGGGTTCCGTCCGCATGTACCCATCGAAACGCGACGGGGCGTTCTCCGCGCGCGGAGGGCCGCGGCCGGGTGCCTTGTGTGGGCGGTCAGTTCTGCGCGGCCAGGGCCGCCAGCTCCTTCTCAAGGCCCTTGCCGCGCGTCTCCACGACCGCGGCCGCGACGTCGGCCAGCTTGCGGTTCGTGGTCTGGGAGATGCGGCGCAGCATCGTGAAGGCCCGGTCCGCATCGCAGGTCAGGACGTGCATGATGATGCCGCAGGCCTGGTCGACCACGGGGCGGGTGCGCAGGGCGGTGCCGAGGTGATCCAATTCGGTGAGGGCCGCGCGGTAGCGGCGGTCGCGGACCAGGGCCGTCGTGGCGAGGTCACCGAGCGCCTGGGCGGGACCGTGCCGGACGTCGTCCAGGGCGCCGGGGCGGAAGCTGAACAGGGTCAGGGTGACGGTGAGCCCCCCGCGCCGGAAGGGCAGCGTGACGCTGGAGCGTACGCCGGTGTCGAGCGCCATGGCGCGGTACACCGGCCACCGCTCGTCCCGCAGCAGGTCACCGGTCTCCACCGGCGCCCCACGCTCCTGCGCCGCCGGGATGGGACCGTCGCCCGAGCGCAGCTGTACGGAGACGAGACCGGCGAGGTCGGGGTGGGTCACCGAAGCGGGGTGGTCGCTGCCGCCCTCCGATACGGTCGTGCCCGCGCCGCAGCACGCGGTGGTGCAGCGCACGGCCTGTTCCGCCAGCTGCGAGAGCCTGCGTCCCGGCAGCGCGGACTCCGGTCCCGCCAGGTCGAGATCCCGTTCCGGTACGAGGGGCATGGTGGGTTCCTCCTCCTTTTCTCCGCCTTCCCGCGAGACCCCCCGGAAAACGACCGCAGCGGATACGTTCGGCACATGGCCAAAGCGGAGGAGTTCGGTGAGGAGATCGCGGACTTCGTGCGGCGCGTCGGGGAGTTGAAGTCGGCACGCTCCGTCCCGACGGACGACCTCGGCACCGTCCTCGACGCGGCCATCTTCGAACTCGACCATGTGGTCGCCCAGTTGCGGCCGCTCTACGAACGCCTGGCCACCGAGGGTCACTTGGGAAGCGGCGCTCCCGACCGGGACGAGCAGCACCTCCTGCGGGCCCTCTTCCAGCGCCTCCCCCTGCCCGTCGCCCTCGTCGACCGGGAGTCGGTGGTGCGGCGGATGAACTTCGCCGCGACCGGCCTCACGGGCGTACGCGCGGGCTACGCCACCGGCAGGCCGCTGACCGGATTCCTGCTGCACGCGGACCGGGTGGCGTTCCGCTCGCAGACCGCCGCGGTCGCCCGCGGCGAGGGTGACCGCAGCCTCACCGTCCACCTCCAGCGCGACCCGCACCTCCCGGTCCGCGCGACGCTCACCGCGCTGCGGCCCGGCGGCGAGCCGCGTACGGCGGTCCTGGTGGTGCTCCAGCCGGGAATGCAGCCCGCGGACTCGCACGCCTCCTCACCCCGGGATGCCTCGCACGCCTCCGCCTCCGCCCCCGCTCCCGCCCCCGACCTCGGCGAGGCGACCCGGCACGCGGCCCGCATGGACCTCGCGGACGCCATGACCACCGCCCTGCTCACGGCTCCCGCCGGGGACCGCGTGGCCGTTCTCGCACGGGCGGCCGGTGTCCTGCACCCGCGGTTCGCGGACTGGGTGATCGCCGACGAAGGGGCCGCGCGGCAGCGGCGCACGACCGTCCTCGGGCCGAAGGACGCGCCGGTCGGTGACGTCCTCGCACAGGCGCCCGCCGCGTGCCCCCTCGTCGTCGAGGCGGCACGCGGCGGGGCGCCCATGCTGCAGGTGCGTCCGGAGGATCCGGACTCCTTCGGCCAGGACGCGTCCGGCGCCCCCGTCCTCGTGCGCGCGCAGGTGACGTCCCTGCTGTGCGTGCCGCTGAGGGAACGCTCGGACGGTCCGGTGGAGGGTGTCCTCACGCTGTTCAGGAGCGGGGCGCGGCTCGCGTTCTCGATGGCCGAGGCGCAGACGGTCGACGTGATGTCGCGCCACATCGCGCTGGCCATGGCCCGTCACGCGAGCCGGGAGACCTCCGGCCTCAACTAAGCCCTTCTGGCGGGCCCTAGGCGGCGTCCTGCATGACTTCCTCGCGCAGCCGGTCGCAGCAGCGGCTGATCAGGCGCGAGACGTGCATCTGGGAGATGCCGAGCTGCTCGGCGATGCGGCTCTGCGTCATGTCGCCGAAGAACCTCATGTACAGGATGTCGCGCTCCCGCTCGGGCAGCGCGGCGATGCGCGGCTTGACGGCCTCGCGGTCGATGACGACATCGAGCGCGGGGTCGGGTGCGCCGAGTGCGTCGCGCAGCGCGTATCCGTCGTCGCTGCCCGGCAGTTCGGCGTCCAGGGAGAGCGCGGTGAAGCTTTCCAGCGCCTCCAGACCGGCGGCCGCGTCCTCCTCGGAGAGCTGCGCCTTCTCGGCGATCTCGACGAGGGTGGGGGCGCGCCCGGGAACGGTCTGGGTCAGTTCCTGGCGGGCGAACCGCACCCGGTTGCGCAAGTCCTGTACGCGGCGGGGCACATGGAGGGTCCACATGTGGTCACGGAAATGGCGCTTGATCTCGCCGGTGACCGTCGGCACGGCGTAGCTCTCGAAAGCGCTGCCGCGCTCGGGGTCGTAACGGTCGACGGCCTTGACCAGGCCGAGGGCAGCCACCTGGCGCAAGTCGTCCAGTGCTTCGCCGCGGTTGCGGAAACGGCCGGCGAGGCGCTCGGCCATCGGCAGCCAGGCCCTGACCAGCTCCTGGCGCAGTGCGTCGCGTTCGGGCCCGTGCGGCATCTCTGTCAGCCTGCGGAAGGCGGCTGCGGTGTCGGGTGCGTCGTCGTGCGGATGGCGCTTCGTCTGTCGCGCGTCGGATCGCATGATGCGTCGCAACTCCTCTTTCGGTGCCTTGGGTTGAAGAGTCACCGTGGGTGGACGCGAGAGCGCGACGGGGCACACCCGGCGAGCGCGAAACCGCTCCCACGGACGTGCCTCCGTTCCGAAGCACTGTGAACTCCGCCTGCCCCGAAGCCCGGGAAGCAAACACATGTGCGTGCCCGTGGGGGTGCGGAGGACGGGTCTCCGCACTTCTTCCGGGCAAACCCGCATGGACCGGCCGAACCGGGGTACTGCGGCGAGACAACCGACCCCCCACAGGAAGGGCCCCACCATGGCTGTTGTCGTAAGGGACGTCATGACACCGGGTGTCGTGGCGGTAGGTCCCGATGCCTCGCTGGTGGAAGCGGCACAGCTGATGCGCGCGCAGGACATCGGGCATGTTCTGGTGGCCACGTCCGGCCGCCTCGTCGGCGTGCTCACGGACCGGGACATCACGCTGCGGGCCGTCGCCGACGGCGCCGATCCCCTCACCGTCAGCGCGCAGGCCATCTGCACGCCGGATCCGGTGATGGTCGCCCCCGACGACGCCGTGGCGTCGGCGGTCAGCCTGATGCTCGAGAACGCCGTGCGCAGGCTGCCCGTGGTCGAGGACGGGCAGCCGGTGGGCATGGTGACCCTCAGGGATCTCGCTTCTTCGGCCTGAGGCCGAGGCACCCTTCGCCGCGGCGGCTGACGCCACGGCCGGGGTAGCCCCGGCCCTCGGCCGGGCGGGGTCCTGGCCCGGTCCGGAGGGAGCGGGTCCGGTTGCACGGATGGTGCAGGGGGAGCGACCGGACCCGCGGCGCGGGCCCGGCCCGGCCTGAGGCCGGGCCGGAACGTCCCCGGCGGTCCGTCACGGTCGCGGCCCTGGGGCGGGTTGAGGACCCGTGGGCAGCGACCGGCCCGACCGGTGACAGGTGAAACGATAAATCAGTGACCCGTGCGGCCACGATCCGCTGAGCGCGCCCGCTGTCCGTATAACGCACGCGCCGGATGGCGCACACCCCGGACGGCGCACGCCCCGGACGGCACACCCCGCGTACTCAGCGCCGCAGCGTCTGGGACGGCAACTCCCCGAAGCGGGCGTGGTACTGCTCGGCGAACCTCCCCAGATGGCTGAAGCCCCACCGGTGCGCCACCTCGCTCACGCTGATCGCGCCGGGCTCCGCCTCCCGCAGTTCGTCGCGCACGCGGATCAGCCGCACCTCCCGTACGTACGCCATGGGGGACATGCCCACATAGCGGCGGAAGGCCTCCTGGAGCCAGCGCACCCCGACCCGCGCCTCGGCGGCGAGCCCGGCGGGCGTGAAGGGATACTCGGGCCGCTCCTGGACGGCGTCCATCGCGCGCTTCACGGGCGCCGGGCGCAACCTCCGCTCCGGGGCGGTGAGTTCGTCGCGGTAGGGGTGATCGACGGCGAGCAGCAGCCCGCTCAGGATCGCCTCCTGGAGGGGCGCGGCGACCAGGGGCGACGCGTAGAGGGACGCCTGGCCCGGCGGAGTGCCCGGCTCCACGCGCAGGTCCCCGATGACCGTGGTGACGAGGCGGGCCCAACTGCGGCCCGGGCCATGGGTGGTGTCCAGCTCGGGGGCGAGCGTCAGCGGGGCGCGGGTCGGCCGGCCGAGGAGCTGCTCCAGGCGCTGTTCGAGCGCCTCGCGGTCCATCTTCACCGCGAGGATCCGGCAGTCGCCGGTCCACCGCTCCACCACCGTGTCGCCGACGGGCTGGAACACCCCGGCCCGCTGCGCCGTCGCGACGGTGCTCGCGCCGCCGCCCTGCCTGAAGCGCATGTGCCCGCCGAGCGGAATGTTCACGTGGTACGCGCCCAGTTCACCGACCCGCATCCACACATCGGCGCCGCAGCTGAGCTCGCCGACGGTGAGCGCGCCGAGCTGCCCGATGTCGAACTCGGCGCGAAAGGCGCGCGGCCCGTCGAGGACGTCCATGAAGTTGCTGTAGAACGCGTCACCGATCACCTGCCGCGCCTCGTCCACGTCCGCGGTCCTGAAAGACGCCCTCGGCACCTGGGCACTCACGCGTGACTCACCCGCTCCCCCGACATCGTTGACGCTCCCCCGCGGCTACACCCGGCGCCCCACCAGACTCAGCAGCTCCGTCTGTGCGTCGGCGTCCCGCGGTGGTTCCACCGCGGGGGCGAAGAGCCCGCTCTTCGCCAAGTCCGCAGCGTACGGCTTGATTTCGTGCAGGGAAAAGGCGACGAGATCTTCCGGAAGGGTTTCGTCCGCGCCGATGGCCCGGGACAGGTCCCAGGCGTGCACGACGAGGTCGGTGATCATCTGCCCGCAGTAGAAGTCGGCCGCTGTGTCGCCGAAGGAGAGGTGCACCGTGCGGTAGACGGCGCCCGGCTCGCCGAACGCCTCCTGGGCGGCGGCCGCCGCGGTGTCCCAGGAAGCGACGGGGTCGGGCCCGAGCACGTCGCCGTCGAAGGCGTCGCCGACGGAGTCGATGGTGGCGCCGTCGCGGACGAGCGAGGGCACCCAGAGCTGCTCGGTGGTCAGGTGATCGACGAGGTCGCGTACGGACCAGTCGGTGCACGGCGTTGCCGCGTCCCACTGGTCGGGCCCGATCGCGTGCACCCGGTCGCCGAACAGGTCGAGCGCGGCGGCGTGCCGGTCCAGGAGCTCGCGGTCGTTCAGGTGGGACGGGCCGGCTGTGCCAGTCGTGTCTGCCATACCCGCCATTGTCCTCCTGCGGCCGGAAGCCGCTACCGCTTGCGCTCCACGCGGCGCTCGTCCCACACCGGCTCGGGCGTCTCGCGCACGAGACCGTCGCTGCCGAAGACGAGGTAGCGGTCGAAGGAGCGGGCGAACCAGCGGTCGTGCGTCACGGCGAGGACCGTTCCCTCGTAGGCCTCAAGGCCTTCCTGGAGGGCCTCGGCGGACTCCAGGTCGAGGTTGTCGGTGGGCTCGTCGAGCAGCAGGGCGGTGGAGCCCTCCAGCTCCAGGAGCAGGATCTGGAAGCGGGCCTGCTGGCCGCCCGAGAGCCGCTCGAAGCGCTGTTCGGCCTGCCCGGTGAGCTCGTACCGGCGAAGGCGTGACATGGCGGGGCCCTTGGCCTGGGCGTGCTCGCGCCACAGGATGTCCAGGAGCGTGCGGCCGAAGAGCTCCGGGTGGGCGTGGGTCTGCGCGAAGTGTCCTGCCACGACGCGCGCGCCGAGCTTCCAGTCGCCGGTGTGCGCGACGTCGCCGCCCGCGAGCAGGCGCAGGAAGTGCGACTTGCCCGAGCCGTTCGAGCCGAGGACGGCGACCCGCTCGCCGTAGAAGACCTCCAGGTCGAAGGGCTTCATCAGGCCGGTCAGTTCGAGGTCCTTGCAGGTGATCGCCCGGATGCCGGTACGTCCGCCCTGCAGCCGCATGGTGATGTCCTGCTCGCGCGGCGGCTCGGGCGGCGGCCCCGCCTCCTCGAACTTGCGAAGCCGGGTCTGCGCGGCGGCGTACCGCGAGGCCAGCTCATGGCTGATCGACGCGGCCTGGCGCAGGCTGAGCACCAGCTTCTTCAGCTGCGCGTGCTTCTCGTCCCAGCGCCTGCGCAGCTCCTCGAAGCGTGCGAACCGCTCGCGCCGCGCCTCGTGGAAGGTGTCGAAGCCGCCGCCGTGCACCCAGGCGTCGGCGCCCGCGGGTCCCGGCTCGACGCTGACGATCTTCTCGGCGGCGCGGGCGAGGAGCTCGCGGTCGTGCGAGACGAAGAGGACGGTCTTGCGCGTCTCCTTGAGCCGCTCCTCCAGCCAGCGCTTTCCGGGTACGTCGAGGTAGTTGTCCGGCTCGTCCAGGAGCAGCACCTCGTCGCCGCCGCGCAGCAGGGCTTCGAGCACGAGGCGCTTCTGCTCGCCGCCGGAGAGCGTGCGGACCTCGCGGAACTGCGCCTTGTCGTACGGGATGCCGAGCGCGGCCGTCGTGCACATGTCCCAGAGGGTCTCGGCCTCGTAGCCGTGGGCCTCGGCCCAGTCGGAGAGCGCCTGGGCGTACTGGAGCTGGGCGGCCTCGTCGTCGACGGCCATGATCAGGTGTTCGGCCACGTCCACGGCCTTCGCGGCATCGCGGATGCGGGCGTTCGACACGGAGACGAGCAGGTCGCGCACGGTCGTCTCGTCGCGCACCGACCCGACGAACTGCGGCATGACACCGAGGCCGCCGCTGACGGTGACGGTGCCGCCGTGGGGCTGGATCTCGCCCGAGATCAGGCGGAGCAGGGTCGTCTTGCCCGCGCCGTTCGCCCCGACCAGGGCGACGATGGCGCCCTCGCCGACGCGGAAGGAGACATCGCCGAGCAGCGCTCGGCCGTCCGGCAGGTAGTACTCGATGTGCGCGGCTTCCAGATGTCCCATGCGGGGGATTCTCCGTGCGGGGTACGCGTTGCCGCAAATGCGTTTCGCGTCCTTCCGTTTCCGGCCGCTCCCCCCTGGCGGGTTGACCACATAGTGATACGCGGGTCTCATTATTCGACATGGCGGCGTACCGTTCGGTCCACCGCAGCGAAGCGGCAGCGATCGTGAAGGAGTTCCGCCATGCCGGAGGAAACGGCCGTCTACACGCACGGGCACCACGAGTCCGTCCTGCGCTCCCACACCTGGCGGACCGCCGCCAACTCGGCCGCCTATCTTCTGGACGCGCTGAAGCCGCACCTGCGGATCCTGGACATCGGCTGCGGACCCGGCACGATCACCGCCGACCTGGCCGCGCTCGTGCCCGACGGCCAGGTCACGGGCGTCGACCACGCGCCCGGCATCCTGGACCGGGCCCGCGCGACGGCGGCCGAACGCGGCCTGCGCAACGTGGAGTTCGGCGTCGCCGACGTCCACGACCTGCACTACCCGGACGACTCCTTCGATGTCGTCCACGCGCATCAGGTGCTCCAGCACGTCGGCGACCCGGTGCGCGCCCTGAGCGAGATGCGGCGCGTCTGCGCGCCGGGCGGCGTCGTCGCCGCCCGTGACGCGGACTACTCGGCGATGGCCTGGTACCCGAAGCTCCCCGCCATGGACGGCTGGCTCGACCTGTACCGGCGGGTGGCCCGCGCGAACGGCGGCGAGCCGGACGCGGGCAGCCGTCTCAAGTCCTGGGCCCTTCAGGCCGGTTTCGACGACGTCACCGCGAGCGCGAGCACCTGGTGCTACACATCGGCCGATGAGCGTGCCTGGTGGAGCGGCCTGTGGGCGGACCGCACGGTCGCCTCCGACTACGCGGGACTTGCCGTGGAGGGCGGCCACACCGACGCCGGTGAGCTGCGGGCCTTCGCCGACGCGTGGCGGGAGTGGGGAGAGCGGGAGGACGGCTGGTTCGCCGTGCTGCACGGGGAGATCCTCTGCCGGAAGTGAGAGCACGTAAGCACGTAGGCACGTCCAGGGGGTTCCCTCATGTTGCGCAGGGGTGCTGACGACACCTGAAGAGGGGGGCGGGCGGGCGTGCCCCGGGCCGCGTTCGCCGGAACCATTCAGACGGACGGTTCAGGGTGGACCGCAGTGAGCGAGGCGCACCATGACGAACGCGACGCAGGGACATCCGGGGCACCGCCCCGCACGGCCGGGCGGTGGTGAGCCCTCCGCTCGCCCGCCCGTCTCCGCTCCCCCGCCCGTCCACGCCGCGTTCGCGCTCTGGATCACCGCGGTCGTGGCGGGCTTCTTCGAGACGGTGCTCATGGCCGGTGCTCTGGTGGCCGACGGCGACGCGTCCGCCGGGGAACTGGCGGGCGGACTGCTGCTGCGGATGGCCGTGTTTTCGGCGGCCGTCCTGACCGCCGTGCAGCTGCGCCGCGGCAGGAACTGGGCGCGTCTGACGCTCGCCGTGGGGCTCGGTGTCCTCGGCACCCTGTCCCTGGTGGTCGAACCGCTCCGCTGGCTGGCCGAAGGGCATCCTCTGGGGGACGCCTTCCGTGACCTGGGGGCAGTGGACGTCCTGTTCGGCGCGAGCCGCGTGCTGCATCTGAGCGCGGTGCTGGTGGCGACGGTCCTGATGTTCCGGCCCGCGTCCAACGCCTGGTTCAGGGCGCGGTCGGCACGGACAACGCCGTCGGCGCGATCGGCGGAGCCCGGCGGGCACTGACCGACCTCACCGCACGACCGCCTGCTCCACGAGCAGCCGCGCCGCCGCCGCGATGGACTCGGCGTCGATGCCCGCGTGGTGCAACTGCTCCTCGGGGGACGCCGATCCGGGCATCGTGTTCACCGCCAGCCGCACCAGGCGGGGCACCGGGCCGCCGTCGCCGAAGGCCTCGACGACGGCGTCGCCGATGCCGCCCTCCGGCCGGTGGTCCTCGACGGTGAGCAGACAGCCGGTGCGCTCGGCGGCCTCGTGCAGGGTGGCGCGGTCGACGGGCTTGACCGAGTACAGGTCGATGACCCGGACCTGGATGCCCTCGCGGTCCAGGTACTCGGCCGCGGTCAGCGCCTCGTGCACGGTGACGCCCGCCGCGACCAGCGTGAGCCGGTCGTTGCCGGACGAGCGCAGGGTCTTGGAGCCGCCGACGGGGAACTCCTCGCCGGGGCCGTAGATGACGGGCGCGTCCCCGCGTGACGTACGCAGGTACCGCACGCCGTCCAGATCCGCCATCTGCGCGACGAGCTTGCCCGTCTGGTGGGCGTCGCACGGGTACAGGACCGTCGAGCCGTGTACGGCGCGGAACATCGCCAGGTCTTCGAGGCCCATCTGGGACGGCCCGTCCTGACCGATGGCCACACCGGCGTGCGACCCGACGAGGTTGATGCCGGAACCGCTGATCGCCGCCATGCGGACGAAGTCGTGGGCACGGGTGAGGAACGCGGCGAACGTCGACGCGTACGGGACCCAGCCGCGGGCCGCCAACCCCACTGCCGCGGCGACGAGTTGCTGCTCGGCGATGTAGCACTCGAAGAAGCGGTCGGGGTGCTCCTTGGCGAAGTACTCGGTCCGCGTGGAGTCACCGACCTCCCCGTCGAGGGCCACGATGTCGCCGCGTGCGGTGCCGAGCGCGGCAAGCGCCTGGCCGAAGGCGGTGCGGGTGGCGACGGAGTCGCCCACCTGGTGGCGCGGCAGTTCCAGATGGCCGCTGCGTGTCGCGTGCAGCGCACGCGCGGCGGCGGGTTTGCGCACCTCCACGCGTACGTCCTCGCCTGCGCCCGCGCCGCCCAGCTCCTCGACCGCCGCTGCCGCCTCGGCCAGGGGTTTGCCGTGCAGGCCCTCGCGGTCCTCGGCGGCGGCGACTCCCTTGCCCTTGACGGTGCGGGCGAGGACGACCGTGGGCTGGCGTGTGGTGGAGCGGGCCTCCCGGAAGGCGCGGTCGATCTCGTCCAGGTCGTGGCCGTCGGCCTCCACGACATGCCAGCCGAAGGCGGCGAACCTGCGGGCGTAGGCGTGCAGGTCCCAGCCGTGGCGGGTGGGGCCGCGCTGCCCGAGGCGGTTGACGTCGACGACGGCGGTCAGGTTGTCCAGGTGCTCGTACCCCGCGTGCTCGACGGCCTCCCACACCGAGCCCTCGGCGAGCTCGCTGTCGCCGCACAGCACCCAGACCCGGTAGGGAATCCGGTCGAGGCGCTTGCCCGAGAGGGCCATGCCCACGCCGACGGGAAGCCCCTGGCCGAGGGAGCCGGTGGCGACCTCGACCCACGGGAGGCGGCGCGGCGTCGGGTGTCCTTCGAGGCGGCTGCCCTGGGCGCGGAAGGTCAGCAGCTCGTCGTCGGTGACGACGCCGGCCGCCTTGTACGTCGCGTAGAGGAGGGGCGAGGCATGCCCTTTGGAGAGGATGAAGCGGTCGTTGCCGGGATGGTCGGGCCGGTCGAAGTCGTACTGCAGGTGGCGCGCGGCGAGCACCGCCATCAGATCGGCGGCGGACAGCGAGGAGGTGGGGTGCCCGGAGCCCGCCGCGTCGGCGGCCCGGACGGAGTCGACCCGCAACTGCCGGGCGAGTGGGGCGAGTTCGCTGGTGGTCATGGCGGGTCCTCCTCGGATGGGCGTGCGGTTCCGGCGGTCCGCCGGGCGCGCCGGCCGTCGGTTCCTGCCGGACGTGACCTTCCGACGGCATCGGCGCGCGAGCCCTTCGGGTTGCCCTCGCGCCCCGCCGTCAAACACCGCGGCGACGCGGGGCGGAATCGGGGGGCCGGTCCGGTTTGCCCGCCCGGCTTCGGGATACCCGTATGGAGCGCCGTCGCAGGTGTGGGGGCTTGTGAACCGGCCCCGCACCGCCGCGCGCCCCCACCCCGCACGTGATCCAGGACGGTCCCGATGAAGGACGCAGTGCGCATCGAAACCCCCGCCTTGTCCGCCTACTGTGTCCCCGCGGACGCCCCCGAGGCGGACGGCACCTTCGCCTGGGAGAGCACGACCATCGTGATCGTCGAGATCACGGCGGGCGACGCGACGGGCACCGGCTGGACCTACGGTCCGGCGTCCGTCGTCGCCCTGCTGGCCGAGCAGCTCGTCCCGGCCGTCACGGGTCTCGACGCGCTCGACATCCCCGCGGCGCACGCGGCGATGACGAAGGCGGTGCGCAACACCGGCCGCCCCGGTGCCGCGTCGTGCGCCGTCTCGGCGATCGACATCGCCCTGTGGGACCTGAAGGCGCGCCTCCTGGAGATCCCCCTCGTACGTCTCCTGGGCGCCGCCCGCGACGAGGTCCCCGTGTACGGGAGCGGGGGCTTCACGACGTACCACGACACGCATCTGGCGGCCCAGCTGAACGGCTGGGTGCACGGCCAGCGCATACCCCGCGTGAAGATCAAGGTCGGCGAGGCCTGGGGCCGGGCGGCGGCCCGCGACGTGCTGCGGGTGCGCACCGCGCGCGATGTCATCGGCGCGCAGGCCGAGTTGTACGTCGACGCGAGCGGCGCCTACACCCGTAAGCAGGCGATCCGGGTGGGCCGGGTGCTCGCCGAGCACGGTGTGGGCTGGTTCGAGGAGCCGGTCCCCTCGGACGACCTGCGGGGGCTCGCGCTGGTGCGGGACGCGCTGGTCTGCGATGTCGCGGCCGGCGGCTACGGCTACGACCTCCCGTACTTCGCGCGGATGGTCCCCTCCGTGGACTGCCTCCAGCTGGACGCGACGCGCTGCGGCGGCCTCACGGAGTGGCTGCGGGCCGCGGCCCTCGCGCAGGCGCACGGGATCGAGGTCTCGGCCCGCTGCGCGCCGCACGCGCATGCCGCGGTCGCCGCGTGCGTGCCGAATCTGCGGCACATCGAGTGGCTGCACGACCATGTGCGGATCGAGTCGATGTTCTTCGACGGCGCCCTCGACCCGACGGGCGGCGTCGTCCGCCCCGACGGCGGCGTGGGGCACGGCCTGGAACTGCGGCGCACCGAGGAGATCGAGGGATACCGGGTCGCTTAACGGCGCCGGCGCCCGGAAGTCCGTCGAAACGATCTCGGATGGCGGCCGGGCCAACTAGGCTCGCCCGTATGGAGATCCTGGGAGCCACGCTGCGTATCTGCGTCGAGGACCTGGAGTCCTCGGTCGCCTTCTACGAACGCCTCGCGGGCGGTACCGCGCAGCGTTTCGAGCGGGAGGGCGTGTCGGTCGCGGCGGTCGGCTGCTTTCTGCTGATGAGCGGACCCGAGCGTGAGCTGGAGATCCTCAGGAAGGTCTCGGCGACGATCGCGGTACCGGACGTCGACGAGGCGTACGCCGTCCTGAACGCGTCCGGCGCCCGTGTCATCGCGGGCCCCGTCCCGACACCGGTGGGCCGCAACCTCATCGCGGTGCACCCGGACGGCACCGTGTTCGAGTACGCGGACCGGCGCCCCGCGACCTGACCGGTCTGCCCGTATCCTCCACGGCAGGCAGGCCGAACGGAGGACGGTGCACGTGGCGGGCAGTACGGCGGACGGTACGGAACGGATCTCGTTGAGCGCCCAGGCGCGCGAGGCCGTCCGGCAGCGCATCGTGGACCGCCGCTACCCGCTGGGCTCGCGTCTCGTGGAGCGTGAGGTCGCAGAGGAGCTGCGGATGTCGCGGGTCCCGGTGCGGGAGGCGATGCGCGCGCTGGTCGCCGAGGGGCTGCTGGAGCTCCTGCCGCACAGCGGGGTGCGGGTGCGCCGTCTTGAACGCTCCGACGTGCGGCATCTGTACGAGGTGTGGGAGCCGCTCGCCGTCCAGGCGTCCCGGCTCGCGGCCCGCCGGGTTGCGCGGAGCCTGCCGGACGAGCCGCCGGGTCTCGCCGCGCTGCGGGGCACCCTGCACCAGGCCGAGCAGGCGTCGGACGTGGACGACGGGCCCCGCGAGGTCGCCGCGCACACGGCTTTCCACGAGGGCATCGTGGCCCTCACCGGCAATCCCCTCCTGGCCCGCACGATGGAGCAGTTGAGCTGGCAGCTCCAGCTCCTGTTCGGCATGCGCGCGGAGCCGGACCACATGCGGGCCCAGCATGAGCTGATCTACCGGCAGATCGCGTCGGGCGACGAGGAGACGGCTGCGGCGAGCACACTGCTGCATGTGCGGGACAGCCAGGCGGTGGCGCTGAGGGCGCTCTTCGAGGAAAGCACCTCCTGAGCCTTCTGTATACCAAGGCATGCAGAGTGCCATCTCCCCTGGTCATTACTGTGCTGATACCTGCACATTTCCTCGCCCTCCCTTGCGGGCCACTCCAGCTTGGTATACAAACTGCGGACGCGTTCCCTCCGTAACCCGTCCTGGAGCAGCCCCATGTGCGTCGAGAACACCCCTCCGCCCTCTTCCCGGCTCACCCGGCGCGGCGTCCTCGCGGGTGCGGCGGCGCTCGCCGGGACCACGGCCGCGCTGGCCGCCGCCGCGCCCCGGGCGAGTGCCACGCCCGGCACGGCCTCCCCCGACAGCCGGCGGACCGGCGGTGATCTGGTCGTCGAGGGCGGCACCCTCCTGGACCCCGCGACCGGCGAGGTGACCGAGGACGCGGTGGTCGTCATCGTGGACGGTGTCGTGCGCGCGGCGGGCAGGCGCGGGCGGACGGAGGTGCCCGAGGGCGCCGAGGTGCTCGACGCGCACGGGCGCTGGGTCCTGCCGGGTCTCGTCGACGCGCACATCCACCTCAACACCGCGGCCGAGGCACGCGACGCGGTGCTGCTCGGCGCGACCAGCGCCCGCAGCGGCTCGACCAACTTCTTCCAGGACATCGCCGTACGGGAACTGGCCCGCCAGGCCCCGGGCCAGGCGCCCCGCCTGCGCGCCGCCGGTGTCTTCGTCACGCCCGACCTGGGCGACACGATCCTCGCCGACCCGGAGCTGACCCCGCTGGCCAAACTGCGCGACGGGGTGCGCTCACCCGAGGCGCTGCGCCGCGTCGTCGAGGTCAACCTCGCCCGGGGCGCCGACGTCATCAAGACCCGGGTCAACGAGCGGGCCGGGCTGCCCGAGCAGGACCCGCTGGCCCAGGTGTACGACCGCGAGCAGCTGTCCGCCGTGGTCGCGGCGGCCCGGCGCGGCGGCAAGGGCGTGCTCTGCCACAGCTACAGCGAGAAGGGCTGCCACGACGCCGTCATGGCGGGCATCCGCTCGCTGGAGCACGGCGCGTTCGTCGGTGAGCGCACCCTGCACGAGATGCGGCGCAGGGGCACGTACTTCACGCCGACCCTCACCGCCATCGCGGGCCTCGCCGAGTCCTCGGACCCGGTGCTCGCCGAACGCGGCCGTCAGTACCTGCCGGTCCTGAAGCGGGCCGTGCTCGCCGCGCACGAGATGGGCGTGCCGCTGGCCGCGGGCACGGACTCCTCCGGCGGGAAGATCAAGCCCATCGGCCGCGAGGTGGAGCTGATGCGGGCGGCGGGTCTCTCCGCGCTCGACGCGATCCGTACGGCCACCACCGGCGCCGCCAAGCTGCTCGGCGTGGACCGCACGGCGGGCCGCCTCGCGCGTGGCTTCGCCGGTGACGTGCTCCTGGTGGACGGCGACCCGCTCGCCGACGTGACGGTCCTCAAGAAGCCCGTACGCGTGGTGCGTTCGGGCATCGCGGTCTGAACACCCCCGAGCCCCCGGTATCTCCCCCGCGCACCACTCCTCCGCACCACCCCTCTCGAAGGAGCCCCCCCATGACGCCTCTCTCCCGTCGCGGCGTACTCGCCGGAGCCGCCGCCCTCGCGGGTACCGGAGCCGCCCTGTCGGCCGCCGCCCCGGCCGCGGCTGCGCCTCACGGTGACAAGCACCGCCCCAAGGCCGTGGTGTTCCGCGACGTCCGTCCCTTCGGCGTGAAGACCCCCGTGGACCTCACGGTCGTCGACGGCCGCATCACGCAGGGCCGCGCGCCCAAGGGCGCCAAGGTGATCGACGGCGGCGGCCGGGTCGCCCTGCCCTCGCTCGTGGACGCCCACATCCACCCGGACAAGACGACGTGGGGCGGCGACTGGGTCACGCGGAAGCCCGCGAGCGGCATCGCCGACTACTGCGCCCAGGACGTGGAGCTGTTCAAGAGCCAGGCCCGGCCGGTCGGCGAGCGCGCCCACGGCCTGATGGCGCACGCCGTGACCCGCGGCACCCGCGCGATGCGCGCCCACGTGGACGTGGCGCCCGCCTACGACCTGGCCGGTGTCGAGGGCGTCAACGCGGCCCGCGAGCGGCTGCGGGACGCACTGGACGTGCAGATCGTGGCGTTCCCGCAGCACGGCGTGATCCGGACCCCGGGCACGGCGGAGCTCCTGGAGGAAGCGGCCCGCTCCGGGGCCGTCGACCTGGTCGGCGGCATCGACCCGATCAGCTTCGACGGCGCGATGGACGAACAGCTCGACCTGGTCTTCGGCCTCGCGGACCGCCACGGGGTCGGCGTGGACATCCACCTCCACGACCGCGACGAGAAGGGCACGAAGGTCCTGCGGGCGATCATCGAGCGCACCCGCGCGCTGTCCCTGCGCGGCAAGGTCACGGTCAGCCACGTCTTCTGCCTGCCGAACCTGTCCGACACCGACCTGGGCAAGATGGCCGCCGACCTGGGCGAGCAGGACATCTCCCTGACGACGGTCGCGCCGAACGAGTCGCTCGTCCTGCCGATCGCCAGGCTGCGCGAGCACGGGGTGCGGGTCGGGCTCGGCTCGGACGGGGTGCGCGACTCGTGGAGCCCGTTCGGCAACGCCGACATGCTGCACCGCGCGCACATCCTCGGCTGGGTCACCGACGTCCGTCTCGACGACGAGCTCACCGACTGCTACGACGTGGGCGCGCACGGCGGCGCCGACGTGATGGGCCTCGACCACGCCGACCTCAGGCCCGGCTCCCCCGCCGACTTCATCCTCGTCCGCGGGGAGTGCCTCCCGCAGGTCCTGGTGGACATGCCGCAGCGGGACATGGTGGTGCACGGCGGCAAGGTCGTCGCCAGGAACGGCGAGCTGACGTAACCGCCGCGGGGCGTCAGTCCCGTGAAGCTGCCCGCATCCGGTAGTCGTACCGGGCGGGCAGCTCTTCGTCGGTGACCGCGTGCCACAGCTCGCCGAGCACCTCGGCGCCCTCACGCAGGTCGGCGACCTCGAAGCCCTCGTCGAATATCGCCCGTGCGGCGGCCTTCTCGCCCTCCGCCAGGAGCAGTTGAATCTCGACGAGGCGGAAGCGGCCCTCCGCCCGTGTGGCAGGGGACAGGCGGTCCCACACTCCACGGGCCGCCTCCTTCCGCCCGGCCGCCAGCAGGACGCCCATCGCCTCCCTGCCGAGGGCGGCACTCGCGGACGTCCACAGGACACCGTCGTCGCGCCGCTCCTGGCACAGGTCGTCGAAGGCTTCCGCGTACCGGTCGGCGGCGCGCTCGACGTTCCCCGCGTCCTGGTCGGAGACCGCCAGGCAGCGCAGGAACGGCCAGCGCGAGGGGGCGAGTTCGAGGCCGCGCTCCCAGCTGCGCACCGCCTGCGCCAGGTCGCCCGCGTGCCACTGCGCCACGCCCAGGTGGTACTCGGCGGCCGGCCGCGCGGGCGCCGTCTCCAGCATGTCCCGCCAGTGCGGGGCGACCAGGGTCGGGCCGGGCGGCGCCACCCGGCGCGGCTCGGGGACGGCGCCGGAGTGCAGGAGCTCCAGCCACGGTTCCTGCTCGGGGCCAAGGGTGGACTCGGCGAACGGCGTACCCGGCAGCTTGTAACCCGCGCGCACGACTTCGAGCGCGCCCCACCCGGACCCGGCGGCAAGCACCTCGCCCGGCTCGGTGTCCGCGCACGGCCGCCACGCGTCGTACGCCTCCTCCACCACGGCGCGCGGCAGCGCCTCCGCGAGCCGTGCCTGGGCCTCCTCGCGCGCGGCTCCCCAGTCGGGGCCGTGCACGGGACCCGGGTCCGCCGACAGCGGTCCGTACGACTCCAGCCAGCTGAACTCGCCCTCGGCGTCCAGGCGTACGTGTTCCAGCTGGGTCCGTGCGAGGCCGGCCTGGATCTCCGCGTACCCTCCCGTGCCGGGCTCCGTCAGCCACTCCTGCCAGCGCCGCCCGCCGGCGCCCGAGCCCCACACGAAGAGCTTGCGGCCGCGCAGCAGGTCGGTCGACGTCTGGACGAGGCCGTGGCCGTCGTCGTCGAGCGCGGCTATCCAGCGCCGTGCGCGGTCCGGTACGTCGTAGAAGTAGTCGGCGGCGTACTCGCTGCGCGGCGGGTAGGTCCGGTCCACGCCGTCGGTCTCGGGCACCGGCACCTTGCGCAGCGCGCCCGTGTACCCGAAGTGCCAGGCCTCGTCGGCCGGGGCGAGGACCCGGCGCTCCTCGGGCACCGCGATGTTGGACCACCAGTAGACCGGGACGGCCTTCTCGTGCGGGTTGCGGATGCGCACGCCGACGTGGAGGAAGTCGGAGTCCTCGGGCAGCCACAGGTCCACCTGGAACGGCACGTCGCGCAGCCGCTCCCACTCCCACAGCCGCAGCATCTCGCCGCCGTCGGGCGCCGCGACGCGCGCGGCGTGCAGCGGCGCGCAGGACAGCGTCGTATGGCCGGTGGCGCCGATGTTCCATTCGATGCCGCCGGAGAACCAGGCGCCGTTCAGCGCGAAGGCGGCGGGCTGCAGCACCGGGTTGCGGTAGAGGAGTTCACGGCCGGTCGGCTTGTGGAAGAGGGAGTGGAGGCGACCGCCGAAGCCCGGCAGGACGGTGGCGCGCAGCCGCTCGTTCTCGATGACCAGGGTGTCGAGGGTGGTGTCGGTGCGCTCGCGCCCGTATCCGTCGAGCACCCGCGTCGGCAGGACCCCGCGCAACGGCTCGTACCCGAGCTGGCGCGCCATGTCGCGCGGCAGGCCCTCTCTGCCGCGCTCGTCCAGCGTGTGCACCTCACGGAGCGGCCGCAGCGGCGGCAGCGGGTTCTCGGGGCCCAGCGGGGCTGCGGGCAGCGTCAGCACGTCACGTCGCACGGTGGTCGTCACGATCACCATGGAACACGCTCGACGCCCTCCCGACCAGGGTCTCTCCCGGTCAGGATTCCGCAAAGGCGCTACTTGCGCCGACGCATGAAGTACGCCCCGCACAGCGCGCCGATCAGGCCGGTGCCCAGGAGTGCGACCCACAGGGGCATGGTCACCTCGGGGATCAGGAGTCTGATCTTGGTGTGGCGGGTGTTCTCGAAGATGAAGACCAGGGTGAGGACGGCGATCGCGAGGACGGCGATCCTGCCGGGCGTCATGACGCCACCGCCGCGGCCCCGGCCATCGCCCGCGCCGCCCTTCGCGCCGCCCGTCGAGCTGCTGGGACTCATACGTGGACCTTCCGTCGGAGCTTCGACCGGCCTCCCCCGGTGACCAGCATGGGCAGCTGGGCCGGGTTCGCGCGCGGTGGATGCTCCTCCGGGGGCGGGGGTGTGGGCCAAACGGGTGAGGCGCGGTGTGTGCGGCGGGCCTCAGGCCAGCGCGGGCGTCTCCAGCGTCAACGTCCCCTTGTCCGCGTCCAGTTCACCTTCCAGGCCGAACGGCACGGTCAGTGCCGCGTCACAGTGTCCAAAACCGAACTCCTCGACGACCGGCACACCGAGACCGCCCAGCCGGTCCAGCAGCAGCGCCCGCACCGTGTCGTACGGATCGCAGTCCACCCACGAGCCGAGCGCGACCCCGCGGACCCCTTCGAGCCAGCCCGCACGGATGAGTTGGGTGAGGTAGCGGTCGAGGCGGTACGTCTCCTCGCCGGTGTCCTCCAGGAACAGCAGCCCGCCCCGCGCCGACGCGCGCACCCCAGGGGCGCCGAGGTCCGAGGCGAGCAGGCAGAGGCAGCCGCCGAGGGTCACACCTCGCGCGCGGCCCGGCACGAGCGCCGTCCCGCCCGAGGCGATCACCTGGACCTCCTCGGGCGCGAAGAGCGTGGCCCGCAGATGCTCCTGCGCCCGCGTGTTCTTGAGGAAGTCCATGGCCGCGACCATCGGGCCGTGCAGCGTCGCGAGGCCGAGGCGCGCCGCGAACGCCTCGTGCAGCGTGGTGATGTCGCTGTAGCCGACGAACACCTTGGGGCCCGCGGCCCGCATCGCCGCCCAGTCCAGGGACTCCACCATGCGCAGCGCTCCGTAGCCGCCGCGGGCGCAGAGCACCGCGGAGACGGACGGGTCGCACCAGGCCTCCTGGAGGTCACGGGCGCGACCGGCGTCCGTGCCCGCGAGGTAGTCGAGCCGCGGGTGGCGGTCCAGGACGTGCGGGGCGACGACCGGTTCGAGGTCCCACCCCCGCAGGATGTCCAGGCCCGCCTGGAGCCGCTCCTCCGGCAGGGGCCCGCTGGGCGCGACGACGGCGACCCGCGCGCCGGGGGTGAGTCGCGCGGGACGCGTCAGGGGTTTCACTTGGAGAGCTCCAGGGTGGGTGCCGTGCCCGCCAGTTTCAGCCGGAACACCTGGGCGTACAGGGCGAGTTCGGCCTCAAGGGACCGGATCAGGGTGTCCGCCCGGCGGAATCCGTGCCCCTCTCCCTCGAAGGTGATGTAGGCGTGCGGCACACCGCGCCCCTGCAGTTCGGAGACGAACCGATCGGCCTGTTCGGGCGGGCAGATCACGTCGTCGAGGCCCTGGAGCAGCAGGAAGGGCACGCTGACCCGGTCGACGTGCTCCGCGGGGGAACGCTCCACGTACCGCGTCGGCACCTCGTCGAAGGGGCCGATCATCGAGTCCAGATAACGCGACTCGAAATCGTGGGTCCCGCCGGCGGCCCACTCCGTGAGGTCGAGGATGGGGTAGATGATCGTGCCGCAGGCGTACACGTCCGTCGTGGTCAGCGAGGCGGCCGTGGTCCAGCCGCCCGCGCTGCCGCCGCGGATCGCGAGGCGGTCGCGGTCGGCGGTGCCCTCGTCGGCCAGGGCCAGGGCGACGGCCGCGCAGTCCTCGACGTCGACGATGCCCCACTGCTCGCGCAGCCGGTTGCGGTACTCGCGGCCGTAGCCGGTCGAGCCGCCGTAGTTGACCTCGGCGACGCCGATGCCGCGCGAGGTGAAGTAGGCGATCTCCAGATCGAGCACGAGCGGGGACCGGCTGGTGGGGCCGCCGTGCACCCACACCACGTACGGCGGGAGTTCCTCGTCGGGGGCCACGCAGACCGGGTGGTGCGGGGGGTAGACGTGCGCGTGGATCTCACGGCCCGCCGGGCCGCTGAAGGTGCGGATGCGCGGCTCGGGGTAGTACGCGGTGTCCACCGGGTCGTCGTGCGCGGCGCCGATCACGCGGGCGCGGCCGGTGCTGGTGTCCAGTTCCACGACCTCGTACGCGCTGCGGGGGCTGGCCGCGACGCCGATGGCGCGGGTGCCGTTCACCGCGACGGTCGCCGCCCACTCCGTCCAGGGGCCCGCGGCGTCGACGACCTCGCCGGTCTCCGGGTCGAGCACGCCGAGCGCGGTGGCACCCTTGCCGTGCACGACGGCGACGAGGCCGCTGTCCAGGGGCGCGAACCAGCCGGAGCCGATCTGCCACAGGGGGCCGCCGAACTCCTCCTCGCGCGGACAGACGGGTGTTCCCGACGAGAAACCGCCGCCCTCGGAGACGTCACCGCGGTAGAGGTTCCACCAGCCCGTGCGGTCGCTCGCGAACAGCAGCCGTCCGTCGGGGGCCCACTCCGCCTGCGCGATCGACTCCTCGGGGCCGCCCGCGAACACCCGGGGGGCGCCGAACGTGCCGTCCGCGCGCACCTCGGCGACCAGGAGTTCGGTGCCGTCCCACGGCATCCGGGGGTGGTCCCAGGCGATCCACGCCGCGCGGGCGCCGTCCGGGGAGAGGCGGGGCCCGGTGACGAACCGGTGCCGGTCGTCGGAGAGTTCACGCACCGCCGCGCGGTCGTCGGCCGCCGAGCCGTCGAGCGGCACGGCGACGGCGACTCTGCGCACATCGGTGGGCCCCTCGCCCGTGTACTCCTCCAGGACGCACCACACCTCGCCCCGGCCTAGGTGCACGCACGGGTCGATGTAGCGCAGGCCGCCGCCCACGTCGGAGAGCGGGGTCAGCGGACTCGGCGCGGCTCCGGGGACGTCGGGCGCGTACGCGTACAGGCGCTGGTCCGCGAAGTTCGCGAACACGATCAGCGGTCCGTCGGGCCCCACGGCCCCGGCCCACGAACGCCCCCCGTACTCGATGACCCGGCTGCGCACGTTCCACGGCTGGGGCAGCACGGACTCCTCCGCGCCGTCCGGACGCCGTCGCACCAGGGCGCGCCTGCCGCCCTCGGCGGGCCTGGGCTCGGTCCACCATGCCTCGTCGCCGACGAAGCCCACGGTGGCCGGGGAGCCGTCGTGGGCCGCGGCGAGCGCCGCGTCGATGGGCGACGGCCATGATCCGTAAGCCTGGGTCTCCATCATGTCCTTCTCTTCCCCCATGATCGGTTGTGTTCCCTAGGCCGTTCTCAGATAGCGGTCGAGTACGCGGACGCCGAAGTGCAGCGCGTCGACGGGGACGCGCTCGTCGACTCCGTGGAAGAGCGCTTGGTAGTCGAAGCCCTCCGGTGTCCTCAGCGGCGAGAAGCCGTAGCCGGTGATGCCGAGTCGCGAGAACTGCTTGGCGTCCGTGCCGCCGGACATGCAGTACGGCACGACCTGTCCCTCGGGCGCGAATTCCTCGACGGCTGCCCGCATCTTCGCGTACGTCGACGAGTGGACCGGCGCCTGCAGCGCCACCTCGCGGTGGTGGAACTCCCAGTCGACGTCCACTCCGGTGAGCCGGTCAAGGGTGGCGGCGAACTCTTCCTCCCCGCCCGGCAGATACCGGCCGTCCACATAGGCGACGGCTTCGCCCGGAATGACGTTCACCTTGTAACCGGCCTGCAGCATCGTCGGGTTGGCGCTGCCCCGTACGGTCGGCGCGACCAGGTCGGCGGCCGGGCCGAGCTTCTCCAGGAGCGCGTCCACGTCGAATCCGGGCGCGTCCAGATCGGCCTGTTCCCCGTACAGCGCGGCCAGTTCGGTCAGGGACGCCCGGACCGTCGGCGTGAGCCGCACCGGCCAGCGGTGCTCACCGATGCGGGCGATCGCCGAGGCCAGCTTGCTCACGGCGTTGTCGGGGTTCACCTTCGAGCCGTGGCCGGCCTTGCCGCGCGCGGTCAGCTTGAGCCAGCCGGTGCCGCGCTCCCCCGCCGCGATGGGATAGAGCTGATTGCCGCGGCCGTCGTGAAAGGTGAAGGCGCCGGACTCGCTGACGCCTTCCGTGCAGCCCTCGAAGAGGGACGCGTGCTGATCGGCGAGGAAACCGGAACCGTCCTCGGCGCTGGCCTCCTCGTCGGCGGTGAACGCGATCACGATGTCCCGCCGTGGCCGCACGCCCGCGCGCGCCCAGCCACGCACCACGGCAAGGATCATCGCGTCCATGTTCTTCATGTCGATGGCGCCGCGGCCCCAGACGACGCCGTCGCGGATCTCCCCGGAGAAGGGGTCCACGCTCCAGTCGGCGGCCTCGGCGGGGACGACGTCCAGATGGCCGTGCACGAGCAGCGCGTCGGCGGAGGGGTCGGTGCCCTCGATGCGCGCCACCACGTTCGTACGGCCCGGTGTCCGCTCCAGGAGCGCGGGTTCGAGCCCGGCTCCGGCCAGGCGCTCGGCCGCGTACTCGGCGGCGGGCCGCTCCCGGCAGTCGCCGCCGCCCCTGTTCGTGGTGTCGATGCGGATGAGGTCGGAGGTGAACCGGACGACCTCGTCGAGCGCCTGCCCGTCGACGTGTCCGGTGCTCCGATGCCCCGGCTGCTCCTCAGCCATACTGCTCCTCCACGGCGGCCGATGCGATCGTCGTGACCGCCTTGAACGTACGAATGCCCTCGTACATGGTCTCGCTGGTGTACGCGACCTTCCGCTCGCCGGTGCGCCGCACGCCCGGCACCACGGTGGACGCCATGGACAGGTGCTCGGCGTCGAATTCGAGCTCCACGGTGAACGGGCCGCCCTGTACCGGTGCGTGCCGTACGGCCAGCGGGACCGCCTCCTTGGCCGCGGCGCGGATGTCGGAGGCGGTCCGCCGCGGGGTGCGGCAGACCGCCGCGTACCGCGACACGTGGTCCTTCACGGCGACCTTCAGCGCGCCTGGCGCGTACCCGAGGGCGTCCTCGCAGGCCAGGTCGTCGCCGGTGACGAGGACGACGGGGACCCCGTACTCGGCGACGACATGGGAGTTGAGGAGCCCCTCGCTGGCCCGCTCTCCGTTGACCCATACCCCGGTGATCGAGTTGGCGAGGTAGGTGTGCGCGAGCACACCCTCCATGCCGGCGCCCGCGTGGTAGCCGATGAACGCGATGCCGTCCACGTCGTCGTGCTGGACGCCCTCGACCATGGAGAGGGACTTGTGCCGCCCGGTGAGCATCTCCGCCCGCTCGTCGAGGTCCTCCAGGAGCAGGTTGCGCATGGTCCAGTGGGCTTCGTTGATGAGCACCTCGTCGGCGCCCCCGTCGAAGAAGCCGAGCACGGCCGCGTTGACGTCCGAGGTGAACATCGAACGGCACCGCTCCCACTGCGGCGTACCGGGCAGCACGTCGGCCGGCCACGTGACACCCGTGGCCCCCTCCATGTCTGCGCTGATCAGGATCTTCATGCCGCCTCACGCTACGCGTTCGCCAACTCCTGGACCAGATCCGTCGGTGACCGCGTCGCGTGCCGGTTGCCAGAGTGTGCTGCGCAGGTCCGAGCCGCGGACCAGCTGGATCCGCCAGGGCTCGATGCGGATCACGTGGTACTCGGGGTCCTCCGGGCCGCCCCGCCAGTAGTGCACGGGGTCGTAGCCGACGCCGTGCGGGCCGCCCCGGGTGTAGAGCTCCCAGGCGTGGCGTCTGGACGCCTCGTCCTCGGCCCAGGCGGAGAGGGCGTCCACATGGACGGTGTTCTGGCGGGGGTTCCAGTAGGAGTAGGTGGTGTGCGGGTTGTCGGCCAGGTGGGCGGCCTTGACGGGGGTCTTGTACGCGGCGAGCCAGCCGACCGGGCGGCCCTCGACGATCTCCCAGACGGGGAGCAGGACGCGGGCGCGGGGGCGGTGCTTCCGGTCGACGGTGATCATCGTGGCGTACTTGATGTCGCGTACGTACGAGAAGAACGTGTCCCGCACCTCGGAGAAGTCGCTGACTTTGGTGGTGGGCATGTCGGGTGCTCCTTGCTGGGCCGGGTGGCGGGTCAGTGGGTCGCGGGGGCTTCGGTGCGGCCGGCCGCCGGGTCGCCGGACGCCGTCACCGTGCCGGGCCGCGAGCGGAGCCCGAAGCCGCTGACGAGTGCGGCGAGCAGGGCCGCGGCGAGCGGGACCCAGAGGGCCGCGCGGTAGCCGTCAAGGAGAGCGGAGGGTGAACTCGACGTGGTGGCCCAGACGTTGACGGCGGTGACGGTGGAAAGTCCGAGGGCCGCTCCGAACTGGAAGGCGGTGTAGAGCAGTCCGCCGGCCAGGCCCTGCTCCTCCTCCTTGACGCCCTCGGTGGCGACGATGGTGAGCGGTCCGTAGGTGAGGGCGAAGCCGAGGCTGAGGATGATCAGGCTGGGGAACATCGCCAGGTACGTCCAGTCGGCGCCGACCGGCAGGAACAGGGCGTAGGAGAGCGCGGCGAGGAGAAGACCGCCGAAGATGACGCGGGCGTTGCCGAAGCGTTCGACCAGCTTGGGGGTGACGGTGGGCGAGAGCACCGCGTCGAGACCGATGACGATCATCGCGAGGCTGGTCTGCAGCGTGGACCAGTCCCGCAGTTCCTGGAGGTAGAGGACGACCAGGAACTGGAATCCGAAGAAGCCGCCCGCGAAGAAGAGCCCCGCGAGGTTGGCGCGGACCAGGGCGCCGCTGCGGAAGATCCCCAGACGGACGAGCGGGGAGGCCGAGCGGCGCTCCACTGCGACGAAGACGGCGAGGAGGGCGAGACCCGCGGCGAGCGTGCCGATCGTGGCGGCGGCGCTCGCGTGGGATGCGCGCTCCACGCCGAGGACGAGCAGCACGATCGCGCCGGTGACCGTGAGGGCGCCCGCCAGGTCGACGCTCTGCCCGGTGCGGTCGGGCCGCGGTGACTTGGGGACGTAGGCGAGCGCGGCGGCCAGGATCAGGGCGGAGAGCACCACGGGCACGAAGAACACCCAGCGCCAGCCGATCGCGGTGAGCAGTCCGCCGACGACCAGGCCGATCGAGAAGCCGCCCGCGGCGGTGCCGGAGTAGAAGAGCAGCGCCTTGTTGCGGCGCGGGCCCTCCTCGAAGCCGGTGGTGATGATGGAGAGGCCCGCGGGGGTCATGAAGGCCGCGGCGACGCCGGTGACGAAGCGGGCGACGATCAGGGTCCAGCCTTCGGTGGCGAATCCGCCGAGCCCGGAGAAGACCAGGAAGACGGAGAGCCAGAAGACGAACATCTGGCGGCGTCCGAAGAGGTCGGCGGCGCGGCCGCCGAGCAGCATGAAGCCGCCGTAGCCGAGGACGTAGGCGCTCATGACCCACTGCAGGGAGCCGGTGGACAGGCCCAGGTCGGCGCGGATGGACGGCAGGGCCACGTTGAGCATGGCGACGTCGATGCCCTCCAGGAAGATCGCGCCGCACAGGACGAGCAGGACACCCCACTCACGGGGCTTGAACTGTGAGCTCATGTCTCTTCTCCGCCAATTCATCGATGGTGCGGGGGTGTTGCCGGGGGATTTCCCGGCTCACTCACCCTCGGTCAGGGCGCGAGGCGGAACAACGGCGAAGATCGCAACGTTCGTTCAACCGGGCTTACCGATCCGCACTGCCTGGGGGGACGTCGATGGAACGCGATGAAGTGGAGTGCTTTCTGCTCCTGGCCGAGGAGTTGCACTTCGGCAGGACGGCCGAGCGCATGCGGCTGTCCCGGGCCCGGGTGAGCCAGCTGATCCAGCGCACCGAACGCCGGGTGGGCGCACCGCTGTTCGTCCGCACGAGCCGCCGCGTCGGCCTCACCGCCCTCGGCCGGCAGCTCCGCGCCGACCTGGAGCCGCACCACCGGGCGATCGACGCCGCCGTCGAGCGGGCCGCGGCCACGGCGCGCGGCATCGACAGCGTGCTGCACGTCGGTTTCGCCAACCCGCTGGCCGGCGAGATCGTGATGCGGGCGACGGAGGCGCTGCGCGTGAGCCATCCGGGTCTTGCCGTGGAGATCTGCGAGGTGCCGCTCGGCGATCCGTACGGGCAGTTGCGCAAGGGCGAGTTCGACGTTCAGCTGACGGAGTTCCCGGTGCGCGAGGAGGACTTGGGCGGTGGTCCCGCGCTGCTCGCCGAGGAGCGTGTCCTCGCGATCGCCTCGGCGCATCCGCTGGCGGCGCGGGACTCGGTCTCGCTCGACGACCTGGCCGGGGTGCCGCTCCTGACGATCGCGGGCGAGGTGCCCGACTACTGGCTCGAGCACCACGTCCCTTCCCGCACCCCGTCCGGCGCACCGATCGGCCGCGGTCCCGGGGTGACCAACATGCAGGAGGCACTGATGCTGGTCGCGGGCGGCAAGGGCGCGTTCCTGGCCCCCGCGCACACCGGGACGTACTTCACCCGGCCGGGAGTCGCCTACGTGCCCTTCGCCGATGCCGAGCCGGTCGGTTACGGGCTGGTGTGGCGGGCCGGGCACGGCACGGGGGCGGTCGCGACCTTCGCGCGGACCGCACGCGAGGTGGCCCACGAGGTGGCGCAGGGAGATCCCCGCAGCGTGGTGCCGGGGGCCGTCACCGCGGCAGGCTGACAGAGGTGGGGGTTCCGGTGCGGCGCATCGCGCGGACCGCGCCGACGGCGACCACGGCCCAGACCGCGAGCGCCGGCCAGACGAGCACCTTTCCGCAGGTCCAGAGCGCCGGTACGTCCGCGGCCGTGGAGGTGGAGAGCGCGGCGACGGCGGTCATGCCGAGGGGGAAGACGGTGGCCCAGCGGCGTACGTCGTGGTGGGGGCGCGGCCAGCGCAGTTCGCAGGCGACGAGCACCGCGTACCAGGCGAAGGCGAGGCCGAGCGCGATCAGGGTGACGGAGCGCAGGACGTCGTGCGCCGGGGTGGCCCATTCCAGCGTGCCGTCCGGCACGGCGGCGGCGACCAGCTTGGAGCCCGCGAGGGCGGAGATGGCCATGGCACCCGCGATGATCCAGTGGTCGCCCCGGCCGGTGGCGAGTTGGCGGAAGTCGAAGCGGAGCAGCACCACGCCGTACAGGACGAGGCCGATGACGAAGAGCACGAGGGCGGGCCACATCAGCCACGCCTGCCGGTCGGCGGTGGCCACGGTGGCGGCGAGGACGACGATCGCCTGGGTGGCCACGCACACCAGATAGGCGGCGCCCGGGACCCTGCTCTGCCAGTGCCGGATGACGTGGGACATGAGCAGCGGCCAGAGCAGCACGCTGAGGCAGAGCAGCGCCACCGAGACGGGCTGGTGTCCGAGCAGGGAGAGGCGGGTGCCGAGGACCGCCGTCGCGGCGACGGCGGTCAGGGCGGGCGGGGTGTCGATCTCATGGCGCCAGCGGTTCCGTTCGGTCAGCAGATGCCGTACGAAGACGGTGGCGAGGAACACCCACACCAGCCCCGCCACCACGAGCAGCGCCACCGACGCCCACTCCACGCCGAGCAGGTGCAGTGCGACGGAGAGCACGGCGGTGGCCATGACCACGGCTCCGGACGCGGGCGGCAGTCCGTCCGCCCAGACCGTCCGGCGCGGACCGCGGCCGCTGGCTGCATCGCTCGGCATGGCGCGACTCCATCAACGTACGAGCCCCTGGCCGCGATCCTGACACGCCCGCGAGCCCCCGGCACGCCGAGGTGGCCGCGCCCTGCGCGGGCTGTGGCCGCTCACAGCTTGAAGACCACTCCCCGCCACACCCACCCCGCGCCCAGGACGGCGTCGCGCAGGGGGTCCTTCATGTCGGCGGGATCGAAGCTGAAGGTCTCCTTCTTGTGCAGCTTGCCGTCGGCGCCGCGCTCGTAGGTCCACCGCCGGGACTTCACGGTCGACTGCCCGCGGGAGTACTCGCGTGACTGCGCGAGCCTGGGGGTGTCCCCGACCCACGAGACCTGCCACTGCTCGTCGAGGGCACGCACCTCGTTGCTGTCCGGGACCAGGCGCATCCGGGTCTTGAGGGTCCGGTCCAGCTGGGTGCGGACGAAGAAGGTGTGCCAGGCGGGCTCCAGGATCCGCCACTCCGCCACGAGATCGGCGCCTTCGGAAGGGGTGCCGTTGCGTACGCGGTACGGCACGTCGGAGCCGTTGAGCCCGAGCAGCGCGGCCCGCACGTCATCGGCCGCACGTGGTCTGACACCACTGCTGGGGTGCTTGGTGCCGGTCAGCTTGTCGAAGAGGCCCATCGGGTCAACCTAGGGAGGGTTGACGCGTACCCGCAAATGCCGGATGCGGTCCGGGGGAGGGTGCGCGGCACCTGTCGCAGGTGCCTTGCCAAGCTGTATTCAACGGTCGTAGAGTTCAACACCGGACGAGTTCAACGGGTGTTGACTTTGATGTTCCTCCGCCCCCACGGCGCCCCCTACGACCAGGAGAGGCAGGGCTCGCTCGTGCAACAGATCCCCTTCCAGATGAACGACGGCGGTCTCGTCGCTCTCCTGCCGGACGGGCACGTCGAGTTCCTCGCCGCGCCCGCCAGGGAGCTGATCCTGCGTCACAACGCCGGAGACCCGGTCTCCTCCGCCGAGTTGATGAGCCATGTGCTCACCGACCCCCTGGTGGAGCTGGAGCGGTTCCACCTGTCCGCACCCGCCATCGCGTTCGTGGAGACCACGAACCTCTGCAACCTGCGCTGCCGGCACTGCTACGCGGACTCCGCGCTCAAGCGGCCGGACGAGATGTCCACCCCGCGCATCAAGCAACTCCTGGACGACTTCGCCGAGATGGGCGTACTCCAGGTGTTCCTGACGGGGGGTGAGATCTTCTCGCACCGGGACGCCGGGGAGATCATCCGGCATGCGCGCGGCAAGCCGTTCAGCACCCAGATCTTCACCAACGGGCTGCTCGTCACCGAGGAGCGGCTCGCCGAGATCCCGGCGGGACAGTCGTTCTTCATCAGCTTCGACACCGCCGACCCCGAGCGCACCGTGCGCGGCAAGATGGACTTCCCCAAGCTGCAGCGCGCCTTCGAGATGATGCGCAAGCACGGGCATGTGTTCCGCACCGCGATCTCCGTGCACCGCAACAACATCCACGACGCCGAGGAGATCTTCGACTGGTGCGCCGACCACGGCTATCCCCGGCCCCAGTGGCTGGAGACCCACCCGGTGGGCCGCGCCCTGCTCCACCCGAACATGCTGCTCAGGCCCGAGGACATCGATGAGGTCTTCGGCGTCTACCAGCGGTGCATGGAGCGGTACTCGTCGGACCCGGGCATGGCCGCCGGGGACGGCGCCGGCTCCGGCAGTGGTGCCGGGCGGCGCGCGGCGGACGAGATCCGCGGTGTCGACACCATCAAGTTCTGCCAGCGCCTCGAACGCGCCGTGGGGCAGGAGAAGTGCGGGCGCTCCGTCGTCTACGTGAACAGCCGCGGCGACGTGTACCCGTGCAGCAACTGCATGTCCGGCCAGCTCTACGGCGCGGGGAACATCACCGAGCGCTCGTTCAGGGACATCTGGGAGCACGGCTTCGACGAGTTCCGCGACATCAGGTTCAGCGACCACTCCGTCTGCGGCCAGTGCCCGGTGGCCCAGGAGGACATCTGGTGCCAGTTCCGCTGCCCGCCCCTCGCCCGCAACATCACCGGCGACCCGAAGGGCTGCGGGGCCACCGAATACCTCCAGGAGTTCACCCTGCGCTCCGGCCGCTACTGGCGTGGGCGCGCCCAGCGCGACGTACGGCTGACGCTGACCCCGCGTTAGCCGCCGCAGCGCCCTTTGACCCCCGCTCCCGACGACGTGAGCGGGCCCCCGTCCACGGCGGCAGCACCGAAGCCGCCCCACCGAAGGGAAAGATCCATGGGAGCCGAGGAGAAGAAGGTCATCCGCATCCACCTGGAGCCGGGGCAGGAGGGCGTGACGCTGAGCGCCGTCGGCGCCGCTTCGGCCACCGCACCCTCCGAGACGACGCTGGTGGAGGCCACCACCGTCACCGAGGCCACGGTCATCGAGGTCGAGGTCTGAGCCCCACCGGACCCGTAATCCGGCGCACCGCCGCCCGGCACCGGCCCCGCCCCTGACGCGGGGCCGGGCCGGGACGGCCCCGCCGCCTCCCAGTCCATATCCCGTCACCAGAGACGAGGTCGCGACGAGCATGGAGAAGACCGCCTCAGCCAGTACCACCACCCTCCGCCCCGGCACCGGGCTCGCGCGACTGCTCCAGGAGAACCCCGCGCTGCGGATCGGCCAGGACGACTACAACATCAACGTGACCGCCAACTTCGGCGAGCAGCTGTCCGAGCGGCACGTGGCCGACGCGCTGCGCCGCCACCCGGGGGCCGGACGCCCGGCGCATCTCTACTTCCATGTGCCGCTGTGCGCGTACGTCTGCCACTTCTGCAACTACGTCAAGCGCAAGGTGCCCGAAGGGCCCGAGGGTGAGCGGGCGCCGCGGATCTGGACCGACCTGCTCCTCGACGAGTCGGAGCGGCAACTGGCGCACTCCCCCTGGCTGTCCGCCGCCCGGATCGAGTCCGTGTACCTCGGCGGAGGCACCGCGTCCCTGCTCGGCACGGAGCAACTCGCGCGCCTCATACGGCACATACGCTCGCGCTACACGCTCTCCGACGACTGCGAGATCTCGCTGGAGGGCAACCCGGACAACTTCCAGCACGACGAGCTCGCCGAGGCCTGCGCCATCGGCTTCAACCGCTTCAGTGTCGGCGTCCAGTCCCTGCAGAGCGAGGTCAACGCCTTCGCGGGGCGCGGTCACGACGCCGCCATGTCGCTGACCGCGGTGGAGAAACTGCGGGCGACGGGGCGGCCGTTCAACGTCGACATGATGTTCGGCCTGCCGCACCAGAGCGTGGCCACCGTCGCCGACGGCATCCGCCGCCTGGTCGACCTCGACGTACCCACCATCACGATCTACCGCCTGCGCAACGCCGACCGCGCGAAGATGGGCATCGGCAACCGCGCCCTGTGGAACGTCGAGAGCGTCAAGGCGCGGCTGAACGACGAACACCGCTTCCCCGCCCTCGGCGAGACGTACGAGATGCGCGAGGCCATCGTCGAGACGCTCCTGGACGGCGGATACCACCCGAGCCCCTGCGGCTGGTGGAACCGCCCCGGCGTCTACCCCGACGGGAACATCCCCCGTGTCTCCCGCAACAAGTGGCAGCGGCACGACTCGATGATCGCCGTCGGCCCCGGCGCGTACGGCTGGCTGACCGGCGACGGCGACGGCGACGAGATCGTGCAGACCCACAACACCGCCGACATCTCCTCCTACGCCCGCCGGTTACAGCAAGGGCCCGGGCTGCCCCTCGCCTCCGGCCGCCGCCTCGTGGGCCACGAGGCCATCGGCATGGTGCTCGGCTTCGCCTTCAAGGCGAACCAGCCGATCGACGCCGGAAGGTTCAGGAGGCGCTTCGGCGTGGAGCTGTTCCGCGACGATCCGTTCGCCCCGGTCTTCGACGAACTGATCGAGCGCGGACTCATGGAGCCGGTGCCGGGCACTGCGGAGAGCGTCGTCCCCACGCTGGACGGCGAGGCGCTGCACGAGGAGATCATCAGTGTCTACTTCCACCAGCGCGTCGGCGGATTCGCCGAAGCCGTCTGCCGTCGGTGATCCCGTGGCCGTACAGGAACGCACCCAGTGGCGGATCGACCCCGCGGGCGCCGCCTATCGCACCCGGCGCTCGTTCCCGGCCGGGCCGCCGAACGCGACCGTGCTGCTCGCCGGGCCCGGCAGCGTGTCCGCCCTCGACGGCGAGGGCCGCGACGACACACTGCTGCGGGACCTGACACACCGTCTGGTGGCGGACGGGGCACAGGTCCTCACCTGCGACATGCCCGAGAGGGACCGCGGACGGCCCGCCGACGACTCCGACTCCCGGGCCCGGGCCGACCGGCTCGGTCAACTCCTGCGCGCGCACGAGCACTTGGCGGTAGGCCCGGTCACCCTGATCGGGTTCTCGCTGGGCGGGCAGGCCGTGCTGCGCATGCTCACGTCCGGCGACCCGCGCCGGACCGACCGGGTGGTCCTGGTCGGCACGGTCCTTGAGGAGGACACCTTCCTCAGCAGCCAGATCGAGACCCTCGACCTGGTCTACGGCAGCCTCGACCTGATCGGTTACGTCGCCGAGGCCGACGACGGCCTGCCGCCCGTGGCCCTCACCCCCGACATGTACGGCAAGTGGTCGGCCGCCCGGCTGATCGGACGGCACGCGCTCGACGTGCACGTCTATCTGTTCAAGGGGCTCGGGCACACGCTGCACCCCTGCGCGGCCGGTCCGGTGCCGGACCCGGTCTCGGCACTGACCGCGCTGGCCGCCGGCCGGTGACGACGAACGAGAGGAAGCAGGCCAAGAACATGCTCTCCAGCCAGCGATTCGACAAGATCGCCGACAACTTCGCCACCAGCGAGGTGCACCGGTCGAGCCCGACGGTGGAGGCCCTGCACGAGACGCTCGGCCCACAGACCGGCAAGGACATCTGCGATGTCGCCTGCGGCGCAGGCCACCTGGCGCTCTCCTTCGCCGACGAGGGTCCGTCCCGCCTGGTGGGCGTCGACCCCGCGCCCAGCATGCTCGAATCCTTCCTCAAGCTCGCCGCGGAACGCTCGGCCACGGTCGAGTCCACGGAGGCCTTCGCCGAGGAACTCCCCTTCCCCGACGCCTCGTTCGACCTCGTGGTGTCGCGCCTGGCCCCGCATCACTTCCGTGACATGCCGACGGCGGTGGGCGAGATGACCCGGCTCCTGAGGCCCGGCGGACGCCTCGCCGTCATCGACCTCGAAGGCCATCGCGACCCGGAGATCGACGCCCTCAACCATGATCTCGAGATGCTGCACGACCCGACCCACCACCGCAGCCACACCCTCACGGAGTGGGTCGGCTTCCTCCAGGACGCCGGTCTGAACGTGCCGGTGGCCCGGGGCTCGCTCGCGGAGAGTCGCACCGGCGTGCCCGTCAAGCGGTGGTGCGAGATCGCCTCGTCGGGGGCGGAGGCCGAACAGGCCATCCGGCAACGGCTCCTCGAAGCCCCGAGCGCCCATCTGCACGCCCTGGGCATCCGCAAGGACGGCGACGAGTTCCGCATTCCCGTGCGCACCTGCATGGTGATCGGCGTCAAGCCGCTGCGGGGGGCGCGCTGAGATGCCGGTCATCAGGCTGTACTCACCGGCGCCGAGCCCCGGCGAGTCCGTGCTCGCCCAACTCGCCGCCTCCGTCACCGGGTTGCTCGGCATCCCGGCGGGCCACTGCTGGCTCTGGTGGCAGCAGGTGGAGCCCGGTTCCTTCCACCGGCCGCAGTGGCAGGGCCCGGGAAATCCCGCGCCGGTGGGCTTCGTCGTCTGCAAGGAAAGCTACGGCCGGGCACAAGTGGGCGACCTTCTGCGGCTGCTTCAGGACCGCATCGGCGACCTGCTCGACGTGCCCCGCGAGGACGTCTACCTCACGGTGGGGCGCGCCACGGCCGGGGAGCTGCTGGTGCGGGGCGAGGTCTGGCAGGGCGACACCCAGGAGCAGGGCGAAGCCCAGGATCAGGGCGAGCCCGGGGAGGTGACCGGCATCGTGCCGATCGCCACCGTGCACAACGACCGCAAGGAAATCGTCGACGACCACTGGGGGCCGGTGGCCTCCGTGATCCGCCTGGACGCGGGGCGCTTCGGACCGGACGCCCTGCTCGGCCTTGACTCGTTCTCGCACCTCGAAGTCGTCTTCCACTTCCACCGGGTGCCGCCCGAGAAGGTGGAGCGCGGGGCCCGCCACCCCCGCGGCAACCCGGACTGGCCACGGGCCGGCATCTTCGCGCAGCGCGGCAAGAACCGCCCGAACCGCATCGGCGTATCGCGCTGCCGGCTCATCAAGGCGGACGGCCTCGACCTGCACGTCCTGGGGCTCGACGCGGTGGACGGCACACCAGTCCTCGACGTCAAGCCGTACATGACGCAGTTCGCGCCCCACGGCGACACCGAACAGCCCTCGTGGGCCGACGAGTTGATGCGCGACTACTACTGAGCGACGCCGCACCGGGCGAGGCAGCGGAAAGAGACGGGGGCGAGGGCGACATGACGGGTCCGACGGAGCACAAGCACGACGGACGGCGGCTCAAGCTGCCCGGAGCGGCGGGCAGCCTGCTCGCCGCCGTGTTCGTCGACGCCCTCGGGAGCGGCCTCTACATGGCCGTGTCCGTCATCTTCTTCACGCGGTATCTGGACCTGGGGACAAGCCAGGTCGGCATCGGTCTGTCCGTCGCCGGAGCCGTGTCGTTCCTGTCCCTCGTGCCGATCGGGGTCCTCGCCGACCGTGTCGGCCCGCACCGCATGCTGATCGCCGCACATCTGGTGCGGGCGGCGCTGCTCCTCTGTTACCCGCTGGCCTCGGACTTCCGGGCGTTTCTCGTGGTGGTCTCCGTCCTCGCGGTGGCCGACCGCGGGGCGTCGCCGCTCGTGCAGGGGCTCTTCGGGGCGGCGGTGGGCAAGGAGGAGCGGGTGCGCGCCATGGGACGCGCGCGGTCGCTGCAGAATCTGGGGCTCGCCCTGGGCGGTCTGGTGGCCGGCGCGGCGCTGCTGCGGGAGAGCGACACGGCGTACGTGAGCACCGTCTACGCCAACAGCTTCTCCTTCGTGCTCGCCGCGGCCCTGGTCCTGCGGCTGCGGGTACCCCGCCATGACGCGGGCAACGGGCGTCCGCTCCCCTGGCGGCAGCGCCTCAGCGTCCTGAAGGACCGCAGGTTCAGCGCGCTGACCTCGTTGAACTCCCTGGTCAGCCTGCATGTCACCGTACTGACCACGGGCGTGCCGCTCTGGGTGCTCGCCCACGACGACATCCCGCGGGGCACCATCGCCTGGACGCTCGTCCTCAACACCGTCGTCGTCGTGCTCTTCCAGGTCCGCGCCACCAAGGGCACGCAGAGCGCGGCGGACGGCGGCCGTGCCCTGCGGCGGGGAGGCCTGCTGCTCGCCGTGTGCTGCGCCGTCCTGGCCGTCAGCGGTGCGGTGCCCGTCTGGGCAGCCGTGACGCTGATCCTCGCGGCGGTCGGCTTCCAGGCGTTCGCCGAGATGCACCAGCAGGCGGGGGCCTGGGCGATCTCCTACGACCTCGCGCCCGAGGACCGGCGCCAGGTCTACCTGGCGTTCTTCAGCCTCGGCAACGCCGCGCGCAACACGTACGGGCCGCTCGTCATCACCTTCCTCGTGGTCCGACAAGGGCCGGTGGGCTGGCTGTTGCTCGGGGCGCTCGTGCTCGGCGCGGGCACCTGGGCCGCGCGTCTTGGACTGCCGCGGACCGCGACACCCGCGCCCGGCCCGCCCGTGCGGTCCGGCGCCCCCGCCCCCTGAACCACACCATCACCAGCCACCGAACCAGCCACTGCCATCGCCACAGCCGTACGAGTCCAAGGAGGACCCCGTGGCCACCAGCGCCCCTCAGCAGTCCGTCATCGTCGTCGGGGCCGGGCCCACCGGTCTCGCCCTGGCCTGCGAACTGGCCGCCGCCGGGATCTCCTGCACGGTCCTGGAGCGCCGCACCGCGCCCTCCGCGCAGTCCCGCGCGATGGGCCTCTACAGCAGGACCATGGAAGTCCTCGACCTGCGCGGCCACGCCGACGACCTGGTGGCCCTCGGCCGGCCGGTGCGCCGCATGGTCCCGGCGCGCGGCGCGGTCGTCGACTTCGCCGAGCTCGACACCCGTTTCCCCTGCCTCAACGTCATCCCGCAGAGCCGGACCGAGTCGGTGCTCCAGCAGCGCGCGATCGATCTCGGCGTCACCATCGAGCGGGACGCCGAGGTGTTCGGACTCGGCCAGGACGGCAAGGGCGTGACCCTGCAGGTGCGTTCGCCCGCCGGGGAGTGGGAGGAGAGCGCCGACTTCGTCGTCGGCTGCGACGGCGCGCACAGCGTCGTACGCGAACTCGCGGGCATCGCCTTCCGGGGACGGACCTACGACATCGCGCCGATCCTCGCCGACGTACGGCTGCGCAAGCCGCCGCCGGAGGCCGTGCTCCTGCGCAACGGCGGGGGCGGGATCGTGCTCTCGGTGCCGTACGGCGACGGCCTGTACCGCCTTGCCGTGGCCCACCGGGACCGGCCGTGGACGCGTGACCCGGTGACCCTCGACGAGCTGCGCGGACTCCTGACCGAGGCGCTCGGATTCGACCCGGAACCCCACGAGCCGACCTGGCTCGCCCGGTTCAAGATCCACCAACGGATCGCCGATCAGTACCGCACGGGTCGGGTCCTGCTGGCCGGGGACGCGGCCCATCTGCATTCGCCGCTGGGCGGGCAGGGCATCAACCTCGGCATCCAGGACGCGGTCAACCTCGGCTGGAAGCTCGCCGCCGAGGTGCAGGGCTGGGCGCCCTCGGGGCTGCTCGACTCCTACGAGGCGGAGCGCCGCCCGCACGCCGAGCAGATCCTGCGCGCCACGGACCGGGCGACGCGCCTGGCCACGAACCCCTCCCCCGTGCTCAACACCGTGCGGCGCACCGTCCTCGCGCGGCTCCTTTCGCACAGCGGGCCACGGCGCGTCGCGGCGGAGGCGATCAGCGGGCTGCGCGCCGACTACTCGGTGCGCGGCAGCCGTCGCGGCGGCCTCCCGATCCGGGTCGGACAGCGGGTCCCCGACCTGCGCGTGCCGCGGCCCGACGCGCCTCCGGTGCGGCTGTACGAGCTGATGCGTGACGGTCGCTTCCTGCTCGTCGACCTGAGTGCGGACGGGGCGGCGGCGAAGCTCGCCGAGGACTGGGGCTCGCGGGTGAGCCCGGTCCGGGTGGCCGGTCCGCTGCCCGGACTCGCGGGCGTGGAGCTCTTGTTGGTCCGCCCCGACGGGTACGCGGCCTGGGTGGCGGGACCGGAGGAGCGCGGCGCGGACGAGGACCGGGTGAGCGAGGCACTGCACCGGTGGTGCGGGGTCCAGGGCCCGGCACCGAGCCGCCGTACACACGAGACGCCGGCCGCGCGCCCGTCACGGCCCGCCCCGGCTCCCGCGCCGGAAGCCCCGGCGGGAGAGCAGGCGGGCGACCAGGCCGGCGCGGAGAGCCTGACCTCGCGGCCCGAGGCGTAGACGGCCCGAGTCCCGCTCCCGCACCGAGGCCGGGTGCGCGCCGCTGAAGCCGCGCGCCCGGCCGGGCCACCGCACCGCCACCGCACCGCCACCGCTTCCGCCCGGTCGAGAAAGGGGATGCCGTGGACCACAGCGGGACCACACGTTCGCACCGCACGCGCGCGGCGATCCTGTACGCCGCCCGGCTGCACTTCGCCGCCGACGGCTATCAGCGGGCCACCATCCGCGCCATCGCGGCCACCGCTTCGATAGACCCCTCGATGGTCATGCGGTACTTCGGGACCAAGGACCAGCTCTTCGACGCCGCTCTCGACGTCGACCTGGGCCTCCCCGACCTGACGGGCACTCCCCCGGAACAGCTGCCGTACGTCCTGGTCACCTATTTCCTCGCCCCGTGGGAGAACGACACGGACGAGGGCTCCCTGCGGCTGCTCCTGCGGTCCGCCGCGACCAACGAGCGGGCGGCCGAGCGGCTGCGGCGCATCCTGCACCAGCAGTTCACCAGCAGCCTGACGGGTGTGCTCGGCGCCGAGCGCGCCGCGTCCAACACTAGTCTGGTCGCGGCGCAGTTGCTCGGTGTGGCGTTCGCCCGCTATCTGCTGCGGCTGCAGCCGATCGCCGATCTGCCCGTGCAGGCGCTGGCGAAGCTGGTCGCGCCTTCACTGCTCACCGCTCTCTGGGCCAACTAGGGATTACCGAGAGCTAGTTGCGCCAGCTGAGCGGAGAGCGGTAAGGGGACTGCGGGCCGGGGCGCTCCCACAGCGGAACCACGGACACGGACTCCGCGGCGGTCTCGTCGCCGTCCTGCGGGCCCGCCGCCGCGGCGCGGGACAGCAGCACCGCCGTCAGGGCGGCGAGTTCCTCGTCCAGGACGCTGCCGCCCTTGACGACACGGACCAGGGGCTGTGCGGGGGTCGCGGTGGTCATGTGTGCTCCTTCTGCGAAGTGGGGTGGGCTGCGCTCCGGTGCGGGGGTGGCCGCCTACTGCGGCGGGTTGCCGTGCTTGCGTGCCGCGAGCTCCGCGTGCTTGGTCCGCAGCATGCGCAGGGCGCCGACGAGGACCCGGCGGGTGTCGGCGGGGTCGATCACGTCGTCGAGGAGTCCGCGTTCGGCGGCGTAATAGGGGTGCATGAGCTCGGCCTTGTACTCCTTGACCATCTGCTCGCGCATCGCGTCGGGGTCGTCGGCCGCCTGGATGCGGCGCCGGAAGATCACGTTCGCGGCGCCTTCCGCGCCCATCACCGCGATCTCGTTGGTGGGCCAGGCGTACGCGAGGTCCGCGCCCACGGAGCGGGAGTCCATGACGATGTACGCGCCGCCGTACGCCTTGCGCAGCACGAGCGAGATCCGCGGGACGGTCGCGTTGCAGTACGCGTAGAGGAGCTTCGCCCCGTGCCGGATGATGCCGCCGTGCTCCTGGTCCACGCCGGGCAGGAAGCCCGGTACGTCGAGCAGGGTGACCAGCGGGATGTTGAAGGCGTCGCAGAGCTGCACGAAGCGCCCGGCCTTGTCGCTC
Source organism: Streptomyces sp. NPDC050439 (assembly GCF_040655335.1). Lineage (NCBI taxonomy): Bacteria > Bacillati > Actinomycetota > Actinomycetes > Kitasatosporales > Streptomycetaceae > Streptomyces > Streptomyces sp. NPDC050439. The sequence continues at coordinate 1,329,638 of NZ_JBFAJT010000002.1, forward strand.
GCGTCGATGTCCAGGACGCCGGCGAGGGACTGCGGCTGGTTGGCGACGATCCCCACGACCTGCCCGCCGAGCCGCGCGAACGCGACGACGACGTTCGTCGCCCACCGCTCGTGCACCTCGAGGAACTCGCCGTCGTCGACGATCTCCTCGATGACGCGGCGCATGTCGTAGGGGCGGTTCCCGTCGACCGGCACCAGGTCGGTGAGCGCGTCGCACAGCCGGTCCTCGGGGTCTTCGGGTGCCACGGCGGGTGCGGTCTCGCGGTTGTTCTGGGGCAGCAGCGAGAGGAGATAGCGGACGTCCTCCAGGCAGCCGTGCTCGTCGTCGTACGCGAAGTGCGCGACACCCGAGACGGTGGCGTGCACGTCGGCGCCGCCCAGGCCGTTGTGCGTCACCTGTTCCCCGGTGACGGCCTGCACGACGTCGGGTCCTGTGATGAACATCTGCGAGGTCTCGCGCACCATGAACACGAAGTCCGTGAGCGCGGGGCTGTAGGCAGCGCCGCCTGCGCAGGGCCCGAGCATCACGCTGATCTGCGGGATCACACCGGAGGCGCGGGCGTTGCGGGTGAAGATCCCGCCGTAGCCGGCCAGCGCGGTGACGCCCTCCTGGATGCGGGCGCCAGCCCCGTCGTTGAGCGAGACGAGCGGCGCCCCGGCGGCGATGGCCATGTCCATGATGCGGTGGATCTTCGCGGCGTGCGCCTCGCCGAGCGCGCCGCCGAAGATGCGGAAGTCATGGGCGTACACGAACACGGTCCTGCCGTGCACGGTGCCCCAGCCGGTGACCACGCCGTCCGTGTAGGGCCGCTTGTCCTCCAGGCCGAAGCCCTGCGCGCGGTGCCGCCGCAACGGCTCCACCTCCTGGAAGGTGGCGTCGTCGAGCAGCAGCGCGATGCGTTCGCGGGCGGTGAGCTTGCCCTTGGCGTGCTGGGCGGCGGTCGCCTTCTCGGAGGGCCCGTTCTCGGCGAGTTCGCGGATCGCGTGCAGCCGGGCCACGCGACCGCGGGCGTCCGGGGCGAAGGCGTCCGGCGCGGGATTCCCGGGCGGCAGCACGTCGCCCGCCCCGCTCGGCGCGCTCATGACGCCAGCGGCGCGGGGCCGCCCGCCGCGAGCAGGTCGGGGACGTTGCACAGGGCGTCGGCCACCGCTGAACTCCGGCGTGCGGGGCGGGTGTTGCCCTGGGGCGACATGGTCCACGTCAGGAGCGCGGTCCCCAGGCTCATGCCGCCGCCGAACGCGGCGAGCACGACCGTGTCGCCGGGTGCCGCCGCTCCCGCGCGGTCCATCTCGGCCAGGGTGATCGGCACCGATGCCGCCCCGGTGTTGGCGTACCGCTCCAGGGTGAGGTGGAGTGCGGCGCGGTCCATGCCGAGTCCGGGCCAGAGGTCGGCGAGCATGATGCCGTTGGCCTGGTGCGGGACGAAGTGGCGTACGGCGCCGGCGGGGACACCGGCGCGTCGCAGCAGCCCGCCGATCTCGTCCGGCAGCGTGCGCTGGATGAAGTCGCGTACGCCGCGGCCGTCCATCCGGAAGTAGTGGCCGCCCTCGGTCACGGTGGCGGGCGAGGCCGGGTGACGGCTGCCGCCCGCGGCGACGCCGATCAGCCGGTGCGCGTCACCGCGCGAGGTCAGGGAGATCTTCCGCAGGCCGAGGCCGGGCGCCACCGGCCCCAGGACCGTGGCCCCCGCCCCGTCCCCGAAGAGGACGGCGGTCCGCCGGTCGGCGTAGTCGAGGATGCGGGAGTAGATGTCGGCGCCGATGACCAGGCCGTGGCGCGGCTCATCGGCGGGCGCACCGGCCAGCATCCGTTCGACGGCCTTGAGCGCGTATACATAGCCGCTGCACACGGAGTTGACGTCGAAGGCGGCGGCCCGGGTCGCGCCGATCAGGTTCTGCACGAGTGCGGCCGTGGCGGGCTGCGGGTGGTCCGGGGTCGAGGTGGCGACCACGACGTAAGCGACTTGATCCGCCGTCAGCCCTGCTCTGGCCAGGGCGCGTTGTGCCGCTGCGGCGGCCAGGTCGGACGTGGCCTCGTGGGCCGCGGCCCTGCGCCGTTCGCGGATTCCGGTCTTGCGGACGATCCACTCGTCGCTCACGCCCGCGCCGCGCCCGATCTCCTCGTTGGTGATGACGGTCTCGGGCAGGTAGGACCCCACTCCGACGATGCCGATCGACTGCACGATTCCTCCTCGGCGCGGTGCGAACCGCGGTTCCACTGGGTGCGCTCTCACTGGCGTCGACTGCCCGCGCTGTCCGGGTGGTTGTGGGAGCCCACAACTCCACAACCGATGAACTCATCGCTTGTGGAGTTTCGCATACACGCGCCCGCCCGCCAAGCCCCCACCGTCGCACCGGCATTCGCCGTCGACACGCCCATCTCCCGCCATGCGGGCGCCACTTGACGAATTCAACGCCAGTAGAGTTCACTGCACAGTGAAATACTTAAGCGGTGGACAACCCCGCACCCGGCGGCCGTCAAGCACGGGTCTCGTCACACGGCGCTCCCCTTGACGACGCCATCGGCACAGCGTCGCCATGCCACACACCAACGGGAGATGCACCATGACCATCACCACCGAGAGTCTCGTGGACACCCAGCGGACCGAGGCCGCTCAGGCCCTGGTCTCCGCGGCCCGCACACTCTTCGTCGAGCGCGGCTACCGGCAGACGAGCCTGGACGACCTCGCCGGCCAGGCGGGGCTCGAACCGGAGCTCGCCCGCGCCCTGTTCGCCGACAAGGCCGAGGTCTTCGCCGCCCTGCTCCGGCGGACCTTCAAGGTGGCCGGGCTGCTCGCGCCCGAGGTCGCGGTGGGCATCGACGACGACCTGCCGACCCGCCTCGCCCGCAGCTACCTGCCCCTGTGGGAGCCCGGCGACGAAGAGTCCCCGCTGGTGGAGGTCTACCGCATCGCGCTCTCCGACCGGGACGCCTCCGCGGTCCTGCGCACCTGCATATCGGAGTCGCTCAACGGCCAGGTCGACCAGCAACTCCCCGGCCCGGACGCGGATCTGCGCACCGCGCTCTTCGGCGCCCAGCTCGGCGGCACCGCGATCGTCCGGCACCTGATCGGGGTCGAGGCCGTCGCCTCCGCCGACCTCGAAACCGTCGTCGAGACGATCGCCCCGGGGCTGCGCCTGACCCTGATCGGACCCGCCGACCCCCGGTGAATCGGCCGCCGGCACCTGCCCGAGGCCGGGCCCCCGGAACAGGGCACGACTCCGCGCCAAGATCCACGCACGCCTCTGGAGTCCTCGGTTAGCGCCTGTTAGGATGTTTTCACTAAGCAATGAATTAGCCGCTCTGACACCCCCCGAAGTGCAGTGATTCCATGACACCCAGGCGCACGGACGGACCAGCGACGTCCGCCCGAAAGTCCACGTCCCCTCAGAAGCCGCCCCCCGGCAAGAAGCCGAGGCCGCTGCGCGCACGCAGTGGCCGACGGCCCGGCGACAGCGGCACACGCGAGCAGATCCTGGTGGCCGCGCTCCATCTCTTCGCGGACCGCGGCTACACGAGCACGACCATCCGCTCCATCGCCGAGGCGGCGCAGGTGGACCCGGCGCTCGTGCATCACTTCTTCAGCAACAAGGAGGGGGTCTTCCGCGCGGCGGTCGAGTCACGGCTCAGCGTCTCCGCCGCATTCGACGAGTTCGACGCGCCCCAGCCCGACGGGTCGTCCCGGACCGCCGCGTGGCTGGCCCGGACGTACCTGAACTTCTGGGAGCACGAGGACACGCGCTATGCGATGACCGCCATCTACCGCGCGGGGCTCGCCGACAGTGCCACCTCCGACCTCCTGCGGGACCGGATCGAGACAAGCATCAAGAACTGGGCCGGGCAGATGGTCTTCAAGGACCATCCGGACGCGTCCATCGTCTCGGCCCTCGCCTCGTCCCACCTGGCGGGCGTCGCCATCATCCGCTACGTCCTCAAGGTCGAGCCCCTGGCCTCGATGGACTTCGAGGACATCATCCGCTGGGTGACACCCACCCTGAACCTGCGGCTCGCCTCGCTGGACCTCCCGGATGTCCCGGCCCTCGCGGACATCGTCCCGGAGGACCAGGACTGATCCGGTCCGTCGAGTCGAAGGCCTGACCCGGTCCGTCGCGCCGAAGGCCTGACCCGAGCCGTCGGGGCGAAGGCCGGGGAATCCCCCGACGGGGTTTCCCCGGCCCGCCAACTGCGCCTTCCCCGCGGGCAGTTGACGCGTCCAGGCTCAGGCCCGCCAGGTGATCTTCGAGGCGATGAGCGAGATGCCGGGGCCGAGCGCGAGCAGCAGCCCCTCGTCACCGTCGGCCGGCGGCTTGGCGAAGGTCCTCTCCAGTACGTCGAGGACCGAGGCCGAGCCGACGTTGCCGAGCTCGCGCAGGGAGTCCCTGGACAGGTCCACCATCTCCGGCGGGCAGCCGAGGCCCGCCATCACGGCGTCCAGGATCTTCGGGCTGCCGGAGTGCGAGACGACGAACCCCGGCCGCGCGTCGGCACCGGGTGGCGCGGTTCGCTCGAGCCATTCCCTGACGCGCGGCGCGATGTCCTGCACCGCCCGCAACAGCCGTGGTGCGTTGTGCGCGTGCAGCCCGTCGGAGTCGACGTAACTGCCCACGATGTCGCGGCTGCCGGGGAGCAGGTACTCCCAGGGTTCGTTGAGCTCCATGTGCGGGCCGTCCGACCCGGCGCGCACCACGCAGGCGCCCGCGGCGTCCCCGATGAGCCCCTTGAAGATCATGCCGTCCATGCCGGTGTCGGCCGGGTGCAGATAGTGGCTGTAGACGTCGGCGCAGACGACGAGCACCGTCGCGTCGGGCCGCGCGAGGACCAGGTCCCTGGCCCGGGTGAGGGCGAACGCCCCGCCCCCGCAGCCGAGTTGGGTCACCGGGAGCCGGCGGACCGAGCAGGGCAGGGCGAGCCGCTCCATCAGGTGGACGTCGAGGCCGGGCATGGTGTGTCCGGTGGCGCTGGTCACCACCAGGTTGGTGATGTCGCCAGGCTCAAGACCCGACTCGAACAGCGCCCCCCGGGCGGCGCTCTCCGCCAGGTCGAGGGAGTCGCGCAGGTGGGTGCGCATCCGCTCCACGACGGGTACGTCGGTGCTGAACTGCTCGGCCAGCGGGCGGGTGTACCAGCGTGACCGCACGGACGTGGCACGGATCGCCGTGTGGATGGCCTTGAGCCTCGGGTGGTCGACGTACAACTCGCTCAGCACGCTGAGGAGTTCGTCGGTGTCGACCTGATGGCGGGGCAGGGCTACGACAGGTGCGCTGACGACCGGCATGGGAACCTCCAAGACGCTCGGACAGTGGCTAACTGAGCGCGAGCCCGGGCTTCGAGCGGCATGGGGCGCCGTGGCATCTGTGGGGATGGCGGCCGCCGGTCCGTTCGTCAGCTCTCGCAATGGCAGTAAATGCACGTAAAACACCCCTTCAGGTGTTGACCGTGCTCCCCCCGTTGGGAGCGCCGTACAGCGCGGATGAAGAAAGTCGAGCTCGATGACGCGTGGCGTACAAGAGCGTGGATCTGGGCTGCCTGGTGCTGGGGGCTGCGTCGGCCGGTGCCGGGGCACAGCCGGGGCACGTCCGTCGGCACTCCCCCGGGACCCGATTCGGGTCCGTGTGGTTTGAGCCATGGGGACCGTACGCCACGCGAGTTGGCTCCAGCAAGACTTGATTTCAACACGCGAGGAATCCACGGAACGGGCGCGGTGTGACCACCTCGCGGTCACAGCTCCGACGCCCCCGGGGCCGGGGTCGCTCACCTGGGACATCTTCCGCCGGGGCGGGCGCCGGGGCGGGTTCGTGCAGGGACCACGCGTCCGGGGCGCCGCCTTCCGGCCATCCGGATTGAGCTCAACACCCATTGAAATCATTGGGCGTTGACTTTATTCTCGACATCAGTGGGACGGCATCACCACGCCTTCGGCACGCCCTTCGGCACGCCGCTGGCGCCGCCGCCCGCCATGGTCGTCTTCAGGTCATTGAGGGGGCGGTTCCGCATCGGTTCGGGGCCGCGATGAAGCGAGGGAAGGGCCGACCGACATGTACGCACCAGCGAATCAGCACACACTCGGGGCACCCTGGGTGGAGCGGGCGGCCTGCCGTGACTGCGATCCGGACACCTTCTTCCCGTCGGGGAGGAGCCCGGACGACACGGAGTCGGAGGCGGCCGCCAAGCGTCTCTGCGCGAGCTGCCCGGTGGTCGGCGACTGCCTGAGCGAAGCGCTCGCGCACGAGGAGAGCGCCGGCATATGGGGCGGGCTCACCGTCCGGGAGCGGCGGGAGCTTCGGCGGGTGGCCGGCACGGTCGCCGCGCTCGGCGGGAACCTCCACCAGTTCCTGGAGAGCGGCGGCAGGCGCGGCAAGCCGCGCCCCCAGGAGCGTTCGGCGTACGTGTGGTACCTGCGCCGCCGGGGGTGGGGCCAGACGCGTATCGCCACGGCGCTCGGCATGACCTTCGGCCAGGTCCAACACGCCTGGCGCACGGCCGAGTTCGCCTCGGCCTGCGGCTGCGACCTGTCGGCCCCGTCGCAGCTCGCCGAGCCGACCCCACCCCTTTCAACCGACCCCACCCGGCCGCTCCCCGCCGAACCGGCCCCGTCGCTCCCCGCCGACTCCGCCCTGCCGCCCCACGCCGAGCCGGCCGTGCCGCTCCCCGCCGACTCCGCCCTACCGCCCCTCGCCGAGCCGGCCGTGCCGCTCGCCGCCGAGACGGACCCGATGCGCCCCGCCGAACCGGCCCTGACGCTCTCCCCCGAACGCGCCCGGCCGCTCCCCACCCAACCGGCCGTGACGCTTCCCGCCGACTCCGCCGTGCCGCCCTTCGCCGAACCGGCCGTGCCGCTCGCCGCCGAGACGGACCCGATGCGCCTCGCCGAACGGGCCTTGGCGCTCTCCCCCGAACTCGCCCGGCCGCTTCCCGCCAATCCGGCCCGGCGGCTCCCCGTCGAGTCAACCCCGCCCCTCCCCGCCGAACGCAAGAAGGCGTCATGAGTGCCGCCGCGCCCGTTGAGCCGCGGCATCAGGTTCATGTGCTGGGTACGCCCGACGGGGCCGAGCTTGCTGTTTCCACGCATGGGGATCCTGATGCTCCGCTCAGCGTGATCCTCTGTCACGGCTGGACGATGTCCGCGCTCGACTGGCGTCCGCACATCGACGCGTTGACCCGGCCGCGCGCCGGCTTTCCGGCCCTGCGTGCCATCAGCTTCGACCAGCGCGGGCACGGCCGTTCGACGCGGGGCAGTGCCGTGCTCGACATGGAGCTGCTCTGCGCCGACCTGGCCCTGGTCCTCGCCGACGCGGCGCGTGACGGCAGGCCCGTGATCCTGATCGGCCACTCCATGGGCGGCATGGCCATCCAGGAGCTGGCCGCCCGGCGGCCCGGCCTGTTCGGCACGGACGTGGCGGGCGTGGGCCTGATCTCCACCTCGCTCAACGAGGTCGGCGCGACGCTGAGCGCGCTGAACGACCGGCCGGGACCGACGGGCACGGCCACGTCGCCCGGGTCCCGGCGGCGCGCGCGGACCCAGCGGAAGGTCGCCGACCGCCTGCTGCGCTCACCCCGCGCGGCGCGGACCGCCCACCGCCTCCTGACCGGCCCGCTCTCCCACCCGACCACCGCGCCGCTGTGGCGCGCGGTCTTCGGCCCCGGGCCCACCACCGAGGCGGTCCGCGCCAACGCGCGCGCCTTCCGTGACGTGCCGGTCCTGGCGATCGCCGAGTTCTACTCGGCCCTGACCTCGCACGACTGCGCGGGCCGCATCCGCGCCCTCGGCAACGTCCCCACCCGCGTCCTGGTGGGCGAACTCGACCGCTACACCCCGCCCGACCAGGCACGGGCCCTCGCCTCCGAGATACCGGGCGCGACCCTGCAGACGGTGCCGGGTCACGGCCACGACCTTCCGTACGAGCAGCCGGTCCTGGTGGTGGAGACGGTGCACGCGCTGCTGCGCGAAGGGGCACACGGCCTCCCCCGGGGCAGCGCCATGTCGACTGCGGCACCCCGGTGACGGGCTCGGCCCACGGGCCGAGGTCCGACGTGCTCGCCGCCCGCCGCATCGTGGTCAAGGTCGGCTCGTCCTCCCTCACCACGGCTGCCGGAGGGCTCGACTCCGATCGCGTCGACGCGCTCGTGGATGTCCTTGCGCGTGCGAAGGCGGCCGGCGTCGAGGTCGTGCTCGTCTCCTCCGGCGCCATCGCGGCCGGCCTCGCCCCGCTGGGCCTCGTGGCCCGTCCGCACGACCTGGCGCGGCAGCAGGCCGCCGCCTGTGTGGGGCAGGGGCTGCTCGTGGCCCGGTACACCGCCTCCTTCGCGCGGTACGGGGTACGGGTCGGGCAGGTGCTGCTCACCGCGGAGGACGTCAGCCGCCGGGCGCACTACCGCAACGCGTACCGCACGCTGGAGCAGGTCCTCGCCATGGGCGCGCTGCCGGTGGTGAACGAGAACGACACCGTGGCCACCGCGGAGATCAAGTTCGGCGACAACGACCGGCTCGCGGCACTCGTCGCCCATCTGGTGCGGGCCGACGCGCTCATCCTGCTGTCCGACGTCGACGGCCTGTACGACGGCGCACCGGACCGGCCGGGGTCGCGCCGCATCAGCGAGATCCGTGGCCCCGGCGATCTGGCCGGCGTGGAGATCGGCAGCACCGGGAGCGCGGGCGTCGGCACCGGCGGCATGGTCACCAAGGTGGAGGCCGCGCGCATCGCCACCGACGCGGGCATCCCGGTGGTCCTCACCGCCGCCCGGCACGCGGCGGACGCGCTGGCGGGCCGGGACACGGGCACCTATTTCCACCGCACGGGCGCGCGCGCCGCCGACCATCTCCTCTGGCTGGAGCACGCGAGCAGCCCGCGCGGGGCGCTGCACCTGCACGCGTGCGCGGCCGAGGCTCTCGCGGGCCGGGCGGGCCCCGTCCTCGCCAAGGGCGTGACGCACGCCGACGGCGACTTCGCCGCGGGCGATCCCGTGGAGCTGATCTCCCCGGCCGGGCAGGTCATCGCGAGGGGCCTCGTCAACCTGGACGCACGCGAACTCCCGCTCCTCCTCGGCCACTCGGAGGCGGAACTGGTGAGCCTGGACGACCTCGTCCTGCTCCTCCCCGGCCCCTCGGCCCTGCCGCAGCAACTCCCGGCGCCCGCGCCACGACGTATCACCATCCGCGTGCGGCCTGCTGCCGGGCTGGCGACGGAGGCGATGCGCTGAGGCGCGTGAGCAGTTGTCAGAAGGCGCCCCCGCGATCCTCTCGCGTGGGCGCCTTCGGTGTTCGGCTCGCGTGGTCCCTCAGTCGATGCCCCGCACGATGTGGAGCTCCGTCGGGTCGTCCTCCGCGCCCGCCAGTCCGAGCCAGGGCGGCACGGGCGCGGCGGTTCGGGGGAAGCGGTCCCTCGGCCGGCTGTCCTCGTACAGGAACCTCCCGGAAGGTTCCGTGGCGGTGATGATGCGTACATGCATGGCCCGTTCCTCCTTGAACTACCGGATCTGACCGTCGCCCACCAGGACGTATTTCGTGGTCGTCAGCGCGGTCACGCCCATCGGGCCGCGCGCGTGCAACTTCTGCGTGGAGATGCCGAGTTCGGTCCCGAGACCCAGTTCGCCGCCGTCCGCGAACCTCGTCGACGCGTTGACGGCGACGACCGCCGTGTCCAGGGCGAGGACGAACCGGCGCGCCGCGGACTGGGATTCGGTGACGATCGCCTCGGTGTGCCCGGTGCCGTGGCGGCGGATGTGCTCGACCGCCTGCTCCAGCGAGTCGACGACGGCGACGGCGATGTCCGCCGCGAGGTACTCGCGGTCCCAGTCCTCCTCCGTGGCCGCGACCACCACCGGCTCGCCCGAAGCCGGCTCGCCCGGAGCTGACGCGACAGTGGATGCCGCGGCGAGGACGCGGGTGTCTCCGTGCACGGTGACGCCGTGCCGCGCGAGCTCCTTGAGCGCGCGCGGCAGAAACGAGGGCGCGACGGCCTCGTGCACGAGAAGCGTCTCCGCCGCGTTGCAGACGGACGGCCGCTGCGTCTTGGCGTTGATCACGATGCGCAACGCCCGTTCGATGTCGGTGTGTTCGTCGACGTAGACGTGGCAGTTCCCGACGCCCGTCTCGATCACCGGTACCGCCGCCTCCCGCACGGTGGTCTCGATCAGCTCCCGGCCGCCCCGCGGTATCAGTACGTCCACCAGTCCGCGCAGCGACATGAGTTCCGTGACGGAGGCATGCGTGTCGCCGGGTACCCCCTGGATCGCATCGGCCGGCACCACCGTGTCCGCCACCGCGTCCCGCATCACGGCGATCAGCGCGGCGTTGGTGTGCCGGGCGGCCGAGGAGCCGCGCAGCAGCGCCGCGTTGCCGCTCTTGACGCAGAGCACGGCGGCGTCGACGGTGACGTTGGGGCGGCCCTCGTAGATCATGCCGACGACGCCGAGGGGCACCCTGACCTGGCGGACCTCCAGGCCGTTGGGCAGGACGGAGCCGCTCGTGACCGTTCCGACCGGGTCGGCCATGGCGGCCACGTCACGTGTCATGTCCGTGAGGCCGGCGAGCTGGCCGTCGGAGACGGCGAGCCGGTCGAGCACCGCCTGCGGGCGCCCGGCCGCGCGGGCGTCGTCCATGTCCCGCTTGTTCGCGGCCAGGATCTCCGGCGCCCGGTCGGTGAGGGCCCGCGCGATGGCGCGGAGCGCGGAGTCGCGCTGGGCCCCGGTCGTGGTGGCGAGCCCGGCCGCGGCGGCCCGGGCCGCCTCCGCGGCTTCCCGGACCGTGCTGGTGGCCACTGGTGTCGAGGTGCTCATCGGCTCGCGCCCTCCCGCAGCGGCTGCCCCGCTCCGGGGGCCGCGCAGAGCCTACGTACGAAGGGATCCAGGTCGGGCCATCCGGTGAGTTCGGCCAGCATGGCGCGCGCGATGGCGTCGACGCCGACCTCGATCTCGGCCCTGCGGCGGTCCCGCTCCCGCCGGTGCTCGGCGCCCATCTCAGGACCGGTCTCAGTGCCCGTCGCATTGCTCGTCTCGGTGCTCATGTCGTCGTCCATCCGATTCCTTCCACTCACGCCCTCGGCGTTCAGCCCCTCACGCATGGACCCGGAACCCGGCCCCTGCCTTGCGCCCGGCCCGGCCCGCGGCGACCAGGTGCTCCATGAGGGGCGCGGGCGCGGTCGCGGGGTTGCCGTCGGCGGCGTGCAGGATGTGCTGGATGCTCAGCGAGATGTCGAGGCCGATGACGTCGAGGAGTTCGAAGGGGCCGAGCGGATAGCCGAAGCCCAGCTTCATGACGGCGTCGATCTCGTCGACGGTGGCGTAGTGGCTCTCCGCGAGCCGCACCGCGCTGTTGAGATAGGGGAAGAGCAGCGCGTTGACGATGAAGCCCGGCCGGTCCGTGCAGCGCACCGGATGCTTGCCGAGCGTGCGGCACAGCTCGCGGGCGGCGGCGATGTTCTCGGGCGCGGTCTCCAGGGAGCCGATCACCTCGACGAGGCGCATGACGGGTGCCGGGTTGAAGAAGTGCAGTCCCAGTACGTCGGCGGGGCGGCCCGACGCGAGTCCGCACTCGATCACGGGCAGGCTCGACGTGGTGGTGGCGAGCAGCGCGCCCGGCCGGCAGACGGCGCCCAGCTCGCGGAAGAGTTGCTTCTTGACGGCCAGGTCCTCCGCGACGGCCTCGATCACGAGGTCGCAGTCGGCGAGTTCCGTCAGGTCGCTGCTGGGGGTCAGGCGGCCGAGGGCGGCGTCGCGCGTCGTCTCGTCGAGCCGTCCGCGCTTCAGGGAGCGGCCCGTGGAGCGGGACACCGTCTGCCAGGCCGACTTGGCTCGGTCGTCGGTGCGGCCGACCAGGACGGTGGCGCACCCGGCGAGCGCGAAGACCTCGGCGATGCCGGCGGCCATGGTGCCCGATCCGACGACCCCGACCGTGCGGATGGCGGGCGAACCGGAGGGCGTCTCGGGTGCGGGCGCAGTCTCGCCGCTTCCCCGGTGGTCGTAGAAGCCGCGCCCCGACTTATGGCCGAGCATTCCGGCGAGGACCATGTGCCGCAGGCGGCGCGCGGGCCGCAGCGCGGGCTCGTCCCACCGTTCGGCGAGCACGGTGAGGATGTCGCAGGCGGTGTCCGTGCCGATGACGTCGAGCAGTTGCAGCGGCCCGAGCGGCAGTCCGCAGCCGAACCGCATCGCGGCGTCGATGTCGTCGCGGCTCGCGACCTGCTGGTCGTACATGGTGACGGCCTGGTTGAGATAGCCGAAGAGCAGCGCCGACGAGATCAGTCCGGCCCGGTCGCCGACGCCGACCGCCCGGAGACCGAGCCGCTCCACGAGGTCTTCGACCTGCTTGAGGGCGTCGTCGTCCGCCATCACCGTGCGGCCGACCTCGGCGATCTCGGCGGTGGGCAACGGGAGTTGGAGGCCGACCAGCCGCCCCGGGCGACCGCAGGCCGCCGCGAGGTCGGTGAGCGAGAGGGCGGCGGCGGTGCTGGCGATGACCGTGCCGGGCGGGCAGACCCGGGCGACGGCGCGCAGGACGTCCACCTTGACGGTGCGTCGCTCGGGCACCGCCTCGACGACCGTGGCCGCCCCGGCGAGATCCTCCCAGTGTTCGGCGCGGCGGATGCGCCCGCCGGCTTCGCGGGCCTGTGCGGCGGTGACCGTCCCGTCCGCGAGGGCCGTGTCGAAGAGTGTCGCGGCCCGGTGGCGCGTGGTCGGCGTGTCCTTGTCGATGACGATGACGTCCAGGCCGCCGAGCGCGGCCCTGCGGGCGAGCGCGGAGCCGATGCTCCCCAGGCCCACCACCGCGAGTGTCGTGTGTTCGCCGTTCACGCCGCCACCCCTTCCAGGGACGGGAGTTGGGGCTGTGCTGGAGGCGCGACGCGGAAGCGGTTGATGGCCGTCTCGTGGCGTTCGCGGAACTCGGGGGCCGTGACACCGAGGCCTTCGGCGGGTGCGAGGCAGCGCACGCCGACCTTGCCGTGGTGTTCGTTGCGGTGCAGGGACTCCACGGCGTCACCGACCTCGTCGAGGGCGTAGGTCCGCGAGAGGGTGGGGTGGATCCTGCCCTTGGCGATGAGGCGGTTGGCCTCCCACGCCTCGCGGTAGTGGGCGCAGTGCGAGCCGACGATCCGCTTCAGGGACATCCACAGGTAGCGGTTGTCGTACTCGTGGTTGTAGCCCGCGGTGGACGCGCAGGTGACGATGGTGCCGCCCTTGCGCGCGACGTACACGCTCGCGCCGAAGGTCTCGCGTCCCGGGTGCTCGAAGACGATGTCGACGTCCTCGCCGCCGGTCAGCTCCCGTATTCGCTCGCCGAGTCTGCGCCACTCCTTGCGGTCCTGGGTGTGTTCGTCGCGCCAGAAGCGGTAGCCCTCCTCGGCGCGGTCGATGATGAGCTCGGCGCCCATGCGGCGGGCCAGTTCGGCCTTTTCCGGTGAGGACACGACGCAGATGGGCGTGGCGCCGCCGGCCAGGGCAAGCTGGGTCGCGTACGAGCCGAGTCCGCCGGCGGCGCCCCAGATGAGGACGTTGTCGCCCTGCTTCATGCCGGCGCCGTTGCCGGTGACGAGCTGGCGGTAGGCGGTGGAGTTGACCAGGCCGGGCGAGGCGGCTTCCTCCCAGGTGAGGTGCTCGGCCTTGGGCAGGAGCTGGCTGGCCTTGACGAGGGAGAGTTCGGCGAGGCCGCCGTAGTTCGTCTCGAACCCCCAGATGCGCTGCTCGGGGTCGAGCATCGCGTCGCCGTGCCCTTCCGCGCCTTCGAGTTCGACGGACACGCAGTGGGCGACCACGCGGTCGCCCGCGTGCCAACGCCGTACTCCTGGGCCGGACTTGAGGACGACGCCCGCCAGGTCGGAGCCGATGACGTGATACGGCAGGTCGTGGCGCGCCGCGAGCCCGCCGAGCCTGCCGTACCGCTCGAGGAAGGCGAAGGTCGGCACGGGCGAGAAGAGGGCGCTCCACACGGTGTTGTAGTTCACCGCGCTCGCCATCACCGCCACCAGGACTTCGCCGGGGCCGGGCTCCGGGGTCGGCACCTCCTGGATGTGCAGGGAGTCGGCCGGGGTCCTGTCGCGCAGCTCGACGCCCTCGAACATGGCGGCCTCCTCCTTGCGCAGAACGGCGGCGCGGTAGGAGTCGGGAATCCTGAGGGCCGCCACATCGGCCGGCACCGAGTCCGGGGCCTCGATCGCCTCCACCAGTTCGCGCATGGTCACGCACCGCCTTCCGAACAGGGAAACTCACCAAACAGTGAAATCAACTGGCGATGAGTTTTGCATGGACCGGGCACCCCAGCAAGCCCCCGGAAGGGCGCGGAAACGGCGGGCGCGGACCGCTCGCGGCGGCCCAAGAACGGGTCAAGGGAGGCCAGTTCCCCCTTGCAGCGCCCGACACCGGCGTGCAAAACTCATCACCAGTTGACTTCAGCGACGAATGAATTAGGTGACGCTGTGCCCACTCCACACGAGCTGGAAGACTTACAGGCCACCGCTTTCGCCGGCATCGCGGTCATCCTGACTGTCGGCGCACTGCTGGCACGCCTGGCACGGCGGTTTCATCAGCCCGCCGTCATCGGCGAGATCACGGCGGGCATTTTGCTCGGCCCGAGCCTGCTCGGTCTTCTGCCCGGTGACCTGACGAACCGTCTGTTCCCCGACGACGTACGCCCCTTGCTCTCGATGGTCGCGCAGATCGGCCTGCTGCTCTTCATGTTCACCGTGGGCTGGGAGCTGGACTGGGCAACGATGCGACGGCGCAAGCGGTCGGTCGCCGCGGTGACCGCGGGCAGCATTCTCGTCCCGCTGGCCCTGGGCATGTCGATCGCCTGGGTCATCTACCAGAACCACTCGGTGGTGAACGGCGAGAAGATCGACTTCTTCTCCTTCGCCCTGTTCCTCGGCGTCAGCATGTCGATCACCGCCTTCCCGGTGCTCGCCCGCATCCTCAAGGACAAGCACCTCTCCCGCACCAAGGTCGGCGCGCTCGCGCTCACCAGCGCCGCGTTCGGCGACGTCATCGCCTGGTGCGTGCTGGCCGGAGTGGTCGCGATCGTGACCGCGTCCGGTCCCACCGGCTTCACCGACACCCTCTGGATGTCCGCCGGTTACGGCGCCGCGATGATCGTCGTCGTCCGCCCGGCGCTGACCCGCGCCGTCGCGTGGATGTCCCGGCGCGGCAGCGGCACCTACCTCGCCGCGCTCGTCACCGCGGGGCTGCTGCTCTCCGCGTACATCACGTCGAACATCGGCATCCACCCGATCTTCGGTGCGTTCGCCTTCGGCCTGGTCATGCCCCGCAAGCCGAGCGAGCTCCTCGAGGAGAAGATGCTCCGGCCGCTGCAGCACGCGGGCGAACTGATGCTGCCCGTCTACTTCATCATCACCGGCCTCTCCGTCGACGTCGCCGGCATGTCCGCCACCGCGTGGGGCGAGCTGGCCCTGATCCTGTCCGCCGCCATCGTGGGCAAGCTGGCCGGCGCCTCGCTGCCAGCCCGCTCCTTCGGGCTCAGCTGGCGGGAGTCCCTCGGTGTCGGCGCCCTGATGAACACCCGGGGCCTGACCGAGCTGATCATCCTCGGCATCGGTCTCAACCTCGGGGTCCTCGACCAGACCCTCTTCACCGAGATGGTCCTGATGGCGCTCATCACGACCGCCATGACCGGCCCCGCGCTCCCCCACCTGCTGCCGCGCACCCGGATGGACCTCGTGACCCGACGCGGCTCGGGCCCACCGCGCCCGTCCGCGCCGCTGCGCGAGCAGCCCGCCGCGCGCGACGCGTCGAGCACCCGCGAGAGCGTGACCGCCCGCGACACCACCCCCGCCGTGGTGCGGCTCCCCGAACCGGCCGACGACCACGCACCGGACATGGCGGGATAGCAGCCGCCGGCTCGGTACGACGACAGAGAAGGAGATGCCCCACGTGCATCCCGTCATCAGCACGCTCTCCCGGGTCTTCGACATGCCGTCGGAACACATCGGCGACGAACTTCGGCTCCGCGCGGTGGCCAGCTGGGACAACCTCACGGCCGTCGAGCTCCAGGTCCACCTCGAGCACGAGCTCGGCACCACGCTCGACAACGGTCTGATCGAGCACATCGAGTCCGTGGGCCAGCTCCGCGCGTTCTACGACGAACGCCTCGCCGAGCTCTCCGCGCCCGACGACCTCGCGGAGATCGACATCCCCGAGGACGCGTCGGCCGTGGCCCCCGCGCTGCCCCGCATGCAGCGCCCCGACCCCGAGCAGTCGCCCGCCGCGCCGGACGTGGCGGACATGATCGTCGGCGAGACCGGCATCTCCGAGGTGGACCCCGACCGCGGCAGGCTCGCCTACCGCGGCTACCCCATCGAGGAACTGGCGGGCCGGGTGACCTTCGAGGGGGTCGTCCACCTGCTGATCCGCGGCTGGCTGCCCGACCCCGACGAGCTGCGTGCCTTCCGGGCCAGGCTCGCCGCGGCCCGCGAGCTGCCGTCGATGGTGGCCACCAACCTCGTGCTCAACGCCGGGTGCAGTACGTCGTCGGTGCTGCGCACGGCGGTCTCCGCGCTCGCGGTCGCCGCCGAGGCCGACGCCGACCCGGCCGCGCACATCGGTCTGGGGGAACGCCTGATCGCGCGCATCCCGACCATCTTCGCCATCCAGCAGGCCGCCCGCACCGGCCGCCGCATGATCAGCCCCGATCCCGAGCTCTCGCACGCCGAGAACATCCTCCACATGCTGGACCTGCCCCGCGACCCCGAGCGCGTCCGCCTGGTCGACCTCTGCCTGGTCCTGCAGGCAGAACACGGCTGCAACGCATCGGCGTTCGCCGCCCGGGTCGCCGCGGGGACCGGCGCCGACACCTTCGCGGCCGTCACCGTGGCGCTCGCGACGTTCACCGGACCGCTGCACGGCGGCTCGGCGAACCAGGTGGTCGACCAGGCCCAGGAGACCGAGAACCCCGACGCGGCCGCCGCCTACCTGCGGGGCCGCGCCGACCAAGCCGCCGCCGTACGCACCCGACCGGTGCCGTACGCGATGGAGGACCCCCGGGTCGGGCCGCTGCGCGAGGCGGCCCGCGGCTTCAGGGCGAGCCCCGGCCGCGACCACGTCCTGAAGGTCCTGGACGCGGTACGCACCGCCGCGCACCCCTCCAAGGGCCCCCGCCCGTACCTGACCGTGGACTGCTACGCGGCCGCGATCTACCACCTCCTGGGCATGCCGTCCGACCTCTTCGTCCCGATGTTCGCCGCCGCCCGGGTGCCCGGCTGGCTCGCCCACGTCGAGGAACAGCGCGCACAGGAGGGCCGCATCCACCCACGGCTGCGCTACGTCGGCCCGCGGAACCTGCGCCACCTGCCCGGCCCGGCCTGAGGGCGCGCGGCACCCACCACTCACCCAGATCCCGACGCGGGAGGGAGCCCCTTCCCCGTACGACAGGAGCAGATGTGGAGTTCGGCTGGAACGAGGGCCAACAGGCCCGCTACGACGAGGTGCTGGCAGCCACCCGGGCCGCCTTCCCCACCGGGCCCGGCTCGGGCCACGGGTTCTACACCCGCAAGGACTGGCTGCGGCTCGGCGAGATCGGCCTGCTCGGCGCCTGTCTGCCCACGGAGGCCGGCGGTCAGGGGCTCGGCGCGCTGGACACCGCGCGCGTCGTCGAGGCGGTGGGCCGCGGCTGCGCGGACACCGGCCTGGTCTTCGGCGCCGCCGCGCACACCTTCGCGTGCGCGGTGCCGATCGCGGAGTTCGGCAGCGCCGCCGTACGGGAGCGGCTGCTGCCCGAGCTGGCCGCCGGGCGGCTGATCGCGGGCAACGCGATGACGGAACCGGACGCGGGATCGGACTCCTCCAGGCTCGGCACGACCGCCCGCCCCGTCGACGGCGGTCTCGTCCTCAACGGCACCAAGAGCTTCGTCAGCAACGGTCCGGTCGCCGATGTGTACGTGGCGTACGCGACCGTCAATCCCAAGGCGGGCTTCCTCGGCGTGACCGGTGTCGTCGTCGACCGGAACACGCCCGGCGTCGTCGTGGGCGATCCGCACGAGAAGATGGGCATGCACTCCTGCCCGGCGGGCGCGATCACCTTCGAGGAGTGCTTCGTCCCCGACGAGAACGTCCTGGGCGGCGTGGGCCAGGGCGCGGCGATCTTCCAGCACTCCATGGGCTGGGAGCGGGCCTGCCTCTTCGCCCTCTACGTAGGGCTCCTCGAACGGCTCGTCGAGAGCTGCGTGCGGCACGCCACCGAGCGGCGCCAGTTCGGCAGACGCATCGGCGAGTTCCAGTCGGTGTCCAACCGGATCGCCGACATGAAGCTGACCCTGGAGAGCGCCCGGCTCCTGCTGTACCGCGCCTGCTGGGAGATGGACCAGGGCAAGCCGGCCGTCCTGGCGATCGCGCTGTCCAAGCTCGCGGTGTCCGAGGGCGTGCTCGCCGCGGCCACCGACGCCGTACGGGTCTTCGGCGGGCGCGGCTATCTCCGCGAGGACGGCATCGAGGCGGCCCTGCGCGACGCCGTGCCCAGCACGATCTTCTCCGGCACCTCGGACATCCAGCGCCAACTGATAGCGAAGGAGATAGGACTGTGAGGCTCCACCAGCTCGTCATCGACTCCGCCCGCCGCACTCCACAGGCCCCGGCCGTGCGGTCCCCTCAAGGGGTGTACAGCTACCGGGAGCTGGACGCTCTCGCCGACCGGTACGCCGCCGCGCTGCACCGGCGCGGGGTGCGGCCCGGCGACCGGGTCGTGCTGTGGAGCCACAAGACCCTGGAGGCGATCGCCCTCATGCAGGGCGCGCTGCGTGTCGGCGCGATCTACGCCCCGGTCAGCGCCGCCAACCCGGCCGCCCGCGTCCGGCGGATATCCGACAGCTGCTCCCCCGCCCTGGTGGTGGCCGACAGCGACGGTCTGCGCCGCGCCCACGCCACCGACTGGCCCGCGTCGGTGCCGCTGGTCGGATTCGCCGACCTGGCTCAGGAAGCCCCCGCGGACGAGGCCCCCGCGGCGTACGAGAACGAGCCCGACGAGCCGGCGTACATCCTCTACACGTCGGGCTCGACCGGGGAGCCCAAGGGCGTCTGCATCAGCCACCGCAACGCCCTCTCCTTCATCCGCTGGGCCGCCGCCGAGATCGGCGTCACCCCCGACGACCGGCTCTCCAACCACGCGCCGTTCAACTTCGACCTCTCGGTCTTCGACCTGTACGCCGCGTTCCTCACCGGCGCCTCGGTGTTCCTGGTGCCCGAAGGGCTCGCGTACGACCCGGTCCAGCTCGGCGCGCTCCTGCGCCGCGAGGAGATCAGCGTCTGGTACTCGGTGCCGTCCGCGCTGACCCTGATGATGCAGCGCGGCGACCTGCTCGCCGACGAGCCGCCCAAGGCGCTGCGCGCCTGTGTCTTCGCCGGTGAGCCGTTCCCGATCCAGCAGGTGCACGAGCTGCGCAAGGCCTGGCCCGATGTGCGGATGTACAACTGGTACGGGCCGACCGAGACCAATGTCTGCACCAGCTACGAGGTCACCGACCGCGACCTGGGCAGCACCCGCCCGCTGCCCATCGGCACCGCGGTCTCCGGCGACCTGATCCGGCTGCATCCGCCGCGCTCGCGCGAGGGGGAGATCGTGGTCACCGGACCGACGGTCATGCTGGGCTACTGGGGCCGGGAGCCCCAGAAGGGCGCGTACTTCACCGGTGACATCGGGCGGATGGGCGCGGACGGGATGCTGGAGTACGTGGGGCGCCGAGACCACATGGTGAAGGTGCGCGGGCACCGCATCGAGCTCGGCGACATCGAGGCGGTGATCGCCGACGCCCCGTCGGTGGAGTCCGCCGCGTGTGCCGTGGTGGGCTCCGGTCTCGACGCGAAACTCCACGCGTTCGTGGTGCCGTCGGGCGACGAGCGTCCCGGACTCCTGGAGCTCAAGCGGGACTGCGCCACCCGGCTGCCCCTCTACATGGTGATCGACGCCGTGCACGTCGTGCCCGAACTCCCCCTGACCGCCAACGGAAAGACGGACCGTCCCGCGCTGGTCGCCGCTCTCGCCGACAGCGATCCCCGGTAACCCCGGTGGCCTCCGCCGGACTGAGCCGCCTCGGACTCACAGACGAGGATTCATACATGCCCGATCAACTGGACGTCACCGAGACCGTGTTGGACCAGGTCGACCTGAACACCTTCCGTTCCGTCATGGGTTCCCTGCCGACCGGCGTCAGCGTGGTCACCAGCGTGACGGCCGACGGGGAACCGCGCGGACTGACCTGCAGCGCCGTGTGCAGCGTCTCGGCTTCGCCGCCGCTGCTCCTGGTCTGCGTCAAGGCGCCGAGCGCGACGCTGGATGCCATCCACCGGAGCTCGGTGTTCGCGGTGAACTTCCTCTCCGCCGACATGACGGCACTGGCGCGTACGTTCGCGTCGTCGGTGCCGGAGCGGTTCTCGGACGTCGCGTGGCGGCCGGGCGAGCGCACCGGCGCCCCGCTCCTCGGCTCCACCGTCGCGCTCGCCGAGTGCATCCTGACCAGCAGCCATCTCGCCGGCGACCATCAGGTCCTGATCGGCCGCCTGGTGCACGGCGAGGCCAGCGCGGCCCGGACGCCTCTCGCCTATTGGCGCACGCAGTTCTCCGAGGTGCAGCCGCAGGGGCTCGCGAGCTGACCCGCCGCGTCGCCCGAACGCCGTCGCGAGGGCGGCGGACAAGAACGCGGCGCTGTGCCGCCGTCTGCGTCTGGTGTTCCTCATGTCTGACTCCCCTTCACCTGCTGAACTTCATCTGCTG
>NZ_JBFAJT010000003.1:0-164253 GCF_040655335.1 Streptomyces sp. NPDC050439
AATCCACCCCGAAGGGCTTCATCGTTCGACTTGCATGTGTTAAGCACGCCGCCAGCGTTCGTCCTGAGCCAGGATCAAACTCTCCGTGAATGTTTACCGGTAATCCGGTGCACATCCGCGTTGAGCGGAACCAGGAAGAGGAATAATCTTCCGGTTCACAGCGTCCTCGCTGATGTTTTCTTCAAAGGAACCTCGTCCCGGCCAAACGGCCGAAGACGGGGTATCAACATATCTGGCGTTGACTTTTGGCACGCTGTTGAGTTCTCAAGGAACGGACGCTTCCTTTGTACTCACCCTCTCGGGCTTTCCTCCGGGCGCTTCCCTTCGGTGTTTCATTTTGTCTTGCTGTGTTTCGCTGTCTTGCGTTTCCAACTCTACCAGATCCGTTTTCCGTTCCGTTCCCGGTTCGGATTTCATTTCCGGTGGCCATTGGGGGCCTTTGCCTTTCGGCGTGTTCACTACGTTAGCGGATTCCCTCTGCAACTCATAATCGAGTTCCGCGAGTTCGAATTCCGGCATGCGAGCATGCGAAATGCGCCCCCGCTGAGGGGAAGTCGTAGGTAGTGGTTGGCCGCTCTCGGCTGCTGGCAGATTGCCGTAACCGGGTCAAGCGGCTCGGGCTACATTACGGTCCGCCCAGGGCCGCGTCAAGTTCGGCGCCGTCGGGGCGCATGGGCCCGATAAGGGCTCACCGTCGGGTCGTTGGCCGTCCAGAAGCGCCACGGGTGGACGGCTCCTTCGCCGCCGACTCCCGTACGCGGGCCGTTGCTGACCTGGTCGGGGTCGACAGGGGTGCCCGCGAGGAGAGTGAGGGGCGCGTCCCCGCCTGCGCAGAGGTCGGAGCCGTTCAGGCTGCGGTCCACGTCAAGGGCGGTGGCCAGGCGTGCCGGGCCTTTGGCCAGTTCCCTGTCGTTGCGGGCCGAGAGTCGACGCTTGCGGGCTGTCTCGGCTCCCGCCGTGATCTCCCCCGCCCGGAGCAGGACTCCGCTCGCCTGGCCCTCCGGGCCGCACACCACGTTGAGGCAGTGCCACATGCCGTAGGTGAAGTAGACGTACGCGTATCCGGGCGGACCGAACATCACGCTGTTGCGGGCGGTGGGGCCGCGATAGGCGTGTGACCCCGGGTCGGCCTCGCCCGCGTAGGCCTCCACCTCTGTCAGGCGCAGCTCGATCGGACCGTCCGGTGAGCTGCGTACGAGGACACGACCCAGCAGATCAGGGGCCACGTCGAGGACAGGGCGTGCGAAGAAGTCATGGGTGAGGGGCGTACGGTCAGGGGCCTCGATCATGGCGTCCGAGCGTACTGGAGACGGTCTGTTCGGCGAGGACGCGGAACCGGACGTGGGTTCACCGCGTTTGTATGGATCAAGGATTCAAGTCGAGTCGAACCACAGGCGGGGCCTGGGGAGGAGAGTCATGGGGTTCAAGAAGCTGCTTGCGAGCCTGGGTGCCGGCGGTGCGTCGGTGGAGACGGTGCTGACCGAGGTCAACGTCGTGCCCGGTGGTGTCGTGCAGGGTGAGGTGCGGATCCAGGGCGGGTCCGTGGACCAGGAGATCGAGGGTCTGTCCGTCGGTCTGCAGGCGCGGGTCGAGGTCGAGGGTCAGGACCAGGAGACGAAGCAGGACATCGAGTTCACCAAGCTGCGTCTCGGTGGGGCGTTCACGCTCCAGGCGGGGCAGGTGCACGCGGTGCCGTTCGGCCTGGAGATCCCCTGGGAGACGCCGGTCACCTCGATCGACGGGCAGCAGCTGCGCGGCATGAACATCGGTGTGACCACCGAGCTCGAGATCGCGCGTGCCGTGGACTCCGGCGACCTGGACCCGGTCAACGTGCACCCGCTGCCGGCGCAGCAGGCCATCCTGGACGCGTTCATCCAGCTGGGCTTCCGCTTCAAGAGCGCCGACATGGAGCGCGGGCACATCCGTGGCACGCGGCAGAAGCTGCCGTTCTACCAGGAGATCGAGTTCTTCCCGCCGCAGCAGTACCGCGGGCTCAACCAGGTCGAGTTGAGCTTCGTGGCCGACGACCGCGAGATGGACGTCATCCTGGAGATGGACAAGAAGCCGGGCCTCTTCAGTGAGGGCAGCGACTCATTCCGCTCGTTCAAGGTCGATCTGAACGACTTCCAGGGCACGGACTGGGCGGCGTACCTCAACGAGTGGCTGTCCCAGGTCGGCAGCAAGCGCAACTGGTTCTAGGCTCGGGACGGAAGAGCTGTAGAGCTACCGCCGATCAGGAACCAACCAGGAGGTGCTGACGTGACCGAGCTCAAGAGGCCGCCGCTTCCGCATGACTTCCATCCGCCCGTGCCGTCCTTCACGGTCGTGAGCGAGGACTTCGAACCGGGTGCGGTCCTTAAGGACGCTCAGGTCCAGGCGGCCGGGAACACTTCGCCGCACCTGCGGTGGGAGGGCTTCCCGCCGGAGACCAAGAGTTTCGCCGTGACGTGCTTCGACCCTGACGCGCCCACGGGCAGCGGGTTCTGGCACTGGTCGGTCATCGACATCCCGGTGTCGGTGACCGAACTGCCCACGGGTGCGGGCAGCGGCAAGTTCGAGGGACTGCCCGAGGGCGCGGTGCAGGTGCGCAACGACTACGGGACGAAGGAGTTCGGGGGCGCCGCGCCGCCTCCCGGCGACCCGGCGCACCGTTATGTGTTCACCGTGTACGCGGTGGACCAGGAGAAGCTCGGTCCGGACTCCGACGCTTCGCCTGCCGTCGTCGGGTTCAACCTCCGGTTCCACACGGTCGGGCGTGCGCAGGTGCTCGCCGAGTACGCGGCTCCCGCGGGTAGCTGAGCGTTCACTGAACGTTTGCCCGCCCCTGGTCATGAAAGTGATCAGGGGCGGGCATTTTTTATTGCGTTGTCCATCTCGGCGTGCCCGGCCAGAGTTGATCCCAGCCCGCCAGGGGTGGGTCGGTGTGCATACGGGAGGTGGGCGAAATGCGGGACACGCTGGTGCTGAACGCGAGCTTCGAGCCGCTGTCGACGGTGACGCTGAACCGTGCCGTCGTGCTGGTCCTCAGCGACAAGGCCGTCGTCGAGCATGCCCACCCCGGACTGCGTGTGCGTGCGGCCGCGGTGGAGATACCGGTGCCTCGGGTGATCAGGCTCTGCAGGTATGTGCGGGTGCCTTTCCGAAGACGGGCTCCGTGGTCGCGGCGGGGTGTTCTCGTGCGG
Source organism: Streptomyces sp. NPDC050439 (assembly GCF_040655335.1). Classification (NCBI taxonomy): domain Bacteria; kingdom Bacillati; phylum Actinomycetota; class Actinomycetes; order Kitasatosporales; family Streptomycetaceae; genus Streptomyces; species Streptomyces sp. NPDC050439. The sequence goes on from NZ_JBFAJT010000003.1 coordinate 3,183, forward strand.
GACCAGCACCGGTGCGCGTACTGCGGGAAGCGGGCGACGACCGTGGACCACGTGGTGCCGCGGGCGCAGGGTGGTGCGGACTCCTGGCTGAACACGGTCGCCTCGTGTGCCATGGACAATCACCGCAAGGCGGCCCGGACGCCTGAGGAGGCCGGGATGCCGCTGTTGCGGCAGCCCTTCGAGCCGACTCCGGCCGACGCGATGCTGCTCGCGCTCGGCCGGGACGAACTGGCTTCGCTGCCCGAGTGGCTGGCTCAGCCCGCGGCCTAGCTCCGCGCGCCGCGCCCCCCTGTCGAGGCCTCAGTCGATCCGCGGCTGTTCGCGGCGCTCGGTGGCGGGGGCGGGGACGCTGCCGGAGGCGCCCGAGCTGCCGGAGCCGCCGCCCAGGGGGCCGAAGTTGCCGAGTGCGCCGCCGAGGCCCTTGAGGGCGTCGCCGATTTCGCTGGGGACGATCCAGAGCTTGTTCGCGTCGCCCTCGGCGATCTTCGGGAGCATCTGGAGGTACTGGTACGAGAGGAGCTTCTGGTCCGGGTCTCCGGCGTGGATGGACTCGAAGACCGTACGGATCGCCTGGGCCTCGCCCTCGGCGCGCAGGGCCGCGGCCTTGGCCTCACCCTCGGCGCGCAGGATCGCGGACTGCTTCTCGCCCTCGGCGCGCAGGATCTCCGACTGCCGTACACCTTCGGCCTGGAGGATCGCGGCGCGCTTGTCGCGGTCGGCGCGCATCTGCTTCTCCATCGAGTCCTGGATGGAGGTCGGCGGCTCGATCGCCTTGAGCTCGACGCGGTTGACGCGGATGCCCCACTTGCCGGTGGCCTCGTCGAGGACGCCGCGCAGTGCCGCGTTGATCTCCTCGCGGGAGGTCAGGGTCCGCTCCAGGTCCATGCCACCGATGATGTTGCGCAGCGTGGTGACGGTGAGCTGCTCGATCGCCTGGATGTAGCTGGCGACCTCGTACGTCGCGGCGCGGGCGTCGGTCACCTGGTAGTAGATGACGGTGTCGATGTTCACCACGAGGTTGTCCTGGGTGATCACCGGCTGGGGCGGGAAGGGGACGACCTGTTCACGGAGGTCGATGCGGTTGCGGATCGAGTCGATGAACGGGACGACGATGTTCAGGCCCGCGTTCAGCGTCCGTGTGTAGCGGCCGAAGCGCTCGACGATGGCGGCGCTGGCCTGCGGGATGACCTGGATCGTCTTGATCAGGGCGATGAAGACCAGCACCACCAGAATGATCAGGACGATGATGATTGGCTGCATCGTTGTTCCCCGTACCCCTCTTGCCTCGGTGTTCCCAAAAGATCCGCAGAGTCAGAACGCGGGTCGGCGAAGATCTTGCTGGTCGAGTCTGACAGACCGTCGCACCCCCCGTGGTGGATTCACATGACGACGGCCGTCGCTCCGTCGATCTCGACGACATCCACCTCGCGTCCCGCCTCGTAGCTCTGGGCGGTGTCGAGCGCGCGGGCCGACCAGACCTCGCCGGCGAGCTTGATGCGGCCGCCGGAGGCGTCGACGCGTTCCAGGACGACGGCCGTCCTGCCCTTCAACGCCTCGATTCCGGTGGCCAGTTCGGGCCGTTGGGAGCGGTGCCGCGCCGCCACCGGGCGTACGACCGCGATGAGCGCGACCGACACCGCGGCGAACACGACGACTTGGAGCACGGTGCCGCCGCCGAGGCCCGCGGTCACTGCGCCCGCGACGGCGCCCACGGAGAGCATGCCGAACTCCGGCATCGCGGTCAGTACGAGCGGGATTCCGAGCGCGGCGGCGCCGATCAGCCACCACACCCATGCGTCGATGTCCACGTGGTCATGGTAGGACCGCGGGACCTTCTCGCACAGGGCACGTGATCTACCGGCCGGAGCGGGCCCGGCCGTTCGCGCCGTCTCAGCTGAGCGGGAGACCCTGTGCGCTCCAGCGCTCGCCGCGCTCCTCGACCACCAGGGGCAGTCCGAAGCACAGGGAGAGGTTGCGGGAGGTCAGTTCGAGCTCCAGCGGGCCCGCGGCCATGATCTTGCCCTGGCGGATCATGAGCACGTGGGTGAAGCCGGGGGCGATCTCCTCGACGTGGTGCGTGACCATGATCATCGAGGGGGCGATCGGGTCGCGGGCCAGGCGGCCGAGGCGCCGTACGAGGTCCTCGCGGCCGCCGAGGTCGAGGCCCGCGGCGGGCTCGTCCAGGAGGAGCAGCTCGGGGTCGGTCATCAGGGCGCGCGCGATCAGTGTGCGCTTGCGCTCGCCCTCGGAGAGGGTGCCGAACTTGCGGTCCAGGTAGTCGGTCATGCCGAGGCGGTCGAGGAAGGCGCGGGCGCGCTGCTCGTCGACGTCCTCGTAGTCCTCGTGCCAGCCGGCGGTCATGCCGTACGCGGCGGTGAGCACCGTCTGGAGCACGGTCTGGTTCTTGGGCAGCTTCTCGGCCATCGCGATGCCGGCCACGCCGATGCGCGGGCGGAGCTCGAAGACGTCCGTGCCGGGCTTGCCCAGGGTCTCGCCGAGGATGGTGGCGGTTCCGGTGCTCGGGTAGAGGTAGCTGGACGCGACGTTCAGGAGGGTGGTCTTTCCCGCGCCGTTCGGTCCGAGGATGACCCAGCGCTCACCCTCCTTGACCGACCAGGAGACCTGGTCCACCAGAGCCCGGCCCTCGCGGACCACGGATACGTCCTCCAGCTCCAGTACATCGCTCATGAGCGCGTTGTCTCCCATTGCAGTCTCGGCTGTCGCTTGCGTCTGTGAAACGCAGTCCCCTGGGAGAAAACCTACGCCACCGGTCGAGCGCTCCAGCCCTTAGCCCGGTCCTTAGGCTGTACGCATGCTTTCGGAACCACGCTCAGGACGCCTGGCGGCATGGGGAAATGCCCTACTTGCCGGACTTGTCTCACCGGATGACGCGGTGCACGCGATGGTCGGTGACGACGCCGTGCACCGGGTCGAAGGACTTCCCGGCGAGTCGGGGCCGGTCGGTCTCACGCTCGCCGTCGGACGATTGCGCACGCTCGGGGTGACCGGGCTGCGGGTCGCGCTGCCCGCGCCCGGCCATCCGCTCGGCCTGAGCGGTCCGCCCGCGTTCAACGCCCGCGCCCTGGACGCGCAGGAGGCCGTCGTCGCCTTCGGGGCGGCGTACGGCCTGGTGCCCGAGGTGACCGAGGCGGGGCCCGAGGGCGACGTACACGTGGAGGTTCTCTGGCACTGTCTGCCCGTTCGGGAGGCGCCGCCCGCCGATGTGCCCTCGCTGGGCGAGGCGGAGCGCGAGCTCGCCGAGGCGCTGCGGGATGCGACGGAGGTGCTCTCGCGCCTTGACGTCGCGGGCTCGGGACCGGTCGCCGAGGCCGCGGTGGACGCCTACCGGGCGCGGGCCGAGCGCGGGCGCGAGGCCCTGGCCCCCGGATATCCGCCGCGCGCCGTACGGGTGTTGGAGCTGGCCCAGCGGGTCGGCCTGCTGATCTCGGTGGCGTACGAGAACGGCCACGGCGGGGCCGTGAGCGCCTCGGAGATGGCCGCGCGGGGCGAGGCGCTGCGTCCGGTCGAACGGACGGCCCGGCGGGCGCAGGTGGCCGCGTACAACGCATTTGTGGAGGAGCGGCAGCGGGGCTGAGCCCCGCTGCCCGGGGTGGCCGCAGCTCCGGGGGCCGTCTGTTCCGGAGAGACTGTCGGCCGCGGCACCGTCGTGGCTTGTCGCGCAGTTCCCCGCGCCCCTTGAGGGGCACGGCAGACCGGCCCCCCGGGAATTACCCGGGAGGCCGGTAGTCACTGCTGCGCCCGGGGCGTGCGTCAGGCGTTGAGGCCGTTGTTCGCGAAGGCCGGGTTGAGGGCGCCGATGACCGACACGGTGTTGCCCACGGCGTTCACGGGGATGTGCACCGGCGCCTGGACGAGGTTGCCCGAGCCGACGCCCGGCGACTTCACGGCCTTGCCGCCCGCGTGCGCGCCGTCCGTGGCGGAGGCGAGACCGGCACCGGCGACGACGAGGCCACCCGCCACCATCGTGACAGCAGCGGCCTTCTTCAGGTTCTTCACTTCTGGACCCTCCTAGCGATCGCCGCGGCCAGCCGCCGCAGCACGCCCTGAAGAACGGCCGGGCGGCGCGCAGGTTGCGCCAATCGGGGGACATTGACACGACGGTATGAATCTCAGACCGGAACGCATCCATCCGCCGCGCCGGTCGACGGAGTACGCAGAAACGTTAATCAGCCGGTCACACCGTGTCGGACGGCCCACAGGGCGGCCTGGGTGCGGTCGGCGAGGTCCAGTTTCATCAGGATGTTCGAGACGTGGGTCTTGACGGTCTTCTCGGAGAGGACGAGGGCGCGCGCGATCTCGCGGTTCGAGCGGCCGTCGGCGATGAGCCCGAGGACCTCGCGCTCCCGCTCCGTGAGCGAACCGCCCCTCCCCTGCCCGGTGTTGGCCTCCTGGGACAGCAGCGCGCCCGCCACCTCGGGCTGCAGCAGCACATGCCCCGCGTGCACGGAGCGGATGGCGCCCGCCAGGGCGTCCGGGTCGACGTCCTTGTAGACATACCCGGCGGCGCCCGCGCGCAGGGCCGGGACGACCGTGCGTTGCTCGGTGAAGCTGGTGACGATGAGCACGCGCGCGGGGTTGGCCAGTTCGCGGAGCTTGCGCAGTGCCTCGACCCCGTCCATGCCCGGCATCTTGACGTCCATGAGGACGACGTCCGGCTTCAACTTCTCGGCCTGCTCGATCCCTTCGGCGCCGTCCGACGCCTCACCCACGACCTCGATGTCGTCCTGCACCTCGAGGAACGTGCGCAGACCGCGGCGGACCACCTGGTGGTCGTCGACCAGCAGCACCCGGATCCCCGTCTTCGTCCTGAACACGGCGTCAGCCACCGGGAACCTCCATCTCGATCGTCGTGCCCTTGCCGGGCTCCGATTCCACCGTCAGCCGTCCGCCGACCCCGCCGGCCCTGTCCCGCATCGAGACCAGGCCCAAGTGCCGTCCCGCGCGCCGGATCACGCGCGGGTCGAAGCCGCTGCCGTCGTCCGTGACGCGCAGCACGGCTCCGGCGCCACGCCGCACCAGTGTCACGCAGACGCGCTCCGCGCCGGAGTGGCGCAAGGCATTGTGCAGCGCCTCCTGGGCGACGCGCAGCATCGCTTCCTCCTGGGCCGCCGGCAGGGCGCGGACCGCGCAGCTCTCGAAGGTGACGGCGGCGGAGTGCGCGCGGTCCAGGACCTGCGTGTGCGTGCGCAGCGTGGCCACCAGGCCGTCCTCGTCCAGGGCGGCGGGGCGCAACTCCACGACGGCGGCGCGCAGTTCGTCCGCCGCCTCGGCCGCGAGCGCGGCCACCTGCTGGAGTTCGCCCTTGGCGCGCGAGGGGTCGCGGTCCACCAGGGCGGCCGCGGCCTGGGCGGTCAGGCGCAGCGAGAAGAGCTTCTGGCTGACGGCGTCGTGCAGTTCGTGCGCCAGGCGCGAGCGCTCCTCGGCGATGGTCAGCTCGCGACTGCGCTCGTAGAGACGGGCGTTGGTGAGGGCGATCGCGGCGTGCTGGGCGAGGATCGAAAGGAGCTCTTCGTCGTCGGCGGTGAACCCGCAACCGCCGTCCGGCTTGGGGCAGTTCTTGTTCGCGAGGAATAGGGCGCCGAGCGTCTCGTCCCCGTACCGGATCGGCAGGCCGAGGAAGTCGGACATGTCCGGGTGGGCGGACGGCCAGCCCTCGAAGCGCGGGTCCTTGCGCACGTCGGCGAGGCGCTCGGGCTCGGCCTTGTGCAGCATCGCGGCGAGGATGCCGTGCTGGCGGGGCAGCGGGCCGATGGCGCGCCACTGCTCGTCGCTGACGCCGTCGACGACGAACTGGGCGAATCCTCCGTGGTCGTCCGGAACGCCGAGCGCCGCATACTCCGCGTCGAGCAGTTCGCGGGCCGAGGCGACGATCGTCTTCAGGACGTCGCGCACCTCCAGCTGCCTGCTCATGGCGAGAAGCGCGGAGCTCACCGCGTTCAGGCCGGACCGGGGACCTTGACTCATGGCCTCACCGTACCGGCGGGGTGTGACAGTGCGTATCGGACCAGTGGTGGCCGTCGCCTAGGGCTGTCGGCGTAAGCCCAAGGGCCCTGAGTGGTTGCGGCCGACGCACGAGGCGCCGGGAGCGGTGCCGTTCCTACCGTGGGGTCAGCCGCCGGAGAAGCGGCCGCAGGGTGACCCGAGGGGACGGATGTCATGCCGGTAGCGATCATCACGGGGGCTTCGAAGGGCCTGGGGCGCGCCCTGGCGGCGGCGCTCGCCGAGCGGGGCTGGGGCTTGGTGCTCGACGCGAGAACGGCAGCCGTGCTCGATGAGACCGCCCACGATCTGGCGGGGCGCGGCGCGCGCGTGGAGGCCGTCGCCGGGGATGTCACGGACGCCGGGCACCGGGCTGATCTGGTGGCCGCGGCGCACGGGCTCGGCGGTCTCGATCTGCTGGTGAGCAACGCGAGCGCGCTGGGCGCGGAGCCCCTCGTACGGCTCGACGAGCTCACGCCCGACGGGCTGCGGCTGGCTCTGGAGACCAATGTGGTGGCGGCGCTGGGGCTGGTCCGCGAGGCGCTGCCCCTGTTGCGCGCCTCCGGGGCGGGGGCGGTGGTCGGTGTCAGCTCCGACGCGGCCGTGGAGGCGTACGAGACGTGGGGCGGGTACGGGGCGTCCAAGGCCGCTCTCGACCAGCTGTCGGCGGTCCTGGCCGTGGAGGAGCCGGGGATCAGGGTGTGGGCGGTCGATCCCGGTGACATGCGGACCGACCTCTACCAGGCGGCCGTCCCGGACGATGACGCCTCGGGACGGCCGTCGCCCGAGACGGTGGTGCCCGCCTTCCTGAGACTGCTCGACGAGCGACCGGCGAGCGGGCGGTACGCCGCCCCTTCCTTGCTGGACGCCCGATGACGCTGGCCGTGCGGGTGCCCGACGAGCTGTCGGCGCGCGTCCCCGCCGAGCAACGTGGTCCGGGGCTCGGCAGGGACGCGGTGCGGCTGCTCCTGTCGCGCGGGACGGAGGTCTCGCATCACGCGTTCACCGACCTGCCCGCGCTGCTGCGGGCCGGGGACCTGCTGATCGTGAACACCTCACAGACGCTGCCCGCCGCGGTCGACGGGACCGTCGGGCACGCGCGCGTGGTGGTGCATTTCTCGACGCGGGGCGACGACGGACGGTGGGCCGTCGAGTTGCGGGACCCGGACGGCGGGGGCACCACGCGCGCGCGGGCGGGCGGGCCCGCGCATTCAGTCGTGCGGCTCCCCGGTGGCGTACGTCTGGTCGTCGAGGAACCGCTGGCCCCGGGGAGCGGGCGGTTGTGGTGGGCCCGGGTGCCGGCCGACGTGCCGTCACTGCTGCGGCGGCACGGGCGCCCCATCCGTTACTCCTATACGGAGAGGGACCAGCCGCTCTCCGTACATCAGACGGTGTTCGCGCTGCCGTCGGCCGACGGGGCGGGCAGTGCGGAGATGCCGAGCGCGGCCCGCCCCTTCACCGCGGACCTGGTGGCACGCCTGGTGAGCAAGGGTGTGCAGTTCGCCCCGGTCACGCTGCATACGGGGGTGGCGTCCCCCGAGGCGCACGAGCCGCCGTATCCCGAGCTCTTCGAGGTGCCCGAGGCGTCGGCGCGCCTGATCAACGCTGCCGCAGCGGGCGGCGGGCGCGTCATCGCGGTCGGCACGACGGCCGTGCGCGCCGTGGAGTCGGCCGCGGGCCCCGACGGGGCGGTCCGGGCGGCAGCGGGCCGTACGGAGCTCGTGGTGACGCCCGAGCGGGGCGTGCGCGTGGTGGACGGGCTGCTCACGGGGCTGCACGAGCCGCAGGCCTCGCATCTGCTGATGCTGGAGGCAATCGCCGGCCGGGCCGCCGTGGACCGGGGTTATACGGAGGCCGTACGCCGTCTCTACCTGTGGCACGAGTTCGGCGACGTACATCTCCTACTTCCGGAGGAGTTTGCTCACGCAGAGAGTTGCGACGGCAACTGCCGGTGAGGTTGTTACGTGGCTGATGTGAGCCCGCGCATAGGACGCGCATCACGTACGAAGGTCCCTAGTGGACGGGAAAGTCCTTTATGCGCATGGGTTGCAATGCCATAAATACGTACACCGCGCCCCCTGATCCACTATCCGGCTTCGTACGTCACTGCTTTGCCACAGAATTTTGCGACCGCTAAGAATTGCATCCGTCGTTCGGCGCCGCGGTCTTCCACCGCGGCGTTTGTGTCGGAGAAGTACATGTCCCCGCCGACCAGAGCGACCTCCGCGATTCGAAGAGGTCCATCAGCCATGTCCAAGCTCAGCACCCCTGGTCATAGTCGCCCCGCGCCGACCAAGACCCAGAAGTTCGCCATCGCCGGTGTCGCCACGCTCGGCGCCGCCGCCCTCGCGTTCTCCCTCGTGCCGGGCAGCGCCGATGCCGGAACCCAGAGCGTCGAGGCCGCCCCGGTGGCCTTCAAGCAGAACGTCGACGCCCAGCAGGCGGTCGAGGCCGGTGTCATCAAGCAGCACACCGCCGTCAACAAGCAGGCCAAGGCCGCCAAGGACACAGCCGCCGCGAAGGCGAAGGCCGAGGCCGACGCCGCCGCGAAGAAGCGCGCCGCCGAGCAGGCCGCGGCCAAGAAGAAGGCCGAGGACGAGCGCAAGGCCAAGGAAGCCGCGAGCCGTGCCGCCGCGCGCAAGCCGGTCTACGCGAACAACCTCGACGGCTGGATCCGCCAGTCCCTGGACATCATGAAGTCCAAGGGCATCCCCGGCTCCTACGAGGGCCTGCACCGCAACATCATCCGTGAGTCCGCGGGCGACCCGAACGCCAAGAACGGCTGGGACATCAACGCCATCAACGGCACCCCGTCGGTCGGCCTGCTCCAGGTCATCCAGCCCACGTTCAACGCGTACCACGTCGAGGGCACGTCCACGAACATCTACGACCCGGTCGCCAACATCACGGCCGCGGCCAACTACGCCGCCGACCGCTACGGGTCGATGGACAACGTGAACAGCGCCTACTGAGCCTGATCTCCTGATCAACGGACCTCTTCACCGAGGCTCTGCGGACGCCGAAGGGCGGCACCCCCCAGGGGGGTGCCGCCCTTCTCGTCGTCGCAGCGGGCCCGCTACTTGCGCATGACCTCCGGCTCGTGACGGCGCAGCAGCCGTGCGACCGCGAAGCCGCAGGCGATGCCGATCAGGAGCAGGATCGTGATGTTCATGCCCCACTGGCCCGCCGAGTGCTCCCACAGCGGGTCGAGGTCGCCCGGCTTCTTCGGGTCCCACGGCGGCATGAGGTGCGCGAGGTCCAGCGTGGCGCCCGCGCCGGCGATGGCCCAGCGCGACGGCATCAGCCAGGCGAACTGTTCGAGGCCCGGCGAGCCGTAGACCTGGAAGAGCACGCCGGTGAAGACGACCTGGACGATCGCGAACATCACCAGGAGCGGCATGGTCTTCTCGGCGGTCTTCACCAGCGAGGAGATGACCAGGCCGAACATCATCGAGGTGAAGCCCAGGGCGATGATGACCAGGCAGATCTCGACGGCCGGAGGGAAGATCAGGCCCTCTGCCGGCATGTCTCGCGTCGCGAAGCCGATGCCGCAGATGATGACGCCCTGGAAGGCCGTGATCACGCCGAGGACGATGACCTTGGACATCAGGTACGCCGAGCGGGAGAGGCCGGTGGCCCGCTCCCGTTCGTAGATGACCCGTTCCTTGATCAGCTCTCGTACGGAGTTGGCCGCGCCCGAGAAGCACATGCCGACCGCGAGGATCAGCATGATCGTTCCGGCGTCGCCGTTGAACTTCACCGGCGGCTTGGGCGGGCCGAGCCCGAATTCGGCCGGGATGACGACGCTGACGATGCCGAGCACCGCGGGCAGGATCACCATCAGGCCCAGGAAGCCCTTGTCCGAGGCGATCACCGAGCTGTAGCGGCGGATCAGGGTCCACAGCTGCGAGCCCCAGCCCTGCGGCTTGGGCGGCCTGATCGCCTGCGGCGGCGGCATGTGGACGGACTGCGCGGCCACGGCGTCGATGTCGGCGGCGTACATCTGGTAGTGCTGCGAGCCCTTCCAGCGGCCCGCCCAGTCGTAGTCGCGGTAGTTCTCGAACGCCGAGAAGACGTCCGCCCACGTCGAGTAGCCGAAGAAGTTGAGCGCTTCCTCCGGCGGACCGAAGTAGGCGACCGAACCGCCCGGCGCCATCACCAGGAGCTTGTCGCAGATCGCCAGCTCGGCGACCGAGTGCGTGACGACCAGGACCGTGCGGCCGTCGTCGGCGAGGCCGCGCAGGAGCTGCATGACGTCGCGGTCCATGCCCGGGTCGAGGCCGGATGTGGGCTCGTCCAGGAAGATCAGCGACGGCTTGGTGAGGAGCTCCAGGGCCACCGAGACGCGCTTGCGCTGGCCGCCGGAGAGGGAGGTGACCTTCTTCTCCTTGTGGATGTCCAGCTTGAGCTCGCGCAGGACCTCGTCGATCCGCTGCTCGCGCTCCTGCTCGCTGGTGTCCGAGGGGAAGCGCAGCTTGGCGGCGTACTTGAGGGCCTTCTTGACGGTCAGTTCCTTGTGCAGGATGTCGTCCTGCGGGACCAGACCGATGCGCTGGCGCAGCTCGGCGAACTGCTTGTAGAGGTTCCGGTTGTCGTAGAGGACGTCACCCTTGTTGGCGGGCCGGTAACCGGTGAGCGCCTTGAGCAGGGTGGACTTTCCGGAGCCCGAGGGGCCGATGACCGCGATGAGCGACTTCTCCGGGACACCGAAGGAGACGTCCTTGAGGATGTCCTTGCCGCCGTCGACCGTCACCGTCAGGTGGCGGGCGGAGAAGGAGATCTCACCGGTGTCGACGAACTCCTCGAGCCGGTCGCCGACGAGCCGGAACGTCGAGTGGCCGACGCTGACGATGTCGTTCGGTCCGATGAGGGCCGTGCCCGACTTCGCGACCGGCTGACCGTTGATGTACGTGCCGTTGTGCGAGCCGAGATCATGGATCTCGAAGCGGCCGTCCGGAGTGGCCGTGAACTCGGCGTGGTGCCGCGAGACCTGGAGGTCGGAGACGACCAGCTCGTTCTCCAGGGCGCGGCCGATGCGCATCTTGCGGCCGAGCGAGAGCTGGTGGAACGTCGTCGGGCTGCGGTCCCCGTAGACCGGCGGGGCCCCCGCGACACCGCCGGAACCCGCACCGGGACCCTGCTGCTGCGGGACCTGCGGCTGCTGAGGCTGCTGGTGCTGAGCGGCCTGCTGCGGCTGCGGCCAGCCCTGCTGCTGGGGCATCTGCTGCTGCGCCTGGTACTGCGGCGCCTGCGGCTCAGGCGACTTGGCGGCCCAGCCGGGGCCGCCCTGCTGCTGCGCGTGGTGCTGCGGTGCCTGGTGTTGCGGCGCCTGATGGGCCGGTGCCTGCTGGGCGGCCTGCTGCGGTGCGGACACGGCGGCGGCGCCCGAGGCGCTGCCGGACACATTCAGCCGCGGACCGTCGGTCGCGTTGCCGAGGTTCACGGCCGAGCCGGGGCCGATTTCCATCTGGTGGATCCGCTGGCCCTGCACAAAGGTGCCATTGGTGCTGCCGTGGTCCTCGATGACCCAACTGCGGCCGCTCCAGCTGATCGTGGCGTGACGCCAGGACACCCTGGCGTCGTCAAGCGCGAGATCCCCCTGCGGATCACGTCCGAGGGTGTACGACCTGGACGGATCGAGCGTCCAGGTCCTTCCATTCAATTCCAGTACGAGTTCCGGCACTCCAGCCCCACTGAGTTGTCCCCCGAGCTAGCCCCCGTCATGGGGAGTCTAGGGATGTCGAACATCGGGAGGAACTATTTCAGGCGGAGGCCTCTGACCGAAAGTCGGGCCTTGTGAAGACTGCGTACGGGCCTCCGTGACCGCCCCGTTGACGGGGCAGAAACCGCCCCGGAGAGTAGTAACCGCCCATGAGTGCATACGGATCATGAGCATTGCGCACATCTCGTACGAATCGGGCGGCGCGGTGTGAGTCGGGGGGTCCAGATGGAGACCGGAGGAAAGCGGGCCGAAGGCCGGGGCGTGCGGTGGGGCGATGTGATCGTCTCCGCGATTGCCGCCGTGAGCTGGGCTCTTGTCGGGATGGCCGGTACGGCGGCGCTCGGTCTGCATCTCCTCGGCGCGGACTCGGTGGGGTCCCTGGGGCCGATGACGGCTGCCGTGGTCGCGCTCGGCGCGGGTGGCTCGGTCACCCCGTCCGGTGATGTGTCGGCGTTCGGGCTCGACGGCGCCGAGGCGACCACCGCGATCGATGTCGCGCCACTGGGCGTCGGGCTCGCCGGAGCGGTCCTCCTTGCGTATTTTTTCCTACGTTCCTTGCGCGGGGCGGGAGTTGTGATCACCCCGGCCGAACTGACCGCGCGCGCGGGTGCGGTGATCGTCCTCTTTCTCGCGATGCTCGGAGGGCTCGCGTGGGCGGGTCACGACATCATCACGATCGACGGCGAGCAGCTGGGGATCGACAAGGGCATCGAGGAGGGCGTCGACCAGCTCCCCGATGACATCACGGACAAACTTCCCGACGGGCTCGGTGACATCGGCGGCCTGCTGCCCGACCGGCTCGGCGACCTCGCACAGGCGAAGGCGGCCGTCGGCTTCACCGTGGACACGGGTCCGACGCTGCTCGGGGGCGCGGTGTGGGTGATCGGCGTCCTGGTGATCGCGCTGCTCGCCTCACGTCGTACGCCGCTGCCGCGCGGCTGGGACGCCCTGCACCGCGTGGTGCGGCCCGCCGCGTCCGCGCTGGTCACGGTGGCGCTCGTGGCGGTGCTCGCCGGGCTCGCGGCGGCGCTGTACGCGATGATCGGCGACGCCAACCCCAAGCGGATTGCGGGCGCCGCGCTGCTCGGGGCGCCGAACGGGGTGTGGCTCGGGGTGCCGGTCGGGCTCTTCGTGCCGTGGGACGGCGAGGCCACGGGCGAGCTGGCGAAGCTTCTGCCCGATCCGATGGACGACCTGCTGACGGGCTCGGGCGCCGGGGGGAACGAGGCGGTGACGCTGGGGCGCCTCGCTGAGCTCGACAGCAGGGTGTGGCTCCTCGGGGTCGCGGCGGCGCTCATGATCCTGTTCGCCGGGGTGCTCACCGCTGTCCGTACTCCTTACTTACGTGGTGAGACGGGTGCCCTGCGGTTCGCGGGGCAGTGCGCGGTGCGGCTCGGCGTCCTGACGGCGCTCGCGCTGCCGTTGATGGTGTGGCTGACGGGGGTGTCCGCGGACGCCTCGCTGTCGGTGCTCGGCTTCGACGCGTTCGGGGCGGGGATCGAGCTGCACGGGCAGCTGGGGATGGCGTTACTGCTGGGTGCGGCATGGGGTGCCGGTGCGGGGGCGGTGGGGGCGTTGCTCGCTGTGGCGAGTGGGGCCGCGGGGGGCAGGGTTTCGCCGCTTGCTCTTGCAGGGGGTGCGGTTCCTGGCGTGGCGCCATCGGCTGAGGTGGCGGCTGGGGCTGGTGCCTCTGGGGCGGGCGTTCCTGGGGCTGGAGCGCCTGGGGCTGCCGGGCCGTACAGTCCCGGCGCGCCCTACCGGCCCTCGAACCCCGACACCAATCCCTACCTCCGGCCGCCACGTGATGTGTCGGGGTCGCCGACAGTCATCGGGCCGGTCGCCCCGCCTCCGCAGCCGAAGCCGCGGCCCCGCTCCTCGGGCAACGGCGACTGGCCACCGCCTCCGCCACCTCCGCCGCCTCCGCCGGGGCCACGGGGTGGCCGGGGGCGGTAGTAAGCCCCGCGCCGGCGATGGGGCTGCCTGTCCCGCCGCTTCGCGGCGGATCTCTCCCTCCCACCCACCCGTTCACCCCGCGGCGTTGACCGTGCCGCATCGAGGGTGGGAGAACCCGAGGGTTGCGGGGAGCGCGTGGCGATCGGGGAGGCTGGGGACGTCCGGCGGCCATGGGGCGGACTCCGCGTAGCGAGGCAGGGCAGCGGGCCGTCGGGGCTCGGGGCGACCGGCAGCCCCGGGGGGGGCGGGTGGGCGGGAGGGGGAATCCGCGGCGTTGACCGTGCCGTATCGAGGGTGGGAGAACCCGAGGGTTGCGGGGAGCGCGTGGCGATCGGGGCTGGGGACGTCCGGCGGCCATGGGGGGGACTCCGCGTAGCGGGGCAGGGCAGCGGGCCGTCGGGGCTCGGGGCGACCGGCAGCCGTGGGGGGACGGGTGGGCGGGAGGGGGAATCCGCCGCGTTGCGGCAAGGCAAGGGCAGGGCAGCGGCGCGCAGTCGGATCCGGGGGAGAATTCGCCGTGAAGCGGCGGTGACGCGACGCTCGGCGCAGCCGACCAGGTGTCCGCCAAGCGGACCGGCGGCACGTCTCCTTGGGGCGCCGGATACCGTGGGCCTCACCATGAGCGCTTCGCAGCCCCCGCAGCCCGCCGATGTCCCCACGCTCCTCGTCAAGATCTTCGGCAAGGACCGTCCCGGAATCACCGCAGGCCTCTTCGACACCCTCGCCGCCTACTCCGTCGACGTCGTCGACATCGAGCAGGTCGTCACCCGTGGCCGCATAGTGCTGTGCGCGCTCGTGACCGAGCCGCCGGCCGGCCTGGAGGGCGACCTGCGGTCCACCGTCCACAGCTGGGCCGACTCACTGAAGATGCAGGCCGAGATCATCTCGGGCATCGGTGACAACCGCCCGCGTGGCCTCGGCCGCTCCCATGTCACCGTGCTCGGTCACCCGCTGACCGCCGAGTCGACCGCCTCCATCGCCGCCAGCATCACCGCGACCGGCGGCAACATCGACCGCATCTTCCGGCTCGCCAAGTACCCCGTCACCGCAGTGGAGTTCGCCGTCTCCGGCACGGAGACCGAGCCGCTGCGCACCGCCCTCGCCCTGGAGGCCGCGAAGCTCGGCGTGGACGTGGCCGTCGTCGCCGCGGGCCTGCACCGCCGCGCCCAGCGGCTCATCGTGATGGACGTGGACTCGACCCTCATCCAGGACGAGGTGATCGAGCTCTTCGCGGCGCACGCGGGCTGCGAGGACAAGGTCGCCGAGGTGACCGAGGCCGCGATGCGCGGCGAACTGGACTTCGAGCAGTCCCTGCACGCCCGCGTGGAGCTTCTCGCCGGGCTCGACGCCTCGGTCGTCGAGAAGGTCCGCACCGAGGTCCGCCTCACCCCCGGCGCCCGCACCCTCATCCGCACGCTCAAGCGCCTCGGCTACCAAGTGGGCGTCGTCTCGGGCGGGTTCACCCAGGTGACCGATGATCTGAAGGAACGTCTCGGCCTCGACTTCGCCCAGGCCAACACCCTGGAGATCGTCGACGGCAAGCTCACCGGCAAGGTGACCGGCGAGATCGTGGACCGTGCGGGCAAGGCGCGGCTCCTTCGCCGCTTCGCCGACGAGGCCGGGGTCCCGCTGGAGCAGACCGTGGCGATCGGCGACGGCGCCAACGACCTCGACATGCTGAACGCGGCGGGACTCGGTGTCGCCTTCAACGCCAAGCCCGTCGTCCGGGAGGCCGCGCACACCGCGGTGAACGTCCCCTTCCTCGACACCGTCCTCTACCTCCTCGGTGTCACCCGTGAAGAGGTCGAGGCGGCGGACACGCACACCGACTGAGGTCGCCGAGGCCACTCGCGCCTTACACCGATGGCCCCCGTACCGCAGCGGTACGGGGGCCATCGGTGTATGTGCGTCTGGGGTCAGTCGGAGGGCGCCCAGTAGTCGGTGAGGGTACCGACGCCCGGCTCCAGGGCCTTCCATGAGCCGGAGTACGTCAGGACGGCGAAGGCCGCGGTCGGGAAGCCGCGCCGGTCCATCCGCGTACGCGCGTCGCCCTCGGCCTTGCCCGCGAGGATGTCGGCGAGCCCCTGCACTCCGGGGTTGTGGCCGATCAGCACGACGTTCTGCACGTCGTCCGGGGTTTCGTTGAGCACGGCGATCAGCTCGCCCGGAGAGGCTTCGTACAGCCGCTCCTCGTAGACGGTCTTGGGCCTGTGCGGCAGCTCATGGACGGCGAGCTTCCATGTCTCGCGGGTCCTGGCGGCGGTCGAGCAGAGGGCCAGGTCGAAAGGGATGCCGCTGTCGGCGAGCTTGCGCCCGGCCACGGGGGCATCCTTGCGGCCGCGCTCCGCGAGGGGCCGTTCGTGGTCGGTCACCTGCGGCCAATCGGCCTTCGCATGCCGGAAAAGGACAATCCTGCGGGGTTCTGCGACGCTCATGCATCCCAGCTTCGCATGAAACCCGCCAGCGGGCGCAGGGAGTTGATGTGCTCCCCCGCGACGGGTGACGGCGTCCGGCCGGGGCAGGTCACGGGGTCGTGCTGAAGACCGTCTCCTGGATGCGCTCGAGCACGTGCGTGACCACCGGCTCGCCGCTCGCCGCGTGTGCGTCGGCGGGGTTCAGTATCAGCAGGAGCAGGGCCGCGAAGGCGATGGCGGGGAGGGCGATGGCCCACCACGGAAGCTGGATCTCGACGCTCGCGGAATCCTTCGGGGCTCCCGGGTGGCGCCGAGTGTGCGAACGGGCCGACATGCCGCCTCCGTGGTCTTCGAGTCCTGCGTGCCGCGTCCTCGCGGGCACTCTTCGAAGGTACGGATCGGGCGACCCTCAGCACATCCGGTGATCCACCCACTTGACCCTGACACTGACCCCCTAGGGGATGGTGGTGCTAACCCCACCATCGGCCCCGCCGGGGTCAGTTCACGGCGAGGCGATGGAGGCGATGACGCCGATGATCACGGTGATGGCCAGCATCGCTCCGAGCACGAGGAGCAGCTTCTTCTGGCCGTTCTGGGGGTTCGGGTCGAGCACTGGCATGGGGAGAGTCTCGCACCCTTTGTCCGAGGGGTCACCGCCGGGGGTCCGAGGGGTCTGCGCACCAGAGTCAGGCAGCCGCCGCGACCTCGTCCTCGACCGTGCGGTTGCGGCCCGCCAGGATGCCCACCACGATCTGCGGCACCATCAGGCCCGCCATGAGCGCGATCGGCAGCCCCCAGCCACCGCTGTGCTGGTAGAGCACGCCCACCAGGAGCGGCCCCGGAATCGAGATCAGATAGCCGGTGCTCTGCGCGAACGCCGAGAGCTTGGCGACGCCCACGCTGCTCTTGGCCCGCATGCCGACCATGGTGAGGGCCAGCGGGAAAGCGCAGTTGGAGATGCCGAGCAGCAGGGCCCACGCCCAGGCGCCGCCCTCGGGGGCGAGGTAGAGGCCCGCGTATCCGGCGAGACCGCAGGCGCCGAGCACGACCACCACGGGGCCCTGGTTCGGCAGCCGGGTGGCGACCCGCGGGATGACGAAGGCCAGCGGGACGCCCATCGCCATGGTGACGGCGAGGAGCACGCCGGCCTCCCCCGCCGGGACCCCGGCGTCGCGGAAGATCTGCGGCATCCAGCCCATCGTGATGTACGCGGCGGTGGCCTGGAGCCCGAAGAAGCAGGCCAGCGCCCACGCCGTACGGCTGCGTGTGATGCGCAGTCCCGCGTCCTCCTGGCGCACCTCGGAGCTGACGTGCTCCGGAGCGGCCGACGCGGCGGTGCGGTCCCGCACGAGGGGCACCCACGGCACGACGGCGACGACGGCGAGCGCCGCCCATACCACGAGTCCGTTCTGCCAACTCCCGCCCAGCGCATCGGTCATGGGCACGGTGATGGCCGCGGCCATCGAGGTGCCGAGGGCGAGCGCCATCGAGTAGAGCCCGGTCATCGAGCCGACCCGGTCGGGGAACCAGCGCTTGACGATCACCGGCATCAGGACGTTGCTGACCGCGATGCCCATGAGGGCGAGCGCGCTCGCGGCGAGGAAGCCGACGGTGCCGCCCAGGAAGGGGCGTATCGCCAGACCCGTGGCGATGGCGACCATGCCCGCGCAGACCACCGCGCTGGGGCCGAACCGGCGGGCGAGCCGGGGCGCCATCACTCCGAAGACCGCGAAGCAGAGCGGCGGGACGGAGGTGAGCAGCCCGGCGAGCGTGCCGCTCATGCCGAGCCCGTCACGCACCTCTTCGAGGAGGGAGCCGAGGCTGGTGATGGCCGGACGGAGGTTGAGGGCGGCCAGGACGATGCCGACCATGACGAGACGCGTCGCCCACGCGCGCGTGGGGGGCTGTTTCTCAGCTGCCCCGGTGGCCGCGCCGGTGCGTGTCGTCGGTGTCGGTGTCGGTGTCATCGTCGTGGTTTCCTCACTAGCCATGGGGCCATCATAGAATCATGGGATGATTGGCTGTCCAATCCGATCGCGTCTCTCACCCGTAACCTCGTCCCGCACGGCCCCGTCCGTCATCCCGCGCACGAAGGAACGTCATGCCGCTGACCACCCCTCATCGATCGGCGCTCTCCGAGCAGGTCATCGCCGAGCTGCGCAACCAGATCTCCACGGGCGAGTGGCCGGTCGGTTCCCGTATCCCCACCGAGCCCGAGCTGGTCGAGCAGCTGGGCGTGGCGCGCAACACCGTCCGGGAGGCGGTCCGCGCGCTCGCGCACAACGGCCTGCTCGACATCCGCCAGGGCTCGGGCACCTATGTGGTCGCGACCAGCGAACTGGCCGGCGTCATGCAGCGCAGGTTCGCCGGGACGGACCCGCGGCACATCGCGGAGCTGCGCAGCACCCTGGAGTCGAGCGCGGCGAAGCTGGCCGCGCAGCGCCGCACGGAGCGCGACCTCAAGCAGCTCGACGTCCTCCTTCAGCGCCGCGAGGAGGCCTGGGCGTCGGGCGACGCCGAAGCCTTCGTGGCGGCCGACGCGACGTTCCACCTGGCCGTCGTGGCCGCGTCGCACAACGACGCGATGACGGCGATGTACGCCGACCTCGGCGAGGTGATGGTGGACTGGCTGCGCGAGGACATCGGCGAGGAGCTGACCCCCGAGAGCCACATGGACCACGCCCGGCTCGTCGACGCGATCCGTGAGAACGACGCGGAGGCGGCGGCCAAGGAGGCCGCGGGCTACCCCTTCATGTGCCGCAGGGAACTCTTCGAGGACCCCGCCCGCCCCTGACTCCCCCGTCCCTGACTCCCCCCGTCCCCGACTCCCTCTCCCCAGGCCCTCACTTCTCGTGGCTGACCCAGACGGCCCGGATCTCCTTCCAGCACCGTCCCGTGAGCCGCACGGTCTGCGCGGGCCCCGCCTCGACGAACGCGCCGTCGCTGTCGATGTCCCACCATTGCTCGCACTCCACGTGCAGCCGGACCCGGTCGGTCTCGGGGTACGGGTTGTGGCAGTGCACGACCACGTCCGAGCCCTCGACGCTGGTGCGGCACTCCGCGCCGAAGGGCCGCGGTTCGGCGGCCTCCACGCGCGCGCGTGGAGGCTTCGCTCCTCCGACGGCGTGCGAGGCGGCGCCGTACGACAGGGCGATCAGCAGGGTGAGAGCGGCGAGCACCGCAGAAGAGGACGGGCGCACACTTCAGGGTGCGCGGTCCTGCCCCGACCTCGCCCGGTCAGTGGGCCGAACGGGCGACGCCCCGCCTCCCGCGCGGTGCGGGGGACGGGGCGTCAGGAACGTACGCGATGCCTGGTCGGTCGTCAGGCACCCATCATGTGCACGCCGCCGTCGACGTGGATGATCTCGCCGGTCGTCTTCGGGAAGAAGTCCGAGAGCAGCGCGACGATGCCGCGGCCCGCGGGCTCGGGGTCGGCCATGTCCCAGTCCAGCGGGGAACGGGTGTTCCACACGTCGGCGAGGTCGGCGAAGCCCGGGATGGACTTGGCGGCCATGGAGCCGATCGGACCCGCCGAGATCATGTTGCAGCGGATGTTCTCCTTGCCCAGGTCGCGGGCGAGGTAGCGGCTCGTGGCCTCCAGGGCGGCCTTGGCCGGGCCCATCCAGTCGTACTTCGGCCAGGCGAACTGCGCGTCGAAGGTCAGCCCCACGACGGAGCCGCCGTTCGGCATCAGCGGACGGCACGCCATGGTGAGCGACTTCAGGGAGAACGCCGAGACGTGCATCGCCGTCGCGACGTCCTCGAAGGTCGCCTCGAGGAAGTTGAAGGCGCCCTGCGGCGCGAAGCCGATGGAGTGCACGATGCCGTCGAGGCCGCCGAGCTCGTCCTTGACCAGGCCCGCGAGCCGGTCGAGGTGCTCCTGGTTGGTCACGTCGAGCTCGATGACCTTGGCGGGCTTGGGCAGCTTCTTGGCGATGCGCTCGGTGAGCGTGGGGCGCGGGAAGGCGGTGAGGATGATCTCGGCGCCCTGCTCCTGAGCGACCTTGGCCGCGTGGAACGCGATGGAGGATTCCATCAGCACGCCGGTGATCAAAATCTTCTTGCCGTCGAGAATTCCGCTCATGGTGATCAGTGACCCATGCCCAATCCGCCGTCAACGGGGATGACGGCTCCAGTGATGTACGACGCGTCGTCCGAGGCGAGGAACTTCACCGCGGCGGCGATCTCCTCGGGCTGCGCGTAACGGCCGAGCGGCACCTGCGCCATGATGTTCGACCGCTGTTCGTCGCTCAGCGCCTTGGTCATGTCGGTGTCGACGAAACCGGGCGCCACGACGTTGAAAGTGAGGTTGCGCGAGCCGAGCTCACGGGCGAGCGAGCGCGCGAAGCCGACCAGGCCCGCCTTGGAGGCGGCGTAGTTCGCCTGCCCCGGGCCGCCCATCAGGCCGACGACCGAGGAGATCAGCACGACGCGGCCCTTCTTGGCGCGCAGCATGCCGCGGTTGGCGCGCTTCACGACACGGAAGGTGCCGGTGAGGTTGGTGTCGAGGACGGACGTGAAGTCCTCCTCGGACATCCGCATGAGGAGCTGGTCCTTGGTGATCCCGGCGTTGGCCACCAGGATCTCCACCGGACCGTGCTTCTCCTCGATCTCCTTGTAGGCCTGCTCCACCTGCTCGGCGTCAGTGATGTCGCACTTGACGGCGAGGACTCCGAGCTCCGTGAGGGCCTGGGGCGGTTCACCCGAGCGGTAGGTGATCGCGACCTTGTCGCCGGCGTCGGCGAAGACGCGGGCGATGGCGAGGCCGATGCCCCGGTTTCCTCCGGTGACGAGAACCGAGCGGCTCAACGGATCACCCTTTCGATAGCGGTCTGGTACCTCGAAAACCTATCGGTACGGTGCTCCATACGGAGAATCGACGACCGACAGTGGCGTACCGGACTCCCTGTCGGGTCCCTACAGAAATCTCTGGCCGCCGGCCCCTCACGCGCGACATGATCTGAGCGACCGGTGCCGACAGCAGGGAGACACCCGTGCCTCATTCCATCGATGAAGCCTTCACGGCGCTGCCGCTCAGGGCTCTGGCCGACGCCGCCCTGGCCCGTGCGCGGGCCCTGGGGGCGGACCACGCGGACTTCCGCCTCGAGCGGGTGCGCAGCGCGTCCTGGCGGCTTCGGGACGCCAGGCCGTCCGGCACGTCGGACACCACGGACCTGGGCTACGCGGTCCGTGTCGTGCACGGCGGGACCTGGGGGTTCGCCTCGGGCGTCGATCTGACGATGGACGCGGCGGCGAAGGTCGCGTCCCAGGCCGTGGCCATGGCCAAGCTCTCCGCGAAGGTCATCAGGGCCGCGGGGTCGGACGAGCGCGTGGAGCTCGCGAGTGAGCCCGTGCACGCCGACAGGACGTGGGTGTCGGCGTACGAGATCGACCCCTTCTCCGTGCCGGACGAGGAGAAGAGCGGGCTGCTCGCCGAGTGGAGCTCGCGGCTGCTCGCCGCCGACGGCGTCTCGCACGTCGACGCCTCGCTGCTCACCGTGCACGAGAACAAGTTCTACGCGGACACGGCGGGGACGGTGACCACACAGCAGCGGGTCAGGCTGCACCCGCAGCTCACCGCGGTCGCGGTCGACGGGACGAGCGGCGAGTTCGACTCGATGCGGACCATCGCGCCGCCGGTCGGGCGTGGCTGGGAGTACCTCACAGGGACCGGCTGGGACTGGGACGCCGAGCTCGCGCGCATCCCGGAGCACCTCGCCGAGAAGATGCGGGCGCCGAGCGTGGAGGCGGGCTCGTACGACCTCGTGGTAGACCCCTCCAACCTCTGGCTGACCATCCACGAGTCCATCGGCCACGCCACGGAGCTGGACCGCGCGCTGGGCTACGAGGCCGCGTACGCGGGGACGTCGTTCGCCACCTTCGACCAGCTCGGCAAGCTCGCCTACGGCTCGTCGATCATGAACGTGACGGGTGACAGGACGGCCGAGCACGGCCTCGCGACCATCGGGTACGACGACGAGGGCGTGGCCGGGCAGTCCTGGGACCTGGTGAAGGACGGCACCCTGGTCGGCTACCAACTGGACCGGCGGATCGCGAAGCTCACCGGTTTCGAGCGGTCCAACGGCTGCGCGTACGCGGACTCCCCCGGCCATGTGCCGGTGCAGCGCATGGCGAACGTGTCGCTCCAGCCGGATCCGGCCGGGCTCGGCACGGAGGATCTGATCGCGGGCGTGGACCGGGGCATCTACGTCGTAGGTGACCGTTCCTGGTCGATCGACATGCAGAGGTACAACTTCCAGTTCACGGGACAGCGTTTCTACCGCATCGAGAACGGCCGCATCACCGGTCAGCTGCGCGATGTCGCGTACCAGGCGACGACCACCGACTTCTGGGGTTCGATGGCGGCGGTCGGCGGCCCGCAGACGTATGTGCTCGGCGGCGCCTTCAACTGCGGCAAGGCCCAGCCGGGGCAGGTCGCGGCGGTCTCGCACGGCTGCCCGTCGGCCCTGTTCCGGGGCGTGAACATCCTCAACACGACGCAGGAGGCCGGTCGATGAGCCGTACCAGCAAGCCTTACGAGATCGTCGAGCGTGCCCTCGAACTGTCCACCGCCGACGGCTGCGTCGTCATCGCCGACGAGCACTCGACCGCGAACCTGCGCTGGGCGGGCAACGCCCTGACCACCAACGGCGTCACCCGCGGCCGTACCCTCACCGTCGTCGCGACCGTCGACGGCAAGGAAGGCACCGCTTCCGGCGTCGTCTCCCGCTCGGCGGTGACCGCCGCCGATCTCGAGCCCCTGGTCCGCGCCGCCGAGCACGCCGCGCGCGGGGCGGGTCCCGCCGAGGACGCGCAGCCGCTGGTGGCCGGGGGCAAGGAGTCCGCGGACTTCAGGGACGCGCCCCGCGAGACGTCCTCCGCGGTCTTCGACGGCTTCGCCCCGGCGCTCGGCGAGGCGTTCGCCACCGCCCGCGCGGGCGGACGCGAGCTGTACGGCTTCGCGAACCACGAGCTCGTGTCGAGCTACCTGGGGACGTCGACGGGCCTGCGCCTGCGGCACGACCAGCCCAACGGCACCCTGGAGCTGAACGCGAAGTCCCCCGACCGCACGAAGTCGGCGTGGGCGGGGCGTGCGACCCGGGACTTCAAGGACGTCGACCCGGCGGCCCTCGACGCGGAGCTCGCCAAGCGCCTGGGGTGGGCCCAGCGGCGCGTCGACCTGCCCGCGGGGCGGTACGAGACGCTGCTTCCGCCGACCGCCGTGGCCGACCTGCTGATCTACCAGCTGTGGTCGGCGTCGGCCAGGGACGCGGCCGAGGGCCGGACGGTGTTCTCCAGGCCCGGCGGCGGCACCCGCGTCGGCGACCGGCTCGCCGAGCTGCCCCTGACGCTGCGCAGCGACCCGAACGAGCCGGGCCTGGAGTCCGCGCCGTTCGTCCTCGCGCACGCCTCGGGCGGCGACTCCTCCGTCTTCGACAACGGGCTTCCGCTAGCCGCCACCGAGTGGGTGCGCGCGGGCGAGCTGGCGAACCTGACCAGCACCCGGCACAGCGCGAGCCTCACCGGTCTGCCGGTGGCCCCCGCCATCGACAACCTCATCCTGGACGGCGGCACCGACCGCACCCTGGAGGACATGGTCGCGGGCACGGAGCGCGGGCTGCTCCTGACCTGCCTCTGGTACATCCGCGAGGTCGACCCGGCGACCCTGCTGCTCACCGGCCTCACCAGGGACGGCGTCTATCTCGTCGAGAACGGCGAGGTGGTGGGCGAGGTGAACAACTTCCGCTTCAACGAGTCGCCGGTGGACCTGCTCTCGCGGGCCTCGGAGGCCGGGCGTACGGAGAAGACGCTGCCCAGGGAGTGGGGCGACTGGTTCACCAGGGCCGCGATGCCCGCCCTGCGCATCCCCGACTTCAACATGAGCTCGGTCAGCCAAGGCGTGTGACGCCCATAGACTGGCCGGTGCCAGCCGGTACCGGCCAGAAGCCTCAGGCCTTTCGACCGGCCAGAACCTTTCAAGGAGACACAAGACCGTGACGGACATCGTCGACGAGCTGAAGTGGCGGGGACTCTTCTCCCTGTCCACGGACGAAGATGCACTGCGCAAGGCGCTCGCGGACGGCCCCGTCACGTTCTATTGCGGCTTCGACCCGACCGCGGCCAGCCTGCACGTCGGACACTTGGTGCAGGTCCTGACCGTCCGCAGGCTCCAGCAGGCGGGCCACCGCCCGCTGGCGCTCGTCGGCGGCGCCACGGGCCAGATCGGTGACCCGCGGCCGACCGCCGAGCGCACCCTGAACGACCCGGAGACGGTCGCGAACTGGGTGGCCCGGCTGCGCTCGCAGATCGAGCCGTTCCTGTCCTTCGAGGGCGAGAACGCCGCGGTGATGGTCAACAACCTGGACTGGACCGCGGGCATGTCCGCGATCGAGTTCCTGCGGGACATCGGCAAGCACTTCCGCGTGAACAAGATGCTGACCAAGGACTCCGTGGCCCGCCGTCTGGAGTCCCAGGAGGGCATCTCGTACACGGAGTTCAGCTACCAGCTGCTCCAGGGCATGGACTTCCTTGAGCTCTACCGGCGCTACGGCTGCACGCTGCAGACAGGTGGCAGCGACCAGTGGGGCAACCTCACCGCGGGCATCGACCTGATCCACCGCCTGGAGCCGGACGCCGCGGTGCACGCCGTCGGCACACCGCTGATGGTCAAGGCGGACGGCACCAAGTTCGGCAAGTCCGAGAGCGGCGCCGTCTGGCTCGACCCGCAGATGACCACGCCGTACGCGTTCTACCAGTTCTGGCTGAACGTGGACGACCGGGACGTCTCGACGTACATGCGCATCCTCAGCTTCAAGTCCCGCGAGGAGCTGGAGGAGATCGAGAAGCTCACCGAGGAGCGTCCGCAGGCCCGTGCGGCCCAGCGCGCGCTCGCCGAGGAGCTGACGACGCTGGTGCACGGCGCCGACCAGTGCGCCGCGGTCATCGCCGCCTCCAAGGCGCTGTTCGGCCAGGGTGAGCTCGGTGACCTCGACGAGGCGACGCTGAGCGCGGCCCTCTCCGAGCTGCCGCGTGTCCAGGTCGCCGAGCTGGGCCCGGTGGTGGACCTCCTCGCGGAGGTCGGCCTGGTCGCGAGCAAGTCCGCGGCCCGGCGCACGGTCAAGGAGGGCGGTGCCTACGTGAACAACGCGAAGGTCGCCTCCGAGGACGCCGTGCCGTCCCGCGACGAGCTGCTGCACGGGCGCTGGCTCGTGCTGCGCCGCGGCAAGAAGAACCTGGCAGCCGTCGAGGTCACGGCGGTCACGGCAGGCTGATCCGCGTTCCCGTATGCGTACGAAAGGGGCCGGCCCTTATGGACCGGCCCCTCTCGCATGCCGTGTTCGCGCAGGTCAGGCGCGTTGCCTGTTGCCCTTGATCATCTTGTACGCCATGTCTCCGACGCCCACGACGACGAGTGCCGCCACCAGCTGCAGGGCGTGGCGACCCCAGTCGATGCCCTTGGTGTCATCGATGCCGAACGCCGAGGCAAGCGAGTTGCCGATGATCGCGCCGATGATGCCGAAGATCGTGGTCAGCCAGAGCGGACTGTGCTGCTTACCGGGCAGGATCGCCTTGGCGATCAGCCCCAGCACGAATCCCACGACGATGGCCCACAACCAGCTCATAGCTGCCTCCTCATTCGGCTCAACATGAGCATTACGGCAAGTCTCGACCGATCCTCCATACGGCGCATGTCGGGCACCCCCATACGTGGCATGACGCAGACAGGACACCGAGAAGAGGCCTGCCCCGGTCTCGAAGGCTGCGCAGCCCCGGCGTAACGTGGAGCGCGTCCGGGCCGGGGAGCGCCCGGCTTCTTGTGAGCAGGCGGTGGAATGTGATGCGGAAGCAGAGCGGCGCCCAGGTCTTCCGGATCACAGGGGCCCGGCAGTCACTCGCGGACGACGTGCGGGGCAGGCAGCGGCGGTACGTGATCTCGATGTCGATCCGTACGCTTTCGGTCATTGCCGCGGCGGTGCTGTGGAACGTCGAGCGGCACGTCGCCCTTGTCGCACTGGTGCTCGGCATCCTCCTGCCGTACATCTCCGTCGTGATCGCCAACGCGGGGCGCGAGAACATCCCCTCGCTGCCGTCGACCTTCGTACCGGCGCCGTCCCGGCCGGTGCTCGCGCCGCCGCCCCCGCGCGACGAGTCCGCGGAACCCGTCCCGGAAGCCGGCACGGGCCCCGCGCCGGGCGAGCCCAACGCTCCGTCAGGCCATCAGAACTGACCGTCGACGATGCGCCAAGCTCAAGAAAACCTCAGATCAATCATGTGGTTCCGGTGCCAGGCACCGGGTCCCCCGTGACATACTTCGTACGCGCTCCGCATCCCCCGTCGGAGCGACAGACCGACGCCGGGCAGCTCCCCCCGTGGCTGCTCGGCGTCGCCTTGTTTTGAACGCACTTGGACGTCATTCGTGAGCGACGAAACACCGATCTGTTCCGCCAAGGGCTGCCGCGCGGCCGCCGTGTGGGTGCTGGCGTGGAACAACCCGAAGATCCACACCCCGGAGCGCCGCAAGACGTGGCTCGCCTGTGAGGAACACCGCGAGCACCTCTCTCAATTCCTGGGCGTACGCAGCATGTTGAAGGACGTCGTGCCGCTCGCCGAGTGGGAAGCCCCGGAGAGCTAGCGCACCGGGGCCTGTCCTAGCCGCCGATCGCCGACATGGGGCGGTCGGGCTGCAGGAACGTCGGGTCGTCAAGGCCCGAGCCCGCCTTCTTGCCCCACATCGCGAGCTTCCAGATGCGGGCGATCGCCTCGTCCGAGCCCTCGGAGCTCTCTTCGTCGTTCGCCCGCAGGGCCGCCCTCAGGTCGGTCTCCTCGGTGGCGAACAGACAGGTGCGGACCTGGCCGTCGGCCGTCAGGCGGGTGCGGTCGCAGGCCGAGCAGAATGGGCGCGTGACGGATGCGATGACGCCGACGCGATGCGGGCCGCCGTCCACGAGCCAGCGCTCGGCCGGCGCGGAGCCGCGCTCGCCGGAGCCCTCTTCGGTGAGCTCGAAGCGCGTACGCAGCGACTGCAGGATGTCACCGGCGGTGATCATGCCGTCGCGCTTCCAGCCGTGCTGGGCGTCCAGGGGCATCTGCTCGATGAAACGCAGTTCGTAGTCGTTCTCGACGGCCCAGGCGAGGAGGTCGGGGGCCTCGTCGTCGTTCAGGCCCGGCATCAGGACCGTGTTCACCTTGACCGGGGTCAGGCCGGCGTCACGGGCCGCCTCCAGGCCTTCCAGGACGTCCTTGTGGCGGTCGCGGCGGGTGAGGGTCTTGAAGACGTCGGGGCGCAGGGTGTCCAGCGAGACGTTCACCCGGTCGAGGCCCGCGGCCTTGAGGGCGGCGGCGGTGCGCTTGAGGCCGATGCCGTTCGTCGTCAGGGACATCTTGGGGCGCGGCTCCAGCTGGGCGCAGCGCTCGATGATGCCGACGAGGCCGGGGCGCAGGAGCGGCTCGCCGCCGGTGAAGCGGATCTCGGTGATGCCGAGCTGGGTGACGGCGATCCGGATGAGGCGGACGATCTCGTCGTCGCTGAGGAGCTCGGACTTGGACAGCCATTGCAGGCCCTCTTCGGGCATGCAGTACGTGCACCGCAGATTGCACTTGTCGGTCAGCGAAACCCGCAGATCGGTGGCCACTCGGCCGTAGGTGTCGATGAGCACGTGGGCCCCCTCCCTGATCCTGTTCAGCCGTTCGGTTCAGATGACACGAGCCTACGTGACGGGACCGACAGCGAGGGGGGCCCGATCCCACGAGGAGCGGTGCGGCCGCGTCGTAGAGATCTACCAATGATCTACGACGCGGCCGCTGACGTGCGTGTTTCAGGTGGAACCCAGGAGGATCAGTGGGCTCCGGTTCCCGTGAGGGACCGTACCTCCAGCTCCGCGTATTTGCCCTTGTCCGCCTTCTCCTTCGACAGGATCGTGCCGAGCCAGCCGAGCAGGAAGCCCAGCGGGATGGAGATCAGGCCCGGGTTCTCCAGCGGGAAGAAGTCGAAGTTCGCGTCGGGGAACATCGAGGTGGGCTTGCCCGAGACGACCGGCGAGAACAGCACCAGGCCGACGGCCGCGATCAGTCCGCCGTAGATGGACCAGAGTGCGCCCTGGGTGGTGAAGCGCTTCCAGAACAGGCTGTAGAGGATCGTCGGCAGGTTCGCGGAGGCCGCCACGGCGAAGGCGAGGGCGACCAGGCCCGCCACGTTGAGATCGCGGGCCAGGGCGCCGAGCGCGATGGAGACGATGCCGATGAAGACGGTCGACCAGCGTGCGGCCTTCATCTCCTCCTTCTCGGTGGCCTTGCCCTTCTTGATGACGTTGGCGTAGATGTCGTGCGCGAACGACGAGGACGAGGCGAGGGTCAGACCGGCGACGACCGCGAGGATCGTGGCGAAGGCGACCGCGGAGATCACGGCGAGCAGGAGCGCGCCGCCGGTGGAGTCGCCACCGCCGCCGATCTCCAGGGCGGCGAGCGGCGCCGCCGTGTTGCCCGCCTTGTTCGAGGCGATGATGTCGCCCGGCTTGAGCAGCGCCGCGGCGCCGAAGCCGAGGACGATCGTCATCAGGTAGAAGGAGCCGATGATGCCGATCGCCCAGTTCACGGACTTACGCGCGGCCTTGGCGGTCGGCACCGTGTAGAAGCGGATCAGGATGTGCGGCAGTCCCGCCGTGCCGAGCACCAGGGCGATGCCGAGCGAGAGGAAGTCCAGCTTCGACGTACCGCTCACGCCGTACTTGAGACCGGGCTCCAGGAAGGCCGAGCCCTTGCCGCTGTTGGAGGCGGCGGTGCCGAGCAGGTCGGAGACGTTGAAGTTGAACTTCAGCAGGATCAGGAAGGTGATCAGGATGGTGCCCGCGATGAGCAGCACGGCCTTGACCATCTGCACCCAGGTGGTGCCCTTCATGCCGCCGATGGTGACGTAGACGATCATCAGGACGCCGACGAGGGCGACGATCAGGATCTTGCCCGCGTCACTGGTGATGCCGAGCAGCAGCGAGACCAGGACACCGGCGCCCGCCATCTGCGCGAGCAGGTAGAAGATCGAGACGACGATCGTGGAGGTGCCCGCCGCGGTGCGCACCGGACGCTGGCGCATGCGATAGGCGAGCACGTCGCCCATCGTGTACCGGCCCGAGTTGCGCAGCGGCTCGGCGACCAGGAGGAGCGCCACCAGCCAGGCGACCAGGAAGCCGATGGAGTAGAGGAAGCCGTCGTACCCGAAGAGGGCGATGGCGCCCGCGATGCCGAGGAAGGACGCGGCGGACATGTAGTCGCCGGAGATCGCCAGACCGTTCTGGAAGCCGGTGAACTGGCGGCCGCCCGCGTAGAAGTCGGCGGCGCTCTTGGTCTGGCGTCCCGCCCAGACGGTGATGAAGAGGGTCGCGACGACGAAGGCCGCGAAGAGGCTGATGATCAGCGCCCGGTGCTCGGAGGCGTCGGACGTGGCCGCCAGGACAGTGGTGTTCAGCGCGGGGCTCATGCGCCGGCCTCCATACGGGACTTGATCGCCTCGGCCTTGGGGTCGAGCTTCGCCGAGGCGTGGCGCGAGTAGAACCAGGCGATGAGGAACGTGGTCAGGAACTGTGCGAGGCCGAGGACCAGGGCGACGTTGATGTTGCCGAACAGCTTGGTGCCCATGAAGTCGCCCGCGTAGTTCGAGAGCAGGACGTACGCGAGGTACCAGAGGATGAAGGCGACGGTCAGCGGGAAGGCGAACGAGCGGTGCGCCTTGCGGAGTTCACCGAACTCGGGACTCGCTTGCTCCTGGAGGAATTCTTCCGTGGACGGCGCGTACGGGGCGGGGGCTGCTCCGTCCTTGGACGGTGGGGATGCTTCGGGGGCCACGGAGTCTTCTCCTCGTGGTGCGGGTGCGGTGGGGACGGACAGCTGATCCATTGACTCTCTTCGATCCGGCAGTGACGCGGATCACGTGAGCCACGGATGGCGATGCTAAGGCCACAGGACGTGATCCGACAGGGGTCGATGTTGCTTCCGTTACCTGTTCAACGTCTCGACGGCGCGCCCGGCGCGGTGTGCGGGATCGATTTCTTCTGGAATCCATTGCTGGCCTGGGAGTTCGGGGGATAGCTTCACCCTGCACAGCCCGTCATGTACCTGCCCGATCACTTGGTGTGTTCGGGCAGTTCACGTATCCGGATGATGTGGAGATCCCATGGCTCATCTGCGTTCCAGACGTCGCATCGCGCTCACCGTGCCGCTCGGCATCGCGCTCGCGGCGTCGGTCGGCTTCGCTCCCGGTGTCGCCACCGCGGCCCCCGACGCCCCCGCCACCGCGTCCGCGAAGGCCGAGGCCCCGAAGCTGGCCTACGTCGTCAACACCCGCACGGACTCCAAGACGATCGCGTACGTCAAGAGGGCGATCGCCAAGGCGGACGGCACCGTCGTCGTCGCCTACCCGAAGATCGGCGTGATCGTCGCGCACTCCGCGAACCCCGACTTCGGCAAGCAGCTGCGCAAGGTCAAGGGCGTCCAGTCCGCCGGCGCGACCCGCACCTCGCCCCTGACGGCGGCGGGCACCACGGAGGAGGGCGCCCCGACCCTCCTGTCGAAGTCCGAGGCCAAGGCGCTCAAGGCGCAGGCCCCTTCGGCCGCCGAACCGCTCGAGGCCGACCAGTGGGACCTGCGCGCGATAGGCGCCGACAAGGCAGCCAAGGTCAACCCGGGCAGCAAGAAGGTCACCGTCGGCGTCATCGACACCGGAGTCGACGACACCCACCCGGACCTCGCGCCCAACTTCTCGGCCTCGCAGTCGGCGAGCTGTGTCGGCGGCAAGGCGGACACCTCCGCCGGTGCCTGGCGCCCGGAGAAGCCCGACCACTACCACGGCACGCACGTGGCCGGCGAGATAGCCGCCGCCCGCAACAACGTGGGCGTCGCGGGTGTCGCCCCCGGCGTGAAGGTGGCCGGCATCAAGGTGGCCGACCCGGTCAGCGAGCTGTTCTACCCGGAGAGCGTCGTCTGCGCGTTCGTGTTCGCCGCCGACAAGGGCATCGAGATCACGAACAACAGCTACTACGTGGACCCGTGGCTCTACAACTGCATGGACGACCCGGACCAGCGGGCCATCGTCGACGCGGTCAACCGTGCACAGCTGTACGCCCAGAAGAAGGGCACCCTGAACCTCGCGTCGGCGGGCAACTCCAACCACGACCTCGCCGCCGACGAGATCCTGGACGACTCCAGCCCGGACGACTCGACGCCGGTGCCCCGCACCATCGACCCGTCCGAGTGCTTCGACCTCCCGACGCAGCTGCCGGGCGTGGTCACGGTCAGCGCGACGGGCGTGCAGAACCTCAAGTCGTACTACTCCACGTACGGCAAGGGCGTCATCGACATCGCGGCCCCGGGCGGCGACAAGTACCAGATCCCGGCCGACACCCCGTCGAAGAACGGCCGCATCCTCTCCACGATGCCGGGCAACGAGTACGGCTGGCTGCAGGGCACCTCGATGGCCTCGCCGCACGCCTCGGGCGTGGCCGCGCTCCTGAAGTCGACGCACCCCAAGGCGAGCCCCGCCGAGCTCCAGCGCCTCCTCAAGAAGCAGGCCGACAACCCGGGCTGCCCGACGACGCCGTACGACCCGGACGGTGACGGCAAGGTCGACGCGATCTGCGAGGGCGGCAAGAACAAGAACGGCTTCTACGGCAGTGGGATCGTCGACGCGCTCGACGCCGTGAAGAAGAAGTGAGGGGCTCGCGCACCATGACCGCACCCTTCACGCGCTCCCGCCGCGTGCTCGCACTCCCGCTCGGCGTGGCGGTGGCCTCGGCCGTCGCCTTCCTGCCGGGCACGGCGTCGGCACAGCCCGACGCCGCGGCCCGTCCCGGCACCCCGGTGTCGTCGGCCGTGTCCGCCCTGGGCTCGCTCACGGACGGCACGTCGATGAGCTACGTCGTCAACGTCCGTGCCGGACACGGCGGTTCACCGTCCGCCAAGACGACGGCGTACGTGAAGAGGGCCATCGCCAAGGCCGGCGGCACGGTCGTCATCGCGTACGACAGGATCGGCGTGATCGTCGTCCACTCGGCGGACGCGGACTTCGCGAAGAAGATCCGCGGGGCGAAGGGCGTCGCGTCGGCGGGAGCCACTCGTACGGCTCCGCTGTCCGCGCAGTCCGACGACGCCCTGGAGGCCGACCGGCCCCTGTCCGCCGCCGAGGCGAAGCAGGCGGCCGGGCAGGCGGGCGCGGGCCAGGACGAGCTCGAGCCGCTCCAGTGGGATCTGCCCGCCATCAAGGCGGACAAGGCCCACAAGGTGTCGCTCGGCAGCTCCAGGGTCACCGTCGGCGTCCTGGACTCCGGCGTGGACGACACGCACCCGGACATCGCGCCGAACTTCGACGCGAAGGCGTCCGCGAGCTGTCTGGGCGGCGTGCCCGTGCAGAAGGACAGCGCGTGGCGTCCGGTGAGCGGGGAGAGCGACCACGGCATGCACGTGGCGGGCACCATCGCCGCCGCGAAGAACGGCACCGGCGTCACCGGTGTCGCTCCGGGCGTGAAGGTGGCGAGCCTGAAGGTGGCCGAGCCGGCGACCGGCATGTACTACACGGAGGCCGTCGTCTGCGGCTTCATGTGGGCGGCCGATCACGGCGTCGACGTCACCAACTCCAGCTACTACACCGACCCGTGGCTGTTCAACTGCAAGACGGACGACGACCAGAAGGCCCTGGTCGACGCCGTCGGGCGGGCCACCCGGTACGCGGAGCGCAAGGGCGCGGTGAACGTCGCGGCGGCAGGCAACGCCGAGACGGACCTCGCGCAGGACGAGATCGTGGACGACTCCAGCCCGGACGACACGACGCCCACGGAGCGGGTCATCAAGACCGCGGACTGCCTCGACCTTCCGTCGCAGCTTCCGGGTGTGGTGACCGTCTCGGCCACGGGCGCGAAGGGCATCAAGTCCTCGTACTCGAACTACGGCCAGGGCGTGGTGGACATCGCGGCGCCGGGCGGTGACTCGACGCGGTACCAGACGCCGGACGCGCCGGCCACGGACGGCCGCATCCTGTCGACGCTGCCGGGCGGCAAGTTCGGCTACAAGGCGGGCACGTCGATGGCGTCCCCGCATGCCGCGGGCGTCGCCGCGCTCATCAAGTCGGCCCACCCGTACGCGTCCTCGTCGAAGGTGAAGGCGCTGCTCTACGGCGAGGCCGACGCCATGAAGTGCACCGATCCGTACGACATCGACGCCGACGGCAAGGTCGACGCGGTGTGCGAGGGCGGCAAGAACAAGAACGGCTTCTACGGCGTGGGCATGATCGACGCCTTGGACGCCATCCGGAAGTAGCCCCCTCGCGGAAGTACCCCTCTCGCGGGAGGCCCAGGGCCGGGCGGTCGGTGACCGCCCGGCCCTTCGCGTGCGCGCCCGTGACCGGAGTGCCTGCGTGGCTCCGGTGGGCCGGAACGGGGAGGCGCCAGTTGTTTGCCAGGACTTGCCCGTTTAGGGGGTGCCTGGTGAAGATCATGTGGTGAGCTCCATAGAACCGTCCGCCGACCCCGGTGGTGAAGCCTCGGGTGGCCCGGCAGCCGCCTCGCACCGCGCACCCCGCCGCCCCTCGGCGGGTCATGCCGTCGCCGTGCTGATCCTGGTGGCCGTCGCCGCCGCCGTCCCGCTGCTCGGCCCCTCGGCGGCACTGAGCGGCACCGGAGAGGCCGAGGCGCCCGGCACGGCCGGGATCACGTTCCTGCGGACGGTCATGTTCGCCGCGCTCTGCGTGCAGTTGGGCGAGGTGTACGCGATCCGGCTCGCGCGCCGCGTCCCGGGGGCGCCGCTGGACCGTGAGCCGCGCAGCTGGGCGGCGTACGCGGCGGGCGCGGGCCTCGTCGCCGCGCTCGGCCTCGCTTCGGTGGTGGCCACCGGCAATCTGGTCCCCCACCAGCTCTCCGACATGGACATCGGCGGCCTCTACGCGACGCGGGACGGCAGGCTGGCGCTCCTTGAGGTCAACGCCTTCATCGTGGCGCTGCTCTGCTCGCGCTCGCGCCGCCCCTCCACCGCCGCGCTTCCGCTGGCCGCGGTGATCGTGGCGGAGGCGTTGCGAGCCCATCCCCCGGTGGAGGACACCCCGCTCATCGGCACCGGTCTGACCCTGGTGCATCTGACCTGCGGGGTGCTGTGGGCGGGTGGCCTGCTGCAGGTGCTTCGGATGCTGCGGCTGTGGCGGACTTTCGCCCCGGAGGCGGGCGCGGCGCTACTGGGGCTCTACGCGCGCGTGGCGGCCGTGCTCCTCGCCGCGATCACGGTGACGGGAGTGTTCAGCACACTGCGCCGGATGCCGCCGGGCACGGTCGTCGACCAGCTGGCGGAGACGGCCTACGGGCGCACGCTGCTCGCCAAGGTGCTCCTCGTGGCGGCCGTGGCCGTCCTGGCGCTGCTCGCGCGCCGCCGGCTGCGCAGGGCCCCCGATCCGGTCTCGGCGTACTCCCCCGCGCGCTGGGAGGTCATCATGCTCGGGGTCGTGGTGGCGGTGTCGGCTCTGCTGACCGCGTTGCCGCTGCCGATTCGCTGGTGAGCTGCTGAGCTGTCTGGGGCAACTGGCGGGGCTGCGCCGCCAATATGCCGCGGACCAGCAGGAACTGGGCGGCGATGTAGGTGAGCATGATCCAGAAGTCGGGGCGCGGGGCCTGCGGCCACTCGGCGACGCCGGTCGCGATGAGGGTGTCCGACAGGAGGAACAGCGCGCCGCCGACCGCCGCGGTGACACCCAGCCTCGTGGCGCCGAACGCCATCGCGGTGAGCAGGAGGCTGTAGCCCGCCACCGGTCCGCGCATGTCCGGCGGGAGATCCGGCCAGAGGAGGGCGACCGTGACGACGAGGGCGGTGGCGTACGCGGCCACGAGCCAGGCGCCACGCGCGCGTGGTGCGCCGTGGCGCTTGAAGAGGATCAGGTAGCAGACGTGGCCCGCCGCGAAGGAGCCCATGCCCGCGAGGAACGCGGCGTCCGCGTCGAAGAGCAGGAGGGTGTCGCCTCCCCAGCCGAAGAGCAGGGCCACGGTCAGCAGGCGCGGCCCCTTGACCGTGACCACGTACGCCGCCAGGAGCGGCATAAGGAGTGGCTTGAACACCGTGTGCCCGACGTCCGAGCCCGCCAGCAGTGCCGCCAGGTCGCCCGCCGCCGCCAGGGCGAACGCGGCCAGGAGCGGCTTGGCCGTCGCGGGGCCGGCGTTCACGCCGCGCTCTCCGTGACCGGCTCCGTCACGGGCTCCGCCACCGGCCCCGGCGCGGCCCCCTGAGCGGTCTGCGACTTCGCGGATTCCTGCGGCTGCCAGCCCGGCCCCCGGAACAGCCTTCCGCCCCGCTCGCGCCAACTGGTGGCCTTCCTGAGGTCCTTGGCTATCGCCACGTACTCGTGCGTGGCCACCCGCAGCGGGTTGTACGTGGTGATGTTCTTCGTGAGGCCGTACACGGGGCGGTCCGTCTCCGCGACCCAGGAGCCGAACATGCGGTCCCAGATGATCAGGATGCCGCCGAAGTTGCGGTCCAGGTAGCCGCCCTGCGACGCGTGGTGGACGCGGTGGTGCGAGGGGGTGTTGAAGATGAACTCGAAGGGCCGCGGGAGCTTGTCGATGCGCTCGGTGTGGATCCAGAACTGGTAGACGAGGTTCGCCGACGAACAGAACGCGAGCGCCGCCGGATGCACGCCGAGCGCGATCAGCGGAAGGTAGAACGGCCAGACCGTCAGGCTCGTCCAGGGCTGGCGCAGCGCCGTCGTGAGGTTGAACTTGCGGCTGGAGTGGTGCACGACGTGGCAGGCCCACAGGATGCGGATGACGTGGTGCCCGCGGTGCGACCAGTAGTAGAAGAAGTCCTGCGCGAGCAGCATCAGCGGGATCGTCCACCACAGCACGGGGATGTGCAGCGGCGTCAGCGCGTACACCGCCGTGTAGATCGCCACGATGGGGATCTTCCACAAGAGGTCGAAGGCGAGGCTGCCGAGCCCCATGGTGACGGAGGTGGCGGCGTCCTTCGTCTCGTACCCGGCTTCGTCCTCGTCGGGATGGATCCGGTGGCTCACGATCTCCACGACGGTGAGCAGCACGAAGGCAGGTATGGACCACAGCACGACATCGGGCAGGTTCGGCGGCATGCGTGCACCGTAAGGGCCCCCGGCCGACCGCCGCTAGACGTAGTTACCGACAAGTATTACCAGCGGTAAAGAAGTGGATGTTGGTGATCCCCGCCAAAAGCGGACGCTCAAACGCCGAGCGTCTCGTCGTGCGTCGCTTCCGTCGCGCGGGGACCACCCCACCCCGTACGTCACCAGACCCGTACCGACCCTCCCGGAGCGAACACCGGGCTCGTGGCACCGGCAGGGGTCTCCTTGAGGGGCTCATCCAGCTCCTGGACCGTGGGCCCGACCTTCGCCGCGATCGCGTCGAGCCGCTCCAGGTCGAAGCCGTACACCCGGGCCGCGTTGCCGCCGACCATGGCGGCGATCTCGTCCTTGGGGAGGCCCGCGTAGGCGATGCGCAGGCCCTCGCGCGAGAAGGGATGCGTGCCCTCGTCGTGCGGGTAGTCACTGCCCCACATGATCTTGTCGAGGCCGATCCGGTCCCTCATCTGCGCCTCGTGCGGGCGCATGAAGCTCGCCCCGACGAAGCAGTTGTCGCGCCAGACCTCGGACGGCCCCTTGCCCATCGAGTCGGCGAGGCCCGCACCGAACTTCGACTCGGCCGTCCCGGAGCTGCCCTTCCGCGACGCCGCCGCGACCAGGCGCCCGTGGTAGTAGTCCAGCATGTCGAGGACGCCCGGGATCCACCCCGAGCCCTGCTCGGTGAGCACGAGCCGCAGGTCGGGATGGCGGCGGAAGGCGCCGCCGAACACCAGGTGCCACAGGGCCCGGTGCGAGAACCACGTCGTCTCCACCATGAACACGGCCCGCGCGGCCGGCTCCTCGCCCAGGGGCGGAGACGCCGACCCCGCATGGTGGTTGACCGGCACGCCGCGCTCGGCGCAGGCCGCCCAGATCGGGTCGTACGCCGCCGAGTAGAGCTCCGCGAGCCCGCTGCCCGGCGGCGTGCCGGGCAGCAGGAGGCCGCCGTGCAGGCCCGCGTCGGCCGCCCGGTGGATCTCCTTCACGGCCTCGTCCACGTCGTTCAGGAGGATCTGGAAGACGCCCGCCCTGCGCCCCGGAGCCGCGGCGCAGAAGTCGGCGAGCCAGCGGTTGTGGGCCCGCAGTCCCGCCCAGCGCTGCTCGTACTCCTCACGGGTAGGGGCCGGTGCCATCAGAGAAGCGCTCGGGAAGAAGGGCGGGATGGTGTTCGGGAAGACGACCTCGGCGACGATGCCGTCCTCTTCCAGTTCGGCGACGCGGCGGTCCGAGTTCCAGTTGCGGTCGGCGGTGTCGGCGAGCAGGTCCTCGTACGGATTGACGTACGTGGCCGCCCACGCGTCGAACGCGTCGTGGTGGCGCGACTCCAGGTAGGGCCGGTAGTCGAGGAGATCGGCGCCCGCGTGGCAGTCGGCGGAGATGACGGTGTAGCGCTCTTCGGTCGTGTGCTGTCCGCTCATGTGTCCGCCCCCAGTACCGGGAAGTCGTGGTCGGTCAGCCAGTGGCGGCCCACCTCGCGCGAGCGCGCCCAGGAGGACTCGACGGCGCCCTGGTCGGCGTCCTGGCCGAGGTCGGCCGGGGTGGGGCCGATCCGGCGTGCCAGCGGCGCGAGGCGCTCCGTGTCGAAGCCGAAGACCTCGGCGGCCGCCAGACCCAGCATTCGGCGGGTCTCCTCCACGGGGATGTCGTGGAAGGTTTTCCGCAGCCACGCGCGCGTGTCGGGCCAGGTCCCCTCGGGGTGCGGGAAGTCGCTGCCCCAGAGGATGTTGTCGACGCCGATCTCGTAGCGCTGGGCGAGTTCGCGGCGCTTGGTGTTGGTCGCGCAGATGAAGATCTGCCGGTCCAGGTACTCGTGCGGGGGCCGTTTGAGCTCCGCGAACGGGGAGAGCTTTTTGCCGCCGTGCGCGCCCAGGTAGAGGCGGTCCATGAACCACAGGAGGTTCGGCAGCCACCAGCAGCCGGATTCCGCGACCCCGAACTTCAGCCCCGGATGACGCTCGAAGACGCCCGACCAGAGCATGAACCACAGGGGCCGCGCCGGCCACCAGGTCACTTCGGAGACGTAGATCCCCAGGTGGTCGCCGTACTCATGGCGGGGCGCCGCCCCGGAGTGCGTGACCACGGGCATCGCGCACTCGGCCGCCGCCGCCCACACGGGGTCGTAACGCGGGTCGTGGTAGGGCGCCTTGTCGACCCACATGGAGGGGATCATCAGCGCGCCGAGCCCGGACTCCTTGGCGCGGTGGACTTCGGCGACGACCCGGTCGACCTCGCCGGTGATGGGCAACAGGGCGACCCCGCAGTGCCGTTCGGGGTGCTCGGACACGAAGTCGGCGAGCCAGCGGTTGTGCGCCTGCGCGCCCGCCATGCCCAGCTCCGGGTCCTGGTCCCCGGAGAGGCCTAGGCCCACCCCGAAGGGCGCGGCCGTCTGGCTGTCCACGGCGTCCGCGTCGGGGAAGACGACCTCGGCGGCCACCCCGTCGCCGTCGAGCTCCTTGAGGCGCTGCGCGGTCTCCCAGCCGCCGCGCAGGCCCTCCTCGTTGTCCTGGAACCACTTGGCGGCGAACGCGTCGTTGCGGATGCCGAGCCGCGTCGCCTCCGCGCGGCGGGCGTCCCGCTCCCCCAGGAACCCGTCGAAGTCCCGGTGGAAGCGGCTGTCGAGATAGGGCCGGTACTCCTCGGTGGGAAGCCCGGCGTGGCAGTCGGAGGAGATGATCAGGTAGGGATCCTGGTCGGTCATCACGTGCCCTTCAGTCCAGAATGAAGCTCTCCAGATACGCCGGGTTCGCGCGGTCCAGCATCGACCGCGACCTGGCCTTGATCTGCCGGTCGCTGTGCTCGCTCTGCGGGAGCAGCCAGAAGCGGTCGGCCGCGATCCCCTCCGCCACGAAGTCCGCCACCTGCTCGACGGGCGTGAACGCGACCTCCTTGCCCGCGTCCTTCATCGCGGTCTCCCACTGGTCGAGAGAGCGGTAAGGGGTCTTGCGGGGGCGGGACTTGGCGTACCGGTCGGGGCGGTTGCGGTGCGACTCCCACAGCCCCGTGCGCAGCATGTGCGGCCCCGGGAAGAGCACGGAGGCACCCACGCGCGCGTGCTCCGCCCTCAGGTGCGCGTACAGGGACTCCGTCATCGTCACGACGGCCGCCTTGGTGACCGCGTACACGGACGCCGTCGGCAGCGGCGCGATGCCGCCGTCACCGGACGACGTGTTGACGACATGGCCCGGCTCGCCGCCCGCGATCATCCGGGGCACGAAGGCCTGGATGCCGTGGAAGACACCCCACACATTGACCTCGAAGGCCCACTTCCAGTCGTTCGGCTCGTGCTCCCACATGCGGCCCTCGGCGCCCGAGCCGACCCCCGCGTTGTTGCACAGCACATGGACGGCGCCGAACGCGTCGTACGCCGCTTCGGCGAGCGCGAAGACC
This sequence comes from Streptomyces sp. NPDC050439, assembly GCF_040655335.1. Lineage (NCBI taxonomy): Bacteria > Bacillati > Actinomycetota > Actinomycetes > Kitasatosporales > Streptomycetaceae > Streptomyces > Streptomyces sp. NPDC050439. The sequence continues at coordinate 42,763 of NZ_JBFAJT010000003.1, forward strand.
TCTTCTCGCGACCCGACGTCGACCACGCGCGCGTGGACGCTCGCCCCGTCCTCGCGCAGCCCGGCGGCCGCCTTCTCCAGGGCGCCCTCCTCGACGTCCGCGAGGACCACCTTCAGGCCGTCCGCCGCGAACCGTCGCGCCATCGCGAGGCCGATGCCGCTCGCCGCGCCCGTGACGACGGCGACCTGCCCTTCCCGCAGCTCCATCTCAGACGCTCCCCTCGGGCGGGCCGTCGAGGATCTGCTGCGGGTCGTCGTAGCGCTGGTGGATGTAGGGCAGCAGCGCCTGCGCGCTGACGCGCTCGGCCACCCGGCCCTGCTGGTCCGTGGTCTTCTCGCCGATGGTGATCTCGACGACCCGTCGTACGGGCAGGTCGGCGACCGGGTCGTACATCGACTCGCGCAGGACGACGTCCCCGGTGACGCCCTCCAGCTTGCGGACCTTCTCGTTGCGCACGCAGTGCACGAGCACCGGATCGGCGTCGAAGCCCGAACCGTCCACCGCGGGAAGGAACTTGAAGTAGAAGTCCGTCTTCCGGACCGGCTCCGGGAGCGGCAGGTCGCCGCTGACCGCGCCGCGCACCTCCACGAAGGCGATGCCGTGCCGGGCCAGCGAGGCGCGCACCACCAGGCCGTCGCGTTCCACCTCGACCTCGCCCAGCTTCTTCGGCTCCCCGAAGACCTCACGTCCGCCGATCAGGGCCCGCTCATGGGTCATCGGCATGACGAGCGGATACCAGCCGGCCACCCCGTCGTGCTCGGCGGCGACGGCCACCGAGCCCGCGCCGAGCGGATAGCCGGGCAGGTCGACCTTGCTGATGTTGGCCCGCACCAGCGGCCGGCCCGTGGGTTTCAGCGGCGGCGGAAGGACGGCCGCCACGGCGTCCGGATCGCTCTCCCAGACGGCCACCACACCCGTGGACCAGATGTCGGGCAGCTTCGAACTCGCGCTGCGCGCCGCGGCGATCTCCGCCTCGGTGCGCGCTCCATACCGTACGCGTGCCATGTCGTACCACCCTTCGTCAGGACTACAAGAGGTCTTGCGGGCGGTTCTGTAACACAGTTACAACAGGAGGCGTGAAGAGTGAAGAGACGCGTACGCATCCGGACCGGGAACGCGGCCATCTCGACCGGGAACAGGTCCTCGCCGCCGCCGCGGCGCTCGTCAAGCAGCACGGTCCGGGGGCCCTGACGATGCGCAAGCTCGCCGCCGAGCTGGGCACCGCCGTCACCTCGATCTACTGGCACGTCGGCAACCGCGAGTCGCTCCTGGACGCCCTCGTCGAGCGCACCCTCGCCGACCTCGGCGCGATCCACCCCACCGGCCGCACCCCCGACCGGCGCATCGTCTCCGTCGCGCGCGCCCTGCGTCGCCGGCTGCGCGACCACCCGCACCTCATCGCGATGGTCCACGAACGCGGCCTCACCGAGCGGATGTTCCTGCCCGCCCAGCAGGCCCTGGTCCACGAAGTGCACGCGGCGGGCCTGCGCGGCGCCCGCGCCGCCGACGCCGTACGCGCCGTCCAGGTGCACGTCGTCGGCCACCTCCTGGTCGAGCGCAACCGCGAACGCGCGCCCGTGCAGCGCCCCGGCGAGGAGGAACTGTGGGGTGCGCAGACGGCCGAGCAGGACCCGGCGCTCGCCCGCGCGCTCGCCCGACCCGCCGACCACGAGGCGCTGTTCACCCTGTCGGTCAGGGCACTGGTGTCCGGACTTCTCGACGCGGCGAACAGCCCAGGGACCTGACTGTCAGTCGCGGCCCGTATCCTCATGGACCATGCTCGAAGACCAGACGACCGCAGCGTCCGCAGCCACCTGGCCGGCCGCGTACCCAACGGGGTACGCGGTCGTCGACGTCGAGACCACCGGTCTCGCCCGCGACGACCGCATAGTGTCGGCTGCCGTCTACCGCGTGGACGCGCGGGGCGAGGTGGAGGACCACTGGTACACCCTGGTCAATCCCCAGCGTGACCCCGGGCCCGTGTGGATCCACGGTCTCACCAGCGCCCTCCTCGCGGACGCGCCGCTCTTCAAGGACATCGCCGAGGAGTTCGCGTCGCGCCTGGCCGACCGCGTCCTGGTCGCGCACAACGCCGTCTTCGACTGGTCGATGATCGCCAGGGAGTACGCACGCGCCGAGCTCACCGCACCCGTGCGCCAGCGCCTGTGCACCATCGCCCTCTCCAAGGAGCTGCGGCTTCCGCTGCCCAACCACAAGCTGGAGTCGCTCGCCGCGCACTTCGGGGTCGAGCAGCGCCACGCGCACAACGCCCTCGACGACGCGCGCGTGCTCGCCGAGGCCTTCCGTCCCAGCCTCAAGGCCGCGGCCACCGGCGGGGTGCGGCTGCCGCTCCTGGAGTGCCGTCCGCTCACCGAGTGGTCCGACGGCGCGCCCCGGATCGTCCGTCAGCCGACCGGGCCCGGCTCGGCAGGCTCGTCGTACTCCTCGTTCGGCCCGTCGAGTTGGCGCCCCTCGCGCAAGCGGCCCGCCTGCCCCTACCCCAACCCAGGTCGGTATGAACCGGGCAAACAGCTCCAACAGGGCATGCGTGTCGCGTTCTCCGGCGACACCTCCGTGGAGCGCGATCTCCTGGAGGACCGCGCGGTCGAGGCCGGGCTGCACATCGCGACGAGCGTGTCACGCCTGACCAGCCTGCTCGTCACGAACGACCCGGACTCGGGCACCTCCAAGACCGTGAAGGCACGGTCCTTCGGCACCCCCGTCATCGACGAGGCCGCGTTCGGCCAGCTCCTCCAGGACGTCGCTCCGGCGGCGGAGGGCTGAGCCGCCCGCGGGCGTCAGACGGGTGAATTGTCGGCCCGGCGCCCGCCTGCTTGCTCGCTTGCGGGCGCCCCGCGTCCCACCCTGTGGCGCATGGCACGTTGCGAGGTCTGCGGAAACGACTACGGCATGTCGTTCGAGGTGCACGCGCAAGGCGCGGTGCACGTCTTCGACTGCTTCTCCTGCGCCATTCACCGCATGGCGCCCATCTGTGAGCACTGCCGCTGCCGGATCATCGGCCAGGGCGTGGAGGCCGACGGGCAGTGGTACTGCGGTGCGCACTGCTCGCGGGCGGAGGGGCAGGTGGGCATCGTCGACAGGGTGTGACCCGGGCCCTGCGCACCCCACGGCCCGCCCCGGCCCCGTTCCGGAGTACCCCACCCCCGTGCACCCCACGACCGAGTTGTACCGTCGTGGGGTGTACCGCTTCCTGTTGTCCCGGCAGTGGGTGATCCTCACCCTCATCGGCCTCGTTCTCATCCCCACGATGATCGAGCTGGGCTTCTGGCAGTTGCACCGCCACGAGCACCGCGTCGCCCAGAACGCGGAGATCTCCAAGGCCCTGGACGCCCAACCGGTGCCGGCCGAGCGGCTGACCTCGCCCGGACACTCCGTTGCGGACTCCGAGCGCTACCGCCGGGTGACCGCGCACGGCACGTACGACACGAAGGACGAGGTCGTCGTGCGGCGCCGCACGAACGCCGACGAGGAGATCGGGTTCCACGTCCTGACCCCGTTCGTCCTCGACGACGGCAAGGTCCTCCTCGTCAACCGTGGCTGGATCCCGGCGAACGGACCGCAGACCGCGTTCCCCAAGGTCCCCGCCGCGCCCAGGGGCGAGATCACCGTCACCGGCCGCCTGATGGCCGACGAGACGTCCGCGCAGAGCGGCATCAAGGACGTCCAGGGGCTGCCGGACCGTCAGATCATGCTGATCAGCAGCGGCCAGCAGGCGCACAGCCTCGGCAAGGAAGTCCTCGGCGGCTACGTCGAACTGACCTCGCCCGAGCCCGCCGACGGTTCCCCGCAGCTGATCGGCGAGCCGGAGCACGGCGACATCGGCCCGCACATGGCGTACGCCGTCCAGTGGTGGCTGTTCTGTTCGGGCGTGCCCATCGGCTGGGTGGTCCTGGTGCGCAGGGAGGTTCGGGACCGCCGCGCGGCTGCCGCGGAGACGGCGCCCGCCACCGAGTCGACGCCGGCCGCCGTCTAGCGGGCCTCGCGTTCCACGGCCGGTACGCGGCAGGATAGGGCCATGGATCTTGGACTGAAGGACCGCGTCTACGTCATCACCGGTGCCACCCGGGGCCTGGGCAACGCCGCCGCGCGTGCGCTGGTCGCGGACGGCGCGAAGGTACTGATCACCGGCCGGGACGAGAAGACCGTCGCCGAGGCGGCGACCGAGCTCGGCGACAACGCCCGGGGTGTCGCGGCGGACAACGCCGATCCGGCCGTCGCGAGCCGGCTGATCTCCGCCGCGCGCGAGCACTTCGGCCGCTTCGACGGTGTGCTGATCAGCGTCGGCGGGCCCGCGCCCGGTTTCGCCGCCGACAACACGGACGAGCAGTGGACGTCGGCCTTCGAGTCCGTGTTCCTCGGGGCGGTACGTCTGGCCCGTTCCGCGGCGGCGGAGCTCGGCGAGGGCGGCGTCATCGGCTTCGTCCTCTCCGCATCGGTGCACGAACCGATCCCGGGGCTCACCATCTCCAACGGGCTGCGGCCCGGCCTCGCGGGCTTCGCGAAGTCGCTCTCGGACGAGCTCGGCCCCCGGGGCATCCGCGTCGTGGGGCTGCTTCCGTCCCGTATCGACACGGACCGGGTGCGGCAGCTCGACGGGCTCTCCGCGGACCCCGAGGCGACGCGCGCGGGCCACGAGTCGCGCATCCCGCTGCGGCGTTACGGCACCCCGGAGGAGTTCGGCCGCACGGCGGCGTTCTTCCTCTCGCCCGCCGCCTCCTACCTGACGGGCGTCATGCTGCCGGTGGACGGCGGGGCACGGCACGGGTTCTAGCCGCCGGGAGGGACCACTCGACCGAGCTCAACTGACCCGCTCGGCCCGGTGCTTCACCGCCCGCAATTGCACCACCGCGGGCAGCCGGGCCAGGCCGGCCGAGTCCCTGGCGTGCGTCAGCGCCTCCGTGGAGAGCCGGTGCAGCGCCTCGCCGGGCGTCGCCTGCGGCTCAAGAAGCAGCGACACCCGCGCCTCGGGGGCGTTGCGGCGGCCTGTCAGGGAAACCCCGGCCCGCTGCACGCCCTCCAGCGACTCCGCCTCCCCCACGAGTACGCTCTCCAGGGCCCGCCCCCGCAGCAGAGCGCCCTCGCCGTCCCCGGTCTCCACCAGCACCTCGGCCAGCCTGCGCCGCCGCAGCTGCGCCACCAGCCACCACAGGGCGAGCAGCAGAAGCACCGCGAGCACGGCGATCACCGTGGGCCAGAACCAGCCCTCGTCCCGCCACCGCGACCGGTCCGCGTCGCTCACCAGGACGTCACGCCTGCCGTCGTGGACCCACCACGACGGCGGCGACGCCCCGAGCCCGATCGCGAGGACCGAGCCGCCCCCGACCACGAGCACCAGGCCGACCAGGCCGAGCACCACACGGTTGACCGTCTTCAGCATCGCGCTCAGCCCTTCCTGCCAGGCCGTGCCACCCGGACGGTGAGCGCGGGGCCGCGGGCGAGGCCCAGGTCCCGGATGCCGTCGGCCAGCGTGGTGTCCAAGTCGCTTCGTACGTCGTCGAGTTCACGGAAGTGCGAGACCGCGTGCACGTCCACCTTCGAGCGCGTCATGCGGACCCGCACCGACTGCACCCCCGACACGTCCATCGCCCGGTCCCGCAGCACCATCGCGGCGGCGCCCCGGTGCAGCCCCGCCCGTACGTCCGCGTCCCCGCGCCGCATGGCGAGCACCGCCCGGAGCCCGGGGGTCGCGGCGAGCACGAGCAGCCAGATCCCGGCGGCCGCGGCGACCCCGGCGCCGATGAGGACCGCCGTGTCGTCCAGGGGCCGCTCGCCGAGTTCGCGGGAGAGGACGCGCCGCCAGCCCATGGCCGAGTGCCCGGCCCGCACCGCGGCGATGTCGTACAGCAAGAGCCCCGCGCCGCCGAGGATCAGCAGGGCGAGGACGGCGGCGGGCACGCGCCGCGGTGACCAGAAGCGGGTCGCCTTCGTCTCGTCGGCCAGGGTGGGCGGCGGGTCGTAGGACGCCGCGGAGGCCGACTGGTCGAGCTCGCTCTCGGCGCGTTCGACGACGGGCAGCGGCTGCGTGCCGCCACCCCCGCCGGCGCCCTGAGGCCCCTGAGCCTGGCTCATCGCGTCCTCCCCTGCGCCGCGGCGCGCACGTGTGCCGAGTGCAGCCGCTCGACCTGGACCGCGACCTCGGGCACTTCCATCCCCGCCAACGCCTTTACCCGCTGGGCGACTTGGCGACGCACCGCGCCGCACTGCCCGCCGATGTCCGAGGGGTAGTCCAGTTCGACGCTGACCCGGACGCGGGCGACGTCATGGCGCACGGTGACGGTCGCGTGCGGCGGCGAGCAGTCCGCGGGCAGCTCCGTCAGCGCCTCGCGTGCCGCCTGTGCCGCGATCTTCGCGACGACCCGGTCGGCGATCTGGGTCGCGCCGCGCTCACCGGGCCCGACCTGTGCCGCCACCGCTCACCGCCGCCGGTCGTCGCCACGGGTACGGAAGAAGTCGCCGAGCTCCAGGTCCCCCTCGAGGAACCGGCCCGCGACAAACCCTATGGCGCCCAACGCGGCCACCAGCAAGAACGCCCCGAACCCGCCGAAGTACCCGGCGAAGCCGAGCGCCATTCCGGCCACCATGCCGATCACGGCCATGCTCATCGTGCGCTCCTTAGCAAGACGCGGCTGGGGTACTGGGGCATGTCACTGAAGGCGGCCTTGGGGCTCGTCGTCTTCCTCGTCCGGGAGCTTCACGTCGCTCACCGCGATGTTGACCTCGACGACCTCCAGGCCGGTCATGCGCTCGACGGCCCCGATGACGTTCTCCCGCACGTCGCGCGCGACGTCCGCGATCGACACCCCGTACTCGACGACGATCTCCAGGTCGAGTGCCGTCTGCACCTCGCCGACCTCGGCCTTCACGCCGCGCGACACGGACTTGGAGCCCGAACCGCCGGGCACCCGGTCGCGTACGGCCCCGAAGGTCCTGGCGAGTCCGCCGCCCATCGCGTGCACGCCGTCGACGTCGCGGGCGGCGAGCCCGGCGATCTTCTCGACGACACCGTCCGCGATGGTGGTGCGCCCCCGGGTGGCGGGGTCGCCGCCGCCCCGCTTGGTCGTGCCGCTCTTCCCCGCCTCGTCGGTGGACTCCTTCGCGAGGGTCCCCTGAGGCAGGTTCCGCTGTCCGGTGTCGGTCATCGCCGTCCGTCCCTTTCGAAAGGGGATCTACTCCTTCGCCCACACTAAGTGCGGTTCCGTCCGCGCGCGCCAGGGATGGGGCAGGCTGGGGCAATGACGGGTGACGGATGGACCGAGGCGGTACGGCGACAGCTCGGCCTGGGGCGGGTTCTCCCCCTGGGCGGTCCGGGTGACGGCTCCTGGCTGACCGAGGCGTGCGCGGACGGGGTACTGCGCCATGCGGCGGAGGGGGTGAGCGGCGTACGTCTGGGGGCCCTGCGGCTGGCGCTCGCCGATCCGTCGCGGGCGGCGGACCCCGCCGTGCCCGCGCCGCCGAGCGCGCTGCTGCCGGGACCGCTGCGGATCACGGCGGAATTCGCGGCCGAGCCGAGCGAGCCGCTTCCCGCGGCGGCGGACCGGCTCCGGACGGCGCTGTTCACTGCGGCCCATGAGCGGCTCGGCCTGGTGGTCGCGGAGGTGGACCTCAGCGTGACGACACTCCTCGACGCGGGGCAGGCCCCCGTGGAGGTGTCGGCGCAGTCGGAAAAGACGCCGCGGGACGGGGCGCAGCCGGCCCCCGGGAGCGGCGACGAGGCACGCGTGGCGAACGCCGTCCTCGAAGTGCCGGGCGTACGGCGGCTGACCGGCGCCCTGGGCTTCGGGCGCGCGGTCCACCTCGCCGAGTCCCCGGCAGCGGACGCCGCTCTTCCGCGTCGCCACGCGCGCGTGGAGCTGGCGACGGACCGCGAACACCGCGCCCTGGACGTGGCGCTCGCGGTCCGCGCGGTGGTCGGTGACGCCCTGACGGACCACCCGTCGGTGGCGGTCCTGATCACGGCGGTCGAGGAGTGAGCTGCGGTCGGGAACGCCTAGTCGCCGAGGCCCGCCAGATCCCTCAGGCGACGGCCCTGCGCGGCACGCTCCGCGGTGCGCTGCTCCTCGTACGTACGACCGGCGACGCCCTGGAGGAGGGCCTTGGTCTCGATGACGGCGTCGCGCGGCGCGGTGAGCAGCGCGGCCGCCAGGTCGCTCACGGACGCGTCGAGCTGGTCGGCGGGCACGACGAGGTTGGCCAGGCCCACGCGCTCGGCCTCGGGGGCGTGGACGAACCGCCCGGTGGCGCAGATCTCCAGCGCGCGGGCGTAGCCGACGAGCCCCACGAGGGGATGCGTGCCGGTGAGGTCGGGCACCAGGCCCAGGCTGGTCTCGCGCATGGCGAACTGCACGTCGTCCGCGGCGATCCGCAGGTCACAGGCGAGCGCGAGCTGGAAGCCCGCACCGATGGCATGCCCCTGGACGGCAGCGATGGACACGATGTCGCTGCGCCGCCACCAGGTGAACGCCTCCTGGTACTCGGCGATCGTCGCGTCGAGGACGTCGTCGTCGCCGCGCGCCAGATCAATGAAGGACGGCTCGCCGTCGAAGCCCTCGGGCGTGAACGCCTGGCGGTCGAGGCCCGCGGAGAAGGACTTGCCCTCACCGCGGAGCACGACGACACGGACACTGCCCGGCAACATCCGACCTGCCTCGGCCAACGCCCTCCACAGCGCGGGAGATTGGGCGTTGCGCTTGGCCGGGTTGGCCAGCGTCACCGTGGCGACGGCCTCGTCGACAGTCAGGCGTACGCCGTCCTTGTCGAGTACCGGTGCGGATCCGCCGAGTTCACTGCCGGGCGAAACCATGGGAGCCTCCGATGGTGGTGTGCAGTCGGTGCGGACGCGCGGACGCGCCCGTAAGTGACTGCACAGTAAACACCCGGCCGATCAGGCGATCGGCCGGGTGGCCACCGTCGAAGCCGGTGAACCGCCCGCAGCCGTCAGCCGGCTGCGGCCTTCTTGCCTCGCGTCGCCCCGCCGCGTCCCCGCAGCGTGACTCCGGACTCGCTGAGCATGCGGTGCACGAAGCCGTACGAACGGCCGGTCTCCTCGGCCAACGCCCGGATGCTCGCACCGCCGTCGTACTTCTTCTTCAGGTCTGCCGCGAGCTTGTCGCGCGCGGCGCCGGTTACCCGGCTGCCCTTCTTCAGAGTCTCGGCCACCCGTGCCTCCTCATGGGAAGTGCGCTCTGGACTTCTCATGATCACCCCTCCTGGGCTTCCTGGCCACCCATTCGGCAAGGTCCGTACGACGAGGTTTCCCGCCGGGGAAGGCGGCACCACGAGCGGAATGAACGATTCCGCGTACGGAATTCCGTGCCGCCGAATGGGTTGGGGACCGAAGTGCCAGGTCAGCGCGGTGGCGGACGAAGGCCTTGTCCGATGCCGCGCCCACCCCAAAAATCCGTGTACCCCACACTTCGGTACGAGGAGAGCTCACACAGATGAAGGATCACGGCTCGGCCGAATGATCCATACGCTGTGGATCAGTTATTCGATCAACCAAGGTGGACGCCGCACGGGGGCCCCGCGGATCAGGCGAGCGCGACCAGATCCGCGTAGTCCTGGCCCCACAGGTCCTCGATGCCGTCGGGCAGCAGGATGATCCGCTCCGGCTGGAGCGCGTCCACCGCGCCCTCGTCGTGCGTGACGAGGACGACCGCGCCCTTGTAGGTGCGCAGGGCGCCGAGGATCTCCTCGCGGCTCGCCGGGTCGAGGTTGTTCGTGGGCTCGTCGAGGAGCAGCACGTTGGCGGAGGAGACCACCAGGGTGGCGAGCGCCAGACGGGTCTTCTCGCCGCCGGACAGGACGCCCGCGGGCTTGTCGACGTCGTCGCCGGAGAAGAGGAACGAGCCGAGCGTCTTGCGCACCGCGACGAGGTCGAGGTCGGGGGCGGCCGAGCGCATGTTCTCCAGGACCGTGCGCTCGGGGTCCAGGGTCTCGTGCTCCTGGGCGTAGTACCCGAGCTTGAGGCCGTGGCCCTCGATGACCTGCCCGGTGTCGGGCTTCTCGGCGCCGCCGAGGAGCCGCAGGAGCGTGGTCTTGCCCGCGCCGTTGAGGCCGAGGATGACGACGCGCGAGCCCTTGTCGATGGCGAGGTCGACGTCCGTGAAGATTTCGAGCGAGCCGTACGACTTCGAGAGGCCCTCGGCCATCAGCGGGGTCTTGCCGCAGGGCGAGGGGTCGGGGAAGCGCAGCTTGGCGACCTTGTCGCTCTGGCGCACCTCGTCCAGACCGGCGAGGAGCTTGTCGGCACGCTTGGCCATGTTCTGCGCGGCGACGGTCTTGGTGGCCTTGGCGCGCATCTTGTCGGCCTGCGAGTGGAGCTGGGAGGCCTTCTTCTCGGCGTTCTGCCGCTCGCGCTTGCGGCGCTTCTCGTCGGACTCGCGCTGCTGCTGGTAGAGCCGCCAGCCCATGTTGTAGACGTCGATCTGGGCGCGGTTGGCGTCCAGGTAGAAGACCTTGTTCACGACCGTCTCGACCAGGTCGACGTCGTGGGAGATCACGATGAAGCCGCCGCGGTAGGACTTGAGGTAGTCCCGGAGCCAGACGATGGAGTCGGCGTCGAGGTGGTTCGTCGGCTCGTCCAGGAGCAGGGTGTCGGCATCCGAGAAGAGGATGCGGGCCAGCTCGACGCGGCGGCGCTGACCACCGGAGAGCGTGTGCAGGGGCTGGCCGAGCACACGGTCGGGGAGGCTGAGCGCGGCGGCGATGGTGGCGGCCTCGGCCTCGGCGGCGTACCCGCCCTTGGTGAGGAACTCCGTCTCCTGGCGCTCGTACTGCTTCATCGCCTTGTCGCGCGTGCCGCCGGTGCCGGTGGCGATGCGCTGTTCGTTCTCGCGCATCTTGCGGATGAGGGTGTCGAGGCCGCGGGCGGAGAGGATGCGGTCGCGGGCGAGCACGTCCAGGTCGCCGGTGCGCGGGTCCTGCGGGAGGTAGCCGACCTCGCCGGAGCGGCTGATCGTGCCGCCGGCCGGCATGCCCTCACCGGCGAGGCACTTGGTGAGCGTGGTCTTGCCCGCTCCGTTGCGTCCCACCAGGCCGATGCGGTCGCCCTTGGCGATACGGAAGGTGGCGTTCTCGATGAGGATGCGGGCGCCGGCGCGCAGCTCGATGCCGGAAGCGGTGATCACGGACAGACTCCTGGGCAGGGGTGGGTATGGACGGCGGAAGGACTGAAGGCGATCACGCCGTCTAATGCACGAGGAGAATGGCCATGCGGCCAATTCTAACGGGGCGGTGCAACAGCTTTTCCTGCCCGGGTTCGTACGTCGTCCGAGGCGCCGCCCGGCAGTTCGTTGCCCAGGGGCGTGCGCCGGGGCACGATCCGGCCGAGGTCGTCCACGGCGATCAGCTGCGAGGTCCACGGTGTCGCGGCGTCGCCGCAGGGCTGGGCGACCATCAGGGCCTGCCCGCGGCGGGCGGAGCGGGCGGGCTCGAAGGCGCAGCCGTCGTACGCGGGCAGCACCCAGCGCAGGTCGCCGTCAGCGCTGCGGTAGGCGGCGATGCGGTGCGGGGTGATGACGGCGAGCATGCGGCCGCGGGGGTCCAGCGGCTGGAGGACCCCGGCGGCGCCCCGGGCGGCGGGAGAGCGCAGCCAGGACGCGCTGCCGGGGATGGCGCGGTGCCAGCGGACGGCGCTGCCGTCGGCGCGCACGGTGTCGGTGACCATGCCGTCGCTCCAGAGCGCCACGGCGTGCCCGGGGACGGGCAGCAGCGCGAGCGGGCGTTCTCCCGCACGGCTGTAGGTCCAGCGGGGGCGCCCGGTCGCCGGGTCGTACGCCTGGACGGCGCGGCCCCTGGTGCGGAGCTCGGGGGCCGGTGCGCCGCCGTCCACGCGCGCGTGGACGGTGAGGTGGTCTCCGTAGGGGGCGGGTCGCGAGTGGTGGGCCGCGGTGATGAGCGGCAGGGCCAGCAGGCCGAGGATCACCGGGAGGGCGAGGCGGGAGCCACGGCGGGCGGGCGCCGGTCTCACGGGCCCGCATCCGGACACCTCGAACGGCACTACGGACACGCACGCCCCCCTCTTCGGCACATCTGCCGCTCTTCGGCACATCCGCCGGTACCTCTGCCCGTGGGACAGGCGCAGAGCGTAGCGGCGGTGTCACCGTGCGGCCCCGGGCGACGGCCGCGACACGTCGCACCGGGCGGCGAGCGTCCCCCGTTCGGACCTCCGTCCGGCGCCGCGCAGGGTGGGGCATACCAGGATGAAGACGCCGACATCTCGGCACAGGGCGGCGCGACGCCGTCCCGGATGCGAGGCAGAGGGTGGTGCGCCCATGCAGTTCGACGACGACGCCGATCTGGACACGTCCGAGGTACAGGACGTGCGGGGCAGCCGGATCCCCGGCGGCAAGGCGACGGTCGGCGGCGGCGTCGCGGGCCTGATCGCGCTGCTCCTCGGCCTGTTCTTCGGTGTCGGACCCGACCAGCTCGGCCTCTCCTCCGGCGACGAGGAGCCGGCCGCCACCTCCTCGTCCCTCGCGCAGGTGCAGCAGAGCTGCCGTACGGGGGAGGACGCGAACGCCAAGGACGACTGCCGCATGGTCGCCGTGGTCAACAGCGTCCAGGACTACTGGCGCCCCGAGTTCCGCCGCAGGGAGGGGAGCTACTCCCCCGCGCCGACCGTCCTCTACTCCAGCCGGGTGGGCACGGCCTGCGGCGCCGCGTCGTCGGCGGTCGGCCCGTTCTACTGCCCCGGCGACCGGAAGGTCTATCTGGACCTGGGCTTCTTCGACGAGCTGCGGACCAAGTTCGGCTCCAGCGGCGGCCCCTTCGCGCAGGCCTACGTAGTGGCGCACGAGTACGGGCACCACGTGCAGAACCTGATGGGGACGCTGCAGCGCTCCCAGGACGGGCGCACGGGACAGAACAGCAACGCCGTGAAGGTGGAGCTGCAGGCCGACTGCTACGCGGGCGTCTGGGCGCGGCACGCGACCCGTACCCCCGACGACAGGACGGGCAAGCCGCTGATCACCAGCCTCACCGACGCCGACATCCGCGAGGGCCTGGACGCGGCGGCCGCCGTGGGCGACGACCGCATCCAGGAGAAGTTCCAGGGCCGGGTCACCCCCGAGTCCTGGACGCACGGCTCGGCCGAGCAGCGCCAGCAGTGGTTCTACCAGGGCTACCGGACCGGCGACATGGCGCAGTGCAACACCTTCCGGTGAGCCGCGGGCCCGGGTCTCAGGAGCCGCCGGTGTGCACCTGGAAGGCCGCCCTGCGCACGGCCTTGGCGAGCGCGGGGTCCGGGTGGGCCGCGGCGAGGGCGACCAGGACCTGGACCGTGCGGGGGTGGCCGATGCGGCGCACCTCGTCCAGGAGCGCGGGCACCGTGGGCTGCACCGCGGACTCCAGGTGGCGTACGAGGAGGTGGGTCTCCCCGTGGTCGGCGACGGCTGCGGCGGTGTCCACCCACAGCCACGTCGACTCGTCCCGCGTCAGGACGAGGTGGACGTCCTCGGGGTCGGCGCCCTCCTGCTCGGCCAGCCAGATCAGGGCGTAGGGCCGCAGCGGGGTCTCGTCCACGACGGCCCGCACCTCCGCCTCGGCCGGGGCGCCGACCACCCGCAGGGCCTCGAAGGCGAGGCCGCGCAGGAGGGCGTCCTCGCCACGGGCGGCGTCCAGGAGCTCGGTGACGGCGCTGCCGACGGGCCGGGCGGCGAGCCAGGCGCGGTACTCGGAGCGGGCCGCGTTCGGGCGCAGGCGCGCGCAGCCGCGGAGCATGTCCTCGGCGGCCTGCTCGATGTTGCCCGCCGGGCTCTGCGCGGCCACGCAGATCTGCTCCAGCTTGACCCAGACCGCCCAGCTGCCGAGCGGCGTGAGCGTGGCCTGCCCTTCGGCGTACGTCAGCGCGCCGACGGCGGCCAGGCCGCGCAGCGCCCAGTCCAGGAGGGTGGCCAGGGCCGGGGTCTCGGCCGGGTCGACCGGCTCCGGCTCGGGCTGCGGGCCGTAGGGGATCTCGCAGCGTTCCGTGCGCAGTTCGGTCACGCGCTGGTCGAGGAGGTCGAGGAGCTGCGGGACGGGCACGGGGCCCGCGGAGAGCTGCAGCAGGGTGAGGAGCTGCGGCATGGCCTCGACGGTCTCGGCCACGGTGGCGGGCGCCAGCTCGCGCGAGGCCGCGTGCGTGAGCGACCAGGCGTCGAAGAGGGCGACCCAGCCGCGCAGCACGGCGGCGTCGTCACGGTCCCAGGCACGCAGCCGCCAGCCGGGGCGCGCGCTGTCGCCGTGCACCTCGATGAGTCCCGCGAGCCGTGCGGTGTCCCAGTCGGCACGGACCTGATCCGGGGTCAGTGCCAGCTCGGCGGCGGCGCGTTCGGCGGTGGCGGCGGAGAGGGTGCCCTTGCCGTCGGGCGTCGGCCCTCCGCGGCTTGGCCCCGGGCGCAGGGACGCGTCGGCCCAGCGCGCGACCCGCACGGCGTCGGCGAGGCGCTTGCGTGCCATCCGGGCCAGCTCGCCGGGGGCGGGTGTGCCCTCGGGAGGCCGGGGCGCGGGACGGCGCGCACGCTGCTGCGTCATTGCGCCGGGGGCGGTCAGGGGTCGCGCTGTGCCCCGCTCCACCCCCGCTCGCCTCTCGGCCCTGGGGGACTGAGCGCGGACGAGTCGGAGCCTTGAGTCGCGCGGGATACGGGACGTCACGGGAGCAGTCTTCCTGTTGACGGTCCGAAAACCCAAACGGAATGCTTGCGCAAGGCTCCGGAGCGCTGCCCCAGGGGGCTTTCGCGCGCTACATGAGGGGCGTGAGGAAGCGCCGCAGCGCCTCTTCGTAGCCCGCGGGGTCGGCGTTCCACATGGCGCCGTGGGGTGCATCCGGAACGGTGTGGAGAGTGACCAGTTCGGGCCGCCTGTCGGCCAGTTGACGGGAGAGCCCCCAGGGGGCGATCACGTCGTCGGGGCCGTGGAAGAGGAGCGTGGGGACCTTGAGCACCCCGGGGTCGGCGGCCTCCAGAATGCGGTCGCCGCGCAGGCCCGTGCGGCCCTGGGCGGCGCGCACCGCGAGCGGCAGGAGGGCGCCCGGCGTGCGGCGGGCCGCGGCGAGCGCGCGCAGGGTGGTCTCCCAGTTCAGCACCGGGGAGTCGAGGACGAGTCCGCTGATCCGGTCGCGCAGGGCGGAGTACGCGGCGGCGTGCAGGGCCATGGCGCCGCCGGTGGACCAGCCGTGCAGGATCACGTTCCGGGCTCCGTTGCGCACGGCGTAGCGGATGGCGGCGTCCAGGTCGCGCCACTCGGTCTCGCCGAGGTGGCCGAGGCCGTCCGGGGAGCGGGGTGCGCCGAGGTCGCCCCGGTAGGCGAGGTCGAGCACCGGGAACTGCTGGTGGTGCAGGAAGTCCATGACGACCATGGGGTGCTCGCGGGTGGTCCCGAGGCCGTGCACGGTGATCACCCAGGTGTCCCGGATGCCCGGCACGAACCAGGCGGGCAGGCCGCCGAGTTCGCCGGGGATGTCGACGTCCGCGTGGTCGATGTCCAGGGCGGCGTGCGGGTCGCCGATGTGGACCTGCGGGGTGAGCCAGACCTTCGCCCCGGGTTCCAGGGAGCCGTGCGTGACGCGCTCGAGGCGGCGTACGACGGTGTCCGCCGCGTGCGGCGCGGCGTCCAGGACGGGGCCGATCACGGCATGGCTGCCGTTGCCGCTGAGGCCGTACGTGCCCGGGCGCAGGCTCGCGAGGGCACGGGTCAGGGTGATCTGGCCGGCGGCCGTGGAGTGGACCGTGAGGCGGGGCTCGGTCGGCAGCGGCCGGCCGGCCGGAGCCTTCAGGGCCGCGTTGCTGGCGAACCGGCCCGCGGCGACGGCGGCTGCGCCGCCCACGAGGGCGGTGGTGACGGCGGTGACGGCCGTTGCCGTCGCTTTGGCTTGGCGCACCTGCCCAGTGTCCGGCCCTGGCCCGCCTTGGGCCAGTGGGCGGGGCCCGCGGGGTGATGTCACTTGGCCCGCGGAGCCGCACGGCGATGCGTCACCGTTGGCCGTAGCCCCGCAGCCTGTCCTCGACTTCCCTCAGCTGGCCCGTGGACAGGAGGGTCGGGGCGTGGCCGGGGACGGAGCTCGCCGTGAGCCAGAGGCGTGCCATCCACTCCAGCTGCGCCGTGCGGTCGTACGCCTGGTCCAGGGTGTCCCCGTAGGTGACGGTCCCGTGGTTCTGCAGCAGGCAGCCCGAGCGGTCCCTGAGGGCCCGCAGCATGTTCTCGGCCAACTCGTCCGAGCCGTAGGGCGCGTACCGGGCGACGCGGACCGGGCCGCCGAGGGCGGCCGTCATGTAGTGGATGGGCGGGAGCTCCGGGACGAGGGTGGAGACGGCGGTCGCGTGCACCGCGTGGGTGTGGACCACGGCTCCGGCGTACGTGGTGCGGTAGACGGCGAGGTGCATGGGCAGTTCGCTGGTCGGGGTGAGGTCGCCGAAGAGCCGGTTGCCGTCCGTGTCGACGCCGATGGCGTCCCGCGGGGTCAGGCGGTCGTACGGCACGCCGCTCGGGGTGACCAGGATCGTGCCGCCGACGCGCACCGAGACGTTGCCCGACGTGCCGACGACCAGGCCGTCCGTCACCGTCCTGCGGGCCGTCGCCACCAGCTCGTCCCAGGCCCGCTCGATCGCGTCGTGCCGGACCTCGCCCCGCTCTTTCCGCTGCTCCGTCATGCCGTGATCCTGCCAGCAGCGGCGCCGACACGGGCCGGCCCGCGGTCGACCGGTGTGCGGCGGACTTCCACTAACCTCTGGGTGATTTGTCCCGCACGTCGCCATCCGGGGGAAATATGGCCCGTGACCGCACACCGTCCCACCGTCGCGCCCGCGTCATCGCGGCCTCCGTGACGGCTCTGGCCCTCGGGGCCGCCGCCCTCGCCGAGATTCCGGTTTCGGCTGCGGGCAAGCCGCGAGGACACGACGTCTCCTCGCACCAGAAGAACGTCGACTGGCAGCAGGCCAGGAGCAAGGGCGCGCAGTTCGTCTACGTGAAGGCCACCGAGTCCCACACGTACCGCAGCCCCTCCTTCCGGCGGCAGTACGACGGCTCCCGCGCGGCGGGCCTCCTCCGCGGCGCGTACCACTTCGCACTGCCGGACAAGTCCTCGGGCAGGAGGCAGGCCGCGTACTTCATGGAGCACGGAGGGCGCTGGCGGGCGGACGGCCGGACGCTGCCGCCCGCGCTCGACATCGAGCACAATCCGTACGGGCCACGAAAGTGCTACGGCCTCGGCAGCGCCCGCATGGTCGACTGGATCAAGGCCTTCAGCGGCGAGGTGAAGCGGCAGACGGGCCGGCGTCCGGTGATCTACACGACCACCAAGTGGTGGAACGCCTGCACGGGCGGCAGCCGGGTCTTCGGATCGGATCACGCGCTGTGGCTGGCGCGCTGGGCGTCGACGCCGGGAGCGCTGCCCAAGGGCTGGTCGCGCCTGACCGTCTGGCAGCACGACAACGCCGGCGCGCTGCCGGGTGATCAGAATCTCTTCAACGGCTCGGCGAACACGTTGCGGAGCTTCGCCCGTGGGTAGCCGGGTACCTCGGGGAGCCCTGATTCCGGGCCTTGTGACGCCCCTCAGGGCGATCGTCGCCGGCGCCCCGGAAGAACCGGAGTGGCGGTGCCCCGCATTGGGTCACCGCACGGCCCGACCCAGTTCACTTTCCGTTCACTCAGCTTGCCTACGTTCCACTTGCCACTGACGTCCAACAGAAGCCTGGGTAAATGGAACACATCACGCTTCTCCTCGGGATCGTGATCGTTACCGCTCTCGTGTTCGACTTCACGAACGGTTTCCACGACACGGCCAACGCGATGGCGACCACCATCTCGACTGGCGCTCTCAAGCCCAAGACGGCGGTGGCCATGTCCGCCGTGCTGAATCTCGTCGGCGCTTTCCTCTCCGTCGAGGTCGCCAAGACGATCTCCGGAGGGATCGTCAACGAGGACGGACTGAAGACAGAGGTGATCTTCGCGGCGCTCGTCGGCGCGATCCTCTGGAATCTGCTGACCTGGCTGGTGGGCCTGCCCTCCAGCTCCTCCCACGCACTCTTCGGCGGCCTCATCGGCGCCGCGGTCATGTCGATGGGCTGGTCGTCGATCGACGGCGGCACCGTCGTGACCAAGATCCTGCTCCCCGCGATCGCCGCGCCCCTGGTGGCCGGTCTCGCCGCGACGCTGGCCACGCGCCTGACGTACCGCATCGGGCGCAACACCGAGACCAAGGCGACCGCCAAGGGCTACCGCGTCGGCCAGATCGCCTCCGCGGGCCTCGTCTCGCTGGCCCACGGCACGAACGACGCGCAGAAGACCATGGGCATCATCACGCTCGCCCTGGTCACCGGCGGTGTCCTGAACCCGGGCGCCAACCCCCCGATGTGGGTCATCGTCTCGGCCGGTGTCGCCATCGCGCTCGGCACCTACCTCGGCGGCTGGCGCATCATCCGCACCATGGGCAAGGGCCTCACCGACCTCCAGCCGCAGCAGGGCTTCGCCGCCCAGACCAGCGCAGCGACGGTCATCCTGGCCTCCTCGCACCTGGGCTTCTCGCTCTCCACCACCCAGTCCTGCTCCGGCGCCGTGATGGGCGCGGGCCTCGGCCGCAAGGGCGGCGTCGTCCGCTGGTCCACGGCGACCCGCATGTTCGTCGCCTGGGGCCTGACGCTGCCGGCCGCCGGTCTGGTCGGCGCGGGCGCGGAGTTCCTCACCAAGCAGGGCCCCTGGGGCGTCGCGGTGACCGCCGCGCTCCTCGTGGCCGGCTCGGCCGTGATCTGGGTGCTCTCCCGGCGCAACGCCGTCGACCACACGAACGTCGCCGACGACGAGATCGGCGGCCCCGCCGCCGACGAGCCCGCCGGCGTCGTGACCACCGCGATGGCCGCCGTCACACCGCCCCCCACCGGGTCGGCCGTGGCGAACGCGGACGTCGACTTCGTCAAGGCCACCATCGCGGCCCCGACCAGCACCGTGGCGGACCCCGCCCGGCCCGCCACGGTGTAAGGAAGAGTCAGCATGGACATCGACTGGGCAGCCCTCGGCTCCGTCTTCGGAGTCAGCCTCGCGGTGACGGTGGCCCTGGTGGGCCTGTTCACCCTCGGCATCGTCGGCCTCTCCAAGCACGAGGCGGCCACGTCCGGCGCCTCATCGGCCACGGGCGGCGCCGCGGCGGCACGCACGGGCGCGTACGCGTGCTTCGCGCTCTGCGCGGCGGCCGTGGCGTACGGGATCTATCTGATCGTCGCCTGACGGCGAATCGAGCTGGCACATAAGCCGGGTGGGACGCACCTCATGGTGCGTCCCACCCGGCTTTTGCGTGTCCGCGCGCCCCCTCATTCACGCGAACGAGCGCATGCGATGCGGCGAAGTGACATATGGCATAATGGCATCAGGCTGTCTGCTAGCGTCGGCTGCACATATGGCTCTCTGCCTTATGTCATCAATCGAAACAGCCGCGACGACAGCGAGGAGCCACCATGCCGAGGGATGTCGACCCGAGCTTGAACCGCCGCAGGCTTCGCATCGCACTGCGCAAGGCGCGCGAGGCCGCGAAGCAGTCACAGGGCCATGCCGCCCAGGCCCTCGACTGGTCACTTTCAAAGATCATGAGGATCGAGCAGGGAACGGTGAGCCTCTCGGTCACCGACCTGCGCGCCCTGCTCCAGCAGTACGGGGTGACGGACCCGGCGCTCGCCGCGGAGCTCGAAGACGCCGCCCGCGGTTCCAAGGGGCCGAGCTGGTGGGCCCAGTACCACGACGTCATCGGCCCGCAGTTCAGTCAGTACTTGGGATACGAGAGCGCCGCCGCATCCTTTCGCACGTACAACCCGATCATCGTCCCCGGCCTTCTGCAGACGGACGATTACGCGATGGCGCTCCTCGCCCCACGCGTCGACGAGGCACGGGCGCGGCGGATCGTGGAGCTGCGGACAGCGCGCCAGGAGCGCGCTCTGGAAAGCGAGAACCCACCGTGGACGTTCTTCGTCATCGACGAGGCCGCACTGCACCGCCAGGTCGGCGGGTCACGCGTACAGCGCGCCCAGCTGCAGCACCTCATCACCATGTCCGAACGCCCGAAGGTGTCCCTGCAGGTACTGCCCTTCACCGCAGGCGCCCACTACTCCACCCTGAGCAGCTTCATCCTGCTCGGATTCTCGGACGACGAGGACCTGCTCTACCTGGAAGCCCAAGGAAACCAGTCAATCCGTGACGACCACGAGCTGATCGTGAGCCACCAGGAGTGCTTCGAGTCCCTCCGCGAGATCGCGTACAGCGGAGACAAGGCGATCTCCCTGATCCAGCGGATCAGGGAAGGCATCGACAGCAGCTGATCTGCCGGGCACGAGGAGCCCGGGGAGCGAGGAGGGGCCATATGCCCGCGTTGCGAGAGTGGTGGCGGGGGATCCTCACGGCCATCGGGCAGGCACCGTGGCGCAACACCGGCACGGCTGGTGCGCAGGGTGCGGGTGCGGGTGCGGCTCCTGTCGGACCCTCGGCGGGCGCCCCCGCCCCCGGCCGGTCACCGGCCGACGACCCCACGTACAACCAGCTCGTCCGCGAGGCGATGACCAACCCGTTCGGTGCGCTGGTGATGAACATGCTGGATCACAACCGCACGGAGGACCACGCCCGGCTGTACCGAACCAAGATCCGCAACTGCACCGGCTGCATAGTCGTCCTGCTGCTCGCGCTCGCCGGAATGCTCATCCTTCTGAGCGCCCTGAACCTGACGGGTTTCTGGACGGTCTTCTCGGTGATCAGCGGCGTCATGGCCCCCGTGGTCGCACTGAGCCGTCAGCTGTCCAAACTGCTCTCGGAGACCGGGACGGCCACGCCGACGCTCGGCGACGACCGCCGGGCCGTGGTGCCCGCCCAACGTCCCGAGCCTACGGCCGACGACCGTTCCTGAGATCGGCGGACCCCCACCACAACCCTACGGACACCGCGGTCACCGCAGCCGCGAAACCCCAGGTGGCAAGTCGCGCGGCCGTACTCTCCACCAGCAGGGAAACCACCGCACCCACCAGGGCCGCCGCCGCGCCGAGCAGCACACACACCACCGCGGCCACAACCGCCGGAGTCCTACGCCTCTCCCCGTGCCCGCCGCGCGCCAACTGCCGTAACTCGGCGAGATGATGCTCAGTCATCCTGCTCCCCTTCCCTCTCCCCCCGCGCCGACGAGGGCGCTCAGGAACGCCTGCCAGCGCTCAACGGAGAAGACGACGCGTGACCCTGACGGGTTCTGCGAATCACGGACGACCACCGCCTTCCGCACGAAAGCGACTTCGACGCAGTGTCCAGAATCCCCGCTGTAGCTGCTCCTGCGCCAGAGGCACCCAGATGAACTTCCATCGGCCACGCCGACCTCCCCCTGCCAGAAAGCCGGCGTCCCTCGACGCAAGTCCGTGTCGTCATTCTTCGCCCACGCCGCTGCACGATAGTGCCGTGATCTTGCGGGGCCCAGCGGACCCCCGTGAACCACCACAGCACGTCACGACCCGGGCCCAACCACTCGCGGACCGCTCTCTGGATGTCGTGTCCCAGTCTAGGAAAGTTCAATTTCGGAGCCTAGGGAAAAACCGGTCCCATGTGGGCCTCCGCA
The DNA here is from genome assembly GCF_040655335.1 of Streptomyces sp. NPDC050439. Lineage (NCBI taxonomy): Bacteria > Bacillati > Actinomycetota > Actinomycetes > Kitasatosporales > Streptomycetaceae > Streptomyces > Streptomyces sp. NPDC050439. The sequence goes on from NZ_JBFAJT010000003.1 coordinate 64,331, forward strand.
CACTCTCCCGTCCCAGGTCAACGGCAAGTTGACGGGCGTTCGTGGGCGTGGTGGACTGCCGGAGCCAATACGGCAGCAGGAGAGGAAGCCGGTGTGAATCCGGCGCGGTCCCGCCACTGTCATCGAGGAGCTGACTCCTCGGAAGCCAGGAACTCTCGCCGCCGATCACGTCGAACCAGGGCGCGGACACCCTGAGTGAGGACATATCGCCATGCGCGGCCGCCCGTTGCCGGACCAGTTCCCGAGCGTGAGCTCACTTCTCGGCACAGCGACCGGCTGAAGCCATGCGTGCCGATCGCGACTTCGCGTACGGCGCCGCCGCCGGCCTTCTCGGTGATCTGTTCCTCGGCGATCCTCGTCGCGGGCATCCGGTCGCCGCGTTCGGGCGGGCTGCCGGTGCCGTCGAGCGTGTCCTGTGGCGTGACCACCGCGGGTGGGGTGCCCTGCACGCCGTGGTGTGCGTCGGGGGCGCGGCAGGCGCCGCCGCTCTGTTCTCTTCTCTTGTACGTGACTCACGCGCCGCGTCCGTCGCGCTGACCGCCGCCACCACCTGGGCCGTGCTCGGCGGGACCTCGCTCGGGCGTGAGGCGCGGGCCGTGGGCGGGGCGCTCGCCGCCGGGGACATCGAGGTGGCCCGGGAGCGGCTGCCGCATCTGTGCGGACGTGATCCGCAGGCCCTGGACGCCGACGGCATCGCGCGGGCCGTGGTGGAGTCCGTCGCCGAGAACACGTCCGACGCCGTGGTGGGCGCCCTGGTGTGGGGGGCCCTGGGCGGCGTGCCGGGGCTCGTCGCCTTCCGCGCCGTCAACACGCTCGACGCCATGGTCGGGCACAAGTCCGCGAAGTACCGGCGCTACGGGTGGGCTTCCGCCCGGCTCGACGACGTACTGGGGTGGCCGGGCGCACGGCTCACCGCCGTGCTCGCGGCGGCCGCCGGGGACGCGCCGCAGGGCGCCGTGCGCGCCTGGCGCCAGGACGCCGCCAAGCATCCGAGCCCCAACGCCGGGCCCGTCGAGGCCGCCTTCGCGGGGGCGTTGGGCGTACGGCTCGGGGGGACGCTCTCGTACGCGGGGCGCGTGGAGCACCGGCCGGTCCTGAACGGCGGCGGGCGGGGCGTGCAAGTCGCCGACATCGAGCGGGCCGTGAAGCTGTCGCGGCGGGTCGGTCTCCTTGCTCTCGGGGTCGCCGCGGCCGTGAGCACCATACGGAAAGGCAGGGCCTCATGAGTGGTGGACTCCTCGTCGCGGGAACCACGTCCGACGCGGGCAAGAGTGTCGTCACCGCGGGGATCTGCCGGTGGCTGGCCCGCAAGGGCGTCTCCGTCGCGCCCTTCAAGGCGCAGAACATGTCCCTCAACTCCTTCGTCACCCGCGAGGGCGCCGAGATCGGGCGCGCTCAGGCCATGCAGGCGCAGGCCGCCCGGGTCGAGCCGACCGCGCTGATGAATCCGGTGCTGCTCAAGCCGGGCAGCGACCGCAGCAGCCAGGTCGTCCTGATGGGCAAGCCCGTGGGCGAGATGAGCGCGCGCGGCTACCACGGAGGGCGGCAGCAAGCGTTGTTGTCGACCGTCGTGGGATGCCTGGAGGAACTTCGGGGCAGCTATGACGCCGTGATCTGCGAAGGCGCGGGCAGTCCCGCCGAGATCAATCTGCGGCGTACGGACATCGTGAACATGGGGATCGCGCGGGCCGCCCGCTTCCCCGTGGTCGTGGTGGGAGACATCGACCGCGGGGGCGTGTTCGCCTCCTTCTTCGGGACGACGGCGTTGCTGAGCGCCGAGGACCAGGAGCTGGTCGCCGGATATCTCGTGAACAAGTTCCGGGGCGACGTCTCGCTGCTCGAACCCGGGCTCGACATGCTCCACGGGCTCACCGGGCGGCGCACGTTCGGTGTGCTGCCGTTCCAGCACGGCCTCGGCATCGACGAGGAGGACGGCCTGCGGGTCTCCCTGCGGGGTGCCGTACGGGAGTCCGTCGTCGCTCCCCCGGTCGGTGAGGACGTGCTGCGGGTCGCTGTGTGCGCCATTCCGCTCATGTCGAACTTTACGGACGTGGACGCCCTGGCCGCCGAACCCGGCGTCGTCGTGCGGTTCGTGGACCGGGCCGAGGAACTCGTCGACGCCGATCTCGTGGTCGTGCCCGGCACGCGCGGCACCGTGCGCGCCCTGGAGTGGCTGCGCGAGCGCGGCCTCGCCGACGCCATCGCGCGGCGGGCCGCCGAGGGGCGGCCCGTCCTCGGGATCTGCGGCGGCTTCCAGGTGCTCGGGGAGCACATCGAGGACGACGTCGAGTCGCGGGCGGGAGCCGTGGACGGGCTCGGTCTGCTGCCCGTGCGCGTGCGCTTCGAGCGCGAGAAAACCCTCGCGCGGCCCGTCGGCACGGCCCTGGGCGAACCCGTCGAGGGGTACGAGATCCATCACGGTGTCGCTCAAGTCCTGGGCGGGGAAGCCTTCCTGGACGGCTGCCGCGTGGGCGAGGTGTGGGGCACGCACTGGCACGGCTCCCTGGAGTCCGACGCGTTCCGGCGCCGCTTCCTCACCGAGGTCGCCCGCGCCGCCGGGCGCCGCTTCGTGCCCGCGCCCGACACCAGTTTCGGCGTCCTGCGCGAGGAGCAGCTCGACCTGCTCGGCGACCTGATCGAAGAACACGCGGACACGGACGCGCTGCTCAGCCTGATCGAGACCGGCGCACCCGCCGGTCTCCCCTTCATCGCACCGGGGGCACCTTCATGACCGTTCTGCTTCTGTCCACCGCCGACACGGACCTTCTTGCCGCCCGTGCCTCCGGCGCCCCCTACCGCATCGGCAACCCGACCCGGGTCGACGCGCAGGCCGAGCTGCCCGCGCTGGTCGAGGGCGCGGACATCGCCGTCGTACGCCTGCTCGGCGGCAAGCGGGCGTGGGAGGACGGGCTCGCGGCGCTGAAGGCGGCCGGCATCCCGACGGTGCTGCTCGGCGGTGAATCCGTGCCGGACGCGGAGCTGATGGCGGAGTCGACCGTGCACGCGGGGTCCGTGGCGGAGGCGCTGCGGTACCTCGTCGAGGGCGGCACGGAGAACCTGCGTGAGCTGGCGCGGTTCCTCAAGGAGGACGTCCTCGCGGCAGGGCACGCGCGCTCCGGTGACGCCCACGAACGGCAGAGCGCCGAGCCGCGGAAGATGCCCGAGTACGGGGTGCACGGCACACGCGCGTACGTCGAGGGCCGGCCGACCGTGGGTGTGCTCTTCTACCGGGCGCACCAGCTCTCCGGCAACACCGGCTTCGTCGACACGCTGTGCGACGCGATCGAGGCGCGCGGCGCCAACGCCCTTGCCGTGTACTGCGGTTCGCTGCGCGGCGCCGACTCCGGCCTGTACGAGATCCTCGGGAAGGCGGACGCGCTGGTCGCCACCGTCCTCGCGGCGGGCGGCACGCACGCCTCGGGGGCGAGCGCGGGCGGTGACGAGGAGGCCTGGGACATCGGCGCCCTCGCCGACCTCAACATCCCTGTCCTGCAAGGACTTTGCCTGACCTCGTCGCGTGCCACGTGGGACGCGTCGGACGCCGCGCTCTCCCCCATGGACGCGGCCATGCAGGTCGCGATCCCCGAGTTCGACGGCCGCATCATCACCGTGCCGTTCTCCTTCAAGGAGCAGGGCCCCGACGACGTACCGGTGTACGTGGCCGACCCCGAGCGCGCCGCCCGCGTCGCCGGAATCGCCCTGCGCCACGCCCAGTTGAAGCACAAGCCGAACGCGGAGAAGAAGCTCGCCCTGGTCTTCACCGCGTACCCGACCAAGCACGCGCGCGTCGGCAACGCGGTCGGCCTGGACACCCCCGCGTCGGCAGTGCGTGTGCTCGACTCCCTGCGGGACGCCGGGTACGTCGTCGAGGGCCACCCGGACAACGGCGACGAACTGATCCACCGGCTCATCAACGCCGGTGGCCACGACGTCGAGTGGCTCACCGAGGAGCAGCTGGCCGCCGCCCCCGCGCGCGTGCCGCTCGCCGACTACCGGGCGTGGTTCGACACGCTGGACCCGGAGCTGCGCGACGGCATGCTGGAGGCGTGGGGCGAGCCGCCCGGCAACCTGTACGTGGACGGCGACGACATCGTGCTCGCCTCGCTGCGGTTCGGGAACGTCGTCGTGATGATCCAGCCGCCGCGCGGCTTCGGCGAGAACCCGATCGCGATCTACCACGACCCCGACATGCCGCCCTCGCACCACTACATGGCGGCCTACCGCTGGCTGGAGATGTCCTTCGGCGCCGACGCAGTCGTCCACATGGGCAAGCACGGCACGATGGAGTGGCTGCCGGGCAAGGGCCTCGGCCTGAGCGGTGGTTGCGCCCCGGACGCGGTGCTCGGCGAGCTGCCGCTGATCTACCCGTTCATCGTGAACGACCCCGGCGAGGGCACCCAGGCCAAGCGCCGCGGGCACGCCACGGTGGTGGACCACCTGGTGCCGCCGATGGCGCGCGCGGACACGTACGGGGACCTGGCGAAGCTGGAGCAGCTCCTCGACGAGTACGCGCTGGTCAGCGACCTGGACCCGACGAAGGCCCCCGCCGTGCGTGCGCAGATCTGGACGCTGGTGAAGGCCGCCGAGCTCCATCACGACCTGCACGTGGACGAGCAGCCCGACGACACCGCCTTCGACGAGTTCGTCATGCACATCGACGGCTATCTGTGCGAGATCAAGGACGTGCAGATCCGCGACGGCCTGCACATCCTGGGCGGTGGCCCCGAGGGCGAGGCGCGCGTCAATCTGGTGCTCGCCGTCCTGCGGGCCTCCCAGGTGTGGGGCGGTCAGGCCAACGCCCTGCCCGGCCTGCGGGCCTGCCTGGCCGAGCACTTCGGGCTCAGCGAGAAGGAGCTGCTCGCCGAGCCGGGCGCGGCGGTGAAGGTCGCGGACGGCCTGACGTCGCTGGTCGACGGGCCCGCCCGGACCGGCGCGGACGCACTGGACCTCCTTGAGCAGCTGTGCCGCCGCCTCGCCGAGGGCATGGAGGAGCGCGGCTGGGAGCTCGGCGCGGTGCGTGAGCTGGTGCGCGAGACCGTCGGTGTCGAACTGCCGCCCGCCGTGGCCGTGTTGGGCTTCGCCTGCGAGGAGGTCGTGCCGCGGCTCGCGCGGACGACCGACGAGATCGGGCACATCCTGCGGGCGCTCGACGGCGGCTATGTCCCGGCCGGGCCCTCCGGGTCGCCCACGCGCGGACTCGTGAACGTGCTGCCGACCGGCCGCAACTTCTACTCCGTCGACCCCAAGGCGATTCCCTCGCGGCTGTCCTGGGAGGTCGGCCAGGCGCTCGCCGACTCGCTGATCGCCCGCTATCTGGCGGACACCGGCGCCTACCCGAAGTCGGTCGGCCTGACCGTGTGGGGCACGTCGGCGATGCGCACGCAGGGCGACGACATCGCGGAGATCCTGGCGCTGCTCGGCTGCCGTCCCGTGTGGGACGACGCGTCCCGGCGCGTGACGGGCTTCGAGATCGTGCCGGTGGAGGAGCTCGGCCGGCCGCGCATCGACGTGACCGTACGGATCTCCGGGTTCTTCCGGGACGCGTTCCCGCACGTCGTCGGCCTGATCGACGACGCGGTGCGGGCCGTGGCCGAGCTGGACGAAGCCCCGGAGTCCAACTACGTGCGGGCGCACGCCGACGAGGACACCGCCGAGCACGGTGACCGGCGCCGGGCCACCTCCCGGATCTTCGGCTCGAAGCCCGGGGCCTACGGCGCGGGCCTCCTTCCGCTGATCGACGCGCGGAACTGGCGCAGCGACGCCGACCTCGCCGAGGTGTACGCGGTGTGGGGCGGCTACGCCTACGGGCGCGGGCTCGACGGCAAGGCCGCGCGCGGCGACATGGAGACCGCGTTCCGGCGCATCGCCGTCGCCGCGAAGAACGTGGACACGCGCGAACACGACCTGGTGGACGCCGACGACTACTTCCAGTACCACGGCGGCATGGTCGCCATGGTGCGGCACCTCACGGGCGAGTCCCCCGAGGCGTACGTCGGCGACTCGGCGACCCCCGACCAGGTGAAGACGCGGACCCTGGGCGAGGAGACCCACCGCGTCTTCCGGGCCCGCGTGGTCAACCCCCGCTGGATGGCGGCCATGCGGCGCCACGGCTACAAGGGCGCCTTCGAGATGGCCGCCACCGTGGACTACCTCTTCGGGTACGACGCGACCGCGGGCGTGGTCGACGACTGGATGTACGAGAAGCTCTCCGCCGAGTACGTCTTCGACCCCGAGAACCGGGAGTTCATGCAGAAGTCCAACCCCTGGGCGCTGCGCGGCATTTCGGAGCGACTGCTCGAAGCGGCCGAGCGTGGTCTGTGGGCCGAGCCGGACGCGGGGACGCTGGAGCGGCTGCGGGCCACCTACCTGGAGCTAGAGGGCGATCTTGAGGGGGACGGGTGAGGCCCGCCGCCCCCTGCCCCGCCCCGGAACACGCAATGGAGGCCTTGTGAGTACCCCCTATCCGTTCACCGCCCTCGTCGGCCAGGACGACCTGCGGCTCGCGCTGCTGCTCAACGCCGTGTCGCCCGCCGTCGGCGGTGTCCTCGTACGCGGCGAGAAGGGCACCGCCAAGTCCACCGCGGTGCGCGCCCTTTCGGCGCTGCTCCCGCAGGTGCCCGTCGTGGCCGGCTGCCGGTTCTCCTGTGACCCGGCCGCTCCCGACCCCGCCTGCCCCGACGGCCCGCATGACGCGGGCGGGGCCTCCGTGCGGGACGCGCGGATGGTCGAACTGCCCGTGGGCGCATCCGAGGACCGCCTGGTCGGGGCCCTCGACATCGAGCGGGCGCTCGCCGAGGGCGTCAAGGCCTTCGAGCCCGGCCTGCTCGCCGACGCCCACCGCGGCATCCTCTACGTCGACGAAGTGAACCTGCTGCACGACCACTTGGTGGACCTGCTGCTCGACGCCGCCGCCATGGGCGCCTCGTACGTCGAGCGCGAGGGCGTCTCCGTGCGCCATGCCGCGCGGTTCCTGCTCGTCGGCACCATGAACCCCGAAGAGGGCGAACTGCGGCCGCAGTTGCTCGACCGGTTCGGGCTCACCGTCGAGGTCGCCGCGTCGCGCGAGACCGATCAGCGGGTCGAGGTCGTACGGCGACGGCTCGCGTACGACGACGACGCGGAGAGGTTCGCCGCGCGGTGGCACGACGAGGAGGCCGCGCTGCGCGGCCGGATCGTCGCGGCGCGCGCGCTGCTCCCCCAAGTGCGGCTCGGCGACGGCGCGTTGCGGCAGATCGCCGCCACCTGCGCGGCCTTCGAGGTCGACGGGATGCGGGCCGACATCGTGATGGCGCGTACGGCGACCGCCCTTGCCGCGTGGGCGGGACGCGAGGACGTGCTCGCGGAGGACGTGCGCCAGGCCGCGCTCCTCGCGCTGCCGCACCGGCGCCGGCGCAACCCCTTCGACGCGCCGGGGCTCGACGAGGACAAGCTCGACGACACGCTGGAGCAGTCCGCGGGGGACGACGAGGGCGACGGCGGGGACGACGACCCCGACGGCGGCGGCCCTGACGGGGGCGGACAGCCGCCGCAGGACGGACCCGACGCGCCTGACACCCCTGAGTCGCCTGAGACCTCCGAGGCTCCTGAGACCCCTGAGGCTTCTGACGGCGAGGCCGGGCAGGACGACGACGCCTCCCCCGAGCAGTCTCCGGCAGCCGGCGGCGGCGAGCAGCAGCCCGTGCGGGCCGCGGAGCCGTTCCGCACCAAGATGCTGAGCGTGCCCGGCCTGGGCGAGGGCGCCGCGGGGCGGCGCTCGCGGGCGCGGACCGAGCACGGGCGGACCACCGGGGCCCGGCGGCCTCAGGGGGCGCTCACCAAGCTGCACCTGGCGGCCACCGTGCAGGCGGCGGCCCCGCATCAGCGGGCACGCGGGCGCTCCGGGCGGGGGCTCGTCGTACGGCGTGACGATCTGCGGCAGGCGACACGGGAGGGGCGTGAGGGCAACCTCGTGCTCTTCGTCGTGGACGCCTCCGGGTCCATGGCCGCGCGGCAGCGGATGAGCGCCGTGAAGGGCGCGGTGCTCTCGCTGCTCCTCGACGCATATCAGCGGCGGGACAAGGTCGGCCTGGTCACTTTCCGGGGGTCCGACGCGGAGGTGGCGCTGCCGCCCACGTCGTCCGTCGACGCGGCTGCCGCCCGCCTGGAGACGCTGCCCACGGGCGGACGTACGCCGGTCGCGGCCGGGCTGCTCAAGGCGCACGAGGTGCTGCGGGTGGAGCGGCTGCGCGATCCGGCGCGGCGTCCGCTGGTGGTGGTCGTGACGGACGGCCGGGCCACGGGTGGCGTGGAGCCGGTGGCCCGAGCGGGGCGTGCGGCGCGGCTCTTCGGGGCCGCGGGGATCGCCTCGGTGGTCGTGGACTGCGAGTCGGGGCCGGTACGGCTCGGTCTCGCGGGGCAGCTCGCGGGTGAGCTCGGCGGGACCGCCGTGACGCTCGACGAGCTGCGGGCGGAGTCCATCGCGGGGCTCGTCAAGGACGTTCAGGGAACTCGTACAAGGAGCGTGGCCTGATGCCTCAGGGACAGCCGAGCATGGTGCCGGACGACGGGCTCACCACGCGTCAGCGGCGCAACCGCCCGCTGGTGTTCGTGCACACCGGGATCGGCAAGGGAAAGTCCACCGCCGCCTTCGGGCTCGCGCTGCGGGCCTGGAATCAGGGGTGGCCCATCGGGGTCTTCCAGTTCGTGAAGTCGGCGAAGTGGAAGGTCGGCGAGGAGAACGCCCTCAAGGTCCTCGGGGCGTCCGGCGAGGGCGGGTCCGTCGACTGGCACAAGATGGGCGAGGGCTGGTCGTGGATCCAGCGCGCGCCGGCCGAGGGCGAGCAGACCAACGAGGACAAGGCCCGCGAGGGCTGGGAGCAGGTCAAGCGGGACCTCGCCGCCGAGACGTACCAGCTGTACGTCCTCGACGAGTTCGCCTACCCCATGCACTGGGGGTGGATCGACGTGGACGACGTCATCGAGACGCTCCGGGCGCGCCCCGGGAACCAGCATGTCGTCATCACGGGGCGCAACGCGCCTGCTGAGCTCGTCGAGTTCGCCGATCTCGTCACCGACATGTCCAAGGTCAAGCATCCGATGGACGCCGGGCAGAAGGGCCAGAGGGGCATCGAGTGGTAGCTCGGCTTGTGGTGGCCGCGCCGTCTTCCGGGAGCGGGAAGACGACCGTCGCCACGGGGTTGATGGCCGCGTTCGCCGCGGCCGGGCTCGCCGTGTCCCCGCACAAGGTGGGGCCCGACTACATCGACCCCGGGTATCACGCGCTGGCCACGGGCCGGCCCGGGCGGAACCTCGACGCCTTCATGTGCGGGCCCGAGTTGGTCGCGCCCCTTTTCGCCCATGGGGCGCGGGGGTGCGATCTCGCCGTGGTCGAAGGCGTCATGGGCCTTTACGACGGGGCCTCCGGGCAGGGCGAGCTCGCCTCCACCGCGCAGGTGTCGAAGCTGCTGCGGGCGCCGGTGGTGCTTGTCGTGGACGCTTCTTCGCAGTCGCGGTCCGTTGCCGCGCTTGTGCATGGGTTCGCCTCGTGGGATCCGGAGGTGCGGATCGGGGGCGTGATTCTGAACAAGGTGGGGTCTGCGCGGCATGAGGGGTTGCTGCGGGAGGCCCTTGATGAGTCGGGGGTCCCGGTCCTCGGGGCGCTGGGACGCGCCCCGCAGGTCCAGGCTCCGTCGCGGCACTTGGGGCTGGTGCCGGTCGCCGAGCGGCGGGCCGAGGCGTTGGAGTCTGTTGCGGCGTTGGCCGCCCGGGTCCGCGAGGGGTGTGACCTGGATGCGGTTCTCGCGCTGGCGCGCAGTGCGCCTGCGTTGTCGGGTGACACGTGGGATCCGGTTGCGGTGGGGGCCAATAGTCGTCCCCTGGTCGCCGTCGCCGGTGGGGCCGCCTTTTCCTTCTCCTATGCGGAGCACGTCGAGCTGCTGACCGCCGCCGGGGCCGATGTCGTCACCTTTGATCCGTTGCGGGATGAGCAGCTGCCGCCCGGCACCGCCGGGCTCGTCATCGGGGGCGGGTTCCCCGAGGTGTACGCGCCGGAGCTCTCGGCCAACGAGCCGTTGCGGAAAGCCGTTGCCGAGCTGGCGCTGAGCGGTGCGCCCGTGTCCGCCGAATGTGCCGGACTGCTGTACCTGACGCGGGAGTTGGACGGGAAGCCGATGTGCGGGGTCCTTGACGCGCACGCACGGATGTCCGAGCGGCTCACGCTCGGGTACCGCGACGCCGTGGCCGTGTCCGACAGTTCCCTGGCCGTCGCCGGGACCCGGATGCGCGGGCACGAGTTCCACCGCACCGTCGTCGAACCGGGCGCCGGGGCGGTCGCCGCCTGGGGGATGCATGCTCCTGAGCGGCGCCTCGAAGGCTTCGTACAACAAGGCGTGCACGCGAGTTACCTGCACACGCATTGGGCCGCCGAACCCGGTATCGCCCGTCGGTTCGTAGAGAGGTGCAGAGGATGGGCAGCAGCATGAGCAGCAAGCTGGTCGGGGTCGGCGTCGGTCCCGGAGACCCCGAGCTCGTCACGGTCAAGGGCGTCAACGCGCTGCGTGCCGCCGCTGTCGTCGTCGTACCCGTCATGGCCGCGCCCGACGGCACGGACGGCGGCGAGCGCGGGCGCGCCGAGTCGACCGTGCTGCACTACGTCCCCGAGGACAAGGTCGTACGCGTCGTGTTCGCGCTCAACGAGCGCAGTGACCGGCAGCGCCGCGAGGCCGCCTGGGACGCCGCCGGTGAGCGGGTCGCCCAACTGCTGCGCGAGCACGGGTCCGTGGCGTTCGCGACGATCGGCGACCCCAACGTCTACTCGACGTTCACCTACCTCGCGCAGACCATCGCGGAGCTCGTGCCCGGCGTCGAGGTGGAGACCGTGCCCGGCATCACCGCCATGCAGGACCTCGCCGCGCGCAGCGGCGCCGTCCTCACCGAGGGCACCGAGCCGCTGACACTGGTGCCGGTGACCGCGGGCGCCGCCGTGCTCAAGGACGCGCTCGCCGGGCCCGGCACGGTCGTCGCGTACAAGTTCGGCCGGCTCGCCCACGAGGTGGCCGCCGCGCTGCGGGAGACCGGGCGGACCGAGGACGCGGTGTGGGGGTCGGCCCTGGGGCTGCCCGAAGAGTCCATCCAGGGAGCCGCCGAACTCGGCGACGCGCCGCTGCCGTATCTGTCCACCCTCATCGCTCCCGCACGGCGCGAGAGCGGCCGGGGCGGGAAACTGTGACACCCTCCGCGGCCGCCTCACTCCGCGATGCCCACCACCAGCCAGATGAACGCCGCCCCGGCCACCGTGCACAGCAGCGTCGAGCGGGCCGGGTGCTCGTGATGGGCCTCCGGCAGGATCTCCGCGGCGGCCAGGTAGAGCAGCGCTCCGCCGAAGAACCCCAGATATCCGCCGAGCAGTTGCTCCGGGATGGTGAACAGGAGCGTCGAGGCGGCGCCAAGGACGGGGGCCACCGCGTCCGCGAAGAGCATCGCGAGGGCCTTGCGGCGGGCGTTCCCGTACAGGCTGGTGATCGTGTACGTGTTGAAGCCGTCCGCGAAGTCATGGGCGACGACCGCCAGGGCCACCGCCGCGCCCATGCCGCCGCCCACCTGGAAGGCAGCGCCGATCGCGATGCCGTCCATGGCGCTGTGCCCGACCATCGCGCCGGCCGCCGTCAGGCCCACCTGAGGGACCCGGCCGTTGTGTTCGTCCGCCCCGTGCGCGGCGTGCCTGCCCGCGAGGAGGCGCTCCACCAGGTGCGCGGCGAGGAAGCCCGCGACGAACAGGAGCAGCGCCGCCGGTACGCCGAAGACCGGGGTGCCCGAGGCCTCCAGCGCCTCCGGCAGCAGGTCGAGGCCGACCACGCCGAGCATCAGACCGCCCGCGAGCCCCAGCACGAGGTGGCGCCGGTCAGTGACCCGCTGGGCCGTCCAGCCGCCCACCAGGGTCATCACGAAAGCGCCGAGCGCCACGAACACCGCCATGCGCCCTTGCTAGCCGATTGACCCCCTGCCCCGCACATCCCGCGCGGGGCGACACCACTGTTTTTCTGTTTCGTACGAGAGGAACCCACCCATGGCCGACGCCGAAGCCACCACCGGCAAGGTGACCTTTGTCGGGGCAGGGCCCGGCGCCGCCGACCTGCTCACCTTCCGTGCCGCCCGGGCGATCGCGGACGCCGATGTCGTCATCTGGGCCGCCAGCCTCGTCCAGGCGGCAGTTCTCGAACACGCGCGTGAAGGCGCAGAGATCCTCGACTCGGCGACGATGTCACTCGAAGAGGTGGTCTCCGTGTACGAGCGGGCCGCCGCCGAGGGCCTGAAGGTCGCCCGTATCCACTCCGGTGACCCGGCCCTGTGGGGCGGCACGCAGGAGCAGGTCGACCGGTGCGCAGGCATCGGCGTGGAGACCGAGATCGTGCCCGGCGTCTCGTCGTTCTCGGCGGTCGCGGCGATCGCCCAGCGCGAGCTGACGATCCCCGAGGTCGCGCAGTCCGTGATCCTCACCCGGCTCGGCGGCGGCAAGACGCCGATGCCGCCCGGCGAGGAGGTGCGGGAGTTCGCGCGGCACGGCACGACGATGGCGCTGTTCCTCTCGACGGCGCGCAGCGGCCAGCTGGTGCGGGAGCTTCTGGAGGGCGGCTATCCGACGACCACGCCCGTCGTCATCGCGTACCAGGTGACGTGGCCCGAGGAGCTCGTGCTGCACTGCACCATCGAGACCCTCGAGGAGACGGTCAAGGAGCACAAGCTCTGGAAGCACACCCTTTTCCTGGTCGGTCCCGCCCTCGCCGCGCACGGCACCCGCTCGCACCTCTACCACCCGGGCCACTTCCACGGCTTCCGCAAGGCCGACCCGCAGGCGCGGGCCGCGCTACGCGCCGAGAAAGCCACTTCATGATCACCGTCGTCGGTACGGGCACGGGGGCGCCGCTCGACGCGGCGGCCCTGGACGCCGTGCGCGCCGCGGGGCTCGTGGTGGGCGCCCGGCGGCACATCGACGCCGCCGAGCTGCCGCCGGGGACGGCCCGGGTGGTGATGGGGCCGCTCGCCCCCGCGCTCGACGCGATCGAGGAGCAGCTGGCCAAGGCGGAGGGGGTGGCGGGCGGCGGTGTCGTCGTGCTCGCCTCCGGGGACCCGGGGTTCTTCGGGATCGTTCGGGCGCTCGCCGAGCGGTTCGGGTCCGCCGCCCTTGACGTCCGGCCCGGTGTCTCGTCCGTCGCCACCGCCTTCGCGCGGGTCGGGCTCCCGTGGGACGACGCGGTGGTGGTGAGCGCGCACGGACGCGATCCGCGCACCGCCGTGAACGCCTGCCGCGCGCACCCCAAGGTGGCCGTCCTGACCGGCCCCGGCAGTGGTCCCGCCGAGCTCGGCGCCGAGCTGATGCGCCGCGCCGACACCCGTGCCCTCGTCGTCGCGTCCAGCCTGGGCGACCCGGAGCACGAGCACATCGAGCGGGTCACCCCGGCCGAGGCCGCGGGCCGCGACTGGGGCACCGCGGTGAGCGTCGTGCTGTGCCTGGACGAGGAGCGGGCCCTCGCGCCCGTACGCACCGTCGCGGGCCCCCGCCTCTCCCCCACCCGATGGGCCCTGGACGAGGACGAGTTCACGCACCGGGACTCGATGATCACCAAGTTCGAGGTGCGGGCGCTCGCCCTGGCCCGGCTCGGGCCGCGCACCGGTGACCTCGTGTGGGACATCGGCGCCGGTTCGGGCTCGGTCGCCGTGGAGTGCGCGCGGTTCGGCGCGGCCGTCGTCGCCGTGGAGAAGACCGCCGACGGGGTCGAGCGGGTGCGGGCCAACGCCGCCGCGCACGGTGTCGACGTACGCGCGGTGCACGGGGCGGCGCCCACCGTCCTCTCGGATCTCTCGGACCCGGACGCCGTGTTCATCGGGGGCGGCGGCCGTGAGCTGCCCGCCATAGTGACCGCGTGCGCGCGGCGGGCGCGGCGGACCGTCGTGGTCGCCATGGCGGCGATCGACCGGGTGCCCGCGGTCCGGGCCGCGCTGAGCGGCGCCGGGTACGACTGCGACGGCGTGCTGCTGCAGTCGTCGCGGCTCGCGCCGCTGCCCGGTGAGGTCTCGCGGCTCGCCGCGGCCAACCCGGTCTTCCTGGTGTGGGGCACCCGCCCCACACCATCCTTGTCTGAAGGAGAAGTGCAGTGATCGGCCTGATCTCCGCCACGTCGGCGGGCGGCGCGGCACGCGACCGCGTCGCCGCGGCGTGGCCCTCGCGGACGCGGGTGTACGAGGGTCCCGTGCGGGAGGCCGTGGAGCTGGCCTTCGCGGAGTGCGACCAAGTGGTGTGCTTCCTCGCCACCGGCGCGGTGGTGCGCCTCGCCGCGCCGCTCCTGCGGGGCAAGGACGTCGACCCGGGTGTCGTCTGCGTCGACGAGGCGGGGCGTTTCGCCGTCGCCCTGCTCGGCGGACACGAGGGGGGCGCCAACGCGCTGGCCCACGAGGTGGCGGACATCCTGGGGGCCACGCCGGTCGTGACGACGGCGACCGATGCCGTGGACGTGCCGGGTCTCGACACGCTCGGCCTGCCGGTCGAGGGGGATGTCGCCGGGGTCTCCCGCGCGGTCCTCGACGGCGAACCGGTCGCTCTGGACGCGGAGTTCACCCATCCGCTGCCTCCACTGCCGTCCAACGTCACGCCTCGGCAGGGGCAGCGGCAGCCGGGCGGGCCGGTCATCCGGGTGACGGACCGGGTCCTCGAACTCGGCCCGGGTGAAGTCGTGTTGCGGCCGCCGTCCCTCACCGTGGGCGTGGGAGCCAGCAAGGACGCCCCCGCCGACGAGGTCTTCGGGCTCATCGAGGACACCTTGCGCGACGCGGGACTCTCCCCCGCGTCCGTCGCCGCGCTCGCGACCGTCGACGCGAAGGCCGGGGAGCCCGGCATCGTCGAGGCGGCGGCGCGGCTCGGGGTGCCGGTCGTGACGTACGCGGCCGGCGAACTGGCCGCTGTCGACGTCCCGAACCCCTCCGACGCGCCGCTCGCCGCCGTCGGTACGCCCTCGGTGGCGGAGGCCGCCGCACTGCGCGGCGGCGGTGAACTCCTCGTGCCCAAGCGGAAGTCGGCGCCCGAGGGCCGTGCGCCCATGGCCACCTGCGCGGTGGTGCGCCGCACGCCTCGCGGGCGACTGGCCGTGGTCGGGCTCGGCCCCGGCGCACGCGATCTGCTGACGCCGCGCGCCCGCGAGGAGCTGCGCAGGGCCTCGGTCCTGGTCGGCCTCGACCAGTACGTCGACCAGATCCGCGACCTGCTCAGGCCCGGCACGAAGCTCATCGAGTCGGGTCTCGGCGCCGAGGAGGAGCGGGCCCGTACCGCGGTCGCCGAGGCCCAGAAGGGGCAGGCGGTCGCACTGATCGGCTCCGGTGACGCGGGCGTGTACGCGATGGCGTCGCCCGCGCTCGCCGAGGCGAGCGACGACATCGACGTCATCGGGGTGCCCGGCGTGACGGCCGCGCTCGCCGCGGCGGCGATCCTGGGCGCGCCGCTCGGCCACGACCACGTGTCCATCAGCCTGTCCGACCTGCACACCCCGTGGGAGGTCATCGAGCGCCGGGTGCGCGCGGCGGCCGAGGCGGACATCATCGTCACCTTCTACAACCCGCGCAGCCGGGGCCGCGACTGGCAGCTCCCGAAGGCCCTGTCGATCCTCGCGGAGCACCGCGAGCCCACGACGCCCGTGGGTGTCGTGCGCAACGCGTCCCGCCCGGACGAGTCGGCGCGCCTGAGCACGATCGCCGAACTCGACCCGGCGGTCGTCGACATGATGACGGTCGTGACCGTCGGCAACACCGCGACCCGCGAGATCGCGGGCCGCATGGTGACCCCGCGCGGCTACCGCTGGCAGCACGCGGACCCCGCGGACGCGGGCCCCGCGGACGTGGAGCGGGTCAGCCACGGCGCCGCCGAGAACGCAACCATCACCGAAGCATCCAAGGAGTCCCAGTGACCACCCCGCCCGCACTGCTCATCGCCGGACACGGCACCCGTGACGACGCCGGGGCGGCCGCCTTCCGGGACTTCGTGCAGGAGCTCGCCCGCCGCAACCCCGAACTCCCGGTCGCCGGCGGCTTCATCGAACTGTCCCCGCCGCCGTTGGGCGACGCGGTGTCCGACCTCGTGGACCGGGGCGTCAAACGTTTCGCGGCGGTCCCCCTGATGCTGGTGTCCGCCGGGCACGCCAAGGGTGACATCCCCGCGGCGCTCACCCGCGAGAAGGAGCGCCACCCCGGCATCTCGTACACCTACGGCCGCCCGCTCGGCCCGCACCCCTCGCTCCTGAAGGTCCTGGACCGCCGCCTGGACGAGGCGCTCGGCGGCTCGGCCCGCACGCCCGAGGACCGCGCGGACGTCACGGTGCTGCTCGTGGGCCGCGGTTCGACCGACCCGGACGCCAACGCGGAGGTGCACAAGGCGGCGCGGCTCCTGTGGGAGGGGCGCGGCTACGCGGGCGTGGAGACGGCGTTCGTGTCGCTCGCGGCGCCGGACGTGCCGTCGGGCCTGGACCGTTGTGTGCGGCTTGGCGCGAAGCGGATCGTGGTCCTGCCCTACTTCCTCTTCACGGGCATCCTGCCGGACCGGGTCCGTCAGCAGACGGAAGGCTGGGCGGCGGCGCACCCCGAGACCGAGGTCCTCTCGGCGGACGTGATCGGCCCCGAGGAGGAGCTGCTCGACCTCGTCATGGAGCGCTACCGGGAGGCGGTCAAGGGCGACCTGCGGATGAACTGCGACTCCTGCGTCTACCGCATCGCCCTGCCCGGCTTCGAGGACAAGGTGGGGGCGCCGCAGCAGCCGCACTTCCACCCGGACGACGACGGGGACCACGGACACGGGCACGGTCATGGGCATGGGCATGGGCACGGCCACCACCACGGTTCGC
This sequence comes from Streptomyces sp. NPDC050439, assembly GCF_040655335.1. Taxonomy (NCBI): domain Bacteria; kingdom Bacillati; phylum Actinomycetota; class Actinomycetes; order Kitasatosporales; family Streptomycetaceae; genus Streptomyces; species Streptomyces sp. NPDC050439. The sequence continues at coordinate 81,190 of NZ_JBFAJT010000003.1, forward strand.
ATGCGCACTCCCACTGAGGGCCGCACTCCCACTGGGGGCACGTACGAGGGCGGGCCGGACCTGCGGCATCACGGGGATGCCGAGGTCCGGGGCACCGCCGGCCTCACCGACCTCGCGGTGAACGTCCGCTCGGACACCCCTCCTGCCTGGCTGAAGCGGCACATCGCCGCCTCGCTGGACGGCCTCGCGGCCTATCCGGACGGCCGGGCGGCGCGGCAGGCGGTGGCCGAGCGGCACGGCGTGACGCCGGACCGGGTGCTCCTCACGTCGGGCGCGGCGGAGGCGTTCGTGCTGCTCGCCCGCGCGCTGAAGGTGCGCAGGCCGGTCGTGGTGCACCCGCAGTTCACCGAGCCGGAGGCGGCGCTGCGGGACGCGGGGCATGAGGTGGGGCGGGTGCTGCTCCGGGAGGAGGACGGTTTCCGTCTCGCGGGGGCGAAAGTCCCCGAGGACGCCGACCTGGTCGTGATCGGCAACCCGACGAACCCGACATCGGTCCTCCACCCGGCCGCCTCGATCACCGAACTGGCCCGACCTGGGCGGGTGTTGGTGGTGGACGAGGCGTTCATGGACGCGGTGCCGGAGGAGCGGGAGGCGCTGGCGGGCCGCACGGATGTGCCCGGTCTCGTCGTCCTGCGAAGCCTCACCAAGACGTGGGGTCTGGCGGGGCTGCGGATCGGTTACGTCCTCGCCGACCCGGAGACGATCGCCTCCCTGTCGCGGGCGCAGCCTCTGTGGCCGGTGTCTTCGCCCGCCCTCGCGGCGGCGGAGGTGTGTGTGGCTCCTGCGGCGCTTGCCGAGGCGTCGGCGGCGGCGGTACGGGTGGCTGCTGACCGGGCCCATCTCCTGCGCGGGCTACGGGAGTTCGCCCCCTTTGGGGTGAGGGTCGTCGAGCCTGCGGAGGGGCCCTTCGTGCTCTTTCGGGCGCCTGGGGCCGCGGGCCTGCGGGAGCGGTTGCGGGAGCGGGGGTTTGCCTTGCGGCGGGGGGACACGTTTCCCGGGCTGGGGGCTGATTGGCTCCGGGTGGCGGTGCGGGATCGGGGGACTTCGGATGGGCTTTTGGGGGCGGTGCGGGGGTTGTTGGGGGGGTAATTTCCCCAACCCCACCCCTTCCCGAAAACTCGCTCTGGCGCGAGGGCCTTAAACGCCGGCCGGGCTGAACCACTCAGCCCGGCCGGCGTTTGAGGCCATCTTGTACGGGGTCTGGGGCGGAGCCCCAGTTTCGGGAAGGGGTGGGATTGGGGAGAGCCCCGCAGGGACCGCCCTACCTCACACCTTCCGCCCCCGGCGAGTCATCGCCACCGCCCCGCCCCCCGCGGCGAGAAGCAAGGCCCCGCCCGCCACCAGATACGGCGTGGACGAATTCCCCCCGGTTTCCGCGAGATTCGCCTCGGCCGGCTTCTCCGCGACCGGCTTCTCCCCCGCACCCCCCTGCGGCTTCACCGGAGCCGATGCCGAAGCCGAAGGCTCAGGCTTGGCAACAGCAGTGGGAGCTTCGCAGGACGCCCCCGCCAACGTCACCGTCCCCTCCACCTCCGCCACATTCAGCTTCAGGGGATTCACGGACACCGTCAGCTCCAGCGCGGACGCCGCAGCCGTACGCGACGTCGTATGGGTCTTGGACAGGTCGAGCCGCACCTCACCGACCCCCGGCACCTTCACCTGGGTCGTGCCCCCGGCCGACAGCGTGACCTTCTTGCCGAGCACCGTCACGCCACCCAGCAGATTCGCCTCGGCGACCGGCCGCTTGCCCGCCTCGCAGACCGCCTTGGACGTCACCTGGTCGACCTCGATCAGGGAAAGCAGCGGCAGGCCCGGCACATGCACCTTCGCCCGCGCGATGTTGCTGTACCCCTCCGCCCTGCCCTTCTCCGCGGTCGCCTTCGCGGTGGCCACGTCGGCCCGCAGCACGCTGAACGGCTGCCCGCCGTTGACCCCGTCAAGCGCGGCGGTGAGCGCGGTCTTGTCGGCGTTGGCCGGCGCCTGCACTTCGTTGAGCGAGACCTTGAGCGGGACGTTCAAGGTCTTGTTGAGCAGGGAGACGTCGAGCCCGGTGCGCAGCACGACGGCGTTCGCGCGGCCCTTGTCGCCGCCCGTCGCCGCGGCGGGTCCCGCGGTGGCGAGCGCCGCGGGACCCGCGACGAGCACCGTGGCGGTGGCGATCACGCCGAGACGGCGTGCGGGCAGGCGGAAGGCGTTGCTGTTCAAGGTGGTGGAACCCCCACAAGAGTTACGGAGTCGCCGGCGGCCTCGCGCTTCGCTGGATGGGGACATCGCATGAGCACGACACCGGCAACATCGACAGAGGGAATCTTTACGCACTGAGAGTGAATAGCCAGCGACGAAGCGTGAGTTCACTCCAAAGGGAGGTTTCCGCCCTTGCTTTCGAATCTTGCGGCACGGGCGTTCCCCCGAGTCACCCGGGCAACTCCCTGGCTCGAACACGCCGGTTGACGCCGACGCCGTGGCCGAATGATGTCCAACGAACCGAGGCCCTTGTGCGTAACGCTCCGTCAATATGAGTCCCATGGGACGGACGAGGCACGACCGTGGTGATCAGTGGTCCGCGCAGGGCGAGTACGCGGTGCGGTTCGAGTGGGGGCCGGAGGGGGCTCGGCGACTCATGGCGGGCGGGGACGTGGTCTGCCTGGTCGTGGTCGACGTGCTGTCGTTCACGACGGCGGTGTCGGTCGCCGTGGAGGCGGGGACGAAGGTCTTCCCTTACGCGTGGCGGGACGAGAGTGCCGTCGCCTTCGCGCGCGAGCGGGACGCGGCCCTTGCGGTCGGGCGGCGCGGGGTGACCGAGGGGTCCCCGTGGTCTCTCTCCCCGGCCGCCCTGCGCCGGGCCCCTTTCACGCCCCGTCTCGTGCTGCCCTCGCCCAACGGTTCGGCGATCGCCGCGGCGGCGGGCGCCTCCGGGGTGGTGGTAGCGGGGTGCCTCAGGAACGCGGCGGCCGTGGGGAGTTGGCTGGCCGGGCAGGGGTACGGGCGACCTGACCGGCCGGTCGCCGTCGTTGCCGCCGGCGAGCGGTGGGGCGACGGGAGTCTGCGTCCCGCCCTGGAGGATCTGCTGGGGGCGGGGGCGGTGATCTCCGCGATCCAGGAGGCGGAGCTCTCACCGGAGGCCTCGGTGGCGGCCGCCGCGTACACGTCGTGCACAGACGTCGCCTCGGCCGTCGCCGACTGCGCGTCGGGGCGGGAGCTGGTGAGCCAAGGCTTCGCGGCGGATGTAGCGGTGGCCGTGGAACTGGAGGCTTCGGAGGGGGTGCCGGTACTGGTGGACGGGGCGTTCTTCTCCCCCACCCCGCCCCTTCCCGATACTGGGGCTCCGCCCCAGACCCCGCTCCTCAAACTCCCCCAGACTCCGTCCGGGGGGACCCACAGGGGCTGAAACGATCAGCCCCTGAAACGGCGACCAAGAAGCCCCCTAGCCCACCACTCTCCCGTTCAGCACCACCCTTCGCGGCGCGGCCAGTACCCCCACGTCCTCCCGCGGATCGGCCCCGTACACCACCAGGTCCGCCGGTGCGCCCTCCACCAGGCCGGGGCGTCCCAGCCAGGACCTCGCTCCCCAGGTCGTCGCCGACAGGGCGTCCACCGCCGGGATTCCGGCGAGCCGCAGCTCGGCCACCTCGGCGGCGACCAGGCCGTGGGCCAGTGAACCGCCCGCGTCGGTGCCCGCGTACACCGGCACGCCCGCGTCGTACGCGGCCCGCACCGTGTCGTAGCGGCGCTCGTACAACCGCCGCATGTGCCGCGACCACTGGGGGAACTTCGACTCGCCGCCGTCGGCGAGCTGCGGGAACGTCGCGATGTTCACCAGGGTCGGGACAATGGCGACGCCCCGCTCGGCGAAGAGCGGAATGGTCTCCTCGGTCAGTCCGGTGGCGTGCTCGATGCAGTCGATGCCCGCCTCGACCAGGTCCCGCAGGGAGTCCTCGGCGAAGCAGTGCGCCGTCACCCGCGCGCCCAGGCGGTGCGCCTCCGCGATCGCCGCCTCCACCTCGGGCCGGGGCCAGCACGCCGTCAGGTCCCCGGCGTCGCGGTCGATCCAGTCGCCGACCAGCTTGACCCAGCCGTCACCGCGCCGGGCCTCCTGGGCGACGTACGCGACGAGGTCGGACGGCTCGATCTCATGGGCGTAGTTGCGGATGTAGCGGCGCGTGCGCGCGATGTGGCGGCCCGCTCGGATGATCTTGGGGAGGTCGTCGCGGTCGTCGATCCAGCGCGTGTCGGACGGTGAACCCGCGTCACGGATCAGGAGGGCGCCGATCTCGCGGTCGGTCAGCGCCTGCTTCTCCGCCACCTCCGGCTCCACCGGGCCGTGCGCGTCCAGGCCCACATGGCAGTGCGCGTCGACCAGGCCCGGGAGCGTCCAGCCCTCGATCGTCGTGACGTCCGCCGGCCGCGACGGGCGGTCGTACGTCACCCGGCCCCCGACCACCCACAATTCGTCCCGGACCTCGTCCGGGCCGACGAGCACCCGCCCCTTCACGTGCAGCACCGTGTGATCGCTCATGTACAGCAGCTTAGGAGCCTGTCGGTACGCTCGGTCCGGCAGCCCGAACGAACTCGTGAGCGAAGTGAGCAGCGAAGTGAGCAGCACCGGTACGACACACGTGACGACGCATCCATTCCTTGACCTGGCCCCCTTGAGTGCCCGGCACTTCGCCTCCATCGAGGAGCGCGTCGCCGGCCTGCTCTCCACCGAGCAGGACGTCGTGATCATGCAGGGCGAGGCGCTGCTGCCCCTGGAGGGCTGCATCCGGGGTGCGGCCCAGCCCGGCACGACGGCGCTGAACGTCATCACCGGCCCGTACGGACAGACCTTCGGGAACTGGCTGCGGGACTGCGGCGCGACCGTCGTCGATCTCGCCGTGCCCTTCCACACGGCCGTGACCGCCGAGCAGGTGCGCGAGGCCCTGGCCGCGCACCCCGAGATCGACTTCGTCTCGCTCGTGCACGCCGAGGCGGCGACCGGAAACACCAATCCCGTCGCCGAGATCGGTGAGGTCGTCACCGAGCACGGCGCCCTCTTCATGCTCGACGCCGTCGCGTCGGTGGCCGCCGAGCCGCTGCTTCCGGACGCGTGGGGCGTGGACTTGTGCGTGATCGGCGCGCAGAAGGCGATGGGCGGCCCGGCGGGTGTCTCGGCCGTCTCCGTGAGCGAGCGGGCCTGGGCGCGCCTGGCCGCCAATCCGCGGGCGCCGCGCCGCTCCTACCTCTCTCTCCTGGACTGGAAGGAGCGCTGGATCGACGGCGGCAGGAAGGCACTCCTGCACGCGCCCGCCCAGCTGGAGATGCTTGCCCTCGAGGCGTGCGTGGAGCGCATCGAGGCGGAGGGTCTTGACGCGCTGACGGCACGGCACGCCACCGCCGCCGCGGCCACGCGCGCGGGCGCGCTGGCCCTGGGCGGCGGTCTGACCCCGTACGTCCACGAGGCGCGGGACGCCGCTCCGGTCGCCACGACCCTGCGCGCCCCGGAGGGTGTCGACGCGTCGGCGCTCGTCGCAAAGGCGCTCGCCGCGGACCCGGTGCTTCCGCTGGTCGCCGGTGGTGGCGCCCTCGCCACGGAGATGATCCGGGTGAACCACTACGGACCGGACGCGACCCGTGGCGTCGTGCACGCCTCGCTGGCCGCACTGGGTGCCGCGATGGGCGAGGCCGGCCTCACCGTCGACCTCGAAGCGGCCCGGAGCGCGGTGACGGACGCCTGGCGGTAGGCGGGCGTAGGGGGGCGGGCGGCGCCGCTCTGCAGCATCTGGCGCAGGTGAAGCGCAACCGCGATCAGGCGGGGCGCTTCACCCCGGGCCTGAGGCGCACGTGCGAGCAGGAAGTGGTCGTAACGGGGCCGTAAATACTCTACGTAAATTCACGGACGAATTCCCACCGCTTCTTTATCCACTTTATCAGCACAGCTTCCCGTATTCTTCTGCCCGCTTTCCGGAGACCTAAACACTAAGGTTTCGACAACACGAAGTCTCACAATCCGGACATGCTTCGAGGGAGTTACGGTTCTGTGACGTACTCCACATCGCGCCCGTTATGTGCCGTACGACCCCATCAAATCAGGCCAAACTGCCGAGGTTTCCTGCGGGCGCGCACCCCCGCGTGATAACACATCGAACGTTCTTACGTAACCCCTCCCGCCGATGCAATTCGAGAAATTGCTCGGTAAATTCAATCCGCATGACCGCTGCACAAGCCGATCTACCGACCGACCTGCTAGCGAATTCCCTGGAAATGCCCGAGGGGTTGCGCCTCGACACCCCCGACGTCGCCGACGGTGCCGCCATCTGGCGCATCGCCCGCGACTCGAAGGTGTTGGACCTCAACTCCTCGTACAGCTACCTGCTGTGGTGCCGTGACTTCGCGGCGACCTCCGTGGTGGCCAGGGACGCGAACGGTGAGCCCGCCGGGTTCATCACCGGCTACATCCGGCCCGAGCGGCCGCGCACCCTGGTGGTCTGGCAGGTGGCCGTCGACCAGGCGCACCGCGGCCGCGGCCTTGCCGGTGCGCTGCTCGACGGTCTCACCGCCAAGGTCGCCGCCGACCGGGAGCTGGTCTCGGTCGAGACGACCATCACGCCGGACAACGCACCGTCCCAGCGGCTTTTCACCTCGTACGCACAGCGCCACGGAGCGTCGGTCGAGCGCACGGTGCTCTTCGACGCCGGGCTCTTCCCCGACGAGGGGCACGAGCCCGAGGTCCTGTTCCTCATCGAGCCGATAGCCCAGACCGGGAAAGTCGCGCAGATCGAACCGGTCGAGCCGGTCGGCTGAGTTCCGCCGATCCCCCCACGCACCACCTGTCACCCCCCACCTCCCAAGTCTTTCCATCTCCCAGGAGATCTGCTGTGACCATCACCCAGCCCGACCTGAGCGTCTTCGAGACCCTGGAGTCGGAGGTGCGCAGCTACTGCCGCGGTTGGCCCACTGTCTTCGACCGTGCGCAGGGCAGCCGCATGTTCGACGAGGACGGCCACTCGTACCTCGACTTCTTCGCCGGGGCCGGCTCGCTCAACTACGGCCACAACAACCCGGTCCTCAAACGCGCCCTGATCGACTACCTGGAGCGCGACAGCGTCGTCCATGGCCTCGACATGTCGACGACCGCCAAGCGCGCGTTCCTGGAGTCGTTCCAGAACATCATCCTGCGCCCCCGTGACCTGCCCTACAAGGTCATGTTCCCGGGCCCGACGGGCACCAACGCCGTCGAGTCCGCGCTGAAGCTGGCCCGCAAGGTCAAGGGCCGCGAGTCGATCGTGTCGTTCACGAACGCCTTCCACGGCATGTCGCTCGGCTCGCTCGCCGTGACCGGCAACGCCTTCAAGCGCGCCGGCGCCGGCATCCCGCTGGTGCACGGCACGCCGATGCCGTTCGACCACTACTTCGACGGCAAGACCCCCGACTTCATCTGGTTCGAGCGTTTGCTCGAAGACCAGGGCTCCGGCCTCAACCAGCCCGCCGCCGTGATCGTCGAGACGGTGCAGGGCGAGGGCGGCATCAACGTCGCCCGCGCCGAGTGGCTCCGCAAGCTCGCCGACGTGTGCGAGCGCTGGGACATGCTGCTCATCGTCGACGACATCCAGATGGGCTGCGGCCGCACCGGCGCGTTCTTCTCCTTCGAGGAGGCGGGCATCACGCCGGACATCGTGACGGTGTCCAAGTCCATCAGCGGCTACGGCATGCCGATGGCCCTGACGCTGTTCAAGCCCGAGCTGGACATCTGGGAGCCGGGCGAGCACAACGGCACCTTCCGCGGCAACAACCCGGCGTTCGTCACGGCCGCCGCCGCCCTGGAGACCTACTGGTCCGACGGCCCGGCCATGGAGAAGCAGACCCGTGCCCGTGGCGAGCAGGTCGAGGAGGCCTTCGCCGCGATCGCCGACGAGAACCCCGGCGCCATCAAGGAGTACCGCGGCCGCGGCCTGGTCTGGGGCATGGAGTTCATCGACAAGGCACGTGCGGGCGCCATCGCCAAGCGCGCCTTCGAGCTCGGTCTGCTGATCGAGACCTCCGGCCCCGAGAGCGAGGTCGTCAAGCTCCTCCCGGCGCTGACGATCACCGCCGACGAGCTGGACGAGGGACTTCGTACGCTCGCCCGCGCGGTGCGCGAGACCGCCTGAGCGGCCGCAGGGCCGCGTCCTCACCCCCGTAAGAGAAAAGGAACCAACTCACCGTGATCGTCCGTTCGTTCAAGGACATTGAAGGCACCGACCGGCACGTGAAGTCCGCGTCCGGCACCTGGGAGAGCAAGCGCATCGTCCTCGCCAAGGAGCGGGTGGGCTTCTCGGTCCACGAGACCATCCTGTACGCGGGTACGGAGACGTCGATGTGGTACGCCAACCACATCGAGGCCGTCGTGTGCACCAAGGGCGAGGCCGAGCTGACCGACGACACGACCGGCGAGAAGTACACGATCACGCCGGGCACCATGTACCTGCTCGACGGGCACGAGAAGCACACGATGCGGATCAAGGAGGACTTCCACTGCATCTGTGTCTTCAACCCGCCCGTCACGGGTCGTGAGGACCACGACGAGAACGGCGTGTACCCGCTGCTCACGGAGCCGGAGCCGGCCTAGCCGGAGCGCACACCCAGAATCTCCCCCGCCGCCCTCTTCCTCTGGGCGGCGGGGGTGTACATCCCGGAAAGGGCCGTACGAGAGGAGAGGCAGGCAACACCATGACCACCGCACCCGAACGCACCGCCGATCTGTACCCGACCCGAGGCACCGAAGAGGTCCTCATCGAGCGCAAGGACCCCGTCGTGTGGTCCGAGCCGGGTACGCCGGGGCCGATCACGGCCGACGAACTGGCGGGGTTCGACCGGGACGGATTCCTGGCGATCGACCAGCTCATCACCCCTGACGAGGTGAGCGTCTACCACGCGGAGCTCTCGCGGTTGATCGACGACCCCACGATGCGGGCGGACGAGCGCTCGATCGTGGAGCCGCGCTCCCAGGAGATCCGCACCATTTTTGAGGTGCACAAGATCAGCGAGCTGTTCGCGAAGCTCGCCGCCGATCCGCGCGTGGTGGGTCGGGCCCGTCAGATCCTGGGTTCCGACGTGTACGTCCACCAGTCCCGGATCAACGTCAAGCCCGGCTTCGGGGCCTCGGGGTTCTACTGGCACTCCGACTTCGAGACCTGGCACGCCGAGGACGGACTCGCGAACATGCGGACCGTCTCCGTCTCCATCGCGCTCACCAAGAATCACGACACCAACGGCGGCCTGATGATCATGCCGGGGTCGCACAAGACGTTCCTCGGCTGTGAAGGCGCCACACCGAAGGACAACTACAAGCGGTCCCTGCAGATGCAGGACGCGGGCATTCCCTCGGACGAGACGCTCACCAGCCTCGCCTCGGACTACGGCATCCGGCTCTTCACCGGTGAGGCGGGCTCCGCGACCTGGTTCGACTGCAATGCCATGCACGGTTCGGGGGACAACATCACGCCCTTCCCGCGCAGCAACGTCTTCATCGTGTTCAACAGTGTGGAGAACACGGCGGTGGAGCCGTTCGCGGCGCCGGTCCGGCGGCCGGAATACATTGGGGCTCGGGACTTCACCCCGGTGAAGTAAGCAGTCTCGTACGCGAGTTGGCCCGGCACCTGGGGGTGCCGGGCCACACTTGGTTCTTGGCTCTTGCCTCTTGCTTCTTGGCTCTTCGGGGCTCTTTGGGGCCTACAGCGCCGGGTAGTCCGTGTAGCCCTTCTCCGTGCCGCCGTAGAAGGTGGCCGGGTCGGGCGTGTTGTACGGGCCTTCGGCCTTGAGGCGGGCCGGCAGGTCGGGGTTGGCCAGGAACAGCGCGCCGAACGCGATGACGTCCGCGGTGCCGTCCTCGACGAGGGCGAGCGCGTCGGGCCCGGTGGATCCCTCGGTCGCGGGGTTCAGGATGAAGGGCCCGTTGAAGCCCTGGCGCAGGGTGGTCACCAGGTCGCGGATCGGCCCCACCTCCATGACGTGCAGGTAGGCCAGGTCCAGCGCGCTCAGCTCCTTCACCAGGGAGGTGTACGTCGCCTCGAGCTCGTCCTGCGGCTCGGAGATGTCGTTGAAGGGGTTGCCGGGCGAGAGGCGCAGGCCGGTGCGGGCGGCGCCGATCTCGGCGGCGACGGCCCTGGCCGTCTCGACCGCGAAGCGGATGCGGTTCTCCGGGGTGCCGCCCCATTCGTCGGTGCGCTTGTTGGAGCCGGGCGCCAGGAACTGGTGGATGAGGTAGCCGTTGGCGCCGTGCAGTTCGACCCCGTCGAAGCCCGCGTCGATGGCGTTGCGGGCGGCGGTCACGAAGTCGGCGATGGTCGCGCGGATCTCCTCGCCGGTGAGCTCGCGGGGCGTGATGAAGTCCTTCGGGCCCTCGGCCGTGTAGACCTGCCCCTGGGCCGCGACGGGCGAGGGGGCCACGTTGACCAGGCCGTCGGGGAGCAGCACGGGGTGGCCGATGCGGCCCACGTGCATGATCTGGGCGAAGATCCGGCCGCCCGCGGCGTGCACCGCGGAGGTGACCTTGCGCCATGACTCGACCTGCTCGTCGGAGTGCAGGCCAGGGGTGTCGGGATAGCCCTGACCGACCGGGGAGGGCTGGATGCCCTCCGTGATGATCAGGCCGGCCGATGCGCGCTGGGCGTAGTACTCGGCGGTGAGCTCCGTGGCGGTGCCGCCCTCGCCCGCCCGGCTGCGGGTCATGGGGGCCAGGGCGATGCGGTTGGCGAGCGGGGTGCCCGCGAGGTCGAGGGAGTCGAACGCGGTGGTCATCTGATGCCCCCAGGGGAAGGTTATTGGTCGGCCAAGTAATTCAACCGGACGCCACTGTAACTCATTCCTTGGCCGACCAAGCTAATCTTGTGGAACACCACCGCCGACCCCACCGCTGGAGCTCCGATGAACGACGCCGACCCCGCCTGTACCGAGCTCCCCACCGCCGCGCGGCAGGGGCCCGTCAGCCACACCGTGAGCCGGGTCGCCCGGCTGCACCGGATCGCGGCGGGCAAGGCGCTGAAGGGGCTCGGGCTCTATCCCGGCCAGGAGTTCGTGATGATGTACCTCTGGGACGCGGGGCCCGTACGGCAGTCGGAGCTCATCAGGGCGGTCGACCTGGACCCGTCGACGGTCACGAAGATGCTGCAACGCCTCGAACAGTCAGGGCATGTGCGCCGCCGTCCCGATCCGGACGACCGGCGGGCCGTCCTGGTCGAGGCCACGGACGCGAGCTGCGGGCTCCTTGCGCAGGTGGAGCGGGCCTGGGGCGAACTGGAGACCCACACGCTGGCGGGCCTGGACGGGACGGAGAGGGCAGAGCTGGCGCGACTCCTGGGCAAGGTGGAGACCAACCTGTGCACAGAGACGGCGGACTGCCCCCTGGAGGCGCGGGGCGGCGGCGCGTAAGGGCCTCACTGCCGGGCACCCCGCGCGGGACCGCCCCGGAGGCGTGGGGCGCGGGCGCGGAAGGGGCCGGAGCTTTTTTGGGACGGAGATCAGAGCCAGGCCAGGGAAGCCGCCCGGGTCAGGACGTGCTCCGCGGTGACCTCGCTGCCAAAGACTCCGCGAGGCACCACCGCGGGGTCCCTTCGCCCGCCCATGAGCAGGCAGAAGTCCACCGGGTCGAGGACCAGCTCCGCGCTCACCGGCTCCGCCCCGCTGCCCAGGATCCAGGACATCTCGCCGCCCTCTCCCGCGACGGTCAGCGCGACGGCCGGCGCCTTGGAACCCAGGGCCAGCTCCAGGGTCCGTACGGCAAGACGCACCAGCTGCCAGAGGTGCGGGGTGCGCGGCGGCGGCACCGGCAGGTCCAGGGCCCTGCCGATGTCGTCCGTGTGCACCCACGCCTCGAAGGCGCGGACCAGGAAGTGGTCCGAGAGCGGCAGCCGGGCCCCCATCAACTTCGTTGCCCATCCGGCCAGTTCGACGTCGTGCGCCTCGGGTGAGGAGAGCAGATCGGCCGCCTGGGCCTGCCAGGAGTCCACGGTCTGTGCGGGCGTGCGGGCCCGCTCCCGGGCGAGCACCCTTTCCGTGCGCGCCGCCCACGCCACACGCCACGGCGTCCCGTCCACGCCGTCGCACGGCCCCGGCGCGCGCAGCCCGAGCCGCACGGCCAGCGGCTCGTCCGCGGCCAGCAGATGCGCGACCGTGTCGTGCGCGTCCCAGTCGTGCACGACCGGGGTGTCCCACCGCCCGTGCTCGTCCATCTCCCGAAGCAGCGCCCGGAGCCCGGCCACGGCAGCGGCGTACGGAGCGGCGTGCGAGGCCGTGCGCGGGGCCGCGGTGCGGGTGCGCAGGGCCAGGCCGAGGACGCGGTCCCGTCCCGCGGGGGCGGGCCCGTCGGAGAGGGGCGGCCCGTCCAGGTGGCGCACTGTCGCCCGCAGCCGTCCCGCCTCGGCCGCGCAGGGGTCGCAGTCGGCCAGATGCGGGGCGACCGTATGCTCGTCGCCCGGCATGAGCGCGCCGAACGCCCAGGCCCCGAGAAGTTCACGTACGGCTTCGTGATCCGTGGTCATCACGTGCCTCTTTCGCCTGGAGCTTCGGCAAGTGCCGGGTCAGCTGGGTTGGACGGGGCCGGTGGGTCCGGCGGGTCAGGTGGATCGGCCAGGGCTTCGGCCAGCCGGCGCAGGGCCGCCCGTAATCGGGTCTTGGCCGTGCCCTCCGGGATGCCGAGCTCCACCGCCGCCTGACGGTAGGTACAGCCCGCGAAGTACGCGAGGTGCACCACCTGGCGCTGCGGGAGCGGGAGTCTCGCCAGGGCCGAATGGAGGAGCAGGGAGCGTTCTCGTGCCATGACCACGTCTTCCGGGGGCGGGTCCGGGGTGGGGATGGTGTGCAGGGTCGCGTCGTCGGCGTGCGCCGCCTTGCGGTGGCGCTCCTCGCCGCGTACCCAGTCCACCGCCCTGCGATGCGCCAGCATGCACAGCCAGGTGCGCAGACTGCCCCGCCTTGCGTCGAACGCGTAGGGCCGCGACCAGAGATGGGCGAAGACCTCCTGGGCCACGTCCTCCGCCGCGGCAGGGCTGCGGGTGACGCGTGCCGCGACGCGGTGGACGAGGGCTCCGTACGTGTCGTAGACCTCGGCGAGCGCCGTCTCGTCGCCGTACACCAGGCGCTGATGCAGACCGGTGTCCGGATGGGGCTGCTGAGCCACTGACACCACCGCCTCGTGAGGCCACCCCGTCATGCCTTCCTAGTGCCCCGCCGCCCTGCGCGCCAGGGTTCAGCCGGAGAGCACGTCGAGGATCCGGTCCACATCCGCCTCGGTGTTGTACAGATGGAACGAGGCCCTCAGGTGTCCCGCCCGTGCGGAGGTGATGATGCCGGCCCGGCTCAACCGCTCCTCGCTGTCGGCCAGTCCGGGTACGGAGACGATGGGGGACGCACCGGGCACCGGCTCATGGCCCAGCTCCGCGAGCCCGGCGCGATAGCGGGCCGCCAGCGCCGTGTCGTGGGCGTGGACCGCGTCGATGCCGGTCTCCTCCAGAAGGGCGAGCGCCTGGGCCGCGCCGTGGTAAGCGAGGAAGGCGGGGGGTTCGTCGAACCGGCGTGCATCGGGGGCCAGTTGGGAGAGCGGGCCATAGGTGGCGTTCCAGCTCTCCGCCGCCGCGAGCCAGCCGCCGTGCAGCGGGACGAGGGACTCCTGCGCCTCCTCGCTCACCGTCAGGAATGATGTGCCGCGCGGGCAGAGCAGCCACTTGAAGGCGCCGGTGACGGTGTAGTCGTACAGGCCCGCGTCGAAGGGCAGCCAACCCGCGGCCTGTGTCGCGTCGTTGAGGGTACGGGCGCCGTGGGCGGCGGCGGCCTCGCGCACCGCCGTGTCGTCGGCGATCCGGCCGTCGGCCGACTGGACGACGGAGTACACGACGAGGGCGGTGGTGGGGCGGATCGCCTCGGCGAGGTCTTCGAGCGGCGCGAAGCGGATCTTGAGGTCGCCGCGCACCACGAAGGGGTTGATGATCGAGCTGAAGTCCCCCTCGGGGAAGAGGACTTCGGACCCCGGCCGCTGCGCCGCCGCGACAAGACCGGCGTGCACCGCGACCGATCCACCGTTGGCCACGCGCGCGTGCGGCACTCCGACGAGCCGCGCGAAGGACTCACGGGCGGCCTGCACGATCCCGAAGTCACCCGAGCCGCCGCGTCTGCCGGAGCCGTTCTCGGCCGCGAGGCCCTGGATCGCCTCGACGGCCCGGGCCGGCAGCAGCCCGCAGCTCGCCGTGTTCAGATACGTCGACGTGGGCGCGAACTCGGCGCCGTTGATGTTCCCCATGGGATCAACTCTCGCGCCCCTGCGCGCCCACGTCCATCGACGATGTGTGGAGTGGTCCGCTCAGCGTCGCTTACACGTCGCAGCCGTCGGGGCCGCAGGCGGCGCCGTCCGCGAGCGTGGTGAGCGGCGAGCGGCTGCCCCACGCCTGCTCCAGGGCCTGCGCGAAGACGTCGGCGGGCTGGGCGCCGGAGACGCCGTACTTCCGGTCGAGGACGAAGAACGGCACGCCGTTCGCGCCGAGCTCGGCGGCCTCGCGCTCGTCGGTGCGTACGTCGTCGGCGTACCGGGAGGGATCGGCGAGCACCGCGCGGGCCGCGTCCGCGTCGAGACCGGCCGCGACCGCGAGCTCCACGAGCCGCTCGTCGTCGTCGAAGACGGAGCGCTCCTCGGCGAAGTTGGCGCGGTACAGGAGTCCGAGCAGCTCGTCCTGCCTGCCCTGCTCCTTGGCGAAGTGCAGCAGGCGGTGCATGTCGAAAGTGCTGCCGTGGTCGCGGCCCTCGGTGAGGTAGTCGAGGCCTTCGGACGAGGCGTTCACGCCGAGGTTCCGCTCGGCCTCCTGGGCCTGCTCCTCGCTCAGGCCGTACTTCTTGGCGAGCATCGGGATCACGAGCCCGCTGTCGCCCTTGGCGCGCGAGGGGTCGAGCTCGAAGGAACGGTGCACCACCTCGACGTTGTCGCGGTGCGGAAAGGCGGCGAGTGCCTTTTCGAAGCGTGCCTTGCCGACATAGCACCAGGGACAGGCGATATCGGACCAGATCTCGACGCGCATGTGACTAGCTCTCTTCAAATCGAACGGTAGTGCGGAGGGTCCCTCCGGTCAGTTGAAGAACGTACGACTTGCCCCGCTCATTCCCCGGCCGGCACGGAGAACCGCATCCGCAGATGTGTGTCTGCGCCGTCGGCGGCCTCCGCCTCCTGCCAGCCATGGCGGGCGTAGAAGGCCTGGGCCCGCGTGTTCTCGCGATGGACGTCCAGGGAGGCCTCCCGGATGCCGTCGGCCCGCCACTCCTCCACGCACGCGGCGTGCAGCGCCGCGCCGACCCCGGCGCGCCAGTGGTCGGGGTCGACGTGGAACTGGAAGAGCGTCACGGTGTCCGCCGCCTCGCCATCGGGCGTACGGAACGAGGCGAGGCCCACGATCCGGCCCTCGCGGACCGCGCACAGCACATGCCCGCCGCGCCGCTCGATGCCCGCCCGCCACAGCGCCGTCCCGTCGACGGCCGCGCCCGGCAGCCCCTCGGGGTAGTACGTGGCGCGGGCGCGGGCATGCAGGGCCGCGAGGGCCGGGGCGTCGGCGGTGAGGGCACTGCGTATGACGGTCGGCATCACGGTCCGCATCGTCGTGGGGAGTACTGAGTGGATCACGCTGCCATAGACGTGTTCCTGGAGCCCTGAGTTCCGAGGCGGCTGAACTGGGTGCGGTAGGCGCTCGGGGTGAGCCCGGTGCGGCGCACCAGGTGGCCGCGGAGCGAGTCGGCGGTGCCGAGCCCGCAGGCCTCCGCGACCCGGTCCATGGAGAGCCTCGTCGTCTCCAGGAGCTCCTTGGCCCGCTCGATGCGCTGGTGCAGGAGCCACTGCAGCGGGCTCACCCCGCTCTCCGCGTGGAAGCGCCTGGTGAGGGTGCGCACGCTGACGCCCGCGTGCCGGGCGAGGTCGGTGAGCGTGAGCGGCTCGTCGAGATGGCGCATGGCCCAGCCCCGGGTGTCGGCGCAGGCGGTGCCCCGCTCGGGCGGCAGCGGGGTCTGGGTGAACTGGGTCTGGCCGCCGGGCCGCACGGGGGCGACGAGTGCGGCTCTGGCCACCTCGTTGGCGACGGCCGCCCCGTAGTCGGTGCGGATGACGTGCAGGCACAGGTCGATCCCCGCGGCGTACCCGGAGGACGTCATGACCTGCCCGTCCTCCACGTAGAGGACGTCCCCCTTGAGGTCGAGCGCCGGATAGCGGCTGCGCAGCTCCTCGGCGAGCTGCCAGTAGGTGGTGGCGCTGCGCCCGTCGAGCAGGCCCGCCTCCGCGAGCACGAAGGCGCCGCTGCAGATGGAGGCGATGCGCCGGCCCGCGTCGGCGGCCTCGCGGACGGCGGCGACGGTCCGGGGGTCGGGTTCGTAGCGGTGCCCGGTGCCCGCGACGAGGAGGGTGTCGGCGTCGCGTACGGCATCGAGCCCTTGCTCCACCTGAAGGCTGAGCCCGCCCGTGGTGGCGACGGCGCCCGGCTCCGGGGTGCAGACGACCACCTCGTAGCCGGGTCCGCCGGCCACCTCGACCCTCCCGAAGAGCATCTCGGGGATCGCGAGATTGAACATCGACACAGGTGAGGGCGCGATGACGGCGACGCGGTGCGGCCGGTGGGCGGACGGCGGGCAGGGCATGGCCAGAACCTCCGGAGGTATGGCATTCAGGCCACTACTGTAGCCGCGCCGCCGTCAGCAGACTCATGGACATGGCAACGAACTCCCTCTCCCGAAGCTCCCGTTCGGCGGGCTCGCCCCGCAAGGACCACGCCTCCCCCGGCCTCACGCTCACCGCCGCCATGCTCGGCTTCGCCCTCATCACGCTCGACGCTTCCGTGGTGAATGTGGCGCTCCCCGCGATCGGGGACTCCCTCGGCGGCGGCATGACCGGCCTCCAGTGGGTCGTGGACGCCTACACGCTCGCCTTCGCCGCTCTGATGCTCTCCACCGGGGCGCTCTCCGACCGGATCGGTGCGACCAGGGCGTACGCGATCGGCATCACGGTGTTCACGGCCGCCTCCGTGGCATGCGGGCTCGCGCCGTCGCTGCCCGTGCTGATCGGCGCCCGGGTGGTGCAGGGCGTGGCGGCCGCCGTGGTCCTGCCCGCCTCGCTCTCCCTCGTACGCCAGGCCTACGCGGACGCGGCCAAGCGGGCGCGCGCGGTGGCCATGTGGGCGGCGGGCGGTTCGGTGGCGGTGGCCCTGGGTCCGGTCGCGGGCGGTGCGCTGACCACGGCGTGGGACTGGAGCGGCATCTTCTTCATCAACGTCCCGCTGGGCGCGGTGGCGCTGGTCCTGCTGCTGCGGGCCCCGCGCTCGGAGCGGCGGCCCGCGCCGCTGGACGTGCCGGGCCAGCTGCTCGCCGTCCTGACGCTGACGGCCGTGACCTTCGCGGTCATCGAGGGCGGTACGACGGGTCTGATCGCCCTGGTGGTCGCGGTGGCGGCGGGTGCGGTGTTCCTGCGGACGGAGGCCCGGCAGACGCATCCGGTGGTGCCTCTGGGTCTCTTCCGTGACCGGACGGTGGCGATCACCGTCGCGGCCGGGGCCGCGTGCAGCGTCGCCTTCTACGGCCTCGTCTTCGTCTTCAGCCTCTTCTTCCAGGAGGTGCAGGGGCGTTCGGCGCTGTGGGCCGGGCTGATGTTCCTGCCGATGACCGGGCTCATCGCGGTCACGAACGTCGTGGCGGGGAAGCTGGCGGCGCGGGTCGGGCCGCGGCTCCCGATGCTGGTGGGGCAGGCGGTCGCCGTACTGGGGCTTCTCGCGCTGCTGTTCGCCGACGCGTCGACGCCCGCGCTCGGCCTGGCGTTCCTCATGGTGCCGCTGGCGCTGGGCTGCGCGCTGACGATCCCGCCGCTCACCGCGGCCATGATGGAGGCGGTGCCGGCCGACCGGGCGGGTCTGGCCGCGGGGGTCCTCAACTCGGCCCGGCAGGTGGCCGGGGGCCTGGGGATCGCGGCCTTCGGAAGCCTGCTGGCCGGGGACTTCGTCTCCGGGATGCGGGTGAGCCTGCTGACAGCGGCGGGACTGCTGGCGGCTTCCGGGATTGCGACGCTGGGGCTGCGGCGGGGGCGCTGAGCTTTCCCCGACCCCGCCCCTTCCCGAAAACCCGCTCCGGCGCGGGGGCCTTGCGTGCCGTCATCACCGGCTCCGCCGAGTTCGTCCTCAAGCGCCGGACGGGCTGAAGCGGTCCTACGAACCGTCCCTCAGGCCCTGGGGCCAGTTCGGACGGAACTCGATCCCGTCGTACGTCACCACGCACCCCTCCCCCACCGGCGACTGCGCCATGAAGCCGACCAGGGCCGCACCCGCCGCCTTCTCCTCGCCCAGCGAGAAGATCCGCACGAACGTCCAGCGCTTGCCGTCCAGGGAAGCGTGGAAGGCGAACGCCGACCCCGTGCGGCTGATCCGGAGCCAGACGCTGCTGCCGTCCACCACGAACGCGTTCGCGTCGTCGGAGCGACCGCGGGTGACGACCGTGCAGACCGTCGCCTCGTCCGGCGACCGCTCCAGGCAGAGCTTGGCCCACTCCCGGTCACCCACGTGCAGATACAGCACGCCCGCGTCGAACGCCGCCGCGAAACCGACCGTCACCCGCGCGATCAGCTGGAAGTCGCCCTCGGGGGCGCCGAGCAGGCGAGGCGCGTCCGACGCGGGGTCGAGCGCCTCGCCCGTCGGCGGCACGAAGCGGTCCTGCCGGGCGCCCGCCCAGCCGGTGAGCACACCGTCCTCGTACGACCAGTTGCCGTCGGGGCCGTACGTGCGCAGGGAGAAGGGCAGTTCGGGGATGTTGACGTCCATGGACGTCAGTGTTCCAGGCGCCCTTCGTAGCGACGCGGGAGCCCCAGCGGGTTCTCGTCCCGCAGCTCCGGCGGGAGCAGCGCGGCGGGCGTGTTCTGGTACGCGACAGGGCGCAGCCAGCGCTCGATCGCCGTACCGCCCACGGAGGTGGAGGTGGACGTCGTCGCGGGGTACGGCCCGCCATGGTGCTGTGCGGGCGCCACCGCGACGCCGGTCGGCCAGCCGTTGACCAGCAGACGCCCGGCCAGCGGCGTCAGTTCGGCGAGCAGCGCGGCCCCGCGCCCCTCGCCCGCGGCCTCCTCGGCGGACAGCTGCACCGTGGCCGTGAGGTTGCCGGAGAGCCGGGTGAGGGCGGCGGTGATCTCCGCGTCGTCCTCGTAGCGCGCGACGACCGTCACCGGCCCGAAGCACTCCTCCAGGAGCAGGTCGTGCTCGCCCTCAGAGGCGAGCTTCGCCGCGGGGACCGTCAGGAAGCCCGCGCTCACCGTGTGCTCGCTGCCCGCGCCCGGCGTGACCGGCGCGTCCACGTCCGGCAGTTCGACGCGCTCGCGCACGCCCGCCACGAAGTTGTCCCGCATCCGGTGGTCCAGGAGCACCCCGGCCTCGGTGTCGCTGACCGCCTCCGTCAGGGACTTCAGGAGCCGGTCGCCGCCCGCACCGGCCGGCGCGAAGACCAGGCCGGGCTTGACGCAGAACTGGCCGACGCCGAGCGTCATCGAGCCCGCGAGACCGGCGCCGATCTCCTCGGCGCGCTCGACGGCCGCGGCCTCGGTCACGACGACCGGGTTGAGCGAGCCGAGCTCTCCGTGGAAGGGGATCGGCACGGGGCGCGCCGCCGCCGCGTCGAAGAGGGCGCGGCCGCCGCGGATGGAGCCCGTGAAGCCCGCGCCGGACACGAGCGGGTGCTTGACGAGCTCGATGCCCGCGTCGAAGCCGTGCACGAGGCCGAGGACGCCCTCGGGGATGTCGTGCCGGGCGGCGGCCCGCCGCAGCGTCGACGCCACCAGCTCGGAGGTGGCCGGGTGGTCCGGGTGCGCCTTGACGACCACGGGGCAGCCCGCGGCGAGCGCGCTCGCGGTGTCGCCGCCGGGGACGGAGAAGGCGAAGGGGAAGTTGGACGCGGAGTAGACGGCCACGACGCCCAGCGGGATCTTGTAGCGCCGCAGGTCGGGGATGGGCGGCGTGGCGCTGCTGTCGGGGTGGTCGATGACGACGCCGAGGAAGCCGCCCTCGTCGACGATGTCCGCGAAGGCCCGCAACTGGTAGCAGGTACGGGCGAGTTCACCGGTGAGCCGGACGGGACCGAGTGCGGTCTCCGCGTCCGCGGCCTCCACCAGATGGTCCTTGGCCGCGTCGAGCAGTTCGGCCGCGGAGCGCAGGAAGGCGGCGCGTACGCCGCGGTCGGCCAGGGCGTCCTTGGCGGCCAGGGCGGCGCGCACCGCCTGGTCCACCTCCTGGACTGTGGCTTCGACCGCAACCTGTTCGCGCTGCTTCCCGGTTCGGGGGTCGACACTCCAGACTGGTGCTGCTGCCACCGCGGGGTCCTCCAGAGGTGATGCCACAGATGTGCTGCCACCCACCTGGGCTGTTCGATATGCTGAACGCTGTCTCCGATGATGAACCGGAGACTTCGGAGACTATTTCTCGTCGAACTAAGGGGTCAAGGGCGATGTCGGCTGGCGAGACTGGCGGGGCACAGGTCAAGTCCGCTGTGCGGACGGTTGAGTTGCTGGAGTATTTCGCGGGACGTCCCGGAATGCACTCTTTGGCCGCCGTCCAGGAAGCCGTCGGTTACCCCAAGTCCAGCCTCTACATGCTCCTTCGTACGCTGGTGGAGCTCGGCTGGGTCGAGACGGACGCGACCGGCACGCGGTACGGGATCGGGGTGCGGGCCCTGCTCGTCGGCACGTCGTACATCGACGGTGACGAGGTCGTGGCGGCGGCGCGGCCGACGCTGGACCGCCTCTCGGACGACACCACGGAGACGATCCACCTGGCGCGCCTGGACGGCACGAACGTCGTCTATCTGGCCACCCGCCAGTCGCAGCACTACCTGCGGCCCTTCACGCGGGTCGGCCGCCGCCTCCCGGCGCACTCGACGTCCCTGGGCAAGGCGCTCCTGGCCACCCACACCGACGAGCAGGTCCGCAAGATGCTCCCGGAGACGCTGCCCGCGCTGACCGAGCACACGATCACCGACCGCGAGAAGCTGATCGAGGAGCTGCGCACGGTCCGCGAGCAGGGCTTCGCGGTGGATCGCGAGGAGAACACGCTCGGCCTGCGCTGCTTCGGCGTCGCGATCCCGTACCGCACGCCCGCGCGGGACGCGATCAGCTGCTCCGTGCCGGTGGCGCGGCTGACGCCCGCGCACGAACAGATGGTGAAGGACGCGTTGTTCGACGCGCGGGACCGGCTGACACTGGCGACTCGTAGGCTTTGAGCATGGTGAGCACAATGAGCATGGATGTCACTCTGCGCCCCGTGCACGACAGTGATCTGCCGGTCTTCTACCGGCAGATGAACGATCCCGAGTCGAGCCACCTCGCCGCGTTCACGTCGCCGAAGACGGCGGACCGGACGCTCTTCGAGGCCCATTGGAAGGGAATCCGGGAGTCGGCCGACGTCGTGGTGCGCACGGTCCTCGCGGACGGCGACGTGGTGGGCAACGTCTCGGTGTACGGCGAGCCGGGCGAGCGCGAGGTCACGTACTGGATCGACCGCTACTACTGGGGCCGGGGGCTCGCCACGGCGGCCTTGCGTCAGCTCCTCGCGGAGGTTCCCGAGCGCCCGCTGTACGCCCGTGCGGCGGCGGACAACGTGGGGTCGCTGCGGGTCCTGGAGAAGTGCGGCTTCCGGGTCACGGCCCGCGCCAGCGGCTTCGCGCACGCACGGGGCGAGGAGATCGCGGAGGACGTCCTGCGGCTGGAGTAGGCCCGCGCTCCGGGACCGGAGCGCCCGCCCCTCCCCCGCACGGCGGACCCGGATCATCGCCTGGCAGGAGGTGCCCGGGTCCCCCCGCCGGAAGGCTGGGGCGCATGAGACAGGCCCTGCGCACCGCCGCCATCCTCGCCGCCCTGCCGTACCTCACCCTGAAGATCGCGTGGATCTCGGGAAGCCACATCGGCATCCCCGAGGGCAGCAGCCTCCTCGAGCACCGCACCACCATGATCTTCGCCAACGGCCTCACCCTGCTGATGGACGCGAGCGTCATCGTCCTCGCGCTGCTCCTGACCCGCCCCTGGGGCCTGCGCACCCCCGCCTGGCTGCTCGCGTTCCCCATGTGGGCCGCCACCGGCCTTCTCACGCCGATCATGGCCGGGTTCCCGCTCCAGCTCCTGGTCAAGGCGCTCGGCGGCAGCGTCAACAACCCCTCACAAGGCAGCAAGGACAGCGGCGCCTTCCTCCACGAGTGGGTCTTCGGCGTCGTCTACGGCGGCTTCATCCTCCAAGGCCTTGCCCTCGGCGCCCTGTTCGTCCTCTACGCGCGCGACCGGTGGGGCCACGTGTGGCGGGGCCTCGTCCGGGAACTGCCCGGGACGACCGGCCGTCGGAGCGCCCCCCGAAGTGTCGCCCTCACCGCCGCCGTCCTCGCCCTCGCGCCCCTGGTCATGCACCTTCTCTGGATCACCGGCTCCACGGCCGGCCTCACCGAGGCGCGGATCGACGAGCGCACGACCGACTTCTACGTGCTCGAAGCGATGGACATGGTCTACCTCGGCTCCGCGGTCGCCGGAGGTCTGCTCCTCACCTTCCGGCGGGCTCCCGCACTGCCCGTCAAGGTGCCGCTCGCCCTGGCCTGGCTCGGCTCGGGCGCGGTCGCCTGCTGGGGCGGCTGGCTGCTGTTCGCCTCGGTCCTCGGCGAGGACGACCTCGCCCGGCAGCCGACGGCGGCGATGCTCCTGACCTACTCTGTCCAGATGATCGTCGGGGCACTGGTGGCCACCCTCGGAGTGGTCTTCTTCAAGGAGCGGGCGGGCGCGGCCGTCCGTGCCCCGCGGCAACCGGCGTGAGGACACTCGCGACAGCCCTCCCGGCCCTGTTCGGGCGCCGGACGCGGCGCCGGTGGATCCATCTGATCCTCGGTGGCGCGCTCGCCATGCCGTACGTCTTCGTGGGCTCCGTCGTGGTCGGACCGCTGCTCGGCGAGGACAACGTGTTCGGCTCGCTCACCTCCCAACTCACCGCGTTCGCGGTGGGGTTGCCGCTCGCCGCGATCACCGCGCTCTTCCCGCTCACCCGGCCCATGTCGGTGGCCGCGGTGCGCGCGCTGTGCGACGTGCCGGGCGACGCGCTCGCCGACGGGCCCGCACGGTCCCGGCAGGCACGCGGACGCACCGTCGCGTGGTTCACGCTGCACCTCGGGTTCGGCGGGGTCATCAGCGGGATGTCCCTCGCCCTGCCGCCGTTCGCCGCGGTGCTGATCGCGCTGCCGTTCGCGGCGGCGCTGCGGGGCAGCCGGGTCGGGATGCCCGAAGTCTTCGACGAGGGCTGGATGCTGGCCCTCTGCCCGCTCATCGGGATCCTCTCCCTCGTCGCGCTCGCGGGGTGCGCGGCGGCGGCCGGGGGCCTGCTCGCACGCTGGGCGCCCGAACTCCTCGGGCCCTCGCCCGCGGACCGGCTCGCGGCGGCCGAGCAGCGCGCCGCCGACCTCGCCGTACGCAATCGCCTCGCCCGGGAGCTGCACGACTCGGTGGGCCACGCCCTGAGCGCGGTCACGCTCCAGGCGAGCGCCGCCCGCAGAGTCCTGGACCGTGACCCGGAGTTCGTCCGCGAGGCGCTTGCCGCCATCGAGGAGACGACCCGGCGCACGGTGGGCGAACTCGACGCGGTGCTCGGGGTGTTGCGCGAGGGCGGCGGCGACCGGACGAGTCCGACCGCCCCCGCCCCGACGCTCTCGGCCGATCTCGACGGGCTCCTCAAGCGCACCCGCGCGGGCGGCCTGCGGGTGAAGGCCACGGTCGACCTCGGCCCCGAAGGACCGGACGCCCTGCCCGCGATGGTGTCCCGCGAGGCGTACCGCATCGTCCAGGAGAGCCTGAGCAACGCACTGCGGCACGCGGGCCCCGACGCCCCGGTCACCCTGCGGATCGCCCTTGACGGCACCGACCTGGAAATCCTCGCGGAGAACCCGCTGCCCCACGGCGCCCCCGCCTCCCGCCCCGGCGGCGGCCACGGCCTGCGCGGCATCACCGATCGCGCCCGGCTCCTTGGCGGCACCGCCGACGCGGGACCGGCGGACGGCAGCTGGCGCCTGCACGTACGACTCCCCCTGAAAGGACCCGCATGACCGAGATGTCCGCCGGCCCCATCCGCATCGTGCTCGCCGACGACGAACGCATGGTGCGCACCGCCCTGCGCGTCATCCTCTCCGCCGAGCCCGATCTGGAGGTCGTCGGCGAGGCGGCGAGCGGCGCCGATGCGGTGTCCGTCGTGCGCGAGCTGCGGCCCGACGTGGTGCTCATGGACGTACGCATGCCGGAGATCGACGGCATCCGGGCCACGGAGCAGATCCTGCGGACGCAGGAGGAGCCGCCGCTCATCGTGGTCGTGACGACCTTCGAGAACGACTCCTACGTGTACGAGGCGCTGCGGGCCGGCGCCTCCGGGTTCCTGCTCAAGCGGGCCGACGCGGACTCGCTCGTACAGGCGGTGCGACTCGTCGCGCGCAGCGACTCGCTGCTGTTCCCCGCCGCGGTGCGCGCCCTGGCCGCCGAGCACGCGCGCGCCAGGCCCGCGCCGCCGGCCTGGGTGGGCAGGCTGACGGGGCGCGAGAGCGAGGTGCTGCGGCTGATGGCCGCGGGCCTGACCAACGCGGAGATCGCGGGGCGGATGGGCGTGGGCCCGGCGACGGTGAAGACGCACGTGGCCTCGGTCCTCGCCAAGACGGGGGCGCGGGATCGCACGCAGGCGGTGATCGCGGCGTACGAGGCGGGCTTCATGAACGCCGACTGAGTCTCTGGCCGTGGCGCCCCCGCAGTATGAGGAATCTCTAAGAAACCCGGCAGAACGGAACGAATGCGTCCGCGCCGCTCGTCCTTTTACGGGATGAACAAGACGATCAGGCACGCCTCGGTCTTCACGCTGCTGCTCGTCGTCGCCCTCCTGGTGCGGGCGACGTGGGTGCAGTTCTACGACTCGAAGGCTCTCGCGGACGACAAGCTGAACCGGCGCAACGCGATAGAGCAGTACGCGAACCCGCTGGGCGACATCATCGTGGGCGGTGCGGCCGTCACCGGCTCCGAGCGGACGAAGGGCGGCGACCTCAAGTACAAACGCACGTACAAGGACGGTGATCTGTACTCGTCCGTCACGGGCTACAGCTCGCAGGTGTACGGGGCCACGCAGCTGGAGGGCATCTACAAGGACGTCCTCGACGGCACCGACAACCGGCTGAAGAACCCGCTGGACACCGTGACGAACAAGCGCGCAGACCCGGGTGACGTGGTCACGACGATCGACCCGGCGGTGCAGAAGGCCGCGTACAAGTCGCTCGGCGACAAGAAGGGCGCGGCCGTCGCCGTCGACCCGAAGACGGGCAAGATCCTCGGCATGGTGTCGACGCCCTCGTACGACCCCTCGGACATCAGCGGTTCCACCGACTCCAAGGAGTGGCAGGCGCTCCTGAAGGACGAGGACAAGCCGATGGTCAACCGCGCGCTGCGGCAGCCGCTGCCGCCCGGTTCGACGTTCAAGCTGGTCGTCGCGGCGGCGGCCCTGGAGGACGGGCTCTACGGCTCGGCGGACACCGGGACCGACAGCCCGAACCCGTACACGCTGCCCGGCACGCGCACGGTCCTGAAGAACGAGAGCGCGAGCGCGCCCTGCGAGAACGCCACGATCCGTACGGCGCTGCAGTACTCGTGCAACAACGTCTTCGCGAAGATGGCCGTCGACCTGGGCCAGGACAAGGTCAAGTCGATGGCCGAGAAGATGGGCTTCAACACCGACAAGCTGGACGTGCCGGTACGCGCCTCCGAGAGCGTGTATCCGTCCGACATGGACAAGGCCCAGACGGCACTGACCGGCATCGGCCAGTTCGACGTCACGGCGACTCCGCTGCAGATGTCGATGGTCTCGGGGGCGATCGCCAACGGCGGCGAACTGGTGTCCCCGCACATGGTGTCCCAGATCACCGACTCGAACGGCGACGTGCTCGACTCGTTCGACGACGCGGACTCCGAGCGCGTGATGAGCGAGAGCACGGCGAACCAGCTGCAGTCGGCGATGGAGACGGTCGTCGAGAAGGGCACGGGCACGAACGCGCAGATCAGTGGCGCGGACGTGGGCGGCAAGACGGGCACGGCCCAGCACGGCGAGAACAACAGCAAGACGCCGTACGCCTGGTTCACCTCGTACGCCAAGGGCAGCGACGGCAAGGAGGTCGCGGTGGCGGTCATCGTCGAGTCCTCGGACGCGGCGAGGTCGGAGGTCAGCGGCAACGGCCTGGCGGCACCGATCGCGAGGGCGATGATGTCGGCGGCGCTGAAGTCGTGACGGAAAGGCCGCGGGGTGCCGATGAACGTGACGGCACCCCGCGGGGGTCAACGGCGCGAGCGCCAGACCTGCCAGCTCCACAGGGCGGCCAGGGGGAACAGGGCCCCCGCCAAGATCCCGGCGGCGAAGCCGAGGCCGCTGCTCGCCTCGCCGTCGTCCAGGGCCACCATCAAGCCCGCCAGGACGACGACCACTCCGGCGGCGATCACCAGCAGGGCGAACTTGCGGCTGAGGAACCACCGCCGCCCCGGCGCGGGCGGCGGCGACCCCACCTCCGCCCCCGGCCCGAGGCTCGCAGCCAGCGGCCGCTTGAACCACGCGTAGACGATCCAGTTCCCGCAGGCCTCCCAGCCGTCGGGAGCCAGCCGCTCGTCGAGCCCCTCACGCCCCCGCGTGACCAGCTCACGGCGGTACTCCCAGCGCTGCGGCCGCTCCAGGTCACGGTGGCTGACGAAACGGCCGAGCGCGTCGACCCGTTCCATCTCCCACCCCTCGTCGCCGAAGCGGTTGAGCAGCTCCTCGTCGACGTACGTGTCGGCGGTCCACCGCCACGTCTCGACGTGCGCCCCGGGGGCGTCGGGCCGCTGCGCCCCGGCCGGTGCCAGTTCGCGGGCGAACTCGTCGACCGAGCCGAACTCGGCCTCCGGGTCGGCCCCGTCCGACTCGTCCAGGTGCGCGCCGAGATCCGCGACGGTGGCCTCGATGCGGTCGGCGGGCAGCCCGAGTTCCCGCAGCCGGTCGGCGAGGTCGAGGAGGTAGCTGTCGCGCACGTAACCCTCGTTCATCGCACACCCGCCTTCGCGAGGACCTCACGCACGGAGCCGTCGAAGGCGAGCCACAGCCCGCCCTGCTCGCCGAGCGTGGCGCGGCCGTCGTCCGTAAGGGAGTAGTACCGCCGGCCCGGGCCCTTCTCGGTGGCCCGGAACTCGGCGGCGACCAGGCCCGCCTCTTCGAGGCGGTTGAGCACGGGGTAGAGCGTGCCGCCCTTGATCTGGCCGAAGCCGGCGGCGCCGAGCAGCTTGGCGATCTCGTACCCGTAGCTCTCGCCGTCGGTGAGGCTCGCGAGCACGAGCAGGTCCAGCACGCCCTTGAACCAGCTGGCCCGGCGGTCGGTCTTCGCGCCGCCGGAGGCGGGTGCGGTCATGGTCAGCTGCCCTTCGGGGTCGGCGCGTACGTCGGCACGGAGCCGATCGGCTCCGGCTCGGGGAGCGTCAAGTCCCTCACGGAGAGGGCGATGTGGATGGCGACGGGCAGCAGCAGGCTGCCGGTCGACACATAGAGTCCGGCGAACAGCGCCCCGACGAGGCCGAAGGCGATGACGCCGCTGCGGCCCTGGTAGATGCCGGCGACGGCGTACACGAGCGCCGAAAGTGCCGCTGCCACATAGAGGTTGAGGCCGAGCACACCGACGGCGAAGGCGATCAGGAGCCCGCGGTAGACCAGCTCGGCGCAGATGCCGTCGGTGACGGCGACGGCGATCGCCAGGCGGCGCTCCTTGGCCGTGCGCGGCAGCATCGCCTTGATGGAGGCGAGCCCCGGCACGTTCCTGCCGCCCGCGGCGAGGGCGCGCATCTTGCGTCCGGACACCACCGTGACCGCGCCCATCGTGACGATGACGACGACCGTGGTCACCGGCGACTCGGGCGCCACGATGCCGAGGTCGGCGGCGGCCATGGCCGGCGAGAGCAGCAGGACCACCGCGGCGAGCGCGGCGAGGACCCACCAGAAGACGAGGACGAAGGTGAAGTAGCCGACGAGAGCGCCTGGTTCGGTGTCGCGGCGGCGGGCGAGCGAGCCGTAGAGACGGCGGCCGAGCCAGGGCTCACCGAACAGCAGATAGGCGCCGAGCACGGCGGTGACGGCCGTGGAGGCGGCCGAGAACTCCGGCGAGAGCGAGGCGGTCATGGTGGGGTCCCCCTTCCCGAAGGGGCCGGGCGACGCGTGCCGCACGGCCCCATGAGCATGTGAGCTACCTAGACCGTAGAGCGACCTAGTCAGGAATGCAACCTATCTAGTTATGCCGAGCTTCATAGGCGTGACCGCCGGGGGGCACCCGGAACTACTCCACGAAGTACGTCGGGTTGGGCAGCTTGTACGTCTTGTCCGCGTATCCGCCCGCGAGGTCGGACACCTGGTCGCCGAAGCTGCCGACGATGTTGTAGCCGGTCGACTCGATGTGCCTGCGGGTCCCTTCCTTGAACTGCACGGTGGTGCACTCCCACTTGGCGGGCGTGGCGCAGCCGCTCAGGTAGGCGGGCGGGGCCGTCTTGTTCTTGGTGAAGACGTGGGTGGTGTCGAGCTGCGTGTCGTACCCCGCCCCGGCGAGGTTCGTGACGGCGCCCTCGCGCTGCGACTCGCTCAGACCGGTGAGGAAGAAGACCTCGACACCCTTGCTCTTGGCGTACGTGACGAGTTCGGGCATGCCGAAGACGGCGGGGCGCTTGGCCGCTTTCACGTACGCGTCCCACGTGGCGCTGTTGTAGGTGTAGTTGGTGCGCTTCTCGTAGTCGAAGCTGAGCAGGGAGGTGTCGTCGACGTCGAGAACGATCGCGGGCTTCTTGGCCTTCCCGGGCTTCCCGGCCTTCTTGCCGTGCGCGGCTGCGGCCTTCCTGATGTCCTTCTTCGCCTTCGCCTGGATGCGCGCCAGATCCTTGGCGTACGGGCTGTCGGGCGAGGAGCGCCAGACGCCGTCGGCATCCTCGTAGGCGCCGTAGTAGTCGTCGATCTCGCCGACGAGCAGGCCGATGTTCTGGGGTTCGGCGGTGTGCCGCGCCGGGGCGTTGTCGGCGGTGGCCGCGCCGGTGCCGTACAGCGCGGCGCCGGCGACGGCACAGGCGGTGGCGATGCCGGCCACTCGAAGGGACTTGCGCATAGGTCGATATCTCCGGATCAGAGTCTGTGCGAGGGCATGTGTTCAAGCAGGTCAAGGCCTGTCTACGCGCACTGTCTACGCGCATCACACGCCACCCCGCGAGACCCTTTACCCGATCAATACCTGATCCGGGGAAAGCCTGGAGGGGCTGGGGGCTGGGGGCTGGGGTCTGGGGGCCCGAGGGGTCAGGCTCCGGGCGTCCACCCCGGGTCGCGGCCGCTGAGGCCGATCACGCGGTCGAGGAGAGGGGCGTCGTCCGGCACCGGGACCGGGGGCCCGAACGGGCTGTCCTCGGAGGTGTCACCCTCCTGGGGCGTGAGCAACTCCCGCGCCACCGCCAGGCTCGCCTCGTCAGGTGCGTACGCCTGACCCGTCGCACGCGCCAAGTCCCATCCATGGACGACGAGTTCGTCCATGGCCACGGCTCCGGCGACGGCTCCCGGAAGGTCGATGCCGCCCGCCCTCGTCATGCCCTCGTACGCTGCCGGGTCGCGCCATGCCTCCACCAACTCGTCCAGCAGCTTGGGCAGTTCGGCGCGCCAGCCGGGGCCGATGTCAGGAAGGGAATCCCCCGGGTTCTGGTCGAGCTGCGGTCCGAGGTTCTTGCGCCCGGCGTCCCGGAACGCGCCCGCGAGACCGATCAGGTGGCCCAGCAGATGGCGTACTTGATACTCCGGACAGGGGGTGGGCCCCGCGAGCTGCTCGTCGGTGACCCCTTCCGCGACGGCCGCCACCAGCCGGGTCTGCCGCTCGAAGTCGACGATCTTCGTCATGAATCCTCCCGAATCTCGGCGGCCCTGCCCCGCGGACCGTGCTCCTCCCCTGTAGACCGGACGGACCCCCGAAACTCATCGCCGGGAAGGGCCGGACGTACGGACGACGAGGACCACATCGACCGCACCTGCCCTATGCATGACCGGGGCCCTTGGAACCACCATCACCTGCTTCGCCCGCTGGTCCCGGCGTTGCCGCATTCCTGCTCACGCCCGCCCCACGGCGGGCTACTTCACGTCGGCCCAGCGCTTGACGTGCCCGATGGCCTCCGCGAGCTCGGCGGGCGGCAGCTTCTCGATGGCGTTGCCGTGGTGGGCGCCGGGCGCGACATAGCGGTACGAGTCACGCTTGCCGGGCGTGAACCTCTCGGCGCTCCAGGGGTCGTTCTCGGCGTAGATGAAGAGCATCCGCTCGCCCTTGGTCCTCACCCAGCGGTCGACGTCGGCGACGGTCCTGCCCTCGTAGGTTCCGCCGCGCATGGCGGCGGGGAGCGAGGCGTCGGGATGCCGCAGGCCCGGGTACCGGCGCAGACCGTCGAGGTGGCTCAGCTTCAGGTCCGCCCAGCCGAGCTGCGTGGCGGCTTGTCGGTCGTGGGGGCCGCCGCCGTGGGTGCCCAGGACCTCGTCCTGGAACATGCCCATGCCGTTCTTCCTGGACCACGAGTACAGCTCGTCGTCCGTGGCCTTCTTCGCGTCGGGCACGGTGGGACATTTCTCGATCCCGCCGCTCTGCCAGAAGCCCCAGACCTGTTCGAGCACGCCGCGCTCGAAGGCGCGGTCCGCGGTGCCGAGGACCTCCTCGAACGTGGCACCTTCCTTCTGCGCCTCCGCCTCGAACTTGGGGAGCAGCGTGTCCCGCCGCAGGAGCATCTCGCGCTGCACGGCGTTCAGGGCGTCGCGGCACTCGCGCGTCCCGACGGTCCTGAAGAAGCGCTCGTAGGCCCTGTCATCCTTGTTGTCGGTGTCGTTCGGTGCGACGACCGCGACGACCCCGTCCAGGTCGTCGGGGTAGTAGCGCTCGTGGTACGTCGCCGTCATACCGCCCTTGCTGGCGCCGACGCCGATCCACTTGCCCTTCTCGATGCCGCGCAGCGCCTGGGTCAGCCGGTGTTCGTCGGCTGCCTCCTGCTGCACGGTGAGCTTCGACCAGTCTTCGCCCGCGGGCCCGGAGGGGCGTGACTTCTCGAAGTAGCGGTGCTCCACGCTCACTTGGTTGGCGTCGAGGATGTCGGTGAGTGGTGTGACGTCGGAGAAGAGGTCGTAGCCCGGGGTGAAGAGGACCGTCGGCTTGTCCGTGGCCTTGTGCCACAGGGTGAGGCGCTGGGTGAAGGTCCCGGCGCCCGGGTCGCGGTGGTCGACGGGCTGCGCGTAGGTGAGCGCGTACTGGGGGTACCCGCGCACGTCCTGCACGCCGGTGACCGTCATGCCCGGGATGCCCTCCAGGCGTTCGCGGAAGTCCTCGGCCTGGACCTCCGCCCCGCCCGCGGACGTCCGCGCCGCCGCGGGCGCGGCCCCGGCCAGTACGGCCGAGCCCGCCAGCATGCCCGCGCACAGCAGCGCGGTCACCCCTTTGACGCCGTCGATCCCCTTGTTCCGCACGCGCCCCAACCCCCTCTGCATGCCCACCACTTCACAGTGACCCAGCACTTGATCGTAGCGACGGCCTTCGTCTGGTCCGCGGCCGGGAGCCTGGCGCTGGACAGGGTCTATGTGAGGCGCGCCAAGGCAGCCGTCACGTGGGCGAGATCCGCGTCGGACGCCAACCCGGCGTGGTAGAGCCGCAGTTCGTCCGCGCCCAGTGTGAGCGCGTTCTCGGCGTCCGCGGCGAGGGTGGCGGGGCTGCCGCCCATGCCGGAGACGACGGTGAGGTTCGCGGCGAGGGTGGTGCGAGCGGTGCGGTGCGCGTCGAAGGGCGTCAGAGCCTGGGCACCCCCCGTGCAGGGCACGACCACGCCGTCGGCCACGGAGAGGATGTGCCCGGGGTCGACTCCGGCGTTGGCGCCGCAGTGGTACGCCACCGGATCGGCGTGCAGCAGCACTTGGAAGCCGTCCGGGGCGGCGGCGCGCACGGCCTCGATCGCCGCCTCCTGGAGCGTGCGGGCGGTTTCCTCGCGCCACGCGCGCGTGGCGGCCGCCGTCTCCGCACCCAGGAGCTTCTCCACCGCCTCCCAGCCCCCGGCAGGCTCCTCGCCGCGCCACACGGGCTCCAGAGCACTGCGCACGCCGGCCGCCAACTCCTCGGGGGCGAGCCCTTGCCCGGCGTACCCCGCACGGCAGTCCGCGCAGAAGCACAGGGACATCAGGTACTGCCCGGCCTCCCCGAGCGGCACTCCCGCGATCTTGTCGTGGGCGTGCAGATGCGCGAGGCCGTACCAGCCGAGGGACTCCAGCTCGGTGCCGCGCGCGCCCGGCCGGACGGCGGCCTCCGCGGCGAGATCGACGAGGTACGCGCGCGTGGCGGGCCGCGCGATGCAGGGCGCCCAGGGGTAGCGGTCTCCGTAGGCGTTGACCACGGAGGTGTCCGGATGCTCGGCGCCCATAC
The DNA here is from genome assembly GCF_040655335.1 of Streptomyces sp. NPDC050439. NCBI lineage: Bacteria > Bacillati > Actinomycetota > Actinomycetes > Kitasatosporales > Streptomycetaceae > Streptomyces > Streptomyces sp. NPDC050439. The sequence goes on from NZ_JBFAJT010000003.1 coordinate 113,647, forward strand.
GGGAGTTGTGGGCGAGGACGACCCAGGTGTGCACGTCGAGCCCGGCCGCCGCAAGGGCTTCGGCGGCCTCTCCGTAGGCATCGCCCGGGGCCCAGCTCCCCGCCGCATACGGGCGCAGGGCGCGCCCCTCCCACCGGTCGTCCGGCTCGTACAGGACCGCCGCGTGCTCGGCGGTGACGATGCGGTGGCGCGGGTGGCGGGGGGTGAGCGCGCGGGTGGAGTGGTAGGCGGAGGCCAGGGTGACCTGCTGGACGCCGAGACCGGCGACGCGCGCGGGCGCCGCGGGGTCGCCGACGACGTCCCAGGGGTACAGGAAGGCGGAGGTCCGCACGCGCTCTCCTCCGGTCCTCACGCGCTCCTCTCCGGCCCTCACGCGCTCTCCTCCAGCAGCAGGGCGCGCCCGCGCTCGGTCAGCTCGGCGAGGCGCTTGATGTGCTCGTCGGCGGGTTCGTGCAGCGGCGACCGCACCCCGCCGACGTCCAGCCCGGCCAGGCGTACGCCCGCCTTGACGAGGGAGACCGCGTATCCCCTGCCCTCGGCGCGCAGCTCCACGAAGGGGCGGTAGAAGCCGTCGATGAGGCGGTTCACGGTGGCGTCGCCCTCGGCGGTCCGGGCGTTGAAGGCCCGGTGGAAGGCGAGCGCGATGTCGGGCGCGAAGCAGAAGACGGCCGACGAGTAGAGCGACACGCCGATGCCTCGGTAGGCGAGCCCGGTCAGCTCGGCGGTGGGCAGGCCGTTGAAGTAGAGGAACTCCTCCGGGACTTCCGTGCGTACGGCGCTGACGATGCGCTGCATCAGGTCCATGTCGCCGAGGCCGTCCTTGAACCCGATGATGCCCTCGGTGCGGGCGAGCCCGACCACGGTCTCCGGGGTGAACACGGCGTTGTCGCGCTGGTAGACGATGACTTCGAGGGAGGTGGCCGCGGCCAGTTCGGCGTAGTGCCGAAGCAGGCCCTCCTGCCCGGCCACGACGAGGTAGGGAGGCATCGCGAGCAGCCCGTCGGCACCCGCGTCCTCGGCGAGCCGCGCGTACCTGACGGCGAGCGCGGTGCCGTAGCCCGCGCCCGCGACCACCGGCACGCGGCCCGCCGTCTCCTCGACGGCGGCGGCGACGCACGCCCGGAACTCCTCGGGCGTCAGGGCGTGGAACTCGCCCGTGCCGCAGCACGCGAACACGGCCGCCGCACCTGCCTCGACGCCCGCGCGCACGTGCGCGCGGAAGACGTCGAGGTCGACGGAGCCGTCCGGCGCGTAGGCGGTGACCGGGAAGAACAGCGGCCCGCTGGGGATGTCGAGTCGAGCGGCGAGGGGTGCTGACGTCACGGGCTCTCCCTTAGCGTGCACGTTGTGCGATCCACGTTTCTGATTCACGTCCATATTTCTGAACAGCTCCACGCTAAGGCGCCCGCCGAGCCCCGGTCAAGCGTCAAGGTCGCCAAGAGAACCGCGATTTGAGAGCGATTCGAGAGCGGATGACCCGCCTCCGTACGACACTTGACGCGGCGAGCCGTCGATCTTTAGCGTGTCCACAGATGTGAATGCTGTACGTACACATACACAGGAGACCTCCTCATGCCCGCTCCCCGCACCGTCCTGCTCACCGGCGCCGCAGGCGGCCTCGGCACCCTGATGCGGGGGCTGCTCCCGGCCCACGGCCACGACCTGCGGCTGTTCGACGTGCGGCCCGTCGAGGGCGAGCCGGACGCGATCACGGCGGACCTCGCCGACAAGAAGGCGCTGCGGGAGGCCGTGCGGGGTGTCGACGCGGTCATCCATCTCGCGGGCATCTCCCTGGAGTCCTCCTTCGACAAGATCCTGCGGGCGAACATCGAGGGGACGTACAACCTCTACGAGGCGGCGCGCGAGGAGGGCGTCCGCCGGATCGTCTTCGCCTCGTCGAACCACGCGGTGGGGTTCACGCCGCGGCCCGTCGGCGACGATCCGCTGATCGCGGTGGACACGCCGCGCCGCCCCGACACGTTCTACGGCCTGTCGAAGTCCTTCGGCGAGGATCTCGCCCAGTTCTACTGGGACAAGCACGGCATGGAGACCGTCTCGGTGCGGATCGGCTCGTGCTTCCCGGAGCCGACGAGCGTGCGGATGCTGTCGGTCTGGATGAGCCCCGGGGACGGCGCCCGGCTCTTCGACGCGGCGCTGACCGCTCCCGCGGTGGGGCACACGGTGGTGTACGGCTCGTCCGCCAACACGCGGTTGTGGTGGGACCTTTCGTCGGCGCGTGCGCTGGGCTACTCGCCGGAGGACGACTCCGAGCGGTACGCGGCGAAGCTGGTCGCGGAGCAGGGAGAACTGGACCCCGCGAACCCGGACCACGCGAACCTGGGGGGCCACTTCTGCACGAACCCGCCGGTGTGGCCGTACTGAAGGATTTAGTCCCCAACCCCACCCCTTCCCGAAAACCCGCTGCGCGGGGGCGTCCTCAAACGCCGGACGGCTGAAAGACATGTCCGGACCGGCGTGAGATCTCAGCCCGTCCGGCGTTTGAGGACGAACTCGGCGGAGCCGGTGATGAGGTCCGCCAAGGCCCCCGCGCCAGAGCGGGTTTTCGGGAAGGGGCGGGGTTGGGGAAGAAAGGCCTTGAACCCCCAAGCGGGCAGCGAACGGGCACCCCCGCCCCCCGAACGGGCACCCCTCAAGCCCGAAGCAGAGGCCAGAGCGCCGCCAAGCGGGCAGAGACGGGCACCATCACCCCCGCTCCGAGCCTGTTCACACACCCCGCCCCGCTGTAGAACTTTCCCCCAGGGCCCGAACGGGCACGGCGAGGGAAGGGAGGCGGTGGCCATGACCGCGGAAGAGCGCCAGCGAAAAATCGTCCGGGCCGCGAGGACCTCCGGCTCCGTGGACGTCACCGCCCTCGCCACCGAACTGGGCGTCGCCAAGGAGACCGTCCGCCGTGACCTCCGCGCCCTGGAGGACCACGGCCTGGTCCGCCGCACCCACGGCGGCGCCTACCCCGTGGAGAGCGCCGGTTTCGAGACGACCCTCGCCTTCCGCACGACCATGCACGTCCCGGAGAAGCGCAGGATCGCCACCGCCGCCGCCGACCTCCTCGGCGACGCCGAAACCGTCTTCGTGGACGAGGGCTTCACCCCGCAGCTCATCGCCGAGGCTCTCCCCGAGGCCGCCAAGGGCCGCCCGCTGACCGTGGTCACCGCCTCCCTGGCCACCGCCGGCGCCCTCGCCGAGGCCGACAACATGTCCGTGCTGCTCCTCGGCGGCCGCGTCCGCCCCGGCACCCTCGCGACCGTCGACCACTGGACGACGCGCATGCTGGCCGGGTTCGTGCTCGACCTCGCCTACATCGGGGCGAACGGCATCTCCCGTGAGCACGGCTTGACCACGCCCGACCCCGCGGTCAGCGAGGTCAAGACGCAGGCCATCCGCGCGTCACGGCGCACCGTGTTCGCGGGCGTGCACACCAAGTTCGGGGCGACGAGCTTCTGCCGGTTCGGGCACGTCGGCGAGCTGGAGGCGATCGTCACGAGCACGCAGTTGCCCGCCTCCGAGGCACACCGCTACTCGCTCCAGGGGCCCCAAGTCATCCGCGTCTGACACCCCCGCTCGCTCTCCCCCATTGACCCGCCCCACTCACCTCCCGCACCTTTCGTGATCCCGCACGCCCTCACCCACCCCGACCCACCCCCATAAGTCCCCATAAGTCCAGGAGCATTCATGCGAACCCAGAGCCGACGGAGGTCGCGCGCACTCGCCGCGGCAGCCGCAGGGACGCTGCTTGCCCCGCTGCTGTCCGGCTGCTGGGCCGGGGCGGGCGGGACCGGTTCAGGCGGCGACTCCATCAACGTACTGATGGTGAACAACCCGCAGATGGTCGAACTGCAGAAGCTCACCGCCGCCCACTTCACCAAGGAAACGGGCATCAAGGTGAACTTCACGGTCCTGCCCGAGAACGACGTCCGCGACAAGATCAGCCAGGACTTCGCCAACCAGGCGGGCCAGTACGACGTCGCCACGCTCAGCAACTACGAGATCCCGATCTACGCCAAGAACGACTGGCTGCACGAACTCGGCTCGTACACGCGCAAGGACACGGCGTACGACGAGAAGGACGTACTGCCGTCGATGCGCCAGTCCCTCACCGGGGACGACGGCAAGCTCTACGGACAGCCCTTCTACGGGGAGTCGTCCTTCCTGATGTACCGCAAGGACGTCTTCGAGAAGGCCGGTCTCACCATGCCGAAGAAGCCCACCTGGCAGCAGGTGGCGAAGCTCGCGGGCGACGTAGAGGGCGCCGGCGTCGAGTCCGGGATGAAGGGCATCTGTCTGCGCGGGCTCCCGGGCTGGGGCGAGCTGATCGCGCCCCTGACGACGGTGGTGAACACCTTCGGAGGGACGTGGTTCGACAAGGGGTGGAAGGCGCGCCTCGACTCCCCCGAGTTCAAGAAGGCGACACAGTTCTACGTGGACCTCGTCCGCGAGCACGGCGAGTCCGGGGCCGCCCAGTCCGGCTACGCCGAGTGCCTGAACAATCTCACCCAGGGCAAGACCGCCATGTGGTACGACGCCACGGCCGCCGCCGGGTCGCTGGAATCCGCCAAGTCCCCGGTCAAGGGCAAAATCGGCTACGTACCGGCGCCCGTCGAGAAGACCGAGAGCTCCGGGTGGCTCTACACCTGGGCCTGGGGCCTGCAGAAGGCGTCGCGCAACCCGGACAAGGCCTGGAAGTTCGTCTCCTGGGCGTCCAGCAAGGAGTACGAGGAACTGGTCGGCGAGGAGATCGGCTGGTCCAACGTCCCCGCGGGCAAGCGCGCCTCCACGTACGACAACCCCGAGTACCGCGAGGAAGCCGCCGCCTTCCAGGACGTCACCCGTGCCGCCATCGAGGGCGCGAAACCGCGTGACCCGGGCGTACAGCCCCGGCCCGCGCCCGGCATCCAGTTCGTCGGCATCCCCGAGTTCACCGACCTCGGCACGAAGGTCTCCCAGGAGATCAGCGCGGCCATCGCCGGACGCCAGTCCGTCGAATCGGCCCTCAAGAAGTCACAGAAGCTCGCCGAGAAGATCGCCGAGGAGTACGAGGGACGATGACCGCCACCGCGAGTACCCCCGCCGTCGCGCCCACGAAGGCGCGCGTGTCCCCGCCCAGGAAGCCGGGAGGCAGGCTGCGCGCCTGGGCCACCAGGGCTCCGCTGCTGCCCGCCCTGATCTTCATGGTCGTGGTGACCCAGCTGCCGTTCGTGGCCACGCTGGTGATCTCCTTCTTCGACTGGAACGCGCTCTACCCCGACGCCCGCAGCTTCGCCGGGCTCGACAACTACTCCGAGGTCCTCACCGACCCGGACCTGCGCAAGTCCGTCCTGACGACCATCGTGCTCACGGCCACCGTGGTGCTCGCGAGCCTCGTCATCGGCCTCGGTCTCGCCCTGCTCCTCGACCGGAAGTTCCGGGGGCGCGGTCTGGTGCGTACGTTGCTCATCGCGCCGTTCCTGCTTGTGCCGGTGGCCGCCGCGCTGCTGTGGAAGCACGTGCTCTACAACCCCGAGTACGGCCTCTTCAACGGCCTGCTGCACTGGGTGGGCGGTGACGGCGCGGCGCAGCCCGACTGGGTGTCCAACACCCCGCTGATCGCCATCGAGGCCTCCCTGATCTGGCAGTGGACGCCGTTCATGATGCTGATCCTGCTCGCGGGCCTGCAGAGCCGCGACAGCGAGCTCATCGAGGCGGCCCGGATGGACGGCGCGGGCAACTGGCAGGTGTTCCGGTATCTGACGCTGCCGCATCTGCGGCGCTATCTGGAGCTGGGGGCGCTGCTCGGCTCGATCTACATCGTGCAGAACTTCGACGCCGTCTTCACGATCACCTCGGGCGGTCTGGGCACGGCCAACCTGCCCTACACCGTCTACCAGAGCTTCTACCAGGCCCACGAGAACGGCCTGGCGTCCGCCGCCGGTGTCCTCGTCGTCATCGGTTCCATCATCATCGCGACCTTCGCGCTGCGGGTCGTCTCGTCCCTGTTCCGTGAGGCGTCCCGCGCATGAGCACCGTCGCGACGCAGACACGTCCCCCAGCACAGTCACAGCCCGGCGGCCGGTTCCGTGTCCGGGGCTCCGCGGGCCTCGGCCTCGCCGCCTGGCTGGCCGGCATCCTGTTCTTCCTGCCCATCGCCTGGATGACGCTGACCTCCTTCCACTCGGAGGAGGACGCGGCGACCAATCCGCCCTCGGTCGCCGCCTCCCTCACCCTGGACGGCTACCGCGAGTTCTTCGGCGCGGGCGGCGGCGCGAGCCCCTGGCCCGCGCTCATCAACTCGACGGTCGCTTCGGTGGCCTCGACCCTGCTCGTGCTGATCCTGGCGCTGCCCGCCGCGTACGCCCTGTCCATCAGGCCGGTGAAGAAGTGGACGGACGTCCTGTTCTTCTTCCTGTCGACGAAGATGCTGCCGGTCGTGGCCGGTCTGCTTCCGATCTATCTCTTCGCCAAGAACGCCGAGATGCTCGACAACATCTGGCTCCTCGTCATCCTCTACACGTCGATGAACCTGCCGATCGCGGTGTGGATGATGCAGTCCTTCCTCGCCGAGGTGCCGGTCGCGATCATCGAGGCCGCGCAGATCGACGGGGCGCGGCTGCCCACCATCCTCACGCGCGTGGTGGCCCCCATCGCGCTGCCGGGCATCGCGGCGACCTCCCTGATCTGCTTCATCTTCAGCTGGAACGAACTGCTCTTCGCGCGGGTCCTGACGGGCGTCGTCGCCCAGACCGCACCCGTGTTCCTGACCGGCTTCATCACCAGCCAGGGCCTGTTCCTGGCGAAGGTGTGCGCCGCGTCGCTCGTGATCTCCCTGCCGGTGCTCGCCGCGGGGTTCGCCGCCCAGGACAAGCTGGTCCAGGGCCTGTCGTTGGGAGCCGTCAAGTGAAGGCCGCCATCATCGAGTCCGTCGGCAAGGCCGTCGTCGGCGAGGTGCCCGACCCCACCCCGGGGCCGCGCGAGGTCGTCGTCGAGGTCGCCGCGTGCGGTCTGTGCGGAACCGATCTGCACATCCTGCAGGGCGAGTTCGCGCCCACGCTGCCGGTGGTGCCGGGGCACGAGTTCGCCGGGGAGGTGGTGGGGCTCGGCCGGGAGGTCACGGAGCTCGCGGTCGGCGACCGGGTCGCCGTCGATCCGTCGCTGTACTGCCACGAGTGCCGCTACTGCCGGACCGGCCACAACAACCTCTGCGAGCGCTGGGCCGCGATCGGCGTCACCACGGCGGGCGGCGCGGCCCAGTACGCGGTCGCGCCCGTCGCCAACTGCGTGCGGCTCCCCGAGCACGTACGCACCCAGGACGCGGCCCTCATCGAGCCGCTGTCCTGCGCGGTGCGCGGCTACGACGTGCTGCGTGCCCGGCTCGGCGCCCACGTCCTGATCTACGGCTCCGGGACGATGGGCCTGATGATGCTGGAGCTCGCCAAGCGGACGGGGGCGGCGAGCGTGGACATCGTGGACCTCAACCCGGACCGCCTCGCCACGGCCCGGCAGTTGGGTGTCTCGGGGTCGGCCGCGGGCGCCGACGAACTTGACCGGCCGCAGGGCTGGGACATCGTGGTCGACGCCACGGGCAACGCGAACGCGATCCAGGACGGCATCGGACGTGTCGCGAAGGCCGGGACATTCCTGCAGTTCGGGGTCGCCGATTACGCGACACGGGTCAGCATCGACCCGTACCGCATCTACAACCAGGAAATCACCATCACCGGGTCGATGGCGGTCCTGCACAGCTATGAGCGGGCGGCGGAGCTGTTCGCCGGGGGTGTTCTCGACCCGGACGTCTTCATCAGCGACAGGCTGCCCCTGGACACCTATCCCCAGGCGCTGGAGCGGTTCGCCTCGGGTCTGGGCCGGAAGATCGTGGTGGTCCCCTAGGAAGGGCCGCCGGGGGGCGGAGAGAGAAACTTCCGCGGGTAAGGGAACGGCAAAGCCGGGACGTTCGTTACCCCGGACATGACCGCTATGACACCCGGCTCGAACATCCCTCTCTCCGCCACCCGCGTGGCGGTTGACGTCGCCGCTCCGGTGCGGCTCGACGTGTCGGGCCTGCTGCTCACCGCCGACGGCAAGGTGCGCTCCGACGACGACTTCATCTTCTTCAACCAGCCCTCGGGCCCCGGTGTGACCTACCAGTCGGGCGGCGGCACCACGCCCGACAAGATCACGGTGGACACCAGCGCCGTGCCCGCAGGCATCGAGAAGATCGTCGTCACCGCGAGTCCGGACGCGGCGGGCCAGTCCTTCCAGGGCATCGAGCCCACCGCCACCATCCGCAACGCGGACGACGGAACCGTCCTCGCCTCGTTCACGCCTCCGCAGCTCGGCGGCGAGACCGCCCTGGTGATCGTCGAGGTCTATCTGCGCAACGGCGCGTGGAAGGCGCGCGCCGTCGGCCAGGGGTACTCGAACGGCCTGGCGGGCATCGCGACGGACTTCGGTGTCTCGGTCGAGGAGCCCGCCGCCCCGGCCGCCCCGGCACCCGCCGCGCCGATGGCGCCCCCGTCCGGCGCCCCCGTCCAGGGCCCGCCCCCGCCGGTCGCGGACCCCCGCCTCGCCGCGCCCGCCGCCCCCGCCGCTCCCCCGGCGCCCGCGGCCCCCGCGCCCGGCGCCGGGAAGATCAACCTGGACAAGGGCCGGGTCAGCCTCCAGAAGAACCAGACCGTGTCCCTGGTCAAGGGCGGCAAGCCGCTCCTCTCGCAGGTCAAGATGGGCCTCGGCTGGGAGCCCGCGTACGGCGGCAAGGACATCGACCTGGACGCCTCCGTCATCGCGTACGGCCCGCAGCGCAACCACGTGGACAGCTGCTACTTCGGCAAGCTGTCGATCGTGAACGGCGCGATCAAGCACTCCGGCGACAACCTCACGGGCGAGGGCGGCGGTGACGACGAGGTGATCGTCGTGGACCTGGGCCGGCTGCCGCAGGACGTGACGGGTCTCGTCTTCACGGTGAACTCGTTCTCGGGCCAGAAGTTCACGCAGGTCGCCAAGGCGTACTGCCGCCTGCTCGACGCGGCGACGGGCGAGGAGCTGGTCCGCTTCGACCTCACGAACGCGGAGGCGCAGACGGGTGTGATGATGGCGAAGCTGATCAAGCAGTTCACCGGTGAGTGGGAAATGACCGCCATGGGTGACTTCGTCAAGTCACGCACCGTGCGCGGAATGGTGAAGCCGGCGGCGCAGGCGCTGTAGCCGCCGCGCGTCCTGGGACGGCCGTGAGGGGCCGTCGCGGGACGCGTCAGGCCGCTGAAGGCAAGCGCAGGGGCGGCCGGCGGGAAGGGATGAACCTTCCCCGTCGGCCGCCCCTTGTCGTACATGGGGACGCGCGCGCAGGCGTACGTCAGATCAGAGCTTGGCCAGCTTGGGATAGGGGCTCAGGAACCTTCCCTGGCGGCCTGCGAAGTCGATGACCACTGCTTCCTCGCCTTCCACTCCGACGATCCGTCCGAGTCCGTACTGATCGTGGGAGACCCGGTCGCCCACGGCGAACTGCTCGATGGGCGGGGCGGGGGGCGGCGGAACGTTGAAAGGGCTGTTCGGCAGGTGGCGTCGGGTACCGGGGGGCCTCGTCATGTTCTGAGTATGCGCCCTCCGGACCCCGGCGCACCATGCTCCGAGCTCACACGGTCCTCACATCGGCATCAAACCGACACACAACTGCACGTTCCTCGTAGCGGTACGTAGTTGTTCCGTGGCACCACGCGCACGACGCGCACATACGTGCCCCACGGACCTCGGCCGGGCCCTTGATCCACCGGAGGGGACAGGGGGGATCAGAACAGGGCACTGTAGGCATTCAGGGCGGGCTGCCCGCCGAGGTGGGCGTACAGGACGGTCGCGTCGCGCGCGATCTCTCCCCTGTCCACCAGGTCGATCATCCCGGCCATCGACTTCCCCTCGTAGACCGGGTCGGTCACCATGCCCTCCGTGCGGGCAGCCAGCCGCATCGCGTCGAGGGTGGCCTCGTCGGGGACTCCGTAGGTGCCCGCGTGATAGCGCGCGTCCAGCTCGATGTCGGCGTCCTTGACCTCTGCCTGTACGCCGATGAGTTCGGCGGTCCCGCGGGTGATCCTGGCGATCTGCTCGCGGGTGCGGACGGGATCGGCGGAGGCGTCGATGCCGAGGACGCGCCGGGGGCGCGCGCCCTCCTCGGCGAGCGCGGCGAAACCGGCGACCATGCCCGCCTGCGTGGACCCGGTCACCGAGCAGACCACGACGGTGTCGAAGAACACCCCCAACTCCTCCTCCTGCTCGGCCACTTCGTACGCCCAGCGCGCGAACCCCAGGCCGCCGAGCCGGTGCTCGGAGCAGCCCGCCGGAATCGCGTACGGCTTGCCGCCCGCCTCCTCGACCTCGCGCACCGCCTGTTCCCAGCTCTCCTTGATGCCGATGCCGAACCCGGCGCGCACGAGGCGCACGTCGGCGCCCGCGAGCCTGCTGACGAGGATGTTGCCGACCTTGTCGTAGACGGAATCGGGCCAGTCGACCCAGCTCTCCTGGATCAGCACGCACTTGAGTCCGGCGCGGGCGGCGACGGCCGCGACCTGGCGGGTGTGGTTGGACTGGACGCCGCCGATCGACACGAGGGTGTCGCAGCCCTGCGCGAGCGCGTCGGCCACCAGGAACTCCAGTTTGCGGGTCTTGTTGCCGCCGTAGGCGATCCCGGAGTTGCAGTCCTCGCGCTTGGCCCAGAGCGCGGCGCCGCCGAGGTGGTGGGTGAGACGGTCCAGGGGGTGGACGGGCGAGGGGCCGAAGAGGAGGGGGTAGCGGGAGTACGAGTCGAGAGGTGTGGACACGTGGGCCTCCGGCCGGTTCAGGGCTTCAGGGGTGGGCGAGTTCTTCCAGGACGCGCCAGATCTCCGTGGTGACGGCCGCCGCGGCCTCCGGGGCGCCGTCCGCGCACGCGTCGATGAGACGCTCGTGCAGTGCGGCTGAGCCGCAGGCCACGCCCTCGCCGAAGCGCTGCCTCTCCAGGCGGCGGATGAGGGGGGTGTAGCGGGCGATGGTGGCCGCGGCGGCGCCGTTGCCGCAGGCCTCGACGAGGACGCCGTGCACCTCGTCGTCGGCCCGCAGCGCACCCTCCACGTCGCCGGACGCCACGGCCGCCGCGAACCGCCGGTTGGCCTCCCGCATCGCGTGCAGGTGCGCGGGCTCCAGGCGGGGCACGGCGCTGCGGGCGGCGAGTTCGTGCATGGCGCGGACGACGGCGGCCGCGTCCCGTACGTCGGCCGCGTCCAGCGGCGTCACACGGGTGTGGCTCTGCGGTTTCGTCTCCAGGAGCCCTTCGTCGACGAGCCGCGAGAACGCCTCACGGACGGGCGCGCGCGACAGGCCGAGCGACGCGGCGAGATCGGCGTCCCGCACGACACTGCCCGGCGCGATGTCCCCACCGACGATCGCGTCACGGATCGACACGTACGCCTGATCCCTGAGGAGGGTCCGACGCACCGGTTGCATGGCTCCCATGCACTGAAATGTTAGATGTCAACTCGCCGTACGGGCAATGCCCTTGGGCGCACGCATCCACGGCCAGTCGCTCGAGGCGCCCGTCTCGAGCAACTGCACCAGCCGGAAAGCCGCGTCCGAGAGCCCGCCGAACACATGGCGGTTGCCCGTGCCCGACGCGCCGTGACCCACCTGGTGGCCCGCGAGGTTCCAGGTGTAGACCGGGACGTGCGCCGGGACCTGCTCGGTCGGGTCGCCGTGGTAGTTGTACGTCGCCTGCTCGTCGGTGACGATCAGGACCCGGTCGTGCTTCTTGTAGAAGCGGCGCACCGCCTCGGTGGTGTTCGTGCCGCCGAGGCTGCCGAAGCGCTCGAGCACCTTCAGGACGGACTCGCCCCTGCCGTACGACACCCGTGCGCTGGTCGTGCCGAACTCGACCAGATCCGCCTCGGCCGCCCGCATCGCGAGCGCCGTGCCGAAGACCGCCGCGGCGTCCGCGCGATTGAGCTGCGAGCGGTCCGAGAGCGGCGACCACATCGAGCCCGAGCGGTCGACGAGGATGAGCGAACGTCCGGGCAGCGAGGGCACGTTGGCCAGCGAGTGGCCGAGTGCCTGCTCCAGCGGGTACGCCCAGCGCAGCGACGGCGCGTGCTGGTACGCGGCGAGATAGCGGAAGGGGAACTGCCGCGACCTGGCGACCTGAGCCGGGTCCGCGATCTTCGCCGCGACGACGGCCGCCACCTCGTCCGAGACACCTGCCTCGTCGAAGTTGCGGAGGTTGCGCACCAGCGCCATCGCGCCCATGGACGGGATGACCGCCTCCCAGGCCGCCTTGTCCATCGGCCCCTGCAGCCAGCCCGCGAGCGCCTCCCAGGTCATGCCCGCCGCGGCGAGCCGCTCGGCCCCGCCCGCCCCGGTGAGCACCGCGCGCCGCTCGGCGACCGGCACGGCCATCAGCGCACGGTGCGCGGCCAGGACGCGGGCGGACTCGGGCGGCACGGCGGTCTCGGGGTGGTGGCGACGGTCGAGCGCGTACTGGAAGAGGGCGCCCTGCCACGGCTTGTCCGCGTCGGGCGCGGCGTGCACGAGGTTGAGGATGTCGCCGAAGCGGTATCCCTTGGACGCCGTGTCGTACTTCAGCAGCGCCTTCTCGCCGTACAGGCGGGCCACCGCGTCGGCGATGCCACGCTTGACGGGCTTGGGGACGTTGCGGCCGTACGTCGCCGTCCAGTACCCGAGCAGCTCGCCGGGCTCGTCCGGGCGGCGCAGCACGGAGCCGACGACCCGGCGGTTGGCGGGGCCTTCGGTGACACCCGCGTCGAGGCGCGCCTTGACGTACTCGGCGGCGCCGACGAGCGAGGCCGTGCGCATGTTGCCGTCGCCCCGCAGCCAGCCGAGCAGACCCGCGGTCCACTCCGGGTCCTCGACGGCGAGGCGCCGGACGAGCGCGGAGAAGCGGTCGTCGCGGTCGCCCCCGTCCTCGTAAAAGGTCCGCTGGGTCACGAAATGTGCCACCGCGAGCAGAAAGAGCTCGGAGCGCGGGTCACGCAGGTGACCTCGACCGCCCTCGTGGGTCGGCGCGATGCGCCCGGTCGACTTCACGGCGGAAGTGACGAGCGCCTTCGCGGCCTTGGTGTTGAAGCGTGCCATGTGAATTCCCCCGAATTCGCTTTACTGGGGAAGACGGCACGGCACGTCCGGGTGTCCAGAGATCCCATTCGGCTGAACTGACGATGGTGCTCTAACCCCTGAGCTACTCCGGCCTGTTGGTGCCGGAGACGGGACTCGAACCCGTCCGCTCCCCATTATGAGTGGAAGTAAGTCCTGCCTTCGCACCTGGACGAGTCTCACTTTAGGAGAGTGAACTCAGGGGACGCCAATGCTTTTTCGGCGTGGCAGGTGGCCCGCGGTCAGCCGCGCCGACGCCGCCACGGGCCCGTAATGGCCAGCAGGATGCCGGGGGTCTGAATGCTCGCGTAGAGGGTTTTTCCGTCCGGGGAGAACGTGACGCCGGTGAATTCGCTGTAGGAGGGCTTTTCGGGGGTTCCCGCGTTGAGTTCATTGCGTGCGATCGGGTAGGTGCGGCCGCGCTCGGTCGCCCCGAAGAGGTGCTGGACGCCGTCGCCGTCCTCGGCGATGACGAGGCCGCCGTACGGGGAGACGGTGATGTTGTCCGGCCCGTCGAAGGCGCCGTCCTTGGCAGGGTCGGGATTGACGCCGAGGAGGACCTTCAGGGTGAGGGTGCGGCGCGAGGGGTGGTAGAACCACACCTGCCCGTCGTGCGCCACGGGGCTCTCGTCACGGGCGAACGAGGCCACGATGTAGACGCCGCCGTCACCCCACCACATGCCTTCGAGCTTGCGGGCGCGCGTGATGTCGCCGTCGTCGAACTGCTCGCGCACCGGGACCGTACGGGCGTCGCGGTCGGGGACCTCCACCCAGTCCACGCCGTACACGGTGCCGATCCTGGTGGCGCGGGACAGGTCGTCCACGAAGCGGCCGCCGGAGTCGAAGCACTTGGGCGCCTTCAGGACGCCCGCGTCGTCGGCGAGCTTGCGCAGCTTGCCGCGGCCGTGCTCGAAGCCCTGCGGCGGGGTCCAGCGGTAGAGCAGGCCGTTGGGGCCCGACGCGTCCTCGGTGAGGTAGAGGTGGCCGCGTCTGGGGTCGACGACGACGGCCTCGTGGGCGTAGCGGCCGAGGGCCTTGATCGGCTTGGGGGCGCGGTTGGCACGCCGGTCGTAGGGGTCGACCTCGAAGACGTAGCCGTGGTCCTTGGTCATGCCGTTCTGGCCGGCCCGGTCCTCGGTCTCCTCGCAGGTAAGCCAGGTGCCCCAGGGAGTGCTGCCGCCCGCGCAGTTGGTGGCGGTGCCCGCGATGCCGACCCATTCGGCGACGTGTCCGCCGCGGCGGACCTCGACGACGGTGCAGCCGCCGGCCGCGGCCGGGTCGTAGACGAGGCCCTCGGTCAGCGGGACCGGGTGCGCCCACTTGGAGCGGGGTCCGCCGAGCTCGTGGTTGTTGACGAGCAGCGTGACGCCGCGCGGGCCCTCGAAGGTGGCCGTGCCGTCGTGGTTGGACGGCGTGAACTCGCCGGTCTCCAGCTTCGTCTTCCCGCTGTGCGTGAGGACGCGGTACGAGAATCCGGCGGGCAGCGCGAGCAGGCCCTTCGGGTCGGGGACGAGGGGGCCGTAGCCGGGGTCGCGGCCCAGCCGGTCGGCCCCGCCCTCCGTCGTCTCCTCGGCGGCGAGCGCGCCCGGTGCGGTGGCGAGCGCGCCGACGCTGCCGGTCAGCGCGACCCCCGCTCCGGTGATCGCGGAGCGTCTGGCGAAGTCCCTGCGGGTGAGCGACATGATGTCTCCTGGGGCGGGTTCCGGCCGGGCTGCTGTCGGCGTCACGTTCCCGCTCACGTATAAACGGCGGTTGAACGCCGTCCGACGTCAAGGGGCTTCCTTCCATGAACCTGCCAGGCACCGACCGCCGCGTCCTGATCAGCGGCGCCTCCCGAGGCCTGGGCAGAGCCCTCGCCCGGGCCTTCGCGGCGAACGGCGACCGCGTCGCGGTGCACTTCGGCTCGCGCGAGGACGACGCGCGCGCGACGCTCGCCTCGCTCACGGGCGAGGGCCACGTCCTGGTGGGCGGCGACCTGTCCGATCCGGCGGGCGCGGCGGACGTCGCGGAGCGGGCCGCCGACGCGCTCGGCGGCCTTGACGTGCTGGTCAACAACGCCGCCGTGAACCTGCCGCACCCCCTCGCCGACACGTCGTACGAGGACTGGGCGGCGCTCTGGCAGCGGCACGTGTCGGTGAACCTTCTCGCGACGGCCAACCTCAGTCATCTGGCCGCGCGCCGGATGATCGACCAGGGCACGGGCGGCCGGATCGTGAACATCGGCTCGCGCGGCGCGTTCCGCGGGGAGCCCGACCACCCGGCGTACGGGGCGACCAAGGCGGCCGTGCACGCGCTCGGCCAGTCCCTCGCGGTATCGCTCGCGCCGCACGGGATCGCGGTGGCGTCGGTGGCCCCCGGGTTCTTCGAGACCGAACGGGTGGCCCACCGGCTGAGCGGTGACGAGGGCGCGGCGATCCGCGCGCAGAGTCCGTTCGGCCGCGCGGGCACGGCGGACGAGATCGCCGCGGCGGTGCTGTGGCTGGCCTCTCCGGTCGCGGAGTGGGCATCGGGCACGGTCCTCGACCTGAACGGCGCCTCGCATCTGCGTACGTGAACCGAAGGTTCGCCTGTCCGAGCCAGTGGTCGGAAGAATCTTCGTAAACAAGGTCAACAGGAGCAGATCACCCGGAAAGCCAAGATTTCGTGCGGAACGCCTTGACCCGCCCTCCACACGGCAATAGACATCCCCTACCTGCATCACCCGTTGGGGGAGGCGAGCCGCGTGGACGCATCGCAGGCACGCAGCCTCCATGAGGACCGGCTGATGAAGCTGGCCAATGTCAACGGCGTCGGCATCGGCAAGGACGAGCGCTCGGGAACGGACGTGATCGTCGTGTTCGTGACCCGCAAGGTGCCCCGTGACCGGCTCCGGGACGAAGACGTGGTTCCGGCGGTGCTGGAAGGCGTCCCCGTACGCGTACTCGCCATCGGTGAGCCCGCGGCGCAGTAGGACGACCCGCACGAGCCGACCGGAACTCCACCCTTTGACCAAGGGGAAGAGGTGGTCTGGCGTGGTGAGCCAGCCCGAATTGATGCGAGGACCCACCGGCGGTCAGCTCAGCGACAGCTCACGCCGGCAGGCGGCGGGGGACTTCCTGGGCTCCCAGACGTCCCTGTCCAACGTCGTCGGCTTCGGCCACGGCGTGAAGTGGATCGAGGGAGAGCCCACCGGCGAACCCGCGGTCATCGTGTTCGTGACCCAGAAGGTCCCGGAGTCCATGCTGCCGGAGCGGGACGTCATCCCCTCCCAGATGGACGACGGCACCCCCACCGACGTCGTGGCCGTCGGCCACGTCGCCGCGCAGCGCCAGCAGCGCAAGGCGGGGCGCGCCGACGACCGCTCGGCGGCGTTCGGCCCCGACGGCGGCCTGAGCGGGCAGTTCGCGGGTATTTCGCAGCCCATGCTCGAAGAGCTCTCCGGGCTCGGCGCGTTCGAGCCGCAGCTCCTCAAGCGCCGGATGCGCCCGTGCCCCTCCGGCGCCTCGGTCGGCAACGTACGCGTGACGGCCGGCACGCTCGGCAGCGTGGTCTACGACTTCCTGCCCGGCGCCTCGGTCGACCCGCCGGGCCCCGGCCTCGGCATACCGGCGAAGTTCTACATCCTCTCCAACAACCACGTGCTCGCCGACTCCAACCGCGCCCAGCTGGGCAGCGCGATCGTGCAGCCGGGTGTCTTCGACGGCGGCCAGGACCCGGCCGACCGCATCGCGACACTGGAGCGCTTCATCACGATCCAGTTCGCCCCGCAGATCCCGCTGGAGCGGCACAACAACGTCGTCGACGCGGCGCTCGGCAGCGTCGACTTCCAGGACGCGACCCGCGAGACGTACTTCAGCGGAGCCCCGCGCGCCTGGCGCCGCAAGGCGAACGTCGCGGTCGGCGACCTGGTGAAGAAGACCGGCCGTACGACCAACATCTCCTTCGGCCGGATCATCGCCGTCGACGCCACCATCGACGTCAACTACGGCACGGCGGGCACGGCCCGCTTCAAGGACCAGATCCTGACGACGAACATCTCGGCGGGCGGCGACTCGGGGTCCCTGGTGACCTCGCTCGACAACGTCGCGCTCGGCCTGCTGTTCGCCGGTTCCTCGACCGTCACCGTGCTCAACCACTTCGAGAACGTCCGCACGCTGCTGCGGGTCGAGGTCTCCGAACAGCTGGCCTGACCGGTCGCACCACGAGAGGAGGGCTTCCATGACCACTCAGGCACGCAAGCAGAAGGGCCAGGCCCGCGCGGAGCACCGCTTCCACAATCCGCAGGGCGCCGAGGTCAAGACGCGCGACGAGGCGTTCTCCGCCACCCAGGAGGTGTCCGCCGAGGCGGTTGCCACCACCTCGAAGCTGGAGCTGCACAACGGCGCGGTCACCTTCGCGATGGAGGTGAAGTTCAACCCGAACACCTACCCGCACGTGGTCCTCGGCGGGCAGATCACCTCCGGCATCTGCGGCGCTCCGTGGGACATCACGGGCGGATTCATCGGGGACACCATCCGGCTGGACGCCAAGCGCGCCGGCCAGGGTCCCTGCGCCAACACGATCACGATCGTCGGCGAGTACCAGAACCCTCCGGCGTACCGGGGGACGTACGGCTTCAACGGCGCGACGTCGTCGTTCAAGCACACGACGCTGTATCAGTGCTGAGCTGAACCGGACGGCCGCCGGGCCGGGAGCTCCGGCCCGGCGGCTGCCTGCATCACATCCCTTGCTGCGAACGGGCCTTGAAGGCCGCCTTGCGGGCTTCCTTGGCCACCTTCTTGTCGGGGTGCAGCCGCCCCATCGCCTCCAGGACGTCCGCGGTGGCGGGGTGTTCGACCCGCCAGGCCGCGGCGAAGAAGCCGCTGTGCTGCTCCGAGAGGCCCTCCACGAGGCCCTGCAGCTCGTCCGAGTTGCCCTCGGCCGCGAGCTGCGCGGCGATCGTGTCGATGGTCAGCCAGAAGACCAGCGCCTCGGAGGGCGCGGGCACGTCGGCCGCCCCGTGCTCGGCCAGCCACACCCGGGCGAGCCCGCCGAGCTCGGCGTCGTCGAGCACCTCCCGCAGGGCGGGCTCCGCCTCGCCGCCGACCAGCGAGAGCGCCTGCTGGCACCGGAGCCGCCGCAGCGGCGCACCCTCGTCCCCGCCCCGTGCGGCGGCCAGCAACTCCCGTGCCGCGCCGAGCGGTTCGTGCCGGGCGAGCCACTGCTCGATTTCGGCCTGCGCGGCGGCCTGCGGGAAGCCGGCCGTCCCTTCGAGCAGCGCGTCGGCGCCCTTGTCCGCGAGGTCGCCGACCGCGGGGGCGTCCACGCCCGCCTCCAGCATCCGCGCCCGGATGCCGTACACGCCGAGCGGGGTCAGCTTGACCATGCCGTACCGCGTGACGTCCTCGTCGTCGTCCGGCAGCGGTGCCTCGGCCTCGTCGATGTCCACCATGAGGGCCTCGTCGACCGGCTGGTACTCGACGAGCCCGAGCGGCTCGAAGAGCCGGAACTGGTCGTCGAGCTTCATCATCGCGTCCGACACCTGCTCCAGGATGTCGTCGGTCGGCTCCCCCATGTCGTCGGGCACGATCATCGACGCGGCGAGCGCGGGCAGCGGCACCGGGCCCTCGCCCGCCCCGGCCTCGCCCGCGGTGAGCAGGTAGAGGTTGCCGAGCACGCCGTCCAGGAAGTCCGCCTCGGCCTGCGGGTCCCAGCCGAGCTCCTCGAAGTCGACCTCGCCCTTCTCCTCCAGGACGTCGAGGAGGTTGTCCATGTCGGGCACGGTCGCGTCCGAGTAGACGGTGTCCAGGGCGCCGAGCCAGACGGCCAGGATGTCCTGCGGGCTGCCGGAGGTGAGCGCGGCGAGGTCCTCGCCCGCGGCCACCGTGCCCGGCGCGTCCTCACCCTCCGACTCGTCCGCGTCCGTGACGTCCACCAGGCCGGTGTCGACGGCCACGCGCCAGGCCTCGCTCGCGTACGCGGCGGCGTCCGGGTCGTCCGCGGCGAGGCCCAGCTCGGCCGCGGCGGCCGGCAGCTGCTCCTCGACGAGCTCACCGCCCGCCCCGACACGCGTCTCGGGGCCCGCCCAGCGGGCGAGCCGCGCGGCGCGGGAGAGCAGCGGCGTGGCGAGCGCGGCCCGCGCGAGTTCCGCTTCGGAGTGCAGCAGCACCGGCGGCAGGGTGGCGGGACTTACGGACATCGGCTGGTTCTCCTCCGAAGGATGGGGCGTCCCCTGCTCGGGCGGGGCCGAGCACCCGGGGAAAGGTCTGCTGGACCGAAGCCTAGACGGATTTCGACCCATGCCGCCCGGTTCATGTCCCTGTCAGGAGACATACATGGTGAGAACACCCGCCGAACCTTGACAACTCCCCTGGGCACGCAAGAGATTGACGCGCGTAGAGCGCTGGGTGCCCACCGGCCCGTCCCGCTCGCTCTCACCCTCGTCATACGACCTCACCCTCATCCGGAGTTCCTCGATGCCGCACATATCCCGTGCCACCCGGCCCGCCGTGAGATCCGCCGCCGTCTCCACCGTCGTGGCCACCGCCCTGGCCGCCGGTCTGCTCGCCGTGAGCACCTCCTCCGCGTCCGCCGCCGAGGTGCGCGTCCACGACATCCAGGGCACCACCCGCCTCTCGCCCCTCGCGGGGCAGCAGGTCACGGACGTGACGGGCATCGTGACCGGCGTCCGTACGTACGGCTCGAAGGGCTTCTGGATCCAGGACCCGAAGGCCGACGCCGACCCCGCGACCAGCGAGGGTGTCTTCGTCTACACCGGTTCGGCCGCGCTGACCGTGCGGGCCGGTGACGCGGTCCGCGTCTCCGGGACCGTCGGCGAGTACGTCCCCGGCGGCGAGGCGTCCGGGAACCAGTCCCTGACCCAGCTCACGAAGCCGACGGTGACGGTCGAGTCGTCCGGCAACAAGCTGCCCGCGCCCGTCACGGTGACCGCCAAGTCGGTGCCCTCCGCGTACGCGCCCGACGGCGACCCCGCTGCCGGCGGCGACATCAGCGCGCTGCCCCTGAAGCCCCGGTCGTACGCCCTGGACCTGTACGAGTCCCTGGAGGGCATGAACGTGCGCGTCGGCACCTCGCGCGTGGTCGGCGCCACCGATCCGTACTCGGAGCTGTGGGTCACCGTGAAGCCGCACGAGAACGCCAACCGGCGCGGCGGCACGGTGTACGGGTCCTACGACGACCAGAACACCGGGCGTCTGCAGATCCAGCAGCTGGCTCCGGTCTCCGAGCGTCCCTTCCCGAAGGCGAACGTCGGCGACTCGCTGTCCGGTGGCGCCGAAGGGCCCCTGGACTTCAACCAGTTCGGCGGCTACACACTGGTCGCGCGGACGCTCGGCGAGGTCGAGGACAAGGGGCTCGTACGGGAGAAGACGCGGCGCCAGGCCAAGGGTGAGCTCGCCGTCGCGACGTACAACGTCGAGAATCTCGACCCCTCCGATCCGCAGACGAAGTTCGACGCGCTGGCCGGGGCCGTCGTCACGAATCTCGCCTCGCCCGACATCCTCGCCCTGGAGGAGATCCAGGACGACAACGGCGCGAAGAACGACGGGACCGTCTCGGCGGAGGCGACCCTGAAGAAGTTCACGGACGCGATCGTCGCCGCGGGCGGGCCGCGCTACGCGTGGCGGTCCATCGACCCGGAGAACAACAAGGACGGCGGGGAGCCGGGCGGCAACATCCGCCAGGTGTTCCTCTTCAACCCCGAGCGGGTCTCCTTCACGGACCGCGGCGCGGGTGACGCGACGACGGGCACGGGGGTCGTACGGTCCTCCGGGCGCGCCGCGCTGACGCTCTCCCCCGGGCGCGTCGACCCGGCGAACACCGCGTGGGCGGACAGCCGCAAGCCGCTGGCCGGGGAGTTCCGCTTCCGGGGGCGCAGCGTGATCGTGGTCGCGAACCACTTCGGGTCGAAGGGCGGCGACGAGGGTCTCACCTCTCGGCACCAGCCGCCGGTGCGCTCCTCGGAGGCCAAGCGGCTGCGGCAGGCGCAGTCCGTGAACTCCTTCGTGCGGGACGTGCGCAAGGCCGAGAAGAACGCGGACGTGGTGGCCGTCGGTGACGTGAACGACTTCGAGTTCTCGGCGACGACGGCCGCGCTCGAAGCGGGCGGCGCACTGAGGTCCGCCGCCAAGTCCCTTCCCCGCTCGGAGCGTTACTCGTACGTCTACCAGGGCAACTCGCAGGTCCTCGACCAGATCCTGACCAGCCCGGGAGTGGGGCGTGCGGGGTCGAAGGGCTTCTCCTACGACAGCGTGCACATCAACGCGGAGTTCGCCGAGCAGAACAGTGACCACGACCCGCAGGTGCTGAGGTTCAAGCCGTAGCCAGGGTCACGCGTAGAGCCTGAGCAGCCAGTCCCGCCATGCCATCTCGGTGCCCTTGGCGTCCGCCTGCGGCGCGAAGTCGTGGATGCTGATGCCCACCGGGGCACCGAAGTGGTTGCGGCCGAAGAAGCGGTAGAGCGCGGTGTCCGTGCGCAGGCCGATGAAGTGCCTGCTGCGGAAGTCGACCATCGCGTCGAGGGCTTCGCCGGGGGCGTCCACCCGTACGCGGGCGCCCTCGGACGCGTCGTCGGGCAGACCGAGGCGGCGGCCCAGCTTGACGAAGGCGTGCGGGGCGGTGGAGGGGGCGGGCCCGTCGAGGGTGGTGAAGGTGAGGGGCAGGCCCATGAAGTACGTCAGGTACTGGCGCAGGGTGTGCAGGTAGAAGTCGGTGTGCTTGCTGGCTCCCTCGTACTGGTTGTCCCAGTCGTCGGTGAGGATGCCGCTGTGCACATAGCGGACCCAGGAGCGGCGGCCGCCGTCGCGGGGCTCGATGACGCGGTCGAGCCGGTTGACGGTCTGGCCGGGCGGGAGACCCTCGGGGTCGTCGACGCGGTCGGTGAGGCGGTGCGGTGGCTCCCAGTGGGTGACGATGCCGCCGTGCGGGGCGGCTCCGCCCTCGCGGGGTTCGTACTCCACCAGGGGCCACAACCAGCCGCCGGTGCCGGTGGTGAACGCGTCCCAGACCTCGGCGGGAGAGGCATCGACCTCGAACTCCCGCTCGATCTCAAACTCCTTGCCTGCGGTCATGGCGGCCCCCTGACGTCCCGAATCGCTTCAACATCCCACCGGCACCCCTCCCCGTCCAGGGCACCGGTGGGGCCGGGGAAGGGGCGTGCGACAACCGGGCAGGGAGTGCGTGGTGGGCGAGAAATCGCCATCCTCGGGGCGTACGGCCACGAGGATCAGCGGGGCTCGATCGCGTACGCCAGGCGGTAGGTGCCCTCGTCGGGCAGCTCTTCGCCGCTCTCCCACTCCTCATAGCGGATCACCCGGCCGCCGTCCGTCGTCACGTGGAAGTGGGCGGAGATCAGGCCCGGCGCCGCCTGCGCCCCCGCTTCCCCCTCGGCGATCACGACCACCCGGGCCACCCGGTCGTCACCGGCCGCCCGCGCCGTCCCGTCCCGCAGCCGCGTCTTGTGCAGCCCCAGCCGTTCGATGCCCGGCACCGCCTCGTCGATCTCGCCGTTCCGCTCGTCCCTGCCGTTCGCGAAGAAGTCCTGGTACGCCTCGTCGTCCCGCCAGTGCGAGCGGTGCGCCACCGTCGAGCCGTCCGCCCCGGCGTACACGGTGTACGAGAGCAGGCCCTCGTGCGGCCACGGGCGGCTCCCCCAGGCCGTGGCGATCGCCTCGACGGTCGCCCGCTGCCGCTCCGGCGCACCCGTGCTCCAGGTGCTGAGGAAGACGAGGCCGTCGTTCGCGCGGGCCGGGTCGGGGAGGGTGGTGGCGTCGACGTGTGCCTTCATGGCCTGCTCCTTCAGTGTGTGGCCGGGCCCCGCTCGGCCCGTTGCCCCACAGCCTGTGACCTCAAGCAACCTTGAGGTCAAGCCCGTTCAGGAGAACCGGTGACCGGTCCGAGCTCGGGACGCTTCGCCGCACGCCCGTCGCCCGACGAGCGCCCCCGGACGCGTCGCCACAGCCACGGGCCCATGAACCCCGCGAACCACGCCGTCTCCGCCGCCACCGCACGCAGCGCGGAGACCGGGGGCGGCGGGGGCAGCAGCGGCCGCACCCAGTCCTCGTGGCCGGGGACGCCCAGCGCGTCCGCCATGCCCGCGGCGATCCGGGCGTGCCCCAGCGGGCTCGCGTGCAGCCGGTCGGTGCTCCACAGCCGCGGGTCCGTGGTGACCCGGTGCGGGAACGTGTCGAGGACGACGACTCCGTGGCGGTCAGCGGCCGCGCGGATACGGGCGTTCAGGTCGAGCACGCGGGGCAGCGCCCGGCGCGCGAGCGGCGAGATCCGACCGAGGTCGGGGAAGGTCACGGTGGCCACGCGCGCGCCCGCCGCGGTCAGCGCGGTGAACATGTCCTCGATGTCACCGGCCACCCGCGCCGCGTCGAAGCCGGGGCGCACCAGGTCGTTCATGCCCGCCATGACCGTGACCAGGTCGGGGCGCAGCGCGAGGGCCGGGGCCAGCTGCTCGGCCTTGATGCGGGCCGTCAGCCTGCCCCGCACGGCGAGGTTCGCGTATCCGAACCCCGGGTTCCCCTCGGCCAGGATTTCGGCGAGCCGGTCGGCCCAACCGCGGTACCCGTGCACCTCGTCACCGTCGCCGACCCCTTCCGTCTGGCTGTCACCGATCGCGACGTAACGGGTGTACACATGCGTCGTCATGGCCAGAGCTTCCCCGCGGAGTCGGGGAACGTCAACGCGGCGATGACGCGCCGGTCACAGGAGGTGGCCGCCGCCGTCCACCAGAAGGATCTCGCCGGTGATGTACGAGGCGTTCACCAGGTCGAAGACGGCGTCCGCGATGTCCTGGGGCCGGCCGACGCGGCGCAGCGGGAGCCGCGCCGCCGTCTCCTCCATCGCGGACTCGATGCCCTCCACGCCGTCGAACCACGGGGTGTCGATCATGCCGGGCGCGACCGCGTTGACCCGTACGTCCGGGCCGAGCGTCTTGGCGAGCAGTTTCGTCATGTGGTTCACGGCGGCCTTGCTGACCGAGTACGGGATCGAGCTGCCGCCGGGACGTACGCCCGCCTGCGAGGAGATGGTGACGACGCTGCCCGTGCCGCTCGCCCTGAGGTGGGGGACGGCGGCGGTGATCGTCTGCCAGACGCCGATGACGTTGATGTCGTACAGGTCGCGCCAGACCTGGGGGTTCGCGGACTCGAGGTCGTCGTGGGGGATGAAGCGCGTGGCTCCCGCGCAGTTGACCAGGATGTCCAGACGTCCGTAGGCCTCGACCACGGACCGGACCAGGCGCTTGGCGTCGTCCTCGTCGGCGACGTCCGCCCGGACGTAGCGGGCGTCGGGGAGTTCGGCGGCCAGTTTCTCGCCTGCCTCGACCGAGCGGGCGGAGTTGAGCACCACGCGGATCCCCGCAGCGGCGAGGCGTCTGGCCACCTCGGCTCCGATGCCCGACGAGGAGCCCGTCACCAGCGCCACGCGCGTCTCCGGCGCCGGCCCCGTCCGGTTGTCGTTCGCTGTCCCCGCGTGGTCGTCGTTCTTGTTCATCAAGCCTCATGCCTTCGTCATGTCGGCCTGTCGCACCCCGCGCCGATCATGCCAGAGGCTCTACGGGGGCCTACTCCCGCCCGTCCCCGGCCAGCCGGGCCAGCTCGCCCTGGAACACGTCGAGCCGGGCCTGCAGCAGCGCGGCCTCCGCTATCAGCTCGGGCACCCCCATGGCCTCGGAGGGCGACCCCGGCACGGACTCGGGGCCCTCTGCGGTGACCGTGAGGCCCTCCCCGGCGCGGCGGGCGAACTCCGCGAGGCGCATCGACGTGCGCCTGCCCACGCACACCGCGCACACCCCCTCGACCACCCGCCACCCCGGCCTGCCCCACCCCGCGTCCGCGAGGACCGAGGCGCGCGCCCCGCAGCGGCAGGGCTGCACCGTCACGTCGCGCACCCGTTGGCGCGCGTACCGGAAGCCCCGCTCGAAGCGGATGTACGCGCCGAGCACCGTGACCCGCAGCAGCGCCGCCCCGCGGTGTTCGGCGGTGCACAGGAAGGCCTGGGCCGTGGCGCGTTCGTGGACGCAGTGGAACCCGCAGTCGCAGCGGCGGTGCGGGGCCGCGTGCCGCCGCCCGTAGACGCAGCCTGCCTCGTCGAGCACGCCGTAGGGCAGGGCCGCGCCCAGGGAGACGCCGGTGAAGCCCGCCCGCGCGCCGTCCTGGGACAGCGCGAGGCGGGCGATCTTGTATCCGGTCGGCGGCTCCTTCGGGCGTTCCGCGGGGAGCCGCAGCCTCACCGGGCCGCCGGGACCTCGGCCGCCTGCTCCGTGGCCATCGACGTCGGCGCCGGTTCGGGCTCGGACTCCACGTGCTGCTCAAGGTCTTTCTGCCGCAGCCGCTCCTGCGGGTCTTCCTCGGCGATCCCGGTGGCGAGTGCTTTGCCCAGCCTCATGACGCCTCCTGTGGCCGACCGCCGAGCGGCCGTCCGTCGACTACCGTCGGGGCCCATGGTGGCGCATACGGGGGCGAGTTGGCACTAGGTCCCGCCCCGCTCACCGCCGACGCAAGGCCACCTCGACCGGCCACTCCTCAGCATTGCTGTCGTATACCTCGTAGCAGAATTAAGTGGAGCTTCAGCGTCGGCGTACCGACACTGCCCCTATGACCTCACCCTCATCGACGGCTCCGGCCCCGGCTCCGGCCCCTCCCCTCGGCCGCGCCCTCTGCGCGATGGTCACGCCCTTCACGGACGACGGCGTGCTCGATCTCGACGGCGCCCAGCTGCTCGCCGACCGCCTGGTGGCCGAAGGCTGCGACGGGCTCGTCCTGTCCGGCACCACCGGCGAGTCCCCCACCACGTCCGACGACGAGAAGGCCGCGCTCGTACGCGCCGTCGCCGAGGCGGTCGGCGACCGGGCGTCGATCGTCGCAGGCGTCGGCAGCTACGCCACCCGGCACACGGTCGAGATGGCGCTGCAGGCCGAAAAGGCGGGCGCGGACGCCCTGTTGGTGGTCACGCCCTACTACAGCAAGCCGCCACAGGACGCCGTCGAGGCGCACTTCCTCGAGGTCGCCGACGCGACAGGACTCCCGCTCGCGCTCTACGACATCCCGGGGCGCACCGGGACGCGCATCGAACCGGACACGATGCTGCGGCTCGCGGAACACCCGCGGATCGTCGCCGTCAAGGACTGCGCATACGACTTGATGGCCACTCAGAAGGTGCTGTCGCAGACCGACTTGGCGTACTACACCGGCTGCGACGAGCTCATCCTCGCGCTGTACGCGGTGGGAGGCGTCGGCTACATCAGCACGGTGGCCAACGTCGTACCGCGCCGTCTCCGCTCCATCATCGACGCGTTCGACGCGGGCGACACATCCGGGGCCCGCCGCCTCCAGCAACAGTCCATGGACCTCATCGAGTTGATGATGGGCGCAGGCCTCCCGGGCACGGTCACCTCAAAGGCACTCCTGAACGCCCTCGCCCTGCCCGCCGGCCCGGTCCGAGCCCCCCTGCGCCCCGCCGACCACGAGACGACCGACGGGCTCCTTGCCGCATACGAAGCGCTGTGACGCGGCCGGCGGCGGCGATTCAGCCCGCGGCGGGGAACCCCCCGGCCTTGGTCCACAGGAGCGTTTCGTCGCCCCGGCTGAACGTGACCTTCTTGCCCCCGGTGGCGACGGCGATCTTCTCCCAGCCGTCGAAGTCCTTCGTGAGGTGCGTGGCCCACTTCGTCAGCGGGCCCGTGGCGACCGCGGCGACCGACTCGGTCGGCGGCTCACCGTCGGCGCAGTACACGCCGAAGTCCCCGAAGGCCGCGACGGTGCCGTCCTTGGCCTTGAGCGTGATGCCCTGACAGGCGTCGGTCTCCGTCTTGTACACGACGGCCGACTTGGACCAGCCCTTGGCCTTGGGGCTGTAGTCCTGCACGAAGAGCCCCTTGCCCTTCATGTAGTGCATCGCCACGCGTCGCCCGTCGGCGAGCTTGACCTGCGCGTTGAAGGGGCTGGGGCTGCCGCTCCAGTGGATGTCGCTCTTCTCCAGCGGATACGAGTGGCTGCCCGTCGACACCGGGCTGACCTGCTGCGGAGCGCCCCGGCCGATGTCCTCGGCCCGCCCCTCGCCCTGACCGCATCCGGCCACGAGCCCAAGTGCCGCCACTGACCCGAGGGCCAGGGTCCGGATCCCCGTTCGGCGCATGTCTGTCTCCTGTCGTCCCGCGCAGCATACGCAGCCGCGCGGGACGACAGGGATACGCGGTACGTCAGTTGTGGCTGTGCAGCACGTCGTTCAGGCCGCCCCACACCGCGTTGTTCGGGCGGGCCTCGACGGCGCCGGTGACCGAGTTGCGGCGGAAGAGGATGTTCGAGGCGCCGGAGAGCTCGCGGGCCTTCACGATCTGCCCGTCGGGCATGGTCACGCGGGACCCGGCGGTGACGTAGAGCCCGGCCTCGACGACGCACTCGTCGCCGAGCGCGATGCCCACGCCCGCCTCGGCGCCGATCAGGCAGCGCTCGCCGATGACGATGCGGACGTTGCCGCCGCCGGAGAGGGTGCCCATCGTGGAGGCGCCGCCGCCGATGTCGGAGCCGTCACCGACGACGACACCGGCGGAGATGCGGCCCTCGACCATGGAGGTGCCGAGCGTGCCCGCGTTGAAGTTCACGAAGCCCTCGTGCATGACGGTCGTGCCCTCGGCGAGGTGCGCGCCGAGCCGCACTCGGTCGGCGTCGGCGATGCGGACGCCCTTCGGGGTGACGTAGTCCGTCATGCGCGGGAACTTGTCGACGGAGGTCACCGCGAGGTGCAGGCCCTCGGCGCGGGCGTTGAGCCGGACCTTCTCGACGTCGTCGACGGCGACCGGGCCGAGCGAGGTCCACGCGACGTTCGCGAGGAAGGCGAACTGGCCGTCGAGGTTCACGCCGTGCGGCTTGACCAGGCGGTGCGAGAGCAGGTGCAGGCGCAGGTAGACGTCGTGAGCGTCCACCGGCTTCTCGTCGAGGGACGCGATGACCGTACGCACGGCGATGGTCTCCACGCCACGGCGGGCGTCCAGGCCGATGGCCTTGGCCGCGCCCTCACCGAGCAGCTGCACGGCACGCTCGGCGGTGAGCCGCTCGGTGCCTGCGGGGCCCGCTTCGGCGACGAGCTCGGGCGCGGGGAACCAGGTGTCGAGGACGGTGCCGTCGGCGGTGAGGGTGGCGAGGCCTGCGGCGACGGCGCCGGTGGTGCGGGAAGCGTTCGTGTCGGTCATGGGGAAAACCTAACGGTCACCGCACCACCCGGGCGAACCGGTCTCAGCCTCCGGGCCGGAGAGCTTCGGGGGTGGCGGCCGGCCCCCGGTGGCGGTCAGCCGTCGTGCGGGATCAGCCGGCCCAGCATCTCGCGGGCGTAGGCCTCGTCGTACACGCCGTCCGTGAGCAGTACCTGGAGGCAGATTCCGTCCATCAGGGCGACCAGCGCCCGCGCGGTGGCCTGGTCGGTGCGTTCGGCGAAGACCTCCGCGAGTCCGTCGCACCAGCAGGCGGCGACCGGCCGCAGGGCGGGCCTGCGCAGGGCGGCCAGATACAGCTCGTACTCGAGCTCGATCCCCGTGCGTTCCTGGCCGAGCCACATCCCGAGCACCTCGGCGATCTCAGCGGCGAGGTCCACCCGGGGGTCCTGGAAGCCGCCCCGGCTCGCGACGACCTTCGCGAAGCCCTCGTTG
Source organism: Streptomyces sp. NPDC050439 (assembly GCF_040655335.1). Classification (NCBI taxonomy): domain Bacteria; kingdom Bacillati; phylum Actinomycetota; class Actinomycetes; order Kitasatosporales; family Streptomycetaceae; genus Streptomyces; species Streptomyces sp. NPDC050439. The sequence goes on from NZ_JBFAJT010000003.1 coordinate 142,388, forward strand.
GCCTTCTCCAGCGCGGCCAGGAGCAGCTCGTCGAGTGTCTTGAAATGGTAGGTGGTGGACCCGAGCGGCACATCGGCCTCGGCGGCCACCGAGCGATGGCTGAGCCCGCCTATCCCCTTCTCCCCCACCACCCGGATCGCGGCGTCGATGATCCGCGTACGCCGCTCGGGGTCGTAACGGCGGGCCATCAATGCGCACCGCCCAGGTTCAGCAGGACGACGCCCGCGATCACCAGGGCGATCCCCGCGATCTTGGCCAGGCCCGCGGACTCACCCATGAAGATCATGCCGATGGCGGCGACCGCGGCGGTCCCGATCCCGGCCCAGATCGCGTAGGCGGTGCCGACGGAGAGCGTCTTCAGGGTCTGTGCGAGCAGCGTGAAGGCGATCAGATATCCCGCGACGGTGATCAGCGAGGGCCAGAGCTTGCTGAACCCCTCGCTGTACTTCATGGCCGTGGTCCCGGCCACCTCCGCCACGATCGCCCCGGCCAGCAGTCCGTATCCCATGCGTACGAGTGTACACATCGTTGCGTACGGCCGTACATAACGACGGTGACCGGAGCGGGCTAAGGTGACGCGATCACTGTGGGGGGCCACAGGAGCGACGCGGCGGGAAACCGCACGAGAACCACGAGAACACGGAGCACAAGAGCGATGTCAGACACATCGGGGTGGGGACCACAGGCGCCTTACGGCGGACCGCCGGGGCCGTACGGAGCGCCACCCGGCTGGGGCTGGAACGGCTACGGCTGGACCCCGCCACCGCCGCCGCCCAAGCCCGGTGTCATACCCCTCGCGCCGCTGGGCGCCAACCACGTCATCGGCGGCGCGTTCGCGACGATGCGGCGCTACGCCAGGCCGCTGTTCGGCACCGCGGCCGCCGCCTACGGTCTGCTCGCCCTCGTCGCCGTGGCCGGCGGGACGCTCGCCTACCTCGCGACCCGCGAGCACCTCAGCGTCATGAACGAACCCGGATCGGACTTCTCCTGGGACGAGGGCAGGCCGATCCTGATCGCGTTCGGCCTGGTGTGGCTGGTGTTCATGCTCGCCACGCTGACCGTCAACTCGTTCATCCAGGCAGCGTGCGCCGCCACGCTGCACGAGGCGGTGCTCGGCCGCCCGGCGACGTTCGGCGCGGTCTGGCGCAGGGCCTGGTCGCGGACACCGTCCGTGCTGGTGGTGACCCTGCTGCTCTCGATCGTCCTGATGCTGCCGGTGGCCGCGTTCGCGCTGCTCTTCCTCTCGCTCCTCTTCCTGATGATGACCCAGTCGATCATCCCCATCGGCCTGGTCTTCCCGCTGTTCCTGGTGACGCTGCCGCTCGCGGCCTGGCTGTACGTCCTGTTCGCCTTCGCCCCGGCCGCCGCGGCCCTGGAGACGGCGGGCCCGTTCACGGCGTTGCGGCGCTCCGTACGCCTGGTCCGGGGCGCCTGGTGGCGCACCTTCGGCATTTCACTGCTCGCGGGTCTCATCGTGATGGGCATCTCCCTCGCCCTGCGCATCCCCCTGCAATTCGCCGCGCCGAGCCCGCCCCCGATCGACCCGGACGACTCCGCGTCGGCCTATTTCCTGGATCAACTGCGCTCCCAGTTCGGCCTGTTCGCCCTGTTCTCCCTGGTCGCCACGTTCGTCACGCAACTGGCGGCCAGCGTGTTCCTGCCCCTGGTGACCGCCTTGCTCTACATCGACCGGCGCATCCGCAAGGAGGGTCTCGCGCACACCCTGGCGCAGGCCGACTCCCCGCAAGGGAGCTGAACGCGGTTCGGCCCCCTGCGCACCAGCGCAGGGGGCCGAACCGGAAAACGACCTGTCGAACCTCAGACGTTGAACCCGAGCGCCCGAAGCTGCTCGCGGCCGTCGTCCGTGATCTTGTCCGGGCCCCACGGCGGCATCCAGACCCAGTTGATCCGGAGCTCGTTGACGATGCCGTCGGTGGCGGACTTCGCCTGGTCCTCGATGACGTCCGTCAGCGGGCAGGCCGCCGAGGTGAGCGTCATGTCGATCGTCGCGATGTTCGCGTCGTCGACGTGGATGCCGTAGATCAGGCCGAGGTTGACGACGTCGATGCCCAGCTCGGGGTCGACCACGTCGTACAGCGCCTCGCGGACCTCTTCTTCCGAGGCCGGCTTGGTCAGCGTTTCGTTCTCGCTCATGCGGTCTTCCTCTCAGCGACGTCTTCGGTACCCAGTGCCTGCGCCGTCGCGTCCTTCCACGCCATCCAGCTCAGCAGAGCACACTTCACCCGCGCCGGGTACTTCGAGACCCCGGCGAACGCGACGGCGTCCTCCAGGACCTCCTCCATCTCGTCGTCGGGCTCCAGCTTGCCCTTGGACTGCATCAGCTCCAGGAAGACCTCCTGGACCTTCTGCGCCTCGGCGAGTTCCTTGCCGACCAGGAGGTCGTTCAGGACGGACGCGCTGGCCTGGCTGATGGAGCAGCCCTGCCCCTCGTACGACACGTCGGCGATCGTCGACCCGTCGTACTTGACGCGCAGCGTGATCTCGTCGCCGCACGTCGGGTTGACGTGGTGCACCTCGGCGTCGCCATCACGAAGACCGCGCCCGTGCGGGTGCTTGTAGTGGTCCAGGATGACTTCCTGGTACATCGAATCCAGCTTCACGTTCCCAGCCAGCCCCTCAGCCGAAGAAGTTCCGTACGTGCTCCAGGCCGTCGACGAGAGCGTCGATCTCGCCGGGCGTGGAGTACAGATAGAACGACGCTCGCGTGGTCGCAGGAATTCCGTAACGGAGGCAGACGGGGCGGGCGCAGTGGTGACCCACGCGGACCGCGATGCCTTCCTCGTCCAGGACCTGGCCCACGTCGTGCGGGTGGATGTCGCCGAGCGTGAAGGAGATCGCGGCGCCGCGGTCCTCGGCCGATGCCGGGCCGATGATCCGGAGGTCGGGGACCTCCAGGAGGCGCTTGACCGCGTACTCGGTGATCGCGTGCTCATGAGCGGCGATCTTGTCCATGCCGATGGCCGAGAGGTAGTCCACGGCCGCGCCCAGGCCGACGGCCTGGGAGACCGGGGGCGTGCCCGCCTCGAACTTGTGCGGCGCGGGAGCGTAGGTCGACGAGTTCATCGACACGGTCTCGATCATCTCGCCGCCGCCGAGGAAGGGCGGGAGGTCCTCCAGGAGCTCCTGCCGTCCCCACAGCACGCCGATGCCCGTCGGGCCGAGCATCTTGTGGCCGGTGAAGGCCACGAAGTCGGCCTGCAGCGCCTGCACGTCGAGCACCATGTGCGGTGCCGCCTGCGAGGCGTCGATGAGGACGAGCGCGCCGACCTCCTGCGCACGGCGGACGATCGCCTCGACGGGGTTCTGCGTGCCCAGGATGTTCGAGACCAGGACGAAGGAGACGATCTTCGTCTTCTCCGTGATGATCTCGTTCATGTTGGACAGGTCGAGCCGGCCGTCGTCCGTGAGACCGAACCACTTCAGCTTCGCGCCCGTGCGCTGCGAGAGCAGCTGCCACGGCACGATGTTGGAGTGGTGCTCCATCTCCGTGATGACGATCTCGGTCTCGTGGTCCACGCGGTAGGGCTCGTCGGCCCAGCCCAGCATGTTGGCCACGAGGTTGAGCGACTCCGAGGCGTTCTTGGTGAAGATCACCTCGTCGCGGCTCGGCGCGTTGATGAACGCCGCGACCTTGTCACGGGCGCCCTCGTAGAGCGCCGTGGCCTCCTCCGCGAGGACGTGCACGCCGCGGTGGACGTTGGCGTTGTGCTTCTCGTAGTACTCGTTGAGTACGTCGAGCACCTGGCGCGGCGTCTGGGACGTCGCCGCGTTGTCCAGGTAGACGAGCTTCTTGCCGTCGTGGATCGTGCGATCCAGGATCGGGAAGTCCTTGCGGATCGCCTCGGTGTCGAGGAGGCCGGAGAGCCCCTGGTGGGCCACTGTCACGCTGATACGCCACCCTTCGTGTAGGCCTCGTAGCCCTCGGCCTCCAGCTTGTCGGCGAGCTCGGCGCCGCCGGATTCGGCGATGCGGCCGTTCGCGAAGACGTGCACGAAGTCGGGCTTGATGTAGCGCAGGATGCGCGTGTAGTGCGTGATCAGCAGGGTGCCGACCTCACCGGTCTCACGGACGCGGTTGACGCCGTCGGAGACCTGGCGCAGGGCGTCGACGTCCAGGCCGGAGTCGGTCTCGTCGAGGATTGCGATCCTCGGCTTGAGGAGCTCCATCTGGAGGATCTCGTGGCGCTTCTTCTCGCCGCCGGAGAAGCCCTCGTTCACGTTGCGCTCGGCGAAGGCCGGGTCCATCTGGAGGGTCTCCATCGCGCCCTTGACCTCCTTCACCCAGGTGCGCAGCTTGGGGGCCTCGCCGCGGATCGCCGTCGCCGACGTGCGCAGGAAGTTGGAGACCGAGACGCCGGGGACCTCGACCGGGTACTGCATGGCGAGGAACATGCCGGCGCGGGCACGCTCGTCGACGGACATCTCAAGGACGTCCTCGCCGTCGAGGGTGACGGTGCCCTGGGTGATCGTGTACTTGGGGTGACCCGCGATGGAGTAGGCGAGCGTCGACTTGCCGGAGCCGTTCGGGCCCATGATGGCGTGCGTCTCGCCCTGCTTCACGGTGAGGTCGACGCCCTTGAGGATCTCCTTCGTGGCGTTGTCGGCCTCGACGGTGACGTGCAGGTCTCGGATTTCAAGCGTTGCCATGTGCCTCAGGACTCCTGGGTGAGGGAGACGAGCACATCGTCCCCTTCGATCTTTACGGGGTATACGGGGACGGGGCGCGTCGCGGGAAGACCGGACGGCTTGCCGGTGCGGAGGTCGAAGGCGGAGCCGTGCAGCCAGCACTCGATCTGGCAGTCCTCCACCTCGCCCTCGGAGAGGGAGACGTTCGCGTGCGAGCAGATGTCGTTGATCGCGAACACCTCGCCCTCGGTGTGGACGACCGAGACCGGCGTGCCGTCGAGTTCCACCCGCTTCGGGGTGTCCTCCGACAGCTCGCTCAGGCCGCAGGCGCGTACGAAGGTCATGCGACCGTCGCCTCCAGCTCCTCTTCGATCTTCGCGATGAGGCGCTCCTCGACGTCCGGCAGACCGATCTGCTGGACCAGCTCGGCGAAGAAGCCGCGGACGACCAGGCGACGGGCCTCGTCCTCCGGGATACCGCGCGACTGGAGGTAGAAGAGCTGCTCGTCGTCGAAGCGGCCGGTCGCCGAGGCGTGGCCCGCTCCGACGATCTCGCCGGTCTCGATCTCGAGGTTCGGCACGGAGTCGACGCGGGCGCCGTCGGTCAGAACCAGGTTGCGGTTCATCTCGTACGTGTCGGTGCCCTCGGCGGCGGCCTCGATGAGGACGTCGCCGATCCACACCGCGTGGGCGTCGTCGCCCTGGAGCGCGCCCTTGTAGACGACGTTCGACTTGCAGTGCGGCTGGTTGTGGTCGACCAGGAGGCGGTGCTCCTGGTGCTGGCCGGCGTCGGTGACGTACAGGCCGAGGAGCTCGGCCTCGCCGCCCGTGCCCGCGTACTCGACGCGGGGGTGCAGGCGCACGACGTCGCCGCCGAAGGTCACGACGACCGACTTGAAGGAGGCGTCCCGGCCGATCAGCGCGTTGTGCTGCGCGATGTGCACGGCCTTGTCGTCCCAGTCCTGGACGGAGACGACGGTGAGCTTGGCGCCGTCGCCCAGGAGGTAGTCGACGTTGGCGGCGAGCACGGCGTCACCGGTGTGGTCGATGACGACGAGGGCCTCGGCGAACGCGCCCACCTCGATGACCTGGTGCGCGAAGGCGGTGCCGCCCTCGCCGTGCACGGCGATCCGGATCGGCTCGGTCAGGACCGTCTCCTTGGGGACGGTCACGACCGAGGCCTTCTCGAAGGACGAGTAGGCCTGCGCGGCCACGCGGTCGACGGGCTTGCCCGCCTTGCCCACGCGCGCGTCGTCACGGCCGACGGTCTCCTGGGTCACGCCCGCCGGAGCCGTCACGTCGACGCGGATGCCGCCGGTGGCGACCGCGGTGCCGTCGTGCAGCCCGCGAAGGCGCTCCAGCGGCGTGAACCGCCACTCCTCCTCGCGGCCGTGGGGGACGGGGAAGTCCGCCACGTCGAAGGACGGGGGAGCGCTCATGCGGGTCGCGACGGTGGACTCGGCGGCCACCGCGATCGATCCGGCGGTGGTGGAGCCCACCGGGATGTTCTGAGCCTCAGCCATGGCTGTCGTCGTGCTCTCTCTCTGGGTAAAGAAGTCGGTCGCTGCGGGGACGGTGTCCGGTCTTAACCGACCGAACCCTCCATCTGCAGCTCGATCAGCCGGTTCAGCTCCAGGGCGTACTCCATGGGCAGCTCCTTGGCGATCGGCTCGACGAAGCCGCGCACGATCATCGCCATGGCCTCGAACTCCGTCAGACCGCGGCTCATCAGGTAGAAGAGCTGGTCGTCGGAGACCTTGGAGACGGTCGCCTCGTGACCCATGGACACGTCGTCCTCGCGCACGTCCACGTAGGGGTACGTGTCCGAGCGGGAGATCGTGTCGACGAGCAGCGCGTCACACAGGACGTTCGACTTCGATCCGGCGGCGCCTTCGCCGATCTCGACGAGACCGCGGTAGGAGGTGCGGCCGCCGCCACGCGCCACGGACTTCGAGACGATGTTGGAGGACGTGTTGGGCGCCATGTGGACCATCTTCGATCCGGCGTCCTGGTGCTGGCCCTCGCCCGCGAAGGCGATGGACAGCGTCTCGCCCTTGGCGTGCTCGCCCATCAGGTAGACGGCGGGGTACTTCATCGTCACCTTGGAGCCGATGTTGCCGTCGATCCACTCCATGGTCGCGCCCTCGTACGCCACGGCGCGCTTGGTGACCAGGTTGTAGACGTTGTTCGACCAGTTCTGGATCGTCGTGTAGCGGCAGCGGCCGCCCTTCTTCACGATGATCTCGACGACCGCGGAGTGCAGCGAGTCCGACTTGTAGATCGGCGCCGTGCAGCCCTCGACGTAGTGGACGTACGCGTCCTCGTCGACGATGATCAGCGTCCGCTCGAACTGGCCCATGTTCTCCGTGTTGATGCGGAAGTAGGCCTGGAGCGGGATCTCGACGTGCACGCCCTTGGGGACGTAGATGAACGAGCCACCGGACCACACGGCGGAGTTCAGCGACGCGAACTTGTTGTCGCCGACGGGGATGACCGTGCCGAAGTACTCCTTGAAGAGCTCCGGGTGCTCCTTCAGGGCGGTGTCCGTGTCGAGGAAGATGACGCCCTGCTCCTCCAGGTCCTCACGGATCTGGTGGTAAACGACCTCGGACTCGTACTGGGCCGCGACACCGGCGACGAGGCGCTGCTTCTCCGCCTCGGGGATGCCGAGCTTGTCGTACGTGTTCTTGATGTCCTCGGGCAGGTCCTCCCAGGACTCCGCCTGCTTCTCCGTGGACCGCACGAAGTACTTGATGTTGTCGAAGTCGATGCCGGAGAGGTCGGAGCCCCAGTTCGGCATGGGCTTCTTGTCGAAGAGGCGCAGGCCCTTGAGACGGAGCTTGGTCATCCACTCCGGCTCGTTCTTCTTGGCCGAGATGTCCTTCACGACGTCTTCGTTGATGCCGCGCTTGGCGGACGCCCCGGCCACGTCGGAGTCGGCCCAGCCGTATTCGTACGTGCCCAGACCCTCGAGTTCGGGGTGGGCAGTCTCCGTGGGGAGCGTCATGCGGGGTTCCTCCCGGCCTTGCTTGCGGATGCTTTGTCAGTGGTCTGTGACGACTGTGGGGTGTTGCGCGGGATGAACGTCGTGCAGACGCCGTCGCCGTGGGCGATGGTGGCGAGCCGCTGGACGTGCGTCCCGAGGAGGGCGGAGAACATCTCTGTCTCCGCCTCGCAAAGTTGTGGGTACTGCTCGGCGACGTGGGCGACCGGGCAGTGGTGCTGGCACAGCTGCTCGCCTACGGGGGCCGTGCGGGCCGTAGCAGCGTACCCGTCGGCGGTCAACGCCTTCGCGAGAGCCTCCGTGCGCTGCTCGGGGGGCGCCGCGTCCATCGCCTTGCGGTAGACCTCGGCCTGGGCCGTGATCCGCTCGCGGGCGAAGTCGACGACCGCTCCCTCGCCGTGCCGCTCACTGATCCAGCGCAGGGCGTCGGCTGCGAGCTTGTCGTACGACTGGTCGAAGGCGTCCCGGCCGCAGTCGGTGAGCGCGAAGACCTTGGCGGGGCGTCCGCGCGTACGTGCGCCGTAGATCCGCTGCTCCCGGGGCTCGACCACGTTCTCGTGGGCGAGGGTGTCGAGGTGCCGGCGCACGGCGGCCTGGGTCAGCTTGAGGCGGCCCGCGAGGTCGGCCACCGTGGAGGGGCCGTGGTCCAGGATGGACCGCGCGACCCGGTTGCGCGTAGACCGCTCCCCGGTCGCGAGTTCCTCCTGCGGAGCCTCGCCGACGTTTTTCACAACGCCATTGTTGCGTAATTCCTCAGAGCCTGACAACCCGCGTCAGGATCACGGTCCGGTGCGCTGCATCACTTAGGCATACCTAAGCTGACCTGCGGAAATGATCACTGATCGATCAAATCGGTGGCGCGGGACGGCGGGGGCGTACAGACTCCCTGACCATGTCGACACCCCCTCCCACCGGGCCTTTGTGTACGCGCGCGTCCCTCGCGGCCGACCTCCGCGAGCTCGGCGTGAGCCCCGGCGAGACCCTCCTGGTGCACTCCTCGCTGAGCGCGCTCGGCTGGGTCGTCGGAGGCCAGATCTCCGTCGTCCAGGCGCTCCTCGACACGCTGGGCCAAAAGGGCACGCTCGTGGTCCCCACCCAGTCCAGCGACAACTCCGACCCGGCCGAGTGGGAGAACCCGCCCGTGCCCGAGTCCTGGTGGCCCGAGATCCGCGCGTCCATCCCCGCCTACGACCCGCGCACCGCCCCCACCCGGGGCGTCGGCGTGATCCCCGAGACCGTACGCACCTGGCCCGGCGCCCTGCGCAGCGCCCACCCCCAGACCTCCTTCGCGGCGGTCGGCCCCCGCGCGCAGGCGCTCCTGGAGGAGCACGCCCTTGACTGCCGCCTCGGCGAGCGCAGCCCGCTGGCCCGCCTGGAGGCATCGGGCGCCCGGGTCCTGCTGCTCGGCGCGGGCTACGACTCCTGCACCTCCTTCCACCTGGCCGAGTACCGCCTCCCGGCCCCAGAGGCCGAGAACTCCTTCGCGGTCATGACCCCGCAGGGCCGCCGCTGGATGACGGTGCGCGAGACCTCGATCTCCGAGGAGCGCTTCGACGAACTCGGCGCGGATTTCGAGCGGGACCGCCCCGTGGTGCGCAGGAAGGTGGGCGCCGCCACGGCCCGCCTCTTCCCGGTGGCCGACGCGGTCGCGTACGCCGAGCGCTGGCTCGACACCCACCGCTCGCGCGCCGAGTGGGCGGGCTGACAGCCCCCTGCCCACGCCCCTCCTCCCCCTCTCTAGACTTCCCGGCATGGGAATTGAGTCCGTCGTCCAGGTCACCGGCCTGGTCAAGCGGTACGGCAAGAAGACCGCGGTGGACGGCCTCGACCTCCGGGTCCGCGCGGGCACCGTCACCGCGGTCCTCGGGCCGAACGGCGCCGGGAAGACCACCACGATCGAGACCTGCGAGGGCTATCGCAGGCCGGACGCGGGCACGGTCCGCGTCCTCGGCCTCGACCCGGTCCGCGAGGCCGGCGCGCTGCGCCCCCGCATCGGCGTGATGCTCCAGTCCGGCGGCGTCTACTCCGGCGCCCGCGCCGACGAGATGCTGCGCCACATGGCGAAGCTGCACGCGCACCCCCTGGACGTGGGCGCGCTGATCGAGCGCCTGGGTCTGGAGAGCTGCGGCCGCACCACCTACCGGCGCCTGTCCGGCGGCCAGCAGCAGCGCCTCGCGCTCGCCATGGCCGTGGTCGGACGGCCCGAGCTGGTCTTCCTGGACGAGCCGACCGCGGGCCTCGACCCGCAGGCACGCCGCGCCACCTGGGATCTCGTACGCGATCTGCGCACCGACGGCGTCAGCGTCATCCTCACCACGCACCACATGGACGAGGCCGAGCAGCTCGCCGACGAGGTCGCCATCATCGACGCGGGCAAGGTCATCGCCGAGGGCACGCCGGAGGAGCTGTGCCGTGGCGGTGCCGAGAACACCCTGCGCTTCTCCGGACGCCCGGGACTCGACGTCGGCTCCCTCCTCAAGGCGCTCCCGCCGGACTCCGCGGCGGCCGAACTCACCCCGGGCGCCTACCGCGTGAGCGGCACGGTCGACCCGCAGCTGCTCGCCACGGTCACCTCCTGGTGCGCCCAGCACGGCGTGATGCCGGAAAAGATCGCCGTCGAACGCCACACCCTGGAAGACGTCTTCCTGGAGCTCACAGGCAAGGAGCTGCGCGGATGAGCGCCGCCGGTACGTACACGCCGAAGCCGGGCGCCGCCCCGCTCCCCCGCATGATCGCCGCGCAGGCGGCGCTCGAGACGAAGATGCTGCTGCGCAACGGCGAGCAGCTGCTGCTGACCGTCGTCATCCCCACGCTGCTGCTCGTGCTGTTCAGCGCGGTCGACATCGTGGACACCGGCGAGGGCAAGGCCGTGGACTTCCTCGCGCCCGGCATCCTCGCCCTCGCCGTGATGTCGACGGCGTTCACCGGGCAGGCCATCGCCACGGGCTTCGAGCGCCGCTACGGCGTCCTCAAGCGGCTCGGTGCCTCACCCCTGCCCCGCTGGGGCCTGATGGCGGCGAAGACCCTGTCGGTCCTGGTCACCGAGGTCCTGCAGATCGTGCTCCTGACGGTGATCGCCTTCGCGCTGGGCTGGTCACCGCACGGCAACCCCTTCGCCGTACTCCTTCTCCTGATCCTCGGCACGGCGGCCTTCTCGGGCCTCGGCCTGCTGATGGCGGGCACCCTGAAGGCCGAGGCGACGCTCGCCGCCGCGAACCTGGTCTTCCTGCTCCTGCTGGTGGGCGGCGGCGTCATCGTGCCGCTGGACAAGTTCCCCGACGCGGCCCAGTCGGTGCTCGGCCTGCTGCCGATCTCCGCCCTCTCCGACGGCCTGCGGGACGTGCTCCAGGACGGCGCGGGGATGCCGTGGGGGAACCTGGCGATCCTGGCGGTCTGGGCGGTCGTCGGGCTCGGCGCCGCGGGCAGGTTCTTCCGCTGGGAGTAGCCGCCGGACCCCCGCGTCCGGCGTAAGCCGCGTCACAGAAGCACCGGATACGTCCCCCTCGTGAAAGCTTGCACAAGCGGCCCCCTACGATGGTCCCCGTGCCAAACGTGACCCGAGCCGACGCCGTCTCCGCCGTGCGCAACCCGCTCGCCTTCATCGCCGAACGCTGGACCCCGCAGCAGCGGACCGTCCAGCGTGCCGCCCTCATCTCGCTCGCGATGACGGTGTGCATCGTGGTCACCGGCGGCGCCGTCCGGCTGACCGGATCAGGCCTCGGCTGCCCGACCTGGCCCAAGTGCACGGACGACTCCCTGACGGCCACCCACGAGATGGGCCTCCACGGAGCCATCGAGTTCGGCAACCGCATGCTGGCGTACGTGCTCTGCGCGGCCGTCGGCTGGGCGATCATCGCGGCGCGCTCGCAGAAGCCGATGCGGCGCAGCCTCACCCGGCTCGGCTGGGCCCAGTTCTGGCTGGTCATGGGCAATGCGATCCTCGGCGGCATCGTGGTGCTCGTCGGCCTCAACCCGTGGACGGTCGCGGCGCACTTCCTGCTCTCCACCGCCCTGATCGCGGTCGCCGTCACGATGTGGCAGCGCACCCGCGAGGGCGACGGTGAGGTACGTCCGCTGGTCGGCAAGGCCGTGGCGCAGCTTGTGTGGTTCCTGGTCGCGGCGTCCGCGCTGCTCATCGCGGTCGGCACCGTCGTGACGGGCTCCGGGCCGCACGCCGGTGACTCCAGCGAGGTGCCGCGGATGGGCTTCGACTGGGAGACCGTCAGCAAGCTGCACGCCGTGCTCGCCTGGATCGTGGTGACACTGACGTTCGCCCTGTGGTTCGTCCTCAAGGCGGTCGACGCCCCCAAGGGCCCGCTGCACCGCACCCGCGACCTCTTCCTGATCCTGCTCGCCCAGGGCGCGATCGGTTACGTCCAGTACTTCACGGATCTGCCCGAGGTCCTGGTCGGCCTGCACATGTTCGGCTCGTGCGTGGTCTGGATCGCCGTGCTGCGCGTCCTGCTGTCGCTGCGCGAACGGCCCTACCCCTCCGCCGGTCTGCCGGCCCAGGCCGACGACTCGCGGCTCTCGGCGGTCTGACCTCAGTCGTCGGTCAGGCCGTACACGCGGCGGGCGTTGCCCGCCGCGATGAGCCCCGCCACCCGCTGCGCGTCCGGCAGCGACCACGCGCCCTCCGCGACCCACCCCCCGAGCACCCGCCCCAGCGCCTCCCCGAAGAGCCGTGCACCCACCACGTGCAGCTCGGGAAGCCCGTGCGCGCCGCTGGAGAACAACAGCTTGCCGAAGGGCGCGAGCTCCAGGATCTCCGCGAGCACGGCGGCCGCGCGAGCGCCCGTGCGCACCAGGGCGGGCCCCAGATCCGCGTACACGTGCGGGAAGAGACCGGCCAGGTCAGCGGCGTTGCGGTGGTACGGATAGCCGTGCAGCAGGACCAGATCGGTGCCGAGCCCCGCGGTCGCCCGCGCGAACCCGCCGAAGTACCCCTGCGGGTCGCCGGACCCCGCGTGCAGTTGCAGCGGACGCCCCGACGCGACGGCGATCCAGAGCAGATGCCGGAGCAGCACCGGGTCCTGGAGCGCCCCGCCCACCTGCCGCCGGGCCAGCCAGCGTCCCGCCGCCCCTCGCACCTCCCCGGGACCCGGCGGCTCGGGTGCCAGGGCGAGGCTGCGCCGGACGCCCGCCACGGAGGTGAAGGCGACGGCGTTCGCGGCGGCCGCGTGCACGGACTCGGCGAGGTTGGCGAGGAACGAGTCGACGGTGCCGGAGGTGTCGGCGACCTGTTCGGCCAGTAATTCCAGGCGGACGATCTCACGGGCGTCGGCGTCACCGGCCGACGCCATCTCGCCGGGCCCCGTCAGATCGCCGGGCAGCCCCGTGTCGACCAGATACGTCGTGATGCCGCTCCCCCGCAGCAGCCGTCGTCCCGCCTCCAGAACGCCCAGGTCACGGCGGCGGGCGAGGTAGCGGGCGGGCGGGCAGTGCGGTTCGAGGCCGAGCAGCGGCGGGCACCAGCGGCGCACGGCGAAGCCCGTCTGGGTGTCGAAGAAGGTGGTGCCGGGCGCGGGCGGGCCCTCACCGCGGCCGAGATGGGCCTCGAAGGTGCCGAGGCCCAGCTCCGTACGCAGCACACCGTGGCAGTACTGGTCCACCAGGGACGGCGTTTCGATCATCCGGGCTCCCGGTAGACGGACGTGCTCCTACCGTCCTAACGGGTGACCCGGGTGTCAGGTGTTGCTCACGGCCGTTCTGTCCGCCACGGCCTCGATGCCGTCAGCCGTTGCTCTTGCCGCCGAGCTGGATGCCGGCCATCCGCGACCACTCGTACGGGCCGGTCTCCACCTTGGCGGCGAAGTCACCGTCGAAGTCCTCGTGGACGGTGATCCCGGCCTTCTCGACGGCGCTCTGCGCGATCTCGTAGGTGGGGGCCACCAGGTCGCCCCAGCCGCCGTCGTCGCCGACCAGGACGATGCGGGTGCCCTCGTGCCCGATGTACGCGACCTGCCCCTCGGCACCGCCGTGCGCCTGGGCGAAGGCACCGATCTGCTTGGCAAGCTTGGCCGCCTTCTTGTCCGCGCGGGCTGCCTGCTTGCTGTCCTCGACCTGCTGCGTCTCTGCCATGAGCAGGATGCTACCGACGGGTAGATCAACTGGCGACGGGCGGGGCACGTGGCGTTCAACACCACGTGCCCCGCCCGCCGGGAAAGTCCTGGGCTCAGCGAAGGAAGGGGTCCACCGCGACCGCCACGAACAGCAGCGAGACGTAGGTGATCGACCAGTGGAAGAGCCGCATCTCCTTGAGCTTGCCGCCCGTGACCTCGGCCTTGGCGCGGTTCTGCAGGCCGTGCGCCTCCCACAGCCACCAGCCGCCGGTCACGAAGGCGACCACGGTGTAGAACCAGCCGGTGTAGCCGAGCGGCTGAAGCAGCAGCGAGACGGCGACCATCACCCAGCTGTAGAGGACGATCTGCCGCGCGACCACCTTGTTCGACGCGACGACCGGCAGCATGGGCACGCCCACGCGCGCGTAGTCGTCCTTGACCTTCATCGACAGCGGCCAGTAGTGCGGCGGCGTCCAGAAGAACATCACGAGGAAGAGGATGACCGGCGCCCAGGAGAGCGAGTTGGTCACCGAGGACCAGCCGATGAGCACGGGCATGCAGCCCGCGATGCCGCCCCAGACGATGTTCTGCGAGGTGCGGCGCTTAAGGATCATCGTGTAGACGACCACGTAGAAGAGCAGGGCGCCCAGGGCGAGCCAGGCGGACAGCCAGTTGACGGCGAGGCCGAAGAGCAGCGTCGAGCCGACCGCGAGGGCGATGCCGAAGGCGAGGCACTCCCGGGGGCTGACCATTCCCGTGACCAGGGGCCGCTGGGACGTACGGTCCATCAGGGCGTCGATGTCACGGTCGATGTACATGTTGAGCGCGTTCGCGCCGCCCGCCGAGAGGTAGCCGCCCAGGCAGGTCACGAAGACCAGCCAGAGGTCGGGCACCCCCTGCTCGGCGAGGAACATCACCGGAACGGTGGTGATCAGGAGGAGTTCGATGATTCGCGGCTTGGTCAGCGCCACGAACGCCATGACACGGGCCCCGAGCGGCCGGTGGCTTGGGCTAGAGCTCGTCCCAATTGCTCCCGCTGGACGGGATTCAACGGCCGTCACGCACACCCCTGACAGAGACTTCCCAGCAAGCCGCGTCGGACGTTCAGACATGAAGATCCGGTAAAGGCTCGCGCGTACCACGCCACTGTAGACGTTGCCCATACCTCGCCCATCGCGGGGGTGGGGTCGTGTTGAGCGGCGTGTTGGTGCGCCCGAAACGCGGCCCGACACCCGTTCAGATGAGCGGTCCCGCACTCGTTGTGGGAGTCCAGATGAGCGGCTTGCGGATCACATGGTGAACACCGTGGATCCCTTTCGGGAGGCGGATGGCGGCGCACCCCGGCACTCTGGAATGACTCGAAAAAATGCACGTCTTTACAGCGGTAGGCTCGACATCGGCCGGTGGGATCTACATCGCCGGCATTCGACATGTGGAGAGGAGCCCTGACTCAGGGTGAGCACCAAGCCGACCACCACAGACCTCGAGTGGACCGAACTGGACCAGCGGGCTGTTGATACTGCCCGCGTCCTGGCCATGGACTCCGTACAGAAGGTCGGCAACGGCCATCCTGGTACGGCCATGAGCCTCGCGCCCGCCGCGTACACCCTCTTCCAGAAGGTGATGCGGCACGACCCCGCGGACGCCGAGTGGACCGGGCGCGACCGGTTCGTCCTTTCCGCGGGCCACTCGTCCCTGACCCTCTACATCCAGCTCTACCTGGCCGGCTTCGGCCTGGAGCTCGATGACCTGAAGGCGTTCCGCACCTGGGGCTCGAAGACCCCGGGCCACCCGGAGTACGGGCACACCACGGGCGTGGAGACGACGACCGGCCCCCTCGGCCAGGGCGTCGCCAACGCCGTGGGCATGGCGATGGCCGCCCGCTACGAGCGTGGACTGTTCGACCCGCAGACCGCTGCCGGCGAGTCGCCGTTCGACCACCACATCTTCGCGATCGCGGGCGACGGCTGTCTCCAGGAGGGCATCTCCGGCGAGGCGTCGTCGCTGGCCGGGCACCAGAAGCTCGGCAACCTCGTGCTGCTGTGGGACGACAACCACATCTCCATCGAGGGCGACACGGAGACCGCGGTGTCCGAGGACACCATGAAGCGGTACGAGGCCTACGGCTGGCACGTCCAGCGCGTGGAGCCCAAGGAGAACGGCGACCTCGACCCGGCCGCCCTCTACCGGGCGATCCTGGCCGCGAAGGCGGAGACGGAGCGCCCCTCCTTCATCGCCATGCGCTCGATCATCGCCTGGCCCGCTCCGAACGCGCAGAACACCGAGGCCGCGCACGGCTCGGCGCTCGGCGACGAAGAGGTCGCGGCCACCAAGCGTGTCCTCGGCTTCGACCCGGAGAAGAACTTCGAGGTCTCGGACGAGGTCCTCGCGCACACCCGCGCCGCCCTCGACCGCGGCCGTGACGCCAAGGCCGAGTGGGAGAAGGGCTTCGCCGCCTGGCGCACCGCCGACTCCGCGCGCGCCGCCGAGTTCGACCGCGTCGCCGCGGGCGAGCTCCCCCAGGGCTGGGAGGAGAAGCTCCCGGTCTTCGAGGCGGGCAAGGGCGTCGCGACGCGTGCCGCGTCCGGCAAGGTCCTGCAGGCGCTCGGCGCGGTGATCCCCGAGCTGTGGGGCGGCTCCGCCGACCTCGCGGGCTCGAACAACACCACGATCGACAAGACGTCGTCGTTCCTCCCGGCGGGCAACCCGCTGCCGGAGGCGGACCCGTACGGCCGCACGATCCACTTCGGCATCCGCGAGCACTCCATGGCCGCGGAGATGAACGGCATCGCGCTGCACGGCAACACCCGCATCTTCGGCGGCACCTTCCTGGTGTTCTCCGACTACATGCGCAACGCCGTCCGTCTCTCCGCGCTGATGCACCTCCCGGTGACGTACGTGTGGACGCACGACTCCATCGGTCTCGGCGAGGACGGCCCGACGCACCAGCCGGTCGAGCACCTGGCCTCGCTGCGCGCCATCCCGGGCCTGAACGTGGTCCGCCCGGCGGACGCGAACGAGACCGCCGTCGTGTGGCGCGAGATCCTCAAGCGCTACACCAAGGAGTTCGGCAAGGGCGCCCCGCACGGCCTCGCGCTGACCCGTCAGGGCGTGCCGACGTACGACCGTGAGGTCACCGAGGGCGCCGTCAAGGGTGGCTACGTACTCTTCGAGGCCGACGGCGGCACCCCCGAGGTCGTCCTCATCGGCACGGGCTCCGAGGTGCAGCTCGCCGTCGAGGCGCGCGAGCAGCTGCAGGCCGCGGGTGTTCCCACGCGCGTCGTCTCGATGCCGTGCGTCGAGTGGTTCGAGGCGCAGGACCAGGGGTACCGCGACAGCGTCCTTCCGCCGTCCGTCAAGGCGCGCGTGGCGGTCGAGGCGGGCATCGGCCTGACCTGGCACCGCTTCGTGGGTGACGCCGGGCGCATCGTCTCGCTGGAGCACTTCGGTGCCTCGGCCGACGGCAAGGTGCTGTTCCGCGAGTTCGGCTTCACCGCCGACGCGGTCGCATCGGCCGCCCGGGAATCGATCGACGCCGCTCAGCGCTGACGCCGACATACGACCAAGTAGGAGATGTAATCCTCATGACAGACGCACTCAAGCGCCTTTCCGACGAAGGCGTCGCGATCTGGCTGGACGACCTGTCGCGCAAGCGGATCACGTCCGGCAACCTCGCCGAGCTGATCGACCAGAGCCACGTCGTGGGCGTCACGACCAACCCGTCGATCTTCCAGAAGGCGATCTCGCAGGGCGACGGTTACGACCAGCAGCTCTCCGACCTCGCATCCCGCGGTGTCACCGTCGAAGAAGCCATCCGCATGATCACGACGGCGGACGTCCGTGACGCCGCCGACATCCTGCGCCCGGTCTTCGACGCGACGGGCGGCCAGGACGGCCGCGTGTCGATCGAGGTCGACCCGCGCCTGGCGCACAACACGAAGTCGACGGTCGCCGAGGCCAAGCAGCTCGCCTGGCTGGTGGACCGCCCGAACACGCTCATCAAGATCCCGGCGACGAAGGCGGGCCTGCCCGCGATCACCGAGGTCATCGGCCTGGGCATCAGCGTCAACGTCACGCTGATCTTCTCGCTGGAGCGTTACCGCCTGGTCATGGACGCGTACCTGGCCGGCCTGGAGAAGGCCAAGGAGCGCGGCCTGGACCTCTCCAAGATCCACTCGGTGGCGTCCTTCTTCGTGTCCCGCGTGGACACCGAGATCGACAAGCGCCTGGACGCCCTGGGCACCGACGAGGCCAAGTCCGCCAAGGGCAAGGTCGCGCTCGCCAACGCCCGCCTGGCGTACGAGGCCTACGAAGAGGTCTTCTCGTCCGACCGCTGGGCCGCGCTGGACAAGGCGCAGGCCAACAAGCAGCGTCCGCTGTGGGCCTCGACCGGCGTCAAGGACCCGGCGTACAAGGACACCCTGTACGTCGACGACCTGGTCGCGCCGAACACGGTGAACACGATGCCGGAGGCGACCCTCGAGGCCACCGCCGACCACGGCCAGATCACGGGCAACACCGTGGCCGGTACGTACGACACCGCGCGCGCTGAGATCGCGGCCGTCGAAAAGCTCGGCATCAGCTACGACGAGGTCGTGCAGCTGCTCGAGGACGAAGGCGTCGAGAAGTTCGAGGCGTCCTGGAACGACCTGCTCAAGTCCACCGAGGCGGAGCTCAAGCGCCTCACCCCTTCGGAGGGCTGACCATCTTGTCAAGCAGCAATCCGCTGCGTGACGCCGCAGACCGACGGCTCCCGCGTATCGCGGGGCCGTCGGGCCTGGTCATCTTTGGCGTCACGGGCGATTTGTCCCGTAAAAAGCTGATGCCCGCTGTCTATGACCTCGCCAACCGTGGCCTGCTGCCGCCGGGCTTCTCGCTCATCGGCTTCGCGCGCCGCGACTGGGAGGACGAAGACTTCGCCCAGGTCGTCCACGACGCCGTCAAGCAGCACTCCCGTACGCCGTTCCGCGAAGAGGTCTGGCAGCAGCTCATCCAGGGGATGCGCTTCGTCCAGGGCAACTTCGACGACGACGACGCCTTCGAGCAGCTCAAGGCCACCATCCAGGACCTCGACAAGGCACAGGGCACGGGCGGCAACTTCGCCTTCTACCTGTCGGTGCCCCCGAAGTTCTTCCCGCAGGTCGTCCAGCAGCTCAAGAAGCACGAGCTCGCGGACGCCCCGCAGGGTTCCTGGCGCCGCGCGGTCATCGAGAAGCCCTTCGGACACGACCTGGCGTCCGCCAAGGAGCTCAACTCGATCGTGCACGAGGTGTTCGACCCGGACCAGGTGTTCCGGATCGACCACTACCTCGGCAAGGAGACCGTCCAGAACATCCTGGCGCTCCGCTTCGCCAACCAGATGTTCGAGCCGATCTGGAACCGGTCGTACGTGGACCACGTCCAGATCACGATGGCCGAGGACATCGGCATCGGCGGCCGCGCCGGCTACTACGACGGCATCGGCGCCGCCCGTGACGTCATCCAGAACCACCTGCTCCAGCTGATGGCGCTGACCGCGATGGAGGAGCCCGCCTCCTTCGACGCGAACGCGCTGGTCGCCGAGAAGGCGAAGGTCCTCGGCGCCGTGCGGCTGCCCAAGGACCTCGGCAAGAGCACGGTCCGCGGCCAGTACGCCGCAGGGTGGCAGGGCGGCGAGAAGGCCGTCGGCTACCTCCAGGAAGAGGGCATCGACCCCAAGTCGAAGACGGACACCTACGCGGCCATCAAGCTGGAGGTGGACAACCGCCGCTGGGCGGGTGTCCCCTTCTATCTCCGTACGGGCAAGCGCCTGGGCCGCCGCGTCACCGAGATCGCGGTCGTCTTCCAGCGCGCGCCCCACTCCCCCTTCGACCACACGGCGACGGAGGAGCTGGGCCAGAACGCGATCGTCATCCGTGTCCAGCCCGACGAGGGCATCACGGTCCGGTTCGGCTCCAAGGTGCCCGGCACCTCGATGGAGATCCGCGACGTGTCGATGGACTTCGCCTACGGAGAGTCCTTCACCGAGTCCAGCCCGGAGGCGTACGAGCGCCTGATCCTGGACGTCCTGCTCGGCGACGCCAACCTCTTCCCGCGCACGGAGGAGGTCGAGCTCTCCTGGAACATCCTCGACCCGATCGAGGAGTACTGGGACAAGCACGGCAAGCCCGCGCAGTATTCGTCCGGGACCTGGGGCCCGTCCGAGGCGGACGAAATGCTCGCACGAGACGGACGGAGCTGGCGTCGCCCATGAAGATCGACCTTACGGACACCACGTCCAGCAAGATCAACAAGGCGCTCGTGAAGGGGCGCAGGGCGATCGGCACCCCGGCCGTCGGCATGGTGCTCACCCTCGTCATCGTGACCGACGAGGAGAACGCCTACGACGCCCTGAAGGCCGCCAACGAAGCGTCCCGCGAGCACCCCTCGCGCAAGCTGGTCGTCATCAAGCGTGCCGCGCGCTCACCCCGTGACCGCACGACGTCACGCCTCGACGCCGAGGTGCGGGTCGGCGCGGACGCGGGCACCGGCGAGACGGTGGTCCTGCGGCTCTACGGCGAGGTCATCAACCACGCCCAGTCGGTCGTCCTGCCGCTGCTGCTTCCCGACGCCCCCGTGGTCGTGTGGTGGCCGGTCAACGCGCCGCTCAACCCGGCCAAGGACCCGCTCGGCGCGCTCGGCCAGCGCCGCGTCACGGACACGTACGCCGCCGAGCAGCCGATCCACGAGCTGACCGCGCGCGCCGATGCCTACCACCCCGGCGACACGGACCTCTCCTGGACCCGGATCACCCCGTGGCGCTCGATGCTCGCGGCCGCTCTCGACCAGATCGCCTGCAAGGTGACGTCGGTCGAGGTGGAGGGCGAGGAGTTCAACCCGAGCTGCGAGCTGCTCGCCATGTGGCTCGCGGACCGGCTCTCCGTCCCCGTGAAGCGCTCGCTGTCCGCGGGCCCCGGCCTCACCGGCGTACGCATGGACACCGACTGCGGTCCCATCGTGCTCGGCCGGGCCGACGGCTCGCTGGCCACGCTCTCCATCCAGGGGCAGCCCGACCGCGCGGTGGCGCTCAAGCGCCGCGAGACGGCCGAACTGATCGCCGAGGAACTGCGCCGTCTCGACCCGGACGACACCTACGCGTCCGCGCTGAGGTACGGCGTGGACCGCCTGGGCGAGTACGAGGCGACCGCGGTCCCCGCAGTGGAGGAGCCCGCGGAGGCGGCGAAGAAGAGCGCTCCCGCGAAGAAGACCGCGGCCAAGAAGGCGGCGACCAAGTGAGCGCGGCCCCGCAGCTGGTGGTGCACCGCGACAAGGAGCTGATGGCGCAGGCCGCCGCGGCCCGCCTCATCACGAAGATCGTCGACGCGCAGGCCGCCCGCGGCTTCGCGTCGGTGGTCCTCACCGGCGGACGCAACGGCAACGGCCTGCTCGCGGCGCTGAGTTCGTCCCCGGCGAAGGACGCGATCGACTGGTCGCGCCTGGACCTGTGGTGGGGCGACGAGCGCTTCCTGCCGGACGGCGACCCGGAGCGCAACTACACCCAGGCCAAGGAGGCACTGCTCGACTCGGTGCCCCTGAACCCGGCCCGGGTGCATCCGATGCCCGCGTCGGACGGCGCGTACGAGGTGGACGCGGCGGCCGGGATGTACGCGGCCGAGCTCACCGCGGCCGCGGGGCCCGAGGACCATGGTCCGGTGCCGACGTTCGACGTGCTGATGCTGGGCGTCGGTCCGGACACCCATGTCGCCTCGCTCTTCCCGGAGTTGCCCGCGGTCCGTGAGACGGAGCGGACGGTGGTGGGCGTGCACGGCGCGCCCAAGCCGCCGCCCGTGCGCATCACGCTCACGCTCCCGGCGATCCGGTCGGCGCGTGAGGTGTGGCTGCTCGCCGCCGGCGAGGACAAGGCCAACGCCGCGGCGATGGCCCTGTCGGGCGCGGGCGAGGTGCAGGCGCCCGCCGCGGGCGCGTACGGCAGGTCACGGACGCTGTGGCTGCTCGACAAGGCGGCGGCCTCACAGCTGCCGCGCGACCTGTATCCGCCGGCTTCTCCCTGAGCGACACTGAACGCGAGGCGGGGGGGGGGGGGGGGCGCGCGGGGGGGGGGGGGGGCGGGGGGGGGGGCGCCCCCCGCCCGCCGGGCGCGGGGAGTGGTGATAATTGGCCCGCGACCCGGCCCGCG
>NZ_JBFAJT010000003.1:164263-961297 GCF_040655335.1 Streptomyces sp. NPDC050439
CCTCACCGGCTACGCGCTCCCGACCGCCCTGGACACCCCCGACATCCGCATCGTGGGTCCACCTTCCGGTGGACCGGGCCGGCTCGCGTTCAGTGCATCAACGGCCGCGCAGCGTCCGGTACTTGGCGACAAGTGCCGTCGTCGACCCGTCGAGGTCCGCCACGTCGGCACCCTCCGTCAGGGCCGGCTCGATGCGCTTGGCGAGGACCTTGCCGAGCTCGACGCCCCACTGGTCGAAGGAGTCGATGTTCCACACGGCGCCCTGCACGAACACCTTGTGTTCGTAGAGCGCGATGAGTTGACCGAGAACCGACGGTGTCAGCTCCTTGGCGAGGATCGTCGTCGTCGGGTGGTTGCCCTTGAATGTCTTGTGCGGGACGAGCTCGTCCGGCACCCCCTCGGCCCGCACCTCGTCGGGCGTCTTGCCGAAGGCCAACGCCTGCGTCTGCGCGAAGAAGTTGGCCATCAGGAGGTCGTGCTGGGCGACAAGCCCCGGCAGCAGATCGGCGACGGGCTCGGCGAAGCCGATGAAGTCCGCCGGGATCAACTTCGTTCCCTGGTGGATCAGTTGGTAGTACGCGTGCTGGCCGTTGGTGCCCGGGGTGCCCCAGACGACCGGGCCCGTCTGCCAGTCCACCGGCTCGCCGTCACGGCTCACGGACTTGCCGTTGGACTCCATGTCCAGCTGCTGGAGGTAGGCGGTGAACTTGGAGAGGTAGTGCGAGTACGGCAGGACCGCGTGCGACTGGGCGTCGTGGAAGTTGCCGTACCAGATGCCCAACAGGCCGAGCAGCAAAGGCACGTTGGACTCGGCGGGCGCGGTGCGGAAGTGCTCGTCGACCAGGTGGAAGCCGGCCAGCATCTGACGGAAGGCGTCCGGGCCGATCGCGATCATCAGCGCGAGACCGATCGCCGAGTCGTACGAGTAGCGGCCGCCGACCCAGTCCCAGAACTCGAACATGTTGGCCGTGTCGATGCCGAAGTCGGAGACCTTCTCGGCGTTCGTCGACAGGGCCACGAAGTGCTTGGCGACGGCGTTCTGGTCGGCGCGCAGGCCGGTCAGGAGCCAGTCGCGTGCCGAGGTCGCGTTCGTGATCGTCTCGATCGTGGTGAACGTCTTCGAGGCGATGACGAACAGCGTCTCGGCCGGGTCCAGGTCCCGCACGGCCTCGTGCAGGTCGGCGCCGTCGACGTTCGACACGAAGCGCACGGTGAGGTCGCGGTCGGTGAACGAGCGCAGCGCCTCGTACGCCATGGCGGGGCCGAGGTCCGAGCCGCCGATGCCGACGTTCACGATGTTCTTGATGCGCTTGCCGGTGTGCCCGGTCCACTCGCCGGAGCGGACCTTGTCCGCGAAGACGCTCATCTTGTCGAGCACGGCGTGCACCGCCGGCACCACGTTCTCGCCGTCGACCTCGATCACCGCGTCCCGCGGGGCGCGCAACGCCGTGTGCAGGACCGCGCGGTCCTCGGTGGTGTTGATCTTCTCGCCGCGGAACATGGCGTCCCGCAGGCCGAAGACGTCGGTGGCCGCGGCGAGCTCGCGCAGCAGCGTCAGCGTCTCGTCCGTGACGAGGTGCTTGGAGTAGTCGACGTGCAGGTCGCCGACCTGGAGCGTGTACTGCGTGCCGCGCGCCGGGTCCTTGGCGAAAAGATCACGCAACTGCACCTCCCCCAGCTGCTCCCGGTGCTTGCCGATCGCCGCCCATTCGGGCGTCTGGTTGAGCCTGGCGCGGCTTTCTGCGTTCATCTCGGACTTCAGCCTTCTCTCGTACCTGTGTACGTACCTTGCCCCGCTGCACGTTCCAACCTAATTGATCAGGGCCCGATATGAGATCTCTGAAGCTGTCTGTCCGCACACGTGCCGGTAAACGCCGCGTGAAAAACACAGCGGCCGGACATCCACTGATGTCCGGCCCTTCACACGCCCTAGATCTCGCCCCGCAGTTTGGCCAGCGCCTCCGCGAGAATCGCCTCGCCGTCAGCGTCGGTGCGCCGCTCTCGTACGTACGCCAGGTGCGTCTTGTACGGCTCGGTGCGGGGCGGGTCCGGCGGGTTGTCCCGGTCCTGACCTGCCGGGAAGCCGCAGCGGGGGCAGTCCCAGGTATCGGGGACCTGCGCGTCGCTGGCGAAGCTGGGAACCGTCTCGTGCCCGTTGGAGCACCAGAAGGAGATGCGCAGACGCGGCGCGGACTCACCGCGCTCGGCCTCGCCCATCGGCCCCGCCCCGACCCGACTTCCTCGGATCGCGTTGCCACTTGCCACGGTCGTAACTCCCTGCGTGATGGTGCTGCTGCGGGCGCCTCAGTCTACGTAAGGCCCAACGCGCGTCCAGTGTTTGGAGTTACACCCCGCCCCGAGACGCAAGCCCCATGATAATCCGCGCCGTGCGGCGCGCACCGTACATGGGGCTTTAAGCGAAGCTTTCGCAAGGTGGCAATCAAGCCGCTTTCGCGGTCAGTTGTTCACCTTCATCAACAGGCCGAGCACGACAATGCACGCGAACCAGAGAAGACCGACCACGACAGTGATGCGGTCGAGGTTGCGCTCGGCGACCGACGAGCCGCCGACGGAAGACTGCATGCCGCCACCGAACATGTCGGAGAGACCGCCGCCCTTGCCCTTGTGCATCAGCACCAGCAGCATCATCAGCCCACTGAAGACGATCAGGGCGATCGAGAACCCCATAACCACGGCTGGACCAACTTCCTCGGATCTGGATAGACGACGGGGGCCGGTGCCTCGCTGAGCGAAGCCGCCCGGCCCCCGCAAGGGTACGACGTAACGGCGCTACCGCATACTCACTGGTCGCGGAACCGGACGATCTTGACGAACTCGTCCGAGTCGAGTGCCGCGCCGCCCACGAGGGCGCCGTCGACATCGGGCTGCGCCATGATCGCGGCCACGTTGCCGGACTTCACGGAGCCGCCGTACTGGATGCGCACCTTGTCGGCGAGCTCCTGCGAGTACAGCTCGGCGAGGCGGCCGCGGATCGCGCCGCACACCTCCTGGGCGTCCTCGGGGGTCGCGACCTTGCCGGTGCCGATGGCCCACACCGGCTCGTACGCGATGACAATGGACTCGGCCTGCTCGGCGGGGAGGTCCTTCAGACCGCCGTCGAGCTGGGCGAGGGTGTACTCGATCTGCTGGCCGGCCTCACGGATGTCGAGGCCCTCGCCGATGCAGAGGATCGGGGTCAGGCCGTGCTTGTAGGCGGCCTTCACCTTCGCGTTGCAGATCTCGTCGCTCTCGTCGTGGTACTGACGGCGCTCGGAGTGGCCCACGGCCACGTACGTGCACTTCAGCTTGGAGAGCATCGGGCCCGAGATCTCGCCGGTGTAGGCACCGGAGTCGTGCGCCGAGATGTCCTGCGCGCCGTACTTGATCTTGAGCTTGTCGCCGTCGACCAGGGTCTGCACCGAACGCAGGTCGGTGAAGGGGGGCAGGACGGCGACCTCGACGGCGTCGTAGTCCTTGTCGGCCAGGGCGAAGGCGAGCTTCTGGACGTGGGCGATGGCCTCGAGGTGGTTGAGGTTCATCTTCCAGTTGCCCGCCATCAGCGGGGTACGCGTAGTCATCAGGTGTCAGTTCTCCAGTGCGGCGAGGCCGGGGAGCGTCTTGCCCTCGAGGTATTCGAGGGAGGCGCCGCCGCCGGTGGAAATGTGGCCGAATGCGTTCTCGTCGAAGCCCAGGGTCCGGACGGCCGCGGCGGAGTCGCCACCGCCGACGACCGTGAAGGCCGGGGAGTCGAGGAGGGCCTGGGCGACCGCCTTGGTGCCCTCGGCGTAGTCGGGGTGCTCGAAGACGCCCATCGGACCGTTCCAGAAGACGGTGGCCGCGTCGGCGAGCTTCGAGGCGTAGAGCTTACGGGTCTCGGGACCGATGTCGAGACCCTCCTGGTCGGCCGGGATGGCGTCCGCGGCGACCGTGGTGGGGTTGGCCGGGGCCTTGGTCTTCAGGTCCGGGAACTCCGTGGAGACCAGGACGTCGACGGGCAGGACCAGCTCGACGCCGCTGTCCTCGGCCCGCTTGATGTACTCCTTGACGGTCGGGACCTGGTCCTCCTGGAGGAGGGAGATGCCGACCTCGTGGCCCTGTGCCTTGAGGAAGGTGTACGCCATGCCGCCGCCGATCAGGAGGCGGTCGGCCTTGCCGAGCAGCTGGTCGATGACGGCCAGCTTGTCGGAGACCTTGGCGCCGCCGAGCGCGACGACGTACGGACGCCTGACGTCCTCGGTGAGCTTCTTCAGGACGCCGACCTCGGTGGCGATGAGGTAGCCCGCGTAGTGCGGCAGGCGCGCCGGGAGGTCGAAGACGGAGGCGTGCTTGCGGTGCACGGCGCCGAAGCCGTCGCCCACGTACACATCCGCGAGGGCGGCGAGCTTGTCGGCGAACTCGCCGCGCTCGGTGTCGTCCTTGGACGTCTCGCCCGCGTTGAAGCGGAGGTTCTCGATGACGGCGACCTGGCCGGGCTCGAGACCGTCCACCGCGTCGTGCGCGGCGGGGCCGACGGTGTCCTGGGCGAACGCGACGGGCTTGCCGAGGAGTTCACCGAGGCGCTCGGCGGCGGGAAGCAGCGAGAACACCGGGTCCGGGGCGCCCTTGGGGCGGCCGAGGTGCGAGGCGACGATCACCTTGGCGCCCGCTCCGGCGAGCTTGGTGACGGTCGGCAGGACGGCGCGGATGCGGCCGTCGTCGGTGATGGTGCCGTCGGCGAGCGGCACATTGAGGTCGGCGCGGACGAAGACCCGCTTGCCTTCGACCCCTTCGGCGAGAAGTTCGTCGATCGTCTTCATGGCTGGACTCCAGGACTCCTTAGAGGGCTGACGTGCGACAAGGCCCGGACCACGCAGTATTGCGCGGTCCGGACCCTGTGTTCACATCGAGGTGTCTGCTCTGCTGATCAGAGCTGACCGCCGACGAAGACCGTGAGGTCGACGAGGCGGTTGGAGTAGCCCCACTCGTTGTCGTACCAGCCGAGGATCTTCACCGTCTTGCCCTCCTGGACCATGGTCAGGGAGGAGTCGAAGGTGCAAGAGGCAGGGTCGCTGACGATGTCAGAGGAAACGATTGGGTCCTCGGTGTAGAAGAGGATGCCCTTCAGGTCGCCGTCGTCGGCGGCCTTCTTGAACGCGGCGTTGACCTCGTCCTTGGTGACGTCACGCTGCAGGTCGACGACGAGGTCGGTGGCGGAACCGGTCGGGACCGGGACGCGCATCGCGATGCCGTCGAGCTTGCCCTTGAGCTGCGGAAGGACCAGGGCGGTGGCCTTGGCGGCACCGGTCGTGGTCGGAATGATGTTCTCGGCGGCGGCGCGGGCGCGACGCAGGTCCGAGTGCGGGAAGTCCAGGATGCGCTGGTCGTTGGTGTACGCGTGGACCGTCGTCATCAGGCCCTTGACGATGCCGAAGTTCTCGTCGAGAACCTTCGCCATCGGCGCCACACAGTTGGTGGTGCAGGACGCGTTCGAGATGACGTGGTGGTTGGCCGCGTCGTACTTGTCCTGGTTGACGCCCATCACGATGGTGATGTCCTCGTCCTTGGCCGGAGCCGAGATGAGGACCTTCTTCGCGCCACCGGCGATGTGCTTCTCGGCGTCGGCCTTCTTGGTGAAGATGCCCGTCGACTCGATCACGATGTCGACGTTCAGCTCGCCCCACGGGATGTCGGCGGGGTTGCGCTCGGACAGCACCTTGATGGTGTGGCCGTCGACCGTGATGGTGTCCTCGGTGTGCGACACCTCGGCCTTGAGACGGCCCAGGATGGTGTCGTACTTCAGAAGGTGCGCGGTAGTCGCGGTGTCACCCAGGTCGTTGACAGCCACGATCTCGATGTCCGCACCCTGCTCAAGCAGCGCCCGGAAGTAGTTGCGCCCGATGCGGCCGAAGCCGTTGATGCCTACGCGGATCGTCACGAACCGATCTCCTCGTTGGTACGCCGGTTTCAGACGCCGGCGAGTTGTATGGGATGTCCCCGACCGCCTCCGACCCTACCTCTCTGATGGCCTTTGGGTGACATCGACAGGGGGCCCGGACGGCACGGTGGCCCGTACTCCCGAGTAGGGAGCACGAGCCACCACGATCTGGGCTTTGATTACGCAGCGTCAGCGGCGCAGATGTGCAAGGGATGCGCCCATAAGAGCGGCCCGTTCGGCATTTCCGGGTACATGCTCGAACCCGAAGCCGAGCAGCACGCTGTCACGCGCTGTGACGGCCGCATAGGGCTTGTAGAGCTCTCCCGTACGGGCCCAGTCACCCGTGATGTTGGGGCTTCCGGGGGGTGCCGGAGCGACCGCCCAGGTGCCCAGCGAGGCCTCGAATCCCTCGGTCTGCGTGGCGTTGCCCCCTATCACAAGCTGAGCGTTGTCCGCAAAGAGCCCGCGGCCCCCGCTGGAGGGGTCGGTGATGGAGCTCAGGGACACCTCGATCGTCTTGCCCGCGTAGGCGCTCAGGTCGAAGGAGACGGGCTTCCAGCCGCCGGAGGACCCGGTGAAGCTGTTCCAGGCGCCACTGGTGCCGGACGCCGTGCAGCCGGTGGCCGACTGCGTCAGGTAGTGGCGCAGGAACGGGTGGCCGTTGATGAAGAACCCGGCCCCGCACTCGGCGGGCACGGCCTGGGACGAGTTGCCGTTCGAGTCCGGCAGCGTGGTCCAGTCGTCGTTGCCGGTGGTGTGCGCCTCCAGGACGCCGTGGTCGTAACCGGTCTCCAGGTTCCAGTTGAGCTGGAACCGCAGCTGCGGCTGGTCCGCGGCCGTGACGCCGGTCAGGTCGATGGTGCGGGTCAGCCGCTTCCAGTCCTGGTCGGCGTGGGAGGCGGAGGCCATGCCCTGGCCCTCGAAGGGTGCGTACGGGTTGGCGAGCCCCGGGTAGCTGCCTGCCGCCGCGCTCTTGAACTGCGGGAACTCGTCGGCGGGCAGGCTGTCGGACGTGACGGTGTAACGGCCCGCCTTGTCCAGGGGGTTGGACTCGGCCGCCGCCAGCGGGGTCTTGACGCCGTCGAGCGCGCCGCTGCCCTCGAAGCTGTTGGCGCCGGGTGCGGAAAGGCGTTCGTACGCACCGAGGTAGTACTGCGCGAAGTCGTCGGTGAGCGCGTCACCGAGGTCCACGTTGCCGCCGGCGCGCTCACCGGACTCGATCAGCTTGCCGCCCTCGTTGAGGTAGGCGCGCAGGGCGAGTTGGGTGGCCGCGCCGGGCACCGGGTCGCCGGTGTAGTGCACGACCGCGGAGAAGTGCGACAGGACGCCGAGCGGATGCGGGGTGCCCTTCTCGGCGACGTCCCACACCACGGCCGAACGGCCGTTGGCCTTCAGGGCGTCGACGTACTTCTGGGCCTGCTTCGCCGTGGCGCCCTCCTCGGCGACGACGAGGGTGTTCGCCTTGGCCCGCTCGGCGACGGTGTACGTGAAGTGCGGGCTCTCCGTGCGGCCCTTCTTGTTGCGGCCGGTGAACCACACCTCGACCTTGTCGCCCGCGCGCGTGTCCTCGATCTCGGCGCGGTACTGGTCGAAGTGGAGGTTGTCCTCACCGCCGTAGGTCTCGCCGCCCTTCCAGGCCCTGAGGTCCTCGTCATGCGTACGGCCGCCGTTGACGCGGTAGTTGAGCTCCTTGTCGCGCACCGACTTCCGCGCGGTGACGGCTACCTCCTGGTCACCGCCGCGTGCGTACGACTCCGTGAAGGTGTCAGGGGTGAAGTCGGGGGCCTCGATGCCGCTGACGGAGACCGGCTGGTCGGGGTGGGTGGCGGTCTCGGCGACGGCGAGCGCGAACGGGACGTTCTTCGCGAACTCCTGCTGGATCAGTTTCTCGTCGTCCGGGAAGGTGAAGATCGAGGCGCACTCCTCGGGCTTCCAGGGGTCGTTCGGGTCGAGGTTCGAGACGGTCTGGCAGGTGGACATCTCCGGCGTGAACATCGAGATGCCGTTGATGTTGCCCGCGTGGCCGTCCGCCTCGCCGTTGGTGGTGTAGAGCTCCGATGCGACCTGCGGGTGGTAGCCGGGGACGGCGGGCTTCTCCGGGGTGCCGTTCAGCGCCTTGTAGAGGACGTCGTCCGGGGTCGGCGTGGCGACCTGCCAGCCCACTCCGTAG
Organism: Streptomyces sp. NPDC050439; assembly: GCF_040655335.1. NCBI lineage: Bacteria > Bacillati > Actinomycetota > Actinomycetes > Kitasatosporales > Streptomycetaceae > Streptomyces > Streptomyces sp. NPDC050439. The sequence goes on from NZ_JBFAJT010000003.1 coordinate 172,348, forward strand.
AGGAGCAGTTCGGCCGCGGAGTGGTAGTTGATGCCGTACTCGAAGCCGATGCGCTTCTGGAAGCGGTCGAGCGCCTTGGTCTCGGGCTCGGACATGGGGCCCGTGCCGCGGTAGGTCTCCGAGGAGGGCGCCGGGGACGAGCCCTCGTTGTCGTAGCCCCACTTGTAGGCGAAGTTGCGGTTGAGGTCGACGCCGTCGCCCGCCGCGATCTTGCCGTCGCCGTCGATGTCGCGGAGGTTCTTGCGCCACTGGCGGTCACCGTCGGCGGCGTGCGTGAAGTCGTACCCGTCGGGGTTGGCGGAGAGCACGAACCACAGCTCGGTGGTGTTCACGAGCTTGGTGATGCGCTGGTCCTTGCCGTAGTTGTCCAGGTAGTGGTGCATCAGGCGGCGGGTCATCTCGGGGGTGATCCACTCGCGCGCGTGCTGGTTGGACATGTAGAGCGTGGACGGCTTGGAGCCGTCCTTGGACTTGCTCGCGCCCTTGGAGAGCTTCAGGGCGAGGATGTCCTGCCCGCCCAGCGTCTTGCCGATGGAGACGACCTTGGTGAGGCCCGGGTGGGCCTGACCGGTCTTGACGATCTCCTCCTTGAGGCCGCCCTTGCCGCTGTACGGGCGGAAGACGCCGTCCCCTGCGGCCTTGAGCTTCTGCTGCGTACTGGCCGAGACCTTCTGCTCGGTGAGCTTCACGCCCTCGTGCTCGACGCCCTTGGCCTGTGCCTCGGTCAGATAGACCTCGACGCGGGCGGCGCCGCTTTCGCGGGTCTGCCCCGCGAGCTCGTGGGCGTCCTGGCCCGCCTCGACGAGGATCGGGATCTGCTTCTCGGTGACCACGGCCTCGTAGACCTTCACGGCCGCCGGGTCGTCGGCGGCCGGCGCCTTGGCCCCGCTGTCGGCCTGGGCGTGCGGCACTGCGACAAGGCCGCCGACGAGCAGTGCGCCCGCGGCGACGACGGATCTGAAACCGGCTCTGGATCTTTTGGATCTACCTCTTGGTCTCATGAGCCCCCCTTGCGGTTGTCCGGCACATTTGTGCGCGAACGCCAGGCTCGTGACACTTCATGATCATGTCAATATGGCGTGAAGGGTCAGAAGCGAAGGGTCGGGCGGGAGAGGGCGCGAAGAAGCCGCCGGGGCCTCCACGGCCCCGGCGGCTTCCTTGCGTACGACGGCGGTCAGACCGCCATGTTGTCGGCGAGCTCCTCGCTCAGGTTGGACTCCGTACCCGGAATCCCCAGGTCCTGCGCCCGCTTGTCCGCCATGGCGAGCAGCCGGCGGATGCGGCCCGCGACCGCGTCCTTCGTCAGCGCCGGGTCGGCGAGCGCGCCCAGCTCCTCCAGGGAGGCCTGCTTGTGCTCCATGCGCAGCCGTCCGGCCGCCGCGAGGTGCTCGGGGACCTCGTCGCCGAGGATCTCCAGGGCGCGCTGCACACGGGCGCCGGCGGCGACGGCCGCGCGGGCCGAGCGGCGCAGGTTGGCGTCGTCGAAGTTGGCCAGGCGGTTGGCGGTGGCGCGCACCTCGCGGCGCATCCGCCGCTCCTCCCAGGCGAGCACCGACTCGTGGGCGCCGAGCCGGGTGAGCAGGGCGCCGATCGCGTCACCGTCCCGGACGACCACGCGGTCCACGCCGCGCACCTCACGGGCCTTGGCCCCGATCTGCAGTCTGCGCGCGGCGCCGACCAGGGCGAGGGCGGCCTCCGGTCCCGGGCAGGTGACCTCCAGGGAGGAGGAGCGGCCCGGCTCGGTCAGCGATCCGTGCGCGAGGAACGCCCCGCGCCACGCGGCCTCGGCGTCACAGGTGGCCCCCGAGACCACCTGTGGCGGCAGCCCTCTGATGGGGCGTCCCCGGCCGTCCACGAGACCCGTCTGGCGGGCCAGCTGATCGCCGCCCGCAACCACCCGAACGACGTAGCGCGAACCGCGCCGCAGCCCGCCGGGGGCCATCACGATCAGCTCCGAGCTGTGCCCGAAGATCTCGAGAATGTCCCGCTTCAGCCGTCGCGCGGCCATCGCCGTGTCCAGCTCCGCCTCGATCACGATGCGGCCGCTCACCAGGTGAAGGCCGCCCGCGAACCGCAGGATGGCCGAGACCTCTGCCTTCCTGCAGCAGGTCCGGGTGACGGGAAGCCGGGAGATCTCGTCCTTCACCGCTGCCGTCATCGCCATGGGCCGATCCTTCCATGCATCCGAAAAATACGGTCGTACGCGGTGGCCAGGAGCTCCGGATCGTGCCTCGGAGTGCCATCGTGCCTGGCCACCGGCGCCAGCTCGACCGTGGCGCCGAGCCGCTTGGCGGCATCGGTGAGTGACTCACGGTCGGGCACGGCGGCGTCGTCGGCCAGCACCACGTCCAGGGCGAGTTTAGGGGCGTGTCGGGCCAAAACCTCCAAATGACGCTGCGGAGAGAAGCCATCGGTTTCACCGGGTTGCGGCGCGAGGTTGAGCGAGAGGACCCTGCGGGCCTTCGTCTGGATCAGCGCGTCGAGCAGTTCGGGGACAAGGAGATGCGGGATCACCGAGGAGAACCAGGAGCCGGGGCCGAGCACCACCCAGTCCGCGTCGAGCACCGCGGCGACCGCTTCGGGGACGGCCGGCGGGTCGTGCGGGACGAGGTGCACGGACTGCACCTCGCCCGGGGTGAGCGCCACCGTGGCCTGCCCGCGCACAGTGTCCACCTCGTCCGGACGCTCCGGGTCGTGCCCCTTGACCAGGGCCTGCAGCTCCAGCGGCACCGCCGACATGGGCAGCACGCGGCCGTGCGCGCCGAGGAGCTTGCCGACCAGGTCCAGGGCCTGCACATGGTCGCCGAGCTGCTCCCACAGGGCGACGATCAGCAGATTGCCCACCGCGTGCTCGTGCAGGTCGCCCTTGGACTGGAAGCGGTGCTGGATGACACGGGACCACGTCTGGCCCCAGTCGTCGTCCCCGCACAGCGCGGCGAGCGCCTTGCGCAGGTCGCCCGGGGGCAGCACGCCCAGTTCGTCGCGCAGCCGCCCGCTGGAGCCGCCGTCGTCGGCGACGGTGACCACGGCGGTGAGGTCACCGGTGATGCGGCGCAGCCCGGCGAGCGAGGCGGACAGGCCCATCCCGCCGCCGAGCGCCACGACCTTGGGCTGAGTGCCCCGCTTGCGGCCCAGACGGTTCAGCCGCAGGGAGGACTTCACTCTCGCCCCATGTCCCGATGGACGAGGACGGTCTCGACGCCCTCGGACACGAGGCGCGCCGCGAGCTTCTCCGACATGGCCACGGAGCGGTGCTTGCCGCCCGTACAGCCGACCGCGATCGTCACGTAACGCTTGCCCTCGCGGCGGTATCCCGCGGCGATGAGCTGGAGGAGCTCGGCGTACCGGTCGAGGAACTCCTTGGCGCCCGGCTGGTTGAAGACATAGCCGGACACCTCTTCGTTGAGCCCCGTGAAGGGACGCAGCTCCGGCACCCAGTGCGGATTGGGCAGGAAGCGGCAGTCCACGACGAGGTCGGCGTCGACCGGCAGGCCGTACTTGTAGCCGAACGACATGACCGTGGCCCGCAGCTCGGGCTCCTCGTCGCCCGCGAACTGGGCGTCCATCTTGGCGCGCAGCTCGTGCACGTTCAGGCTGGAGGTGTCGATCACCAGGTCGGCGTCGCCGCGCAGCTCGCGCAGGAGCTCGCGCTCGGCCGCGATGCCGTCGACGATGCGGCCGTCGCCCTGCAGCGGGTGCGGGCGGCGGACCGACTCGAAGCGGCGCACCAGGGCATCGTCCGAGGACTCCAGGAAGACGATCCGCCGGGTGACGTGCTTGGCCTCCAGGTCCGCGAGGGACTGGCGCAGATTGTCGAAGAAGCGGCGGCCCCGCACGTCGACGACGACCGCGATGCGGGCGACGTTCCCCTGCGAGCGGGCGCCGAGCTCCACCATGGTGGGGATCAGCGCGGGCGGCAGGTTGTCGACGACGAACCAGCCGAGGTCCTCGAGACACTTCGCCGCGGTGCTGCGTCCGGCTCCCGACATGCCGGAGATGATCACCAGCTCGGGGACCACCTCGGCGGCCTCACCTGGTGTGATGGTCGTGCCCGTACTCACTTGCTCGCCGCCTTCGTCGTGCTCGGTCATGGCTCCTGCCCCCGTCGTTCCTCTGAGGTGCCCGCGGTGACGGGCCCCTCGCCGTCCTCCGAGGTGCCCGTGCGCGCGGGCTCCTCGTCTTCAATGATCTCTCCGGTCGCCGTGTTCACGGCGGGGCCGGCGGGAGTCGCTCCGGCCAGCGCCACGATGATGGCCTCGGCCGTCTTGCGGCCTATGCCCGGAACCTCGCAGATCTGGTCGATTGTCGCGGATCGCAGCCTCTTCACCGAACCGAAGTGCTTGATCAGCGTCTGCTTGCGTGCGTCGCCGAGGCCCGGCACGGCGTCCAGCGGTCCGGCCTTGAAGCGCTTGGCCCGCTTGGCGCGCTGATACGTGATCGCGAAACGGTGCGCCTCGTCGCGTACCCGCTGGAGAAGGTACAGCCCCTCGCTGGTGCGCGGCAGGATCACCGGGTCGTCGTCGCCCGGCACCCAGACCTCTTCGAGGCGCTTGGCCAGGCCGCACACCGCGATGTCGTCGATGCCGAGCTCGTCCAGGGCCCGCTGGGCCGCCGCGACCTGCGGCTGCCCGCCGTCCACGACGACGAGCTGGGGCGGATAGGCGAAGCGCTTGGGGCGGCCGTCCTCCTCGGTGAGGCTCTCCTGCTCGTCCTCGGGGGACCACTCCCCCGTCTTCTCCTTGTCGGAGAGGTAGCGCTTGAAGCGGCGTGTGAGCACCTCGTGCATCGAGCGGACGTCGTCCTGGCCCTCGAAGCCCTTGATCTGGAAGCGCCTGTACTCGCTCTTGCGGGCGAGGCCGTCCTCGAAGACGACCATCGAGGCCACGACGTCGTCACCCTGCAGATGCGAGATGTCGTAGCACTCGATGCGCAGGGGGGCGCTGTCCAGTTCGAGTGCCTCGGCGATCTCCTCCAGGGCGCGGGAACGCGTGGTCAGGTCGGAGGCGCGCTTGGTCTTGTGCAGCACGAGCGACTGCTGTGCGTTGCGCGCCACGGTCTCCATGAGCGCCTTCTTGTCGCCGCGCTGCGGGATGCGCAGCGAGACGTTCGACCCGCGGCGCTCGGTGAGCCATGCCTGGACGGGTTCTATGGGGTCGGGGAGCGCCGGGACGAGTACTTCCTTCGGTACGGAGTCACCGCTCTCCTCTCCGTACAGCTGCTGGAGGGCGTGCTCGACGAGGTCGCCGCTGGTGACCGCCTCGACTTTGTCGGTGACCCAGCCGCGCTGACCGCGCACCCGGCCGCCGCGGACGTGGAAGATCTGGACGGCCGCCTCCAGCTCGTCCTCGGCCAGGGCGATGAGGTCGGCGTCGGTGGCGTCGGCGAGGACGACGGCGCTCTTCTCCATGGCCTTCTTGAGGGCCCCGACGTCATCCCTGAGGCGGGCGGCCCTCTCGTACTCCATGTCCTCGGCGGCGTCCGCCATCTGCCGCTCGACACGGCGGATGTACGTGTTCGTGCGGCCGGTCATGAAGTCGCAGAAGTCCTCGGCGAGTTCGCGGTGCTCCTCCCGGGAGACCCGCTCCACGCAGGGCGCGGCGCACTTGCCGATGTAGCCGAGGAGGCAGGGGCGGCCGGTGCGCTCGGCGTTCTTGAAGACTCCGGCCGAGCAGGTGCGGACGGGGAAGACCCGCAGGAGGAGGTCCACGGTGTCGCGGATCGCCCACGCGTGGCCGTACGGCCCGAAGTAGCGGACGCCCTTCTTCTTGTGGCCGCGCATCACCTGCACGCGCGGGAAGTCCTCGTTCATGGTCACCGCGAGGTACGGATAGCTCTTGTCGTCGCGGTACTTGACGTTGAACCGGGGGTCGAATTCCTTGATCCAGGTGTATTCGAGCTGCAGCGCCTCGACCTCGGTGGAGACCACGGTCCACTCGACGGAGGCGGCCGTCGTCACCATCGTGGCGGTGCGCGGGTGCAGATTCGTGAGGTCCTGGAAGTAGCTCGCCAGGCGCTGGCGCAGGCTTTTCGCCTTGCCCACGTAGATCACCCGGCGGTGTTCGTCGCGGAACCGATAGACCCCCGGCGAGTCGGGGATCTGTCCCGGCTTGGGGCGGTAGCTGGAGGGGTCTGCCATGCTCCACACCCTACTGGCGGGGGCTGACAGTGAGGGGTTGGAGGGGGTGTCCCGCCCCCTCCGGATCCCGCCGCCCTGAGCCGCCCGCTTTCACGGCGGAGGGGGCGTCCGCGCCACGCACGAATCCTGCCTGCCTGAACCACCGCTTCCTGTCGGAGGGGCCGTCCCCACCCCGCCGCCCCGGGCCTCCGCCTCCCCACCCCACCCGGCAGCCCGCCGCCTCGGCCTCCGCCTGACCCCGCCCTTGAGCCCACCCGCCCTGAAGGGCGGGTGGGTGGGGAAACCCGGCCGGAGGCCGGGAAGGTCAGCCGTGCTGCCGGGTGCGGCGGCGGCGCAGGACGGCCGCCCCGGAGAGGCCGAGGGCGGCCAGGGCTCCCGCTCCGGCCACGGAGGAGGCCACCGTGACGGGGCCGTCGGCCGAAGCCGCCGCCGTGGGCGCGGCAGCCGCCGGGGGCTCCCCGGCCCGCTCCTTCGGGGCGAAGCCCCCCGCCTCGCCGGACTTCGCGTACGCAGACCCCGGCAGCTTGTCGGCGTACGCGGCGTGCACCCGCTTCTGATAGGCGGTGACCGAGACCCCGCCCTGGCCCACGGCACGCTTCGCGTCCGCGTCCAGCGGCAGCACCCGGCCCCGCCCCTGCACGTACCAGGCATTGATCTGCGGCTCGTGGAAAACGGTGCCTCCGGGGAGCTTGTCGGCGCCCACGCGCGCGTAGTGCGTCTCGTCGTCCCCGGTGGCGATGTTCACCACCTTCCAGGAGCCACCTTGCTTCACCGTCCACAAGGAGGCTTCCTGCCCGTCGGAGGAGACCGCTTTGCTGGCGAGGAACTCCACGCGGGCGATCTGCGCGCCCTTCTTCCCGGCGACGAACTCCGGGGAGAGGTAGCGCACAGGTACGGCGTCGCCCTGGACACGGGGGTCGGCAGCGGCCTTGCTGACGGCCCCCTCCCGCGCGAAGAAGCGGGAGAGCGTGTCGAGGGTCCCGGACGCCCCCGCGGCTTCGTGGGCCGCCTCACGCGAGGCGTCCGAGGGGCCGGAATCCGCGCCGGCGGACGGCGCCGCGAGGCCGAGCAGCAGGGTGGCCGCCGAGCCGGCGAGCGCGCCCCGCAGCAGGTGACGGGGAAGGGGACGGGAAGGGTGACGGGTCATCGCGCTCACGCCCCGATCCGGTAGAGCGAGTGGGTCCAGGAGAAGGTGTTGTTGCTGACGTACCAGCTGTGCGAGGCCCAGTTGTAGCGGTCGCTGGAGGGCCACGGGTCGCCCCAGTAGACCCAGCTGCTCGCGTCGTCGTACCCGTAGAGGACGTGCATGTGACCGCCGCCGTTCGACCACTGGATGCGGGTCTCGACCGGACGGCCCGCGTTGATCTCGGCCTGCACGGTCGGGTAGCGCAGCCAGCCGCTGACGTACGAGCCGGCGTTGATGCCTGCCCAGTCGAGTCCGTTCTGCACGTCGCCCAGCGTCGCCTGCGAGTTGGGGCACTCGGTGCTCTGGCTGCGCCCGAAAGCGGCGTTGCAGAACTGGTTCTGGCTGTACTTCTTGCCGTAGAAGGTGGCGATCGTGTTGCCTGCCGCCGCCCAGCACCAGTTGGTCTTCTGCTGGGCCTGCATCGTGATGTTCAGGCGCTTGGCGGCGAGAGCGGACGGATCGTCGGGGGCGGCCGTGGCCGTGGCCGCCGGTGCGGCGACCAGGGCGACCGCCACGAGGGCGAGCGCGGACAGCCGTCTGCGGCCGCCGTATCTGCTGGTTCTGGGGCGCATCGCGTTCCTCCCATGCGGGGGGGGTGGGGTGGTGGAGGAGCGCGTCCGGACGCTGCGATTGAGCATCGAGTGTTGTCGGGTGCAGGTCAACAAGGTTCAATGCGGGATTACTTGGGCCGTGAACGTCGGCGTACGTATGTGAACACCCCTCGTACGCCCACCTGGTGGCCCGCTCCGACCGGCGCGTACGCCCGGACGGCCGATGTGAACGTTCACAGAAGGGCCTTGCGATGCGGCACGGCACACAGCTCGCGGAGGGCGCGCCCGCGGACCTGGAGACCGCCCTGCGCACCGGGCCCTTCCATGTGGCGCTGCGGGCCGCGATCGCCGCACGGCGCCTGCCCCTGCAACGCGTACGCCACCATCTGGCGCGGCAAGGCGTCAACGTCGGGGTGACGAGCCTGAGTTACTGGCAGCAAGGCGCGCGGCGTCCTCAGCGCACCGAGTCCCTGCGTGCCGTGCGCGCCCTGGAGGAGATCCTCGGCCTCCCCGAGGAGTCACTGATCCGGCTGCTCGCCAAGCCCTCGGAGCGCCCCGACTGCGAGCGCCCCGCCGCCCGCTCCTACCGTTCGCTCCTCGACGCCTCCGACGTGCTGCAGGAGCTGATCACCGAGCTCGGCTCACCGCTCGACGGCGGTCTGCACACCATCGGCCACCATGAGCGGGTGAGGATCGGCGAACGCCGCGAGCTGCTCGGCCGCGACTCGCAGCACGTCGTGCGCGCCCACCGGGACGCCGTCGACCGCTACCTGGCGATCTACCACGGCGATCCGGGCTGCGTGCCGGAACGCGTCGCCGTGCACGCACTGGAGAACTGCCGCACGGGGCGGGTGCGGTGGCACCACGAGACGGGGGTGCTCGTCGCCGAACTGCTCTTCGACACGCGCCTGCGCGCGGGCGACACGCATCTGTTCCGCTACGGCTTCGAGGACGGCACGGCGGGGGCGGCCACCGAGTACTTCCGGGGCTTCACCTTCGCGGGCGGGCAGTACGCGCTCCAGGTGCGCTTCGACGAGAGCGCGCTGCCCGTACGCTGCCACCGCTTCACCCAGCATTCGGCCGCCGCGCCGCGCGGCGGCCGCCAGGAGCTGACACTGAGCGGCAGCCATCGGTCGGTGCACGTCGTGGAGCCGCAGGTGCGGGCGGGGATCCTGGGGATCGCCTGGGACTGGGAGTGAGTCAGCCCGCGACGATCTTGCCGTCCTCCACCTTCACCGGCAGCTCGGCGAGCGGCGTGACGGCCGGGTCGTGCAGCACCTTGCCGTTCGTGGCGTCGAACTGGCTTCCGTGGCAGGGGCAGATGAGCTTGTGCCCCTCCAGCTTGTTGATGGGGCACTTGGCGTGCGTGCAGATCGTGCTGAACGCCTTGTACTCGTCGTCGGAGATGCGGCTGACGACCACGTTCTCGTCCTTGTAGAGCTTCGAGGCACCCACCTTCACCTCGTCGGACCCGCCGAGGTCCGTCGGCGCGGTCGGCGCCGAACGGCTGGAGCCGCCGTCACCGCCGCCGGACGAGCAGGCAGTGACCCCGAGGCCCGCGGCCGGGACGATGGCGGCGGCGCGCAGCACGGTGCGGCGGGCGGGGGGCGGCGTGCCGGGCATGGAGTCTCCACAGGTCAGGCGCTTCGGTGACGGATCAGACCATACCGGTGGGGTGCCGCTTGCCCGCGTTGGGCGCGACCGTGCCCGAGTGCCGCCCGTGCCGGGCCACGGCCGCCGGGAAGCCCTAGCCTGTGGCGAAAGCCGGGCAGCCGCCGCCGCGGAGCCGTGACCCCAGAGGCGTGACCGCAGAGGCGTGACCGCAGAGCCGAGAGGAAGCACCCGTGATAGTCGTCGCAGGAGAGGCCCTGATCGACCTCGTCCCGCAGGGCCCCGCCGACGCCGGGCTGCCCGCGCTCGCCCCACGGCTCGGCGGCGGTCCGTACAACACCGCGATCGCCCTCGGCCGTCTCGGCTCCCCCGTCTCCTTCTGCTCACGGATCTCGACGGATGCGTTCGGCGATGCGCTGACCGACGCGTTGCGGGCCGCGGGTGTCGAGGTGTCGTACGTCCAGCGGGGCGCCGAGCCGACCACTCTCGCCGTCGCCTCGATCGGCGAGGACGGCTCCGCCGGATACTCCTTCTACGTCGAGGGCACGGCGGACCGGCTCTTCACGGCGCCGGAGCGGCTTCCCGACGCGGTGCGCGCGGTCTCGTTCGGCACCTGTTCGCTCGTCCTGGAACCGGGCGCGAGCGCGTACGAGGAGCTGATGCACCGGGAGTCGGCGCGGGGCGTCTTCACGGCGCTCGACCCGAACATCCGGGCGGGCCTGATCCCGGACGCGGACGCCTACCGGGCCCGGTTCAAGAGCTGGCTGCCGTCGGTCTCGCTGCTCAAGCTGTCGGACGACGACGCGAGCTGGCTCGGCGGCACGCCGCGCGAGTGGCTCGCGTCCGGGCCCGGCGCGGTGGTGGTGACACGGGGCGGCGACGGTCTCACCGTGTTCACGCGGGACGGCGGGGAGTGGTCGGTGCCGGGCAAGGCGGTCGACGTGGTGGACACCATCGGCGCGGGCGACACCGTCAACGCGGCGCTGCTGCACGGGCTGCGCGCCCGGGACGCGCTGTCCGTGGATGCCCTGGCCACGCTCGGCGCCGACAGTTGGGGCGAGGTCCTGCGCTTCGCGGCTCGCGCGGCCGCCGTCACCGTGTCCCGCGCGGGAGCGGAGCCTCCGTACGCCGAAGAGCTTGAGTGACGGTTGGGGTGAGGGCCGGGGTGACGGCTCTCAGCCGGTCACCGCGCGCAGGGCGCCCGGCCGGCGCCCGTTGAGGCCGTCGAGGGCGGTCGACGTGGCCTCGTCGGCGGGCAGGTGGACGACCAGGCGCTGAGCGTCGGCCTCGGGCAGCGTCAGCGTCTCGTACGACAGCCGCAGCGGCCCGGCCGCGGGGTGCGTCATGCGTTCGATGCCGCTGGCCCTGGGCAGCCGCGGCACGGCTGCCATGCGGTCGGCGAACGGTGCACCGGCCATCACCGTCAGCTCGTCGGCGAAGCCCTCGGCATGAGGGTCGCTGAGCATCGACCCGGCGCGGAGCAACGCGACCTGCTCGTCCGCGACGCCGTCCCACTCGGGGTAGGCGGCGCGGGCCCGCTCGTCGGTGAACAGGAACCGGATGAGATTGGGCTGCTCGTCGTCGAGGAGACCGATGGCCCCCATGATCCGCTCGTAGCCCGAGGTGTACGCGAGGACGTCGCCGAACCGGTTCAGCAGGACGGCGGGGGCCGGCTCCAGGCGTTCGACGAGCGCCCGCACGGTGGGGCGCACCGACCGGGACGGCATGCTCGCCGTCGGGCAGCAGGGGTCGCCGACCGTCTCCTTCTCCAGGCGGCGCAGGTGGAAGCGCTCCTCCGTGGACAGCCGCAGGGCGTCCGCGAGCGCCCCCATCACCTGCGGGGACGGGTGCCGGTCCCGGCCCTGTTCGAGCCGCGCCAGGTACTCGACGCTGACCCCGGCGAGCGTGGCGACCTCGGAGCGGCGCAGGCCCGGCGTGCGGCGCCGGGGTCCTGTGGGGAGCCCGACTTCGGCGGGCGTGACCGCCTCGCGGCAGGTGCGCAGGAAGGTGCCGAGCTCGTTGTCGCTCACCGGCCGAACGTATCAGCAGACACCGGACCGGATCGTGGCCCTGTCACTACCAGCCTTGGCTCGGCCTTCCTCGCCCGTGGGCGGCCTCGCATGGTGGACGGCATGACTTCCGACACAAGCACCGCCCCCACGACGACCGCGCTTCCCCTCCCCGCCGGGAGCTGGGAGATCGACCCCCTCCACTCCGCCGTCAACTTCACCATCCGCCACCTCGGGATCTCGAAGGTGCGGGGCCGCTTCGCCGAGGTGACGGCCGGTCTGGTCGTGGGCGAGAGCGCTGCGACCTCATCTGTGACGGCGACCGTCGCGCTCGCCTCGATCGACACGGGCAACAAGGACCGCGACGCACACGTGAAGGCTCCCGACCTGCTGGACGTCGAGCGCCGCCCCACGATGACGTTCCGTTCGACGCGGGTCCTCGGCGCGGACGAGGAGTGGACCATGGAGGGCGAGCTGACCATCGGTGACGTGACGAGGCCGATCACCCTCGCCGTCGAGTTCGGCGGGCTCCAGGCGTTCCCGGGCGACCCCCGGCGCCACGCGGGGTTCGAGGCGACCGGCGAGATCAAGCGCAGCGACTACGGCCTCGACTTCGGTGCCGGGATGCTCGGTGACGTGGTGAAGATCCAGCTGGACATGCAGTTCCTGGAGCCTGCCGGGTCCGTCGCACCGCAGGGGTGAGCCGGGGGCTCAGTCGTCAGCGAACGCGCCGTGCCGGCCCGCCCCGGCGGCGAATCTGGCGGCGCCGTCCGCCGCCTCCGTGAGGGACCGCAGGCCGTGGCGCAGTTCGCCTGCCATCGCGTCCTCCTCGGTCAGGCCGCCCTGTTCCCGTACGGAGAGCCGGTCGCCTCGCAGGCAGGTCTGCGGGAACGCGGCGATCTCCGCGGCGAGGCGTTCGGCGGCGGCGCGGGAAGTGCCCGGCGGCACGGTCCGGTTGACCAGGCCCATCGCGAGCGCCTCCGCCGCGGGGACGGGGCGGCCGGTGAGCACCAGGTCCATGGCCCGGCTCTCGCCGATGAGCCGCGGCAGCCGCACCGTGCCGCCGTCGATGAGCGGGACGCCCCAGCGGCGGCAGAACACTCCGAATACGGCGTCGTCGTCGGCGACCCGCAGGTCGCACCAGAGGGCGAGCTCCAGGCCTCCGGCGACCGCGTGTCCGGAGATCGCGGCGATGACGGGCTTGGACAGACGCATCCGGGTCGGCCCCATGGGACCGTCACCCTTCTCCGTCACCTCGTTCCCGGCCGGTGTTCCGATGGCCTTGAGGTCGGCTCCGGCACAGAAGGTGCCGCCCTCGCCCCACAGCACGGCGACGGCGGCCTCGGGATCGGCGTCGAAGTCCCGGAACGCGTCCGCGAGGGCCCGCGCCGTGGGCCCGTCCACGGCGTTACGCACATCGGGCCGCGAGAGCACGATCGTGGTGACGGGACCTTGGCGTTCGATGCGTACGGTCATGCGGCCAAGGCGAACATGAGAGCAGGCCGCCGGACAAGAGGCGCCCCTCAAGGGACGCGGGGGCCTGCGCGACCGGCCACGACGCACCCGCAGGCGCACGCGTCCGGTCGCGCATCCACACCAGTCAGGCCTTACGAGCCCTGGTCGCCTTCTTGGCGGGGGCCTTCTTGGCCGTCGCGGTCTTGGCGGGGGCCTTCTTGACCGGCGCCTTGGAAGCGGCCTTCTTCGCGGTGGCCGTCTTCGCCGTGGCCTTCGCCGCCGTCGACTTCTTCGCCGCCGAGGAGACCGCCCGCTTGCGCCCCTGCGAGGCCCCGTCGCTGATGCTGTCCGCCGCGAGGATGTCCCGCAGGAACTTGCCCGTGTGGCTCGTCGGGACTCCGGCGACCTCCTCGGGTGTGCCCTCGGCGACGACCAGACCGCCGCCGTTGCCGCCCTCGGGGCCCATGTCGACGACCCAGTCCGCGGTCTTGACGACGTCGAGGTTGTGCTCGATGACGATGACCGTGTTGCCCTTGTCGACCAGACCGGACAGGACCGTGATCAGCTTGCTGATGTCCTCGAAGTGCAGACCGGTGGTCGGCTCGTCCAGGACGTAGACCGTCCGGCCCGTCGAGCGCTTCTGGAGCTCGGAGGCCAGCTTCACGCGCTGGGCCTCGCCTCCGGAGAGCGTCGGCGCGGACTGGCCGAGCCTGACGTACCCGAGACCCACGTCGTTGAGCGTGCGCAGGTGGCGGGAGATGGCCGGCACGGCCTCGAAGAAGTCGAGCGCTTCCTCGATCGGCATGTCCAGGACCTGGGCGATGGACTTGCCCTTGTAGTGGACGTCCAGCGTCTCGCGGTTGTAGCGCGCCCCGTGGCAGACCTCGCAGGGGACGTACACATCCGGCAGGAAGTTCATCTCGATCTTGATCGTGCCGTCGCCGGAGCAGTTCTCGCAGCGACCGCCCTTGACGTTGAAGGAGAAGCGGCCGGGCAGATAGCCCCGGACCTTCGCCTCCATCGTCTCCGCGAACAGCCGGCGGACGTGGTCGAAGACTCCGGTGTACGTCGCCGGGTTCGACCGCGGCGTGCGGCCGATGGGCGACTGGTCGACGTGCACGACCTTGTCGACGAGGTCGTCGCCGTCCACGCGCGTGTGCCGTCCGGGGACGGACCGGGCGCCGTTCAGCTCGCGCGCAAGGTGCGTGTAGAGGATGTCGTTGACCAGCGTCGACTTGCCGGAGCCCGAGACACCCGTGACGGCGGTGAGGACGCCGAGCGGGAAGGAGACGTCGATGTCCTGGAGGTTGTTCTCCCGGGCGCCGTGCACCGTCAGCTGACGGGTGGGGTCCGCGGGGCGGCGCACGTCCGGCACCGGGATGGACCGCTTGCCCGACAGATACTGCCCGGTGATCGACTTGTCGTTGGACAGGAGCTCCTTCATGGAGCCGCTGTGCACGACCTTCCCGCCGTGCTCGCCCGCGCCGGGGCCGATGTCGACGACCCAGTCGGCGACCTTGATGGTGTCCTCGTCGTGCTCGACGACGATGAGCGTGTTGCCCATGTCGCGCAGGCGCACGAGGGTCTCGATCAGGCGGTGGTTGTCGCGCTGGTGCAGTCCGATGGACGGCTCGTCCAGTACGTAAAGGACACCGACCAGGCCCGAGCCGATCTGCGTGGCCAGGCGGATGCGCTGGGCCTCGCCTCCGGAGAGGGTGCCCGCCGCGCGGTTCAGCGAGAGGTAGTCCAGGCCGACGTCGACCAGGAAGCGCAGCCTTTCGTTGACCTCCTTCAGGACGCGTTCGGCGATCTTCTTGTCGCGGGCGCCCAGCTTCAGCTCGGCGAGGAAGTCCGCGCAGTCGCTGATGGACATCGCCGAGACCTCGGCGATGGACTTCCCCATGACCGAGACGGCCAGGACGATCGGCTTGAGACGCGTGCCCTCACAGGTGGGGCAGGGCACCTCGCGCATGTAGCCCTCGAAGCGCTCGCGGCTCGCGTCGCTCTCGGCCTCGCTGTGGCGGCGCTTGACGAAGGGGACGGCGCCTTCGAAGGCCGTGGTGTAGACCCGCTCGCGGCCGTACCGGTTGCGGTAGCGGACCTCGATCTGCGTCTTGTGGCCGTTCAGGAGGGCCTTCTTGGCGCGCTGCGGGAGTCCGGCCCAGGGCATGGCGGTGGAGAAGCCGAGGGCGTCGGCGAGGGCTCCGACGAGCCGGCCGAAGTACTCCTTGGTGTGGCCGTGCGACCAGGGGTGGATGGCGCCCTCGTCGAGCGACTTGTCCTCGTCCGGGACGATCAGCTCGGGGTCGACCTCCATGCGCGTGCCGATGCCGGTGCAGTCCGGGCAGGCGCCGAAGGGCGAGTTGAAGGAGAAGGAGCGGGGCTCGAGCTCCTCGAAGGACAGGTCGTCGTACGCGCAGTACAGGTGCTCCGAGTACATCCGCTCGCGCTCGGGGTCGTCCTCGGGGAGGTCGACGAAGTCGAGCACGACCATGCCCCCGGCGAGGCCGAGCGCGGTCTCCACGGAGTCGGTCAGGCGGCGCTTGGCGGAGTCCTTCACCGTGAGGCGGTCGATGACCACCTCGATGGTGTGCTTCTCCTGCTTCTTCAGCGTGGGCGGCTCGGAGAGCTGGATCGTCTCGCCGTCGACCCGGGCGCGGCTGTAGCCCTTGGTCTGGAGGTCGGAGAAGAGGTCCACGAACTCGCCCTTGCGCTCGCGCACCAGCGGCGAGAGGACCTGGAAGCGGCTGCCCTCGGGCAGCTCCAGGACCTTGTCGACGATGGCCTGCGGCGACTGCCGGGCGATGGGGCGCCCGCACTCGGGGCAGTGCGGCTTGCCGATGCGCGCGAAGAGCAGGCGGAGGTAGTCGTAGACCTCGGTGATGGTGCCGACCGTGGAGCGCGGGTTGCGCGAGGTCGACTTCTGGTCGATGGAGACCGCGGGCGAGAGGCCCTCGATGAAGTCGACGTCCGGCTTGTCCATCTGACCGAGGAACTGCCGGGCGTACGAGGACAGCGATTCCACGTACCGCCGCTGGCCCTCGGCGAAGATCGTGTCGAACGCGAGCGAGGACTTGCCCGACCCGGAGAGCCCGGTGAAGACGATGAGGGAGTCACGCGGGAGGTCGAGCGAGACGTTCTTGAGATTGTGCTCGCGCGCGCCACGGACGATGAGACGGTCGGCCACGCCGGTCCGCACCTTTCTTGAGAGAAGTGACAGGGGCGGGACCCCCGTCATTCACAGACTAGGGCGAGCCACTGACAACGCCGGGGCGGTTGCCCTGGTTGATAACAAACCCGGACCACCAAGAATGCCCGATGCCGCACTCGACCATATAGCACGTGCATTCGATTTGCGGTGCTGCTCCGACGCCTTCACCCGAACGTGTGGCGCGACTATCGTCGGACGCATGATTGATCATGTGCGCGACCTGGCGTCTGTACGTGACGCGACCGACCGGCTGCTCAGCGCAGCCGCGAAACTGAACAACGATTCGACCGCCGAGCCGTCACGGCTGCCGGGCTGGACCCGCGGCCATGTCCTCGCCCACCTGGCCCGTAACGCGGACGCGCTCGTCAATGTGCTGTCCGGTCGGCCCATGTACGTCAGTGGTGACGCACGCGACAAGGACATCGAGCGTGACGCGCCCCGGCCGCTGACCGAGCAGCTTCGCGACGTGCGGGAGTCCGCGGAACGTTTCGCCGCGGCGGGCACGATCCCCGCCGACTGGTCCCGCACCGTGGAGCTGCGCAACGGAGTAACCGACTCCGCGTCCCGGGTGCCGTTCCGACGATGGGTCGAGGTGGAACTGCACCACGTGGACCTGGGCATCGGGTACGAGGTCGAAGACCTGCCGGAGGAGTTCGTGCAGCGGGAGATCGCGTTCCTGACGACTCGCTTCTCCGGGAACCCTGCTGTGCCGCCGACCCGGGTGACGGATGGCACGCACGCGTGGAGCACCGGTCGGGACGGTGAGCCCGAGGTCACTGTTTCCGGCTCCGCGTCCGACGTGGTCGGCTGGCTCTCCGGCCGCCGGGACGGCTCCGCGTTGACGGCCGAAGGCGGCCTCCTGCCCTCCCTGCCCCCGCTATAGGCTGAGAGACATGACGTACAGCGGAGCAGTGAAGGTCGGCGGCGGTGCGGACGTGCACGAGCTGCAGGACCTGATGATCTCGAAGGTCGCCGTCGGCCCGATGGACAACAACGCCTATCTGCTGCGCTGCCGGGCCACGGACGAACAGCTCCTGATCGACGCGGCGAACGACGCCGCGACGCTGCTCACGCTGATCGGTGACGACGGCATCACGTCCGTCGTCACCACCCATCAGCACGGCGACCACTGGCAGGCACTCGCCGCGGTCGTCGAGGCCACCGGCGCCCGGACCTACGCGGGCCGCGAGGACGTCGAGGGCATCCCCGTGGCCACGGACATCCCGCTCGCGGACGGCGACACCGTGAACGTCGGGCACGTCTCCCTCACCGCGCGTCATCTGGTGGGCCACACGCCGGGCTCGATCGCCCTCGTGTACGACGACCCGCACGGCCACCCGCACGTCTTCACCGGCGACTGCCTCTTCCCCGGCGGCATCGGCAACACGCACCAGGACCCGAAGGCCTTCGCGAGCCTGCTGCACGACGTCGAGACGAAGATCTTCGGCACGCTGCCCGACGAGACCTGGGTCTACCCCGGCCACGGCAGCGACACGACCCTTGGCGCCGAGCGCCCGCACCTGGCCGAGTGGCGCCGACGAGGCTGGTGAACCGCGTACGCCGACGCGGCTAGGCCGCGTCGAGCAGCGCCGCCACCCGCTCCACCGCGAACACGTACCCCTGTACGCCGCACCCCGCGATGACCCCGTCGGCGCGCTGGGAGACGTACGAGTGGTGCCGGAACGCCTCGCGCTGATGGATGTTGGAGATGTGGACCTCCAACACCGGCATGCCGTCACAGGTGTTGAGCGCGTCGAGGATCGCCACCGAGGTGTGCGAGTAGGCGGCAGGGTTGATGACGATGCCCGCGTGCTGCTCGCGCGCCTCGTGGATCCAGTCCACCAACTGACCCTCGTGGTTGCTCTGCCGCAGGTCCACGGTGCCGCCGTGCGCGGCCGCCGCCTTGGCGCACAGCGCCTCGACGTCGGCGAGCGTGTCCGATCCGTAGATCTCGGGCTGGCGCTGACCGAGCAGGTTCAGGTTGGGACCGTTCAGGATCATGATCGGGGCGTTGGCAAGAGTGCGCGTCATGCCGTCAGCGTACTGAGGGACACTCCCGTGCGTCACGGCGTGACCGCGAGCTCCAGGTACGCCGCGAACAGCACCAGATGGACGCCGCCCTGCAGCAGGGTGGCGCGCCCCGGCACGACCGTGAGCGTGCCGACGATCAAGGTGAGCGCCAGGAGCACCATGTGGGTCGGGCCGAGTCCGAGCACCAGCGGCCCGGAGAGCCAGACGGAGGCGACCGCGACGGCCGGGATGGTCAGGCCGATGCTGGCCATCGCGGACCCGAGGGCGAGGTTGAGGCTGGTCTGCACCCGGTCGCGGCGGGTGGCGCGGACGGCCGCGATGGTCTCCGGGAGCAGCACGAGCAGGGCGATGATCACGCCGACCACGGCGTGCGGCATGCCGGCGTTCTCCACTCCGGACTCGATGGTCGGCGAGACGCCCTTGGCGAGGCCGACCACGCCGATCAGGGCGAGGGCGAGCAGGCCGATGCTGAACATGGCGGCTCGGGTGGTCGGCCCCGCGTCGTCCTCGGAGTCGATCACCTCGCCCTTGCGGGTGATCGGCAGGAAGTACTCGCGGTGGCGGACGGTCTGCGTGGTCACGAACAGGCCGTACAGGACGAGCGAGGCGAGGGCGGCGAAGGTGAGCTGCGCCGTGGAGAACTCCGGGCCCTGCTTGCTCGTGGTGAAGGTCGGCAGGACCAGGCTGAGCGTGGCGAGTGTGGCGACGGTCGCGAGGGCGGCGCCGGTCCCCTCGGACTGGAAGACGGCGACGCGATGGCGCAGGGCCCCCACCAGGAGGCACAGGCCGATGATGCCGTTGCAGGTGATCATCACGGCGGCGAACACGGTGTCGCGGGCCAGCGTCGCGCTCTTGTCGCCGCCATCGGCCATGAGGGTGACGATCAGCGCGACCTCGATGATCGTCACGGCGACCGCGAGGACGAGCGAGCCGAAGGGTTCGCCGACGCGGTGCGCGATCACCTCGGCGTGGTGCACGGCGGCGAGCACGGCCCCGGCGAGCACCAGCGTCACCACGGCCACGACGACGCCCGGCAGATCGCGTCCCCAGGTGAAGGCGAGCAGGACGACGGCCAGGACCGGTACGGCCGCGGTCCACTGAGTGGCGAATGCCCGGAGCCGAGTGATCATGTCTCCGATGCTGCACCGGGCACCGGGGCCCCGCTACTTCAGTTCTGCGCTCCCCCGCGACGTCCGCGCTCTTCCACGGCAAAGGGAGTGGCCCGCGGCAGATCGCCGCGGGCCACTCCCTTTGCTGATGACCGTCGTCAGGCCTCGATGCTGTCCTTCGGGGACTCGTCGGCCGCGTCCTTGCCCTCGGCCGCGTCCTTCTCGGCCTGCTTCTTGGAGGCGATGAGGCTGGTGATCGTGGTGATGACCAGGACACCGCAGATGACGCCGAGCGAGACCGGGATGGAGATCTCGGGGACGTGCACGCCGTTCTCGTGCAGGGCGTGCAGGACCAGCTTCACACCGATGAAGCCCAGGATGACCGAGAGGCCGTAGCTGAGGTGGACCAGCTTCTTGAGCAGTCCGCCGATGAGGAAGTACAGCTGGCGCAGACCCATCAGGGCGAAGGCGTTCGCCGTGAAGACGATGTACGGGTCCTGGGTGAGGCCGAAGATCGCGGGGATCGAGTCCATCGCGAAGAGGATGTCGGTGGTACCGATGGCGAGCATGACGATCATGAGCGGCGTCATGATCTTCTTGCCGTTCTTCTTGATGAAGAGCTTGGTGCCGTGGTACTGGTCGGCGACGCCGAACCTCTTCTCGGCGGCCTTCAGGAGGCGGTTCTCCTCCCACTCCTCCTCGTCGTCATCGGCGCGCGCTTCCTGGATGAGCTTCCAGGCGGTGTAGATCAGGAACGCGCCGAAGATGTAGAAGACCCAGGAGAAGTTGGCGATGACCGCGGCGCCGGCGGCGATGAAGATCGCCCGCAGGACCAGTGCGATCAGCACACCGAACAGCAGCACGCGCTGCTGGAGGTGGGTGGGCACCGAGAACTTCGCCATGATCAGGATGAAGACGAAGAGGTTGTCGACGCTCAGTGACTTCTCGGTGATGAAGCCCGCGAAGAACTCGCCTGCCGGCTGACCGCCGCCCCAGATCAACAGGCCCACTCCGAAGAGTGCGGCCAGCACGATCCAGACGATCGTCCAGATTCCGGCTTCCTTGATCGATACGTCGTGCGGCTTGCGGCCGATGAAGAAGTCGACCGCGATCAGGGCGATGAGACCAAGAATGGTCAGCACCCAAAGGGTCATTGAAACGTCCACTGCGCCTCCGGCGTCGTACGGCTACTGATCAGCGTCGTCGCTGCCGGAGGTCTCTTCCACCCGAGGCGGCTCACCGCCCCGCGGGCCGACGCCCCGGGATCGATGGCGATCCGTATTGACGGGCACGTCGCGTTCGGGAGTACTCCCCTCCGCTGCAAGAAGAGTACGCGAAACACCAAGGGTTGGTAAAGGAGAATCCAAACTGAAGCCAAAAGCGCAGGTCAGCGCAGGCCGGTGTGAGTCAAAAGTCGCTTTACCGTCAGTGACACGAGTGGCTTGAGTGGCCCGAGTGATCTGCCGGGCCCACCAAGGCGTCAGCGGCCACCTGTGCGCCGGGCGTGCGCGACCTGGTTCAGGACCTGCTCGATCACCCTGCTGCCGGGCGGCGCCATCGGGGGTTCGTACGTCCACGCATGACCGACCCAGGGGTCGGCGAGGTGGTCGTCGGCGACCGGGGTCAGGCGCATGAGGGCCCGCCAGAGGGGGTCGAGCAGCGGGCCGTACTCCGCGGCGTCCTCGCGGTCGGCGACCAGCATCAGGTGCACGCCCACCGCGGGGCCCTCGTCCGCGAGGTAGCGGAGCTGGGTCACCGCGCGGTCGTCGAAGCCGTGCGGGAAGTCGTTGACGATCAGGAGCTGCTCGGCGGTGTCCAGGTCCGGCGGCAGCGCGTCGGCAGCGCCCGCGCGGATGGCCATCTGCACCAGGTCCACGCGCTGGGTCAGCTTGGCGAGCACGGCGGAGACGCCCGCCGCACCGGCCGCCGGGGCTCCGTCAAGCACGCCCGCCGCCACCAGCGGGGAGAGCGCGCCGGCCGCGGAGCCCGCCGCGTCGATGACGTGCACCGTGAACTCGCCCGCGGGATAGACCGCAAGGAGCCGCGCGGCGTGCGCGACGGCGCTGTCCATGGCGAGGCGGCGCAGCTGGTCCGTGTCGGCCAGGGAGTCCGTGCCCGACGAGCGGCCGCTGTCGATCCACAGGCCGCGCTCCAGGGGCAGCCGGACAAGGAGCGGAATGTGCAGGTCCGGGCGCTCGGGCAGATGGAGGTCGCCGAGGCGCAGCGCCATGGGGATCTCCATCGGGGTGCGGTAGGCGTGCCAGGCCGGGCTGTCCCAGCCGGCGAACGCCAGGGGCAGGGCGGGCTCGACGACGTCGGACTCGGCGGCGAGCTGATCAAGGTCGCGGTCGAGGGCTTCCTTTGCCCGGTCGACGAGAAGGCCGTGCTTGGCGCGGGCGGCGTCGCGCGCGACGTCCCCGGTGTTGCCGATGCGGCTGCGGGGGTCGGAGAGGACCTTGTCGAGCTCCTGGTCCATGCGCGACTCGGCGAAGTCGACGGCACTGCGATACGCGGCCGTGGAGCGGGCCAGGTCCTCGAACATGCCCCAAACCTGGTTGTAGAGGCGCTCCTCCATGGACCAGCCGGTCGCGTCGCCCGCCACGGGCTGGGCGGCCCTGCCCGGTTCGGCCGGGGCCGCGGCCGGTGAGGGCGGCGGCGGTGCGCTGGTCTGGCGGCCGGGGTGGGTGTAGTTGACCGGGCCGCCCGTGGGGGTCGCGTCCCCTGGCTGGTGCGGCGGGGCAGGCTGCGGGGGCGCGGCGCTGTCCGGGCCCGGACCCGGCGCTGCCGGGCCGGGCGCGGCGGTCTGTCCCGTCGTCCGCACCCGGGCCTCGTCCGCGGAGCGTGGCGGCGGCGCGGCCACCGAACGGGCCAGGCCCTGCGCCACCGCTTCGTTGATCGAGCCCGCCAGTTCGTGGGCCTGCGGGAGGCCCTGGTCGGTGAGCATGTCGGCGAGGCCGCCCGCGTACCCCTGGCCGACGGCGCGCACCTTCCAGGCGTCCTGCCTGCGGTAGAGCTCCAGGGCGACGACGGCGGACTCGGCGTCCAGGTCGGTGATGGTGTAGCTGGCGACCTCGGAACCGTCAAGCGCGGTGACGGCGACGAAGGGGGCGGCGAGGGAACCGAAGCTGACCGGTCCCCCGACACCGACGGGCAGCGCGAGGAGGACGTTGACCCGGTGCACCGCGTCCGGGACGGCGTCGAGGTCCACCGCGAGGCGGTGGTCCGCGGCCGCCTGCCTGGGCACTTCGAGCCCGGGCAGCGTCGGCGAGCCGGGGTGGGCCACCCAGTCCGTGCCGCGCACCTTCCCCTGCTCGTCACTGAGCGTGACCCCCGCCACGATCGGCTTGCCGATCGAGACCCGGATCTCCAGACGGGTCTCGGGAAGCGGGTGGTTCTGCCCCCGGACCAGCTCGGCCGTCATCGCCTTCGTCCCCCTCGTGCCCTCTGAACTTGTTGGTGCCGCGTGGCGCGCCACGCGGCGTGCCGCCTGCTTACAGGTGCGGCAGGATCGACGGCATCAGGTCCTGGAACGTCCGGCCGTTGGCGGGATTGCCGATGGCCGTCATCTGCCAGCCCGTGCCCGCGCGGTGGACCTTCGCCATGATCTGCGCGGTGTACTGACCGCCGCCGTCGAGTGTGTACCGGGCGAGCTCCTGGCCGTTGGTCTCGTCGACCAGGCGGCAGAACGCGTTCTGCACCTCCTGGAACGTCTGGCCCGTGAAGGAGTTCACCGTGAAGACGATCTGGTCGATGTGGACCGGGATGCGCTGCAGGTCGACGAGGATCGCCTCGTCGTCCCCGCCCTGGCCGACACCGCCCACCAGGTTGTCGCCGGTGTGCCGCACGGAGCCGTCGTCACTGACGAGGTGACGGAAGAACACGACGTCCACCGGCTGCTTGTCGGCGAACAGGACCGCCGACGCGTCCAGGTCGACCTCACGCGTGCGCGTGCCGAACAGTCCGCGCCTCGGGGCCGCTTGCCAGCCGAGCCCCATGCGCACCGCGGTCAGGGCGCCCCCGTCGTCCTTCTGCAGGCTGATGGCCTGACCCTTGGTCATGTTGACCGTCACGCGCTGTCCCCTCTCGAACTGCCTGGGCAACCGCCGGTCTGTGCGGTTGCCCAGCACCTTATGCAGAGGCACTGACAGTGCCGCACCGCGGGCAGCACTTTGTGTCGGTCTTGCAACACACCAGGCAGTACGCCTACGCCTGCCCCGCCTCCCGCATCTGCCTGAGCTCCTTCTTCATCTCTGACACCTCGTCACGCAGCCGTGCGGCGATCTCGAACTGGAGGTCCGCGGCGGCCGCGCGCATCCGGGCGGTCATCTCCTCGATCTGTTCCGCCAGCTCGGCCGCGGGACGGTCGGTGGGTACCTTCTCGGCGGCCTTGCCCTTGAGCGCCTTACCGGCCTTGTTCGCCTTCCCGCCGAGCGCGGGCACCGGCGCCTTGGCGGCTGTCTTCGCGTCGGCCCCCTTCCCCTTGCGGTAGTCCGTGCCGAGGAGCTGTTCCGTGTCGACCTCCTCGCGCGCGATCGCCGACACGATGTCGTTGATCTTCTTGCGCAGCGGCTGGGGGTCGATCCCCTTCTCCTTGTTGTACGCGATCTGCTTCTCGCGGCGGCGGTTGGTCTCGTCGATGGCCTGCTCCATCGCGGGGGTGACCTTGTCCGCGTACATGTGGACCTGCCCGGAGACGTTTCGCGCCGCGCGGCCGATGGTCTGGATCAGGGAGGTGCCGGAGCGCAGGAAGCCCTGCTTGTCGGCGTCGAGGATCGAGACCAGCGAGACCTCGGGCAGGTCGAGTCCCTCGCGCAGGAGGTTGATGCCGACCAGGACGTCGTACTCACCGGCGCGCAGCTCGCGCAGGAGCTCGACGCGGCGCAGGGTGTCGACGTCGCTGTGCAGATAGCGGACCTGGATGCCCAGCTCGAGGAAGTAGTCGGTGAGGTCCTCGGCCATCTTCTTGGTGAGCGTGGTGACCAGGACGCGCTCGTCCTTCTCGGTGCGCGTGCGGATCTCGTGCACGAGGTCGTCGATCTGCCCCTCGGTGGGCTTGACCACGACCTCCGGGTCGATGAGGCCGGTGGGGCGGATGATCTGCTCGACGAAGCCGTCGCCGCGCGACAGCTCGTACTTCCCCGGGGTCGCGGAGAGGTAGACCGTCTGGCCGATGCGGCCGAGGAACTCTTCCCACTTCAGGGGGCGGTTGTCCAGCGCGGACGGCAGCCGGAAGCCGTGGTCCACCAGGGTGCGCTTGCGGGAGGCGTCCCCTTCGTACATCGCGCCGATCTGCGGGACCGTGACGTGCGACTCGTCGATGACGAGGAGGAAGTCCTCGGGGAAGTAGTCGATGAGGGTGTTCGGCGCGGAGCCGGGCTCACGGTCGTCGAAGTGCATCGAGTAGTTCTCGACGCCGGAGCAGGAGCCGATCTGGCGGAGCATCTCCAGGTCGTACGTCGTGCGCATGCGCAGGCGCTGGGCCTCCAGCATCTTGCCCTGCTTCTCCAGCTCGGTGAGGCGCTCGGCGAGCTCCTTCTCGATGCCGGTGACGGCCTTCTCCAGGCGCTCCGGGCCCGCCACGTAGTGCGAGGCCGGGAAGACGTACAGATGGTCGTCGTCGCTGATGACCTCGCCGGTGAGCGGGTGCAGCGTGGAGAGCGCCTCGATCTCGTCGCCGAACATCTCGATGCGCACGGCCAGCTCTTCGTAGACCGGGAAGATCTCGATGGTGTCGCCGCGGACCCGGAAGGTGCCGCGGGCGAAGGCCAGGTCGTTGCGCGTGTACTGGATGTCGACGAAGCGGCGCAGGAGCTGGTCGCGGTCGATCTCGTCGCCGACCTTGAGCGACACCATCCGGTCGACGTACTCCTGCGGGGTGCCGAGGCCGTAGATGCAGGAGACGGAGGCGACCACGATCACGTCACGCCGGGTGAGCAGCGAGTTCGTCGCGGAGTGGCGCAGGCGCTCGACCTCCTCGTTGATCGAGGAGTCCTTCTCGATGTACGTGTCCGACTGCGGGACGTACGCCTCGGGCTGGTAGTAGTCGTAGTACGAGACGAAGTACTCGACCGCGTTGTTCGGCAGGAGCTCCCGGAACTCGTTGGCCAGCTGGGCGGCCAGCGTCTTGTTCGGCGCCATCACGAGGGTGGGGCGCTGGAGCTTCTCGATCATCCACGCGGTGGTGGCCGACTTGCCGGTGCCGGTCGCGCCGAGCAGGACGACGTCCTTCTCACCTGCGTTGACGCGCCGCTCCAGGTCGGCGATGGCCGCCGGCTGGTCGCCGCTTGGCTGGTAGTTGCTGACGACCTCGAAAGGTGCCACCGTGCGTTCGATCTTGGATACGGGCCGCATGGAACCAACCGTACGACCCCCCACTGACAACGGGGTCGGATCACCAGCTCTGCGGGGTTCTCGGGCCGGGTCGCTGCGGGGGCCTGCGGCCCGCCCGCGGGGCGTGGCGGTCGCCCGAGCGAGGGACGGGGTAGGGGGCGTGCTGCGCCTGTGCGGCGTTCTGGAGCTCGGCCTTCCCCATCACCATCAGCGGGTCGAACATCACGATCACTCCCGCGAGGAGCAGGAAGGCGAGCGGTCCGACCATCATGGGCGCGAGCAGCTCGGCGGGCGAGTCTCCCCCGGTGGGCGCGGCGGACGAGCCGTGCAGATGGACCTTGAGGGCGGCCATCCCTGTGTAGTGCATGCCGCTGACGGCGAGCCCCATGACCAGGCTCGCGCCCAGGCTCCAGAGGAAACCCCTGACCTGTGCGGCCGCCCAGAGGGCCGCGGAGGCGGCCACGACGGCGATCACGACGGACGCGGAAACCGTGAGGGTGTTGTACTCCAGCGTCCCGCGCAGACGCATACCGGCCATTCCCAGATAGTGCATCGAGGCGACGCCCAGACCGGTGATCGTCCCGCCGGTGAACAGGGCCGTTCCGGTGGCGCCGCGGTATCCCACGATGAAGATCCCGATGCCGACCATGACGATGGCCACGGCGAGACTCGCGAAGGTCAGCGCCTTGTCGTAGTGGATCGGGGCCTCGTCGACGGTGAAGCCCATCATCGCGATGAAGTGCATGGTCCAGATGCCGGAGCCGATCGCCGCCGACCCGAGCGCGAGCCAGCCGGGCCGCCAGGAGTGCGCGACAAGGAGCGACCTGGTGGTGCAGCGAAGGCCGAGCGCTCCGCCGAGACAGGCCATGAGGTACGCCGCCACCGGCGTGACAAGTCCATAGCTGAAACCGTCGACCGTGCCCTGCATGCGCGGTAGCCCTTCCGCCCGTTGTATCCGAATGCCCGGGATTGCCCCCAAGTGGCCCCAGCCGACCCCGTACTGACAGGCCATGGGCTGACGCAGAGAGTAAAGCTCACTGCGGAACTTGCGAACGATTTTCCGGGAAAGAATCCCGGCTGTCTCCGTTCAACCTGTGGCCATCCTGCACCTGTCTCGCGTTGGCCGTGGACTGTCACTCTCATCCGGTCCGTGCCCGAACATCGCGAGGAGTCACCGTTGTACGCACGCGTTGCCGCTGCCACCACTGCCGCTCTTCTTGGAGCCGGTGCACTGGCTCTCCCTTCCGCCTCCGCTCACGCCGCCGACCAGAAGTCGGCGCAGACGTCCCTGCGGAAGCCCGCACAGACGTCCGCCTCGCACGACACCCCGTTGGTCGTCGCGCACCGGGGCGCTTCCGCCTACGCGCCCGAGAACACTTTCGCAGCCATCGACAAGGCGGCTGACATGGGGTTCCGGTGGGTCGAGAACGACGTCCAGCGCACCAAGGACGGCGAGCTCGTGATCATGCACGACGACAACCTGAAGCGGACGACGAACGTCGAGGAGCTCTACCCCGACCGCGCACCGTGGAAGGTCGCGGACTTCACCGCGGCGGAGATCGCCCGCCTGGACGCGGGCAGCTGGTTCAGCCCGAAGTACGCGGGCCAGCGGGTGCCGACGCTGAAGCAGTACATGAACCGCGTCTCGCGCAACCACCAGAAGCTCGTCTTCGAGTTCAAGAAGCCCGAGCTGTACCCGGGCATCGAGAAGCAGGGCCTCGACGTCCTGCGCAAGACGGGCTGGCTGGACAAGCACCACGTCCGGAGCAAGCTGGTCATCCAGAGCTTCAGCGCGGACAGCGTCAAGAAGGTCCACGAGCTGCGGCCCGACGTCAAGACCGGCTTCCTCGGCACGCCCGCGGTCGCCGATCTGCCCGAGTACGCCAAGTTCTCCGACCAGATCAACTCGACGCACGGCTCCATCTCCGCCGAGTACGTCTCCGCGATCCACGCGCTCAAGGGGCCGCACCGCAAGCGCCTGGAGATCTTCACGTGGACCGTGAACGACGCGGCCGCCGCCAAGCGCGTGGCCGGGTTCGGGGTGGACGGCATCATCACGAACACGCCCGACGTCGTGCGCAAGGCCGTCTCCGGCTGACGCCGCCCCGGCGCGGACGGCGTTGTCAGTGCCCGGTCGTACGGTGGTCCACATGGACGCCAACGGGCAGCACGGGCAGGACCGGCCGGGTCGGGACGGGTCGCGGCAGGTGGTCTGGGCCGTCGTCGCGAGCGATATCGGCCCGCTGCTGCTCGCCGCGACCGACGAAGGCCTGGTCAGCGTCGTCTTCCACGCCACGGACGAGATACGCGACAAGGCGGTCGAGCGGCTCGGCTCCCGGCTGGGGGCCGAGCCGGTCGAGGCTCCCGGGTCCCCGCTCCTCGCCGAGCCGGTGCGCCAGCTCTCGGCGTACTTCGCGGGCGAGCGGCACGACTTCGAGCTGCCGCTCGACTGGTCGCTGATCTCCGGCTTCAACCGCCAGGTCCTGCGCGAGCTCACCACCGTTCCGTACGGCGCCGTCGTGGGGTACGGGGACCTCGCCCGCCGCGTGGGCCAGCCCGGCGCGGCCCAGGCGGTCGGCATGGCGATGGGCGCCAACCCGCTGCCGGTCGTGGTGCCGTGCCACCGGGTGGTCGAGAGCGACGGCGGCATCGGCGGTTTCGGCGGCGGCGTCGAGACCAAGCGCCGGCTTCTCGCCCTGGAGGGGGTCCTGCCACAGCCGCTGTTCTGAGGCTCCGGCACCGTGCTCCCGCACCGTGTCCCGCACCGGGCGGGTCGAGCAGTGAAATCCCTGTTTCCCGTGTTCGAACGCCCTGGCACACTGCGTCAGTGACTTCGACCCTCGACGCTCCTGACATACCCGCGCCGGAAGCGCTGCCCGCGCTGCGCCGCCGGACCACCGCGGTGCTGGTCGCCAGTCAGATACTGGGCGGGCTCGGGGTTCCGATCGGGATCGCCCTCGCGCCGATGCTGGCGACCGAGGTGAGCGGGACGGAGGCGCTGTCCGGGCTCGCGCCCACCGCGTCCGTGGCCGGCACGGCACTGCTCTCGCTGCCGCTCGCCGCCCTGATGACGTCGCGCGGACGGCGGCCCGGCCTCGTCCTCGCGTATCTGATCGGCGCGCTGGGAGCGGGGCTCGTGGTCCTGGCCGCGGTCGTCGAGAGCTTCCCCCTGCTGCTGCTCGGCATGGCCGGCTTCGGGGCGGGTTCGTCGGCCAACCTGCAGGCCCGCTTCGCGGCGGCCGACCTCGCCGAGCCCGAGCGGCGCGGCCGGGCCATCTCCCTCGTCATCTGGGCCACCACGATCGGCTCGGTCCTCGGCCCGAACATCGCGGCGCCCACGAGTCGCGCCTTCGCGCACACCTCCATCCCGGAGGCGGCGGGGCCCTTCCTCTTCGCCGCCGGGATCTTCGCCGTCGCCGGTCTGGTGGTGGCGGTGCTGCTGCGTCCCGACCCGCTGCTCACCGCCCGCGCGCTCGCCCCGCAGGAGAACCACTCCGCGCAGAGCCGTTCCCTGCGGGCCGGTGTCGCCGCGGTGGCCGCGTCACCGATGGCCCGGCTCGCCCTGGTGACGGTGGCCGCGTCGCACACGGTGATGGTCTCGATCATGGTCATGACCCCGGTCGACCTGGGGCACCACGGGGCGAGCCTGCAGTTGGTCGGCCTGGTCATCAGCGGCCACATCGCGGGAATGTACGCGCTGTCGCCGGTGATGGGCTGGCTCTCCGACCGGTTCGGGCGGCTCTCCGTGATCGGCCTCGCGGTCGGGCTGCTGTGCTGCGCCGCGCTGCTCGCGGGTACGGCCGGGCCGAGCCATGGCCAGACCGCCGCCGGTCTCTTCGTGCTCGGCCTCGGCTGGTCCGCGGGTCTGGTGTCGGGCTCCGCGCTGCTCACCGACTCGGTCCCGCAGCCCGCGCGCGCCGCCGTGCAGGGCCTCTCGGACCTGACCATGAACACGGCGGCGGGCATCGGCGGCGCGGCGGCCGGCCTGATCGTCGCGCGGGCCAGCTACGGCTGGCTCAACCTCATCGGGGTCTGCGTACTGCTGCCGATGGCGGCCCTCGCGCTCCGCAGGGCGGTCAAGAAGGCCTGAAGCGTCGGCCGAACCAGTGGCCCTTCGGCCCGGAGTTCAGGGCAGCGTGATGTGGTACGCCTTGCGCAGCGTCTCGTGCACGGTCCACGTCGTACGGTCGCCCTCGCGCAGGACGGCCGCGTCGCCGGGGCCGATCTCGAGCACGTCGCCGCCCTCGACCTCGACGGTGGCGCGGCCGCTGACGACGACGAAGAGTTCGTTCGCCTCGGTGTCGGTGACCACGCCGGGCGTGATCTGCCAGATGCCGCGCAGCTGCTTGCCGTCGGCCGACTCCCACAGGACCTTTCCGGTGACCTCCGGGGTGCCGGACACGATCTGCTCGGGGTCGAGGGGCTCGGCCTCCAGCTCGGCATCCGGAATGTGCACGGCAAAAGACGCAACGGCTTGATCATTCGTGGTCATGGCCGGTCACCCTAGCGGGGGTCGCCACGGTGCTCCGGCGGGGGTCACCCCTCCTCCCCCGCGCCCGTTCACTCCTCTCCGTAGTGCCGCGCCTCGAAGATGTTCCCGTCCGGGTCGCGGAAGTAGAAGCTGCTGCGGGCCTTGCCGCGGGCCCCGAAGGCGTCGTGCGCGATGTCCGACACCGGGGTCCCGTGTTCCTCCAGGCGGGCGCGCAGTGCCTCGAAGCCGGGCTCCGCGAGGGCGAGGCAGACGTGGTTGACGGGGTGGCCCGCGCTCTTGTCCGCGTCCGGCACGACGTTCATGCGTTCGGCGAGCGTGAGCGGGGCGAGGTCGAAGATGGTCTCCTCGTTGAGCCGCACGGAGGGGAACGCGGCCTTGCCCGCCGTGAAATCGGCGACGCGCAGGGGTTCGAGGCCAAGCACCTTCTCGTAGAAGTCGGCTGCCGCCGCGGGATCGCTCACCCACAGGACGACGTGGTCGAGACGTGTCGTGTTGTCCGTCATGCCGCCAGGCTGCTGTCCCGTCCCCGGCGCCGCAAGGGTTTGGCGCGGCGCGCCGATCGCCAGGGATGAGAGGAGACCCGACAGGCAGGAGGCAGGCCCGTGTTGGTGGTGTCCGACGAGGTACAGGCGGCTGTGGCGGACCGGCGGCCCGTGGTCGCCCTGGAGTCCACGATCATCGCGCACGGGCTGCCGCGCCCGCGCAATCTCCAGGTCGCGCGTGAGCTCGAAGCGGTCGTACGCGAGGAGGGCGCCGTCCCCGCGACGATCGCCGTGCTGGACGGGTGCCCTCATGTCGGCCTGGACAAGCAGCAGTTGGAGCGGGTCGCGAACGAGGACGGCATCCGCAAGCTGGGCCACCGCGACCTGGCCCTCGCGGTCGCGGCGGGCGCGAGCGGAGCCACGACGGTGTCCGCGACGGCGCTGCTCGCGGCGCGGGCGGGCGTACGGGTGTTCGCCACGGGTGGGCTCGGCGGGGTGCACCGGGAGTGGACGGTGACCCAGGACGAGTCCGCCGACCTGGGGTTGCTCGCCCGGACACGCGTCACGGTGGTCTGCGCGGGGGTGAAGTCGATCCTGGACGTCGCGGCGACGCTGCAGCGTCTGGAGACGCTGGGTGTGGCGGTGGCCGGGTACGGGACGGATCGTTTCCCCGGGTTCTATCTCACCGACTCCGGTCATCCGGTGGACTGGACCCTGCGGACTCCGGAGGAGGTCGCGGCGGTGATGCGGGCCCAGGACACGGTCGGCGGCCCGGAGTCCGCGCTGCTGGTGGCGAACCCCGTGCCGGAGGCGGAGCAGCTCGATCCGTCGCTCCACGCGCGCGTGCTCGCCGAGGCGTTGGAGGCGTGCGCCGAGCGGGGCATCACCGGGCAGACGGTCACGCCGTTCCTCCTGGACCAGCTGGTGCGGCGTACGGAGGGGGCCTCGCTGAGCGCCAATCTCGCGGCGGTGCGGGGCAATGTGCGCCTCGCGGGGCGGATCGCGGCGGCTTGGACGGGGCGGTGAGCTCGGGGCGGGGCGCCTTGCTGGTCGTCGGGGATGTCATCACCGATGTCGTCGCCAGGCACCGCACGCCGCCACTTCCCGGCACGGACACGGCGGCGGCGATCCGTACGGTGCCGGGTGGCGCGGGCGCCAACGTGGCGTGCTGGGCGGCTTCTTGGGGGTGCCGCGACGTACGGTTCCTGGGGCGGGCCGGCGCGGACTCGGTGACATGGCACGAGGAGGCGCTCACGCGCGCGGGGGTGCGCCCGCGCCTCGTGGTCGACCCCGAGGCGGCCACGGGGACGGTGATCTGCCTGGTCGACGGGGGCGTCGGGGCGGAGCGGACGTTCCTCACGGACAGCGGCGCGTCGCTGCGCCTGTCGGCCGCCGACTGGTCGCCGGGGCTGCTGGACGGCGTGGGGTGGCTGCACCTGTCGGGCTACCTGTTCTTCGCCGGGCCGAGCAGGGGAGCCGCCGAGACGGCTTTGGCGGCGGCACGCGCGCGTGGAGTGCCGGTGAGCGTGGATCCCGCGTCGGCGGGCTTCCTCGCCGGGCTGGGCGTGGAGCGGTTCCTGGCGGCGGTGGACGGGGTGGACGTGTTACTGCCGAGCGAGGGAGAACTGACGCTGCTGGAACCTGCGGGCGACCTGAAGGAAGCGGCGGCAAAACTGAGCCGCCGCTTCCGCGCGGTGGTGGTCAAACGGGGCGCCGCGGGGGCGTTGGTCGCCCGAGAGGGCGAGGTGGCTGCCGAGATCCCAGCACTGCCAACCACAGCGGTGGACTCAACGGGAGCGGGCGACGCATTCACAGGGGCATTCATCGCGGCACGCCTGAGGGGCACGGACCTCGGGGAGGCAGCAGCGGAGGGGTGCAGGGCGGGAGCGAGGGCGGTGCAACGGGTGGGCGGCAGACCGGCCTGAGGGCGGGGTGCTCTGCTCCTGGCAGGGCGCTTGCTCCCCCGCCCCGCCCTCTTCCGACGGCCCGGGGAGCGCGGGGCTGACGGGCGGGTGGCCGGCAGACCGGCTTGAGCGCGCGGTGCTCTGCTCCTGACAGGGCGCTGCCCACCCGCCCCCTTCCGACGAGCTGGCTCGCGGGACTGACGGGCGGCTGAGGGGCGCGGGGCTCGGCGAGGCCGCGGCGGAGGACTGCAGGGCCGGAGCCGGGGCGGTGGAACGGGTGGGCGGCAGACCGGCTTGGGGCCGCGGCGCGCGCGGCTCGGGGGCTTACTCACCCCGACCAGCCGGCCCCGCGGGGCTGGCGGGCGGGTGAACGGCGGAGCCGCAACGGAAAGGTGCGAGGCAGGAGCCACGGCGGTCGAACTGGCGAGCGGCAGACCGTCTTAAGGACGCGGCGCGCGTGGCGCGGGGGGGCTCACTCACCCCGTCCCGCCCGACCAGCCGCCCCGCGGGGCCGGCGGGCAGGTGAACGGCGAGGCCGCAACGGAAGGGGGCGAGGCACGAGCCACGACGGCCGAACCGGCATGTGGCAGACCGGCTTCAGGCCGCGGCACTCCCGGCGGGGGGCGCGTCCCCGCCCCGTCCCGCCCGACCAGCCGGCCCCGCGAGCCAGCTCGTCGGAAGGGGGCGGGGTACCGGCGGGTGGTGTCCCGCAGGGAACGGGCGGGGGAGGTTACGGTTTGCGGCCCCAGGCTGAGATCAGGGGGGGTGTGGCCAGGTCCAGGGGTTCTGCGGTGATGTTCGCCAGGTGGTCGGTGATGTCCGCCTCCGTGGCGAGCCCCGCGGCCGTCAGGGCCGCGCGGGACTGCTGGATCGTGGCCGTCTCCAGCGCCGCGCAGGCGGGCGAGGTCAGCGGGAAGTACGCGTCGGCCTCCACCTGGCACAGGCCCGCCGCACGGAGCAGCCGGGGCAGCCCGCGCCCGTACGCGAGGTCGGTGCCGCGCTGGGTGAGCAGCGCGTGCCGGATGCGGTTCGCCAACTGCTGGGCCGGCCCGTGCTCGTCCGGGCAGGACAGGGGCTGCAGGGCCGGGTCGACCTCCTCGACCAGCAGGCGGCCGCCCGGCCGCAGGGCCCGGATCATCGAGCGCAGGGCCCGCTCCCGGTCCGGCACCCGGGCGAGCACGAGCCGCGCGTGGACAAGGTCGAAGCCCCCGCCGGGCGGCGCCACCTCCGTCCCCACGTCATGGATGCGCACCTCGACCGGCGGCCGGGCCGCCGACGTGTGCCAGGAGATGTCCGCGTCGGTGGCGAGGACCCGCCCGGTGGGGCCGACGCGCTTGGCGAGCCAGGAGACGACGGAGGTACCGCCCGCGCCGACCTCCCAGCAGCGCCACCCCGGCCCGATGCCGAGCCGCTCGATGTGCCGGAAGGTCGTGGGGTCGAAGAGCGCGGAGAAGGCGTCGGAGCGCTGCCCCGCACCCGCCCCCTCGGCGTGCCGTTTCCGATTACCGGTCAGATAGCCGTCGATGAGCGTCATGAGGGAATTATCTCGATTGTCCGGCTTGCCCCTGGGAGGCGGCTCCGAACGTACGGAGCGGAGTCCTCCGTTCCCACAGGCTCGCGGCGCTCCGTCACAGCTCCCTGGCACACTGACACGTCAAGTCACCAGAACGAGGAGCCACGCATGTCGATGGCAGGCAACCTGCGAAAGGTAGGAAACCTCCGCAAGGTAGGCGGCCTGCGGAAAGTCGCGCGGGTCGCCCAGTTCGTGCGGGGGCACAAGAGAGTCGACCTGAGCCACCCCGCCCGCTCCCCCCTGGGCTCGGCGGTGGTGAACTGCGTGGCGTATCGCAACGGCGTGCGCCAGCACGGCGGCCGCGACCTCGTCGAGGAGGTCGAGCGGGTCCGCAAGAGCGGTGACGGCTTCGTGTGGCTCGGGCTGCACGAGCCGACCCAGGACGAGTTCGCGGGCATCGCCGAGCTCTTCGACCTGCACCCGCTCGCCGTGGAGGACGCGGTCCACGCCCACCAGCGGCCGAAGGTGGAGCGTTACGACGAGACGCTGTTCGCCGTGTTCAAGACCGTCTGCTACGTGGAGCACGCCGAACTCACCGCCACCAGCGAGGTGGTGGACACCGGCGAGATCATGGTCTTCGTGGGCCGGGAGTTCGTGATCACCGTGCGGCACGGCCGCCACGGTTCGCTCGGCCCGCTGCGCGAGGAGCTCGAATCGGCGCCCGAGCAGCTCGCCCAGGGCCCCGCGGCAGTCCTGCACGCACTGGCCGACCACGTCGTGGACGACTATCTCGTCGTGACGGACGCGGTACAGGCGGACATAGACCAGGTCGAGATGGACGTCTTCTCCAAGGAGGGCGAGCGCGCGGACCCCGGCCGGATCTACCAGCTCAAGCGCGAACTCCTCGAACTGAAGCGGGCCGTGGTGCCGCTCGGCCGCCCCCTGCAGATCCTCTCCACCCAGCCGTTGCGGACGATCGCCCCGGAGATACAGGCCTACTTCCGGGACGTCGACGACCACCTCAAGCGGGTCACGGAGCAGATCGCCGCCTTCGACGAGCTCCTGAACTCCATCCTCCAGGCCCATCTCGCACAGGTGACGGTCGCGCAGAACGAGGACATGCGGAAGATCACCGCCTGGGCCGCCGTGATCGCCGTGCCGACGATGGTCTGCGGTGTGTACGGAATGAACTTCGACCACATGCCCGAACTGCACTGGAAGTACGGATACGGCCTGGTGATCGGCGTCATCGTCACCACCTGCGTCGCGCTCTACCGCGGCTTCCGCCGCAACGGCTGGCTCTAGGCTGTACGGGTCATGCCAACTACGGGGGAAACTGGGGGACGGTGACCGATGCCTCTGCGCGAAGGTGATCCGGAGGAGATCGGCGGCTATCGGATCGAGTCGCGGATCGGCGCCGGAGGCATGGGCGTCGTCTATCTCGGCCGCTCGGCGTCCGGCCGCGCGGTCGCGGTCAAGGTGGTCCACACGCAGTACGCGGACGACCCCGAGTTCCGCGCCCGCTTCCGCCAGGAGGTCAAGGCCGCACGCCGGGTCAGTGGCGCCTTCACCGCGCCGGTCGTGGACGCCGACCCCGAGGCCGCGCTGCCCTGGATGGCCACGGCGTACGTCTCCGGGGACACCCTCGCCCAGCGCGTCGCCGACCACGGCCCGCTGGACTGGCCGCAGCTCAAGCGGCTCGGCGGCGAACTGGCCGAGGCACTGCGGGAGATCCACCGCGCCGAGGTCGTGCACCGCGACCTGAAGCCGAGCAACGTCCTGCTGCTCGACTCCGCGGGCGGCCCGGCCAGCGGCGACGGCGGCGGCGGTGGTGACGGCGGGATGACACGCGTCATCGACTTCGGCATCTCCCGTGCCGCGCAGAGCGACGTACGGACCCAGACCGGACTCGTGATGGGGTCGCCGCCGTTCATGGCGCCGGAGCAGTTCAGCAGCCCGCGTGACGTCGGGCCGCCGGTCGACGTCTTCGCGCTGGGCGCCCTGCTGGTGTACGCGGCCACGGGCCGCAGCCCCTTCGAGGCGGAGAACGCGTACCTGGCCGCGTACCAGACCGTGCACAACGACCCCGAACTGGGCGCGCTGCCCGATGAGTTGCGCCCCCTGGTGCTTTCCTGCCTCGCCAAGTCGCCGCAGGACAGGCCCACTCCGGTACAGGTGCTCGACACGCTGGCCGCACTGCCGGACGAAGGCCCGGCTGCCGGCCCACAGGACCGTACGCGCCAGGAGGTTGCGGCGACACCTGCCGCGACCACGTCCACGTCCACGACCACGACCACGACCGCTTCCACCGTCGCGACTCGACGGCCGCGCCGCGGGCGCCGGTTCAAGGCCGGCCTCGTGAGCGTCGTAGCGCTGGTGGCGATGATCGGCACCGGAGTCTCCGCGGTGTTCCTCGGCGGCTCGGAATCCAGCGGGAGCAGCGCGGACGCGAAGGCCGGGGTCCCCGCGGGCTGGAAGGCGTGGCAGGTCGCCGCCGACAAGGACGAGGGGGACATGATGCCCTCGTCCGAGTCCTGCACCCCGCACGCGCAGGGCGTCTACTGCGCGTCGGCCACCACGGCGCTGACCCGGCTCGATCCCCTGACGGGCAAGGTCAGATGGACGAAGCCGATGCACCGCCCGAAGTCGACCTCCGGCTACTCGATCACCGATCCGGTCGTGGGCGCCGGCGCGGTGTTCACGTACAGCGCGGAGGGCTCCGGCGGAGTCGACGCTTACGACGCGAAGAGCGGGAAACGGCTGTGGCGGCTGCCGGGGCCGCACGCGGAGTTCCAGTATCTGAGCGGCGTACTCGTCGTGCACAAGGGCGAGTTGAGCGCATCTCCCACGTCGACGTACACGGCGTACGACCCGCGGTCCGGCCGGGAGTTGTGGCACCACGAGGTGACCAGCGATTCGGCGGGCGCGTTCTACGCGGGCCCGGACGGGACGCTCTTCGCCGATCTGCGCGCGGCCGGACGCAAGGGTGACCCCGGCTCCGGCTCGTCGGAGATCGCCCGCTACGACGCGCGGTCCGGCCGGAAGCTGGGCGGGACCACGGCGCCGAAGGGTGACCTGTGGCTGGCCACGGTGCACGACGGCAAGGGGTACTTCGCGCGCTGGGAGGACGATTCGGGTG
Source organism: Streptomyces sp. NPDC050439 (assembly GCF_040655335.1). Taxonomy (NCBI): domain Bacteria; kingdom Bacillati; phylum Actinomycetota; class Actinomycetes; order Kitasatosporales; family Streptomycetaceae; genus Streptomyces; species Streptomyces sp. NPDC050439. The sequence continues at coordinate 209,507 of NZ_JBFAJT010000003.1, forward strand.
TGTCGTCGCGCTTCTTCATCCAGGACCTGACCTCGGGAAAGGTGCGCGGAATCGACTTCCCCTGGGCGGTCGAGCCGGAGGCGCCGCCGCTGGTGCGCGGCGACGCCATGTACCTCTTCGACTACGCGAACGAGACCGTGCTCGCACTCGACCTCGAGCGCGGCAAGCCGCTCTGGACGACCTCCCGCGACCTGCGGATCTTCAGCGAGCCGTCGGTGCGGGGCGACACCTTGTACGCCACGATGCCCGACAGCAGCGTCATCGCCGTCAACACCCATACGGGCAGGGAGCGTTGGCGTTCGGAGCCCTCTTTCGAGGACGACAAGGACGCCAAGGGCGGCTCGGTCGACCAGCGCTCCCCCAGCGGGGTGCCCCCGCTGGCACTGGGCGGCGTGCTCTACGGAGTCACGGACGAGGGGACATTCTCGGTGGCCGCCAAGCGGTGAGGATGGCCGCCAAGCGGTGAGGGGGGGAGAGGTACGCGGCGGGCGCGCGGTGAGGCGGTCAGCCCTTCGCGTACACGCTCTCGACCCAGCTCGCGAGCTGGGTGTCGTCCAGGTGCGTGGCGAGGTCGGCCTCGCTGATCATCCCGACCAGGCGCTTGTTCTCGATGACCGGGAGCCTGCGGATCTGGCTGCCCTTCATCTCCTGGAGGACCTCGTCGACGCCCGCGCCCGAGTCGATCCAGCGCGGCGTGCCCTTGGCCATGTCGCCCGCGGTCACCCGGGACGGGTCGTGGCCCATCGCCACGCAGCCGACCACGATGTCCCGGTCGGTGAGGATGCCGCAGAGCCGCTCGTTCTCGTCACTGATGGGCAGCGCGCCCACGTCGAGCTGCCGCATCAATTGTGCGGCGCGGTCCAGGGTCTCGTGTGCGGGGATCCACTGGGCGCCCCGGTGCATGATGTCTCCGGCGGTGGTCATGTGGTACCTCCCGGTGCCGGACGGCCGGCGCGGCGCGGAGGCACCGCTAGTCCCGGCGCCCCTCATTCTCGCCGGGCCCCCGGATGTCCGCACTCCGGAGGCGGGCGCCCCAAGCGGGAGACGGGCGAGGGTCCGGGCAGGCGCCCACTGCACGGGGCCGACGTCTCACGCCGAGAATCCGACGATCTTCTCCGGGGTCACCTTGATGATGACCCGGGCCTCCTCGTCCTTCTCGCCGGGCGGGGCGATGCCCAGGTACTTGTGCGAGACCTCGCGCGGAAGACGCTTCTCCGGATCGGGCAGGATCTCGGCGACGCCTCGGATCTCGGTCGACGTGTACGGGTCGGCCAGGTCGAAGACCGAGATGCTGATGCGCGGGTCGCGTTCGAGGTTGCGGACCTTCTGGCGCCGCGCGGTGGACGAGAACAGCACGGTGTCGCCCTCCCGTTTGATCCACACCACCGAGTTCTGGGGTGCGCCGCCGGGGCCGAGGGTCGCGACGCTGGCGAAGTTCTTGCCGTCGAGGAGGGTGCGGACCGATTCGCTGAAGTGGAGCGCTGTCGTTGCCATGCCCAGACTCTAACTACATGCACGTGCATATAAAAGCGTTTACGTCGAACGTCTCCCCGCGGGCCGTCGCGGCCTCTCAGCCGCTCCAGGCCGGATGCCGCGGATCGTCCGCGCGCACGACGACGTCGGCCACCGCCTCGGGGTCCGTCTCCGCCCCGTACCGCTCGAAGGCGGGCAGCGTCCACCGCTCGCCCTCCGCCGTACGCCGCCGCAGAGCACCCGGCGAGAGGCTCGTGTGGACCGTCAGGTCGAAGGGGAACCAGTGGCCGAGCAGGAGCGGTCCGTACATCAACAGCATTGCTCCGGGCTTCAGTTGTACGTACGGGCTGCGCGTCGCGCGGTCCGACTCCGGGTCCCACAGGTCGGGCAGCACGCGCCCGGTGCCGCCCGGGTCCAGCGGCCCGAAGACCTCGCGCCAGAGGGCGCCGGTGTCGAACCAGCCGCTGTAGTACGCCTCCACGTCCTCGCGCCCGTATTCGAGGCGCAGCGAGGCGGGGCGCAGGAAGCCTTCCGTGCCTACGACGAGCGCGGACCGACCGCGCACCCGCAGCGCGTCGGCCACGCCTCGGGCCAGCTCGCCCGGTCTGCCCGCCGGGGCGCCGTCGAAGGCGATGCGGGGCCAGGGGCCCGCGTCGGCCGTCTTCAGGTCGAGCAGCCGGTCGGCGAGGGTGTCCGTGAGCCGGTCCCAGGTGATCGCTTCGAGTCGCACCCGTCCCATGATGCCGCGCGCTTCCTGCCACGGCGCGGGCCTCGCTCCGCGGCGTCAGGCCTCGCTCCGCGGCGATAGCACCGGTCGTTCGGGGGAATCATTTCTGCATGGCACCAACTCCCCTCACCCGGAAAGCACTTCTCGCCATCCAGCCCCTCAAGCGCCGGCACTGCGCGGAGTGCCGCGGCGGGCCGCTCTCCCTCCTGGTCGTCCAGGAGTCCGAACCGCGCTGCCTGGACTGCGCCGACCTGGGCCATCTCGTCTTCCTGCCACGCGGCGACACCGCCCTGACGCGTCGGGCCCGCGAGGGGAGCGGGCTCTCCGCGGTGGTCGTGCGCCTCAACCGGCGCCAGGGGCGGTACGAGCGGCAGGGCGTGCTCGTCGAGGAGGCGGCGCTCGCGCACGCCGAGGAGCGGTGCCTCGCGGACGCGGAGGCGCGGGCGCGGCGCCGGGCACGGGACGCGGCGCGTCGGGCTCTGGAGGACGTCCGCTTCACCGCCGCCTTCGCGAAGGAGATACGGCGGCTCTTTCCGGGGTGCCCCGAGGAGCGGTGCGTCGCGATCGCCGGGCACGCGTCCGTGCGGGGCAGCGGGCGGGTGGGCCGGAGCGCAGCGGGGCGTGCCTTGTCCGCGTCCGCGGTGACGGCCGCGGTGGTGGCCGCCGTGCGGCACACGGAGACGCCGTACGACCGTCTCCTCATGAGCGGGGTTCCCCGGGGCGAGGCGCGTCGGCGGATCGCCCCGGCGGTCGAGGCGACGCTGCGGGCCTGGCGGCCGGAGCGGGACGAACTGGCGGTCTGAGCACCACCGTGCCCCTCGCCGGACGCCCCCGTATGCAGGCGCGAGCCCCGCGTATGGCCGCGGACCCCGTCCAGGCAATTCACTTGTGATGCGGCGCCGCGCCATGGAGGATCACTGCGGCTCGCTCACCTGTCGGCTGCCTTACACAACGCGGGAGTTGCCATGATCGAGGGACCATATTTCGTGCTCGTCGTGCTGGGCGCGCTCGCCTGCGGCCTGGTCGCGGGCGCGTTCGTCGCGTTCTCGACCTTCGTGATGCAGGGCCTCGCCGCCCTGCCCCCGGCGCAAGGCATCGCGGCCATGCAGTCGATCAACGTCAAGGCGGTCACCGCCGGGTTCATGACCGTGTTCATGGGCGCCGCCGGCCTCAGCGCGGTCGTCGCCGTGGTCACCTTCGTGCTCTGGCCCGACGACGGCACCGTCGAGTTGCTGCTGGGGGCCGCGCTGTATCTGTTCGGCTCGTTCGGGGTCACCGTCGCCGCGAACGTCCCCCGCAACGACGCCCTGGCCAAGCTCGACCCGCAGGCGCCGGAGAGCGCGGACCGCTGGCGTACGTACGTGCGGGAGTGGACCATGTACAACCACATCCGCGTCGGCGCCTCCCTGGCCGCCTCGGCGTCGTTCGTCCTCGCCCTGACCTGAGCCGCTCGCGCCACCCCCACCCCGCGAACATGCCCGCCCCGCCCTCCCGTCGTACAGTGGCCGAAAGCCCGCAGAACCACGCGAGGGAGACGGCCATGGCCGACCCCAAGGGCTTCCTCACCACCGCCCGCCAGGAATGGCCGCGCCGGTCCGTCGGCGAGCGGGTCAAGGACTGGGACGAGGTGTACGTCCCCGGCGCGCTGCTGCCCATCGTCGAGCGGCAGGCCGACCGCTGCATGGACTGCGGCATCCCCTTCTGCCACGAGGCCTGCCCACTGGGCAATCTGATCCCCGACTGGAACGAGCTCGTCTCACGCGCCGACTGGCGGGCCGCGGCGGACCGGCTGCACGCCACGAACAACTTCCCCGAGTTCACCGGCCGCCTCTGCCCCGCCCCCTGCGAGGCGGGCTGCGTCCTCGCGATCAACCAGCCCGCGGTGACCATCAAGAACGTCGAGGTGGCCATCGCCGACCGGTCCTGGGCGGACGGTCTCAATCCGCCCCGCCCCCCGCACCGGCACTCCGGCAGGACGGTCGCCGTCGTCGGATCGGGACCGGCGGGACTCGCCGCCGCACAGCAGCTGACGCGCGCCGGGCACACCGTCGTCGTGTACGAGCGCGACGACCGCGCGGGCGGGCTCCTGCGGTACGGCATCCCCGCGTTCAAGATGGAGAAGCACCACGTGGAGCGGCGGCTCGCGCAGCTGCGGGACGAGGGCACGGTCTTCCGTACGTCCGTCACGATCGGGCAGGACATCGGCGCCGCCGAGCTGCGGAACAGGCACGACGCGGTGGTGCTCGCCACCGGCGCCACCGCCTGGCGCGAACTGGACGTGCCGGGCCGGGAGTTGAGCGGCATCCACCAGGCCATGGAGTACCTTCCGCTCGCCAACCGCGTCTGCGAGGGAGACCTCGACACCTCCCCGCTGACGGCCGCCGGACGCCACGTCGTGATCGTCGGCGGCGGGGACACCGGGGCGGACTGTCTGGGCACGGCGATACGCGAAGGGGCCGCGTCCGTAACCCAGTTGGACATCTACGGACGGCCCGGCGACGCCCGCGACGAGCTGGCCGAGCCCTGGCCGACGTACCCGAAGGTCCACCGCCTCTCCCCCGCGCACGAGGAGGCGGGCGAGCTGCGCACGGCCCCCGCCGCGGACTCGGACGCCGACGCGCGACTGTTCGCCGCGTCCACCCTGCGCTTCACGGGCGACGCGGCGGGGCGGGTGAACGCGCTGCATCTGACCGAGGTCGACGCGGACCGCCGCCCTCGCCCCGGCACCACCCGTGAACTCCCCGCCGACCTGGTCCTGCTCGCGCTCGGCTTCAGTGGGCCCGAACGGACCGCGGGCGGCCTGGTCGACCAGCTCGGCCTGGACGTCGAGGACCGCGGCACCCTCGCCCGCGGCGCGGACTTCGCGACCAACGTGCCGGGGGTCTTCGCGACCGGCGACGCGGCCCGCGGCCAGTCACTGGTCGTCTGGGCCATCGCCGAGGGCCGCGCGACCGCCGCCGCGGTCGACCGATGGCTGACCGGCGCGACCCAGCTGGCGGCACCGATCGGCCCGTACGACCGGCCGATGACCGCCTGAGACCGCTGCCCTCGGCCGCGAGGGACCGGAGCGGCTCACGACAGCAGGAAGTCGGCCTCCCCCGCCTTCGCCCCCTGGATGAACGCGTGGATCTCGCCGTACGTGTAGATCAGCGCCGGGCCGTCCGGATCTGCCGACTGGCGGACCGCCACCCGGCCGTCGGCCAGCTTCATGGCCTCCAGACAGTTGCCGCCGTTGCCACCGCTCCACGGCTTGTGCCAGCCCTCGCTGCCGAGTTCACGGGCGGGCATGCCGTTGTAGATCCGGGAGTCGTCCCGGGAATCGGGACGGGTCCCGGCTCCGGGTTTGGACCCGGGTCGTGTACCGGCTCGGTGTCGATCCATTCACAGCTCCTTGCGGAGATCCCGGAGGATCTCCTTTGTGCGATGTGCCGTCGCGGCTTGCGCCGCCATGCGGTCCATGACCTCGAGGTGGGTCGCCACCTCGGTGCGCGCGTCCAGATAGACGGCGCCGGTCAGGTACTCGCTGTAGACCATGTCCGGCAGTTCCGCCATGGCGAAGCGGAAGAGCACGAACGGTCCGTACGTGCCCGGGTGCGGACCCGCCGCGAACGGCGCGATCTGCAGGGTCACATGAGGAAGTTCGACGGCTTCGAGGAGCTTGTCGATCTGCTCGCGCATCACCTCGGGACCGCCCACGGGTCTGAGCAGGGCGGTCTCGTCCATCACGACCCAGACCCGTGGCGCGTCCTCGCGGGTGAGCAGCGACTGACGCTCCATGCGCAGCGCCACGTACCGCTCGATGTCCTCGGGATTGGTCTGGCCGATCGCTCCGGAGCGCATCACACCACGTGCGTACTCCTCGGTCTGCAGCAGACCGGGCACGAAGTGCGGTTCGTAGGACCGGATGAGGCTGGCTGCCCCCTCCAGGCTGACGTACATGCTGAACCAGCCCGGCAGGATGTCGTGGAACCGCTGCCACCAGCCCGGCTTGTTCGCCTCCTCGGCGAGCGTCACGAAGGCGTCCGCCTCGTCGTCGCCGACGCCGTAGGACTTCAGGAGGAGCTGGAGATACGGGATCTTGAGCGCGACCTCGGCCATCTCCATGCGGCGGACCGTGGCGGGGGCCACGCGGAGAATCCGCGCGGCCTCCTCTCGTTTGAGGCCCGCGCGCTCACGCAGGTCCTGCAAACGACGGCCTAGGACGACCTGGCCGACGGTCGGCGCGGACCGCGGTTCGCTCACGTCCTACCTCCACGTACTCCATGACATGCCAATTCACTCCGCACCTGGAGCCGTTGCCAGCAGTGTGCCATGTGCCGTCTCGAAGGAACACGCCACTGTGCACTTTTCAGAGTGGGTCTTGCCAAGGTGTTCCCGGCGGGGCGATAGTGGATGGCGTGACTCCGCCCGCGCCGTTACACACAGCTGCCGCCGAAGCCCCTGTTGGCATGTCCGCCGACGCGTGGGTCGAGAGCGGCTCCGAGCTCTGCGTCAGCTTCGCGCTGGCGCCACGGCCGGGCTCCGCCGCACAGGCCAGACGGATGGCGAACGCCCAGCTCCTGGGGTGGGACATAGGCGAGGACTGCCGCGACGCCGCCGCCCTCGTGGTCTCCGAGCTGGTCACCAACGCGATCGTGCACACGGCGAGTCACCGGATCGTCTGCGAGCTCTGCACCAAACCCGGGTCACTGCGCATAGCTGTGCGTGACGACGGATACGGATCGGGTGTCCCGCGGCCCGCCCACGAAGGGCCCGACACCGACGAGGAGCATGGGAGGGGATTGCTTCTCGTCGAGGCGGTGAGCAACGCGTGGGGCGTGCGTGACGAGGGCCCCGGCGCCGGTCTCACCGTGTGGGCGGAACTGCGGGCGTGACGTGACAGAGGGTGCGGGCGTGAGGACGACGTGGACAGGAGGCGTGTGAGCGCGGTGACGGTGCGGCGGCTGTTGGACCTGGACACGCTGGTTCGCCTCGAACGGAGGCGGTCCGCCGCCGCCTCTCCACCGGCGCCGACACGGCTCGCCGTCCCGGCCGGGATGTCGCAGCCCCTGGGGTGCGACGCGGTCTCGGTGCCCGCGCGGTTCGGGCCCCGGCTGATGGCGCGCCTGCCGCGCGTGGGGTGCGTGTACGAGGAGGCCGGGGACGCCGAGAACGCTGCCGCCGCACGGTGGTGGTGGATCGTCCCCGCGGACTCCGATGTCGCGCTCGAATGGCCCTCCCCCGCGTACTACGCCGCGGGAGCCGTGGTGCCGGGCGCCCGGAGCGCCCCCTCACTCATCCACAGCCCGTCCGGTGGCGAGGTCCCCTACACGCCGCCGATTCCGCTGTATCTGGCGTGGTGCAGGGCCACGGGGACCACGCCCGGGTGGTCGCGGGCGGTGCGGGCTTAGGCCTTTTCCACAGGTCAGCCCCTCACCCCGCCACCGCTGCCGCCACCGCCGCGACAATTTCGCCCGGTGCCTCCATCTGGGCCATGTGGCCCACTCCCTCGATCACGCGGACGGCAGCCCTGTCCGCCAGGGACGCCGCGTTGGCCGCCGGGATCACCTGGTCCGCCGCGCCCCAGACGACCACGGTCCGCAGGCCCGCCGGAAGCAGGGCACTCACGTCGAGCGCCGCTCGGCCGTCCGGGTCCACCAGCGTCGGCAGGAGCGTGCGGAGCGCCGTGTCGACGCCGTCCAGGCGCTTGTACCGCAGCAGGTCGTCCACCAGCTGCCGTGTCACAAGGCCCTCGTCGGCGAACAGCTTGCCCAGGTGCGGACGGAGCTCGCGCCGCGTCCGCGCCTCGGCGAAGCCCCGCAGGTAGGCGGCGTCCACGTCCGGGCCGTATCCGGCGGGCGCGATCAGCGTCAGGGAGCGGGCCCGGTCGGGCAGCGCCGCCGCCACCGCCGTGACCACCGCGCCGCCCAGCGAGTGCCCCACCAGATGCGCCCGCTCGATGCCGAGCGCGTCCAGGAAGTCCGTGACGACCGCGGCCAGCGAGGCCAGGCTGCCGTCCCCCACGTCCTTGCCTGACTCCCCGTGGCCCGGCAGGTCGAGCGCGTACACGGTGTGGTGCGCGGCCAGCGGCTCCTGCACGAAGAGCCACGAGTTCTTGTCGCCGCCGTACCCGTGGACCAGCACGATCTCCTCCGCGCCCCCGCCCGACGTCGCGTACGCCACCGCCCTGCCGTGCACCTCCGCGACGCCGCTCACCGGGCTGCCCTCGTCCTCGGCCGGCACCCCGCGCGCCAGTTGCTCCCGTGCCTCGTCGGCCACCCGCTCGATCTCCGCGTCCGGGATCTCCGGCCCCGCGATGACCGCGATGACACAGCCGACGGGCGCCTCACCGCCCGCGTCCGCCACGATCCGCCGCAGCACGCCGCCCTTCGGGGCCTCAAGGGTGCCCGCGATCTTGTCGGTGTCGATCTCGGCCAGGTCGTCCCCCTCCTTGACCTCGTCGCCCTCCCGCGCGATCCACTCGATGATCTTCCCGGTCCGCATGGACAGGCCCCATTTGGGCATGGTGACCCGCTCGACGCACGGCATCCTCAGGGCTTCCAATCGACGACTGACTTCACCGCGGCGGCGACGCGCGCGGCATCCGGCATATAGAGGTCTTCGAGCGTGGGGCTGAACGGCACCGGTGTGTGCGGCGCGGTCACCGTCTCGATCGGCGCCCGCAGCGCCCCGAACGCCTCGCGCGCGACGAGCGCGGAGATGTCGGCCGCCATCCCGCAGCGCGGCCCCGCCTCGTCGACCACGACCAGGCGCCCGGTCGCCGTGACGCTCTCGATGATCGTGTCGGCGTCCAGCGGGCTCGTGGTGCGGGGATCGACGATGTCGCAGCTGATGCCGGCCGCGACCAGGTCGTCCGCCGCATCGGAGGCCACGCTCACCATGCGGCCGAGGGCCACGATCGTCACGTCCTGGCCCTCGCGCACGATGCCCGCCTCGCCGAAGGGGATCGTGTAGCTCTCGGCGGGGACGTCGCCGAGAACGTCGTACATCGCCTTGTGCTCGCAGAAGATCACCGGGTCGTCGTCCCTGATCGCCTGGATCATCAGCCCTTTCGCGTCGTACGGCGACGACGGCAGGACGACCTTGAGTCCGGGCACGGCGGTGAACGCGGGGTACATGGCCTGCGAGTGCTGGGCCGCCGCCCGCAGCCCGGCCCCGTACATGGCGCGAATGACGACGGGGGTGACGGCCTTGTCGCCGAACATGTACCGGAACTTCGCCGCCTGGTTGAAGATCTGGTCGAAGCACACGCCCATGAAGTCGATGAACATGAGCTCGGCGACGGGCCGCAGCCCGCGGGTCGCGGCACCGATCGCCGCGCCGATGAACGCCGACTCCGAGATGGGGGTGTCCAGGACCCGGCCGGGGAAGCGCGGATGGAGCCCCTTCGTCACGCCGAGGACCCCGCCCCAGGCGTCGGACTCGCCGGGCGCGCCCGCGCCGCCGGCGTTGTCCTCGCCCATCACGATCACCGAGGGGTCGCGTTCCATCTCCTGTGCCAGTGCCTCGCCGATCGCCTGGCGATAGCTGATGCTGCGTGCCACGGTCGACTCCCCTCAGAGGTACGAGATGTAGACGTCGGTCTCCAGGTCCTCGCCGGTCGGCAGGGGCGCGGCCTGCGCCTCCCGCACGGCCTCTTCGATCAGCCGGGCCACCTCGGCGTCGACCGCGTCGAGTTCGGCCGTCGTGAGGACTCCGGACACCCGCTCCCGGAAGCGGGTGAGGCAGTCCAGTTCGGCGCGGGCGTGGCGTACCTCGTCCGCCCGGTACTTCTGTTGGTCGCCCTCGAAGTGGCCGTAGTAGCGCGTGAGTTGGACCTCGATGAGGGTGGGGCCGCCACCGGAGCGGGCCCGCTCGACCGCTTCGCCCGCCGCCTCGTGCACCGCGAAGAAATCGAAGCCGTCGACCGTGACGCCCGGCATCCCGAAGGCGGCCGCGCGCGCCGCGATGGAGCCGCCGCCCACGGACCACTCGGCCGACGTGGCTTCCGCGTAGCCGTTGTTCTCGGCGACGAAGACGGCGGGCAGCCGCCAGACGGAGGCCAGGTTCAGGGATTCGAGGGTGGTGCCCTGGTTGCTGCCGCCGTCGCCGAAGAAGGCGACCCCGACCCCGCCGTCCCCGCGCACCTTCGCGGCGAGCGCGGCGCCGCAGATGAGGGGCGGCCCGCCGCCGACGATGCCGTTGGCGCCCAGCATCCCCTTGGACAGGTCGGCGATGTGCATGGAGCCGCCCTTGCCGTGACACGCCCCGGTCGTGCGCCCGTAGATCTCGGCCATCATCGCCTTCACGTCGACGTGTTTGGCGATGCAGTGCCCGTGGCCCCGGTGGGTGGAGGCGATGACGTCGCGCTCGTCGTCGAGATGGGCGCACACCCCGGCGGCGGACGCCTCCTCACCTGCGTACAGGTGGACGAAGCCGGGGATGTCGCCGGTCGCGAACTCCTCGTGGAGGCGCTCCTCGAAGTCACGGATCGTACGCATCGTGCGGTACGCGTCCAGGAGTGCGGTGTCGGTCACGGAAGAACTCCTTTGCCTGCGCGGTTGCGGAGTCGCTTGCATGGGGTATGGCACTGCGGCCCGGGTGAAACGGCAACAGTTGCCCGGGGTTGCAACGCCGCGACACCGCACACCACACACGCAAACGGAGAAGGAGAAGAAGACGAACCACGAACAGAACAACTCCCGCAAAGAGACCGGGACTTCGGAATCGGAGAAGCTGCTCTTCGGCGGGCCCCTGCGCTACGACACCGGCTGGGCCCAGTACGAGGAGGCGTTCCTCCAGCTGGGGTTCCGGTCCATGCTGAAGCGGCTTCCCGCGCTGCTCGCCGCCAGCTTCCGGCTCGCGTGGCAGGCCGACCGGTCGGCGGCGCGCATCGTCGTCACCGCCGAGGTGGGCCGCGGCCTCGCCCAGGCGGTGAGCCTCCTCGCGGTCAACAGCGTGCTCGCGCGCCTGCTGACCGACGCCCCGATCGCCGACCGGCTGCGCGGCGCTGCGCCCGCCCTGGTGACGGTGGCGTCCGTGCTGTTCGTGGCCGCGCTGCTGCGCGCTGCGTCGACGTACGCGACGGGGCGTCTCGAACCGAAGGTCGAACGCGTCGCCACCGAGCAGTACTTGGAGCGAGCGGCGTCGGTGGAGCTGTCGGCCATCGAGGACGACGCGTTCCACAAACTCCTCGACACGGCGCAGTACGGGGCCGCGTCCGCGCGCCGCATGATCAGCATCGCGACCCGTGTGGTGAACGCGCTGATCTCGCTGGTCGCCGCGGCGAGCGTGCTGACCGTCCTGCATCCCGCGCTGCTTCCGCTCCTGGTGACGATGACCCTGCCGAGCGCGTGGAGCGCCCTGACGATCGCCCGGCGCCGCTATGTCTCCTTCCACGCGTGGGTGCAGCACGCCCGCGCGGGCCGCCTCATCGGCAGCCTGCTCACGGAGGAGCGGGCGGCACCGGAGATCCGCGTGCACGGCGTGGGTCCTTTCCTGCTGCGGCACTTCCGGTTCATGTCGGAGGCCGCGGAGGAGGAGCAGGCGCGCCTGGCGCGCCTGGCCGCCCGGACGGGTCTGATCGCGGCGGCCTGGACGGGCGTCGCCACCGTGGCGACGTACGCGACGCTCGGCGGCCTGATGCTCGCCGGGGCGATGGCGCTGTCCGTCGCGGGCACCGCCGTCATCGCGATCCGTACCGGCGCGTCCAATCTCGACACGCTCGTCGTGGAGATCAACTCCCTGCACGAGGATGCCCTGTTCGTCGGCGACCTGGAGCGGCTCTTCGTGGAGGCGGCGCAGCGCGAGATCCCGGTCGGCGGCGCCGAACTGCCGCCCGAGCCTGGGGAGATACGGTTCGAGAACGTCACCTTCCGCTACCCGGGGGCCTCGGAGAAGGACGCGCTCAGCGATGTCTCCCTCACCCTGCCCACCGGGAAGATCGTCGCGCTCGTGGGCGAGAACGGCTCCGGCAAGACCACGCTGGTGAAGCTGCTCGCCGGTCTGTACGCGCCGAAGAGCGGCCGGATCATGTGGGACGACGTCGACGCGGCGACCGCGGACCGGCAGCAGCTGGCGGAACGCATCGCCATGGTGGCGCAGGACTTCAAGCGCTGGCCGTTCACGGCGCGGGTGAACATCGCGATCGGCCGGTCGTCGGTGCCGCTGACGGACGACCGGATCGGCGCGGCGGTCGAGGAGGCCGGCGCCGATGACGTCGTGGCCGATCTGCCGCGCGGGCTCGACACACTCCTTGCCCGCGCGTTCACCGGCGGACACCAGCTGTCGGGCGGTCAGTGGCAGCGGCTCGGCATCGCGCGCGCCGCCTACCGGCGCGGCAGCATCCTCATCGTGGACGAGCCGACGGCGGCGCTCGACGCCCGCGCCGAGCTCGAGGTCTTCGAGAAGATCCGGGCCCTCGCCGGGACGGGCCAGACCGTCATCCTCATCACCCACCGCCTGGCGTCGGTGCGCCACGCCGACCTGGTCCATGTCCTGGACGGCGGGCGCCTGGTCGAGTCGGGCACCCCGGACGAACTCCTGAGGACAGGCGGTGTCTACGCGGAGCTGTACGCGCTGCAGGCCGACCAGTTCACGGCGAAGGTGCCCTCGCCGAACGGGCACGCCGAGCGCTGAGTCGAGCGCTGCGGGATGTCGTGCCCGGTCCTATGCCGCGGCGGCTATCTCCGACAGGTCGGTGACGGCGGACTCGCCCGCCACGGGCTCGCGCACGATCACCAGGAAGGCGTCGGACGCGAGGTCCATCACGACCTCCGCCCGCTGTCCTTCCATGCGGCGGGCCCGCGCGAAGTCCTCCGCGGGCCACGATCCTCGCGGCCCACCGGCCGGAAAGCGTTCCAGTACGACTCGACTGTTCATCATCGTCCTTCTGTTCCCCCGTTGGCAGTCCTTATGGACTCTTTCGGAGAAGAACGCGCCCAGGGGCGGAAAGGACTCGCAACGTGACGGACCTGACACCTGGTTGTACCGGTTCCTCACATCTCGTACTCGTCGTGATACCTGAGCCGGTCGCTGCCCGCGGGCGCCCCGAGCCCCGTCGCCCGGCCCTTGGGCTCCTCCCACTCCTCCTGGCGGCCGAGGGCGGTGAGGTCGAGGAGGCTCGAGTAGGAGGCGACCCAGTCGGTGCCGCGTGCGTATGTCGAGTACGTGTGGAAGACGCGGTCGCCGTCCCGCAGGAAGCAGCTGAGGCCCGGCTGCTCGTAGGAATCGTCGCCCTCGCCGACGGTGGCGTCGAAGTCGTGGTTGAAGTCGCCGCCGTGCGAGGAGTACCACGGCACGGTCCAGCCCATCCGCGCCTTGAAGGGCAGGATCTTGGTGAAGGGCGCGCGGGAGACGGCGATGAAGTTGGTGCTGCGGGACCGCAGATGGGCCAGGTGTCCGATCTGGTCGAGGAAGGCCGAGCAGCTGCGGCAGCCCGCGTCCCACTCCGGGGCGAACATGAAGTGATAGACGATCAGTTGGGAGTCGCCGTCGAAGAGGTCGAACAGCGTGGCCTTGCCGTCGGAGCCGTCGAAGAGGTACTCCTTGCCGATCTCGACCATCGGGAGCCGCCGCCGCTCGGCGTTGAGCGCGTCACGCGCCCGTGTCTGCGCCTTCTCCTTGGCGAGCAGTTCCTGGCGCGCGGCGAGCCACTCCTCGCGCGTGACGATGTCGGGAAGTCGCATGATCCCTCAGTCCCTCCTGCGGACCCGCCCCTCGGATCCGTGCCTCTGCGAGGGGTGACCCGCGCGGTCATCGGAACTCATCGGTCGCGGCGGAGAAACTTCGGGGAATTCTTCAGCCCTCGTAATCCTGGATACGTTTGCCGTGGCTGCGGTCGATCAGGGCGGGCAGTTCGGCGGCCATCTCCCGTACGGTCTCGGGCACGTCGACGGTCAGGAGCCGCCGGTCGCGCATCAGGATCCGACCGTCGACGATCGTCGTGGTGACGTCCGACGAGCGGGCGCTGTGCACGAGCGTGGCCGCGAGGTCGTGCACGGGCTGGGTGTGCGGTCCCGCGAGGTCGACGAGGACGATGTCGGCGCGGCGGCCCGGCGCGAGACTGCCGATCTCATCGCCCAGGCCGACGGCCCGCGCGCTCTGCACCGTGGCGTGACCGAGCGCCTGGCGCGCGGTCAGCCAGGCCGGGTCGCGCCGCGTGGACTTCTGGACGAGGGCGGTCAGCGTCATGGACTCCCAGACGTCCAGGGTGTTGTTCGACGCTGCGCCGTCCGTGGCGAGCCCGACGGGGATGCCGATGTCGCTCAGGGCGCGCACGGGCGTGGTGTCCCAGCCGAACTTCAGGTAACCGCGGGGCGCGGACGCCACGGCGATACGTCCCGTGCCCTGCCCGAGGACGGGCAGGTCGCGGTCGAGGATGCCGGTCCCGTGGGCGATGAGGACATCGACGTCGAGCAGTCCGGTGCTGTGCAGGATCTCGATGGGGGTGCGGCCGTGGCGCTCCAGGCTGTTGTCGGTCTGGGCGCGGTTCTCGGCGGCGTGCAGATGGACCATGAGGCCGTGCTCGCGGGCGAGTTCCGCGGTGGCGGCGAGGTCCGCGTCGTCGACGGTGTACGGGGCGTGCGGGGCGAGCGAGGTGGTGATGCGGCCGCCCGCGGCGCCGCGCTGCCGCAGCGCGAACTCCAGGGAAGCGGCGCGCCCCTCGGGCCCTTGAGAAGAGAAGTAGGCCGCGCCGAGGTTGGCGCGCAGACCGCTCTCCGCCACGACGTCGGCGACGGTGTCCATCGCGAAGTAGTGGTCGGCGAAGGTCGTCACGCCGCCCCTGATCATCTCGGCGCAGGCGAGCCGCGCGCCGAGCCCGACGACCCGCTCGGTCAGGTTGGACTCGATGGGCCAGATCCAGTCGTTGAACCACTCGTGCGCCGGCAGATCCTCGGCGAGGCCGCGCAGCGCCACCATCGGCGTGTGCGTATGGCAGTTGATCAGCCCCGGCAGGGCCGCCTGGCCACGGGCGTCGATGCGTTCGGCGGCCTTGAGTCCGGTGACGTCGGGGGTGGTGGTGACGGCTTCGATGCGACCGCCGCGTACGACGACTGCGGCGTCGTCGAGGAATCCGATCCGGCCCTCCGTGTCGTGGACGAGGGCCGTGCAGCCCGTGATGACGAGATCGGCGGGGCCGTGCGCGGAAGGCGGCGTCATCTCTTCAAGGTACGGGGAGTGCGCATCCCGTGCCCTGTCGCGTCACCGGTTTCGCGGGCACGCTGACGTCAACCCGCCGACCACGACGAACAGTTGGAGCCCGCCATGCTCGTCGGCACCTGGAACCTGGAGAACCTCTACCGGCCCGGCGGAAAGTTCGGGCCCAAGGACAAGGCCGCGTACGAGGCGAAACTGGCCTCGCTCGCGGCGACGATCATGGCGCTGAACCCGAGCGTGCTCGGCGTGCAGGAGGTCGGCGACCCCGAGGCCCTGTCGGATCTGGCCGGGATGCTGGAGGGCACCTGGCACACCACGCTCTCGGAGCACGCGGACGAGCGCGGCACCCGCGTCGGCTTCCTCAGCACGCTGCCGGTGTTCGTCGTGGCCGACGAGGTCCGCTTCCCCGAACCGCTGCGCCCGGTGCAGTCCGGCGACGCGGGCAGGCCGGTGACGCGGGCGGGCCGCGGGGTCCTGGCGGTGACGGTGACGACGCGCGCCTTCTTCTTCGACGTGGCCGTCTGCCACCTGAAGTCGAAGCTCCTGTCCTACGGCAACGGCCGGTTCCAGCCGCGGGACGAGGGCGAGCGGGCCCGCTTCGGGGCGTACGCGCTCTACCGGCGTGCGGCGGAGGCCACGCTGGTGCGCTCGCTGTCCGACCGCCTCCTGAAGGGCGACGGCCGCCGGCACGACGTCGTCGTGCTCGGAGACCTGAACGACGAGGTGGCCGCGGCGACGACCCAGATCCTGCTCGGCCCGCCCGGCTCCGAGATCGGCACCCCCGGGTTCGACAGGGCGGACAAAGGCGACGCGCACCGGCTGTGGAACGTGGCCCCGCTCATCCCGCCCGAGCAGCGCTGCTCGCGCATCCACGCGGGCCGCCGCGAGCTGATCGACCACGTCCTGGTGAGCCGCGGCTTCCTGAACCTGGTCAAGGCCGCGGGCACGGGCGTGCCGGGCCCGACGGCGACCGCGCTGCCGTCGGTGGAGGACGGGGACCCGGCGGAGCGCCGGGACGCGACGGGCTCGGACCACGCCCCGGTCTGGGTACGGATCGAACGCTAGCCGCGCGGGAGCACTGTCGAGAGGACGCCCGGCAGCGGGTACCAGTCCGACGAGACGATGCTGGCGTTGCCGCGCGCGAGCAGGGCGACGCGGTCACGGGCCTGCGTCTCGGTCGGGTGCACGGCGTCGATGGCCGGGGCGACGTTGTGGGCGTCGGACATGACGACCAGATAGCGCCGGTCGGCGTACCACTTGGTGTCGATGGTGCCCCCCGCGTACTTCGACGCGTCGCCGTCGAACAGCACGAACCAGGGCCGGATCGCCGCGTCCGCGTACCGCCCGCGCGGGTCGCCCGCCTCGGCGCCGAGCACGGCGGGGAAGGCGGCGGCATCGTCCAGGCGCCCGGCGGCCTTGAGGTCGCGCAGATGGGTGGCGTACTCGCGGTCGGTCCACAGGGTGTCCGCCGGGTTGCCCTGTTCGACGGTGCCGGGGATCAGCTCGACGATGAACTTGCCCGCGAGGGCACTGCGCGAGGGCCAGCCGTCGCTGCGTACGGCGTCGTCGAGGGTGGCGTGCCCTCCGATGAGCTGGCCGGGGCGGTAGACGGCGTCGCCCAGCTTGCTCTTCAGGAGGGTGTCGAGGGCGGCGGGCCCGCGTCCGTTCCTCCCCTGGAAGCCGTCCTTCAGCTCCACCTTGAGGAGGATGGGCCGGTGGCCGGGGTGGGCGTCGTGCCAGCTCCGCATGTCCGTGAGGCACCCGGCGAGGCTCTGGTTGCGGGCCTTGGTGCGCAATTCGGCCGGACTCGCGGCGTTCTCGCAGTTGTTGTCGTTGCCGACCGGGTTGCTGTGCGAGACCCGCCAGCCGCTGCCGAACACGTTGGTCCACACGTCGAGTTCGAGCATGCCCGCGCCGGAGTCGAGCGCGTCCGCGAAGTACGGGTACTTCGCCTTCTCGTAGGCGTTGTGGACGCCGACGCCGGTGGTGGACGCGTACGGCGACTGCGGGGCGGGGTCGGCGGCGGCCGAGCCGGCGGTGCCGCTCGCCGACCCCGCGGTTCCGAACGCCAGTACGGCTGCTGCCGCGACGGCCATGGCGAGGCCTGTCCTGGTGCGTGTCGTGGCGCCTATCCCGGTACGTGCACTCATGCCCGCTGTCCGTCCCCTCCGCAGCTCCCGTCAAGTACCCGGCAACGTATGGGGGTTGAGTGTCGTATGGGAAGACGGCGACTTACGTGCGGGGAGAGATATCCAGCCGTACGGCCGTACGGGAGGGGGCGCGGAGCGTGGCGTGTCGGCTACCGTCTGCGCCCGTTATGGATCAACGTACGCAGAGATCCATACGCCTGTAGACCCTGATCTGCCCCCGCCGAAAGGGATCAGCCGCCATGCCCCGCACCCTCTCCCGCATCTCCCGCACCCGTCTCGCCGTGACGGCGGCCGCCGCCACGGTCCTGGCGGTCGGCGCGCCGGCCGCGTACGCGTCGTTCGACACCGCCACGGACACGCGTTCGCCCCGCACGACCACCACGGCGCAGATCTCCCGGGGAGACGCATACACCGAGACGCGCCTCCTCTTCGGGACCGAGCGCCCCGACGGCGGACCCGATGTGACCGACAAGCAGTTCATGAGGTTCATCGACGACGAGGTGACGCCGTCGTTCCCCGACGGGCTCACGGTGCAGGACGGCCGCGGCCAGTGGCGGGACTCGAACGGCAAGATCGAGCGTGAGCGCTCGTACGAGCTGATCCTGCTGTATCCGACGTCGCAGGCGCACCAGCGTGACGGTCTGATCGAGGAGATCCGTGAAGACTACGTGAAGGAGTACGCGCAGGATTCCGTGGCACGACTCGACGACCGGGTGCGGGTGGACTTCTGATAACTGCCCGGCCCGTGGGTGCCGTGGGTCCGGCGCTCGGGGGTCACGCCACCGCGGTGAGCTCCAGTTCCGCGAGCAGCGCGTCGATGCGCTCCGCGTGCCGCCGCGGCAGGTGTCCCGTGTCGTCGACGTGCACCGCGCAGGCGGTCGTGGTGTCGACGAGGCGTTCGAGGGTGGCCGCCAGGTCGATCGCGGCGCGGGCCTCGGCCAGCGTCCGGTAGGCCTCGCGCCGCAGGGCCCAGCGGGCGGCGCGGTGGTCGGCGTCCGCCGCCCCGTCGGCGTGGGCGCCGCTCAGGACATGGCGCAGATAGGCGGTCGCGCACGCACGGGCGAGCTACGCGCGAACTAAACGGACTCACCGTGCTCCTGTGTCGTCATGGGGCGTGCATGGACGGATGGGCGCCGCCGAACGACATCGGCCTGGGCTTGTGATCAACCGTAAACACGCATTGCCCGCGCAGTCTCAACTAGAGCGCACCAGAGCCTAGTTGTCCGTCATATCCCCCGGCACCATTGCATACATGAACAGCGGCACCGGACCCACGCCACCGTCACCTCCCCCCTTGCCGCCGGTGAGGCGACGCAACACGGTGCTCAGGCTCTACGACGCCCCGCTGTACCGGGACTGGGCGGCTTGGACGACTGCCTTCATGGTGGTGATGACGGCTTTCGCCATCGGAACGAGCGACGAACCGCGTGGCATGCCCGCATGGCTGGACACATTGCTGGCCACCATCACGCTCACCGCCCTGTTCGGCGTATTACCGGCGTGGATTCGGCTTTGGATCAGGCGCAGAAGATGGCGTACGCACGACGCATTCACGAACGTGCATCCGAACCACGCCTTCGCACCGCTACCGGTCCAGGGAATGCCACCTCCCGCGGAGCCCGCGGAGCCCGTGCAGCCCGTCGAGAGGGACACCCGAGCGCAGCCCTACCCCGCTCCCACGTTCGTATCGGCTCCGCGAGGGGGCAGCTCCGACCCGGTGGACACGTCCCGGGTACTGACGCGCGCAAGGCAGACCCTGCCGCACCCGGTCGCCCGCTCCGTCCGCGCGTTCCAGCAGGCGGACACCCCCAAGGACCAGTACGAAGCGATGCTCGACGCCGCCGAGAACCTCGCCCTCACCGCATGCGTCACGGCGGCCGCGCTGCTGCACCGAACGGGCAGGGACGCAGGGTCTGGCGTCTTGTCCGAGCTGAGGAACGCCTACGTCGGACGGGGCGCCATGTTCGGCACGTGGACAGTCGGTCTCCAGCGGGTCTGCGACGAGGCCACGGAACACCCGCACCTGCTGCCCGTGCGATTCGCCTCAGGCGTGGCAGGCATGGTCGACGATCTCAGGGCCCTGAAAACGGAACGTAATCGCACCGCCCACGGCGACAAGCCGCTCAGCCAGCCCGAGTCCGCCCTGCGCGTGGCCGAGTGCAGAGAAATCCTGGAACACGCCCTTCGGGCAGCCCAGTTTCTGGAAGAAATTCCCTGGCTGTGCATCGCGTCGTGTGACTACCGGCAGAGAACGAGGAACTTCCACGTCGTGGCGCGGAACGCGACCGGCGACCACCCTGTCTTCGAACGCCAGACGTATGAGTGGGACGAGCCCGTGGCCGGCGACGCGTTCTACCTGCTCGCGCCGGAAGGCCGAGTACCCCTCTCCCCCTTCGTCACGTATACGTTCTGCCCCCAATGCAGGCAGACGGAGACCTGCTACGCCTCGCGCGTCCCGAAGCGCGAGAGCCACGCAACGGTCAAGAGCTTCAGCCGAGGCCATGAAATCGCCGTACCAGAGCTGGGTGACGAAATCCGCGGGTTGCCGAGCCGAAGGTGAGGACATGGAACTGTGGCTGGGAATATTGGGCGCACTGACCGCCACCGGCGGGATGTACTACGCGTGGCGAGCGCTAGATCGTGCCGCCGTCGAGCAGTCCCACGCATCCTTCGTCAAGGAGCGCGCAGACCTGCGTCAACGCTTCGTCCCGCTCTGCGAGTTGGCCGCCGAGATGCACATGCTCGCCCGCCCCTCCTTGGAGCGGATCGGTGGCACCTCGCTGCTGTGGGAGGAAACCATGCGCCCGCCGACTCCTGTGCCGCTGTCGGCGGTGGCGATGGAGTGGCAGGACACGCCACCACCCCTCAACCTGCCTTTGCTGCGCACGGCACAACTCTGCCTGCCGAAGGAGTCGCGAGCGCATCGCTACGAACGCTATTCCTCGGCAATGGGGGACCTGGCGCGACCGGCCCTCTTCGAGGACCGCCCGTCCTTTCGTCTCGCGAGCGCCGACTGGTCTGATCCGGCAAGACCTCGTCTTACATTCGGCACCGGACAGTACTTCGACCTCATCGACCAGAACGAAGCCGTGGCCCACGAATTGGCCGCGGCCACGCGCCGGAATCCGCAAGAGAAGCCGCGCTGGCGGAACGTGCCCATGCGCAAATTGCTGGCCGCCGATCCGCTGCTTCTCGGGGAACGCGTCGTACTTCCCTCCGTCGCCACGCTGACCCTGCGCCGGACGCCCGACGGCCAAGGCAGGTTCTTCCTTCTTCTCAGAGAAGCCGGGCAGGTCGCGACGGGCGAGGGTATTTACGGCCCGATCCCTGCCGGCATGGTTCAGCCCGCGTCGTTCTCGCCTCTCGCCCACCGCCGGGACCTGGACCTGTGGCGCACCATCATGCGCGAATACAACGAGGAATTGCTCGGCGCGCCGGAGGCCAAAGGGGGCCTGGGCACAGAGGTGGATTACGAGCAGCCCCCTTACAGCTCCTTCAACACCGCTTTGGCCGATGGCTCTTTACGTGTGTGGTGCCTGGGAATGGCCCTGGAACCCCTGAACCTCGCCGTATGCATTCTCACCGTGGCCGTCTTCGAAGCGGACACTTTCGACACGATCTTCGCCGAGGCGGTCGAGCGCAACGAAGAAGGTCTGGTGATCGGCGGCACACGCGTCAACGGCACCATCACCGGGCTGCCCCTCGACGCCACGTCCGTCGACGACCTCGCCGCGAACAACATGTCGCCTCCCGCCGCGGGGCTGCTCCGGCTGGCTCTGCGCCATCGGGATCTCCTGCTTTCGTAGGTTCCGGGTGCGCTCCCCCGCTGCGCGCCCGCAGCCGAAGGAGCGGGATCATGAAGCAATGACCGACAAGCACAGGAAGGCGAACCCGGTGGAGGAGAGCATTCCGGAACCGGGCCTTTCCGCGTACCAGCGCACCCTGCGCGAGCGGCTTCTCGCCGCCCCCGCGGTGACCGCGCCGGCACCCTGGCGGCCTGTCTACGAGAGCGAGTACGGCCGGCCTGTCGGCGGGCTTCTCGGGATCGGCTTCGCTTCGCATCCCGACAGTGGCCGTGACCTGGTGATGGTTGTCTCCGGAGACGGTCATGGGCTCCTCGATGCCGTCACCGGGGAGAAGATCGCCAGGGATCGCGACCCCGACCCCGATTCCGATCCCGATGACAGCGCCTCCGACGTCGTCGCCGACCTGACCTGCCCGGGGTTGGGACCGATCGCAGGCACGCGCGTACACATCGCCGGGCTGTTCGGCGGCGGGCTGCACACCACGACCAGGGACGGGTGGACCCTGGAGGCCGTCACCCCGGCCTGGCCCCACCATCGCGTGCTCCTCTCGACCGACGGCGGACTCCCCCACTCAGGACCCCACGGAGAGAGGTGGTGGCACATCTTCCACTCCACCTACTCGGAACTCCGGGCCTTCGGCTTCTCCCCGTCCGGAGAGACGATCGCCGTCGCGACGAGCAGCGACGTATCTCTGTGGACTCGCAGCCCTGAGCGCAGCAATGGCCAGAACGGTTCGGGGCTGCAAACGTCTCAAGACGTAGTGCTGTCTGCAGTCGGTCTGCGCCTACCAGGCTTCGATCTTCCGCATGGGTGCGTAGCGAACCAGTAGCCTCTTGACGCGCCTTCGCGGCCCGAAGGACACGGTGACCTGCACATTCTGCCCGTCGCCCTGCACGTCAAGCACAGTACCAACGCCAAACTTGGTGTGCTCAACGACGTCGCCCACGTCCAAGCCGTCGAAACTGACTCCGAGGGGTCCGTACCTCGGTACAGAGGCGTTCCTTTCGGCACGGTATTGCTCGACAGCTCGCATACCCACTGGAAATTCGGATGCGCTGTCCGGCGCGGGCTCAATGGGCGCAAGCTCGTCAGGTCCCGCTGACCACCAGGCATTGACATCCGGTGATGACGCCGCGTTCGGAGGTCGGGTCGGAGGTGGCGGCGAGAGGTTCCGTGCGGTGCGCGTGGGCTGCTCCCACCACGGTCCGACCTCGCTGTCAGGCGAGGTTCGTCCTGTAGGCGCGCCATCGTCTGCTGCAGTGACGGGGTTGTCCAGCAAATACAGAACGTTTATGGCAGTGGGCCGCTCGGCCGGGTCTTTCGAGAGGCAGCCAAAGACGGCCAGCAGCAGTTCCGTGGGGAAGGTCGAGAAGTCAGGTTCATCGTGAACCACCCGGTAAAGGAGTGCAGGAACGTTGCCACATCCGAACGGATCCTGGCCGGTGGCCGCATAGTAGAGCACGGCACCGAGGGAGAAGACATCGCTGGCAGAGGTTGCGGTCTCGCCCTGAGCTTGCTCCGGAGACATGTATCCGGGCGTGCCGATTATGCCACCATGTGCAGTGAGGGTGACGTTGTTGTATTCCACTCTGGCGATACCGAAGTCGATGATCCGGGGTCCATCGTCGGTGATCAGGATATTCGCCGGTTTGAGG
Organism: Streptomyces sp. NPDC050439; assembly: GCF_040655335.1. Classification (NCBI taxonomy): domain Bacteria; kingdom Bacillati; phylum Actinomycetota; class Actinomycetes; order Kitasatosporales; family Streptomycetaceae; genus Streptomyces; species Streptomyces sp. NPDC050439. The sequence continues at coordinate 232,455 of NZ_JBFAJT010000003.1, forward strand.
TCGCGATGGACCAACCCTGTCTGGTGGATTGCATCCAGGGCTTCCCCCAAACCTGCCGCGAGCAGATGCAGCGCAGATCCGGTCGGGGGACCGTGTCGCCGAACGTACTCGTTGAGATTGGGGGCATCTACGTACGCGGTGGCGACCCACGGCATGGGCGCGTCGACGTCAGCGTCTACCACAGGCGCCGTCCAGAAACCGCTGACCCGGCGAGCCGCGTCGACCTCACGGCGAAAGCGTTCCCGGAAGGTGGGATCCACTGCGTGCTCGGCGTGGATTGTCTTGACTGCGACGCGACGGCCGCCGGGTGACTTGGCGAGGTAGACGGTGCCCATACCGCCGGCGCCAAGTCGGCCAAGTATGAGAAAGGGTCCGATCCAGTCAGGATCACCCGCAAGAGGCGCTTGCATTCTTCCCCCACGCTCGTCGCCGGACAACTGCACACGCATCTTGAAGCGCTCCCCCGTCTCCGCCCGCTGCCGCTCCGACCTCACCCCGCACAGGCAACAATCCGATCCCGTGTCCCGCTCAGCCGTCCTTGCCCGAAGAGAGATGCCAAGTCGGACTCGAGCGCGACCTTGATGTCCGAGCCCAGTCGCTTCCATCCGAAGAACTCGCACACCTGCTTGAGCAGCTCTTCTCCCGACATCCCAGGGCACTCCGCGGCGAGTTCGGCAAGCACCAGCTGACGTTCCGCTGGAGGAATGAGGGCTACTTTGCGGGCGCAGCCCGGGACAGGGCGACGCGCCAGCTCACCCGCATATCCAGCCACCTGAACGAAGGCCTCGTCCCGCTCCACTTGTCCCTGCCTCACAAGCGCGCCAAGGACCTGCGCGATGTTGGCCCTGATCCGAGGCCCGGCCTTGGTCACACCCCATGCCTCACGCGTCCGCTGCACCAACAGGTCCTCGTGCAGAGGCCCTTCCTTCTCGATGATCTGCATCAGTGCATGCCGCAGTGCACGGCGTGCCTCCGGTGTATGCAGCTCGGCAGCGGACCCCACGAAGAGCTCGGTCGTCTCATATGGAGCGCTCCACGGCCTGTCGGGTTCGAGATCAACAGCCACCCGCACCGGTTCGGGGACTACCTGCGGCCCTTCCGCCGCTGGGTGGACGACAGCGCCCGAGGGTTGCGCGTCGTCCTCTCCGGACGCGCCCGTTCCTTGCAACACGCCCGGCGGCTCCTCTGCCAATGCCTGTTCCACGGCCTCTCTGAGCCGGGCTTCAGCCGCCACGCGGTCCCGATACCAGTCCGTGCCCCAGATCCGGTGAAGCCGCCAGCCGAGCCCTTCGAGGACCTGCTGACGCAGCCGGTCGCGGTCCCGGGCCACTCGTGAGGAGTGGTACATGGCGCCGTCGCATTCAATGCCGAGTGCGTACGATCCTGGAGCTTCGGGATGCTTGAGACCGAGATCGATGCGGTAGCCGGCAACACCCACTTGTGGCTGCACCGCATGGCCCCAGCGTTCCAGCACATTCAGCACGGATTCTTCGAAGGGGCTCTCCGTCTCCACCGTCTGGTCCTGCACGACATCCTGCGCGAGCACGGCCACGCCGTTCTCCGCGTATTCGAGGTAGCGCTTGAGGTGCTGAACGCTCTCGTTCTGGCTGTCTTCAAGCTGGCCACCGCGGAAGGAAGCCACCACCTCCATGCGGTAACGGGCTCTGGTCACCGCTACGTTGAGGCGTCGCCAGCCGCCCTCCCTGTTGATGGGGCCGAAGGCCCGCCCGACCCTGCCGTGATCGTCGGGGCCGTAGCCCACCGACATGATCATTACGTCACGTTCATCGCCCTGCACCGATTCGAGGTTCTTGATGAAGAAGCCGTTGAGTCGGTCTTCCTCGGTGAACCAGCGATCGAGGTCGGGCCTGGCAATCCTGGCCTGCTGCACGGCCTGGTCGATCGCTGAGGCCTGAGCCTGCGAAAGGGCCACCACGCCGAGGCTGCTGCCGGGCCGCGTGTCGAAATGGTGGATGACGCGGCTCGCCACCAGTTCCGCTTCAACGACGTTGTCCCTGCGACCACCTCGGTCATAGACACCGTCCGCTTTGAAGAAGGTGACTCCGACATCGTTTCCGTGGTCCCGGGCGCCAGGGAAAGTGACCATCGAATTGCGATAGAACGAGCGGTTGCTGAAGGTGATGAGGTCTTCGTGACGGCTGCGGTAGTGCCAGCGCAGCGGCAGAACCCGCATGGCTCCTGCCTTGCAGGCGTGGAGCAGAGACTCGAAGGAATCGGGTACGTCCTCGTCGTACTCGTCCGATTCGTCGCCCACGGACGCGTCGAAGAACGAGGTGGGCGGCAGCTGGTTCTCGTCACCGGCGACGATCAGGGAACGTCCACGGTAGATGGAGTTCGCCGCGTCGCTGGGCCGCACCTGCGACGCCTCATCGAAGATGACCACGTCGAACTGGTAGTCAGAGGGCAGAAACTGGCTGACAGTCAGCGGGCTCATCATGAAGCACGGCTTGATCGCGGGCACTACTTCCCGCGTGCGTCCGAGCAGTTCCCGTACGGGCATGTGCCGGATCTTCAGTTCGGCCTGCCTGGTGATCACCGCGGCGGCGCCGCCGCCGAAGCTGCGCGGCCTGCGGCGGTTGCACGCCTCGATCACAGCGCCGTGCGCCGCGGCGACCAGCCGCTGATCGGCCTCGCGGAAGTCGTGGAGCCTCGCGTCCAGGTCGGCGGAGCGGGTGACGCGCAGCCGCGGATCAGCGGCGAGAGTGGCGTCTGCCCACGCCTGGAGGAGGGCGCGTTCGACCACGGCGGGCAGTTGGGCGGCATCCACGCCGCGCTCCGCGCAGCGCTGTGCGAGCTCTCCGGCCCCGTACCGGTTCAGCACGTCGAGCCCGTCGCTGTAGGCGCGCCATTCCTCCGGCCCGTGCGGATCCGCCTGCAGGACGGACACTGCGCGCTGGGCCTGCTCCAGCGTTCCCATCACCTCTGGGTACAGATGCATCCGGCGTACGTCGTCGAAGAGCGCGAGCAGCCGGGCAGCGGCCTGTTCCCACTGCTCCGCTCGCCGCTCGGTGATGTCACACCAGTCGGCGAGGGCGGTGCGGGCAGTCCGTGCCTGAAGTCCGGTCAAGGGGTTCGCAACGGTTCCGTCCGCGAGCTGCGCGGCGAGCAGGTCACGCTGTCCGGTTAGGCCGGCGAGTTCGCCGATGCGCCCTGCGACGGCCAGCGCGGCGTCGAGCGGCTCGAAGTCGCTCTCCCGACGGGGCGTGTAGCGGCCGAGCAGCCCGCTGCTCGCGTCCGCGAGCCGGGTTGTCTCGGCCACGGCCTGCTGCCACGCGAGCGCCTGACCGAGCCGAGCGGCGTACGCCTTGTCCCACGCGCCGCCGTGAGTGAGTCCCGCGACTTCTTCCCTGTCCGCCTTGAACTGCGCGGAGAATCGCGCCATCAACCCCTTGTGCTGGGTGGCGAACCGTTCAACAAGGCTTGACAGACCATGTGCTGCCAGCACTTGCTCGCCGAAGACATCCTCGGCGGCCGTTCGAGCGGCGGTCTCTTCCGCCACCGTACGGCGCAGTTCATCCGCCGCGTCTCGCGCCCTGCGCAGCGCGGCAGGCTCGAACCATTGCATCGGCGGCCGGTGGCCGACCTCTGCGAGGTCCGCCAACTCAGCAAGGTCAAAGGCCTCTTCAGCACCCTGCGGTTTCGTCACGCCAAGGCTGTCCGCGAGCTGTGCGAGCAGAGCCGAGGGATCGTCAGGCAGCGCGTCGGTGGACGCCGCCGTGGCCCGGTTCGGCAGGCCGGTGCGAAGCGCACGTACGGCTTGTCCGACGTCATGGGCCGTGTGGAGATCCGGGCCGGTGGCCGCGAACGGCCGCCGTTCGGCCGCAGCCCGCAGACCGGCCAGCGCGTCGGCCGCCTCGGCGAGGACGACGAGCGGGGCCTCCCCCTCCACCAACCCCCGCCAGGCGAAGGCATCCCCCTCGGCAGCGGGCCGCCATGCCCGGCTGACTGCCCCGGCCGCGACGATCAGTTCCTGCAGCGCGCCGGCGCCGATGGTGCGGATGCGCTCTGTACTGCCGTATCGAAGTGCCAGTTGTGGCGTGTCTTGCTGATCGAACAGCACCAGGCGTCCCAGGACATTGTGCAGCGTCCGCTCAATCGGCTCGCGCGCCTCGTTCATAGCGGCCGCGTACGCGGACAGCTCTTCGCGCAGTTGCTGTGCGCGGTCGAGCTCGTGCGCGGCTGCTCCCGAGGCTCGGATCTTCGTGGTCAGCACGCGGCACAGTTCGGTGGCGACCGCCTTCTTCGTCGTGTCACCGCTGTGGAGAGCGAGCACGAAGTCGTCGAGGCCTACATCCCGCAGCCGGTTGCGTACGACGTCCAGGGCAGCGGCCTTCTCGCTGACGAAGAGAACGCTGCGACCCGCGTGCATCAAGGCGGCGATCATGTTCGTGATGGTCTGGCTCTTGCCCGTGCCGGGCGGGCCGCTCATCACGAACGACCGGCCGTCGAGGGCTGCGGCGATGCACTGCCGCTGCGACGCATCGGCGTCCAGGACAAGTGGTGTGTTCTCCGGCAGCTGGAGCTCGTCGATCCGTTCCAGCTCGGGTGGATCGAAGCCGATCAGATCGTCGGGCAGCCCCGAGTCCGGGCCGAGGGCGACGGCCCGGATCAGCGGATGCTCCAGAATGCGTTCCTCGTTCTGCTGGAGGTCTTGGTACATGGCCTCCTTGTGGGAGTGGAACAGTCCGAGCACGACCCGTTCGGTCACGGCCCAGCCGTCTTGCGAGGCGGCGACACGGCGAGCCGTGGCGAGCACCGCGGGCAGGTCGTCGGCGTCGGCCTCTGTCACCGCCTCCCAGTCGTCGACTCCCGCCCGGGCCAGCCGGACGGCGAGCGCCGGGTTGTGCATCGACTCCTGGTCCTGGGCCGCACGCAGGCTCGCCCGCCCCTGGCCGTCACGATCCAGCTCGACGGGGACAAGGACGAGCGGGGCGGCACTGGTGCCCTCCTGGACGTCCCCTTCCTTCCAGTCGAGCATCCCAACGCCCAACCACAGCACCCACAAGCCGTAGTCGTTGAACGCCTGGCGGGACTGCGTGCGCAGCCGGTACAAGGCGGTGTCGAGCTGGGTCTGCGTGGTCTTGTGCGTGACCAGTCCGGCAGCCCGCCCCGCGGGCACCGCCTTCGCCAGTTCGACGCCCTCTCCGGAATCCGTGTCCTCTTCGGCATCCTCGACCGGCGCGAAGTCCCAGCCTCGTCCCAGACCAGCGAGGACGGCAGCGGCCTGCGGTGACTGGATCTCCAGCGTCGCCGTCCGGGTGTGACGGAAGTTCAGCAGCCTGTTCCGCCCGCCCATGTCCAGCAACGCGTCCCGCCATCCGCTCAGCGAGGACCGCAGCCGCTCGAGCGGGACGTCTGCGCCCGGGCCGGGACTGCCGCTCATCGGTGTGGTGTGCATCGGCCGTACCCCCGTGGCAATCGCAGTGAACTCAGGGCCACCCTTCGCACAGGTGGCCCTCTACCACGCTTGTAACAGCAGTCCGCCCGCGACACGGCAGAGACGGCGTTTTCCGCCAGGTTGAAAGGCTTGAACTGCATGCCCTGAAGTCACCGGTCACCTCCGGATTTGCCGGTCGCTCAGGACCGGGTACGCACCACCGTCCGTTCGACTACCGTTACGGCTGGCATATACCGGCTGGCCAGCGCGAAGGGACGACTCAAGTGAATGCGGCGCCGCTGAGCCCCGAGGATCCGACCGAGCTCGGTGATTTCGAACTGCTCGGGCGCATCGGCCACGGCGGCATGGGACAAGTTTATCTCGGTGAGTCCCAAGGCGGTGAACCCGCGGCCGTCAAGGTCATCAAGCCTTCGGTGGTCGATTCGGAGACGCGCCTGCGTTTCGCCCAGGAGATCGAGGTCTTGAAGACGATCTGGGGCCCGCGCATCGCAGCATTCATGGACGCGGATCCCGAGGCCGAGCAGCCCTGGCTGGCCACGGAGTATGTCGATGGCCCTGACCTGCGCAAACACGTGGGCACCCACGGCCCGCTACCCGGTGTTCTGGTCGCATCGCTCGGTGCCACGCTCGCCGAGGCGCTCGCCGGGGTCCACAAGCAGGGGCTGCTCCACCGGGACCTCAAGCCCGCCAACATCCTGCTGGGCCCCAACGGTCCGAAGATCATCGACTTCGGGCTCGCGGTGTTCACCGAGTCCAGCGCATCGCTCACCGCTCCGAACACGGTCCTGGGTACACCCGCCTGCATGGCTCCCGAGCAGGCAAACGGAGTCAAGCCGCTGACGTCGGCGGTCGACGCATACGCACTCGGAGCTGTTCTTCTCCACTCGGCGACGGGTCACTATCCCTTCCAGGCCGACAACATCCACGCGCTCTTCCACTTGATCACCAAGGCGGACCAGGCACCCGACTTGGGCGGGGCCCCAGCCGATCTGGTCCCACTTCTTTCGGCGATGCTCGCGTACGACCCGTTGGCTCGCCCCTCGCTGCGCGAGATCGTCCAGCAGTGCCGTGCCGTGATCGAAGCGCAGGGTCTCAAGGTCGCGCAGGCCAGGCGCCGCCTCACGGCGCACACCATGGCCACTGCTCAGCAGGACGCCCCCGTCGCTCCGCCCCTGCCGCCTGTCCCCGCTTCCGCGGCCGCGTTCGCGGACCTGCCCACCGAGACGCTGACCTCACCGGCCACACCAACCGCTGTCACGGTCCCGCTCGCTCAGGAAGACTCAGCTCCGGCTGAGTACACCCCCACGGTGAAAACCGAGCCGGACCCCACCGTCCGCGCACAGCCTCCAACCCGCCCCATCGCCGCTCCGGGCACACCACCGCCCGCCCGCCGCGGCCGGGCACGCACCGGCCCCGGGCCTCTGCGCAACTCAGCACAAGCCAGGCGCGTCGCCCAGCAGCTTCGTGAGGCCTACGCTCAGGGCGCGAAGTTCTGACTCCGGATCCAGCCGCCAAGTCCCTTGCGGACAGGCGCCACAAGCACCACATGAGATTCACCAGCATCAGCAGGAGGCACGGCACGTGACCGTCGACCAGGCCGGCGTAGCTCAGGACGCTCCGCAGGACAGCGAGCCGCAGGATGCCAAATACCCGCCGGGATCGCAGATCGAGGTCCGTGACGAGGAGTGGCTCGTACGGAATGTGACAGGCACCGACCATGACGGCGATCGCATCGATGTGGTCGGCGTCTCGGAGTTCGTGCGTGATCAGGAGGCCGTGTTCTTCACGGAACTCGACGACGTGCAACTGCTGGATCCACGCCGGACCAAGCTGACCGCAGACGACTCCCCCAACTTCCGCCGCAGTCGTCTGTTCCTCGAAGCGGTCCTGCGCAAGACCCCACTTCCCCAGTCGGAGCGCGGCCTGGCCTTGGCGGACAGTTTTCTGCTGGACTCGCTCCCCTACCAGCACCGCCCGGCGCAGCTCGCGCTCTCCGGCAAAAATCTGCGTCCCCGCATGCTGATCGCGGATGTGGTCGGTCTCGGCAAGACCCTGGAAATCGGCCTGACACTCGCCGAGTTGATCCGCAGGGGTCGCGGCGAACGCATCCTGGTCGTGACACCGCAGCACGTCCTTGAACAGTTTCAGCACGAGCTTTGGACACGTTTCGCGATTCCGCTGATCCGACTCGACTCCGCGGGCATCGAGAAGGTGCAGCGAGAGATTCCGGCGGGCCGGAACCCGTTCACGTACTTCAAGCGCGTCATCGTCTCCATCGACACACTCAAGAACACCGACCAGTACAAGCATCACCTGGAACACATTAAGTGGGACGCGGTCGTCATCGACGAGTCCCACAACCTCATCAACCGCGGATCGCTCCGCAACCAGCTCGCCCGCGTCCTCGCCCCGCAGACCGACGCCCTCATCCTGGCCTCGGCAACTCCACACAACGGAGATGCCCGCTCCTTCGCCGAGCTGATCTCGCTCCTCGACCCGGCCGCGATCCGTGATCCGGAGCACTACGAGGCAGACGACATCAAGCATCTCTTCATGCGCCGTACGAAGGTGAGCCCCGAGGTCCGGGAGCAGATGAAGGGCCAGTGGGCCGACCGGGGCCCGAGCGAGTCGGTGCACTGTCCGGCGACCCCGGCAGAGGAGCAGATCTTCGAGGAGCTGGCACAGGTGTGGATGCCGGCGGAGGGCACGTCGGTGAGTGCCGTGCCGCTCTTCCCGTACACGCTGCTGAAGTCTTTCCTCTCGTCGCCCGCGGCGCTGCGGTCCACGGTGGCCACCCGCATCAAGACCCTGGAGAAGAAGGACGACCCGGCCGCGACGGCGGCGGAGCTCACCGCGCTGCACCGCCTGGCGGAGCTAACGGCGGACTTTCCCGACGCGGACTCGGCCAAATTCACCGCGCTGGTGGAGCAGTTGAAGGCCATCGGTGTGGGGCCGCGCAGCGAGCAGCGGGTGGTCGTGTTCTCCGAGCGTGTCCAGACCCTTGAGTGGCTGCGGTCGGCTGTCCCGGCTGCTCTCGGATTCAAGGGCAAGGCCCTGCGCGAGGCGGCGCGCGTCATGCACGGCGGCCTCTCCGACGAGCAGCAGATGCAGTGCGTGGAGGACTTCGGCCTCGCGGACACCCCCGTACGCATCCTGTTCACGGGCGATGTGGCCTCCGAGGGCGTCAACCTTCACCGCCAGTGCCACCAGCTCATCCACTACGACGTGCCGTGGTCCCTGATCCGCATCGAGCAGCGCAACGGCCGCATCGACCGCTACGGCCAGGCGCACAAGCCGCAGTTCCGAGCGCTGATCCTGACGAGCGGGGTCGAGGACGCGAAGGACGACCGCACGGTCGCCGAACGCCTCCTGGAACGCGAGGACGAGGCCCACCGCAGCATGGGTACGGCCGAGGCAGTCTCGGGCCTGTACCGGGCGGAGGCGGAGGAGAAGTCCCTCGTCCAGGACCTGCTGCGCGGCCGCACGGTCGACGAGTCCCTGGATTCCACAGCCCAGGCCGCAGCGGCAGAGGACTCCGGCACTGACTTCCTGGCAGACCTCTTCGGTGCGGTGGGAGATGACCCCAAGGAGGTGGACGGCGATGCGGCGCCCGCCCCCGCGGACGTGCCGCGCCTGTTCACGGGCACGCGCGAGTTCATCGACGAGGCGGTACGCGAAGTCTTCCCCGACGCGCAGAAGCAACTGGATCTGGACCAGGACCCGGAGACCGGCCTGATCTCCTTCAAGCCGCCGACCGACCTGGCCCACCGCATGAAGGCGCTCCCTCCGGACTACCGACGCGAACAGCGCCTGAACGAGCGGCTGCTGGTGACCCTGAACCGCAAGCTGGCGAACCTCTCCCTCACGCGAGCCCGCGAATCGTCCTCGTCCAGCTGGCCGGAGATCTCGCTCCTCACCGACCTCCATCCGGTCGTGGAATGGCTGACGGACAAGGTCCTGGTACGCCTGGGCCGCCAGGAGGCGCCGGTCATCACGGCGGACGTGGAAGCCCCCGTCTACCTCGTCCAAGGCATCTTCTCGAATGCTCTCGGCCGCCCGACGGTGGTGAAGTGGATGGCGGTGCGAGCGGGTGAGGTGACCGACGACATGGTCGGCATACTGCGCAGTGCGGGCGTCGGCCCCAAGATGGCCAACCCTCTCCACGCTCACGACCTCGACTTGCTCGGTGCCGGCATTCCCGGGGCCCTGGAGGCAGCGGAGGATTTCCTGCGCCGCCACAGTGCCGACTGGGACGAGGCGCTGCACAAACCGATCGAGGACTACAAGCTGCGCCTGGGCAACTGGGAACAGCCGACGCTGGCGGGCGAGAACACCAAGTCCAAGCTCTCGGACCTGGCCGACTCGCTCCTCACCACCGGCCGCCCCATGCTCCGGGTACTCGCCGTCCTCGACTCCGCCGCCTGATCCCACGAGGTTCTTTCAGCCATGACGTATGACTCCCTCGTCAACCGCGGCGAATACTTCTCCGCGCACTACCTGGCCGAGGTCTTCCCCAAGGACCTCAAGTCGGGCCTGCTCGCGACATGGAAGGAGCGGGAGGACGCGGCGAAGGACGCCGATTCCGCGGACGCCCCGTCCGACGCGGTCGGCGCCGAGGCCCTGCCTACGACCCCGCGCATCGGGCTGCGCGAACTGCGCCGCACCTACTTCAAGGCGCGCTCCTCTTTCGCCGAAGCGGCGACGGCACAGGCTGACGCCGATGCCACGACGTACGACTCCCCCACATGGCGGGAGCAGGCAGCAGAGCTCAACGCATCACTGCTGCGCGCGCTGGGCTACGACGCCAAACCGCAGACGTTGACCGTGGAGCGCGCGGACCACACCTACGAGGTGCGGGTCGCGCACGCGGAGCCGGGCCTGGTGGCCCTGGACTGCGGCTGGGCGGCGGAACCGGACGCGGCACTGGAGCCGGACGGGGCGGGCCGCCTGCTGCACCGCCTGCCGCTGGAAGGCTCCGCGGAGATCACGACGGGCTCGAAGCTGGCCTCGTTCCTGTTCGCATGCGAAGAGGCGCCGCGCTACGTCCTGCTGCTGGTGGGCGGCGTGGTCGTGCTGGCCGACCGGGCGGTGTGGGGCGAGGGCCGCTACCTGGCGGCCTCACTGGACGCGGCGCTGGAGCGCAACGATGCCCGCGCGGGCGGCGAGCTGGACACCGTGGCGGCCCTGTTCGGCGCGGATTCCTTGCGTACGCCGGAGGAGGGCGGCGAGAACCCACTCTCAGGCCTCGTCGACAAGTCCACGAAGCACGCGGTGGGAGTGTCGTCGGAGCTGCGGGACGGCCTGCGCACGTCGGTGGAACTGATCGCGAACGAGATCCTGGAGCGGATGCGGGGTGCGGGGGTCCGCCCGGAGGACGTGAAGGAACTCCCGGAGCTGTCCAGGGAGTTGACGCGCGAATCCCTTCGCTACCTGTACCGGATCCTGTTCCTGCTGTACGCGGAGGCGCGCCCGGAACTGGGCATCGTGCCGTCGGACTACCCGGAGTACCACCAAGGTTACGGGCTCGGACGGCTCGGGGAGCTGGTGGCGGAGAGGGACTTGGTCGGGGAGAAGGCGCGGGAGGGCTTTTACCTGTACGAGTCGCTCGACCTGCTGTTCCGGAAGGTGCAGGAGGGGTACCGGGCGAGGCGTACGCATGGGGAGGCGGCGGTGGACCAATCCGCCGGCGCTGGCGGGAAGGTCTCCGAGGACATCGGCCTGCGCTTCGAGCCCCTTCACTCCAAGCTCTTCGAGCCGGAGTCGATCAAGCTGATCGGCAAGGAGTCGGTCCGGGATCCGCGCTTCGATGAGGACGAGACCGGCTTCGCTCGTTACGTGGACACCCGGTTGCGCAATGCCACGCTGTACCGGGTCTTGCGCCTGCTGATGCTGACGCGAGGCAAGCGGGGCGAGCGCGGCGGCTTCATCTCGTACGCACAGCTCGGGATCAACCAACTGGGTGCGGTGTACGAGGGGTTGATGTCGTACTCGGGCTTCGTGGCGAGCGAGGAGCTGTACGAGGTCGCGAAGGGCGGCGACTCCAAGGACGGCTCATGGCTGGTCCCGGCATCGAAGGCGGACGAGTACGCGGACTCTGTCTTCGTGCGGCGCAAGGACGAGGAGACCGGCGAGGAGGTACGGGTCCGGTACCGGCCGGGGTCGTTCGTGTACCGCCTGTCGGGGCGCGACCGTCAGACGTCGGCGTCGTACTACACGCCGGAGTCTCTGACGAAGGTGACGGTGCAGCTGGCGTTGCAGCATCGCTTGGACCAGGACGGGGTGGTGACTCCGGCGCGGGAAATGCTGGACTGGAAGATCTGTGAACCGGCGCTGGGGTCGGGTGCATTCCTGAACGAGGCCATCAACCAGGTGGCGGTGGAGTATCTGCGGCGACGGCAGGACGAGCTGGGCGTCGCGATCGACACGGAACGCTACGCGATCGAGTTGCAGCGCGCGAAGGCGTACATCGCGCTCCACAACTCCTACGGCGTGGACCTGAATTCGACGGCCGTGGAGCTGGCGGAGGTCTCGCTGTGGCTGAACACGATGCATCCGGGGATGGAGGCGCCGTGGTTCGGGCTGCATTTGCGCAGGGGTAACTCGCTTATTGGGGGACGGCGGGAAATCTATGCGGAGGAGCGGCTGAAGAAGGGTGGCTGGCTGGGCTGCACGCCGGAACGCTTCCCGCTGACTGAGGCGCCTGGTGGCCTGCCTGCTGGGGCGGTGCATCACTTCCTCCTTCCCGCGAAGGAGTGGGGCGCGGTCGCCGCCGAGAAGGAGGCGAAGGCGCTGGCGCCGGAGGAGGCGAAGGCGCTGGCCGCGTGGCGGAAGGCGATCACGAAGTCGCCGTCGAAGCGGCAGACGGAACGGTTGCAGGGGCTGGCTCGGCGGGCCGAGTACCTGTGGGGGCTTGTCACTCGGCGTCTGGAGATCTCTGAGCGGGACATCTCGCGGCGGATCGAGGTGTGGGGCGCGGAGGACGGCTGGTTGCGCGCGCCTGAGGTGGCGGTGCAGCGGGAGAAGGTCCTGGCGGATCTGGAGGCCGTGGATACGCCGTACTGGCGCCTGAAGAAGGTCATGGACGCGTGGTGTGCGTTGTGGTTCTGGCCGGTGCAGGAAGCGGGGCTTCTCGACGGCTCGGACGGGATCTATCCGCGGGCTGAGGATGCGGCGGCGCGGGGTTCTGCGCTGGGCGGCGGGGAGGTTGGGGGTGCGCCGGACGCTGCCGAGGTGATCCGTACGTACGAGGAGGTCGACCTCCTCGGCAACGTCACGGTCCGGGAGGTCACTCGGGCCGACATCGACAAGCGCCGGAAGGGTTCCCGCAAGGAGGAGAAGGCTTTCGCCGGACAGCGCCGCGATGTGATCCCGCTAGCTGACCTAGGTGACTGGCTCGACTTCGCCGAAGCGCTGCTGGGTACGCACAGTGTCTCGGAGGAGTTCCTCGTTGGGTCCTTCGACAATCTCGATGATCTTGAGCGCTACGAGGACGAGCTGCCCGACTGGATGGGCATGGATCGCTCGTACTGGCTGGAGAGCCGGTTCCCGTGGACGGCTGTGGCTACGGAGATCGCTGGGGAGCAGGGGTTCTTTCACTGGGAGTTGGAGTTCGCGCAGGTGTTTGCCGCGCGGGGTGGTTTTGATTTGCAGGTGGGGAATCCGCCTTGGGTGCGGCCTCGGTGGCAGGAGGATGTGATTCTCGCCGAGTTGCAGCCTTGGTTTGCGCTAGCGGAGAAGCCAAGTGCAGAGGAATGGCGGCTCCGTAAGGAGGAAGTACTAGACGACTCTGCGAACAGTAAGGACTTCCTCCTGAGCGAGCTGGCCGATCACTCTGGAGCGGTCGCCGTACTGGGGAGCGCGGCAGTTTATCCGCTGATTGTCGGTACCCAAGGCGACATGTACCGGGCCTTCATGGCGCAGGTATGGCAGCACATCGCGCCTCACGGCAGCGCAGGTCTGATCCACCCAGATACGCATTTCGACGGTGTCCGCGAGGGTTCGATCCGGGGCTCCACGTACCGGCACCTCCGTGTCCACGCGCACTTTGTCAACTCGGCGAACTGGGCGTTCGAAGATCTAGATCGTGCCCAGCAGTTCGGGATGCACATTTACGGCACGTCGCAGAATCCCGACTTCCTGCATCTCAGCGAACTCCGCGGTGCCGAAGTCGTGCCCGAATCGCTGACCCATGACGGACGAAACCCTACCCCCGGCATCAAACACAATGGCTCGTGGGACATTCGGCCGCACCGCGAACGTGTGGTGCACGTGAACACTGCACTACTGACCAGTTGGCATGCCCTGTCAAGCGCGGCGGGTGAAGCGACTCAGACTCCACTTCTGTATCCGGTCCTCGTCAGCGAGCAGGGGGCGATTGAGGCGCTGGCTGCACATCGTGAAAGCGTTGCCGATTACCACCCTTTGATCTCAAGCGGATACCACGAAGGCGGCGCCAAGAAAGCCGGGCTGATTCGCTGGGGCAATCAGACTGTACCCGAGCTCGCCGATGTCATTTTGCAGGGGCCGCACTTCGCCTCGGCGCTTCCCTTTTCAAAAGAGCCTAGAGTACCTTGTCAGAGCAACAGAGACTGGGGCTCGCTCAAGCTGACGGAGCTGCCCGCCACCTACGTCCCCGTGACCAACTACGTGCGGGCCACCGACGAATTGACGTACTTGGCAGCGCAAGACTCCTGGCGTGGAAAACCAACCACGTCACACTTCCGCCTTGCATGGCGAGAGATGATCCCTTTCAACAACAGCCGCAGTCTGCAAGCCGCTCTTCTCCCACCAGGGCCAGCTCACGTCAACGCTGTGCGGACGATGGCTTTGGAAAGCAACCGGCTCACTGCCCTGCAAGCAGGCTTCTGGGCAACATTGCCCCTTGACTACCTACTCCGCATCACAGGACGCGGCCACATCGATGTCTCTGGTGCACGAAAGATGCCTGCCGCCGCCCCGGATCACCCTCTCGCCCCCTCCCTCCTCCTACGTACCCTGCGCCTGAATGCCCTCACTACTCACTACGCCCCCCTGTGGGCGGAGCTGTTCGACCCTCAGTGGGCAGGTTACGAGGACTGGGCCAACCCCAACTGGCCTAACCTGAAACCCCTCGCCGCCTCCCTCAAGTCCACGTGGGATTACCCCACTCCGCTTCGCACCGAACACGAGCGCCGCGCAGCGCAAGTCGAACTCGACGCTCTCGCCTCCGTATGGCTCGGCATCACCGCCGACCAGCTCGTCGCGATTTTCAAGTCCCGCTTCCCGCAGCTGTACGACTACGAGTCGGCGACCTACTTCGACGCCAACGGCCGCAAGATCGCCGCCGACTTCAACACCTACGGCCACGGCCAGACCAAGCAGGACTACCTCGACCTGCTGGACCACTTGGAAGACCCGGAGCGCACCCCGCCCCCTGCCGGCTACCAGGCCCCCTTCTACAAAGCCGACCGAGAAGCCGAAATGCGTGCCGCCCACGCACACTTCCAGTCCCGCTTGGACGCCGAGATCGCGGCTGGCCGCTGGTCCCCTCCTGCGCCTGCCTCCGCCTCGGTCCCGGAGCCGACCGATGCCTGACGCCAGCCTGTGCGTCCGGCAGACTCCAGACGAACGCTCGCGGGCAGACCTGCCCATCGCCGCCGAACTGCAGCGATAGGCACACGAGTGCCCCATGACCGATCGTGGACCGTCATGGGGCACTCGTGCAGAAGTCGCACTCGTCTTACATGGTGTGCGTGGCGGCAAAACCAACGAACTCGGTCCAGGTAGTCGACGTGAGGCTCACTATGGGCCCCGCCTTGTCCTTCGAGTCGCGAACATGCGTCATGCCCGTCCAGGACGCGACCTCGACGCACTCGCCCCCTTGTCCCGTGCTGTAGCTGCTCGTGAACCAGGCCAACGCGGGAACAGCCTGCTCAGGTCCTTCGAGGTTCATCTCTCTCCCAGCAACTTCTCTACGAGGGCCATCGATTCCTGCGGAGTCAGAGCCTGCGCGCGAACGATCCCATACTGTTCTGCGATCTCTCGGACGGACGCCCGGTCTGAGAAGAGGCGGCTGCTCTTGTACGACTCCACGTATGCGATCCTCTGCCCATCCTTGGTCTCGATCAAGGTGAAAGGGCCTTCCAACCCGGCGTGCTCCTGTCGCTCGATCGGCATCACCTGAATTTCGACGTTGTGCCGATGCCCGTGCAACAGAGTCTGCTCCAACTGCCCACGCCACACTGTCCGCCCGCCAAGCGGCCGACGCAACACAGCTTCTTCGATGACGAAGCTGATTGTGGGCAATGGCTTACGCGCGAAGATCTCCTGGCGTGCCATGCGCGACTCAACGCGCTGACGGACAACGTCCTCGTCGAGCAGCGGCCGCCACATCGCAAAGACTGCCTCGGCGTACTCCGGCGTCTGGAGCAACCCAGGTACCGCCTTCGTCGCCAGGGCATGCAGCTCAACCGCCGTCGCCTCCAACCGAGCGGCATCCTGAAAGAACGCCGGATACTGCGCCCGCCCCACCTCCTCCTTGCCCGCCCTCAATACCCGGCCTGCATCCAGCACTTCATCCGCCCGATCGATGAACCTCGGCGGCGCAATCCGTCTCCCCTGCTCAAAAGACGCGATCGTCGACGCCGAGTACCCCGTCCGAGCCCCCAACTCCGCCCGATCAAGCCCCGCCCGCTCCCGGCACAGCTTCAGCTGCCGCCCGAAGACATGCAGAATCCCCGCCCCGGACTCGTACTCACCCTCGCCCTCGCCCTCCGCCTGGTTCTGCTCTTCCACGCGCCCGGCTCCTCCCGCTACTTACGCACCGCCCCGCGATCAACCAACCGCACCCGAAACAGGTCACGCCGCACCCCGCGTACAACCACCCACCGACCGCGTACAACCGGCACCGGTCAACGCATCACGCCTGTTCAAAGCTACGCACACACCGCGACCGTTGCCCCCATGAAGCCAGCAACTCCCCCACAAGGGCATATGCCACAACGCACGGCGCCCGCACACGAGTTCGCGATGCAGTTCACCTCAACCCCACGCGGCGCACGACTAGCCCGCCGTCTCACCTCTCACCGCCTGAACGAATGGGGCCACCCCTACACCTCACCCGCCAACGAGGCCGTCACCCTCATCACCGCAGAGCTCACCGCGAACGCCGTCCGCCACGGCCACGTCCCCGGCCGCGACTTCCATCTCCGTCTCACCAAGACCGAGGACACTCTCCGCATCGAAGTCACGGACACCCGAACGGATCGGCCGCTCACCTCCCCCATTGACCCGGACGAGATCCCAGACCCCGAATCCGAGTCCGGCCGCGGGCTCCTCCTCGTGGCCGCCCTGTCCTCCAAATGGGACTCCGCACCCCGCAACGGAGGCCCAGGTAAAACAGTCTGGGCCGAGCTTCATCTGCGCAGGCCAGAAGGCGAACGGTGACGTGTTGTCAGTGGTCGGGTGCAGACTGTCGACCGGCCGTTGGAGCGCAGGGCTCCATACGAGCAACCGACGTACAGGATCCGCACTTTGGGCAAGTCCAAGAAGCGTGACCGGCGCACTCCCCGCACCGATCGCCGCCGCACCGCTCCCACCCCGCCTGCGCGCTGGCGCGTCGGTTACTTCTTCGTGCACGGCGTGGGCACCCAGCGCCCCGGCGACGCCCTCGCCTGGGGAGAATCCGTCACCGGCGTGCTTCGAGACGTACACGGCGCGCACGCCGTGCAGTGGCAGGATCAGCCGCTCTCGGCGACGCGAGAAGACCGCGAGATCCGCCACGCCGAGGTCACAGTGAACTTCGGCGACGGCCGCCCGCGCACCGCGCTGTTCGCCGAGGCCCTGTGGTCCGAGAAGTTCGTCTCCTTGGGGCGTCCCTCCATGCGTCGGACTCTCGCCTTCCTCCTGGCCGCCCTCCCGCTGCTGGCCTGGATCATCGGGCCGGACCGTCGCGATCTACAGATGCTCGCCCCTGGCCCGCCCTCCTGGCGACAAGCTCTGCGTGACGGCCTGGTCGGTGCGGGCCGGACCATCACCTCGCCCTTCCGATCGATCGCCTCATCGGAGAACCGCAGCGTAGGGAGGATGATGTGGCGCGTGCTGACCTTGGTGCTGCTGGCGTGGCTGCTGCCCTACAGCATCGCCCTCGCGGTCAGTGGCTCCACAGGATCCAGGGTCTTCCTGTTTTTCCTTCTGGCCGCATTGGCCTGGTGGGCGCGCTCGCACAAGAACATCATCTGGCACGTGCGGGTCGCGGCGACGGACGAGGCCCGCACGCAGCAGCTCCTGGATCATCTCCACCAAAAGCTGAACTGGATGGAGCGCCACTGCGACGAGGTGATCGTGATCGCCCACTCCCAGGGCGGATACTTGATGCACCGCGTTCTGGCGCCGGGCTCGCCTCAACAGCATGGCAAAGTACGGCGGTTCGTCGGAGTGGGATCCGGTTTGAAGCCCATCTCTCTGCTCAAGACGTTCCACCGCCCTGAGATCAGAACCCCGGTCTGGGTCGCGACCCTCTGCGTGCCTCTCCTCCTCTGGGGGATTGGCCCGATCACATGGGAGGCGTTCGGCCCCGAGCTGAGCGCGTTCCTTCACCTCAATTACACGGCACTGCACGCCACAGTGATGCCTCTGTCGCTCTTCTCCGACCCTGAAGTCATGCATTCGTGGTCCATGGGGGTCATCGATGCCTCGCTGCAGCTGGTGAAGGCCGTACTGTCCAGCCTGCATCTCGACTTCGCGCACATGGCCGCCATCGCCGCAGGCATCTCCCCTTCCATGTTCGCCGGGCGGGTCGCCAATGCCGCCCTGAGCTCCCAGCCGCCCGACTCGTTCGCCCTCGATCACCAACGTCGTGGCATCGAGTGGCGTGAATACACGAGCCCCCACGACATGGTCGGCCGCATGCTGGGGCCGGAAGTGCCCGAAGGCGTCGATCAGCCTTGGATCTCCGCGACCGGAAACCCTGTCGCGGACCACACCCTCTACTTCCATGCCAGCGGGGTTCTGCCACGGAGACTGGCCGCGGACCTGCTCCAGGACCTGTCGGCGGGAGAGCCGAACGCCATGAGGCCGGCAGCCGATGCCTGGGCCGGGGCCGTCGCAGCATTCGATGACGCCCGTCGGCAGCAGGCCGCTCGGCGCCGCATGCTGCACGGCCTGTTGTTCGGCCTCGCCGCAGCCCTCCTGCTGGCGCCTGCCCTCTACCAGCGCGCTTCCTTCCTAGGCGCGCTCCTGGGCCACTCGTTGCACCTGGTTTCCGTGCTCCTGATGTTGACCCTGCTGTTCGCCTGGATCGCGCATCGGTCCGCCGTCGCGAGCGCACGTGCCTTCACGCGCCGACTTATCGACGGCGGCGACACCGACGACAAACCGTGGCAGGTACGCATCGTGCCACCGGGCCTGCGCACCGTACCGGCCGTCGCTGCGGGGGTCGGAGGGCTTCTCTCCCTGTTCGGCTGCGTCTGGTTCACCAGGGTCGCCATCCGGTACGGCGACGATTCTGTCTGGCTGGGCTACCCGCTCCTGCTGCCTCTCGCCGTCGGTCTGCCCCTACTGGCCTGCGCGACCGCGGCCGGCTACCCCGTGCGCAAACGCTGGCCTGTCCTTCTCACTCTCTCGGCCGCCCTCGCCCTGTGCAGTCCTCCTGCCCGCCACACGCCCGGACTGCCGTGGGACCTGCGAGCGGAAGTGTCGCTGACCTTTGGCATCACTCTCTGCGCCCTGGTCTGCCTGCTGGGCGTACTGAACGCCCGGCGTCGCACCGCATCGGGCAGAATCGGTCCCCTGGGATGACGTCATGAACCAGGAGACGGGACGCGAGGACATATGTCGCTGGAGGACAGCATCGGCAGCCGCCGCGCGGCAGCCAGGGAGCAGCAGTCGCTGTTCGAGCGCTACCAGGACGAGGCCTCGGCCGAGGACAGCGGAGGCTTCCGGGTCGAGGTCGGTGCCGATGGCCGGGGGACGGACGTGGAGCTGGAGCTCCCCGACCCCGAGTCGGAGGACGGGGCCGACCAGATCACGGCGCCGTACGACCCGTCCAAGATTGAGATCCAGACCAGCAACCCGACCATCAACCTGCTCATGTCCCGGCTGAGCAACGGCATGATCGACCTCGCCCCGGACTTTCAGCGGCGGGCCGGAATCTGGTCGGACGAGCAGCAGAGCCGGCTGATCGAGTCGCTGCTGCTGCGCATTCCCATCCCTTCCTTCTACGCGGCGGAGCTCGACGACAGCTCATGGAGCCAGGACAGCTCCTGGGCGATCGTCGACGGCATCCAGCGGCTGACGGCCATTGCCAGGTTCATCGCGCCCGAGGCGCTGGCCCAGGTGGCGGGCATCAACGCTGGGCCGCTCCGGCTGCGCGGGCTCGAGTACCTGCGGGAAGAGTTCGAGGGCAAGGGCTACACCGACCTCACGGGACGGCTGCAGATCCGGCTCAACGAGACGCAGGTCGTCGTCCATGTCATCCGCCCCGGCACTCCGGAAGCGGTCAAGTTCAACATCTTCGCCCGGATCAATACGGGAGGGCTCCCGCTCACCCGTCAGGAGATCCGGCACGCCCTCATTCCCGGGCCGGCCCGGGAGCTGCTCTCCTCACTCGCCGAATCGCCGGAGTTCGTGTCGGCCACCAGCAGCGGCGTCTACAGCGAGCGCATGGCCGATCGCGAGATGGTACTCCGCGCCCTGGCTTTTCGACTCTCGCCGCCGGACTCCTTCAAGGCCCAGGATTTCGACCAGTTCCTCGCTCTCACCATGCGGCAGATCAATCGGCTGTCACCCGAGGACCGGAGCGCTCACGCCGAAGACTTCAAACGGGCGATGGCCACCGCCGAGCAGATCTTCGACGGGCATGCCTTCCGCAAGCTCTACCCGGGGCAGACGCGGCGCTCGCCGGTCAACAAAGCCATTTTCGAGACGGTGGCGGTGAACCTCGCCGAACTCACAGATACCGAACGCGCCTCGCTGGTAGCGTCCCGCGAGATGGTGATCGAAGGGTTCCAACTGCTCATGACGGACCGGGACTTCGAGCGTGCCGTGTCCGTGGGTACGGGTGACAGGGCCAAGGTGGTCCGCAGGTTCGCCCGGATCCGTGATCTCTTCCGTACCATCCTGGAATCCGACGGGGGCAGTACCCAGTGATCGACCAGTTGTCGCTGATCAACTTCAAGGCCTTCCGGTCGGCGGACATCCGCCTCGCCCCGGTCACGCTCCTCACCGGTCTCAACTCGTCCGGCAAGAGCACGGTTCTGCAAGCACTGGCCCTGCTGCGCCAGTCGTACGACTCCGGCATCCTGCTCTCCACCGACGGTGATCCCGACAGCCGCGGCGGATTCCTCCTCGACGGCGATCTGGTGGAGCTGGGCACCGGCCAGGACCTGCTCCACGAGGACTTCGTCAGCGTCGACGGCGAGCCCGAGCCGCTCATCACGGTGGAGTTCCGCACGGACAGCGGGCAGGACTACGTGTGGGCCGCACGGTACGCGCCGGAGCAGGACGTACTCGCCCTGCGTCGCACCGACGCGCCCGCGGCGCCCGAGCATTGGGGCGAGGTCCCGCTCTTCTCCCGGCGCTTCCAGTATCTCAAGGCCGACCGCATCGTCCCGGCCACCTCCTATCCCCGGTCGCACCACCAGGCGATCGGCCGCCGCTTTCTGGGCTCACGCGGCGAGCACACCGTCAACTTCCTCCGCCATCACGCGCAGGACATCGTCCCTGACGGACCGCTGCGCCACCCCGAAGCTCGCGCGCACACCCTCCTCGACCAGGTCGTGGCGTGGATGCAGGAGCTGTGCCCGGGAATCAATCTCGAGGCGACGGAGATCCCCGGAATCGACTCCGTACGACTGAGCTACGGATTCGGCGGCACGACCGGCCTGGACTCCTCGCGACGCCGTCGCCCCACGAACGTCGGTTTCGGCCTCACTTACGCGCTGCCCATCGTCGTGGCCTGCCTGACGGCGACACCCGGCAGCCTCGTCCTCCTGGAAAACCCCGAGGCTCATCTCCACCCGCGTGGCCAGGCACGGATGGCAACGCTCATCGCCGCCGCGGCCTCCGCAGGGGCGCAACTGATCGTCGAAACACACAGCGATCACGTCC
The DNA here is from genome assembly GCF_040655335.1 of Streptomyces sp. NPDC050439. Lineage (NCBI taxonomy): Bacteria > Bacillati > Actinomycetota > Actinomycetes > Kitasatosporales > Streptomycetaceae > Streptomyces > Streptomyces sp. NPDC050439. Next base: position 253,960 of record NZ_JBFAJT010000003.1, read on the forward strand.
TCGACGGCACCCGCCTCGCAGTCAAGCAGGGCCGCCTGAAGGCCGCCGACACCGCCATCCACTACTTCCGCGGCAACGGAACCGGCGTGGAGATCGTCACTCCGGCAGTCGGCGAGGACGGCATGCTCTCCGAGTGGCCCGAAGGGTTCTTCGACGAGACGGATCACACGCTCGACCAGCTTCTCGACTGAGCGCCTCGCCGACGGTCAGTCTTCTCAAGTCGCCAGGGGGGCGCATCAGTGGTGCTGTTGTTCTTCAACGAGAAGTCCTGTGCTTCCCGGTCCACGCCGGACGAGGCCCGGCAGGACATGCACGACTTCATCAAGGTCTGCCAGGACATCTGGAAGATCCACCGTGGTGCGACGCTGGTGAGTGAAGTCCGCCTGGAGGACGTGGAGATCGCCCCCGGCTACTACCTTCAGCAGTGGCGCAACGAACCCAGGAATCACGACGCCTGGCAGTTCATGCGGCGCGTGCTGCAACGCAAGGCCCCGCTCTCCGGCGTACTGCCCAAGCCGCCGGACAACCAGGAGAGCGAGTATCACCACGAAGGCTTCCCGGTGCTCGGACTGGCTGCCGCCCACCTCATGAACTCTCTCGCCGTCAGCCTCCCCTCCGCTCCGTGCTGGGATGCTTCGTGGCTCAAGCTGGACTACGAGCTTCTCGACGAGGACGACTACCTCAAGGGCAGCTCCGATGTCCGGCACGCCGCAGCGCACGCGCATGTCGTGGAACATGAGGAGTGGATCCGCGACACCGCCGCGGCGTCGGTGACCACGGGCACGGAGCTGTGGTCCGGTCGAAAGGACCTGTTCCCTCAACTTCAGTTCGTTCCGGGCGTGGAGGAGAACCTCAAGGATCTCCCTGGCGTGGCCGTCCCCTCCGTACGCGAAGAACTGCTACGGCTGAATGCGGCGGCGGAGGCCTGGCGCCCCGGAGAGTCGGAGCCGGCCTGGGCCGTCAAGGTCGTACCCGAGAGCGAGAGCCGCATCAATCTCGGGCTGTGCGACTTCACCGACTTCGGCGGGGTCAAGCGGCTGTTCAGCCTTCATACGCGCTACCAGCCACGGCCGGGACGGATCCATTTCCGCCTGATCACGGAAGAGGGCAAGATTCGCATCGGCTACATCGGCCGCAAGCGGCTGGAGGAGGGAGTGCCTCGCCGGGCACGCTGACCATTTGTCCCGAGGTCCCAGGGACTTGGAGCGCCATCTCACAAGCCTCGAACCCGATGAAGGCATGGCCGATGTGGGCGGCCTGGAAGCGCCGCCTGTCAGCCCCCTTGAGCCAGCCTCTGAACAGGCAGCGCCCCGCAGCGGCACCTCCCGAAGAGGCTCTCCGCGCCGAGACTCCCGTCGTCATGGCCCCCGAGACGAACAGAGCCCGCAGTAATGGATCACATTGTCAGCACCGCGAAGTAGGCGGCATGCCCATTACAAGCTAGCCTGCGGTCATGTTAGGAATCCTACGGCGCAAGAAGAGCCGCCAAGAGGCCGCCGCCGCACAGCAATGGGAGCGTCTCCACGCCTCCCTGCGACAACTCGGACCTAATTTCCACATCGTCCAGGTCGCCGAAATTTACCAACGAGCAAAGAACGGCTCCAAGGCGTATGTGATCTGGACCGAGACTGGGGCCAAGCAGGACACCTGGTTTGAGGGGTGGGTTCCTCAGCCAGGGTCCTTTCTCCTGGTACGGGGATCCGTAGGGTACGGCCCTCATAACAACAATCCCACGGTGCTCTACATCGGATCCGGCGGTGTTCACAGCACAGCTGCCCCCAATGCCTGGAGCGCCTGGCAGCGTCAGCAGAGTGGCCAGGTATAGGCGGCAGGGATCAGGAGGGATGCCGGTCGCCACGGAGCGGATCGAAACCGCACACTTCACGGCAGCCAGCGACGAGCCTGATCACGGCTAACGCGTGCGGCGTCGACGTACCAGAGCCCCTTCGGCTTGTCCCACCGGGCATTGAGCAGCTTCTTCGCCTCGTCTTTCTCGGCGAAGGGAACATCGAGATAGAGGCGTCCGTCCACGACCGTTCCAGGGCCTATGCCGTCAGGCATCGCCGCGCGGCGAGTGCCACCTGTGTCTCTGCCCTGCACGCCGGCACCCGCTGCTCGCGGGTTCCAGGCCGGTTTGTCCTTCCGGGCCCGTTCGATGACCCTGCTGACCCGCTCGCAGGACGCTGGGTCCGTGAAGCGCATCATCAGGTCCGTCGGGCCACTGTTCGCCAGCAAGTTGAGCGAACCGTGCCAGAGGACCGTACTGTCGAGGATAAGTACCTTCTCGTGCATACGCTCCCGGAAGTCCACCTCGCAGCCGACCGCGCGAAGTTGATCAATCCGCTGCTGATGCTTCTCGGCCGAGGCATCGTCGCGCTGCTCTTCCGCGGCACGGGTGTAGACGACAACTCGGACGCCGTCACTCGCGCGCTGCCCGAGCAGACTGGACCACTTGCGGACCGGAGCGGGGTCGAGAAAAGGGCAGTAGACCTCAATGCTCGCGTCCGCCCGCTCGATGTCCCACTCCACCGCCTTGTAGACCTCGTCGGCTGGAAAGAAGGCGGGGCGTGACAATTCCTCCTCGGAGAGACTGGAAAGTTGGGCTGCTTCCCGGGTGGGCACAAGCTGGTCGGCCGACATCACCTGCGCGTGGCTCTCGAGGTGGTCGATCATGACGCGGGCCTCACTGTGCGGCGCGAGATGCTTCCGCAAGTGTTCGAGGTCGGCGACGACGACGAGGTGATCCTGGGCACGACTCAGGGCGACGTTCAGAAGGCGGCAGGTCTGCGAGGAGAGACCGGTCCCCTTGTAGAAGATGCCGGGGTCCTTACCTGCGCCTACGGCCGTATCGAATACGACGATCGGGCGTTGACTGCCCTGAAACCGGTGGATCGTGTCGACCAGGCCTTCGTATTCCTCTCCGAACCGGTATTTCAAACTGCCCTGAAGCGCCTTCACTTGGGCACGGTACGGGGCAATGACAGCAAGGCTGTCGGTGGCCCGTCCATTCCCCGGCGCACCCCCGTCGCCCCACTTCCGTCCCGGGAGGACTCCCTCGTACTGAAGACCGCGTACGAGTTCATGCACCACAGCCTCGTTCACCGTGTTCGCCTTGTAGTCAGGCCCAGCGATGCGCTGTTTGGAAGTGTCGATGAGGAGGACCGGAGCCTCCACCAGCGGATTGAAGGGAACTCTGCTGCGATCGTCACGACCTGTGGCGAGCGGTGCGTCGGGATAGGCGACCGCGTTCACCAGTCCACAGATGGGCTCGCGCATACGGTACTGAGTGTCCAGGGCCACAAGCCGGGGATCCTGGCGGACTCCTCCGGAAGCGGACACCAGACCTGCTGCGTGAAAGGCGTCGCGAGCGGCCCACTCCCGTGAGTGTGCGCGTTCCTCGTCCGTTGCCTTCCGGTCACCGTCACCCTTGGTCACAGCCGGCAGCTGCCGGAAGTCACCTGCGACAACGACTCTCTTCCCGGCCAGGCCCGCAGCCAACCAAGCCGAGGGAAGATCAACCATTCCTGCCTCATCGATCACGACAACGTCCACACGGTCGAGCAGCTTGCGCGATTGGACCGCCTTGGCAACAGTCGCCCCCATGACCCGGCACTTCGACCGCACCGTGTCCTGGATCTTCCTACGCTGCCGATCAAGTTCGTCGAGCTGCTTCTGCAGGGTCTCGGCCTGGCCGGCGAGTACCGGACGTGCGGGAGCCCCTACGAGGCGAGACCGGGCAGAGGCAAGACGTCCGCTCAATTCGCCGATCTCCGCAGCGGCCTCGTCGGCCCGACGCTTGGCAGCTACGCGGCACTGTGCCGCACTCGACGCAGCGGTACCGGCCCGTCCGAGCTCGGCATGGAGTACAGCGAGCTGCGCTTCCTTCCTTTTCGCGAAGAGACCGCCAGGTTGCCCCAACTGACCTATCGCGAGGCGCAGCTGTTCTGCATCGGCTTGTGCGCGCAGCGCTTCGTGCTCGGCAGCCGCGCTTGTCGCCGCAGCCTCGGCGTTCGTCGCGCGGGCCGCTGCAAGCCGCTCGTCCAGGGAGCGTAGGTCATCATGCAAAGCAATGAGGGCGCGGGATTCCTTGAGGGCGTCCTTCGCCCGAGTGAGAGCCTCGTCCAACTGGGCGGCAATACGGGCAGCGATTTGCGTCGTGTCGACGTACTCGCCGTATCGCTCGCGCAGAGACGGGACTTCAATGTCGCCCGCTCGTTGGACCAACCCCTCCGAGAAGCCGTCCTGAGTGGCAAGGAGGTCGCAGATGCGTTCCAGCGCTTGGTCGACCGCGACCTTTGTCGGAGCTAGGAATAGGATATTGAGTCCCTGGCGGAAGTTGCCCTCGACAATGTGCCCGACGACATCCGTCTTTCCCGTTCCAGGTGGTCCCCAAAGGAAAAGGATCTGACTTGCCAGCGCCTGCTCGACGGCGAACCTTTGGCGTGAATTCAACTTCAGGGACTGCCAGTTTGCAATCCAGCGGCCCGGGTCCGTATTGCGTGCGTTCTTCGGACTGCCCTGACCGACGATCCAGCCGGCGCTCTCCACATGTACTGCGCTGTCGGTTTCGCCCACCGATTCAAGACGCTCGGCGATGGCGGCCAACCCAGCGGAATCGTCCCTCCGGACCTGCGCATTGGGCACCGATTGCCCCAGATCCGCTGCGGTGACCAGCCGCACGCCTCCGTCAGGCTTACGCGACGCCTCCGCCGTTACCCAAGGACCACGCGATCGTGAGGCTCGTACGAGTACAGGCATTCCGTCCAGGGACTCGTGCCACTTCCTGCACACAAAGAGGTACTCGAAGCGGTCCGCAACCGATGACACGAGGCGACCGCCGGAAAGTGAGACTTTTTGCGCGTCGCCCCCGTCATTTCGCCGCTCTGCCAGAATTTCCGACCGAACGGCTCTCAGTAGATCCGCCACCGGATACGGCTTCTTGGCCTCGACCATGCACGCACTCCCCCGATCTCTCCCGCACCTGTCCCACGCTCGGCTCATCGACCAACCAGGTGACTGTACGTGGGCAGCAAGGACGGGCGGGCTCCTTTTGGCCAGGGCCATCGGCACGCACGTGACTCCGGCCTCGGCCCACTCGTGCGAGCCGAGATTCGACGGACGCGGACAGGTGCCCGCTATACGGTTGACCTGGACAACAACCTGCCACGAAGGAGCACGTCGTGAGGCCAACCCTGGCCGCCGCCCAGATCCGCGGCAGTCTGACCCAATACCTCACGACGACCTACGCCCTGACCGACGGCGACACACGCCTCGCGCTGGAGCGCTTCCTCGGTCACCCCGAGACAGGTATCTTCCGCGGGCCGTATCTGCGCATCAGGACCCCGTTCCACACGGCCGACGACGGGTGGCAGCAGCACCTCGACTGGATTCCGGGATTTCCGCCCTATCGGCACCAGGCCAAGGCCTGGGAACGGCTCTCGACTCTTCGCGGGCCGGCCCGGCCGACGCTGATCACCACCGGTACCGGATCCGGGAAGACCGAGTCCTTCCTCGTTCCCGTCCTTGACCACTGCCGCCGGGAGAAGGCCCGCGGGCGGAGCGGGATCAAGGCCGTACTGCTGTATCCGATGAACGCCCTGGCCACGGACCAGGCCGGTCGTATCGGGGAATACCTCGCGCAGCCCGAGCTCGCCCAGGTGACAGCCGGGCTGTATATCGGGGACCGGCCCGACACCGACTTCCGACGCGTGATGACACGGCGCGAGGAGATGCGGGCCTCACCTCCGGATGTGTTGATCACCAACTACAAAATGCTCGACCTGCTGCTGCAGCGCGGCGAGGACCGGGCGCTGTGGGAAGACGCGGACATCACCCACGTGGTGCTCGACGAGTTCCACACGTATGACGGGGCCCAGGGCACGGATGTCGCCATGCTGCTTCGTAGGCTCGCGTCCGCCACGGGGAAGAACCGCCCCGGGCAGCCACTCGGGTCCATCTGCCCCGTTGCCACATCGGCAACGCTCGGCGAGGGAGGGAACGGGAGCTCAAGCAGCCAGAGCAGCGGGATCCGCGATGTGGCGGAGCAGGTCTTCGGGATGCCGTTCGCGGCTGACGCGGTAATCGGTGAAGAGCGGATGTCCGCCGGACAGTTCACCGGGGAGGTCGACTACGAACTGCCCGAGCCGCCGACACCGAGAGAAGTGATCGAAAGCTCCGGCGGGCCAGGCGTCGAGGCCCGACCGGACCTGCTGGATCTGGACGGGCTCGCAGAGAAGCTGCTGGGGCGGCGTCGCCTTGATGTGTTTCAGATCGGCAGGCTGCTCAAACGGCACGACTTCACGCATGGTGTGCTGTCCCTCCTGGACGGCGAGCCGCTCAGTGAATGGGAACTGCGCGACCGGATGAGCCGGTTCGGATACGCGTGGGGGCGAGCCGCCCGGGAGAATCCGAGACTGGTGCTCCAGGCCCTGTCGCGGTTCGTGGCACTGCTGTCCGCGGCCAGGGACCCCGATTCGGACGAGAAGCGGCCGCGGCCCCTGCTCCACGTCGAGGCTCATCTCTGGGTGCGGCCCGTCACCCGTGTGCTGCGAGGCGTGGGGCCGAGCCCTGAATTCCGGTGGTACGAAGATGACCGCACCGCCGCACGCAGGGCGGCCCTCGCCGCGCCTCCCGTCGGGACCGGCGAAGAGGACGAGCGGTCGTCCGGCGGGTGGCCGTCGGGCGATGCACGTCGGGCGCTGGCACAGCCGGGATCCGATACCGCGATGCGCCCGGCCGCCGTGCATCTGCCCGCCGTCTACTGCCGAAACTGCGGGCGTTCCGGGTGGGCAGCGCTCTCGCCAGAGGCGGATCCGCAGCAGCTCGTCATGGCACAGGACAAGGTGTGGCGTGCCGGAGTCGGGCGTGACAAGCGGCGCATCCGCTATTTCATCGCTGCTACCGCTGCCGAGCGGGACGATGCTCTCAACGCTCTGACCGGCACGAACCCATCCTCCGGCGGTGTCGATCCACTCTCGGTCGTGGTGCTCGACGGTGCGCAGGGGACGTATCGCATGCCCGTGGCCACGGATCGCGACGATCTTCAGGACGGGTGGTTCGCGCTAGCCATCACGGACAAGAAGTCGGCGGACAAGGCCGCCGTCGACGACCGTTGTCCTGCCTGCAACACCGACAACGGCATTCGCTTTCTCGGCACGTCGCTGGCCGCCCTCGCCTCCGCGACAGTCACCCAGCTGTTCACGGGGGGCGACATCGCCCTCGTACCGGAAGAACGCAAGACACTGCTCTTCAACGACTCGACGCAGGACGCCGCGCACCGCGCCGGATACGTCGCCAACGCCTCGTACAAGTTCTCGCTGCGGTCGCTGCTGGCCCACAATCTCGCGGATTCCGATGAGCCGTTGGCCCTCAACGACCTGATCGGAAACGTACTCGACTCCGTCGACGACCCCCAGGCGCTTGCCGCCGTCGTACCGCCGGATCTGCACGACGAACCGGGAGTGGACCGGCTGCTGTCCGGACGCGGCACGGGTGATGCCCGCACGTGGAAACTCATCGGCGAGCGGCTCGCCTTCGCCACCGTGATGGAGTTCGGGCTGCGCTCGCGCCAGGGCCGCACTCTGGAGCTCACGCGTACAGCCGCGGCCGAGATCGTCCTTCAGGACCCGGAGCGCATCACCGCGCTCGCCAGGGATCTGCATCTTTCCCTGCCCGGGCAGTTGGTGGTGGCGGGAGGGCTGCCTACCTACGACCGCTATCTGGCCTTCGTACGGGGGTTGCTGGAGCGCATCCGGCTGCGCGGAGGTGTGCGGCATCGGTGGCTGGAGCCGTGGATGCGCGACGCGGGCGTCACCCGGTTCAAGGTGTGGGGCGGGCGGCCGGACGGCATGCCGGCCTTCCCCGACGGTGTCGCGGCTCCTCGGTTCCTTCTCGATGCGCCGAAGGAGAAGTCGTCCTTCGACGCCGCTACCGGCAGGCTCGGCTGGTACCAGGACTGGACCCGCCGGTGCCTCGGCCTGGACGCGGCAGGGGCCAGTGAGTATCTGCGCAGACTGCTGCCCGTGCTCGCCGAGGAGCATGTACTGGCGGTCCGTACAGCGCAGGACCGGACGACCCGGGTGTACGGACTGCAGCCGGGCCACATCGAGGTGCGCCTGCTGGACGACGCCTCCGTCAACAAAGCCTTCGTCAGCTGCGCCGATTGCGGCTGGGAGCAGGTTGTTCTGCCGGACCGCAGGACGCGTTGGTACGGGCACCCGTGCCCGCGCTACCGCTGCAAGGGGGTGCTGAGGCCCCCGCAGGACGACGTCTCCCTCAGTGTGACCAGCACCTCGGGCAGCTTCGGCGGCTCGCGTGAACGCGACTATCAGAACGACTACTACCGGCGCCTGTACGTGACGGGCGGCACGTTCCGGGTCGTCACGGCAGAACACACGGGCATGCTCACCCGCCCCCAGCGTGAACGCGTCGAGCGGACCTTCCGGGAAGGTACGCACTACACCGACCCCAATGTCCTGTCATGCACCCCTACCCTCGAACTGGGCATCGACATCGGCGACTTGTCGGCCGTACTCCTCGGATCCCTCCCGAAGGGCCCGGCCAACTACGTCCAGCGCGCCGGGCGGGCCGGCCGCAAGACCGGCAACGCACTCGTGGTCGGCTTCGGCGGGCGGCGTGCGCGCGACCTGTACTACCTCGACGAACCGCGCGAGATGATCGCAGGCGACATCGTGCCGCCCGGCTGCTACCTCTCCGCGGTGGAGATCCTGCGCCGTCAGTACACGGCACATCTACTGGACCTCGCCGCCCGGGGCTCGCTCGCCACAGCGGACGCCGAACAGCTTCAGCCTGTGCCGCGGCTGGTATCAGCCCTCTTCGGCACCACCGGCTGGTGTCAGGACCTCGCGGACGCCGCCCTCACCCACGGCGCCACGCTGGTCGAAAGCTTCCTGTCCCTCTTCCCCCGCTCGGGCACGGAAGGTACGGGAGTCTCCGAACATGCCGCCGACGAGCTGCGCAGGTACGCCACGGGTGGGATCGTCCGTGCCCTTCAAGAGGCCGAGGAGGACTGGACAGCGCGTCGCGAGGATCTTCGGCGGCGGATCTCGGCCATCGACACAGCGATGGACGGCCTCGTCCGCTCCGACCCTGAACAGGACCGTGAGCACCGGGAGTTGTTCGCCGAGCGCCGCGCCACTGGTGATCTGCTGCGTGAGCTCAGCCAGACCAGCGCACATGGCGCGCTGGTCGACCTGGGGCTGCTGCCGAACTACAGCCTCGCCGATACGACGACTCAGCTCGAAGCGACCCTCTACTGGACCGAGGAACAGGCCGAGAGCGACGGTGACGCTGTCGGCGCGAAAAAGACGTACCGCAGTGAAGTACGGGACTACGAGCGCTCCCGCAGGCTCTCCCTCTCCGAGCTCGCCCCTGGTAACAGCTTCTACGTCAACGGCTACAAGCATGTCGTACGCGCACTCGACATCGGCAGCCCGGACCGACGCGCCTGGTCGGTGTGGCGGCTCTGCCCTGCCTGCGGCTACGCCAGGACCGAGAACGCCAAGACGGACACGTCACCGTGCCCACGCTGCAACGGCCGGGAGATCGCAGACGCCGGATGCGTCCAATACGTACTCGAACCCAAGCGCGTCATCGCCCGGGACAAGCGCGATGACGCGCGAGTCCGGGACGACAAGGACGAGCGGGACCGCCGCCGGTATTCCATGCTCACCGCGGTCGACATCGACCCGGTCCACCTCATGCCCGGGTCGTGGCGGCACGACACAGCCATCTTCGGTGTGGACTTCTCCCGACGCGCGGTGATCAGGACACTCAACCTGGGGCTCGACCGGCAGGACGGCAGCAGCACCGCCCCCATCGCCGGCGAAGACGTACGGCTCAACCCCTTCTACGTCTGCACGAGTTGTGGAGGCTCCACCGCTGAGGGCCGCCCCGTGGTCGAGCAATCTCAGAACGCCCTGACCGAATCCCTGGCGGCCGGTACCAGAGCCAGTGCACATCACTTGCTCTGGTGCCCCCGCCGAAAAGCACGGTCCGCCGGCGCCGAGGAACAGGGCAAGGGCCAGGATGTGCCACTGCTGCTCGCCCACGAACTGGTCACCGAAGCCGTACGCATCCTCCTCCCGGCCTCCGTCGCCCGCGCCAAGGAACGGCTTGCCTCCTTCACCGCGGCTCTGTTCGTGGGGATCGCCGCGCGCTACGGCGGGGACCCCGATCACATCGACATCGCGTCCGCCTCGATGCCGGACGGGAGCGACTCCGACTGGCCCCGGCGTTTCTTGGTCGTCTACGACCGGCTGCCGGGCGGCACCGGCTATCTGCATCGCCTCGCGTCCGCAGGCGGGTTCCGTGAAGTGCTGCTCAAGGCACGGGATGTGATCGAAAGCTGTCCGTGCATCGAAAAGGGCCTGGACGGCTGCCACCGCTGCCTCCTGCGCCGTGTGCCTGCCACCGACTACGACCGGGTCAGCAGAAGCGAAGTGCGACAGATGCTGGACGAGTTGCTGGGTGAAGCCGGCGAGCGCTGGCAGACCTCACCGGTCGCCGCCACTCATCACATCCCGCTGGAACGTCAGGCCGAGAGCGACCTCGAGGTCATGTTCATCGACACGCTCAAGGAGTGGTCCGGGCAGCCCGGCTCCCAGGCAAGTGCGGACGCGTACACGACGACAGCAGGCACGTACTCATTGGACCTACGGCTGACCGGATCGGGTGGCAGCACGCTCAGTTGGCGAGTTTCCCAGCAGCGCGTTCTGGACGGGACACGGCCGGACGTGCTCTTCGAGCGCCTGGACGCTCCCGGCCCCCGCCTCGCCCTCTACCTCGACGGCTACGAATTCCATGCCAGCACCAAGCACAACCGGCTTGCCGACGACGCCGTCAAGCGCACCCGCCTGCGCGCGGAGGGACTCCGGGTCTTCCAACTGACGTACTACGACGTCAAGGAGTGGCGCACACGCGTGCGCGACACCGGCTATGCCGCGGCGGGACCGGCGCAACCGGTGTGGCAGCCGTATGGAGACGGCGGGCAACGCCAGGCCCGTGACTACTACGCCAAGACGCGGGGTGGCCTGCCGGGCGAGCTCGCCGAGAACGTATGGATCAATCCTGCGGATCTTCTGCTCGCCTACCTCCGCTCTCCGGATGCGGGTAGGTGGCTATGGCGGACAGAGGCTGCCGTGGCCGGGCTGACCGGGACACGGCCCCATGTGGCGGCGATGTCCGGGGAGGCCGTCGGCGCTCAGCTCACTGCGGCGCTCGGCGGTACTTCCCCTCGCGGTGAGGGCGGGCCGCTTCATGTCCTTGCCGCGGAGGATCGGTCCGGGTGCCGGGTCACAGCTGTGGCTGACGGTCGACGCAAGCCCCCGTCCTGGACGGCGGTCACCGTCCTGGACGACAGTGCGACCGCCGTCGACGACACCGACGCGCACAAGAAGCGCTGGCGCGCCTGGCTCTTCTGGAGCAATCTGCTGCAATTCCTCGAACATGGAGGAGGCGACAGCGCTCAGCTGACCACGAGCCTGCTGGACGGCTTCTCGGCCGACACACTCGCTGTCACCGGTGGCTCTGGGCTGCTCACCTCGACGCGGCTCGATCTGGGAATGATCACAGAACCCGAGGTGAAAGAGTCGGCACAGGTGATGACCGTGCCCGAGCCGGACGTCGCAAATTCGGAATCGTCCGAGTCCCACACCCACACAAGCTGGGCAGCGGTACTGGACCTCCTTGATCCAGATGAACCCGATCTGCTGCTGCTGGCAACGGCACTGGCCTCCATCGAGGTGCCCGCGCCTGTGGATGGCTTCGAACTCGATGAGCACGGATGGATGGCCGAACTGGCCTGGCCGGACTTCAAGGTCGGTGTGGTGCTGCCCCATCGCCCATCGAATACCGATCCGGATTACGAGGCCGAGGACCGGGACCGGGCATTCGCAGCTGCTGGGTGGGATGTACGACCCGCGAGCGATTGGACCGCCAGAGACCTGGCCCAGCGGCTCGGCGTGCAACCATCCGCGCCCGACGAGCATCGTGATCAGCAAGACAACGGATCGATCCATGGGGAGCCCCACCGATGAACACCGCGAGTGTGACGCTGCGTCTGCTCGACAAAGCTGACAAGGAGATCCTCAAGCTCCCCCGCACGGTCAAAGGCGCTCTGTACGACTTTCAGCACAAGTTCAAGTCGAATCCGCAGGCGACAGGCCTGCAGCTGAAGCAGCTGAAGGGCGACAGCAGGCTTTGGTCCGCACGCGTCAACGACGAGTACCGTGCCCTGCTGCTGCGGCTGGCCGACGACGACTGGCTGATCGTCTCGGTCAAGCACCGCAAAGAGGTCTACGAGAACCTCGACCGCCTCGCATACGGCATCAACCAAGTCACGGGTGGCATCGAGTACGTCGACCTTCAGGTCGTCGAAGAGAGCGTCCTGCGACGGGATGCTGCCGCTCAGCCCGCGCCTGCTCCCCGCCCTCAGACTCCAGTCGAACGCCCCTCCCCCGAGCCGCTCTTTGTACGCTTCTCGGACCAGCAGCTCACCGACCTCGGCGTCGCCGAACCGCTCGTACCTGTGGTGCGCACCCTCACCACCGAGGATCAGTTGCTCGGGCTCATCGAGTATGCGCCCCAGCTGACCGGCGAGATTCTGCTGTCGCTCTTCGACGGCAAGTCGTTCGACGACGTACTGGACCAGGTCACGGCCCCCGTCACCACCCCGGACGCCGTCGACGTCCACGACTTCCAAGCCGCCGCCGAACGGCCGGCGACGATGGTCACGACCACCGACGAGGCGCTGCGAGAAGCCCTTGAGGGCGAGGACTTCGGACGCTGGAAGGTATTCCTGCATCCCACGCAGTCCAAGCTGGTGGAGCGCGACTACTCAGGACCGGCTCGCGTAGGCGGTGGCCCAGGCACAGGAAAGACCATCGTTGCCCTGCATCGCGTGAAGCATCTGGTCGAGAAGCTCCCCCAGGGCCGTAACAAGCCGGTACTGCTCACCACGTACAACAAAAACCTCGCAGCCGATCTGCGTGCCCGACTGCTGGAACTCGGTGGCGAGCAGCTGCTGACCCGCGTCGAGGTCAGCCACGTCGATCAGCTGGCGCTGCGCGTGGTCCGGGAGGCCGAGCCCGGTAGCAACAAACAGACGATCGACGACAACCAAGTGCTGCGCGAGTGGCGTTCGATGCTCGACGAACTCGACGAGACAGGCTGGGACGCGGAGTTCCTGCACGACGAGTGGACTCAAGTGATCCTCGGCCAGGCAGTGGTCTCGCGTACCGAGTACTTCCGTGCGCGCAGGGCCGGCCGCGGCCGCAACGTCACACGTGCCGAGCGTGCTGAAATCTGGCAGCTCGCCGAAAAGTTCACCCAGAGGCTCGATCGACTGGGTCGTCAGACGTGGGCGCAGGTAGCCGAACGGGCCGCCCGTCTGGAGATGGAGCGCGAGCAGCGCATCCAGGGGATCGAGCAGCGGCGTGAAGAAGCCGGGGGCCTGGATAACATCCACCTGCAGGACGGTTCCGCGGGCTGGCTGCGATACCGCTACCAGCACATCGTCGTGGACGAGGCTCAGGACCTACGGCCCGGTCACTGGAAGATGCTGCGGGCTATGGTCGCGCGCGACCGCAACGACATCTTCCTCGTCGGCGACACCCATCAGCGGATCTACAACAACCAAGTGACACTCGGCAGCCTGGGCATCAATATCCGTGGGCGCTCAGCCAAGTTGACTCTCAGCTACCGCACCACTCGGCAGATTCTCGGGTCGGCGCTCGAAGTGCTGAGCGGCGAAGCGTTCGACGATCTCGACGGGAATGCCGAGTCTCTCGCCGGGTACCGGTCGGTGCTCAGCGGGGCACGCCCACAGCTTCACGGCAGCACCGACTGGGAATCGGAGTGCGCGTCCATCGCAGCCCTCGTCGCCGAGTGGGACGACATCCCTCGCGAACAGATCGCGATCTGCGTTCCGACCAATGCCATGGCCCGGGAAGTGGCAGTAGCCCTCGCGCCGGCGGGCATCAGGGCGCTCGAGATCGGCCCGGACGGCCCGCGTGGCGACGACGGGGTACACATCGGCACCATGTTCCGGTTCAAAGGGCTGGAGTACCAGCGCATGATCATCGCCGGTGTGAGCGAAGGGCTGGTGCCTCGGCAGGCTGTACTTCAACTACAGCGAACCGACGCGTTGCGCTACCGACGCGAACTACAGCGAGCGCGTTCGCTGTTGTTCGTGGCGGCGACCCGGTCACGCGATGCGCTTGCCATCTCTTGGCACGGCGCGCCGAGCCGCTTCCTGAAGCCCTTGCTGTCGCCGTGAATGGTTCGGGTTCCGACGGCTGGGCGGGATGCGCGAAGAATGAAGAACGGAACTCGGACGCCCGCCAAGGAAGCAGCGGCTGTTACGTCCCGATCATTCCCGTGACCGCACCCACCGGATCCGCGTCGGCCTCCCCCTCCGGCCACCAGTCGTCCCGTCCCGGCTCGCTCCGGTACGGGTACCAGCGGCCGTCGCGGCCGAAGCGGAGTTGCAAGGAACCCTGTGCGTCCGTGAGTTGGTTCCGGTGGATCGTCATGCGCGGGAGGTCCGCCGCGAGCAGCGCGCCCCTCGCCCGGTCGAAGGGGCCCGCCGGAGGGTCCCACGGGGATTCCAGGACCGCCAGACCCTCCTCGCCGCCCTGGCGCCAGGCCGCCGCCGCACGGGCGAGGTCCGCGGGGGTGTGGTCCACCGACTGTGCCAGTTCGGCGAATTGGCGGCTGAAGCTGCGGCGGCCCGTGAGGCCGGGGTGGGAGGCCGCGAGGCGGACCGCGTCGTGCCAGGGGTCAGTGGCGGGGAAGGGGTCCGCGCCCGCGGTCAGGTACGCGTGCGCCCGGTTCGCCGTGTCCGTGGCGAGGAACTCCAGGGAGGTGGGGCTGGGAGCGCCCGGGACCGACGGGAGGAGCGGGGGTTCGCCCGGGTGGGCGGGGGGTGCCATCGGAGGTGGGAGCGGGGGGCGGTACTCCGTGGCCAGGACGTCCCGGGCCAGGGTGCCGGGGAGCGCTGCGGTGGTCGCGCCCCGCGTGGTGTCGGACTGCTCGCGCGCCGCCTGGTGCGCGTTGCGCTGGGCCAGCTCGTCGAGGAGCGCCTGTTCGTCCCCGCCGCGCAGGAGGAGGAGCACGAAGGGGTCGGCGTCGAGGAGTCTGGCCGTCTGGTAGGTGAGGGCTGCCGCGTGCTTGCACGGGCGGCCGTGATCCGGGCAGGTACAGGAGGGAACCAAGTCGCCGGGGCCCGGGAGGAGTTGGACGCCGGAGCGTTCGGCCGCGTCCACCAGCGCGTGCGGCATGTCCTTGTCCAGGAGCGCCGCGATGTGCGCGGGTTCCGTGGCCACCGCGTCCAGGAAGCGGTCCCAGTCCTCTGGCTCGAGGGTGCGCATACGGATCTCGGCGCGGTAGGGACGCGGACGGCTTCCGTGTACGTACGCCACGATGCGGCCCGGCGCCACCGTGATCGTGTCGACGTGCCCCTCGCGGGCGTAGGCCCGGCCGCGGGTGAGCCGCCCCGCGTCGAGCGACGTCCCCTCCAGCGCGCCGATCCAGGCGTTCCCCCACCAGGAGGTGGCGAACGGCGCCTGGGGGTCGGGGTGTTGGGGCAGCGGAGGGAAGACGCGGCCTGCGCCCTGTGCTCGCCCGCCGACGCGCCCGCCCCTCACGACACCCTCCGCAACGACACCAGGTCCGCCAGGTCCGCGTCCGACAGCTCCGTGAGCGCCGATTCGCCGCCCTCGCCGAGGACCGCGTCCGCCAACGCCTGCTTCGCCGCCAGGAGTTCGGCGATGCGGTCCTCCACCGTGCCCTCCGTGATCAGGCGGTGGACCTGGACCGGCTGGGTCTGGCCGATGCGGTAGGCGCGGTCCGTGGCCTGTTCCTCCACCGCCGGGTTCCACCAGCGGTCGTAGTGGATGACGTGGCCCGCCCGGGTGAGGTTGAGGCCGGTGCCGGCCGCCTTGAGGGAGAGGAGGAACACGGGGACCTCGCCCGACTGGAAGCGGTCCACCATCTCCTCCCTCCGCCTGACCGGCGTACCCCCGTGCAGGAGCTGGGTGCCGATGCCGCGCCCCGACAGGTGCGATTCGAGGAGGCGGGCCATCTCCACGTACTGCGTGAAGATCAGCACGGAGCCGTCCTCGGCCAGGATCGTGTCGAGGAGTTCGTCGAGGAGCTCCAGCTTCCCCGAGCGCGAGCGGCCCGCCCGCGTGGCGATCGCGCCGTCCTTCAGGTACTGCGCCGGGTGGTTGCAGATCTGCTTCAGCGCCATCAGCAGTTTCATGACCAGGCCCCTGCGCGCGATGCCCTCCGACGCCTCGATGCGGGCCAGGGTCTCGCGTACGACGGCCTCGTAGAGCGACGCCTGTTCGCGGGTGAGCGTCACCGGGTGGTCCGTCTCCGTCTTGGGCGGCAGCTCCGGGGCGATGCCCGGGTCGGACTTCTTGCGGCGCAGGAGGAAGGGGCGCACCAGGCGGGCGAGGCGGGCCATCGCCTCGTCGTTCTCGGCGAACTCGCCGCCCTCCGCCAGGCGGGCGTGGCGGGCCCGGAACGCCTTGAGCGGGCCGAGCAGACCCGGCGTCGTCCAGTCGAGGAGGGCCCAGAGCTCGGAGAGATTGTTCTCGACCGGGGTGCCGGTGAGGGCGACGCGCGCCGCGGAGGGGATCGTGCGCAGCGCCTTCGCCGTCGCCGCATGGGGGTTCTTGACGTGCTGGGCCTCGTCCGCCACCACCAATCCCCAGGCGTGAGCGGCCAGTTCGGAGGCGCTCGTACGCATCGTTCCGTACGTCGTCAGGACGAAGCCGCCGTCCAGGTCGCCGTCCAGGCTGCGGCCCGTCCCGTGGAAGCGGCGCACCGGGACGCCCGGCGCGAATCGCTCGATCTCGCGCTGCCAGTTGCCGAGGAGCGAGGCCGGGCAGACCACCAGCGTCGGCTCCGGCCTGGCCCGGTGCAGGTGGAGGGCGATCAGCGTGACCGTCTTGCCGAGGCCCATGTCGTCGGCGAGGCAGCCGCCGAGGCCGAGGGACGTCATGCGGTCCAGCCAGGCCAGGCCCCGGAGCTGGTAATCGCGGAGGGTGGCGGCGAGCGCGGGCGGCGGCGTGACGGTGCGCAGGTCGTCGGTCAGGCGTTCGCGCAGGTGGGCCAGGGCGCCGATCGGGACCGCCTCGACGCGCTCGCCCTCCACCTCCGCCGTTCCCGTCAGCGCGACGGACAGCGCGTCCACCGGGTCCAGGAGACCCAGGTCCCGCTTGCGCGCCTTGCGTACGAGTTCGGGGTCGACCAGGACCCATTGGTCACGGAGGCGTACGACGGGGCGGTGCGCTTCCGCCAGGATGTCCATCTCCGCCTCGGTGAGGGGCCCTCCGGTGCCGTCGCCTTCACCTCCACCTTCGCCGTCCTCCGACCCGAGCGCCAACTGCCATCTGAATTCCAGCAGTTGCTCGGTCTTGAAGAAGTCGAAGTTGTCGGCTGCCGTGCCGGGTGCGGGGCGTACGACCGCGGTCGCCGTCAGCCCGCGCGTCAGCTCGCGGGGCCAGTGCACGGCCACGCCCGCGGCGGCGAGCCTGGTCGCCGCCGCGCCGAGGAGCTCGTACAACTCCCCCTCGCCCAGCGGCAGTACGTCGGGCCGGGGCCGTTCGAGGAGGCGGGTCAGCGGCGGCCATACGCGGGCCGCGCGCCGCACCGCGAGGAGCGTGTCCACGCGGGCACGGGGGCCGAAGTGGTCGGCGCCCGACCACAGTTGGGCGGCGTCCGCCACGAGGGTGGGATCGGCGAGGCTGTGCACCTGCACGACGGCCGCGGCCGGGCTGGCCATGCTTTCGCCGGCACCCTCCGTCCGCCTGCCGTGCGGAACATCCTCAGGTACGCCCTCAGGTACGCCCTCAGGAACGCCGCCGGGCCCGTCGTCCGTCGCCCCGTCGAACACCTCGTGCGCCTGAAGGTCGAGCCGCAGCGACACTCGTACGCCGGCGTCCATCCCGGCAGCCACCTCCGCGGCCCACTCCCGCGCGCCCGGCAGCCGCTGCGGCTCGCGCGCGGCGAAGGGCGCGCCGACCGCGTGCGGCGCGGCGGGCGTACGCGGCAGGGTGTCCACCACGGCGTCGACGAAGGCCCTGACCAGGGCGAAGGGCTCGGGCAGCAGAAGGGGCCTGCTGCCGGGCAGCGGTACGGCGTGCGCCTCGGCCGGCATCGCCGAGGCGATGGCCCGCAGCTGCGTGACGTCGGCGGCGTCCAGCGGCCCCGCACGCCACGCGTCGAGATCACCGCCGGTCAGCCCGGGCAGCAGCCGGCCCCGCGCGGCCAGGTGCAGGGCGTGCCGGGCGGCGGCGGCCCAGCAGGCCACGGCGGGGTGCGGGGGCGTGGCGCGCAGCAGTAGCGGGAGGGCCTCCGCCACGGGCAGGGTCCACGCGGGGACGGTACGCGTACGGACGCCCTTGCCGTGGCGGCGTACGACGGCGATTTCCTCCTCGGCGCCGGGGGGCACGGGTCTCTTGGGGGCGCCATCAGCGGGGGCTGCCTCAGCCGTGGCTCCGGGCTCCCCATGCCTTGCGGAACCGGCCAGACCGCCCCCGGCACCACCACGAACCCCAGCCAGGCCGCGTCCAGAAGTACCCTCCGGAGCCCAGAACGCGAGCCGTCCCTCCCTCGGCACCTCGGCCGGCAGGAACACCGCGGCGCACGACCGCACCAGCTCCCCGAGCAGCCGCTCGGCGTCAGTGGAAGGCCCGGCGTCGGCGGCGTCCGTGTTCGCGGCGGCCCCCGCCCTCACGTGCACCACCTCGATCACCCTCAGTCACTCGTGCGGCGTTCCCGCACCTCAGCACCTCGTCACCTCAGCCTAGGCCAGCCGTCACGCGGCCGACGCCGCCCGCCCCGGCTGAATTCGGATGCGCCCCCGTACCCCGCTCCCCCAGGATCGGCCCCATGACCACCACACAGCGCACCGTCGTGCCCACCCTCTTCCCGCCGCCCGGTTACGCCCACGCCGCCCTCGTCGAGGCCGGCACCACGCTCGCCTTCATGGCGGGTTCCGTGCCGCTGGACCCCGAGGGGAACCTCGTCGGAGAGGGAGACGTGGCGCGCCAGACCGGACAGGTCATCGCCAATCTCGACGAGGCCCTGCGCGCGATCGGCAGTGATCTGACGCAGGTGGTGGCCAGCACGGTGTACGTCGTGAGCACCGAGCCCGGCCCGCTGAGCGAGGCATGGGAGGTGATCCGCGCCTCCGACCTGCTCGCGAAGGGCCCGCACACCTCGACGCTGCTCGGCACGACGTGCCTCGGCTACCCCGGGCAGCTGGTCGAGATCACCGCCACGGCCGTGGTGCCGGACCCGCGCCCCTAACCGGCCTCCCGTGCCCTGCTCGCGAGCCCCAGCGCGTATTCCGGCCACCACTGCCCCGCCTTCGGCCCGCCACGGCACGTCCCGTCGGACTCGCCGGGACGCTTGATCCACAGGTAGGCGTCGAGGACGGGGTCGCCGGTGGCGGTGGTGGGCGGGGTGCCGAGGGCGCGGCCCGGGGGGTTGCACCAGGGCTCCTTGTCGTCGCCGGTGTAGGGACCGTTTCCGTTGCGGCTGCTGTCCACGACGAAGTGTCTGGCGCCGCCGAGTGCCGCGGCGATGCGGTGTCCGTACGCCGAACTCTCGGCGTTGGTGTGGTAGTTGGACGTGTTGACGGCGAAGCCGTCGGCCCGGGCGACGCCGGACTGCCGCAGCGGGGCGACGAGGCGCCGCTCGTCGGGGATCCAGCCGGAGTTGCCCGCGTCCAGGTAGACCTTGGTGTGCGGGCGGGCCTTGAGCCGGTCGACGACGTGGGCGAGGAGGGCGTACCGCTCGTCGGCGTCGGCCTTCGCGCAGCCCGCGATCTCCTGCGCGACGGCGTCCGGTTCGACGATGACGTACGCGGCGCGGTCGCCGATGCCCGCGGCGAGTTCGTCGGCCCACGTCCGGTACTCCGCCGCGGTCGCCGCCCCGCCTCCGGAGTAGTCGCCGCAGTCGCGGTGCGGGATGAAGTACGCGACGAGCACGGGGGTGCGCCGTGCCTCGGTGGCCGCCAGCGTGACCGCGCGGGCGGTGGGTCCGGGGTCGGCGCCGTACAGCCAGACGGCCTGGGGGCGCCCCGCGATGCGCTGGATGAGCTGGGCGTCGGCGGCACGGCCCTGGCTTCGCCATGCGGTGACCTGGCGGGCGGCGGCGCTGTCCGGGTCGACCCAGAAGTCGGTGGCCGCCGGGGCGGACGCGGGCCCGCCCCCGTCACGGTGGCCGCCGCCGTCCGCCTGAGCGGCGCCGCCCACCGCCGCGCTCACCAGGAGCGTGGCGGCGAGGAGCCGGACGAGGCGGGGGCGCGCTCGGCCGGGTGATCGGAAGGGCGGCTGCGACACCGGGCACCTCCAGTTGCTCGGCACCGGACGGCCCCGGCGCGTTCCCCGGAGTCTGCGGTGGTCAGGGCGCCGCCACGCTTCCTGCACCGCCGGTCGGGCGACAGTACACCGGAAGAATCACTCCGACGGCGGCCCGAGCACCCACCCCAGGCCCGCGCCCCAAGTGCCCGCTCCCCGCACACGCTTGGCATGACCACCGACGCGTGCCAGCCCAACCCGGGCCCGACAACCGACCGCCTACGAAGGGCCGCTCCACCCCCACCCCAAGCCCGCGCCTCAAGTGCGCGCCGCCCGCGGACGCTTGGCATGACCACCAACGCGCGCCCGCTCAGCCCAGCCCCGACGCCCGACCACCTACGAAGGTCCGCCCCACCCCCGCCCCCAAGTCCGCTCCTTGGGGAGGGGTTTGGCGTAACCGGCCGCTCGGCTCGTGTTCAAGCCCAGGGTGACGAGCGACTCGGCGAGTTTCACCGCTGCCGCCACTCCGTCGACCACCGGCATGTCGAGGGCCGTGCCGACCTTCTCCTGCAGGCCGGTCATGCCCGCGCAGCCGAGGACCAGGACCTCGGCGCCCGCGTCGCGGGCCCGTTCGGCGGCGGCCAGGAAGGCCCGCGTGGTGACCTCGGAGTCGCCGAGGTCGAGGACGCCGAGCCCGGTGCCGATCACCGCCGCGCAGTTCTGCGCGACGCCCGCCGCGTGCAGGCTGTCCTCGATCTGGCCGCGCGTCCGGTCGAGGGTGGTGACGACGCCGTACCGCCGCCCGAGCAGGCAGGCGAGATGCGCGGCGGCCTCGGTGATGTCGACGACGGGCACGTCGAGGAGTTCCCGGGCGCCCTCGCGCCCGTGCTCGCCGAAACCGGCCATGACGACTGCGTCGTACGCCTCATCGTAGCCGCGCAGGGTGTCCAGGACCGCGGCCGCCGAGAGGTAGCTGTCGAGCCACCCCTCGGCGGACTCGGGACCCCAGGCGGGGGTGAGCCCGGAGATCGTGGTGCCGGGGGCGGCCGCGCCCCTGGCACCCCGCACGATCTCCTCGGTCATCGCCCGGGTGGTGTTGCAGTTGGTGACGACGATGCGCACTAGGCCTCCACCTCGGCGACGGATTCGGTCACAGCCCCCGCGGCCCGCTCGGCGCGGCACAGCGCCGCGTACAGCAGCGCAGCCGTGGCGGTCCCGATGAACCAGGAGTACGGCGCGACGTAGTCGAAGAACGGCACGAGCGCGCACACCGCGGCGACACCCGCGGTCGGCACGAAGGCCCCCAGCGCCTTCGGGTTGACGCCCCGCTTGTAGTAGTAGGGCGATCCGGGCTCGGCCTTGAAGAGCGCCTCGGCGTCGATGCGGCCGCGCTTCACCCAGAAGTAGTCGACCGCGATGATCCCGAACAGCGGTCCGAGGAAAGCGCCGAGACCGCCGAGGAAGTAGTTCACGACGGTCGGGTTGGAGTAGAGGTTCCACGGGGTGACGAGCAGGGCCGCCACCGTGGAGATGATGCCGCCGATCTTGAAGGTGATCTTCTGCGGCCAGACGTTGGCCAGGTCGTACGCGGGCGAGACGAAGTTGGCCACGATGTTCACGCCCATCGTGGCGACGGCGAAGGTGAGCGCCCCGAAGATGAGGACCCAGGTGTTGCCGATCTCGGCGACCAGCTCGGCGGGGTCGGTGATGGCCTTGCCGAAGACCTCCAGGCTGCCCGCGGTGACGATGACGGAGAGGATCACGAAGGCCGTGGAGTTGATGGGAAGGCCCCAGAAGTTGCCGCGCTTGACGGTGCGGTAGTCGGGGGCGAAGCGCGAGAAGTCGCAGAAGTTGAGCATCAGCGTGCCGTAGGTGGCGAGGATGAGACCGATGGCGCCGAACCACTGCCGCACCTGCTCACCGGTGGAGACCGGGTGGGGGGTGCTGGTGAGCGAGATGGTCCAGCCCGCCTTCCAGAGGATCCACACCGCGAGGGCGATCATCACGACCCAGATGGCCGGCCCGCAGAAGTCCTGGAACTTCCGTACGGATTCCATGCCTTGGGTCATGATCAGCCCCTGGACGAGCCAGAGGGCGACGAACGAACACCAGCCGAGCGCGTGCAGGCCGAGGAAGGAGTGCTCGGTCCACGAGTCCAGACTCGGGAAGGCGGCGATCAGCATGACGTTGACCGCGATGGACGCCAGATAGGTCTGGATTCCGTACCACATGATGGCGATCACGGCCCGGATCAGGGCGGGGATGTTGGCGCCCCAGACGCCGAAGCTGATGCGGCTGACGACGGGGAACGGCACGCCGTGGCGCTGGCCGATGCGCCCCATCATGTTCATCCCGACGTAGATGAGCACGAAGCCGACGAGCAGGGAGGTGAAGATCTGCCAGACGTTCAGGCCGAGGACCAACAGGCCTGCCGCGAACGTGTAGTTGCCCAGGTTGTGGACGTCCGACATCCACAGGGCGAAGAGGTCGAAGACCTTCCACTTGCGCTCGGCGGAGGGGGCGAGGTCCTCGTTGGTGAGGCGGGGGTCCGGCACGAAGTCGGTGGCGACGCCTGGGGAGTCGGCGCCTGGGGAGTCGGCGCCTCGGGTGGGAGTCACGGGCGTGAGGGACACGGGGCCTCCTGCGAAGGGGACGGAGGTGCGGCACCCTTTGGTATACCAAGTTTTGGTATACCAAAGATTCCGACATGCTCCCGCTCCCGCAGGCGCCCGGCAATGTCCGTACGGTTACGAATCGGTAAATCGATGCGGGGTTCGGCAATGATGGACCCCATGACGACCGTGGAGCAGCCGCTGGCCGCCGTACGCGAACGCGTGCTCGCCGAGCTGCGGCAGGAGATCATCGCCGGACGCCTGGGACCGGGCGACCGCCTGGTGGAACGCGAGCTCGCGGAGCGCCTGGGGGTGTCCAGGGTGCCGGTCCGCGAGGCGATCCGGGCGCTGGTCGCCGAGGGCTTCGTCACCTTCGAGACCCCGCGCAGGACCGTGGTCCGGCGTCTGACCCGCACCGACGTGGCCGAACTGTTCGAGCTGCGCGAGGCGTTGGAGGTGTTCGCGACGGGGCGCGCGGCGGAACGGGCCACCGAGGAGGGCCTCGCGGAGCTCTCCGCGCTGCTCGACAGCGCGGCCGAGGCGACCCGCACGGCGGACGCCGAGTCGATCACGGACATCAACACGCGCTTCCACGACCGCCTGCTCGCGATGGCGGGCAACGGCCTGCTGACCTCGGTCATGGAGCCGGTGGACGGCCGCCTTCGGTGGATGACGCGGCGCAACGAGGAGTGGACGCATCTGCTCGCGGAGCACCGGGAGTTGTACGAGGCGGTGGCGTCCGGGGACGCGGAGCGCGCGCGTGGCGTGGCGCTGGCCCACGTACGGACCAACTACCGCTCCACGGTGCGGCACCTCTTCGGCGAGGAGGAGGACTAACCCCAGGCCCCTCCCCCAACGCCGGGCGGGCTGCGAGATCCAGCCCGTCCGGCGTTTGAGGACGAACTCGGCGGAGCCGGTGATGCCGGCGTAGCAGGCCGCCCGCGCCGGCGGGTTTCCGACCACCGGTAGCACCGGTAGCACCGGTAGCACCGGTTACGAGGCTCGCAGCCCCCGCATCCGCCCGTACGCGTACACGCAGCCCGCGAGCGCCAGGTCCGAGAGCAGCATGAAGCCGATCGAGTACGAGTCCTTGGCGCTGTAGATCGCCCCCATGACCAGCGGTGGCACGAAGCCTCCGAGGCCGCCCATCGCTCCCACGATTCCGGTCACGGAGCCGACCTGCGCCTGTGGTGTCACCTGGGAGACGAGGGCGAAGACGCTGCCGCTCGCCGTGCCGAGCCCGGCCGCCATGACCAGGAAGCAGATCGTGCCGCCCGGGTTCAGCGACGGCTCGAAGGCCTGCGCGATGGCGAAGACGGCGACGACGGCCAGCGCCACCGAGGTGACCGAGGCGGGGTGGATACGGTCGGACAGCCAGCCGCCGA
Organism: Streptomyces sp. NPDC050439; assembly: GCF_040655335.1. NCBI lineage: Bacteria > Bacillati > Actinomycetota > Actinomycetes > Kitasatosporales > Streptomycetaceae > Streptomyces > Streptomyces sp. NPDC050439. The sequence continues at coordinate 278,293 of NZ_JBFAJT010000003.1, forward strand.
CGGGCCGGAAGATGACCGTGACCAGCGCGAATCCGGCCGCCTTGGTGCCCGCGTCGGTGGGCGAGAGGTCGTACCAGGTCTTCAGGTACGTGGGCAGATAGACCCCGAAGGCGACGATGCCGCCGAAGCCGATCGCGTACAGCGCGGAAAGCTCCCACGTCACCCGCAGCCGTCCCGCCTCGCCGAGGCGGGTGGTGAGGGGGCTCGTCGGCACCGGCCGGTCGGGGCGGTCAGTGATGAGCAGCGCGGCGACCACCGCGAACGCCGCGAGGGCGATCGCCACGACCAGGAACGGGAGATTGTCGCCGTGCTTGGCGATACGGGGCGTGAAGTAGCCGGAGAGCGCCACACCGCCCATGCCCATGCCGAAGACGCCGAGCGCGAAGCCGCGGTGCGCGGGCGGGAACCAGGAGTTGACCAGCGGGATGCCGATCGCGAACGTCGTCCCGCCGAGGCCGAGCAGGAAGCCGACCGCGAGCATCGCGACGTAGTTGTCCTTGGCCGGGATGATCAGCAGCACCGGCACGATGGTGAGCGCCGAGACCAGCGGGAACATCAGCTTGGCGCCGTAGCGGTCGGTGAGCGCGCCGACCGGGACGCGGCCGAGCGAGCCGACGATGACCGGCACTGCGACCAGCAGGGACTGCGCGAACGAGGAGAGCCCGAGCCGCTCCCCGAAGTCGCTGCCGAGCGGCGCGATCAGGTCCCACGCCCAGAAGGTGAGGGTGAACCCGACGGTGGCCACGAGGAGATTGCGGTAGGCGGCGGCCGAGGGGCGGGCCGCCGCGGGCGTGGCTGTGGCTGGTGCGTTCGTTGTCATGTGAGAGCCGCTCCAAGCGCCACGAAGGCGCAGATCAGGACGAACAGGATGGCGAGCAGCGGCCACACGAAGCGCAGGTACTTGTCGTAACCGACCTTCGCGAGTGCGACGCCGCCGATGGTCACGGCCGTGGTCGGGACCCAGAGGTTCATCCAGCCGCTCGCCGCCTGCCAGGCCGTGACGACGACGGAGCGCGAGACCCCGGCGAAGTCGGCGAGCGGGGCGAGGATCGGCATGGCGAGGGTCGCGTGGCCTGAGGTGGACGGGATGAGGAAGGCGAGCGGCAGGTTCACGACGAAGACGATGATCGCGAAGAGGCCGGAGGACGTGCCCTTCACCACGCCCTCGATGGAGTGCAGGACGGTGTCCGTGACCTTCGAGTTGTTCATGATCACCGTGACGCCGCGGGCGAGCACGATGACCAGCGCGGGCGAGATGAAGTCGGCCGCGCCCTGGGTGATGGTCGAGCTGAGCTTCTGCTCGCCCATCCGTGCCACGCACCCGACGAGCACGGCCGCGACGAGGAAGAGCGCCGCCAGCTGCGGGAAGGACCAGCCGAGTTCGAAGCCGTACGGCTCGGCGTCCGCCTTGCCCGTGAGCGCGCTCGACCAGGGCACCACCGAGAAGATCATGAACGCGAAGACGAGCGCGACCAGGGCGAGCACGGCCTTGTGCAGGCGCGTCAGCTCGGGCACCTCGCCCGCGTCGGCGGCGGTCTGCTCGCGGTCACCGGGCAGGAAACCGGAGAGGGAACGAGCCGGGTTCTTCTGTACGCGCTTCGCGTAGCGGATGACGTAGGCGATGGTGACCGCGGTCAGGACGATCCACATCGCGAACCGCAGGATGATGCCGTCGCCGAGCGAGATGTCGGCGGCGGACGAGGCGACGCCGGTCGCGAACGGGTTGACCGTCGAGCAGAGCACGCCGATCCCGGCGCCCAGGATGATCGCGCCGACCGCGACCATGCGGTCGTAGCCGAGGGCGAGCATCAGCGGCACGATCAGGCCGTAGAAGCCGAGGGTCTCCTCCGCGAAGCCCTCGACCGTGCCGAGGACGGAGAAGACGAGCATCACTCCCGCGATCAGCATCGCGCCGCGCTCGCGCAGCCGGTGGGCGAGGCGGCCGATGCCGCGGTCGAGGGCGCCGGTGGCGAAGACGACGGTGATGAACGCGCCGATGGCGAGCACGAACAGGAAGACGCCCGCGCTGCCGTACAGCTCACCGGCCAGGTCGGGGCCGACCACGCCCGACTTCTCGTCCTGGATGCCGTAAAGGCCGTTGACCGGGGCGAGGAAGAGGTCGTTGAGCCGGTCGACGAAGGTCTGGCCCGAGTCGACGCGGTGGTAGCTGCCCTGGACGGGGGCGCCCTTGTCGTTGCGGTCGTAGGCGCCGGACGGGATGAGGAAGGCGAGCAGCCAGACGGCGACGGTGACGATCGCGAGGATGGTCAGGGCGCTGGGGAAGGTGAACTTCCCCTTGTGCTGCGGCTCTTCGGTGCCGGGGTCGGTCGCGGTGGTGCTCATGCGCCGCTCTTCCCGTTTCCGGTGGCGCCACCGAAGTCCGCGGCGTACTCGCGCACGAAGGCCGCCATGGCGACGACGGTGTTGCGCAGCTCGGAGAAGAGGACGCGTTCGTTCGGGGCGTGCAGATTGCACATGCTGTCCTGGGCGCCGAAGAGCAGGACCTCGGCGCCGGGTGCCGCCTTCGCGAGGCCGTTGACCAGCGGGATGGAGCCTCCGGTCGCCACGAAGGAGGCCTCCTCGCCCCAGGCCTCCTTGAGCGCGGCGCGGGCGGCTCGGTAGGCGGGTCCGCCGGTCGCGGCCTCGTAGCCGGGGCCGGTGTCGCCGGGCGTGACGGTGAGGGGGACGCCGAAGGGGGTGAGTGACCGCAGGTGGTCGACGAGCTTCGCCTGGGCTTCCTGCGCGCCCTGACGGGGATGGAAGCGGAGGTTCAACTTGGCGCGCGCGTACGGCACGACCGCTGACGCCGCGTGCTCGACGCTGGGCGCGTCCAGGCCGACGACGGTGATCGCGGGGCCGCTCCAGAGCCGCTCGCCGAGGCTGCCGCTGCCGACGAGCGGCACCCCGTCCACTACCCCGGCGAGCTCGCGGAACTCCTCGTCGGTGTAGCCCGTGCCGCTCCAGTCCTCGCGCCGCAGCCCCTCCACGGCCACATCGCCGTGTACGTCGTGAAGGGTGGCCAGGGCCTTGAGCAGCACGAGCAGCGCGTCGGGCGCCGCGCCGCCGAACTCCCCGCTGTGGCGCGGCTCGTCGAGGGTGCGTACCTCCACCACGACCTCGGACGCGCCGCGCAGGGCGGTGGTGAGGGTGGGGGTGCCCGGCCGCAGGTTGCCGAGGTCGGCGACGACCATGGCATCGCAGGCGAAGCGTTCCGGGTCGGTGGGCGGATAGTCGTCGAAGGCGCTGCCGTACTCCTCCTGGCCCTCGATGACGATCTTGATCCCGACGGGCGGGCGGCCGCCGTAGGCCCGCAGCATTCCCAGGTGCGCGATGACGTTGGACTTGTCGTCCGCGATGCCGCGGGCGCGCAGGCCGCTGCCCGCCTCGTCGATGGGGGTCGGCTCGAAGGGCGGCGACTTCCACAGGCTCTCGTCGCCGGGCGGCTGGACGTCGTAGTGGCCGTAGAGCAGGACGGTCGGCGCCTCGGGGGTCGGCGGCGGAATCTCTCCGTAGATCACGGGCGCGGTGTCCGGCAGGTCCAGCCGCTCGACATGGGGCACCCCCGCTTCCCGCAGCAGATCGGCCAGCAGGTCGTGCGCCTCGTGCACCGGTGCGGCCGGGAAGCCGGGGAAGGCGATCGACGGGATCGCGGCGAGGCGTACGAGGTCGGCCCGCAACGTGTCCATCAGGCCATCGACGGTGGCTTCGAGCTTCATGGGCGGCACCCCTCGGTCTACGTCCCGCTTTGCGGCGAATAGACCGAATTATCGGACTCCGAGGGGAGGGGTTTCCGTGCGGCTCGCCGGGCGGGCGGGGATGCCGCACTGCTGCCGCACAGCCCGCACCCCGGCCCTGAACCGCCGGGCAGGCATTAAAGTCGGGGCATGGCTTCGCAGAATTCAGGCGGTGCGGGCAGCGGTGACGGGACCGGGGGAGCTCCGGCGGGCACGGCCACGGGCAGCGGTCCGGGCGGTGGCCCAGGCGGGGCCGGGGGCTCGGTGCGGGTCGACGCCTGGATCTGGTCCGTACGCCTGGTCAAGACCCGCTCCGCGGGCGCGGCGGCCTGCAAGGGCGGACATGTGCGGGTCAACGGCGAGCGCGTGAAGCCCGCTTACGGTGTCCACGTCGGTGACGAGGTGCGCCTGCGCCACGCGGGCGGCCGCGAACACGTCGTCATCGTCAAGCGCCTCATCCGCAAGCGCGTCGGCGCCCCGGTGGCCGTCGAGTGCTACGTCGACAACAGCCCTCCCCCGCCGCCCCGCGAGGCAGTCGCCCCCGCCGGCATCCGTGACCGGGGAACAGGCCGCCCCACCAAACGCGACCGCCGCGAACTGGAACGCCTGCGCGGCCTGGAAGGCTGACAACGCGGGGACGAAACCTCACCCCCGAGCGGCAGAACCAGGACAAGCGGCGTACCGGCGTTCTCCCCACCAGACGCGACCGCCGCGAACTGGAACGCCTGCGCGGCTTGGACGGCTGACGGCTCGGGGGCGGAACCTCACCCCCGAGCCCCGTCCCTCACTCCCCGCGCCCCGCGCCCCGCGCCCCGCGAGAAGACGCACCAGCTCCGTCGTCCGCCCACGCCGCGCCCACGCAATCCACGCGAGCGGCAGGATCAGGACGAGCGGCGTCGCGGCGTTCTCCCCGCCGAGCGCGGACACGCTCGCGATGAACGCGCCGATCATCAGCGCGATCAGGGCCGTCGCGCCGACGGAGCCGAGCACCGGAATCAGCAGGGCGATCCCGCCGAGCACCTCCAGCGCGCCGATCGTGTACATCCCCGGGTCGCCCCACCCGAGTCTCTCGAAGGTCTCGACAGCCGTGGAATGCGCGATCAGCTTGGGCGCGCCACTGGCGAGAACGAAGAACAGGCCGAGCACCACCTGGACCGTGCGCAGCGTGACGCGCACGGAGCGGCGGCCCGCGACGGTGGGGGCGGCGGAGGCGGCAGGGGTGGAGGCGGCGGCCGTGGTCATGGTGATCTCCTCGGTGAGCAGGGGGTGTTGTGCTTGTGCTGTCACCTGGATAGACCGGCCCGCCCCACAGAACTCATCGCCCGTCAGCACACCATCTCCGCCCCGCGCCGAACTACCGGATCGGCAGCGCCCGGACCCAGATCCCGTCCTCCGTCAGGTACTTGTCGACCCTCAGTCCTGCCTCCTCAAGGGCCTGCTCGAACTCTTCCTTCGTGAGCGGCCGGGCGCGGAACGTCTGGGTCCATACGGCGTCCGGGAAGACATACTCCGCGCGCACCTCGTTCACGCCGTCGCCTATCGGTTCCGCCGACAGGATCCGCACGGTGTAGCCCGCCGGGTCGACCCGCTCCCTCGGCAGGTTCGTGTGATAGTCCGCGCCCTCCCGCTGGATCAGCACACAGCCGTCGTCCGTCACATGGCTGCGGCAGGCCCGCAGCATCCCGCGCCGGACCGCCGTGTCGCCGTCGTGCACGAGGAACGACGCGAGCATCACCACCTCGAACCGCTCCCCCAGGTCGAGTGTCTCGATCGGGCTCCGGACCGTGCGCACCCGCCCGTCGAGCGCGGAGACCTTCTCCAGCATCTCGGCGGACTCGTCCACCGCCGTGACCCGGAACCCCCGCTCGAGCAGGGGACGCGTCACCCGTCCCGCGCCGCAGCCCAGCTCCAGGATGTGCGCCCCGGCCGGCACCGCCCCGGCGATGACCTCGGGCTCGTCCCCGACGGACAGGCGCGCGTAGAGCTCGACCGCGCAGCCGTCCGGCGTGATCGCTCCGGGCCCCGTCCCCTCGTATCCCTCACGCATCTCCACAGTCATGCCACCTCAACGAAGCGCCCCGGGGGCCCGTTCCCGCCTCGCCCGAAGGCCCCGCGGTCTACAGCGGGAACCAGCCATGCTCCCCGTACCAATGGCCACCCGCCCGCAGATGGTCGCCCACGGCCCGCTCCACGCTTGTCCGCCTGGGCAGTTCGGCCACCGGCAGGTCGCGGTCGCCGAAGACGAAGGCGACGGGGGTCGCGTCGTCCGCCTTCCGCTCGTATCCGGACGCGAGGCGGAAACGCTCCTGGAAGCGGACGATGTTCGCGTCGGTCGGCAGATAGTGCCGCAGTTGCGGATCGAGCAGCCAGGAGTGGCACACGGCTGTCTCATATCGCTCCTCCGGATAGTGCCGCGCGAAGAACTCCCGCGCCAGCGCCAGCGAACGGTCGCAGGCCTCCGGGGACAGGGGCCCGTGGAAGTCGGCGATGTGGAGGTTCAGACAGGGATCGCCCCGGCCCGCGGAGTGCCCCGCCGCGGCCACCGCCCCGCCCATCCGCTCCCCCAGCACGGCACGCTGGAACTGCAGCCGCCCCAGTTGGTAGAGCTCGCCCCGGAAATGCAGGGCGTTCCAGCCCGGGTGCAGCAGCCCGGGCCCACCACGCGCCCGGCGGTGCACCGCCATGTGCCGTCCGAGGTCCGCGAGCGTACGCCGGGAGACGTCGTCCGGGATGCCACGGCTCCGGTGATACGCGCGTACGTGCGGCACGGTCGCCACGAACACGAACACGTGGAAGAGGGCCCCGAGCGCGCCCAGCTCCGCAGGCAGAGGCGGGTACTGCGGGTCATCACCGACCTTCCCCATGTCCCGCACCATCGCGTCGACGCCGCGGTCGAGCAGCCACCGCGCCTCCGGGTCGCCCAACAGCCGCCCGCGCAGGGCCACCAGGTCGTTGATGTCCTCGTGCGGCACGGCCAGGTCGAGCAGTACGTCCGGCAGCTCGTCGGCAGGGGGCAGCACCGCCTCGCTCCGCGGCTCCCCCGCGGCCTCGAGATCCTTCAGCCACCCCGCGAGCCACTCGTCGGTCCTCGCCCGTTTCCTCAGTACGTCCAGCACAGCCATACCCCCGATCGTCGCATCTACGATCTTGAAGCCGCAGGCCCTTCCGGTCCTCCGTCCACGGGTGGATGCTGGGAGGTGGAGACGTCCGGGGCAGGGCGGACTGGGAGGAGATGACCTCTCGTGATGCGCACGGGCAGTGAACCGGTGACCGCGCGCAGTCCCCTGCGCATGCGCTTCTGGCTCAGCGTGTGGGGTCTGATCTGGGCCACGTTCGGCACCGTCGCCTTCGCCATGACGGGCCGTCCCGGGTGGGCCGCGGTGTGCGGGGCGCTCTGGCTGATCGTCACCGTGGACATGGCGATGATCCTGCGCCACATCCACCAGGGCCCGCACTATCAGCCGGGCCGCGACATCCCGCCGTACGAGCCTCCGTACGAGCCTCCGAGGGCCGGTTAGCCCCCGGTCAGCCGTCGGTCGGCCTCGGTCAGCCCTCGTCGTCGAAGCGCGCCGCCGCCACGTACTCCGGCTGCGGGTCGAGCGCCGCGGCCAGCCGGAAGTGGCGCCGCGCCTGGTCGGGCCGCGCCCCGCGCTCGTACGTGCGGGCGAGTGCGAAGTGGGCGAACGCGTTGTCCGGCTCACGCTCCAGGACGATGCTGAACTCCAGCTCGGCGGCCCGCAGTTGGGCGGCGGCGAAGAAGGCACGGGCCCGCAGCAGCCGCGCCGCCGTGTTCTCGGGGTGGGCCGCGATGACCGTGTCGAGCAGCTTCACGGCGCCTCTGGGGTCCCGGGCGGCAAGGAGCTGCTCCGCCGCACGGAAGTCGATGACATGAGTCTCCGGGGTTATTTCGGGCACGCGTGACTCCTTCCCTCGCTGCACTGTGTCAACGCCCCACACGCCGCCCTCTATTCCGTTCCCGCCGCTAGGCCGCCCGCGCCCGCCGTGCGAGCTCCGCCCAGACCTCGCCGACCCGCTGCTCCAGGCCTTCCAGCGGGCCGTCGTTGTCGATCACGAGGTCGGCGATCTCCAGCCTCTTCTCGCGCGTGGCCTGAGCGGCCATCCGCGCGCGGGCGTCCTCCTCGCTCATGCCGCGCAGCCGCACGAGGCGGTCCAGCTGGGTCTCGGGGCGCGCGTCGACGACGACCACCAGGTCGTACAGGGGTGCCAGGCCGTTCTCCGCGAGCAGCGGCACATCATGGATGACCACGGCGTCCTCGGGAGCGGCCTCCTCCAGCTCCGCCGAGCGCGCGCCGACCAAGGGGTGCACGATCGCGTTCAGCGCGGCGAGCTTCTTCGGGTCGGCGAAGACGACCGAGCCGAGCTTCGGCCGGTCGAGGGTGCCGTCCGGGGCGAGGATCTCCTGGCCGAAGGCTTCAACGACCTTGGCCAGGCCCTCGGTTCCGGGCTCCACGACTTCCCGCGCGATCTTGTCGGCGTCGATCAGCACGGCTCCCGACACGACGAGGAGACGCGATACTTCACTCTTGCCGGCGCCGATACCGCCGGTCAGGCCCACCTTCAGCATGACCGGCAGCTTAGGGGGTGGCCCCCTTCGCTATGCGTCGCCCTCCCGCTCGGCGAGGAAGCGCTCGAATTCCTGGCCGATCTCGTCGGCCGACGGGGTGTCCATGGGCTCCGCGAGCATGTTGCCGCGCGCGTCGCCGCCCGCCGCCGCGTCGTACTGGTGCTCAAGTCCCTGCACGAGGGCGACCAGTTCCTCGTCGCCCTCCTGGATCTGCCGGTCGATCTCGGTCTGGGTGCGGTGCGCCTCCGTACGCAGGCCGTGCGCGACGCTCGGCAGCACGAGGCCCGTCGCCGCGGTGATCGTCTCCAGGACCGTGAGGGCGGCGTCCGGGTAAGCGGAGCGCGCGATGTAGTGCGGGACGTGCGCGGCGACACCGAGCACGTCGTGGCCCGCCTCCAGGAGGCGGTACTCGACGAGCGAGGCGGCGCTGCCCGGCACCTGCGCCTCGTCGAAGGGGCTGCGGTGCCCCGGCACCAGGTCGGTGCGGTTGCCGTGCGGCGTGAGGCCCACGGGACGGGTGTGCGGCACGCCCATGGGGATGCCGTGGAAGTTCACCGCGAGGCGCACGCCGAGCCGCTCCACGATCTGCTCGATCGCCGCCGCGAACCGCTCCCACTCGATGTCGGGCTCGGGCCCGGAGAGCAGCAGGAAGGGCGCTCCCGTGGCGTCCTGGAGCAGCCGCACCTCCAGCGTGGGCACCTCGTAGTCCGTCCAGCGGTCGCGCCGGAACGTGAGCAGCGGGCGGCGGGCGCGGTAGTCGACGAGACGGTCGTGGTCGAAGCGTGCGACCACCTGTCCCGGCAGGCTGTCCGTGAGCCGCTCGACGATCTGGTCGCCGGTCTCACCCGCGTCGATGTAGCCGTCGAAGTGGTAGAGCATGACCAGTCCGGCCGACTCCTGGGCGAGCGCCATGTCGACGACGGCAAGGCCCTTCGGCTCCCATGCGTACAAATCCTGCGGATCAAGCACTGTGACCGCTCCTCGCCCTCTTCGTCGTGACTCGTACATCAGAACGCCCGCGGCGACGCGCGCATTCCCTCCGCCGCCTCTTCACGGCGGCTTCTTGTGTCACGGCGAACCCCCGCAAGGGGTGGCCGAGTTCACGACGGCGGCGAGCGAACGCACTGCGGGCCCGCACCTCCGAAGAGGTACGGGCCCGCAGTTCTCAGCTGTTACCGCCTAGGGGCGAGCCTCAGCTCTGGCCGCCGGCGAGCTTCTCGCGCAGCGCGGCAAGCGCCTCGTCCGACGCCAGGGCGCCGGAGTTGTCGTCCGACTCCGAGGAGTACGAACCGCCGCCGCCACCGCCGCTGCCACCGGCAGCCGGGGTGCCGGACGAGGACGCGGGAGCCGCAGCACCCTCGGCCTCGGCCTGGGCGTCCGCCTCGCGGGACTTGATGACCTGGGCCTGGTGCTGCTCGAAGCGCGTCTGCGCCTCGGCGTACTGACCCTCCCAAGCCTCACGCTGGGTCTCGAAGCCCTCGAGCCAGTCGTTCGTCTCGGGGTCGAAGCCCTCGGGGTAGATGTAGTTGCCCTGGTCGTCGTAGGACGCGGCCATGCCGTACAGGGTCGGGTCGAACTCGACGGCCGACGGGTCGGCGCCGAAGGACTCGTTGGCCTGCTTCAGCGACAGCGAGATCCGGCGACGCTCGAGGTCGATGTCGATGACCTTGACGAAGATCTCGTCGTTGACCTGGACGACCTGCTCCGGGATCTCCACGTGGCGCTCGGCCAGCTCGGAGATGTGGACCAGGCCCTCGATGCCCTCGTCGACGCGCACGAACGCACCGAAGGGAACGAGCTTGGTGACCTTGCCGGGAACAACCTGCCCGATCTGGTGCGTGCGGGCGAACTGCTGCCACGGGTCTTCCTGCGTCGCCTTGAGCGACAGGGACACGCGCTCGCGGTCCATGTCCACGTCGAGAACCTCGACGGTGACTTCCTGGCCGACCTCGACAACCTCGGAGGGGTGGTCGATGTGCTTCCAGGAGAGCTCGGAGACGTGCACGAGACCGTCGACGCCGCCGAGGTCCACGAACGCACCGAAGTTGACGATCGAGGAAACGACGCCGGAGCGGACCTGACCCTTCTGCAGGGTCGTGAGGAACGTCTGGCGAACCTCGGACTGGGTCTGCTCGAGCCAGGCACGGCGGGACAGGACCACGTTGTTGCGGTTCTTGTCCAGCTCGATGATCTTGGCCTCGAGCTCCTTGCCCACGTAAGGCTGGAGGTCGCGGACGCGGCGCATCTCGACGAGGGAGGCCGGCAGGAAGCCACGGAGGCCGATGTCGAGGATGAGACCACCCTTGACGACCTCGATGACGGTACCGGTGACGATGCCGTCTTCTTCCTTGATCTTCTCGATCGTGCCCCAGGCACGCTCGTACTGAGCGCGCTTCTTGGACAGGATCAGACGGCCTTCCTTGTCCTCCTTCTGGAGAACCAGGGCCTCGATCTCGTCACCAACCGCGACGACCTCGTTCGGGTCGACGTCGTGCTTGATGGAGAGCTCGCGGCTCGGGATGACGCCTTCGGTCTTGTAACCGATGTCGAGCAGGACCTCGTCCCGGTCGACCTTCACGATGACGCCGTCGACGATGTCGCCGTCGTTGAAGTACTTGATCGTCTCGTCGATCGCGGCGAGGAAGGCTTCCTCGTTACCGATGTCGTTGACCGCTACCTGCGGAGTGGTGGCGGTGGTCTCGGTGCTGCTCGTCATGTGGGAAAGGGCTCCGGTACGGACAGAAGTCGTAGGTACTGCTAGCGCCGGAACCGATTTCGCAACTGAAGAAGCCGGACAGCCTGGGAAGCGCCGATTCCTGAGTTTCCGAAGAAACGGAAGGCGCCTCGACAACCGAGGGGACATACAACAGACGCGAGCGCATCCTGCTAGGTCTGAGGACGGCAGGCTCGCAGCGCAACTTGTAGCATACGGGGGCAGCCGGACAGGGTCAATGCGCGAAGGCGCACACCCGGGGCGGAAGGCCGCAAACCCGGCACAAATGCTGTCGCGTGAGGCCACATGGGCCGCACAGCGCCCTGTCGCGACGCCTTCACGGCGTCCCGCGAGCGCCTCATCGCGACGAGCCTCGACGAAGCCAGACGGAAGAGTACGACGATGGAGCCGATCATCCAAGAGTCCGAGCTGCCCGAGACGCCCGAGCCCGAGGCCACCCGCCGTGACGCGGGAGTCACGGAGAGCAGTCGCGCCAATCGCGGCTGGTGGGACAGGAACGCGGACGACTACCAGATCGAGCACGGCACCTTCCTGGGTGACGACCGGTTCGTGTGGGGTCCCGAAGGTCTCGACGAGGTGGAGGCCGAGCTCCTGGGCCCGCCCGAGGAACTCAAGGGCAAGGACATCCTGGAGATCGGCTCCGGGGCGGCGCAGTGCTCGCGCTGGCTCGCCGCGCAGGGCGCGCGTCCGGTCGCCCTCGACCTCTCCCACCGCCAGCTGCAGCACGCGCTGCGGATCGGCGGGAGCGTTCCGCTGGTCCAGGCCGATGCCGGGGTGCTGCCCTTCAAGGACGGCGCCTTCGACCTCGTCTGCTCCGCCTACGGGGTGATGCCTTTCGTCGCCGACCCGGTGCTGGTCCTCAAGGAGGTGCGGCGCGTCCTGCGCCCCGGGGGCCGGTTCGTCTTCTCCGCCACGCACCCCATCCGCTGGGCGTTCCCGGACGAGCCGGGTCCCGAGGGGCTCTCCGTGTCCGCCTCCTACTTCGATCGCACTCCTTATGTGGAGCAGGACGAGGACGGGAACGCGGTCTACGTGGAGCATCACCGGACGCTCGGCGACCGGGTGCGGGACATCGTGGCCTCCGGTCTGCGGCTGGTCGACGTGGTGGAGCCGGAGTGGCCCGCGTGGAACACCCAGGAGTGGGGCGGCTGGTCCCCGTTGCGCGGGAACCTGATCCCGGGGTCGGCGATCTTCGTGTGCGTACGAGACTGAGTGCGTGACCCGACTGCGTGACGAAGCCCTCGACCTGCCCGTGAGCGGCGCGCTGCCCGCGCTGCGTTCCGCTCTGGAGGGGCCGGGCGGCGCCGTGCTGTGCGCGCCTCCCGGCACGGGCAAGACGACGCTGGTGCCGCTGGCCCTCGCGGGGCTGCTCGGGGACGCGCCCGTACGTCGTGTGGTGGTCGCCGAGCCCCGGCGCATCGCCGCCCGGGCCGCCGCGCGGCGGATGGCGTGGCTGCTCGGCGAGAAGGTCGGGGAGAGCGTCGGGTACACGGTGCGCGGTGAGCGTGTCGTGGGGCGCCACGCGCGCGTGGAGGTCGTCACGACGGGTGTCCTGTTGCAGCGGCTGCAGCGGGACCAGGAGTTGGCCGGTGTGGACGTCGTGATCATCGACGAGTGCCACGAGCGGCATCTGGACGCGGACACCGTGGCGGCGTTCCTGGTCGACGTACGGGCGGCGCTGCGGCCCGAGCTGAGCCTGGTGGCCGCGTCGGCGACGACGGACGCGGAGGGTTGGGCGCGGATCCTGGGGGACGCTCCCGTGGTGGAGGCGCGGGGCGTCTCGCATCCGGTCGAGGTCCTCTGGGCGCCGCCGGCCCGTCCGGTGCGGCCGCCGCACGGGATGCGGGTCGACCCGGCGCTGCTCACGCATGTGGCGTCGGTGGTGCGGCGGGCGCTGGCCGAGCGGGACGGGGACGTGCTGTGTTTCCTGCCCGGGGTCGGCGAGATCGCGCGGGTCGCGGGACAGCTGGGGGACGTGTCCGCGGAGGTCCTTCAGGTGCATGGGCGGGCGCCCGCTGCGGTGCAGGACGCGGTGCTCGCGGGCTCGGACGGCACCCGGCGGGTGGTCCTCGCGACCTCGGTGGCCGAGTCTTCGCTGACGGTGCCCGGGGTGCGGGTCGTCGTCGACTCGGGCCTTGCGCGTGAGCCGCGCGTCGATCACGCGCGCGGGCTGAGCGCGCTGACGACCGTACGGGCTTCGCAGGCGGCGGGACGGCAGCGGGCGGGCCGGGCGGGACGTGAGGCGCCGGGGGCCGTGTACCGGTGCTGGGCGGAGGCCGAGGACGCGCGTCTGCCGCGTTTTCCGGCGCCGGAGATCAAGCTGGCCGACCTCTCCGCGTTCGCCCTGCAGACGGCCTGCTGGGGCGATCCCGATGCCTCCGGTCTGGCCCTGCTCGATCCCCCGCCGGCCGGCGCGATGGCGGCGGCGCGTTCCGTCCTGACGGCGGTGGGGGCCGTGTCCCCGGAGTCGGGGCGCGTCACGGAGCGGGGCGCACGGATGGCGCGGGTCGGTCTGCACCCCCGTCTGGCGCGGGCCCTGCTGGACGCGGCTCCCCTGGTGGGCGCCCGCCGCGCGGCCGAGGTGGTGGCCCTCCTGAGCGAGGAGCCGCCGCGTGAGTACGGCGACGACCTCGCGGCGGCCTGGCGTGCTGCCCGGCGGGGCGGGGACGGGTATGCGGCACGGTGGCGCACGGAGGTACGGCGGCTGACCGCGGCGGTGCCCCCGGCTGCGGAGCCGCGGGACGCCGGAAGCGATGAGCGGGCCGCCGGGCTCGTCGCCGCTCTCGCCTTTCCCGAGCGGGTCGCCCGGAGCCGAGGCGACGGGGCTTACCTCATGGTGAACGGCACCCGGGCCGAGGTGCGGGCGGGGTCCGCGCTGACCGGGGCGGAGTGGATCGCGGTGGCCGTGGCCGACCGGCCGGTGGGCGCCGGGCACGCGCGCGTGCTGCTCGGCGGGCACATCGACGAGGACGTCGCACGGAGCGCGGCCGCCTCGCTGCACGCCGAGGGGGACGAGGTCGTCTGGGGCGACGGGGATCTCGTCGCGCGGCACGTGGAGCGGCTCGGCGCCGTGGAGCTGACGGTGCGGCCCCTCAAGAAGCCCGCCCCGGGACTCGTACGGGAAGGGCTGCTCGCGGGGCTCAGGGAAGAAGGGACCGCCCTCCTGAACTGGTCCCAGGGCGCACGGGAGCTGCGGGAGCGGCTCGCCTTCCTGCACCGGCATCTCGGCGCGCCCTGGCCCGACGTGTCCGAGAGCGCCCTGCACGCGCGCGTGGACGAGTGGTTGGAGCCCGAGCTGTCGAAAGCGCGGCGCCGGGCCGACCTGCGGCGCATCGACGCGGGGCAGGCCCTGAACCGGCTTCTGCCCTGGGCGACCGGTGAGGCGACGCGCCTCGACGCGCTCGCCCCGGAGCGGGTGGCGGTGCCCAGTGGCTCCAGGATCCGGATCGACTACTCCGACCCCGGACAGCCGGTGCTCGCGGTGAAGTTGCAGGAGATGTTCGGGCTCGCCGAGACCCCGCGGATCGCGGACGGCGGCGTGCCCCTCCTGGTGCATCTGCTCTCCCCCGCGGGGCGCCCCGCCGCCGTCACCGCCGACCTCGCCTCCTTCTGGCGGGACGGCTACCGGGCCGTGCGGGCCGAGCTGCGCGGGCGGTATCCGAAGCATCCGTGGCCGGAGGATCCGGCGGGCGCCGAGGCGACGCGGTTCACCAACGCCCGGCTCAGGCGTTGACCGGTTCCGGCTCGGGCGCCGCCGTGGCCTCCGGCTCGCCGGGCCTGCGGCTGCGGGCCTCCAGCCAGAGGGAGAGAGCCAGCAGGAGCAGGCCGAGGCCCAGGAAGCCCCAGGGGAGATAGGACGTCATGAGGAGGACGAGGACGCGCTGGGACTTCACCAGGTCGACCGTGTCCTTGATGTAGTCCTCGCGCATCTTCACGTGGCCCGCGAAGACCGTGACCTTGTCGCGGTCGCCGAGGAGCGTGCCGCCGCGCAGCTCGTTCTTCTGGATCTCCTCGCCGTAGACGGGCGCTCCGGTGGTCGGCTCGACCCAGAACTTGCGCACCGTGGTGTACCAGCGCGTGGTGCCGGTCTTGGCGAGGGACTCCGGGGTGATGCCCTTGACCGGCATGGTCTTGGGGAAGGGCACCTTGGTCCAGGGGATGATCTGCTCGAAGTAGTAGACGTCGACGCCACGGAAGGTCTGCGTGCCCTTGTAGTGGATGGGCTTGGTGACGCGGGCCTGGGCGTCGAAGTACTCGTAGTCCCGCTTCTCGGTGAGGAAGGGCCACTTGAACTCGATGCCCTCGCGCTTGACCGGGTCTCCGTCGACCATCTCGCCGGTCGCGTGCACCGGTTCCTGGCTGTGCGCGTCGAAGATGTATCGCTCGGGGACCTTGGAGACCATCTTTCCGTCGCCGTCCTGCACGTAGGAGAGGGCGTCCCAGACGACGACGTCACGGTCCGCACTCTTCTCGATCTTCTCCGAGGCCTCCACGTTGCCCTTGAGCGTCTGCACGATGGTGACCTTGTCGATCTTCTTGGCCTGCATGCTGCCGTAGTCGATGAGGGTCGGGTTCTTCGCCTCGAGCACCGCCTCCTGGTACTGGCTCGGCGGGATCTTGGCGAGGCGCGGGAAGGCGTACCAGCGCATGAGCGGGGACATCGCCGTGAAGAACACGGCGAAGGCGAGCAGGATCAGGCTGGCCTTACGGCGCATCGCGGCGGCCCTCCCTAGGGAGTCAGGGGTGCTTGGGGACGGTGGTGAGCAGCGGCTCCGGCGAGGTCTCGCCGGGCGGGGCTCCCATCGCGGTGATCGTCAGGACCAGGGCGAGGGCGACGGCAAGACCGGTCGCGGCGGCGATGAGAGCGCGCATGCGGATCCTCCCGAGGCGGGGAACAGACGGCGTCGAGGGCGGCGACCATGAACTGACAGGTCGTCAGGGCTGGGGCACCGTAGCAACGCGGCGGCCAGATGAGAACACGTTGCACACACAACGACGCCCCCGCGCCGGAAGGGCGCGGGGGCGTTGCGTGCAAGGGCGTGCGGGAGCACGCAGGGGAGGGTCCGGGGCTAGGCCGCGGGTGCCGCCACCTTCAGTTCGACCGTGAGCGTCGCGCCGCCCGCGGTGGTGACGCGCAGCAGATACGTGCCTGCCGCGTCGTCGGCGTACATCTTGGGGAGCTTGAGCACGCCGTTCGCGTCCGTCTTCAGGGCCTTGAGGGTGCGGACCGGCTTGCCGTCCGCGTCCTTGAAGTACGGGCCCTTGTCGTTGGCCGTGGCGTCCGTCGCCGACTTGATCATGGTGGCGGTGGCCGCCACGCGGTCGGCGGCCTCTCCCTTGTACGTCGCCTTGGCCTCGAGCTGCTCGGCGAACTCCTTGCCCGGCTCGCAGGTCAGGGCCTTGTCGCCGGTCCTGGTCAGGGCGTCGGCCTGGCGGGCGGTCACCGTGGCCGTATAGTCGAGGCCGGGCAGTGACCGGCCGACGACGGTGGCCCGGACCGTGAACTGACCGGTCTTCTCGCCCGACTTGAGCACCGGGGCGGTGGCCTTGCCGGTGGCGCCCGTGGTGACGGTGGCGCTGGTCGCACCGCCGGAGAAACGCGCGTCGGTGTCGCCGACGATCACGAACCGCACCTTGGCCTTGGCCACGCCGGAGCCCGAAGTGGCCACCGTGCGCACCTGGACGCGCTCGGCGAAGGCGTCGCCCGCCGTCGCGGCGAGCTTGCCGGTGCCGGCGTCCTCCAGGCGTGCGACCCGGTCGGTGGGCGACGGGGAGGGAGTGGGGCTCTCGGAGCCGCCGCCGGTCGGCGGGGGCGTGGTCGAGCCTCCGCCGCCTCCGCCGGTGCCGGGCTCCTTGCCGCCGGAGCCGGGCTTGTCGTCGCCGGTCTTGGGCGGCTTCGGCGAGGGCGAATGGGATGCCGGGGGCGTGGGCGTGGGCGTGGGGCTCGTGCCCGGGATGTTGCTGTCGCTGCGGTCGCCCGGCAGGTCGCCCGTGCCGTCGGGGATCTCGCTGATGCCCTTGCGGTAGTGCTCCAGCCACCTCAGGACCGTGTTCAGGTAGTCCGTCGAGTGGTTGTAACTGAGGATCGCCTTGCGCAGGTCGGCGTCGACGGACAGGTCGCGGTCGTTCGCGCAGAGGTAGCTTCCGGCGGCGAGCGCGGCGTCGTAGATGTTGTTCGGGTCCGACTTGCCGTCCGCGTTGCCGTCCTGCCCCCAGGTCTCCCACGTAGAGGGAATGAACTGCATGGGGCCGACCGCGCGGTCGTGCGTCTTGTCGCCGTCGTACGCGCCGTTGTCGGTGTCGGTGATCTTCGCGAAGCCGTTGCCGTTCAGGGGCGGGCCGAGGATCTCTCCGATCGTCCTGCCGTTCGCGTCCACGCGGCCGCCACGCGCCTGCCCTGACTCGACCTTGCCTATCGCGGCCAGCAGCTCCCAGGGGAGGTTGCAGCCCGGCTTGGAGGTGGCCAGGGAGGCCTCGGCCTTCTTGTACGCGTCGAGGACGGTGGCCGGGATCTCCGAGTCGGTTTCCGCGTCGCCGGTGCCGCCGTCGGGTGCTCCGGTCGGCGGGACCGGGCTCTTCAGCTCCGGCAGATCGGTGTAGTAGGGGGAGTTGCCGGTCGCGGAGTCCTCGGCCGGCGGTGTGGCGCCGGAAGCCCCCGCCCGCTCGTCGCGAGGGACGTCCGTCACGCCCGGGGCCTGGGAGGCCGCGAGCGCGGCCACCGCCGCCGCGGCCACCGCGGTGGTCACCGCTCCCCTGCGCAACCGCCTGCCGAATACCGCCGCCATGACCGTGAACCCCTCCCCTTGACGACTGTGTGTGCCGCCGCCCCGCTCTGTTGTGCTCCCCGTGTTGCTCCCCAGCGGGCCGACGCAGGCGACACTACGACAACTTCCGGCGCCCAGACACCCGTTCGTGCCCGATTTTCACCGGTTGGCCGCGTCCTGTTCGGACGGGGCCGAAGGGTCGGTGAGGGGATGGCCCGCCGAGGATGCCGCTCCAGCCGGACGCGGTCAGTGCGCCGCCGACTCCCAGTCCGGCCCCACGCCCACCGACACGTCCAGCGGAGCCCGCAGCGACACCGCGCCCGCCATCTCGCGGCGGACCAGCTCCTCCACCTCGGTGCGCTCGCCCGGAGCGATCTCCAGGACGATTTCGTCGTGTACCTGGAGCAGCATGCGGGAGTCGAGCTTCGCCTCCGTCAGCGCGCGGTGCACGTTCAGCATGGCGATCTTGACGATGTCCGCGGCCGTGCCCTGGATCGGTGCGTTCAGGGCCATCCGCTCGGCCATCTCGCGGCGCTGGCGGTTGTCGCTGTTGAGGTCGGGGAGATACCGGCGGCGGCCCAGCATCGTCTCCGTGTACCCCGTCGCGCGGGCCTCGTCGACGGCTCGGCGCAGATAGTCGCGTACGCCGCCGAACCGCTCGAAGTAGGTGTCCATCAGGGCTCGGGCCTCGCCCGCCTCGATGTTCAGCTGCTGGGAGAGACCGAACGCGGAGAGGCCGTACGCCAAGCCGTACGACATGGCCTTGATCTTGCGGCGCATCTCGGCGTCGACGGCGGAGCCCTCGACGGAGAAGACCTGGGAGGCGACCGTCGTGTGCAGGTCCTCGCCCGAGCCGAACGCCTCCAGAAGGCCCTCGTCCTCGGAGAGGTGGGCCATCACGCGCAGTTCGATCTGGCTGTAGTCCGCGGTCATCAGGGACTCGAAGCCCTCGCCGACCACGAAGCCGCGGCGGATCGCGCGGCCCTCGTCCGTCCGGACGGGGATGTTCTGGAGGTTCGGGTCGGTGGAGGACAGGCGGCCCGTCGCCGCGACGGTCTGGTTGAACGTCGTGTGGATGCGGGTGTCCGCGGCGATCGACTTGATCAGGCCCTCGACCGTCACACGGAGCTTCGCCTGCTCGCGGTGGCGCAGCATGATGACCGGCAGTTCGTTCTCGGTCTGGGCCGCGAGCCAGGCCAGGGCGTCGGCGTCCGTGGTGTAACCGGTCTTGGTCTTCTTCGTCTTGGGGAGGTTCAGCTCACCGAAGAGGACCTCCTGGAGCTGCTTGGGCGAGCCGAGGTTGAACTCGTGGCCCGCCGCCGCGTGGGCCTCCTTCACCGCCTGCTGCACCGCGCCCGCGAACTGCTGCTCCATCGCCTCCAGATGGGCGCGGTCCGCCGCGATGCCGTGCCGCTCAAGGCGGGCGAGGAGGATGGACGTGGGCAGTTCGATGTCCGTGAGGAGATTGCCCGCGCCGACTTCCGGCAGCTTCTCGCCGAAGGCCGTGCCCAGGTCGAGGATCGTGCGGGCCTGCGACATCAGCGCGTCCGCCTCGGCCTGGTCGTCCTCCTCCGTGCCGAAGGCGAGCTGGCCCTCGGCCGCCGAGGCGGGCGCCAGCTCCCGGCCCAGATATTCGAGGGACAGGGCGTCCAGGGCGAAGGAGCGGCGGCCGGGCTTGACCAGGTACGCGGCGAGCGCCGTGTCCATGCTGACGCCGTCCACCGTCCAGCCGTGCTCGGGGAAGACCCGCATCGTGGCCTTGGCGTTGTGCAGGACCTTGGGCTTCTTCGGGTCGGCGATCCAGGCGGCGAAGGCCTTCTCGTCGGCCTCGTCCAGGCGGGAGGGGTCGAACCAGGCCGCCGCTCCGCCGGCCGCGGCGAGGGCGACCTCGGTCACCGAGCCCGTGCCGAGCTGCCAGGTGTCGACCGTGGCCATGCCGAGGACGGCCTTGCCGTGCTCGGCGAGCCACGGGGCGAGCTCACCCGCGCCGATCACCGTGCCGTCCAGCTCCACGCCGGGCTCCGCCGGGGTCTGGTCGGCCTCCTCCGCGCCCGGGTCGACGGCCAGGAGGCGCTCGCGCAGCGAGGGGTTACGGATCTCCAGGGTGTCCAGGACCATGGCGAGGGCCGTGCGGTCGTACGGAGCGCGCTCCAGCTCGGTGACCGTCTTGGGGAGCTCGACGTCGCGGACCATCTCCGTGAGGAGGCGGTTCAGCTTCACCGCGTCCAGGTGGTCGCGGAAGTTCTGTCCGGCCTTGCCCTTGACCTCTTCGGCGCGCTCGACGAGCTCCGCGAAGGAACCGAACTGGTTGATCCACTTCGCGGCGGTCTTCTCGCCCACTCCGGGGATGCCGGGGAGGTTGTCGGACGGGTCGCCGCGCAGGGCCGCGAAGTCCGGATACTGGCTGGGCGTGAGGCCGTACTTCTCCTCGACCTTCTCCGGGGTGAAGCGCGTCAGCTCCGACACACCCTTGGTCGGGTACAGCACGGTCACGTGGTCGGTGATCAGCTGGAAGGAGTCGCGGTCGCCGGTGACGATCAGGACGTCGAAGCCGGCCGCCTCGGCCTGGGTGGCGAGGGTGGCGATGACGTCGTCGGCCTCGAAGCCGTCCACCGCGAACCGCACGGCGTTCATCGCGTCGAGGACCTCGCCGATCAGCTCGACCTGCCCCTTGAACTCGTCCGGGGTCTTGGAGCGGTTCGCCTTGTACTCGGGGAACTCCGTGGAGCGCCACGTCTTGCGCGAGACGTCGAAGGCGACCGCGAAGTGCGTGGGCGCCTCGTCGCGCAGGGTGTTCGCCAGCATCGACGCGAAGCCGTAGATCGCGTTCGTCGGCTGGCCCGTCGCGGTCGTGAAGTTCTCCGCGGGCAGCGCGAAGAACGCCCGGTAGGCCAGGGAGTGCCCGTCCATGAGGAGCAGGCGCGGACGCTGCTCGCCAGTCGGCTTCGTCGCGGTCTCGGACTTCTTCTTCGCTGCTTTTTCTGCCACGTCCCCGATCCTGCCACGCCCCACTGACACTCAGGCCCAACCCTCACCCGCGAGGGCTCCGCCGGCGGCGCGTGGGAGGATCGGAGACATAGCTCACGCACGTGCTCGAAGGGGAGCCGACCATGGCAAGGAAGTCGCCCAAGGGTGATCCGGTCCAGGACGCGCCGCAGGTCGCGCAGGCGCAGCACTCCGCGGCGGGCATTCCCGCCATCGGGCACTCGCTGCGCATGGCCCAGCAGCAGATGGGCGTGCGCCGCACGGCGCTGACGCTGCTGCGGGTCAATCAGAAGGACGGCTTCGACTGCCCCGGCTGCGCCTGGCCCGAGCCCGAGCACCGGCACACGGCGGAGTTCTGCGAGAACGGCGCGAAGGCCGTCGCCGAGGAGGCCACGCTGCGCCGTGTCACCCCCGACTTCTTCGCCGCGCACCCCGTGGCCGACCTTGCCACCCGCAGTGGGTACTGGCTGGGTCAGCAGGGCCGCCTCACCCACCCGGTGTATCTGGCGGAGGGCGCCGAGCGCTATGAACCCGTCCCCTGGGAGCGGGCCTTCGACATCATCGGCGAGGAACTGGCCGCGCTGGACAGCCCTGACGAGTCCGTTTACTACACCTCGGGCCGCACCAGCAACGAAGCGGCGTTCCTGTACCAGCTGTTCGCCCGTGAGCTGGGCACGAACAACCTGCCCGACTGCTCGAACATGTGCCATGAGTCGTCGGGCTCCGCGCTCACCGAGACGATCGGTGTCGGCAAGGGCAGCGTCCTCCTGGAGGACCTCTACAAGTCGGACCTGATCATCGTCGCGGGGCAGAACCCGGGCACGAACCACCCCCGCATGCTCTCCGCCCTGGAGAAGGCGAAGAACAACGGCGCGAAGATCATCACGGTCAATCCGCTGCCCGAGGCGGGCCTGGAGCGCTTCAAGAACCCGCAGACCCCGCAGGGCATGCTCAAGGGCACCGCCCTCACCGACCTCTTCCTGCAGATCCGCCTCGGCGGCGACCAGGCCCTGTTCCGTCTCCTCAACAAGCTCATCCTGGAGACGGAAGGAGCCGTGGACGAGGAGTTCGTCCGCGAGCACACCCATGGGTACGAGGCGTTCACCGAGGCCGCGCGCGGCGCCGACTGGGACGAGACCCTCGCCGCGACCGGCCTCGAACGCGAGCGCATCGAGGAAGCCCTCGCCATGGTCCTCGCGTCGAAGCGCACCGTCGTGTGCTGGGCGATGGGCCTGACCCAGCACAAGCACGCCGTTCCGACCATCCGCGAGGTCGTCAACTTCCTTCTGCTGCGCGGCAACATCGGCCGTCCGGGCGCGGGCGTGTGCCCGGTGCGCGGGCACTCGAACGTGCAGGGCGACCGCACGATGGGCATCTTCGAGCGGCCCGCGCCGGCCTTCCTCGACGCCCTGGAGAAGGAGTTCGGCTTCGCGCCGCCGCGCGAGCACGGCCTGGACGTCGTCCGCGCGATCGAGGCACTGCGGGACGGCAGGGCGAAGGTGTTCTTCGCGATGGGCGGCAACTTCGTGGCGGCCTCGCCCGACACGGAGGTGACGGAGGCGGCGATGCGCAAGGCCCGCCTGACCGTGCATGTGTCGACGAAGCTGAACCGTTCGCACGCCGTCACGGGCGCGCGCGCCCTGATCCTGCCGACGCTCGGGCGCACCGAGCGGGACGTCCAGGGCGGCGGCGAGCAGTTCGTGACCGTCGAGGACTCCATGGGCATGGTGCACGCCTCACGCGGCCGCCTGGAGCCCGCGAGCCCGCACCTGCTCTCCGAGCCGGCCATCGTGTGCCGCCTCGCCCGCCGCGTCCTGGGCCCCGATTCGGCCACTCCCTGGGAGGAGTTCGAGAAGGACTACGCCACGGTGCGCGACCGCATCGCCCGCGTTATCCCCGGCTTCGAGAACTTCAACGCGCGCGTGGCCGACCCCGCGGGCTTCACCCTGCCGCACGCCCCGCGCGACGAGCGCCGTTTCCCCACGGCCACCGGCAAGGCGAACTTCACCGCGGCGCCGGTGGAGTTCCCGGCCCTGCCGAAGGGCCGCCTGCTGCTGCAGACGCTGCGCTCGCACGACCAGTACAACACCACGATCTACGGCCTGGACGACCGCTACCGGGGCATCAAGAACGGCCGCCGGGTCGTCCTGGTCAACCCCGACGACGCGCGTGAGCTCGGCCTCGCCGACGGGTCGTACGCGGACCTCGTGAGCGAGTGGAGGGACGGCGTCGAGCGGCGCGCGCCCGGCTTCCGGGTCGTGCACTACCCGACGGCCCGGGGCTGCGCGGCGGCGTACTACCCGGAGACGAACGTGCTGATCCCGCTGGACGCGACCGCCGACACCAGCAACACCCCCGCCAGCAAGTCCGTCGTCGTGCGCCTGGAACAATCGGGGACCGACTGAGCGTTCGCTCAGTGAGGTGAGGACGACGAACGGAGCCGGGTCCCATGGGCGAGCAGCACAGCGTGAAGTTCCCGCAAGAGGTCATCGACGAGTACGCGGCGCTCGGTGTGGACCTGCCCGCCCTCTTCTCCGCGGGTGACCTGGGCACCAGGATGGGCGTCGAGATCGTCGAGGCCTCCGCCGATCGCGTCGTGGGCACGATGCCGGTCGAGGGCAACACCCAGCCGTACGGCCTGCTGCACGGCGGTGCGTCCGCCGTGCTCGCCGAGACCCTCGGCTCGGTCGGCTCGATGCTGCACGGCGGGAGCACGAAGCTCGCCGTCGGCGTCGACCTGAACTGCACGCATCACCGCGGCGCGCGGTCGGGTCTGGTCACCGGCGTGGCGACGCCCGTGCACCGGGGCCGCTCCACTGCGACGTACGAGATCGTGATCACCGACGAGCAGGACAAGCGGGTGTGCACCGCGCGGCTGACCTGCCTGCTGCGCGACGTGCAGCCCAACGGCGCGGCCGCATAGGCAGGTTGAGGGCGGGCGCGCCTCGCGGAACCTGACCGAGGCAGGCGCGCCCCACGCATTGTCGGGGCATGCGGCGCCGGTCTAGCGTCGGTGCATGAGGCACCGGAAACAGCTCTGTGCGCTCGCCCTCACCACTCTCCTCGCCACCGCGGGGTGCGAGAACGAACCCTCCGCCGAGGCCCCCGCACCCTCCCCCGCCACCACCTCCCCCGAGGACCTCTGCACGGCCCTGATCACCAAGTGGGCGCGGCAGATCTACGACTCGGGCAAGGAGACCTACGGCGACTACCAGTCGATGGGTCTCTCCAACGGTCAGTACATGATCCTGCGGGACACCCTCGACCGGGCCCGTGCCGAGCGGAAGCGCCAAGGAGCCGACGCGGGGCGTAAGTTGATCGACCGTCAGGCCCGTGAGCGCTGCGCGAAGCGCTACCGCCACGGGGAGCCGAGCGGCGGGCCGTGGGTGTGAACGCCATCGGCCCCATCGAGCCCGGCGACGACACCTACGAGACCCGAGCCGCCAGCGCCACCGCCACGGATCCGGCCACCGCCCCCGCCCGCATCCGCTCGCCCCTCACCCGGCGTCGACGGGCCCTCCTGGCACTCGCCGCGGCCGTGATCGTCGCCGCCGGCGGCCTCGGCCTCTACCTGGCCCGCCCGCAGCCCCCCGCACCCCCGCCGCCGCTCCACCCGTCGCAGACCGTCTCCGTGACCTACAGGGGCGACATGACGCACCCGCGGGCCGGCGACCGGACGTTCGGCTTCACCGTCGCCCTGCGCCAGGACGAGGGACCCCCGGTGTCCGTCAGACGGATCACGCAGCCGTCGGCGGCGCTGTCGGTCACCGTCGCCCCCCATACCCCATTCACCGTGAAAACGGGAAGCCCTCGTACGGCACGAATCACGATGCACATTCGCGAATGCGGAAAGGTGCAACGGAATGCCGGACTCCCTTTCCTGGTGGTAACACTGCGTAATGTGCGCGCAATGCAGTTACAGGCCTTCATCCTCGGCGAGAGGTACGCGAAAGATCTTTCTCGGGCCCTGACAGCCGCATGCCCCCCGAACACTGATGTCATGAGTAAAACACCCTGACAGTCCTGCAAGTTCTCAGCATGCGGGATGCGCCGAAGACGGCTTATTCCACCCCAACCACCCCCTGAGTTCCACCGCGGAATACTCCGTGGCATAACAAGAGCGTCACACCTTTGGCCTGACCACTCCACCAGGAACAAAGCGGCCCTTAGAGTCACGGCCAGTCACCGCGCCCACCGGATTCCTCTCAGTTCGGTTCTGCGCTCGACCCGGCCACCCAACAGGGGACGGCCGTGCCAGGGGAAAGGACTGATCGTGCGTCAACGTTCGCTCATAGCCATCACCGCTGCACTCACCGCGGGGGCACTCACCCTCACCGCCTGTGGCTCACGCGACGACAAGGACAAGGGAGACGAGGCGGGCGGCGGTACCACCGTGGTCATCGGCGTCGACGCGCCGCTGACCGGCGACCTGTCCGCGCTGGGCCTCGGCATCCGCAACTCCGTGCAGCTCGCCGCCAAGCAGGCCAACGAGAAGAAGCACGTCGAAGGCATCACCTTCAAGGTGGAGTCCGCCGACGACCAGGGGCAGCCCGCCTCGGGCCAGACCAACGCCACCAAGTTCGTCGCGAACAAGGAAATCCTCGGCGCCGTCGGCCCCCTGAACTCCTCCGTCGGCGAGTCGATGCAGAAGGTCTTCGACGACGCGAAGCTCGTCCAGGTCTCCCCCGCCAACACCAACCCGGCCATGACCCAGGGCCAGGACTGGAACGGCGGCAAGAAGGTCCGTCCGTACAAGGCCTACTTCCGTACGGCCACCACGGACGCCGTCCAGGGGCCGTTCGCGGCGCAGTACCTGTACAACGACGCGAAGAAGAAGAAGGTCTTCGTGGTCGACGACAAGAAGACCTACGGTGCCGGCCTGGCCGCCACCTTCACGGACGAGTTCAAGAAGCTCGGCGGCAAGGTCGCCGGCACCGAGCACGTGAACCCGGACACCAAGGACTTCGGCGCCGTCGCCACCAAGATCAAGAACTCGGACGCGGACGTCGTCTACTACGGCGGCGAGTACCCCGCGGCCGGCCCGCTCAGCAAGCAGATGAAGAAGGCCGGGGCCAAGATCCCGCTCGTCGGCGGAGACGGCATCTACAGCGCCGACTTCGTCAAGCTCGCCGGCAAGGAGGGCAAGGGCGACATGGCCACCTCCATCGGCCAGCCCGTCGAGCAGCTGCCGTCCGCCAAGGAGTTCATCGCGAACTACGAGAAGGCCGGCTACAAGGAGGCCTACGAGGCCTACGGCGGCTACTCCTACGACTCGGCCTGGGCGATCATCGAAGCGGTCAAGAAGGTCGTCGAGGACAACGACGGCAAGCTTCCCGACGACGCCCGCGCCAAGATCGTCGAGGCGATGCAGGACGTCTCCTTCGACGGTGTCACCGGCAAGGTCTCCTTCGACGAGTACGGCGACGCGACCAACAAGCAGCTCACCGTGTACGAGGTGAAGTCCACCGAGGACCCGACCAAGGGCTGGAAGCCGGTCAAGTCCGGCACGTTCACCGGCTGATCCACCCCGCAGCCAACGACACCACCGCGCGGGGCGCTGCCTCTGCAGCGCCCCGCGCGGCGTCGCATCCGTCACCTAAGCCGTACGGCCGGCGAGGCCCACCGCCACCGCCCCCCGGCCGAACGACACCGAAAGACTCGGAGGACCTGCGGTGCACGAACTGCCGCAACAGCTGGTCAACGGCCTGCTACTGGGATCCATGTACGGCCTGATCGCCATCGGCTACACAATGGTCTACGGCATCGTCCAGCTCATCAACTTCGCCCATGGCGAGATCTTCATGGTCGGCGGCTTCGGCGCCCTCACCGTCTGGCTGTGGCTGCCCGGCGGCACCAGCATGTGGATCGCCCTGCCGCTGATGCTCATAGGCGCCGTCATCGTCTCCACCCTCATAGCGGTCGGAGCCGAACGCTTCGCCTACCGCCCGTTGCGCGGCGCACCCCGCCTCGCACCGCTCATCACCGCCATCGGCCTCTCGCTCGCGCTGCAGCAGGCCGTCTGGGCCTGGTACCCCAACGCGAAGTCGTCCCGCACCTTCCCCGAGATGCCCGGCGACTCCATCCACCTGGGCTCCGTCACCATCCAGCCCGGCGACATCTTCCTGCTGATCACCGCCCCGATCTGCATGTTCGCCCTCGGCTACTTCGTGATGAAGACCCGCGTCGGACGCGGCATGCAGGCCACCGCGCAGGACCCCGACACCGCCAAACTCATGGGCGTCAACACCGACCGCGTCATCGTCGTGGCCTTCGCGATCGGCGCCGCCTTCGCCGGCATCGCCGCCGTCGCCTACGGCTTCCGCTACGGCGAAGTCCAGTTCCGCATGGGCTTCCTCTGGGGCCTCAAGGCCTTCACCGCGGCCGTGCTCGGCGGCATCGGCAACATCTACGGCGCGATGATCGGCGGCCTCGTCCTCGGCATCGCCGAAGCCATGGCCACCGCCTACATGAACGACATCCCCGGCATGAGCCAGCTCGGCGGGCAGTCCTGGGCCGACGTCTGGGCCTTCGTACTCCTCATCGTCGTACTCCTCGTCAGGCCACAAGGTCTCCTTGGCGAGCGCGTCGCGGACAGGGCGTGAGAACCATGACCACACAGACCACTGCGGCCGACACGCCAAGCCCCAAGCAGGACCACACCGCCACCGGCCTCATCGCCATCCCCGAGGGCCCCGCCCGCGCCCTGGCCACCGGCGGCGGCATCCTCACCATCATCTCCACGTTCATGGCATGGACCTGGACCGCGGCGTTCCCCGGCGACCTCACCGTCTACGGCTACCCCGGCGGCCTCCAGGTGCTCGTCCTGATCGCCGGAATCCTGACCACGCTCTTCGGCCTCGCCTCCTACGGCGTCAAGGGCGTCCGCACACTGGCCCCCGGCGGCGCCGACGCCGCGCTGAAGTACGCGGCCCTCGCGGCCTTCGCCACCACCTGGTACACGGTCATCTCGATCAGCTACCAGCTCGGCGGCCTCGCCAACCTGGACCCCGGCGCCTGGGTCGCCGCCATCGCCACCCTGGCCGCCTTCGTCGGCGCCCTCGCCCTGCCCTTCGTACGACCGCACACCTACGCGGTCGACCCCGAGGACAGCGGCGGCGAACAGTTCAAGCACCGCATGCGCAACGGCATGACCATCTTCAAGGGCGCCTTCGCCGCGGAGGCCCCGCCCACGCCGCGCAAGCTCCCCAGCTACCTCGAGATCCTGATCATCGTCGCCGCGCTCGCCGTCGGCCTCCTGGTCTTCACCTACGGCATCGGCACCGAGTACGACGAGCTCTTCATCGGCTTCCTGATCACCGTCGCGTTCAGCTTCGCCGCACTGTCCAAGGCGGGCCTCGTCGCACAGGTCTCCACGTACACCGCACGGCACCGCAACATCACGCTCATCGGCGCCTTCGTGGCCGCCGCCGCCTTCCCGTTCACCCAGAGCGACGACCAGTACGCCACCATCGGCGTCTACATCCTCATCTTCGCCACCGTCGCACTCGGCCTGAACATCGTCGTCGGCCTCGCGGGCCTCCTCGACCTCGGATACGTCGCCTTCCTCGGCGTCGGCGCCTACGCGGCATCCATGGTCTCCGGATCGCCCTCCTCCCCCTTCGACGTCCACCTGCCGTTCTGGGGCGCCATCCTCGTCGGCGCGGGCGCATCACTGATCTTCGGCGTGCTCATCGGCGCCCCGACCCTGCGGCTGCGCGGCGACTACCTCGCCATCGTCACCCTCGGCTTCGGTGAGATCTTCCGGCTCGTCGCGATGAACTCCGACGGCACGTCCGGCCCGGACATCACCAACGGCTCGAACGGCATCTCCTCGATCCCGAACCTGAAGATCCTCGGCTTCGACTTCGGCATCGAGCACACCATCTTCGGCGTCACCATCGGCCGCTTCGCGAACTACTTCTTCCTGATGCTGCTCATCACCCTCGTCGTCGTGCTGGTCTTCCGGCGCAGCGGCGACTCCCGCATCGGGCGCGCCTGGGTCGCCATCCGCGAGGACGAGACCGCGGCGCTCGCCATGGGCATCAACGGCTTCCGCGTGAAGCTCATCGCCTTCGCACTCGGCGCCTCGCTCGCCGGACTCGCGGGCACGGTGCAGGCACACGTCACCTACACCGTCACCCCCGAGCAGTACCAGTTCGCCAACACCGTCCCGCCCAACTCCGCGTTCCTGCTCGCCGCGGTCGTCCTCGGCGGCATGGGCACCATCAGCGGACCCCTCGTCGGCGCGGCACTGCTCTACCTCATCCCGAGCAAGCTCTCGTTCCTGGGCGACTACCAGCTCTTCGCCTTCGGCCTCGCGCTCGTGCTCCTCATGCGCTTCCGCCCCGAAGGCCTCATCCCCAACCGCCGCCGCCAGCTCGAATTCCACGAGGCCGACCTGGCACCCGGCGACACGCCGCCACCCACAGTCCTCAGCAAGACAGGGGCCTGAGCCATGACCACCGACACCACCACCAGCAAGGACAGCCCCGCCGCCACGCCGGCCGGGCAGACCGTCCTGGACGCCCGGGGCGTCACCATGCGGTTCGGCGGCCTCACCGCCGTGCGCTCCGTCGACCTCACCGTCAACAGCGGCGAGATCGTCGGCCTCATCGGACCCAACGGCGCGGGCAAGACGACCTTCTTCAACTGCCTCACCGGCCTCTACATCCCCACCGAGGGCGAAGTCCGGTACAAGGACAAGGTCCTGCCCAGCAAGTCCTTCAAGGTCACCGCGGCCGGCGTGGCCCGCACCTTCCAGAACATCCGTCTGTTCGCGAACATGACGGTCCTGGAGAACGTCCTCGTCGGACGCCACACGCGTACGAAGGAAGGCCTCTGGTCGGCCCTCCTGCGCGGGCCGGGCTTCCACAAGGCGGAGGCCAAGTCCAGGGAACGCGCCATGGAGCTGCTCGAATTCGTCGGCCTCGCCGAGAAGGCGGAGCACCTCTCCCGCAACCTGCCCTACGGCGAGCAGCGCAAGCTGGAGATCGCCCGCGCGCTGGCCAGCGAGCCGGGCCTGCTCCTCCTGGACGAGCCCACCGCGGGCATGAACCCCCAGGAGACCCGCGCCACCGAGGAACTCGTCCTCGCCATCCGGGACATGGGCATCGCCGTCCTCGTCATCGAGCACGACATGCGCTTCATCTTCAACCTGTGCGACCGCGTGGCCGTACTCGTCCAGGGCGAGAAACTCGTCGAGGGCGACAGTGAGACCGTCCAGCAGGACGACCGCGTCATCGCCGCCTACCTGGGCGAGCCCTTCGAAGGAGCCCCCGGCAGCACGGAAGCCGACGCCACGGGCAACGAGGAGACCAGCTGATGACCGCACTGCTCGAAGTCGAGGACCTCAAGGTCGCCTACGGCAAGATCGAGGCCGTCAAAGGCATCTCCTTCAAGGTCGAGGCCGGCGAGGTCGTCACGCTGATCGGCACGAACGGCGCAGGCAAGACCACCACGCTGCGCACGCTGTCCGGACTGCTCAAGCCGGTCGGCGGCTCCATCAAATTCAACGGAAAAGCACTGCGGAAATACCGCGCCGACCAGATCGTCTCGCTCGGCCTGGCCCACTCTCCCGAGGGCCGGCACATCTTCCCGCGCATGACGATCGAGAACAATCTGCGGCTCGGCGCATATCTGCGCAGCGACAAGGGCGGCATCGAAAAGGACATCGCGCGCGCCTACGACCTCTTCCCCATTCTCGGGGAACGCAGAAAGCAGGCGGCGGGCACGCTCTCCGGCGGCGAGCAGCAAATGCTCGCCATGGGCCGCGCCCTGATGTCCCAGCCGAAACTGCTCATGCTCGACGAACCCTCCATGGGACTTTCGCCGATCATGATGCAGAAGATCATGGCGACCATCGCCGAGCTCAAGTCCCAGGGCACGACCATTCTGCTCGTCGAGCAGAATGCGCAGGCGGCGCTCTCGCTCGCCGACCACGGTCATGTCATGGAGGTCGGCAAGATCGTCCTGTCCGGTACGGGGAACGACCTGCTGCACGACGAGTCCGTGCGCAAGGCGTACCTGGGCGAGGACTAGGACTCCGTCGTCCCCCTCCGTACGAGAAGGCCCGCACCCCGAATCCGGGGTGCGGGCCTTCGCCGTACGTACGCGCGTGACGCTCGCGAGGGCTACTGCCCCTTCGCCGCCTTCTTCTCGTCGGCGTCCTCGATGACCGCCTCCGCGACCTGCTGCATCGACAGACGGCGGTCCATCGACGTCTTCTGGATCCACCGGAAGGCGGCGGGCTCGGTCAAGCCATACTCGGTCTGAAGAATCGACTTGGCCCGGTCCACCAGCTTCCGCGTCTCCAGACGCAGGGTGAGGTCGGCGACCTCGCTCTCCAGCGTCTTCAGCTCCGTGTAGCGCGAGACGGCCATCTCGATGGCCGGCACCACGTCGGTCTTGCTGAAGGGCTTCACGAGGTACGCCATCGCACCGGCGTCCCTGGCCCGCTCGACCAGGTCACGCTGCGAGAAGGCGGTCAGCATGAGCACCGGGGCAATGCTCTCCTCGGCGATCTTCTCGGCCGCCGAGATGCCGTCCATGACGGGCATCTTCACGTCAAGGATCACCAGGTCCGGCTTGTGCTCGCGGGCCAGCTCGACGGCTTTCGCACCGTCTCCGGCCTCACCGACGACGGTGTAGCCCTCCTCCTCGAGCATCTCCTTGAGGTCGAGCCGAATGAGAGCCTCGTCCTCGGCGATGACGACACGGGTCGTCAGCGGAGGCACATGCGACTTGTCGTCGTCATCGGCTACGGGCTGGGGCGACTCGGGGGAAGTCACGGGGGCTCCTTGTTACGGGCCGGGCAGGTACTGCTGCCTCGCCAGCCTACCTAGCTGCAGCGTCCGGCGGTGACCCGGTATAGTTCCGGCAGTGCCTGCCGGGTTGGTGGAACGGTATACACGGAGGTCTCAAACACCTCTGCCTGAAAGGGCTTGCGGGTTCGAATCCCGCACCCGGCACATCGCAGGAAAAAGCGGACGCCCACGATTTTGTGTGCGTCCGCTTTTTTGCTGTGCGACCCCCGGGGCTGCTCATCACGGACAGTAGCCGTACGGCCGCGAGGCACGGCCCCGCACCCGCCCCGCGCCGCCCGCGCAATAGGACGCGTCACTCCCCTCCCCCGCCCCTCCTGGGAGCTGCCCCAAATCCTCCGGAAACCCTTGCCCCGCCCCAGGGCCCGCTGCGATCTTCGGCCGCATGACTCCCTTGAACCGGCGTACCTTCGTCGCTGCCGCAGCGGGGGCCGCCGCTGCGGCCGTGGCCATGAATCCTCAGACCGCCTTCGCGATCGACCGTGAGGGCAGCAGTAAGGGCGGGGACGACTTTGCCGATGCCGAAAAGGGGTTCGTCGCCGCCCTCACCCCCGGGGTCGTGAAGAACGCCAAGGGGCAGGTCGTCTGGGACGCCGACGCGTATGACTTCCTGGAGAAGGGTGCGCCCAAAACCGCGCACAAGAGTCTGTGGCGGCAGTCGCAGCTCGTGTCGAAGCAGGGGCTCTACAAGGTCACTGACCGTGTCTATCAGGTGCGAGGGCTTGATCTGTCGAACATGACGCTCATCGAGGGGGACACCGGGGTCGTCGTCATCGATCCGCTGATCTCCGCGGAGACCGCCGCCGCCGCGCTGAAGCTGTATCGCGAGCATCGCGGGGAGAAGGTGGTCACCGGGCTCATCTACACCCATCCGCACGTCGATCACTTCGGCGGTTGCAGGGGGGTACTGCCTGATGGGGGCGGTGACGTGCCGGTTCTCGCTCCTGACGGTTTCATGGAGCATGCCGTCTCGGAGAACGTCTACGCCGGGACCGCCATGCAGCGGCGTTCCGGGTACATGTACGGGGCGCTGCTGCCCAAGTCGCCCGCGGGGCAGATCGGTTGTGGGCTCGGGCAGACCGTGTCCCTGGGGTCGATCGGGCTGATACCGCCGACCACGGACATCACCGAGACCGGTCAGGTCGAGACCGTGGACGGGGTGCGTTTCGAGTTCCAGATGACGCCGGGGACCGAGGCCCCTGCCGAGATGAACTTCGTGCTCCCGGACCTGCGTGCCGTCTGCATGGCGGAGAACGCGACCCACACGATGCACAACATCATCACGCTGCGCGGGGCGCAGGTGCGGGACGCCCGGCAGTGGGCGCACTATCTGGGCGAGTCTGTGGTGTTGTTCGACGGGCGGGTCGATGTTGCGTTCGCTTCACATCACTGGCCCACGTGGGGTGGCGACACGATCGTGGAGTTGCTTGAGCAGCAGCGGGATCTGTACGCGTACATGCATGACCAGACGTTGCGGATGATCAATGCGGGGATGACGGGGCGGGAGATCGCCGAGGAGATCGAGTTGCCGCCGGCGCTGGCGGGGGTGTGGGCGAACCGGGGGTATTACGGGTCCCTGAGTCACAACGTGAAAGGCATCTATCAGCGGTACATGGGCTGGTTCGACGGCAATCCCGCGCACTTGTGGGAGCACCCGCCCGTCGAGGAGGCCGAGCGGTACGTCAAGGCCATGGGGGGCCGTACGGCGACGGTCGCCAAGGCCAAGGCGTTCGCGAAGAGTGGTGATCTGCGGTTCGCCGTGACGCTGCTCAATCATGTGGTGTTCGCGGACCCGGGACACAAGACGGCGAAGGCTGAACTCGCCCGGCTGTACACCACGTTGGGGCAGGCCTCCGAGAACGCCGTGTGGCGCAACTTCTATCTGACCGGTGCGCAGGAGCTGCGTGAGGGCGTACGGGACTCCCCCACGACCGTGGCCAGCGCGGACATGCTGATGGCGCTCTCCGTGGATCAGTTGATCGACTCCGTGGCGATCCGGGTGAACGGGCCGAAGGCGTGGGACCTGAGGCTGCGGATGGACTGGAGTCTTCCGGCGCTGGGCAAGGTGTGGCATCTGACCTTGCGGCACGGGGTGTTGACGTATCGCAGCGACACGAAGAAGGACCCGGAGGCGGGTGTGACGCTGACGATGACCAAGCCTCAGTTGCTCGCGATGCTGGGCGGCAAGGGGCTCGGTGACATCAAGGTCGAGGGTGACGCGTCGCTTCTCACCGACCTGCTCGGCGTGGTGGAGAAGCCTGATCCGAAGTTCGCCATCGTCACCCCGTAGGCATTGGGCGCCAGGCGCGCGGCATGAGCGAGGGGCCGCTCCCCCCGGAGCGGCCCCTCGGCCCACGTACGCGGTCCGCCTACTTGGGGCTGTCGTCCTCGCCGATGTGGTGGATGCGTACGAGGTTGGTGGAGCCGGCGACTCCGGGCGGGGAGCCGGCGGTGATGACGACCACGTCGCCCTTCTCGCAGCGCCCGTACTTCAGGAGGAGTTCGTCGACCTGGCGGACCATGGCGTCGGTGGACTCGACGTGCGGGCCGAGGAAGGTCTCGACGCCCCAGGTGAGGTTCAGCTGCGAGCACGTGGCCCGGTCCGGGGTGAAGGCGAGCAGCGGGATCGGGGAGCGGTAGCGCGAGAGGCGGCGGACGGTGTCGCCGGACTGCGTGAAGGCGACGAGGCACTTGGCGCCGAGGAAGTCGCCCATCTCGGCGGCGGCGCGGGCGACGGCTCCGCCCTGGGTGCGGGGCTTGTTCCGTTCGGTCAGCGGCGGCAGGCCCTTGGCGAGGATGTCCTCCTCGGCGGCCTCGACGATGCGGCCCATCGTGCGGACGGTCTCGATGGGGTATTTGCCGACGCTGGTCTCGCCGGAGAGCATCACGGCGTCCGTGCCGTCGATGACGGCGTTGGCGACGTCCGAGGCCTCGGCGCGTGTGGGCCGGGAGTTGTCGATCATCGAGTCGAGCATCTGGGTGGCGACGATGACCGGCTTGGCGTTCCGCTTGGCGAGCTTGATGGCGCGCTTCTGGACGATCGGCACCTGTTCGAGGGGCATCTCGACGCCGAGGTCACCGCGGGCGACCATGATCGCGTCGAAGGCGGCGACGATGTCGTCGATGTTCTCGACGGCCTGTGGCTTCTCGACCTTGGCGATGACGGGGAGGCGGCGGCCTTCCTCGTCCATGATGCGGTGCACGGCCTCGATGTCGCGGCCGCTGCGGACGAAGGACAGGGCGATGACGTCGAACCCTGAACGCAGGGCCCAGCGCAGGTCGGCCTCGTCCTTGTCGGAGAGGGCGGGGACGGAGACGGCGACGCCGGGGAGGTTGAGTCCCTTGTGGTCGGAGACCATGCCGCCCTCGACCACGGTGGTGGTGACTCGGGGACCGTCGACCGCGGTGACCTCCAGGGTCACTTTGCCGTCGTCCACGAGGATGCGTTCACCGGGGGTGACATCGCCGGCGAGGCCGTCGTAGGTCGTGCCGCAGGTCTGGCGGTCGCCTTCGACGCCTTCTTCGACGGTGATGGTGAACTCGTCTCCCCGTTCAAGGAGTACAGGTCCTTCGCTGAAGCGGCCGAGGCGGATCTTCGGGCCTTGAAGGTCGGCGAGGATGCCGACGCTGCGGCCCGTCTCGTCGGATGCCTTCCGTACGCGCTGATAGCGCTCCTCGTGCTCGGCGTAGGTGCCGTGGCTGAGGTTGAAGCGGGCCACGTCCATTCCGGCTTCGACCAGTGCCTTGATCTGGTCGTACGAGTCGGTGGCGGGGCCCAGGGTGCAGACGATTTTTGCTCGGCGCATGGTTCGAGCCTAGGGCTTACCGGCCGGTAGAGAATTGGCTGGGCATGACTACTCAACAACCTTTGCATGAAAGGTTATTGACAAGTGTTGAATTGTGCGGGGCGCTGCTCTGATGAGCGATTTACCGGGCGCCCCGCCACGTAAAGCCACTCCGTGACTACAGCCGCGGGGGTGTCATCGTGAAGCGTGCGTTGACTTGTGCGTAGACGTGCTGCCGTTGGGGTTCGAGGTCGAGGGGGGCCGCTTCCTGGACCATGTCGGCGGCGCCTCCGTACGCGACGGTGCGCATGGCGGGCGTCGGGCCGCCGTAGCCGAACGGCTGGGCGTTCTCGGCGCCGATGTCGGCGAGCTCGACGAGGGCGGCGAGCGTGGTCCCCAGCGCCTCGGCGTATTCCCTGCCGCGCTGCACGGCTTCCCTGACCGCCTGTTGCCGGGCCTGGCGGTGGGTGGGCGAGTCGGGGCGCAGCGCCCAGTAGGGGCCGTCGACGCGGGTCAGTTCGAGGTCGGCGAGGCGGGTGGTGAGCTCGCCGAGCGCGGTGAAGTCGCTGAGCTCCGCGGTCACGTGAACGCGGCCGTGGTAGGCGCGGACGCGTTCGCCGCGGCCGTGCTTGGTCAGTTCGGGGCTGATGGAGAAGGCGCCGGTCTCCAGGGTCTCGACGGATTCGCCGTAGGACTTCACGAGGTCGATGACGGTGGCGTTGCGGCGGGTCAGGTCGTTGAGGGCCTCGCGCCGGTCGGTACCGCGCGCGCTGACGGTGATGCCGATGCGGGCGATCTCGGGGTCGACTTCGAGGTGTGCCTCGCCCTTCACGGCCAGGCGCGGGGCGCCGGGGGTGCCGTAGGGGGCCGGAGTGGGGGTGGTCTCGGGGGTGGTCTCGGGGGTGGTCTCGTCCATGCGGCCACTCTCGCACCGGGGCGCGGCAGCGGACAGGGAATGGACGCGGCACCGGACAGTCATCGGATCGAAACCTGCGGGGTCTGTTGCCGGTGGTGTGGTCGGGGTCAGAATCTACGCGCGTTATCTACGCGCGTTACACCGATGGCCATGGGTCCAAGGAGAGTACGAAATGCCGCTGAACCGCCGGAAGTTCCTGGGCAGGTCCGCCGCCGTCACGGGCGTGGCGCTCGCGGGCGGGGCGGCCGCCGCCCCCTCCGCGTCGGCGCAGGCGCCCGGGAAGCCCGCCAGGCGGAAGAAGCGCTATTCGTTCACCGTGATGGGCACGACGGACCTGCACGGCAATGTCTTCAACTGGGACTACTTCACGGACAAGGAATTCGACGACAAGGACCACAACGACGTGGGCCTGGCGAAGATCTCCACCCTCGTGAACGAGATCCGCGAGGAGAGAGGGCGCCGCAACACGCTCCTCATCGACGCGGGCGACACCATTCAGGGCACGCAGCTCTCGTACTACTACGCCAAGATCGACCCGATCACGGCCGAGCACGGCCCGGTCCACCCGATGGCGCAGGCGATGAACAGCATCGGTTACGACGCCGCGGCGCTCGGAAATCACGAGTTCAATTACGGCATTCCCGTGCTGCGTAAGTTCGAGGAGCAGTGCGACTTCCCGCTGCTCGGCGCCAACGCCCTCGACGCGAAGACGCAGAAGCCGGCTTTCCCGCCGTACTTCATGAGGCGCCTGCGCACCCCGCACGGCCGTGACGTGAAGGTGGCGGTGCTCGGCCTGACCAACCCCGGCATCGCGATCTGGGACAAGGCGAACGTGCAGGGCAAGATGACGTTCCCGGGTCTGGAGGAGCAGGCGGCGAAGTGGGTGCCGAAGCTGCGCTCCATGGGCGCGGACGTCGTGATCGTCTCGGCGCACTCCGGCTCCAGCGGCACGTCCTCGTACGGTGACCAGCTCCCGCACATCGAGAACGCGGCCGGTCTGGTGGCCGAGCAGGTGCCCGGCATCGACGCGATCCTGGTCGGGCACGCGCACACGGAGATCCCCGAGTACTTCGTGCAGAACAAGGAGACCGGCAAGCAGGTCGTCCTGTCCGAGCCGCTGAAGTGGGGCCAGCGCCTCACCCTCTTCGACTTCGACCTGGTGTGGGCCAAGGGCCGCTGGACGGTGGAGAAGGTCGGCGCGCAGGTCCTCAACTCCAACACGGCGAAGGAGGACCGCAAGATCACCCGGTTGCTCGCCGACGAGCACAAGAAGGTCGTCGCGTACGTCAACCAGGTCATCGGTACGTCGACGCAGGCGATGAGCACGGCCGAGGGCCCGTACAAGGATGTCGCGATCATCGACCTGATCAGCCATGTCCAGGCGGAGACGGTGAAGGAGGCTCTCAAGGGCGGCCAGTACGCGGCGCTTCCCGTGCTCTCGCAGGCCTCGTGCTTCTCGCGTACGGCGGGCATCCCCGCGGGCGAAGTGACGATCAAGGACGCGGCGGGGCTCTACCCGTTCGAGAACACCCTGGAGGCGCGGCTCATCACGGGCGCCCAGCTCAAGGAGTACCTGGAGTACTCGGCGCGCTACTACGTGCAGACGGCGGCCGGCGCCCCGGTGGACCCGGCGAAGCTGACGAACGCGGGCAACACCCCGGACTACAACTACGACGCGCTGTACGGCGTGACGTACGAGATCGACATCGCCAAGCCGGCGGGTTCCCGCATCGCGAAGCTGAGCTTCGAGGGCAAGGAGCTCGACCCGAAGGCCGAGTTCGTGCTCGCGGTCAACAACTACCGGGCCAGCGGCGGCGGCAACTTCCCGCATGTGGCCGGCGCCAAGCAGCTGTGGGCGAACTCCGACGAGATCCGCAACACGATCATCCAGTGGGTGCAGGCCAAGGGAACGGTCGACCCGGCCCAGTTCGCGTCGGTGGACTGGAAGCTGACCCGGGACGGCACTCCGGTGTTCTGATCCCCGTCAGTTCTTGAGGCGTACGAGGTTGCCGCGCTGCTCGCCGATCAGGCCGGTGGCGCGGCGGGCCTGGGTGTCCTGGAGGCCGAAGCTGGTGAACGCGGTGCGCTGCGGGAGCGGGTAAGGGGGCTCCTCCAGCAGGTTGTTGAGGATGGTGGCGCTGCGCCAGGCGGCGAGTCCCAGGTCGGGGGCGCCGACGCCGTGGGTGTGGCGTTCGGCGTTCTGTACGTAGACGTTGCTGCCGGTGCCGGTGACGGAGGGGTCGAGGACGAGGCGGTACTGCTCGTCGATGCGGGGGCGCTCGGCGGAGTCCCGGCGCATGTACGGGTCGAGGCCCGCGAGGAGCTGGTCCAGGGGGCGCTCGCGGTAGCCGGTGGCGAGCACGACCGCGTCCGTGGTGAGGCGGGAGCGGGTGCCCTGCTGGAGGTGTTCCAGGTGGAGTTCCACGCGGGTGGTGGCGACGCGGCCCGCGGTGCGCACGGAGACGCCCGGGGTGAGCACGGCGTCGGGCCAGCCGCCGTGCAGGGTGCGGCGGTAGAGCTCGTCGTGGATGGCGGCGATGGTGTCGGCGTCGATGCCCTTGTGGAGCTGCCACTGCTGGGGGACGAGTCCGTCGCGCACGGCTTCGGGCAGGGAGTGGAAGTAGCGGGTGTAGTCCGGGGTGAAGTGTTCCAGGCCGAGCTTGGAGTACTCCATGGGGGCGAAGGCCTCGGTGCGGGCGAGCCAGTGGATCTTCTCGGCGCCGGCCGGGCGGTGCTTGAGCAGGTCGAGGAAGACCTCCGCGCCGGACTGGCCCGAGCCGATGACGGTGATGTGGTCGGCGGCGAGCAGCCGGTCGCGGTGCAGGAGATAGTCCGCGGAGTGGATCACGGGCACGGCGGGGGCGTCGGCCAGCGGCTTCAGGGGCTCGGGGATGTAGGGCGCGGTGCCGACGCCGACGGCGATGTTCTTCGTGTACGTCCGGCCGAGCGCCTCGGCCTCCCCCTCGGCGTCGAGCTGCGTGAAGTCGACCTCGAAGAGGTCCCGTTCGGCGTTCCAGCGCACCGCGTCGACCTGGTGGCCGAAGTGCAGCGCGGGGAGGTTCTCGCTGACCCAGCGGCAGTACGCGTCGTACTCGGCGCGCTGGATGTGGAACCGCTCGGCGAAGTAGAAGGGGAAGAGCCGTTCGCGGGTCTTGAGGTAGCTGAGGAAGGACCAGGGGTTGGCCGGGTCGGCGAGGGTCACCAGATCGGCGAGGAACGGCACTTGGAGGCTGGCGCCGTCGATGAGGAGCCCCGGGTGCCAGTGGAAGCCGGGCCGCTGTTCGTAGAAGGCGGCGTCGAGTCCGGCGAGTGGCTGGGCGAGGGCGGCGAGGGAGAGGTTGAAGGGGCCGATGCCGATGCCGACCAGGTCCCGGGGTTCCTCGGGGGTGGTGAGCGGCGGGGCGGGCTTGTCGTTCTGGCCGGTCATCGGGGGGTGGTTCCTTCCACGAGCTTCAGGAGCTCGGCGAGGTCGCCGGGCCGGGTGTGCGGGTTGAGCAGGGTGGCCTTGAGCCACCGGCGGCCGTCGATGCAGGCCCGCCCGAGTACGGCGCGGCCCTGGCCGAGGAGTTCGCGCCGGATGTACGCGATGTGGTCGTCGTCGGCGCCGACGGGCCGGAACAGGACGGTGCTGATGACGGGCCGGTCGTACAGCTCGAAGCCGGGGTGCGCGGCGACGAGCCCGGCGAACTCCTGCGCCTGCAGACAGACTTGGTCGACGAGCGCGCCGACCCCTTCCCTCCCCAGGGCCTTGAGGGTGACGGCGAGTTTGAGGACGTCGGGCCGGCGCGTGGTGCGCAGGGAGCGGCCGAGGAGGTCGGGCAGGCCCGCTTCGGTGTCGTCGTCGGCGTTGAGGTAGTCGGCGTGGTGGCCAAGGGCCGTGAGGTCGCGGCCGTCACGGACCAGGAGCAGCCCGGCGGCGACGGGCTGCCAGCCGAGCTTGTGCAGGTCGAAGGTGATGCTGTCGGCGCGCTCCATGCCGTGCAGGAGTCCTCTTCGTACGTCGCTGAAGAGGAGCGGGCCGCCGTACGCGGCGTCGACGTGCAGGCGGGCGCCGTGGTCCGCGCAGAGGGCGGCGATCTGGTCGAGGGGGTCGACGAGGCCCGCGTCGGTGGTGCCCGCGGTGGCGGCGACGAGGAACGAGTCCGGTGGCCCGGTGAGTCCGGACAGCGCCTCGTCGAGTGCGGCCGGGTCGAGGACTCCGGCGGGCGCGGGGACGGTGACGGGTTCCGGCATGCCGAGGAGCCAGGCGGCGCGGGCGAGCGAGTGGTGGGCGTTCTCGCCGACGACCAGTTGGACGGGGCCGTGCGTGGCGGTGCGTTCGCGGGCCAGGAGCAGGGCGAGCTGGTTGGCCTCGGTACCGCCGGTGGTGACGAGGGCGTCTCCCCCGCCGGTGCCGTGGACGCCGCTGCCGTAGACCTCCGTGGTGAGGGCGCGGGTGACCAGGGCTTCGATCTCGGAGGCGGCGGGGGCCTGGTCCCAGGAGTCCATCGAGGGGTTGAGCGCGGACGCGGCCAGGTCGGCGGCGACGGCGACCGCGAGCGGCGGGCAGTGCAGGTGGGCGGCGCAGAGGGCGTCAGCGGGGTCGGCGGCGCCTTCGGCAAGGGCGTGGACGAGTGTGCGCAGGGCCGCTTCCTCGCCCTCGCCGCGGGCGGGCAGGACCTCGCCCGCGGCCTCGCGCACCCTGGCCGCCACGGCGGTGGGGCCGCCTGCCGGGAGCGGGCCGCCGCGGGCGGTCGCTCCGGTGCGCAGGGCGTCCAGGGCGGCGCTGAGCAAGGGCCGCAGAGCGTCCGGGCCTCGGGCTCCTCCGGCGAGGGGCGGCGGAGTGCTCATGGGCGACGTCCTTCGGGTGCGCGCGGGCGGGGACAACCAGCCTGTCCGCCGAGCGGACGGCACGCCCGAAGAGCTCAACGATCCGAACCCGAAAGTGGTACTGCCGCGGGGAGAGGGGGTGCCGGGGCGAGCTGGGGTGCTAGGCGCTTCGCGGGTCGGCGGTGTACTGGCCCCGCGGTGCCCGCGGGGGGGCGGTGCTCTGCCCCTGCGGGTGCCGCGGGGGCACTGGCGCACTGCCCCTGCGGGTGCGTCGTGGCTTGGCGCGCCGTTCCCCGCGCCCCTGTCGGGGCGCCGGTGCCGCTTCGACCCTGCGGGTGCGTCGTGGCTTGGCGCGCCGTTCCCCGCGCCCCTTTCGGGGCGCGGGTATTGCTCAGCCCTGCGGGTGCGTTGTCGCTTGGTGCGCCGTTTCTCGCGTCCCTATTGGGGTGCCTGGTTCGCCGTCCGCACTCGCAACGCCCTTGCGAGGTCGTCCAGTTGGTCGGTGAGTTTGCGGTGCAGGGCCGGGATGGGGTTCGCGTCGCGCAGGCATTCCTTGCCCAGGCGGAGTGTTTCGGGGTTTACCTCGGAGGCGGGGAAGGCCCAGCGGCCCGCTACGTCGGCGATGGCCGGGCCGCGGCGGGCCGCGACGGCCACCGCGTCCGTGAAGTAGCGGGGGATGTACTCCCGTACGAGATCGGTCTGTTCGGGTTGCCAGAAGCCCTGGGCGGTGGCGGTGAGGAGGTAGTTGGAGAGGTCGTCGGAGGCGAACATCGCCTCCCACGCGCGGCGCTTGGCCTCCGGGTCGGGCAGCGCGGCACGGCAGCGGGCCGCGCCCTCCTGCCCGGTGGCGCTGGGGTCACGCTCCAGCTCGGCGGCGATCGCGGGCTCGTCGGCGGCGCCGAGGACGGCGAGGCGGGTCAGGACGCGCCAGCGCAGCTCGGGGTCGAGTTCGGGGCCGCCGGGGACGGTGCCCTCGGTGAGCCACTCCTGGAGCGGGTCGGGCCGCGACGCCACGTCGATGAGGCCGCGTACGGCGGTGAGCCGCAGGCCCTCGTGGGAGCCGTCCTCGGTGCGCCGGATCAGGTCGCGGCACAGCTCGGTGAGGGTGGTGAGGGCGGCCGGCCGCAGCGCCGGGGGCAGGAAGCGGTCCGCGACGTGGGTGGAGGCGAAGGCGAGGA
This sequence comes from Streptomyces sp. NPDC050439, assembly GCF_040655335.1. Taxonomy (NCBI): domain Bacteria; kingdom Bacillati; phylum Actinomycetota; class Actinomycetes; order Kitasatosporales; family Streptomycetaceae; genus Streptomyces; species Streptomyces sp. NPDC050439. The sequence continues at coordinate 320,603 of NZ_JBFAJT010000003.1, forward strand.
CGCCCTGGACGAGGGCGAGGTCGGTCTCGTCGGGCAGATGCGCGCGGGCCGCCTCCAGGTAGGCCATGCCTTCGAGCTCGCCGTCGCGGACCATGTCGCGCAGGCTGTTCCACAGGACGGCGCGGGTGAGCGCGTCCGGGACGCGGGAGAGGCTGCGCAGGGCCGTCTCCATGGAGTTCTCGTCGAGGCGGATCTTGGCGTACGTGAGGTCCTGGTCGTTGGGGACGATCAGGGCGGGGCGCCCGCCGTCACGCGGCGCGGTGGTCCCGGTGTGCGGGACGTCCCGTTCGTACCGCTCGCGCAGCACCAGGCCCTGGGGGTCGGTGGGGTCGCGGTCGTACACGCCGACGGCGACGCGGTGGGGGCGGCTGCCGTCGCGGTCGACGGACAGGCTCCACTCCCGGGCGTCGTGCGTGACCGTGGAGGTGAGCGTGTCGACGCCGGTGGTGCGCAGCCAGGCGTCGGCCCAGCCGTGCACGTCGCGGTCGGTGTTGTGCGCGAGGGACTCGATGAAGTCGGCGAGGGTGGCGTTGGCGAACTTGTGCCGGGCGATGTGGGTGTTGATGCCGGCGAGGAAGTCCTTCTCGCCGAGCCAGGCGACGAGTTGGCGCAGGGCGGAGGCGCCCTTGGCGTACGAGATGCCGTCGAAGTTGAGCATCGCGGAGGCGGTGTCGGGCACGGCGTCCGGGTCCGGTGCGACGGGGTGGGTGGAGGGGCGCTGGTCGGCGTCGTACCCCCAGGACTTGCGGGCGACGCCGAAGTCGGTCCAGGTGTCGCCGAAGCGGGTGGCCTCGGCGGTGGTCTGGAAGCCCATGTACTCCGCGAAGGACTCGTTCAGCCAGATGTCGTCCCACCACCGCAGGGTGACGAGGTCGCCGAACCACATGTGGGCCATCTCGTGGGCGATGACCATGGCGCGGGTCTGCCGCTCGGTCTCGGTGACGGCGGAGCGGTAGATGAACTCGTCGCGGAAGGTGACGAGTCCGGGGTTCTCCATCGCGCCCGCGTTGAACTCGGGGACGAACGCCTGGTCGTACGAGTCGAAGGGGTAGGGCTCCTCGAACTTCTCGTGGTAGCGGTCGTAGCACGCGCGCGTGACGTCGAGGATCTCGTCGGCGTCGGCCTCCAGGAAGGGGGCGAGCGAACGGCGGCAGTGGATGCCGAAGGGCAGCCCGCGGTGCTCGGTGCGGACCGAGTGCCAGGGCCCCGCGGCGACGGCGACGAGGTACGTGGAGATCAGCGGGGTGGCCGCCGCGCGCCACGTCCCGTCGCCGAGGTGCTCGGTGACGCCGTTCGCGAGGACCGTCCAGCCTTCCGGGGCGGTGACGGTCAGCTCGAAGACGGACTTCAGGTCGGGCTGGTCGAAGGCGGCGAAGACCCGCTGCACGTCCTCCATGAACAGCTGCGTGTACGTGTACGTCTCGCCGTCCGTGGGGTCGGTGAAGCGGTGCATGCCCTCGCCCGTGTGCGAGTAGCGCATGGCCGCGTCGATCCGCAGCTCGTGCTCGCCCGTGGTGAGCCCGGTGAGCGCGAGCCGGTTCTCGACGAGGCCCCCGGGGTCGAGGGCCTGCCCGTCCAGGGTCACGGCGCGCAGCTCGGCGGGCTTCAGCTCGACGAAGGTGTCCACCGTGGCCGCGGGCTCGCCGAGCGCCGTGAACCGGATGACGGTGCGGGAGTCGAAGGTCTCGGCTCCGCGGGTCAGGTCGAGCTCGACCGTGTACCGCTGGACGTCGATGAGCCGGGCTCGGGTCTGCGCTTCGTCGCGCGTCAGTACGGGCATGGGTCCATGCTGCCTGATGTCACCGACAAGCAGTCCCGGCGGTCCGGTTCACGACGACTTGGCGATGGTCTCGTGGTGGCGGATGACCTCCGCGATGATGAAGTTGAGCAGCTTCTCGGCGAACGCCGGATCGAGCTTCGCGCTCTCCGCGAGCTCGCGGAGCCGGGCGATCTGCCGGGCCTCGCGGTCGGGGTCGGCGGGTGGGAGGTGGTGGTTGGCCTTCAGGTGGCCGACCTGCTGGGTGCACTTGAAGCGCTCGGCGAGCATGTGGACGACGGCGGCGTCGATGTTGTCGATGCTGTCGCGCAGGCGGGACAGCTCGGCGCGCACGGCTGCGTCCGTGGCGGACGCGGCGTCGGCGCTGTTCGCGTCACTTGTGTGGCGGGTGGTCATGGTCCACGAGCCTACGTTGCCGGTCCTTCGCCGCCGACGGCGGAAGAGCGCAGGATCGGCGGGTGGTCCGGGTCGGGGATCTGCTGCGACCAGCCGCCGGGGACCGCGCGCCCCTGCTGCTCGCGGAAGCGCACGGGTGCCGTGCCCACGCGGCGCGTGAAGAGCCGCGAGAAGTACGCGGGGTCGTCGTAGCCGACGCGGCGTGCGACGGCCGCGACCGGGAGCTCCGTGGCCGCGAGGAGTTCCTTGGCGCGTCCCAGGCGGATGCCGAGGAGGTAGTCCTTGGGGCTGCAGCCCGCGCCTCTGCGCACCGCCGTGCGCAGCTCCGCGGGTGTCATGCCGTGCCGTGCCGCGTGTCCCGCGACGGAGAGCGGCTGGAAGGCGTCGCGGGCCAGCGCCTGGAGGACCGGGTCGCCGTCGGGGGCGATGTCGGCGCGGGCCCTGCGCAGCGCGACGAGCAGTTCGTGGACGGCGGCGCCCGTCTCGACCTCCAGGAGCGGATTGCCGCGCCGTGCGGCGCGCGCGATGCGTCCGACGGCGGCCCGTGCCCCGGTGGCGTCGGAGAGCGGCACCACGGGCCGGTCGGGTTCGATGTAGCCGAGTTCGGTGTACGTCGTCGTGGCGGGCCCGGTGAAGTCGACGAAGCATTCGTCCCAGCCGGTCTCCGGGTCGGGCCCGTAGTGGTGGCGCACTCCGGGGGTGAGCCAGATCAGGGCGGGCGCCGTCACCGTCGTACGTCTGCCGTCGGGGTTCTGGAACCAGCCGCCGCCCGCGCTGATGACGACGGCCACGTGGTGGTCGAGGGTGCGCGGGCCCACGGTCGGCAGGAGGCCGTGCTGCAGGCCGACGCCGAGGCAGGCGAGGCCGAGGCGGTGGTGGGCCGGGCTCGGCGTGAAATACCGCATCCACGTGTGGTACATCCGCTGGTGCCCCCTTCGTCCGGTTCTGTCCGGGCCGTGGCCCGCTCGCTGCGTCCAACCCGCCTAGATCTTTGTCCATGGACCCTGCCGCCCGCCAGAGGTGATCGTGACGGAGGGGTCATGCGAGCGAGAGGGACACAGGGAAGAGATGAACGGCTTCAGGGTGGGCGAGGACGATTTCGAACTGGACGGGCGGCCCGTACGGCTGCTCTCCGGGGCGCTGCACTACTTCCGGGTGCATGAGGCGCAGTGGGGCCACCGTCTCGCGATGCTGCGCGCCATGGGGCTCAACTGCGTGGAGACGTACGTCCCGTGGAACCTGCACGAGCCGCGTCCCGGGGAGTTCAGGGACGTCGAGGCGCTCGGCCGTTTCCTGGACGCCGCCCGGGACGCGGGCCTGTGGGCGATCGTCCGGCCCGGCCCGTACATCTGCGCCGAGTGGGAGAACGGCGGGCTCCCGCACTGGCTGACGGGCGCGGTGGGTCCACGCGCGCGGACCCGCGACGCGGAGTATCTGGGGCATGTGGACCGCTGGTTCGGCCGTCTCATGACGGAGGTCGTCCCGCGTCAGCACGACCGGGGCGGTCCAGTGATCATGGTGCAGGTGGAGAACGAGTACGGCAGTTACGGCTCGGACCAGGTCTACCTCCGCCATCTCGCCGACCTGCTGCGGGCCCAGGGCGTGACCATGCCGCTGTTCACCTCGGACGGCCCCGAGGACCACATGCTGACCGGTGGCTCCGTCCCCGGTGTCATGGCGACGGCCAACTTCGGCTCGCAGGCCCGCGCGGGCTTCGCGACGCTGCGCGGGCACCGTCCGAAGGGGCCGTTGATGTGCATGGAGTTCTGGTGCGGCTGGTTCGACCACTGGGGCGCCGGGCATGTCGTGCGGGACGCGGCCGACGCCGCGGACGCGCTGCGGGAGATCCTGGAGTGCGGGGCCTCGGTCAACCTCTACATGGCGCACGGCGGCACCAACTTCGCCGGGTGGGCGGGGGCGAACCGGGGCGGCGGCGCCCTGCACGACGGTGTCCTGGAGCCGGACGTCACCTCGTACGACTATGACGCGCCCATCGACGAGTTCGGGCGCCCCACGGAGAAGTTCTGGCTCTTCCGTGAGGTGCTCGCCCCGTATGCGGAGGGGCCGCTGCCGGAGCCGCCCGCGGCGCTGCCCGCTCTCGGGGAGCGCGCTGCGGTCGGCCTGCCGGAGTGGGCGCCGCTGTCCGCCGTGCTGGACGCGCTCGGCGGCCCGTCCGCGGAATACGCCGTACCGCCCACCTTCGAAGAGCTCGACGTGGACCGCGGCCTGGTCCAGTACACGCTGACCGTGCCGGGCCCGAGGCAGCCCTATCCGCTGCGTGTGCGGGGGCTGCGGGACCTGGCCGTGGTGTACGTGGACGGGGTACGGGCCGGGGTCCTGACCGAGGAGGAACCGGCGCTGGCCGAGCCTGTCGCGGGGCACGCGCGCGTGGAGCTCTGGGTGGAGTCCCTGGGGAGGGTCAACTACGGGCCACGGACCGGCGAGGCGAAGGGCATCACCGGTGGGGTGCTGCATGAGCGGCAGTACCTGCACGGGGTGACGGCCAGGGGGCTGCGGCTCGACGCGTTCTCCTCGGCGGAGGCCGTCAGGGGCGTGCCCGTCACGGGGGCCGAGGGCGGGCGCCCGGGGCTCTACCGGGGTTCGGCGGTTGTCCGTGGCGCCGGGGACGCGGTGCTGGAACTGCCGGGCTGGGAGCGGGGGTTCGTGTGGGTGAACGGCTTCAATCTGGGCCGGTACTGGACCGTGGGGCCGCAGTCCTCGCTGTACGTCCCCGGAGCGGTGCTCCAGGAGGGGGAGAACGAGGTGTGGGTGCTTGAGCTGGAGGGGGCGGCCGAGGCAGGGACGGTTTCCCTTTCCCCTCTCCCGGCCCTCCCCGAGTCCGGCTCCGCCGGCCGGTGAGCACCGGTCTCGACGCCGGGCGGGCCGAGAGATCGGCCCGCCCGGCGGAGCATCAGGCCTCCCGTACCTCGAAGGCGTCCAGCGCGAACTCGGCGGTCCCGTCGTCCCCGGTCTTGCGCAGCCCGACCCACGCCTCGCCCTTCGCGGGGGCCGTGAACTCGTAGGTCAGGACGGTGGGTGCGGTCGCGACGGGCAGCTCCTTGCGGTCGAGTTCACGGGTTCCGGGCTCGTCGACGGCGGTGATCCACGCGTACTGCCCCGCCTTCTCGTTCTCGTACCGGAACGAGACGCGGTAGCGCTTGCCCGCCTCGAAGCGGACGGTGTGCGGGACGGTGCGGTAGACGAGCCCGGCGTTCTCGCCGCGTGACTTGAGGGACTGCGAGCCGTCGATGACGTCATCGATGGCCTTGCCGTTCCAGCCGCGCTGCGTGTAGGGGGCGTGCCGTTGCGCGATGTGCGTGCGCGGATCGGTGACGTTCCCCGCGTCGCCCTTCACGAACGGTCCCCAGCCCTGCGGCACGTGCTCGAAGTCCTCGCTGACGAGGCTGCCCTCTCCGGGGGCGCCGCCTCGCGTGGTGGAGACGATCCGTACGTTGTCGAAGCGCACGCGCGCGTGGCCCGCGTCGGCCCGCAGGGTCAGCTCGGCCGAACCGCCGCCCTCGGGGACGGTGAAGGGCACGGACATCCGCTGGAAGCGGGTGCCGTGCTTGCGGTCGGCCGCCACGTAGTTGCCCGCGGTGGAGGTCCGCGTCCAGTTGGCGGCGGTGACACCGTCGGCGGTGCGCACTTCGAGGGCGGCCTTGCGCTCGTCGCCCGCCTTCTCCCCGACCTCGACCTGCACGGAGGCCACGTACGCTCCCGCCTTCAGGCGGCGCAGCCGCTGGCCGACGGCTGCCTTGCCGCCCGGGGCGACGACGAGTTCGTGGTCACCGAGTTTGCTGAGCACGACGGAGGCGGGCCCGGAGACCTTCCACCCCCGCAGTGACCCGGAGTTGAAGCCGGGGTCGTGCAGAGGGGTGGCCTGCCCCCAGCCGGGGTCGGGCAGCGCGGCGGCGCGGCGGCGGTAGAGGACGTAGGGCTGCTTGGCCTTGGCATCGAGGGTGACCTTGCCGCCGCGCACCGGGACATCGGCGACGAAGACCCGCCCCTGGTCGGTGAGCCGGTACAGCGCGACCTTCGAGAGCCCGGCCCAGCCGCGCGGCAGCCGCCAACTCCCCTTACCGCCCTTGGGGTTGTAGTGGTAGAGCTTGCCGGGGTCGGTGGCCTTGCGGGGTTCCCAGGGCAGCAGATAGCTGCCCCCGTCATAGACGACACGGCCGTCGGTCACGATCCGACGGGTGCCGTCGGCGTCGGAGACCGTCGTCCCGCCCTCCCCGAAGAAACTGACCTCGTGCTCGCCCCAGGACTTGATGGGATAAGCCTGGAGATACTTGGCGGGCAGCGAGTCCGTCCAGATCAGATCGTAGAAATACGACCAGTCCGTCTTGCCGACCCATCCCTCGAAATTGCCCATGCGGGCAATTCCCAGAAGGGTCGGCCATTTGTCGGCGAACACGTCCTTCTGGTGGTTCCGGATGAAGCGGATGAGCCGCGAGTTGATTCCTCGGGAGGTGTCGGGGCCGTAATCCGGTTCCGTCGCCCAGTGCGACCAGACGGACGACCGCTCGAAGCCGTGCCCCCATTCGCTGGTGACGATCCAGCCCTGCTGGCGCAGGGCGCGCTGCAGCCGGTCGGACGTCCACCCCGACTCACGGAACACGTCGATGTAGAGGGCGTTGAGCGCGCCGTCGGCCTCGTCGCGCAGGTCGGCGAAGCGCTTGACGATGTCGCCGGAGACCAGGTCCCTGCGCTGGTCGATGCGGTAGCTCTGATCAAGCCAGTCCCACTGCTCGTTCGCCTTGTCGACGAGTTTCTCGGAGAAGGCGTTCGCGACGGGATAGGACTCCGTGGCGTTCACATGCACACTGAAGTCGCTGTTCCACTTCTTGCCCTCCCTGACGAGGGTGTTGAGGTCGTCGAGGCCGCCCGCACGCGTGTTGTAGTTGCCCGCGTAATCGGGGTGCGCGGAGTCGTGCCCCTCGGACTGATAGCCCTTGAGCAGCGTGTACTGGCGCAGCCCGTCCGTCGCCAGATGGATCCGTTTGACGTTGTCGAGGGTCATCAGGAACGGGTTCGTCGCCTGCGAGGCGAAGTTGAACGGAATGTGCGGGACGACACGCAGATGCTGCTCGTCCGCGCCCAGCGGCTTCACCATGATGTCGCGGAACGCGATGGCGGCGTCCTGCCAGTCGACCTTGCCGTCGCCGTTGCGGTCACCGGTGATGACGACGGTGGCGTACGGCAGGGGCTCGGTGTCGCCGACGGCGGCGGTCGCCGCGCGGTGCGTCCACTGGCCGGGGGTCAGCCTGGCCTCCACGTACCCGCTCTTCCTGACGGTCTCCCGCCAGAGGCGGCCGTTGTCCCAGGTCGTCCCGGCCTCGGTGGTGGGCTTGTCGTAGACGGTGTTGGTCTCGACGGCGCCGCCCAGCGTGTCGTGCGCGACGACGGCGTACGCGCATCCGGTGGCCGCCTCGGCGGCGGTGCCCGAGGCCGGCTTGACCTCGGTGTCCCCGCTCTTGGCCTTGTCGAGCTGGACCTTGGCGGCGAGCAGGGTGGCGCCCGGCTGATCGCTGCGTACGGCGAGCAGGGCGAGCCCGGGGATGCGCAGCGTGCCCACGCGCAGCGCGTCGGTGTCGTCGATCTCCGTCACCCGCCACCGCACCTGGCGCCCCTTGACGACGATCTCGACGGTGAGGGTGGTCCCGCCGCCGAGCGCGAGGACGTACTCGGCCCGGTCGCCCCCGTCGCCGGTGAAGGTCACCTCCGGGGTGTGCGTCACGTCGTCCACCAGGAGCGTGGTGACGGCCTCCGACTGCGCGTGCAGGACCGCCTTGGAGGCGCGGTCCGTGTACGAGACGACGCGGGGGAAGTCGGTGGCGACGCGTACCTCCAGGTCGGCGGAGCGCAGGACGGCTTCGCGCGCCGCGGCCGGCTTCGCAAGAGCGGTCCCGCCCCCGAGGCCGACGGCGGCACCGACCCCGGCCAGCGCGCCCGTGGCGACTACGGCTCTGCGGCTCGGTCCGGACGTGTCTGACGGCTGCATGGCACCCCTCCGTGGGACGGAATTCGGTGCGGTCACCCTGCGCCGGAAGGGGCTTGCGGGCCCATGGACAAAGGAGAGTCAGGACTTGGACTCTCCCGCACAGCAAGAACGCGGGGCCCGACCAGCACTGGTCGGACCCCGCGTCCGGCGGAACCTCAGAGTTCCGATGCCGCCTTCTCTATGTCACCGGCGAACGTCGACACCTCGGTGTAGACCCCGGGGAACTTGGGCTGCGCGCACCCGTTGCCCCAGCTGACGATGCCGACCTGGATGTACTCACCGGCCTCGTCCTTGCGGAACATGGGGCCGCCGGAGTCACCCTGGCAGGTGTCCACGCCGCCCTCCGCCAGCTTCCCGGCGCAGAGCTCCTCACCGGGGGTGAGGTCGGCGCCGTACGCGGCCTCGCAGTCCGCGTCGCTCACGAAGGGGACCTTCGCCTTGAGGAGATGACGCTGCTGCTGGCCACCTTCCTTGTCGGCACCCCAGCCGGCGATGTCGAACTCGCCCTCGTTGTACTTGGTGTCCTTGGCGATCTTCAGCGTGGGCTGGTCGATCGGCTTCGCCAGCTTGATGAGCGCCCAGTCCTTGCCCTTGCCGTCGTAACCCGGCGCCTGCAGGACCTTCGTGGACTTCACCTTGATGGCGTCCGGGCTCTCCAGGTCCACGACACCACCGGTCGCGGTGATGCTCGTGTTGTCACCGGAGCCGTCCACGCAGTGGGCGGCGGTCAGCACGACGTCCTGGGCGTACAGCGCGCCGCCGCAGCCCATCGACAGACGGACCATGAACGGGAATTCACCCTGCTCGGCGGGGGTGCCGCCGACCACGCGCTCGCCCGGGGTGGGGCCCGGGTGCGGGGCCGCGGAGGCGGCGAAGGGCTGCAGGCTGACGGCGGCGAGGGCGATGGCACCGAGGGTGGCGGCTCTCTTGACTCCACGCAGCTTGGTGTTCAACGGGTACTCCTTCGTGGGGGGTTCGTGGGGGGTTTCGTGGGGGGTTGCCCGCGACGGCGGAAATGGCATGAGCCCGCCAAAGCGTTGTTGCGGATTATGGAGATCGGTGTCCGCATAGAGCAAGGGGCGGTTTTCGGCCAGCGCCTTCCGCGTCACCTGGTTCCACCGGCGGGGACCCGCCTTACAGTGGAGGCGAGTTGAGGACGTCTCCAGGGGGTGCCGGCATGACGGACGGCGGGCCGGTGGTGCACGGATACCCCCACCTGGACACGGTGCGCTCCGCGATCACCGCGCTCTACAGACGCCTGTCGTACGACACCGTCCACACCTTCGGCACCAGCGTCGCCCCCGCCGACGTCGCCTTCTCCGACCAGGACGACCTGCATCTGGGCGTGCAGCGCGTGGCCCGCGAGATGGTGCGTCACCTGCGGCTTCCGGACGCCCGCGTGATCGTCAGCTTCCGCGGGATGGAACACGCGGCGAACGTCGAACTCACCGCCGGGCCGGAGTACTTCATCGAACTCAACGACCGGTTCCGCACGCACCGCAGGGACATCGGCGCGGCGCTCGCCCACGAGATCATGCACGTGTATCTGCACCGGCTTGATCTGGTGTTCCCCGGCACGCGCGACAACGAGATCCTCACGGACACCGCCACCACGTATCTGGGGGCGGGGTGGCTCCTTCTGGACGCCTACCGGGAGGACGGCGCCTCGTCCCAGAAGCTCGGCTATCTCACGCCGGAGGAGTTCGGGTACGTCCTGGCCAAGCGGGCCATCGCCTTCGGTGAGGCACCGGAGACGTGGTTCACCAGCGCGCAGGCGTACACCGCCTATACGAAGGGCCTCGAACAGGCCCGGCGCGACGAACAGCAGCCACCGCTGACGGCCGCGGGATGGGCGGGGCGGCGGCGGTACGCGAAGGACCGGCGGCATGCGCTCGGCTCCGGTGGACCGGGGTCGCCCGCCGGGGGCGGAACGTACTCCTTCTCCCGCGGGTCAGGCGGGGCCGCCGAGCCGCTGCGGGTGTCGTTCCCCTGCCCCACGTGTCAGCAGCGGATCCGGTTGCCCGCCCGGGGGCGGATGCGGGCGCGGTGCACCTTGTGCCGGACGGTGCTTGAGTGCGATACGTGAAGCCCTGAGCTCAGGCCGGGGTTGACCTAGCCCCAGTGCGCGGGACGGGCCAGGGCCGGCGGGAGCTTCGTCTCCGCGTCGCCCTTCGCCGCGTTCACCTGCGACTGCGTCAGGAAGATGCTGCCGGTGAGGTCCGCGCCCCGCAGGTCCGCGTCCCGGAAGTCCGCGCCGATCAGATCGGCCTGCCGCAGGTCGGCGCCGCTGAGATCGGCGGCGATGAGGCAGGCGCCGCGGAGGGTGACACCGCGGAGGTCGGCGCCGCGGAGACGGGCGCCGAAGAGGTCGGCTCCCCTGCGGTCCTTCTTCTTCCTGCGGATGTCCGCGCGCACCAGGTCGCTGGTGCGCAGGAGCAGGACGTTGACGTCCGCCCGGTGTGCGGCCACGTCCGTCCCGGCCACGTCGGCCGGGGTGCCCTGGGTGAGGTGCTCGACCTTCTCCAGCGCGCTTTGGAGCTCCGCCCGGAGGGGGCGGGTCTGGGGCAGGGCGATCGCCTCGGTCAAGTACCAGAGCAGTTCGTGCAGTTGGCGCATCACCGGGAGGACGTCGAACATCTGGCGGGCGGTGGAAGGGTCCTGCCGCCAGTCGACGCCGCCGTAGGTGGTCCGGGAGACCTTCTGACCGGCACCGAAGCAGTCGTAGACCGTGCAGCCCGAGTAGCCCTTCGGGCGCAGCTTGTCGTGGATGCCGCAGCGGAAGTCCTGCCGGAGGTTGGCGCAGGGGGTGCCGGCCGCCTTGTCGACGGGAAAGTCCGACGACTTGGAGAAGGTGAGGGCCACGCAGCAGAGCCCGAAGCAACTCGCGCAGTCGGCACGCAGATCCTGCCGGTCATCGCCCTCCACGACGGGCAGGAGCTGACGCCGGGGATGCTTCTCGTCGTCAGTCATCAGATCCTCCCACCAGAGAGCCCGCCCCGGCAGGGGGCCAAGCCCCCCGCCAGGGTCACGCGCTACGCCGCCTTGCGCCCCGCGCCCCCGGAGGGACGGCCACCGCGCCGGGCACGGCCGCCACCGGCCCCGCCACCGGCGGAGGGACGGCCCCCACCGGCGGACGGCCTGCCGCCCTGGGACTGGGACCGCGGCTGGGACTGCGACCGGGACTGACCCTGACCGCCCTGGGACTGCGACTGCCCCTGCCCCTGGGGGCGCGAGCGGCGCTGGCCCTGGCCTCCCCCGCCCTGCCCGGCGGGACGCCCGCGCCGGGCCCGCTGCGGCGAGGCCTGCTGCTGCTGCGGAACCTCGATCACCACCGGCACCCCGGAAGGCTCGCGCGCCCCGGTGATACGGGAGAGTTCCTCGTCCGTGGACTTCACCCGCGCCGTCATCGGGTTGATCTCCGCGTCGGACATCAGACGCGTCATCTCCCGCTTCTCGTCCGGCAGGACGAGCGTGACGACACTGCCGGACTCACCGGCACGCGCGGTGCGCCCACCGCGGTGGAGGTAGTCCTTGTGGTCGGTGGGCGGGTCGACGTTCACGACGAGGTCGAGGTCGTCGACGTGGATGCCACGGGCCGCCACGTTCGTGGCGACGAGCGCCGTGACCTGCCCGGTCTTGAACTGGTCCAGGGTCCGGTTGCGCTGCGGTTGCGAGCGGCCGCCGTGCAGCCCGGAGGCCCGTACACCGTTGGCGAGCAGCCGCTTGGTGAAGCGGTCCACCGCGCGCTTGGTGTCCAGGAACATGATCACGCGGCCCTCACGGGCGGCGATGCGCAGGGCGACGGCCTTCTTGTCGGTCTCGTCCTGCACGTACAGGACGTGGTGTTCCATCGTCGTGACCGCGCCCGCGGACGGGTCGACCGAGTGGACGACCGGGTCGGTGAGGAACATCCGGACCAGGCGGTCGATGTTCTTGTCGAGCGTGGCGGAGAAGAGCATCGTCTGACCGCCCTGCTCCACCTGCTTCAGGAGCGCGGTGACCTGCGGCATGAAGCCCATGTCGGCCATCTGGTCGGCCTCGTCGAGGACCGTCGTGCGCACCTGCGAGAGATCGGCGTCGCCGCGCTCGATGAGGTCCTTGAGACGGCCGGGCGTCGCCACCATGATCTCGGCGCCGCGACGGAGCGTCCCCGCCTGCTTGGTGATGGACAGGCCGCCGACGACCGTCGACATGCGCAGGTTCACGGACGTCGCGTACGGCGTCAGGGCGTCGGTCACCTGCTGCGCGAGCTCACGCGTGGGGACCAGGACCAGGGCGAGGGGCGAGCGCGGCTCGGCGCGGCGGCCCGCGGTGCGGGCGAGCAGCGCGAGGCCGAAGGCGAGGGTCTTGCCGGAGCCGGTGCGGCCACGGCCCAGGATGTCGCGGCCCGCGAGGGAGTTGGGGAGCGTGGCTGCCTGGATCGGGAAGGGCTCGGTCACGCCCTGCGCGGCCAGCGTCTTCAGGAGGGCCTCGGGCATGTCCAGGTCGGCGAACGCCTCGACCGCGGGCAGCGCGGGCTCAATGCTCTCGGGCAGCGCGAATTCACCGCCGACGGGCCTCGGCTTGGCGCGGCCCGGCTTCTTCGCGGCGCCCTTCGCCTGGCCGCCGCCGGCCACCGGGGCCTTTCCGCGTGCGTTCGTGGAGCGCCTGCGGGCAGGACGCGCAGGGCGTTCGGAGCGATTCATACGGAAATGCCTTCCTGGACCTGGTGACAGCACAAGCCGGGACCCGCACCTTTCTGGTGCGGGCCCCGGCTATGAGGTTCGCGTGCTACGACGATCAGGCGGGAACGATGTTCTCGGCCTGCAGGCCCTTCTGGCCCTGCGTGACGTCGAAGGAGACCTTCTGGCCCTCGAGGAGCTCACGGAAGCCCGAGGACGCGATGTTCGAGTAGTGGGCGAAGACGTCGGGGCCGCCGCCGTCCTGCTCGATGAAGCCGAAGCCCTTTTCCGAGTTGAACCACTTAACGGTGCCGGTTGCCATGTCAATCTCCTCAACAGGGGCAGAGTAAGGAAAACCACGGAATTGTGGATTCCAAGCGCTGCAATGACCCCCATCCCGGAGAGAACCGGAAAAAAACAATAGTGCGCCTTCGGAGCATTCCCGTCAGGCGCACATAAAGTTCATGGGTACCAAAACTGCGACGCATAAGCCTAACACGGACGAGGGACCCCCCGTCCGCCCCGGGTCGCGAGATACCTGCCACGCACATCTTCCTCCTTCACGGGCACCCCGCTACCTTCTACCAAACAATCGCTTGGTTGAGCGACGTGTGGCCATGGCGACCGCTACCGAGGAAGGCGGCCCGATGCGCATCTCCCGAACCCGTACGGCAGTCGGAGCGGCGGTCTGCGCGCTCGCGCTGAGCACCCTGCCCGCGTGGGCGGCCCACGCGGGTCCGGCCGCACCCGAGCGCGGCACGGCCCGGCACGCCCCGCACCACCCCGGGCCCGCGTACGACGGCGTGCGCCAGATCCCCCTCCAAGGCGCCGTCAACGTACGAGACCTGGGTGGCTATCGCACCTACGACGGCGAGCGGGTCCGTCACGGCCAGGTCTTCCGCGCCGACGCCCTCACGAAGCTCACCGACACCGACGTCGCCACCCTCGCCGGGCTCCGCCTGAAGAAGGTCGTCGACTTCCGGGTGCCCGCCGAGGTCCAGTACGACGGACCCGACCGGTTGCCCGCCGGACTCTCCCCCACGGCCCGCCCCGTCAGCGACAACGGCCTCTTCACGACCCTGATGACCGTGATCGGCTCCCGGGACCCGGTCAAGCAGGAGGAAATGCTGGGCAACGGCAGGGCGGACGCCTTCATGCGCGACGTCTACCGCACCTTCGTCACCGACGGCCCCAACCGCGCGCAATTCGCGGCGACCCTGCGCGACATCGCGCAGGGCGGCAAGGCGTCACCGCTGCTCTTCCACTGCACGGCAGGCAAGGACCGCACCGGCTGGACCAGCTATCTGCTGCTGCGTGCCGTCGGCGTCCCCGAGCAGACCGTCGTACGCGACTTCCTGGCGTCCAACACCTACCGCGCCGCGTACGACGCCAAGGTGCGCGAGGGCCTGAAGCAGGGCGGTCTGATGCAGAACCCCGATCTGCTCATCCCGCTGCAAGAGGTCCGCACCGGCTATCTGGAGGCAGCACTGACCGAGGTGAAGAAGGAGTACGGCAGCCTCAACGGCTATCTGCGGAAGGGACTTGGGCTTGATGCGCGGACGATGCTCGCGCTGCGGCAGCGCATGGTCGGCTAAAGCAATCGGCGGGCGGGCGCCGCGGGGATCAGGTGGTCACGATCCCCTGCGCCCGCGCCGCCGCGAGCCAGGCCGGGAACTCTCCCACCAACTGGTCGTACAGCCGGTCGTCCGGGACGGTGCGCGGGTCGTGCCCCGCGTGGAAGAAGCCCGCGTTGTCGACGGCGCGCTTGGCGGGGACGGCGAGTTCGTCGAGTTTGCGGAGGTAGTCGAACTGCTTGCTCTTCGCGTCCCCGAAGCCGATGAACTGCCAGAACAGCGGCAGCCTCGACGCCTTGCACAGATACCGCTCGGCGGCGAGCTTGTTGATGGGGCCGCCGTCGGTCTGGAAGACGACCAGGGCGGGCGCGGTGGAACCGCTGTCGACGTAGTGGTCGATCACGGCGTCCATCGCCAGGTGATAGCTGGTCTTGCCCATGTGACCGAGCCCGGCGACGATCTCGTCGACGCGCCCGTGGTGGCGGCCGAGGGCGATCTCCGTGACGGCGTCGACGTCCGTGGAGAAGAAGACCGTGGGCACGGTGCCGTCGTCGTCGAAGTGCGCGGACAGGCCGAGGACGCGGTCGGCGAGTGCCTGGACGGTGCCGTCCTTGTAGTACGGCTTCATGGAGCCGGAGTAGTCGACGACGAGGTAGACGGCGGCGCGTTCGCCTTGCAGACCGTGCTTGTCGAGGCTGGCCCCGGCGGTCTTGTAGAGGTTCACGAGGGCGGGCGCCGCCTCTTCCACCTTGCTCAGGCTGATCGCCGGTCCCATGTGCGGCCCCATTCTCTCGGCTACGGTCCGCTCCTGGCGGCGACGTGATCTCTTACGGGCTTGAGGGCAAGACGGTACTCATCACCGGTGCGGGCCGTGGGCAGGGGGCCGCCGAGGCGCGGCTCTTCGCGGAGGCGGGGGCGCGGGTCGTGGTGACGGATGTCCGCGAGGAGGAGGGGCGGGAGGTCGCCGACTCCCTTGGCGCGCACGGCCTCTTCGTACGTCACGACGTCACGGACGCGGAGAGCTGGGCGGCCGCCGTGGCGGCCGGTCTTGCGGCCTTCGGCCGCCTGGACGCGCTCGTGAACAACGCGGCGCTGTGGCGGACGGCTTCCGTGGAGAAGGAGACGTACGAGAACTTCGACGCGTTGATCCGGGTCAATCTCCTCGGGCCGTTCCTGGGCATCCAGGCGGTGCTGCCCGCGCTGCGGGAGGTGGGGGGCGGGTCGATCGTGAACGTGTCGTCGACGGCGGGGCTGGTGGGGATTCGGGGGCATGCGGCGTACGGGTCCACGAAGTTCGGGCTCCGGGGGCTGACGCGGTCCTCTGCGCTGGACCTCGCCGGGTTCGGGGTGCGGGTCAACTCCGTTCACCCCGGGGCCGTCGACACCCCGATGATCTCCTCGGCGTCCGCCGGCCGTGACTGGTCGCATCTGCCGCTGGGGCGGATGGGCCGCCCCGAGGAGGTGGGAGAGCTGGTCCTCTTCCTCGCCTCTGAGGCGTCCTCGTACATCACGGGGGCGGAGTTCGCGGTGGACGGGGGGTCGACGGCAGGGTAGGGCTGCTGGATCCGGAAGGCGCGCTACCGCGAAACCGCACGTACTCTTGTGCGAATGAAACGTGCAGGCCTCCTCCTTCTCGCCGTCGCCCCGGTCGCCACCGTCGCCGTCTACCTCCTGGGCGGGGACTCGGACAGCGATGCCGCCGCGGGCCCGCACGGGCCCGGCACCCAGCGTCCCTACGACAAGGACAAGTCGGCGGACGAGATCAAGGCCGACGACAAGCTGATCGCGAGCCTGCCTGCGGGCCTCGCGACGCCCCCCAAGAAGGAGCTCGCCCAGAAGCTCGTGACGAGCGCGGAGAACTCCACGTTGAACTGGCGCGGCCAGTACGGCTACATCGAGGACATCGGCGACGGGAACGGCTACACCGCGGGCATCATCGGCTTCTGCACCGGCACCAACGACCTGCTGACCCTCGTAGAGCGCTACACGAAGGATCACCCGGACAACGGCCTGGCCCGCTATCTGCCCGCCCTGCGCAAGGTCGACGGCAGTGATTCGCACGAGGGCCTGGACCCCGGCTTCACCAAGGCGTGGAAGGCGGAGGCACTGAAGCCCGCGTTCCGGAAGGCCCAGGACAGGACGCGTGACCGCGTCTACTTCGATCCGGCGGTGCGCCTGGCCAAGCTCGACGGGCTCGGCACGCTGGGCCAGTTCATCTACTACGACGCGATGGTCCTGCACGGCCCCGGCACCGGGCCGCGCGGCTTTTACGGTCTGCGCGAGGCGGCGCTGAAGGAGGCGAACACGCCCGCGCAGGGCGGCAAGGAGAAGGCCTACCTGGACATCTTCCTCGACGTCCGCACCAAGGCGATGAAGGAGAAGAAGGCCCACCGCGACACGACCCGCGTCGAGACGGCCCAGCGACAGTTCCTCTACGACGGCAATCTGGCCCTGAAGACGCCGCTGACCTGGAAGGTGTACGGGGAGACGTTCAAGGTCCCGTAACCCTGAACGTCCCCCGGCCGGTCAGTCGCTCAGCCCTTCACCGCTCCCGCGGCCAGGCCCGAGCCGAGCTTCCGGTGCACGATCACGAAGAAGATCATCACCGGCACGGTGACCAGCGTGGAGCTGGCCATGACGGGGCCCCAGGCCGTGGAGTTCTCACCGAAGAACTGGTAGATGCCCACGGCGGCCGTGTACTTGTCGCTGCCCTTCATGAACGTGTAAGCGAAGACGAACTCGTTCCACGCCGTGATGAAGGCGAAGATCGAGGTGGCGACGAGTCCGGGCGCCACCAGCGGAAGCAGCACGGAGCGGAACATCCGGAACCAGGACGCCCCGTCGATGTACGCGGCCTCCTCGACCTCCTTCGGCACGGTCTGGACGAAGCCGCGCAGGGTCCAGATCGCGAAGGGCAGCGAGAGCGCGACGTACACGATCGTCAGGCCGAGCAGCGAGTTGAGCATGTCGTAGTCCCGCATCTGGATGAAGAGCGGGATGACGAGCGCCTCGAGCGGCACCATCTGCACTATCAGGACCATGATCAGCACAGAGGTGCGGAACCGGAACTTGAAGCGGGCCACCGCGATGGCCGCGAAGAGCGAGAGCACCCCGGCGGCGAGGATCGTGCCGAAGCCGACGAGCGCCGAGTTCAGCAGGTACGTGCCGAAGTTGCCCTTCTCGAACACGTAGGTGAAGTGCTCGAAGCTGAGGCCGCTCGGCAGCACGTCCGAGCCACGCGTGACGGCCTTCGGGTCGAGTGCCGTGGAGATCATCCAGTACACGGGGAAGAGCGTGAAGAGCAGCAGCGCGGCGACCGCGACGGGCAGGCCGATGCGTGCGGCGGGTGTGGTGCGACGGGCACTCACAGGTCCTCCTCCCCCTGCCGGAACAGCGTGCGGATGTAGACGATCGTGATGGCCAGGAGCAGCAGCGTCAGCAGGACGGCGGCCGCCGCGCCCGTGCCGTAGTCGTTCTTGGCGAACGCCTGGATGTAGGAGAAGACGCCCAGGTTGTAGACCTCTTCGTTGGCGCCGTCACCGCCCGGCATCAGATAGATCTGGGTGAAGACCTTGAAGTCCCAGATGGTGGAGAGGATGGTCACCACGAGGAAGACGGGCTTGATCGTCGGCACGGTGATCTTCCAGAACCGCTGCCAGGCGTTGGCGCCGTCCAGTTCCCCCGCTTCGTAGAGCTCCTTGGGGATCGTCATCAGGCCCGCGAGGACGGTGATGGCGACGAACGGGAAGCCGTGGTGCACGACGTTCAGGGTCGCGATCGCGTAGAACGGCCCCCGCTCGGTGAACCAGTTTGTGGTCTCGGGGTCGATGAGCCCGATCGAGCCCGCGATCTGGCTGACCATGCCGTCCTGCGGCTGGAAGAGCCAGATCCAGACGTACGTCCCGGTGACGGCGGGCATGGCCCACGCCGCCAGGATCGCGATGGAGCAGATCAGCCGCCAGGCGGGGCCGAGGCGGTTGAGCAGCAGCGCGACGAGCGTGCCGAGCGCGACGGTGAGGCCGACGCAGGCGATCGCGAAGAACGCCGTGTTGGGCAGGACCGTCTTCCACAGGAGTCCGCTGCCGAGCAGGTCGGTGTAGTGGTCGAATCCGGTGAACGTGCCCACTCCGCCGCCGAACTTGACGGCGTAGTCCTGCATGGAGAGCTTGCCGACCTGGATCAGCGGCCAGAGCAGCAGGCCCGCGAGGACCAGGAGGGAGGGCGCGAGGAGCAGCCACGGCCGGGCGAGACCGACCAGTTTCTTCTTGCGGAGGGCCGCTTCGTGTTCCGGTCGGGGGGCGGCGGGGCGACGGGTCCCGGTGTCCTGGGGCCCGTCACCCACCAGCGTGTCTTTCACTTTCACGGTGCCGACTCGCCCTTGCCTACTTGTCCTTGGCGAAGATGGCGTCCATGTCCTTGGCGGCCTTGTCCGCCGCGTCCTGGACGGAGGACTTGCCGGTCAGGATCGACTGCACCATGCCGGGGATGACCTTCGACGCCTGGATCTCGCCGTACGCCTTGGTCTTGGGGACGGTCGCGCCGGCCTCCAGCATCTGCTTCGCGAACGGCTCGACGAGCGGGTCCTTCTTGGCCTCGATCTTCTTCAGCTCGGAGTTCTGACCGGGGAAGTAGTTGGTCTCGGCGGCCCACTTGGCCGCGAAGTCACCCGTGGTCAGCATTTTCACGAACTCCCAGGCGAGGTCCTTCTTGTCCGTGTTGAACGTGGACAGGTAGGAGCCGCCCAGGAAGGACTTGCTCATGCCGCCGGTCTGGCCGGGGATCGGCACGGCGCCGAGCTTGCCCTTGAGGTCCGGGTTGGCCTCGACGATGGCCTTGGGGGTCCAGTTGCCGTTGACCGACATCGCGACCTGGCCCTTGCCCCAGGCGTCGCCGACCTCCTTCTCCGTCCAGGTGTTCACCTTGGCCGGGGAGACCTTGTCCTTGGTGGCGAGGCCCGTGTAGAACTCGATGCCCTTGACGGCCTCGGGCGAGTTGATGCCGGACTTCCACGTGCCGCCCTGCTCGGTGGCGAGTTCGCCTCCGGCGCCCCAGATGAAGGGGGTGGCGAACATCTCGGCGCCGCCCGCGACCGGGAAGGGGATCATCCCGGGCTCCTTGTCCTTCAGCGTCTTCGCCGCGGACTGGAGCTCCTTCCAAGTGGTGGGCGCCTTGAGCTTGTGCTTCTCGAAGACGTCCTTGCGGTAGACGATGCTGCGTACGCCCGCGTACCACGGCATGCCGTACTGCTTGCCGTCGAGCGTGCCCGCGTCCTTGAGGCCCTCGACGAGGTCGTCGTTCAGGCCCGACTTCTTGACGTCGTCGGTCACGTCGACGAGGGCGCCGGTCTCGGCGAACTGGGGCACCCAGGTCGTGCCGACCTCGGCCACGTCGGGGACCTGGTCCTCGCCGCCCTCGATGGCGGTGGTGAACTTCTTCTGGGCGGTGGCCCACTGCTGGTACTCGACGTGGATCTTGGCGCCGGTCTTCTTCTGGAACGCCTTCTCGGCCTCCTTGAAGAAGGGCCTGGCGTCGGGGTTGGTCCCCTCCATGATCCAGACGGTGAGCGTCTTGCCCTTGCCGTCCGTCGCCTTGCCGCCGCTGTCGCTCCCGTCATCGCTGCCGCATGCCGTCGCGGTCAGTCCGAGCGTCATGGCGATACCTGCCGCGATGACCCGTCGCTTCATACCGGCCCCCTCATGGGTACGTGCTGTCACTGCGCCGATCCGTTTGTGGGAGCGATTGTGGACACAGGCCCAGGGTGCGGTCTAGACCCATTCGGCTAAGGGGTCCGAAACGTGATTTGCGTTGCAAGCAATGCACGTTGCACCGGCTGCAACGCGGAGACGCGCCAGCGGGGCCCGGAAACGCCACGACGCCCGCCCTGGTCCGGTCGGGGACAAGGCGGGCGTCGCATCAGTTCCGTACGCCGTTGTACGGGACGTATGAGGGGTCGTACGGACGAACCGTACGGGATCAGACCATCAGAGATCGGTCCGTGGGTCGAATCGGCGACGGGAGGTCGCTCGCACCGGTGAGGAAACGGTCCACGCCCCGCGCGGCCGAGCGGCCCTCGGCGATCGCCCAGACGATGAGCGACTGACCGCGGCCCGCGTCACCGGCGACGAAGACGCCGGGCACGTTCGTCTGGAACTCGGCGTCACGGGCCACGTTCCCGCGCTCGTCGAGGTCCAGGGAGAACTGGTCCACCAGACCGTTCTCGCGGTCCGTGCCCGTGAAGCCCATGGCGAGGGTGACCAGCTGGGCGGGGATCTTGCGCTCCGTGCCCGGCTTCGGGGTCAGCTTGCCGTCGATGAACTCCACCTCGGTGAGGTGCAGGGACTGGACGTTGCCGTCCTCGTCGCCCTCGAAGTGGGTGGTCGAGACGGAGTAGACCCGCTCGCCGCCCTCCTCGTGCGCGGAGGTCACCTTGTAGAGCATGGGGAAGGTCGGCCACGGCTGGTTGGCGTTCCGGTCCTCGCCCGGACGCGGCATGATCTCCAGCTGCGTGACCGAGGCCGCGCCCTGGCGGTGGGCGGTGCCCACGCAGTCCGCGCCGGTGTCGCCGCCGCCGATGACGACGACGTGCTTGCCCTCGGCCGAGACCGGGGTCGTGACGTAGTCGCCCTCCTGGACCTTGTTGGCCAGGGGCAGGTACTCCATCGCCTGGTAGACGCCCTTGAGCTCACGGCCGGGGACCGGGAGGTCGCGGGACGTCGTGGCGCCCGCGGCGATGACCACCGCGTCGTGCCGCTTGCGCAGCTTGACCGCGTCTATGTCGCGGCCGATCTCCACGCCCGTACGGAACTTGGTGCCCTCCGCGCGCATCTGCTCGATGCGGCGGTTGATGTGGCGCTTCTCCATCTTGAACTCGGGGATGCCGTAGCGAAGGAGGCCGCCGATGCGGTCGGCGCGCTCGTACACGACGACCGTGTGGCCGGCCCGGGTCAGCTGCTGCGCGGCGGCGAGACCGGCCGGGCCGGAGCCGATGACGGCCACGGTCTTGCCGGAGAGCCGGTCGGGCGCCTGGGGAAGGACGTCGTTGGCGTCCCACGCCTTGTCGATGATGGAGACTTCGACGTTCTTGATCGTGACGGCCGGCTGGTTGATGCCGAGCACGCACGCCGACTCACAGGGCGCGGGGCAGAGGCGCCCGGTGAACTCCGGGAAGTTGTTCGTGGCGTGCAGCCGCTCGGAGGCTGCCGACCAGTCCTCGCGGTACGCGAAGTCGTTCCACTCCGGGATCAGGTTGCCCAGCGGACAGCCCTGGTGGCAGAACGGGATACCGCAGTCCATGCAGCGCGACGCCTGCTTGGAGATGATCGGGAGGAGGGAGCCGGGAACGTAGACCTCGTTCCAGTCCCGGACGCGCTCACCGACCGGGCGGGTCTGCGCGACCTCGCGGCCATGGTTCAAAAAGCCCTTGGGATCAGCCATTGGTCGCCGCCTCCATCATCTTCTCGGTGATCTCGGTCTCGGAGAGACCGGCTCGCTCGGCGGCGTCCTTGGCGGCGAGCACTGCCTTGTACGTGCTGGGGATGATCCTGCTGAAGCGCTCCACGGCGGAGTCCCACTCGGCGAGCAGCTTCTCGGCGACGGTCGAGCCCGTCTCCTCCTGGTGGCGGCGCACGACGTCGTGCAGCCACTTCTTGTCGGAGTCGTCCAGGGCCTCGACGGCGCCCAGGTTACCGGCGTTGACGTTGTCCCGGTCGAGGTCGATGACGTACGCGATGCCGCCCGACATGCCGGCCGCGAAGTTGCGGCCCGTCTCGCCGAGGACCACCGCGTGGCCACCGGTCATGTACTCGCAGCCGTGGTCGCCCACGCCCTCGGATACGACCGTCGCACCGGAGTTGCGGACGCAGAACCGCTCGCCCGTGCGACCACGGAGGAACAGCTCGCCGCCGGTCGCGCCGTACGCGATGGTGTTGCCCGCGATCGTCGAGTACTCGGCGAGGTGGTCGGCGCCGCGGTCCGGGCGGACGATGACTCGGCCGCCGGAGAGGCCCTTGCCGACGTAGTCGTTGGCGTCGCCCTCCAGGCGCAGCGTCACGCCGCGCGGCACGAAGGCGCCGAACGACTGGCCCGCCGAGCCGGTGAAGGTGATGTCGATGGTGTCGTCGGGCAGACCCGCGCCACCGAACTTCTTCGTCACCTCGTGGCCGAGCATGGTGCCGACCGTGCGGTTGATGTTGCGGATCGCGACCTGCGCGCGGACCGGCTGGGCGTCGGTCGCGCCGGCGGCGGAGAGCGCGTCGGCGGCGAGCTTGATCAGCTCGTTGTCGAGCGCCTTCTCCAGGCCGTGGTCCTGGACCGCGATCTGGTGGCGCACGGCGCCGCCGGGCAGCGACGGCACGTGGAAGAGGGGCTCCAGGTCCAGGCCCTGCGCCTTCCAGTGCTTCACGGCGCGCTCGGTGTCCAGGAGCTCGGCGTGGCCGACGGCCTCCTCGATGGTGCGGAAGCCCAGCTCGGCGAGGATCTCGCGGACCTCTTCGGCGATGAACTCGAAGAAGTTGACGATGTACTCGGCCTTGCCGGAGAACCGCTCGCGCAGCGCCGGGTTCTGCGTGGCGATGCCGACCGGGCAGGTGTCCAGGTGGCAGACGCGCATCATGACGCAGCCGGAGACGACGAGCGGCGCGGTCGCGAAACCGAACTCCTCGGCGCCGAGCAGCGCGGCGATGACGACGTCACGGCCGGTCTTGAGCTGACCGTCCGTCTGGACCACGATGCGGTCGCGCAGGCCGTTGAGGAGCAGCGTCTGCTGGGTCTCGGCGAGGCCGAGCTCCCAGGGACCGCCCGCGTGCTTGAGCGAGGTGAGCGGCGAGGCGCCCGTACCGCCGTCGTGGCCGGAGATCAGGACGACGTCCGCGTGCGCCTTGGAGACACCCGCGGCGACCGTGCCGACGCCGACCTCGGAGACCAGCTTCACGTGAATCCGCGCCTGCGGGTTCGCGTTCTTCAGGTCGTGGATCAGCTGGGCCAGGTCCTCGATGGAGTAGATGTCGTGGTGCGGCGGCGGGGAGATCAGGCCCACGCCCGGCGTCGAGTGACGCGTCTTGGCGACCCACGGGTAGACCTTGTGGCCGGGCAGCTGGCCGCCCTCGCCGGGCTTGGCGCCCTGCGCCATCTTGATCTGGATGTCGTCCGCGTTGACCAGGTACTCCGAGGTCACACCGAAGCGGCCGGAGGCGACCTGCTTGATGGACGAGCGGCGCGCCGGGTCGTACAGGCGGTCCGGGTCCTCGCCGCCCTCACCGGTGTTGGACTTGCCGCCCAGCTGGTTCATGGCGATGGCGAGGGTCTCGTGCGCCTCGCGTGAGATCGAGCCGTACGACATGGCGCCGGTCGAGAACCGCTTGACGATGTCGGCGGCCGACTCGACCTCGTCGACGGAGATCGACGGGCGGTCCGACTTCAGGTTGAACAGACCGCGCAGCGTCATGAGGCGCTCGGACTGCTCGTTCACGCGGTCCGTGTACTTCTTGAAGATGTCGTAGCGGCGGTTGCGCGTGGCGTGCTGCAGGCGGAAGACCGTCTCCGGGTCGAAGAGGTGCGGCTCGCCCTCACGGCGCCACTGGTACTCACCGCCTATGTCGAGCGCGCGGTGCGCGGAGGCGATGCCCGAGCTCGGGTAGGCCTTGGCGTGCCGGGCGGCGACCTCCTGCGCGACGACGTCGATGCCGACTCCGCCGATCTTGGACGTCGTGCCGACGAAGTACTTCGCGACGAAGTCCTCCTGGAGGCCCACGGCCTCGAAGACCTGCGCGCCGCGGTAGGAGGCGACGGTCGAGATGCCCATCTTGGACATGACCTTCAGGACGCCCTTGCCGAGCGCGTAGATCAGGTTGCGGATGGCCGACTCGGCGCCACCCTCTTCGTCGGCGTCCAGGAACGTGCCGGCGCGGACGAGGTCCTCGACGGACTCCATCGCGAGGTACGGGTTGACGGCCGCGGCGCCGTAGCCGATGAGGAGGGCCACGTGGTGGACCTCGCGGACGTCGCCCGCCTCGACGAGCAGGCCCACCTGGGTGCGCTGCTTGGTGCGGATGAGGTGGTGGTGGACGGCCGCGGTGAGCAGCAGCGAGGGGATCGGCGCGTGCTCGGCGTCGGAGTGCCGGTCGGAGAGCACGATCAGGCGGGCGCCGGCCTCTATGGCGGCGTCGGCCTCGGTGCAGATCTCCTCGATGCGGGCGGCCAGCGCGTCGCCGCCGCCGCTGACGCGGTAGAGACCGGAGAGGGTCGCGGCCGTCATGCCGGGCATGTCGCCGTCGGCGTTGATGTGGATGAGCTTGGCGAGCTCGTCGTTGTCGATCACCGGGAAGGGCAGCGTGACGCTGCGGCACGTCGCGGCGGTCGGCTCCAGGATGTTGCCCTGCGGGCCGAGCGAGGAGTGCAGCGAGGTGACGAGCTCTTCACGGATGGCGTCAAGCGGCGGGTTGGTGACCTGCGCGAACAGCTGCGTGAAGTAGTCGAAGATCAGCCGCGGGCGCTCGGAGAGAGCCGCGATGGGGGTGTCCGTGCCCATGGAGCCGAGCGGCTCGCCGCCGGTCTTGGCCATCGGCGCGAGGATGATGCGCAGCTCTTCCTCGGTGTAGCCGAAGGTCTGCTGGCGGCGCGTGACGGAGGCATGCGTGTGCACGATGTGCTCGCGCTCGGGAAGGTCGGAGAGCTCGATCTCGCCGGCTTCCAGCCACTCCTGGTACGGGTTCTCGGCGGCGAGGGCGGCCTTGATCTCGTCGTCCTCGACGATGCGGTGCTCGGCGGTGTCGACGAGGAACATCTTGCCGGGCTGCAGGCGGCCCTTGCGGACGACCTTCGCGGGGTCGATGTCCAGGACGCCGACCTCGGAGCCGAGGACGACGAGGCCGTCGTCGGTGACCCAGTAGCGGCCGGGGCGCAGACCGTTGCGGTCGAGAACGGCGCCGACCTGGGTGCCGTCGGTGAAGGTGACACAGGCCGGGCCGTCCCAGGGCTCCATCATCGTGGAGTGGTACTGGTAGAAGGCACGGCGGGCCGGGTCCATCGAGCGATGGTTCTCCCACGCCTCGGGGATCATCATCAGGACCGAGTGCGGAAGCGAACGGCCGCCGAGGTGGAGGAGTTCGAGCACCTCGTCGAAGGACGCCGAGTCGGAGGCGTCCGGGGTGCAGATCGGGAAGACGCGGTCCAGCTTCTCGGTGCTGTGCTCGCCGGCGGAGGCGAACAGGCCGGAGGCGAGCTGCGACTCACGCGCCCGCATCCAGTTCCGGTTGCCCTTGACCGTGTTGATCTCGCCGTTGTGCGCGACGAAGCGGTACGGGTGTGCGAGCGGCCAGCTCGGGAACGTGTTCGTGGAGAAGCGCGAGTGGACGAGCGCGACGGCCGTGGCGAAACGGCGGTCGGACAGGTCGGGGAAGAACGGCTCCAGCTGGCCGGTGGTCAGCATGCCCTTGTAGACGATGGTGCGGGCGGAGAGCGAGGGGAAGTACGTCCCGGCCTCACGCTCGGCGCGCTTGCGCAGCACGAAGGCCTTGCGGTCGAGCGCCACGCCGGTGCTCTCGCCGTCGGCCACGAAGATCTGCCGGAAGACCGGCATCGTCGAGCGGGCGGTGGACCCGAGCAGTTCGGGGGCGACGGGGACGTCGCGCCAGCCGAGGACCGTCAGGCCTTCCTCCGAGGCGATCGTCTCGATCTGTGAGACGGCGCCGTCGGTCGTGCCCGCGGTGTCGACGGGCAGGAAGGCGATGCCGACGGCGTACGCACCGGCATCGGGGAGCGCGAAGCCGGCGACCTCGCGCAGGAAGGCATCCGGCACCTGGAGCAGGATTCCGGCGCCGTCACCGGAGTCGGGCTCGGAGCCGGTGGCACCACGGTGTTCGAGATTGCGCAGTACGGTCAGCGCCTGTTCGACAAGCTCATGGCTGGCTACACCGGTGAGGGTGGCCACGAACCCGACACCACAGGCGTCGTGCTCGTTACGGGGGTCGTACATGCCCTGGGGGGCGGGGCGACCGTCCATGGGCGACCAGGCGTGCGTACGCATTGGCTCTCCCGTCGTCGTCGTGGCATAGGCAAAAAGGCGAGGGACGACGTTGGCCCAGGCAAAATTTCGTGCAGGTTACATGATGGAACGCTTCTCGAAAAGCGGATAGCTCATTCCACCATGTGGACACCGCTCGGGGGCGTGGGAGCGGCGGGGGACCTCCGCGGACAGATCGATGACCGCAGGCCCGAAAGCGGCACGGGCCTCATTGCCCGCAGCGCTTACGGCTCATGCCCGGTGGTCAGGGATTCGAAACCGCCGAGTAACGGCTAGTTATGCAGGGTCCCGCATAGGACTGCAAGGGTTCATCCTACGGCGGTACCGAACAAGCTGCCCAGGGCGTACGTCACACCCGCCGCCGCCCCGCCGAGCGCGAGCT
This sequence comes from Streptomyces sp. NPDC050439, assembly GCF_040655335.1. Lineage (NCBI taxonomy): Bacteria > Bacillati > Actinomycetota > Actinomycetes > Kitasatosporales > Streptomycetaceae > Streptomyces > Streptomyces sp. NPDC050439. The sequence goes on from NZ_JBFAJT010000003.1 coordinate 347,413, forward strand.
GCCGCAGACCGCTGAACCACCACGACCGCGCGGTCACCTTCGCCACGACGGCGCCGCACACGAAGAGGCCGATCAGCGCGAGCAGCAGCGCGGGCCAGAACGTGTCGGCGCCGAGCAGATACGGCAGCACGGGAAGCAGGGCGCCGAGCGCGAAGGCACCGAAGGAGGAGACCGCGGCGACGAGCGGGGAGGGCAGATCGCCGGGATCGATGCCCAGCTCCTCGCGCGCGTGGATCTCCAGGGCCTGCTCGGGGTCCTTGGACAGCTGCCTGGCGACCTCGCGGGCCAGGCCCGGCTCGACGCCACGGGACTCGTAGAGCTCGGCGAGCTCCCGCTCCTCGTCCGCCGGGTGCTTGCGCAACTCCCGCCGCTCCACGTCGAGTTCGGCCTGGACGAGCTCACGCTGCGAGGCGACGGAGGTGTACTCACCGGCCGCCATGGAGAAGGCACCCGCGGCGAGACCGACGAGGCCCGTCACGACGATGGTCTGCTGCGAGACGGCACCGCCCGCGACACCGGTCATCAGGGCCAGGTTGGACACCAGGCCGTCCATCGCGCCGAAGACGGCGGGGCGCAGCCAGCCGCCGTTGACGTCGCGGTGGGTGTGGTTGTCGCGGTGTGCCTCGTGCAGTGCCGCTTCGGTCTCGATGATCGCCATGGTGGGCCCCCTCAGTGCTTGGACGATCTCGAAAGTACGCGCGAAAAATCGCTCTCGCCAGCAAGGAAGGCCGTACTTACCTGCCTGAACAGGCGTCTGTCGAACCGGTGAGCGCATGGGTCGGAGGGGTGACGTGAGCGGTGCGGATGCTCGCCTCGGGGGCGCCGCGTGGCAGGGATACCCGCAACGTCTTCGCACCATGGAGGCACGGCATGACGAGCTCGACCGGTGTGACAGGAGCGATCGGCCTGAGAGAGCGGGCGCGCGGCGCCCTTCTCGGCCTCGCGGTCGGCGACGCGCTGGGCGCGCCCGCCGAGAACATGAAGCCGTCGGAGATCCGCCGCCGCTGGGGACGCATCACCGGATACGTCGCCGAGCATCCCGCCGGCACGGACGACACCGAGTACGCGATCTTCTCCGGGCTCCTCCTGGCCCGGCACGGCTCGGCGCTCACCGTCGCGCATGTCGAGGCGGCCTGGCACGAGTGGATCGCGGACCTCGACGAGGGCCCTTTCCGGGGCGCGGGCTTCAGCGAGCGCGGCACCCTGGAGAACCTGCGCCGCGGCCTCGCGGCGCCCATCTCGGCGCAGCACCGGCACGCCTGGAGCGACGGCCTCGCGATGCGGGCCGCCCCGTTCGGGGTCTTCGCCGCGGGGCTCCCCGCCGAAGCGGCCCGGCTGGTGGCGATCGACGGCTCCGTCAGCCATGACGGCGAGGGCATCTACGGCGGTCAGGCGGTGGCCGCGGGGGTCGCGGCGGCGATGGGCGGCGAGCCGGTGGACTCCGTGGTGGCCGCGGCCCTGTCCGTCATCCCGGAGGACTGCTGGACGTCCCGCTCGCTGCGGCGGGCGGTGGCGGTGGCCCACCGCGGCGAACGCGCAGTCCGCTCCGCGGTGGTGATCGGCGGCTACCCCTGGACCGACCTCGCCCCCGAGGCGGTGGGGCTCGCCTTCGGGGCGTACGCGGCGGCCTCCGGGGAGTTCTCCGGTGCGGTGCTCACCGCCGTGAACATGGGGCGGGACGCGGATACGACTGCCGCGGTGGCGGGGGCGCTGGCCGGGGCGTCATGCGGAGTCTCGGCGATTCCCCCGCCCTGGGCTGCGGCGATCGGCCCCGTGCGGGGCAGCTGCCTTCCCTCCATGCGGGGCCACCACGTGCTGGACGTGGCGGAGTTGCTTGTCTCTGACCTGGGGGTCTCATGACGGAGAACAAGCCCGCCGCTTCGCGGCGGATGCCTCCCACCCACCCACCCGTATGCCCGGCAGCCGTCTCCGCCACGAAGGTCGAGGGCCTGCTGCTGGGTCTCGCCGCGGGCGACGCCGCGGGTTGGCCCGCCGCCCGCCACAGAGCCGCCCGCATGCCCGAGTGGACACGGCGACTCACCCGCGAACTCGACACCTTCGCCGAGCAGAACGCCACCACCACCCTCCCCGTCCCCATCGCGCTCAACCAGCCCCCGGAACCACTGCGCCTCGGCCCCTCCGACGACGCAGAATGGGCGGCCTTCGCCGCCGAGTCGCTGCTCCGCGCGGCGGACGGGACGCTCGACCCCCGGCTGTCCCCGGACCGCCGGGTCCGCGCGGCGCTCGACCTCGCCTGGAACACCCTCGCCAGCGAAATCGCCGCGGCAGCGGCCCGCGCCCCCGAGGTCGAGTCAGCCGTACTCCCCCTGCGCGCCCGCATCTCCGTGCGCGCGGGCCTCGGCAACCTCGCCACCGGCCTGCGCCCGCCCGCCACCGGCCACGACAACCCCCACTTCTTCGACGACGCAGCCTGCGTACGCGCCTGCGTCCTCGCCCTCGTCCACCCCGGCGAGCCCGAACAGGCCGCCGCCCTGGCCGAGTTCGACGCCCGCTACTCCCAGGACGGCGACGGCGTGCACGGCGCCCGCGCCATGGCCGCGGCCATCGCGGCGGCGCTCGGCGGCGCGGACGTCGACGCCACCGTGGACGCCGCCCTCGCCCAGCTCCCGGAGCACACCGAGATCGGCCGCAACGCCTGGCACGCCGTCAAGCTCGCCCGCAGCCAGCCCGAGGACGGCGCGTTCGGTCTCGTCCCGCTCCTGGAGCACCAGATCGTCGACCACGTCTACAGCTACGGCATCGCCGCCGCCGAGACCGTCCCGGTCGCCCTCGCCCTGACCACCGCGGCCCGCGGCCGCATCCGTGACGCGGTCCCCGCCGCCGCCTGCCTCTCCCGCGTCGCCGACTCCGCCCCCGCCCTGGCCGGCGCCCTGACCGGGGTACTCGGCACGGCCACCGCCATCCCCGAGGCCTGGCGCGACGCCTGCCGCACCCTCTCCGGCTGCGCGCTCCCCCGCCTCGCGGGCACCGACCTGGTGGAACTCGCCGGGCACATCGCAGCCACGGAACTGACCGTCCCGGGAGGACAATTCCGACATGACGTCACCAAGCACCCGGACACCCCGGACCCCGGCCACTGAACTGCTCCCCACCGACCTGCCCCTGTCCGAGCGCATCACCGCCTGCCTGGTCGGTGCGGCAGTGGGCGACGCCCTCGGCGGCCCCGTCGAGGGCTACTCCCCCGAGCAGATCGTCGAACGGCACGGCGGCCGCGTACACGGCATCGTCGGCCCCTGGAACGGCGACCAATGGCGCACCGCCCGCCCCATCGCGCCGTACCACAAGGGCGACGGGCACATCACCGACGACACCTTGATGACGCACGCGCTCATCCGCGTGTACGCCACCGTCCGCGACCACCTGGACGCCTACGCGGTCGCCGACCACCTGGTCCCCGACCTCATGACACACCCGCGCTGGATCCCGGAACTGGAGACGGAGGCCATCCCGCTGCACCGCCTGTTCCTCGCCGAGAAGTGGATCGTCGCCCGCCTCCACTACGGGCACGTCGACCCGCGCGAGGCGGGCACGGGAAACATCGTCAACTGCGGCGCCGCGATGTACATGGCCCCGGTCGGCCTGGTCAACGCGGCGAACCCGGCGGGTGCGTACGCCGAGGCCCTCGACGTCGCGGGCGCCCACCAGTCGTCGTACGGACGTGAGGCGGCCGCGGTCTTCGCGGCGGCGGTGGCGGCGGCCTGCGCGCCGGGCGCGACTCCGACCTCGGTCATCGACACCGCGCTCTGTCTCGCGAAGGACGGCACGCGGGCCGCGATCGAGTCGGCGGCCGAAGTCGCGGCTCATTACACGGACTTCGAGTCGGCGCTCACCCCTCTCCGCACCGCCGTCACCCCCTTCGACACGGTCGGCCAGGACTACCGCGCGCCCTCGCTCGGAGCCCGCCGCCCCTCCCGCCTGCACGCCATCGAGGAACTCCCGATCGCGCTCGGCATGCTCCTGGTGGGCGACGGCGACTACCGCCATACGGTGCTCGGCTCGGTCAACTATGGCCGTGACTGCGACTCCATCGCCACCATGAGCGGCGCGATCGCCGGCGCGCTCGGCTCGGAGGCACCGGCCGAGTGGTCGAAGACGGTCGCGGAGGCGAGCCGCCTGGACCTGCACGCCCCCGCGACGACGCTCACGGAGGTCACCCAGGAGATCTTCACCCGCGACGTACGCCGCCGCCGGGCCCACGAGTCGGCGTACGCGGCCCTGACGGCCACCCCATGATCCGCCTCACCTGGGTCCAGCCGGAGGACTTGATCGGCCACGAACTCCGCCAGTCGGAGGAGGAGGGCAAGGACGTGGCATCGGCCCGCACCCGCTGGCTGACAGCGGGCGGCCACATGGCCCCACCAAGAGCAGGCGCGTCCCCAACACCCCCCGCTCCCCACCTACGGGCTCTGGCGGAGGAACTCCTGACAGAACTGTCGCAGCCGCTTTCGTTGTGGGCAGACGTTCCGCAGGGCGGAACGGGTGGGCACAACACCACGAACCGACCCGCACCAGAGAACAAAGCCCCGCTGCAGGCGGTTTCGGGAAGGGGCGGGCTTGGGGGAAAAGAAGCTCTACGCCCCCGCCTACACGCCGCCTGGCTAGGCAGAGCAGCAGGCTGCCTCCTGGGCAAACCAGTGGAAAAGCTCCCGCTAAACGCCATCCGCAGCCTCGCCCAGGCAACAGGCAACTGGCCCCTGACCACCTGGTTCACAGAAAGAGGCCTCCCCAGGGAGCTGAAAGAAACCCACCCCTGGAACAAACGCTCCGCCCAAACCTCCCTCGCCGAGAACATCGACGGCATGCCCGAGGACGACGACCTCAACTACCCCCTCCTCAACCTCCGCCTCCTCCAGCGCCACGGCAGGAAGTTCACCACCACGGACGTGGCAAAGCTCTGGCTGGACGAACTCCCCGCGGCCCGCACCTTCACCGCCGAACGCATCGCCTACCGCAACCTCCTCAACGGCATCGAGCCCCCGCACACCGCCACCCACCACAACCCGTTCCGCGAGTGGATCGGCGCCCTGATCCGCGCAGACGTCCACGGCTGGACGAACCCGGGCGCACCCGAGGCCGCCGCCGACCAGGCCCGCCGCGACGCGACCCTCACCCACACCGCCAACGGCGTGTACGGCGCGATGTTCGTGGCGGCCACCATCGCCGAGGCGGCGGCAGGCACCGGAGACGTCCACCACTGCCTGCGCACGGGCCTCACCGTCGTACCGCAGGACTCACGCCTGTCCCACGCGATCCACCACGGCATCCAACTGGCAAGCAAGACAGAGCACTTCGACGACGTCGTGGACGATCTCCACACGACCCACGCCCACCTCCACTGGGTCCACGTCATCCCCAACGCCGCCCTCCTGGCCGCCGCCCTCACCCACGCCGACGGCGACTTCACCGGCTCCATCACGCGCGCGGTGTCCGGCGGCTGGGACACCGACTCGAACGGCGCCACCGCGGGCTCGATCGCGGGCCTGCTCGCGGGCCACCCGGACGCGCTCCCGGACCGCTGGACCGCTCCGCTCAAGAACCGCCTGGCCAGCTCCGTCCACGGCTTCGACGGCATCGGTTTCGACACCCTCGCCGACCTCACCACCGAACTCGCCCAGGAGAGGCCCCACCCATGACCCACATCGCCGTGCTCGGCAGCACGAACATGGACCTCGTCGCGTACGTCGCCAAGGCACCGCAGCGCGGAGAGACCGTCACCGGGCGCGAGTTCCGCACGCTTCCCGGCGGCAAGGGCGCCAACCAGGCCGTCGCCGCGGCCCGCGCGGGCGCCGACGCCGTGTCGATGATCGGCGCGGTCGGCGCCGACGCCTTCGGCACCCAGCTGCGCAGCGCGCTCGAACACTCCGGTGTCGACACCGACCTGCTGCGCACCGTGGACACCGCGGCCACCGGCACCGCGCACATCGTGGTCGACGACGAGGGCGGCAACGCGATCGTCGTCATCCCCGGCGCCAACGCCACGCTCACCGCGCTCGCCCCCGGCGACGAGGGCCTGATCACCTCCGCCGACACCCTCCTGCTCCAGCTGGAGATCCCGGTGGAGGGAGTGCTCGCCGCTGCGCAGGCCGCCCGCAGGCACGGCGTACGCACCATCCTCACCCCGGCACCCGCCCAGCCCCTGCCCCCCGAACTCCTCGACTCCATCGACCTGTTGGTGCCGAACGAGTACGAGGCGGCCACCCTCACCGGCCTGACCGATCCGCACGACGCCGCCCGTTCGCTGCTCTCCCAGGTCCCCGAAGTCGTCGTCACGCTCGGCTCGCGCGGCAGTCTGTACGCGGCCAGGGGCGCCGAGCCGGTCATGGTCGAGGCCCCGCACGTCACCGCCGTGGACACGACCGGCGCGGGCGACACCTTCGTCGGCACCCTCGCGGTGGCGCTCGCCGAGGGCGGCTCCGTGCCGGACGCGCTCACCTGGGCGTCGTCGGCCGCCGCGCTCTCCGTCCAGCGCCCGGGGGCGTCGTCGTCCATGCCGTTCCGCTCCGAGATCGACACCCAGGCGAACGGCGCCCAGTCGAACAGCGCCCAGTCGAACGACACCGCCTCATGACCGCGCCCCTCAGCGGACTCCGCGTCCTGGACCTGGCGACGCTCTTCGCGGGCCCGCTCGCCGCCACGATGCTCGGCGACTTCGGCGCGGAGGTCATCAAGGTCGAGCACCCGCGCAAGCCCGACCCGTCCCGTGGGCACGGTCCGTCCAAGGACGGCGTCGGTCTCTGGTGGAAGATCCTGGGCCGCAACAAGCGCACGATGACCCTCGATCTCTCCGCGCCCGGCGGCCGCGCGACCCTGCTGCGCCTGGCCGCCACGGCGGACGTGGTCGTCGAGAACTTCCGTCCGGGGACCCTGGAGAAGTGGGATCTGGGCTGGGAGGAGCTGAGCGCGGTGAACCCCCGCCTCGTCCTCACCCGGGTCACGGGCTTCGGCCAGTTCGGCCCGTACTCCCGCCGCCCCGGCTTCGGCACCCTCGCGGAGGCGATGAGCGGTTTCGCCGCGATCACCGGCGAGCCCGACGGGCCGCCGACGCTGCCGCCCTTCGGCCTCGCCGACTCGATCGCGGGCCTCGCCACGGCGTACGCGGTGATGACGGCGCTCGCGGCCCGCGACCGGACGGGCAAGGGCCAGGTGGTGGACATGGCGATCATCGAGCCGATCCTCACGGTCCTCGGGCCGCAGCCGCTCTGGTACGACCAGCTCGGCCACGTCCAGCCCCGCACCGGCAACCGCTCCACCAACAACGCGCCCCGCAACACCTACCGCACGGCGGACGGCAGTTGGGTCGCCGTCTCCACCTCCGCCCAGTCGATCGCGGAGCGCGTGATGCGCCTGGTGGGCCGCCCGGAGCTGATCGCCGAGCCCTGGTTCGCGACGGGCGCGGACCGCGCGGCCCACGCGGACGAGCTCGACGGCGCGGTCGGCGGCTGGATCGCCCTGCACACCCGCGACGAGGTGATCGAGGCCTTCGAGAAGGCGGAGGCCGCGGTCGCCCCCATCCAGGACGTACGCGACGTGATGACCGATCCGCAGTACGCGGCCCTGGACACCGTCACCACGGTCGACGACCCGGAGCTCGGCCCGCTGCGCATGCAGAACGTCCTCTTCCGGCTCTCCGAGACCCCCGGCTCGATCGGCTGGGCGGGCCGCCCGCACGGAGCGGACACCGAGGAGGTCCTGACCGAGCTCGGCCTGACGGAGAGCGAGATCGCGAGGCTGCGCAAGGAGGGCGCCCTGTGAGAGACACGGCGCGGGACACGGTGAGGGAAACCCCCCTGACCTGGCTCTACGCACCCGGAGACCGGCCCTCCGTCGTGGCGAAGGCGCTCCTCGCGGGCGCCGACGTCGTCATCGTCGACCTGGAGGACGCGGTCGCCCCCGACCGCAAGGAGTACGCGCGGGCGGCTACGGCCGAGCTGCTCGCCGAGCCTCCCGCCGTCCCGGTCCACGTCCGCGTGAACGCCCTGGACGGCCCGCTCGCCGAGGCCGACCTCGGCGCGATCGCGCACCTGCCCGGGGTCTCCGGTCTCCGCCTGCCGAAGGTGACCTGCCCCGCCGACGTCGTGCGCGTCGCGGAACGGTCGGCTCCGGCGGACGGCGGCGCCCCCGCCCTGCACGCCCTCATCGAATCGGCGGTCGGCCTGGAGCACGCCTTCGCCATCGCCACCGCGCACCATGCCCTGCACGGCCTCTCACTCGGCGAGGCGGACCTCCGCGCCGACCTGGGAGTACGTGACGACGCGGGCCTCGACTGGTCCCGCGCGCGCGTCGTGGTGGCCGCGCGGGCCGCGGGCCTCGCGCCGCCCGCGCAGTCGGTGTACGCCGACATCCGTGACATCCAGGGCCTGACGGCATCCTGCGCGCACGGCCGCGCCCTGGGGTTCCTGGGCCGCGCCGCGATCCATCCCCGCCAGCTCCCGGCCATCGAACGCGCCTACCTCCCCACCCCGGAGGAGATCGACCACGCCGAGCAGATCGTCAAGGCGTCGACGACGGAGGCGGGCGCCCTGGCGCTCCCGGACGGCACGTTCGTGGACAAGGCCGTGGTGGACGGGGCGCGGCGGGTCCTGGACCTGGCCCGGCGCTCATAGCGGCGGGGCCGCCGGATCAGTGATCCGGCGGCCCCGTCGACGTACTGAGCAGAGAGCGTCCGCGCGTCAGCCCTTCTTGGCGGACCCGGCCCCGTCCTTGTCCGCGTCCTTGGCCGTGTCCGCGTCCTTGGAAAGCTCGGCCTTGTCCTCGGCCTTGTCCTCGACCTTGGGCGACTCGTCGTCCGAGGTGTCCTCGCCCTCGGGCACGGGTTCGACGATCTCCTCGCGGCCGGGGTGCTTCTTCGCGGAGAGCACGAAGTACACGACGGCGAGCACGAAGACCGCGATGGCGGTCCAGACGTTGAGGCGCAGGCCGAGCACGTGGTGCGCGTCGTCGACGCGCATGTACTCGATCCAGCCGCGCCCGGCGCAGTACGAGGCGACGTACAGCGCGAACGCCCGGCCGTGTCCCAGCTTGAAGCGGCGGTCGGCCCAGATGACCAGGAAGCCGACGCCGATGCACCAGAGGGACTCGTAGAGGAACGTCGGGTGGTACGTGCCGGGCACCCGGCCGTCCTCCGCCGACGTGATCTTCAGGGCCCACGGCAGATCCGTGGCCTTGCCGTACAGCTCCTGGTTGAACCAGTTGCCCCAGCGGCCGATCGCCTGGGCGAAGGCGATGCCGGGGGCGAGGGCGTCGGCCCAGGCCGGCAGCGGGATGCCGCGCCGGCGACAGCCGATCCAGGCACCGACCGCGCCGAACGCGATCGCGCCCCAGATACCGAGGCCGCCCTCCCAGATCTTGAAGGCGTCCACCCAGTCACGGCCCTCGCTGAAGTACAGCTGGTAGTCCGTGATCACGTGATAGAGACGCCCGCCGACGAGGCCGAACGGCACGGCCCAGACGGAGATGTCGGCCACGGTGCCTGGGCGGCCCCCGCGAGCGATCCACCGTTTGTTGCCGAGCCAGACGGCGACGAAGACGCCGATGATGATGCAGAACGCGTAGGCGCGCAGCGGAATGGGTCCGAGATCGACCACACCGCGCGACGGGCTGGGAATGAAGGCAAGGTCCATGGCAGGTCCGACGCTACCGTGCCGGGTGGTGCCCGGGGCAACCAGCCCGGCTACGTCTCCATAACAGGACCGCCGGGCGGGGCCCCGGAAGGGCCCCGCACCGGGAGGCGGTCAGCCCCTGTTGGCTTCCGCGACCTTCGCCTTCAGCTTCGCCGGGGTCAGCGGGTTCTTCTGGTCCCCGAAGATGTTCTTGCCGTCGAGCAGCACGCTGGGCGTGCCCTGCAGGCCCGCTTCCTGGAACGCCTTGTTCGACTTCTGGGCCCAGCTGTCGTGCTTGCCGTCGTCCACGCACTTCTTGAAGGTGTCGTTCACAAGGCCGTCCACCTTGCCCGCGAGCTCGATCAGCTTGCTGTTCTTGCTGAACGCGTCGTCCGTCTCCGGGGGTTGGTTCGTGAACAGCACGTCGTGGTACGGGGTGAACTTCCCGGCGTCCTGGGCGCAGGCGGCCGCGTTGGCCGCGCGCAGGGAGCCGCTGCCGCCCATGTTCCCGTCGATGATCGTCGCCAGGTGGTACTCGACCTTGAGCTGGCCCTTGTCGGTGAGTTCGTGGATGGTCTTGCGGTACATGTCCTCGAACTGCTTGCAGGCGGGGCAGCGGAAGTCCTCCCAGATGGTGAGGGTGGACTTGGCGCTGTCCTTGCCGACGGGGATCGCGAGCTGATTCTCGCCGACCGCCCCCTTGGGGACCGACAACGGACCCGAAGTGTCCTTGTCGTCACCTGAGTTGGCGGCGACCAGACCCGCCACGGCGGCGAGCGCGAGGACACCCACGACGGCGGCACTCACGATCAACACCCTGCGCTGCTTGTCCCGCGACTTCTGCCGCTCTCGCTCTTCCGCCAGCCGGTCGCGGGCCGCGCGCTTTCCCTCACGGTTCTTCTCGCTCACACCCCGCCAACGAACCGGGGAGGCACGAGCATGCCTCCCCGGTCCCAGGTCCACCCGTACGAGTTACGCGTTGCCGCGAACTCCCTGCGCGAGATCACTCGCGAGCGCGCGGACGGCGTCGAGTCCCGCGGCCTCGTCCTCGGCGTCCAGCATCCGCTGCACGAAGGCCGACCCGACGATCACGCCGTCGGCGAAGCCGGCGACCTCTGCCGCCTGGCGGGCGTTGGAGACACCGAGGCCGACGCAGACCGGCAGGTCGGTGGTGGCCTTGGTGCGCCGCACCAGTTCCTGCGCCTGCTCGCCCACGGACTCACGGGTGCCGGTGACGCCCATCAGCGACGCCGCGTACACGAAGCCCGAACCGGCCGCCGTGATGGTGGCGAGCCGCTCGTCCTTGCTGCTCGGCGCGACGACGAAGACCGTGGCGAGGCCGTGCTTCTCGGCGTGCTCCCTCCACAGGCCCGACTCCTGGACGGGCAGGTCGGGCAGGATGCAGCCCGCGCCGCCCGCCTCGGCGAGCTCGGCGGTGAAGCGCTCGACGCCGTAGCGGTCGATGGGGTTCCAGTACGTCATGACGAGCACCGGCTTGCCCGTGGCCTCGTGGGCCTCGCGCACCGTGCGCATCACGTCAGCGATCTTCAGGCCCGCCTTGAGCGCGATGTCGTCGGCGGTCTGGATGACGGGGCCGTCGAGGACCGGGTCGCTGTGCGGGAGACCGACCTCCACGACGTCGGCGCCGCCGTCGAAGACGGCCTTGATGGCCGCGATGCCGCCGTCCACGGTCGGGAACCCGGCCGGGAGGTAGGCGATGAGGGCGGAGCGCCCCTCGGCCCTGGCGGCCGCGAGGGTCTCGTCCAGCAGTCGGATGTTGCCGCTCACTTGGCGTCCCCCTCGATCTCCGCGCCGGTGCCGGCCGCGTCCGCCTCTACGGCGGCGTCCGTGTCGTACAGGCCGAAGTAGCGGGCGGCCGTGTCCATGTCCTTGTCGCCACGCCCGGACAGGTTGATGATGATCAGCCCGTCCTTGCCCAGCTCCTTGCCGACCTCGAGGGCCCCGGCGAGCGCGTGGGCGCTCTCGATGGCGGGGATGATGCCCTCGGTGCGCGACAGGAGACGCAGGGCCTGCATGGCCGCGTCGTCCGTGACGGCGCGGTACTCGCCGCGTCCGCTGTCCTTGAGGTAGGCGTGCTCGGGGCCGATGCCCGGGTAGTCGAGTCCGGCGGAGATCGAGTAGGGCTCGGTGATCTGCCCCTCCTCGTCCTGGAGGACGTACGACCGCGAGCCGTGCAAGATGCCCGGCTCTCCGGCGGTCAGCGTGGCCGCGTGCTCGCCGGTCTCGACGCCGTGGCCCGCGGGCTCGCACCCGATGAGCCGGACGTCGGCGTCGGGGATGAAGGCGTGGAAGAGGCCGATGGCGTTCGAGCCACCGCCCACGCACGCGACGGCGGCGTCGGGAAGACCGCCCGCGCGCTCGATGATCTGGCGCCGCGCCTCCACCCCGATGACGCGGTGGAAGTCACGCACCATGGCGGGGAAGGGGTGCGGACCCGCCACGGTCCCGAACAGGTAGTGCGTGCGGTCGACGTTGGCGACCCAGTCGCGGAACGCCTCGTTGATGGCGTCCTTCAGGGTGCGGCTGCCGGACTTCACGGCGATGACCTCGGCGCCGAGCATCCGCATGCGGGCCACGTTCAGGGCCTGGCGCTCGGTGTCGATCTCGCCCATGTAGATCGTGCATTCGAGGCCGAAGAGCGCGCAGGCGGTGGCGGTCGCCACGCCGTGCTGTCCGGCGCCGGTCTCCGCGATGACGCGGGTCTTGCCCATGCGCTTGGTGAGCAGGGCCTGGCCGAGCACGTTGTTGATCTTGTGCGAGCCGGTGTGGTTCAGGTCCTCGCGCTTGAGGAAGACGCGGGCGCCGCCCGCGTGTTCGGCGAACCGGGGCACCTCGGTGAGGCTGCTCGGGCGGCCGGTGTAGTTGACCAGGAGGTCGTCGAGCTCGCGGGCGAACTCGGGGTCGCTCTTGGCCTTGTCGTACTCGACGGCGACCTCGTCCACGGCGGCGACGAGCGCCTCCGGGATGAACTTGCCGCCGAACGCGCCGAAGTAGCCTTCGGCGCTGGGGACTTGACCCTCGGGGTCGGGGATGAAGAACTGGCTGGGCATGGCGTGGGCCTCCCTGGGGCGTTACAGAGCCCCCGGTCTGGGATGGACGTCTGGCATGGGTACGCCCTGGCGCCATTGCTGGTTGAGGTGATCTCGCGACTACTGCCCGTCGTGGGCTGATCGCGCAGTTCCCCGTGCCCCTTAAGGGGCACGTCTCAGCTCTGGCGGCGTCAGGCGCCGCCCTGCCATCGCATGCCGTTGACCTGGCCGGGTTCGTCACCGATGACGTACCGCACCCTGCGGCCATGCACACGCCGTGCCGGCGCCCGGCAGCCGCGAGGGCGGCAACCGGGTGCGAGGCGGACGGCGATGGACATGGGCGGGGTCAGCTCCGTCCGTGCCGCAGGGCGGGGTGCGCGCCCGCGGCGACGAGGTCGGAGACCGCGCCCTTCGGGTCGCGGCCGGTGACCAGGGACTCCCCGACGAGCACCGCGTCGGCGCCCGCGTTGGCGAACGCGATGAGGTCGTGCGGCCCGCGCACACCGGACTCGGCGATCTTGACGACGTTGTCCGGCAGCTCGGGGGCGACGCGCTCGAAGGTGGAGCGGTCGACCTTCAGGGTCTTGAGGTCGCGGTTGTTCACGCCGATGATCCGCGCGCCCGCGTCCACGGCCCGCTCGGCCTCGTCCTCGTCGTGCACCTCGACGATCGGCGAGAGGCCGATCGAATGGGCGCGCTCGATGAGCGACTCGAGGGCGGGCTGCTCCAGGGCGGCCACGATCAGCAGGGCGAGGTCGGCGCCGTACGCCCGCGCCTCCCACAGCTGGTACGAGGTGACGATGAAGTCCTTGCGGAGCACCGGGATGTCGACCTTGGCCCGGACGGCCTCCAGGTCGGCGAGCGAACCGCCGAAGCGGCGCTCCTCGGTGAGCACGGAGATGACGGCCGCGCCGCCCGCCTCGTAGTCGGCGGCGAGCCCGGCCGGGTCGGCGATCGCGGCGAGCGCGCCCTTGGACGGGCTGGAGCGCTTGACCTCACAGATGACCTTGACGCCGTCGCCACGCAGCGCGGCGACCCCGTCCTTGGCCGCAGGAGCCTTCGCCGCGCGCTCCTTGAGCTCGTCGAGGCTGACGCGCGCCTGCCGTTCCGCGAGGTCGGCACGGACTCCGTCGATGATCTCGTCGAGCACACTCACGCGAGCGGCCCCCTTCCCTGACGGTGAAGCTGCTGTTTGCACCTCAAGCTGTTCGGCTGCCTCATCCGGCATTCCGATGGTCACTGCGATGGTATCCGCAGGAGGGCGAAGGCCCCGCATCCGGTTGACGCCAGTCCCACGTCCTGGACACCCGCCGGGCCCGCTGCCTGGGCTTTCTCGGCATTCAGGGATGTAGCCATGCCCCGAACGGCAGATTGCGCACGAGGGTGAAAAGCGCGATCAGCACCCCGAGCCCGTACAGCTGTGCGGACCCCAACTCGATCCGCAGACGTCGTCCGCGCACCGCGCGGGCCGCCCAGAGGGTCCACAGGACCGCGAAGACGCCGTACCCGACGACGGCCAGGGCGTTGGCGCCGAGTGCCGTGACGAGGTCGCCGTGGATGAAGGCGTGCGCGCTGCGCAGACCGCCGCAGCCGGGGCAGAAGACGCCGGTGAGCTGCAGCAGCGGGCAGGCGGGGTAGTGGCCGGGATCGTTCGGGTCGACCGTCCCGACGTAGGCGAAGGCGGCGATCACGGAGCCGAGCACGCCGACGGGCACGACGAGGCGCCGCAGTGCGGGTCCTGCGGGTGGTGCCGCGCTCTCGGGTTCAGCGTTCACCCGATGCATTGTGCCCTTCGGCGGCGGCCTTTGCCCGGCGGGGAAACGCGAGAGGAGGCGGTCCCGGCACCTGCCGGACCGCCTCCTCGTACGCCGGTGGGACTCAGCCCTCGGAGTGCGCGAGCTGGCCCCGCTGCGGCTGCGGGCTGCGCTTGGCCTGGCCGAGGCCCGCGGCACGCATGGCCATGCCCACGACGCCGCCCGCGACGACGATGACCATGCCGGCCCAGAAGCCCAGCGGATTGGCCATCACCATGAAGGCACCCGAAACGCAGAAACCGATGAAGGCGATGATGACACCGGTCCAGGCGGCCGGGGTGTGTCCGTGGCTCGTGCCCGCCATGACTTGCTCCTCGTTGCTGTGTGCGTGGTGGTGGTGCGTGGGGTGAGCCGAACGCTCACCGCTCCATTGTCCCGTACTCGCGCATGTGCCATGAGCGCGGGGTCATGCCTCGCGCGTCGGGTCCTCGCCGCGGTCGAGAGCCTTCCACAGGTCCTCGGGACGGTCCGGGTCGACCTTGGCCGGCGCCTTGCGCGGGCGCGGGGCGCCGTCGCGTTCGTAGCGTCCCGACATCGCGGGCCAGTTGCGGCCGTACGTCAGGGCGAGCAGCCCGGCGATCATGATGAGCGCGCCCGCGGCGGCCGCCGCGTACGGCCAGGCCGTGTGGCTGAGATCACCGATCGTGGCGGCGGCGTCGCCGGAGGCCTCGGCGGCCTTCTCGTCGAGCGCGCCGCTGTCGTCCGCGGCGAGGAGGGCGGCGGCCACGGTGCCCGCGCCGCTCAGCGCGAGCAGCAGCGAGACGAGCATCCGTCCGGCCCTGCGGACGGCGAAGACGGCGACGAGCGCGGCGAGGCCCACTATCGCGAGGGCCGCGGGCACGCCCGTGACATCGCTGCCCGTGGCGCTCAGCGGCAGGTCGCCGCCCGCCACCGAAACGGTGCCGTTGGCCCAGGTCTGGCGGGACGCGAGCAACGCGAGGGCCGCGCCGACCGCGCCGAACAGCAGGGCGACGGCGATGCTGCGCCGGCCGCTGCGCTGGGCCCGGGTCTCGGGCTCGGCGTCGGCATCGGCGGCGTCGGCGGCCTGGGTGCGGGGCGGAGGTACGGCAGAAGTCACCCCTCCACTATCCCTCACGTCCATCGGGGCGATGCAGCCGGTTCGCCGTGTGGATGGCCCGCAGGACCGCCGCCGCCTTGTTGCGGCACTCGGTGTCCTCGGCCACCGGGTCGGAGTCGGCGACGACCCCGGCTCCGGCCTGGACGTACGCCGTGCCGTCGCGCAGGAGCGCGGTCCGGATGGCGATGGCGGTGTCGGAGTCGCCCGCGAAGTCGAGATACCCGACACAGCCGCCGTACAGGCCGCGCCGGGAGGGTTCCAGTTCGTCGATGATCTGCATCGCGCGCGGCTTGGGGGCGCCGGAGAGGGTGCCCGCGGGGAAGCAGGCGGTGAGGACGTCGAAGGCGGTGCGGCCCTCGGCGACCTGGCCGGTGACCGTCGACACGATGTGCATGACGTGGGAGTACCGCTCGATGGACATGAAGTCGACGACCTCGACCGAGCCGGGCTCGCAGACGCGCCCCAGGTCGTTGCGGCCCAGGTCGACGAGCATCAGGTGTTCGGCCCGCTCCTTGGGGTCGGCGAGCAGCTCGTCGGCGAGGGCCTGGTCCTCCTGCGGGGTCGCGCCGCGCGGCCGGGTGCCCGCGATGGGGTGCACCATGGCGCGGCCGTCCTCGACCTTGACGAGGGCCTCGGGCGACGACCCGACGACGTCGAATCCGTCGAGCCGGAAGAGGTACATGTACGGCGACGGGTTGGTGGCCCGCAGCACGCGGTAGACGTCCAACGCGCTTGCCGCGCAAGGGGTTTCGAAGCGCTGCGAGGGGACGACCTGGAAGGCCTCGCCCGCGCGGATGCGCTCCTTGATGTCCTCGACGGCTTCCTGGTACTGCTCGCCGCCCCACAGCGCGGTGTACTCGGGGAGCTCGGAGGGCGGCAGGGCCGCCGGGGGCTGGGAGACGGCCCGCGACAGGTCGGCCTCCATGGCGTCGAGCCGGGCCACCGCGTCGGCGTACGCCTCGTCGACGCCCGTCTCCAGGTCGTTGTGGTTGATCGCGTTGGCGATCAGGAGCACGGACCCGTCCCAGTGGTCGAGGACGGCGAGGTCGCTGGTGAGCAGCATGGTCAGCTCGGGCAGTTTGAGGTCGTCCCGCTCGCCGGGGCCGATCTTCTCCAGGCGCCGCACGATGTCGTAGCCGAGGTAGCCGACCATCCCTCCGGTGAAGGGCGGCATCCCGGACGCCAGGTCGCGCGGGGTGTGCAGGGCCTCGACGGTGGCGCGCAGGGCGTCGAGCGGGTCACCGGAGGTGGGGACGCCGACGGGCGGGGTGCCCAGCCAGTGGGCCTCGCCATTCCGGCTGGTGAGGGTGGCGGCGCTGCGGACTCCGACGAAGGAGTAGCGAGACCAGGACCGGCCGTTCTCCGCGGACTCCAGGAGGAACGTGCCGGGCCGCTCTGCGGCGAGCTTGCGGTACAGCCCGACGGGAGTGTCGCCGTCCGCGAGGAGCCTGCGGCTGACGGGGATCACACGGCGGTCGCTCGCGAGCTTGCGGAAGGTCTCGAGATCCATGGGAGGAGCTTACGGCCGTGCGGGTGGCCGACGGTGTCGCGGACCACCAGGCGGAACTCGGGCCACTAGAACGGGACGATGACCGACCGCCGTATGCTGCCCGCCTTCGCCCTCCTCCTCGCCTCGACCGCGTTCGCGGCGGCCGCCGCTCCCGAGCCCGTGGTGTGGCCCGCCCCCAAGAACGTGCCCGAGCGGGTCCGCGCCGCCGGCCTGGAGATGCTCGACTCCGAGGCGATGGACATGCACATCCACACCACCCTGAAGGTGTACTCGGGGGCCAGCCCCGTCACGGTCCCCGCGGACATCGGCATCGACCGCTCGGGCCCGAAGCCCCGCTACAGCCCCCTGCACACGCATGACACCAGCGGCACCCTGCACGTGGAGTCGGAGGAGTGGCGCGACTTCACCCTGGGTCAGTTCATGACGGAGTGGGGCGTGAGCGGCGTACGCGAGAAGTGCCGCGCGGATGTCGCCGGGCGCTCCGTCGCCGGCGACCCGTCCCGCATCGTGCTGCGGGACGGCGAGACGATCACGCTTCGGTGCCGGTGAAGGTGACCGGGAGGGAGTCGGCGTCGAAGCACGTGCGGGTGCCCGTGTGACAGGCGGCGCCGACCTGGTCGACCTGGACCAGGACGGTGTCCGCGTCGCAGTCCAGGGCCACGGACTTCACGTACTGGAAGTGGCCGGACGTGTCGCCCTTGACCCAGTACTCCTGACGGCTGCGCGACCAGTACGTGCAGCGCCCCGTGGTGAGCGTGCGGTGCAGCGCCTCGTCGTCCATCCAGCCCAGCATCAGCACCTCGCCGGTGTCGTACTGCTGGGCGATCGCGGGGAAGAGGCCGTCGGCGCCGCGCTTGAGGCGGGCGGCGATCTCGGGGTCGAGGCTGCTGGGCGGGGGCGTGGCGGTCATGGGGCCATTGTGCCGCGCCCGCGGGCATCGGCCCGGCCGTGTCCACTGGGCGGGCCGGATGCCGAGTCGTAGGCTGGACGGTATGTCGACCCATGCCAAGCGTGAACGACTTCTCCTCGCCGATCTGTTGGAGGCGGAGGGCCCAGATGCCCCCACTCTCTGCGACGGCTGGAACACCCGTGACCTCGCGGCCCATGTGGTGGTCCGCGAGCGCCGCGCGGACGCCGCGGGCGGGCTTCTCATCAAGCAGCTGGCCTCGCGCCTGGAGCGGGTGCAGGCCGAGTTCACCGCGAAGCCGTACGAGGAACTGATCCAGCTGATCCGGACGGGACCGCCGCGCTTCTCCCCCTTCTCCCTCAAGCAGATCGACGAGGCGTCGAACGCCGTCGAGTTCTATGTCCACACCGAGGACGTGCGGCGCGCCCGGCCCGACTGGACGCCGCGCGAGATCGACCCGGTCTTCTCGGACGCCCTGTGGTCCCGCCTGGAGCGGATGGCCCGCCTGGTGGGCCGCAAGGCGCCGGTGGGCGTGGTCCTGCGGCGCCCCGACGGCCAGACGGTGGTGGCGCACCGCGGCGTTCCCGTGGTGACGGTGACCGGCGAGCCCGCCGAGCTGCTGATGTTCGTGCACGGGCGGCAGGACGCGGCCAACGTCGAGCTGGACGGCGACAAGGACGCGATCGCCAGGCTGCACGAGACGAAGCAACTGGGCATCTGATGATCCGGGTCGCGATGACCGGGGTGTACGTGGACGACGTGGACAGAGCCCACGCGTTCTACACGGACGTCCTGGGCTTCGAGACCCGTCATCACGTGTGGCCGGGCGGTGGCACGCCCTTCGTGACGGTCGGGGCGGCGGGCGGTCACAACGACGTGGAGCTGCTCCTGGAGCCGGGCGAGGGGCCCATCGCCGAGCCCTACCGCAAGGCGCTGCACGCGGCGGGCATCCCGTGCATCGTCCTCGGGGTGGACGACGTGCGGGCCGAGCACGAACGGCTCGTCGGCCTGGGCGTGCGGTTCGCCCACGGCCCCGAGAAGCAGGGTCCGGTGATCACCGCGGTGCTCGACGACACGGTGGGGAATCTGGTGCAGCTGATGCAGGGAAGGGCGTAGACGGTCTCCGGTACGCGGGTTCAGCGGGGCAGTTCCGCTTCGCGCAGTCCGCGGGAGCACAGCCCCAGCAGACCGGCGAGCCCGCACGCCGCCGCGCTCACGGTGAACACCGGCGCCGTGCCCCACGACTCCACGGCCACGCCCGTCAGCGGATACGTCAGCGGTGCCACGCCCAGGCTGACGAGGCTGCCCACCGAGGTCACCCGCCCCACGTAGGCCGGGTCGGCCTCGGTCTGCGCCAGCGCCGCGCACACCGCCCCCGTCAGCCCGATCAGCAGTCCCACCAGCAACGCGACCCCCGCGGCGGCCCAGAGGACGGGCACGTACGCCACGGCGCCCACCCCCACGGCTCCGGCGAGGCACGTCACCGACAGCACGAGACCGGCCCTCGGCACCCTCCCCCGCACCGTCAGGTAGAGCGCGGAGAGACCGGCGCCCGCCCCGAACCCGGCGAGGACGAGACCGACCCCCGAAGCTCCCCATCCGCGCTCGTCGGCCAGCAGGGTGAGCCCGATGTTCAGCGGCCCGACGAAGCCCAGGTCGGCCAGGGCGACGAGCGCCATCAGGGGTGCGAGAACGCGATGTCCCCGGATGTACCGCAGCCCGTCGCCCAGTTCGTTCCACGCGGTCCGTCTGTCCGCCCTGCCGTCGTCCGGCAGCTCCTTCATCCGCAGGGAGATCAGCAGCGGCAGCGACACCGCGAACAGCGCCCCCGCGATGCCGAAGGCCGCCGCGGAGCCGCCGAGCGCGACCCCGAGACCCCCGAGCGGTGCGCCCACGACGTTGGCGAGCCGGACCACCAGGCCCCGCATCCCCTGCACCCGCGCCAGCTGGTCCCGTTCCGTGACGCGGGCGGGCAGCGCTCCGACGGCGGGCATGAACAGCGCGTCGACCGTCCCGAAGACCAGCCCCAGCGCGGCGAGCAGCCACACCCCGGGGCTCGCCACGACCAGCAGCCCCGCCACCGCGAACACCGCCGCGCACCGCACCGCGTCACTGCCGATGACGACTTTGCGCGGCCCGAAGCGGTCGGCGACGACTCCCCCGCCCAGCATCAGGAGCGCTCGCGGCACGGCGCTCACGGCCATCACCAGGCCTGCCTGCGCGGGGCCCCCGGACCGCACCGCGGCCCAGGACAGGGCCAGGTAGTAGACGTTGTCGCCGACCGCGGACGCGCTGTAGGCGCCGAGCCAGCGCAGGACGTTGCCGTCCTTGTGCGCGGGCCTTCCCGTGGCGGGGGCCGTGCGTATGGCGGTGGTGGTCATGTGGGGCAGCCCTCTCAGAGCCGGAAGGGGAAGCTGGCCAGGTGCACGGCGACGTTCTCGCGCCCCTCGGTGTCGCCCGCGGCCTCGGCGGCCTTGCCCTGCTCCTCGTACGTCTTGACCAGGGCGTGGATCTCGGCGTTGAGGCGGGTGAGTTCGGCGGGGTTCAGGCGGGCGAGGAAGTCCGACTGGTCGGCTGCGATGCGCCAACTGGCGCCCCAGGCCTCCTGCTGGTCCAAATAGGTCTCGTACTGCTCCCGGCGATACGAGATCAGGCTGCGCACGACGGCCGCGTGCGTGGCCGCCCCTTCGGGTGAGTCCCTGAAGTCCTCGTGCCGGAAGCTCAGGTTGTCCTGGGCCGCCTGCCACCACCTCTCACGCGCGTCCCCGCTCTGTACCTCGGCCTCCTCGATGAGGCCGTGCTCCGCGAGCTTGCGCAGGTGGTAGCTGACGAGGGAGACCGCCTCATCGACCTGCGAGGCGAGCTGGGACGCCGTCGACGGGCCCGACACCCGCAGCGCTCCATACACCCTCAGACGCAACGGATGTCCCAGTGCCTTGAGCGTGCCGAGATCGGTGATGCGGCGTGGCTCGCCTGATTTCTGCTGGTCTTCCATACACCGACCGTAGATACAAAAGAAAACTTGCGCAATATAAATTGCGCAACTTTCCCTTCGCATCAGGGCAGCGATAAGCCCTGGCCACCCGGTGGCCAGGGCTCGTCGCACAGCGGTACGCCTCAGCGCACGGGGTGTCCGGCCTCCCGCAGCGTGTCCTTGACCTCGCCGATCCGCAGATCCCCGAAGTGGAAGACCGAAGCGGCGAGGACCGCGTCCGCGCCCGCGCCGATCGCGGGCGGGAAGTGGTCCAGGCGGCCCGCGCCGCCGGACGCGATGACGGGGACGGTGACGTGACGCCGTACCGCCGCGATCATCTCGATGTCGTAGCCGTCCTTGGTGCCGTCCGCGTCCATCGAGTTGAGGAGGATCTCGCCCGCGCCCAACTCAGCGGCCTGGTGGGCCCATTCGACGGCGTCGATCCCGGCGGACTTGCGGCCGCCGTGGGTCGTCACCTCGAAGCTGCCGGACGCGGTGCGCCGCGCGTCCACCGAGAGGACGAGCACCTGGCGGCCGAACCGCTCCGCGATCTCGCGGATCAGCTCCGGCCGTGCGATGGCGGCCGTGTTCACGCCCACCTTGTCCGCGCCGGCCCGCAGGAGCTTGTCGACGTCCTCGGCCGTGCGGACGCCGCCGCCCACCGTGAGCGGGATGAAGACCTGCTCGGCGGTGCGGCGGACCACGTCGTACGTGGTCTCGCGGTTGCCCGAGGACGCCGTGATGTCCAGGAAGGTGAGCTCGTCGGCGCCCTCGGCGTCGTACACCTTGGCCATCTCGACGGGGTCGCCCGCATCGCGCAGGTTCTGGAAGTTGACGCCCTTGACGACCCGGCCGTTGTCCACGTCCAGGCAGGGGATGACGCGTACGGAGAGGGTCATTCGGCACCGTCCCGTGCGCGCGGACCGTACGCCTCGACCTCGACCTCGACGACCAGGCTCGGGTCGATGAAGCCGGAGACGATGAGCATCGTCGCGGCCGGGCGGACGTCGTCGAAGAGCTCCTTGTGGGCCCGGCCGACCTCCTCCACGTCCCGTGCGTGGGTCAGGTACATGCGGGTGCGTACGACGTGCTCCCGGCCGAGGCCCAGCTTCTTCAGGGCCTCGACGGCGACGTGGAAGGCGTTGGCCGCCTGCTCGTAGGGGGTCCCGGCGTCTATGACGCCGTCCACCACCGACGTGCAGCCCGACACCAGGACGAGGCCGTTGGGGAGCTCGACCGCGCGGGAGTAGCCGATGGCTTCCTCCCACGGTCCGCCCGAGCTCACCCGGCGGACAAGGTGGTTGCTCATGACGTCGCCACCGCGGCGAGGGCCTCTTCGAGGGTGAAGGCCTTCGCGTACAGCGCCTTGCCGACGATCGCGCCCTCGACGCCCTGCGGGACGAGCTCGGCGATCGCGCGCAGGTCGTCCAGGGACGAGACGCCGCCGGAAGCCACCACCGGGCGGTCCGTGGCCGCGCAGACGTTGCGCAGGAGCTCCAGGTTCGGGCCCTGCAGCGTGCCGTCCTTGGCGATGTCGGTGACGACGTAGCGGGCGCAGCCCTCGGAGTCGAGGCGCGCCAGCGTCTCGTAGAGGTCGCCGCCGTCGCGGGTCCAGCCGCGGCCACGGAGGGTGGTCCCGCGGACATCGAGGCCGACGGCGATCTTGTCACCGTGCGACGCGATGATCTTGGCGACCCACTCCGGGGTCTCCAGGGCGGCCGTGCCGAGGTTCACGCGCGTGCAGCCGGTGGCGAGCGCGGCCTCCAGGGACGCGTCGTCGCGGATGCCGCCGGACAGCTCGACCTTGATGTCCATGGCGCCCGCGACCTCGGCGATGAGCGCGCGGTTGTCGCCGGTGCCGAACGCGGCGTCCAGGTCGACCAGGTGCAGCCACTCGGCGCCCGACCGCTGCCAGGAGAGGGCGGCCTCCAGCGGGGAGCCGTAGGAGGTCTCAGAGCCGGACTCGCCGTGGACGAGGCGTACGGCCTGGCCGTCGCGGACGTCGACGGCGGGAAGGAGTTCGAGCTTGCTCACAGAGGTCCCTGACATTCCTAGAGGGTTCCGATCCAGTTGGTGAGGAGCTGGGCGCCGGCGTCGCCGGACTTCTCGGGGTGGAACTGCGTGGCCCACAGCGCGCCGTTCTCGACGGCGGCCACGAAGGGCTCGCCGTGCGTGGTCCAGGCGACCTTGGGCGCGCGGAAGGCGGGGTTGCCGACCTCGAAGTCCCAGTGGTGCACGGCGTACGAGTGCACGAAGTAGTAGCGGGCTTCGTCGTCGAGGCCCGCGAACAGCTGGGAGTCGTCCGGCGCCTGGACCGTGTTCCAGCCCATGTGCGGGACGATCTCGGCCTTCAGCGGCTCGACGGTGCCGGGCCACTCGTCGAGGCCCTCGGCCTCCACGTCGTGCTCGATGCCGCGCGCGAAGAGGATCTGCATGCCGACGCAGATGCCCATCACCGGGCGGCCGCCCGCGAGCCTGCGGCCCACGATCCAGTCGCCGCGCGCCTCCTTGAGCCCCTGCATGCAGGCGGCGAAGGCGCCCACACCGGGGACGAGGAGGCCGTCGGCGGCCATGGCCTTGTCGTAGTCACGGGTGATCTCGACGTCCGCGCCGGCCCGTGCGAGGGCGCGCTCGGCGGAACGGACGTTCCCGAAGCCGTAGTCGAAGACGACGACCTTCTTGGGAGCGGTCATACGTGGATCAGCTCCCCTCAGTTCCAGTAGTCGAGCCGCATGACCCCGGCGACGATGCACATGGCCGCGCCGATGGAGAGCAGCGTGATCAGGCTCTTGGGCATCCCCTGCTTGACGAAGGAGATGATGCCGCCGATCAGGAAGAGACCGACGACGATCAGGATGGTGGTCAGACCGGTCATGGCTTTACAGCGCGCCCTTCGTGGAGGGAAGGATGCCTGCGGCGCGCGGGTCACGCTCGGAGGCGTAACGCAGGGCGCGGGCCAGGGCCTTGAACTGGCACTCCACGATGTGGTGGGCGTTGCGGCCGTAGGGCACGTGGACGTGCAGGGCGATCTGGGCCTGCGCGACGAAGGACTCCAGGATGTGCCGGGTCATCGTCGTGTCGTACGTGCCGATCATCGGCGCCATCGTCTCGGGCTCGGTGTGCACGAGGTACGGACGGCCGCTGAGGTCGACGGTCACCTGGGCGAGCGACTCGTCGAGCGGGACCGTGCAGTTGCCGAAGCGGTAGATGCCCACCTTGTCGCCGAGCGCCTGCTTGAAGGCGGCGCCCAGGGCGAGGGCGGTGTCCTCGATGGTGTGGTGGGTGTCGATGTGCAGGTCGCCCTCGGTCTTGACCGTGAGGTCGAAGAGGCCGTGGCGGCCGAGCTGGTCGAGCATGTGGTCGTAGAAGCCGACACCCGTCGACACCTCGACCTTGCCGGTGCCGTCGAGATCGATCTCGACGAGGACCGACGTCTCCTTGGTGGTCCGTTCGACCCGTCCAACGCGGCTCATGCCTGCTGCTCCTTCTTCAGTTCGCGTACCGCATCGAGGAACGCGTCGTTCTCTTCGGGGGTTCCCGCGCTGACCCGCAGCCAGCCCGGCACTCCGTTGTCCCGGACCAGGACGCCCCGGTCGAGGATCCGCTGCCAGACCGCGTGGGCGGCCCCTTCGCCGTCGAATCGCCCGAACTGGACGAAGTTGGCGTCGGAGTCGGTCACCTCGTAGCCGATCGCCCGCAGCTCGCTCACCAGCCGGTCGCGCTCCTGCTTCAGCTGCTCGACGTACTTCAGGAGCGTGTCGGTGTGCTCCAGGGCGGCAAGCGCGGTGGCCTGCGTGACGGCCGACAGGTGGTACGGCAGCCGGACGAGCTGCACGGCGTCGACCACCGCGGGGTCCGCGGCGAGGTAGCCCAGGCGCAGCCCGGCCGCGCCGAAGGCCTTCGACATCGTGCGGGAGACGACCAGGTTCGGGCGCCCCGCGAGCAGCGGGAGCAGCGAGTCGCCGTGGCTGAACTCCACGTACGCCTCGTCGATCACGACCATCGACGGCTTGGCGGCCTGCGCGGCTTCGTAGAGCGCGAGGACCGTCTGCGCCGAGACGGCGTTGCCCGTGGGGTTGTTGGGCGTGGTGATGAAGACGACGTCGGGCTGGTTCTCGGCGATGGCCTTCGTGGCCGCCTCGACGTCGATGGTGAAGTCGTCGCCGCGGGGGCCCGAGATCCAGCCCGTGCCGGTGCCGCGCGCGATGAGGCCGTGCATCGAGTACGAGGGCTCGAAGCCGATGGCGGTGCGTCCTGGACCGCCGAAGGTCTGCAGGAGCTGCTGGATCACTTCGTTCGAGCCGTTGGCCGCCCACACGTTCGCGAGGGAGACCTCGTGGCCGCCGGTCTTCGTGAGGTAGCGCGCGAGCTCGGTGCGCAGCTCGACCGCGTCGCGGTCGGGGTAGCGGTTGAGGTCGCGGGCCGCCTCGCGCACCCGCTCGGCGATGCGCTCGACGAGCGGTTCGGGGAGCGGGTACGGGTTCTCGTTCGTGTTCAGACGCACGGGGACGTCGAGCTGGGGCGCGCCGTAGGGGGACTTGCCGCGCAGTTCGTCGCGGATGGGGAGTTCGTCCCAGGGGGACAAAGAGGCGTTGTGGGTCACTTGGTCTGAGGCACCTTCCATCCGAAGCGCGCCTTGACGGCCGCGCCGTGCGCCGGCAGGTCCTCGGCCTCGGCGAGCGTCACCACGTGCTGGGCGACGTCGGCGAGCGCGTCGCGCGTGTAGTCGACGATGTGGATGCCGCGCAGGAACGACTGCACGGACAGGCCCGAGGAGTGGCAGGCGCAGCCGCCGGTCGGCAGGACGTGGTTGGAGCCCGCGCAGTAGTCGCCGAGCGAGACGGGGGCCCAGGGGCCCACGAAGATCGCGCCCGCGTTCTTGACGCGGTCCGCGACGGCGGCGGCGTCCGCGGTCTGGATCTCCAGGTGCTCGGCGCCGTACGCGTCGGCGACGCGCAGGCCCTCCTCCAGGCCGTCGACCAGGACGATCGCGGACTGCCTGCCCTCCAGGGCGGGGACGATCCGGTCCTGGACGTGCTTGGTCGCGGCGATCTGCGGCTCCAGCTCCTTGGCGACGGCGTCGGCCAGGGCGAGGGAGTCGGTGACGAGCACGGCGGCGGCGAGCGGGTCGTGCTCGGCCTGGCTGATCAGGTCGGACGCGACGTGCACGGCGTCGGCCGTGTCGTCGGCGAGGACCGCGATCTCGGTCGGTCCGGCCTCGGTGTCGATGCCGATGCGCCCGGTGAAGTAGCGCTTGGCGGCCGCGACCCAGATGTTGCCGGGCCCGGTGACCATGTTGGCCGGGGCGCAGGTCTCGGTGCCGTACGCGAACATCGCGACGGCCTGGGCGCCGCCGACCGCGTACACCTCGTCGATGCCGAGGAGGGCGCAGGCGGCCAGGATCGTCGGGTGCGGAAGGCCGTCGAAGTCGCTCTGCGGCGGCGACGCGAGCGCCATCGACGCGACGCCCGCCTCCTGCGCCGGGACCGCGTTCATGATCACGGAGGAGGGGTAGACGGAGCGGCCGCCGGGGGCGTAGAGCCCGACGCGCTCGACCGGCACCCACTTCTCGGTGACCGAGCCGCCGGGCACGACCTGGGTGGTGTGCGGGGCGCGGCGCTGCTCGCGGTGGACGATGCGGGCGCGGCGGATCGACTCCTCCAGGGCCTCGCGCACGACCGGGTCGAGGCCGGTCAGGGCCTCGGCGATGGCGGTGGCGGGGACACGGACCTGCGTCAGTCGTACTCCGTCGAACTTCTCCGCGTATTCGATCAGCGCCGCGTCGCCACGATGATGCACGTCCTCGCAGATGGGCCGCACCTTCTCCAGGGCGGCCGCGACGTCGAAGTCGGCACGGGGCAGCAGGGCGCGCAGGGCGGGGCCCTCGGGGAGGGCGTCGCCGCGCAGATCGATTCGGGAGATCACATGGCCAATTCTCTCAGACCCTGATTCCCGGCCGAACGCCGTATCACTGGCTGATATGGATCCCGGAAGACCTCGTTCACCACTAGCGTTCAGCCCGTCACTGAGCGGGCATGAAACAGGTGTACGAGACCAGGGCGCATCGCAGGACCAGCACGCGGCACGGGATCGCAGTACGGGGAGGACAACAGCAGTGGTCGACGACACCGGCATCGGTGATCCGCCGGACGGGCTGACCGCCGCCGAGATCGGCATGTGGCAGGCCTTTCGCAACGGCAGCGTGTACGACCTCCGGTCGGGGGACGCGATGGCGGACGATCCGCACGGCGGCCACCCCTGGGGTCCGGAGCGCAGCGTGCGCGCCCGCATCGTGTGCTGGCTGCTCCTGGAGGGGCCGCCCGCGCTCTCCGGCCGGGTCTCCTCGCTCAAGCTCTCGGGCCTCCAGATCACGGACGTGCTCGATCTGGCGGGCGGCGAGGTCCTGCCCTACGCCGAGCTGAAGCACTGCCGCTTCGAGAAGGAAGTACTGGTCCCCGAGGCCAAGTTCACCACTCTGCGGCTCGTCAACTGCTCGATCCCGCGCGTGGAGGCGGCCCGCCTGCACACGGAGGGCGACCTGCATCTGCCGCGCTGCCGGATCCACAACGGCATGCGGCTCACGGACGCCCAGATCGGCACCGACCTGCTGATCAACCAGGCCGTGATCTACCGCGACCGGCGCGGCAACTCGATCATGGGCGACGGACTCTCGGTCGGGCAGGACCTGCAGGCCGAGATGATGGAGTCGCACGGCCAGCTGAGCCTGCGCGGCGCGAAGATCGGCGTCTCCTTCAGCCTGCGCGGCAGCAAGCTCGCCAATCCGTACGGCCAGCGGGCGCTCAACGCCCCGCAGATGACCGTGGAACGCACCCTCTACATGACGCCCGCCGCCCTCGGCGATCCCCCCATGACCAGCGGCACCACTCCCCCGCGCGGCACCCGCGTGCAGCGCTTCGAGTGCCAGGGCGGCATCAGGCTCGACGACGGGCGCTTCGGGGACGCCGTCGACCTGGCCCAGGCGCGCTTCACCCTGGAGAACGACCAGGAGGTGTCGCTGCGCCGCGTCCAGACCCCCGAGCTGCGCTTCCTCGGCGAGGCCCCGCAGCGCGGCAAGATCATTCTGTCCGGCGCCAAGGTCGTCAACCTCATCGACAAGTCGACCAGCTGGCCGGGCCCCGGCGGCCTCCAGATGGGCGGCTTCAGCTACGAGAACCTCGTCCCGCAGGGCAGCTTCCCGCTCGCCCGGCGCCTTGCCTGGGTGGCGGCCGCGACCGCCGAGTACAACCCAGAGCCGTACGAGAAGCTGGCCGCCGTCCTGCGCAACGGCGGCGAGGACGCCGACGCCCGCGAGGTCCTGCTCGCCAAGCAGCGCCGACGCCGCGAGACCCTGCCGCTGGCGGCGAAGCTCTGGGGCTTCGCCCAGGACTGGACGGTGGCCTACGGCTACCGGCCAGGACGTGCCGCCCTGTGGATGGCGGTGCTCTGGGCGGTGAGCGCGGTGGCCTTCGCCCGCGCCGACCACCCGGCGATCAAACCGGGCGAGCACCCGAACTGGAACCCCGCGCTCTTCTCCCTCGACCTGCTGCTCCCGGTCATCAACCTCGGCCAGGACAGCTACTGGCAGTTGCGCGGCGGCTGGCAGTGGTTCGCGGCCATCCTGATCCTGCTCGGCTGGGTGCTCGCGACGACGGTGGCGGCGGGGGCGACCAGGCTGCTGCGGAGGAACTGAAGGGCCTGCGGGGCTGCCCGGGAACAGAGATTTTGCCAGCCCTTGACCATGTGTCAGGCAACCTAACGACTGATGCCAAAGCTTCACCGGCCATCCTCTGGCACTGCCCCGACCTGCGGATTTCAATACCCACACGATGGCATTTCTGCGCGCCCTGATCCGCACCGCTCGCATGGTCAGGAACACACCACTCCTCGCCTCCGGTCTGACCCCCGACGACGAGGTGCTCCTCGACGCGCCCGATGACCGGCTCGGCCCCGCACTCGTCGCCGCCGGCCGCGGCGATCACGGCCCCGCCGCGAAACTGCTCGCCATGACGCGCGAGGGCAACGAATGGGAGAACCGCGACCGCTACACGACGCGTCTGGCCGCTTTCGCCCGCTCCCGCCCCGAGTGGTTCGACGACTGGCAGGCCGCGTCGCCGCACGACCCGGACGCGCTGCTCGTCAAGGCCGAGCTCGCGGTCGTCCGCGGCTGGGAATCGCCCGCCCGCGTCGAGCTCCTTCGCGAGACGGCGCCCCTGATCACCGCCGCCGCCGAGGCGGACCCGCGCGACCCCGTGCCGTGGCGGATCGCCCTGGACCACGCGCGCGGCACCCATGCCCCGCACTCGGTCTTCGACGAGATCCGCGCCGAGGCGGTGCACCGCTCCTCGCACCACTACGGCTGCCACGCCTCGGCGCTCCAGTACCTCTCCGCGTCCTGGTACGGCTCGCACGGCCAGTGCTTCGACTTCGCCGAGCGGGCCGCCCGCGACGCGCTGCCCGGCTCGCTGATCCAGGCGCTGCCCGCGCGGGCCGCCTTCGCGTACCTCACCAGCGCCTCGGGGAGCGTGCCGCGCGAGCGCCTGGACGCCGCGGCCGACCTGGGGATCGCGGTGTCCGACGAGTACGAGGCCGGGGACCCCTGGCCCGCCGAGGTCCGCAACGTCCTCGCGTTCGTCCTCGTACGCCTGGAGCGGTGGAGCGACGCCCTGGAACAGATGCGCCTCATCGGGCCCCGCGCGACGTCCTTCCCCTGGGACCGCATGTCCGACGATCCGCTCGGCCAGTTCCTGGAACTGCGCGACGGCATACGCATCGAGGTGGCCTCCGGGACCCCGCTGCGCACCGGTGGCGGACGAGCGGGCTCCGGCGACCATTAGGCTTGCAGCTCGTGACCACCGTCCGGCTTCCGCTCTTCCCGCTCAACTCGGTGCTGTTCCCGGGACTCGTCCTCCCGCTGAACGTGTTCGAGGAGCGTTATCGCGCCATGATGCGCGATCTGCTCAAGACTCCCGACGAGGAGCAGCGCCTCTTCGCGGTCGTCGCCATCCGTGACGGCCTCGAGGTCGCCCCAAGCGCCCCGGGCCTCCCGGACCCCACCGCACAGCCCGAGCAGGGCCCGACCGCGGGCTTCGGCGACGATCCGCTCAAGGCCTTCCACGCGGTGGGCTGCATCGCGGACGCGGCGACGATCAGGGAGCGCGCCGACGGCGGCTTCGAGGTGCTCGCCACCGGCACCACCCGCGTGCGCCTGCACTCGGTGGACGCGTCGGGCGCCTTCCTGACCGCGGAGGTCGAGGAGCTGCCCGAGGAGCCGGGCGAGGAGGCGGGCGCCCTTGCCGAGGGCGTCCTGCGGGCGTTCCGCGCCTACCAGAAGCGGCTTGCCGGGGCGCGCGAGCGGTCCCTGTCCACGGGCGCCGAACTGCCGGACGACCCGTCCGTGGTGTCGTACCTGGTCGCCGCCGCGGCCGTCCTCGACACCCCCACGAAGCAGCGGCTCCTGGAGGCGCCGGACACGGCGTCGCGCCTGCACGAGGAGCTGAAAGTCCTTCGCGCCGAGACCGCGATCATCCGTAATCTGCCGTCGTTGCCCGCGACGGACCTCACGCGCGGCACCACGAGCCTCAACTGACGTAAGGCGCGAGCGCTTTGGCGAAGAAGCAGAAGAAACAGCAGAAGCAGTCGGGCACGGGCGGCACCCCGGCGACGGTGGCCCTCACGGCAGCGGGCGCCGACCACACGGTGCACGCCTACGAACACGACCCCGCGCACCCCTCGTACGGCGAGGAGGCGGCCCAGGCCATGGGCGTCTCCCCCGCCCGGGTCTTCAAGACCCTGGTCGCGGAGGTCGACGGCGAGCTGACGGTGGCCGTGGTCCCGGTGGCGGGCACCCTGAACCTCAAGGCCCTGGCGGCGGCGGTCTCCGGCAAACGCGCGGTGATGGCGGACCCCGCCGCCGCCGAACGCACCACGGGGTACGTACGGGGCGGCATCTCACCCCTCGGCCAGCGCAGGAAGCTCCGCACCGTCCTGGACGACTCGGCCTCCTCGCACACCACGATCTGCGTGTCGGCGGGCCGCCGGGGCCTCGAGGTCGAACTGGCCCCCGATGAACTGGCGCGTCTCACGGACGCGGTACTGGCCCCGATCGGGCGTGAATAGGCCCTCGACGGGGGCCACGGGCTCGACTAGTACCACCCTCATGTCGAAGAAGACGCGCAAGAGGAAGTGGCGGGTGCGCAAGGGCAAGGCGAACCACGGAAAGCGCCCCGCCTGACCGTCCGACCCGCCTGACGTCCACGAGCGGCCCGGGGGGCGGTCTCACGCCCCGGTCGCGTCCGAGCTGCCCTCTGCCCGCCCGGGGTCCCCGTAGGGCAGGGGGTACGGCTCGGGGTCCCGCGGCCCGAAGAGCCCGGTAAGACCCAGGTGCACGAGCAGCGCGGCTACGGGCCAGGCGAGCAGCGCGCCCTTGGCCTTGAGCTCCATCGGGGCGTCGAACGCCACGCCCTTGCCCACGGACTTCGCATGGGCGACGACATCCGTCTCGGGCCCGAGGAAGATCCCGAGCCGCCAGGCGAGCACGGCCCCCAGCAGGCTCCCGGCCGCCAGGCCGACGACCAGCGGAATGCCGCCCCGCCTGCGCAGCAGGAACACCACGGCGCCGCTCACCGCGCCGAACGCCAGCGCGAGCAGGGTGAACGTTCCGTCGACGCCGATCGCCTGCTCCCCCTCGGTGTCCTTGAGGTACACCGTCTCGCTGTCGGCGATCAACGGCACACGGGGCGCGAGCCACAGCCACAGCAGGCCGAGCACCACGCCGCAGACAGCCACCACGACCGCGATCACCGCGGCCTGCCGCACTTCGGTCTTCATGCCAGGACCGTCCTCCTCGTCCGCCTGCGGGGGAACGGCTCCGGACGGCTGAGCGGCTTGCTGCCAGGGGTCGTGCGGGGGCCGGTCGTGGGGCGGCTGGGAGGGCGTCAGCGGTGCAGTCACCCACACATGGTGCCAGTACTACCTGAGGACCGCTTCACCGCACGGCGAGGGCCGCGTCATCGCACGGCCGCACGGCGGTACGCCCAGGTGGCGATCGCGAGCGAGGCGACGCCGACCCCCGCGCAGACGGCGAGATCGAGGACGACGGTCGCCCAGTCCGGATGCGGCCCGAAGGTACGGGCGAACGCCTCGACCCCGTACGTCGAGGGCAGCAGGTCACGCGCGTACTGCAGGAACCCGGGCATCCGCTCGGCCGGCAGCACACCGAGGAGCAGCGCCGCCGACATGCCCAACTGGCCGAGCAGCGTGGCCAGTTCGGGGCGGGGCGCGAGCAGCCCGAGGGCGGCGCCGAGCCCGGCGAGCGCGGCACCGGCCAACGGGATCACCGCGGCGAGCACCCAGAGGTTCGCCATCGGGAGCCCGAAGAGACCGCACCCGACGACCGCGGTGACGAGCGTGCCCGGCACGGTGAACGAGGCGTAGGCGGCCGCGGCGCCGAGGACCACCGCGGCGGGCGGCACGGGCAGCGTGGCGTAGTGGTCGAGGCCGCCGTCGGCCCGCAGCTGCCCGAAGTACTGGGCGAGCAGGTTGAGCGCGACGAACGCGACGACGAGCACGGAGGACCCGGCGACGACGGCACGCGCCTCACCGCCCCCGTCCACGACGCCCCGCATCAGGATCATGATCCCGACGGACTGGAAGGTGGCCACGAAGAGCAGCGGGATGCGTGCGACGCGGGCCCGTGACAGCTGCGCCCGGTAGACGGCCGCGAGCGCGGGAAACAGCCGCGCACGGGGCCCCAGGGGCTCGGCGGCCTCGGCCTGCCACTCTCGGTCGTCGGCCCGTACGGCCGCTTCCAGGGGAACGGCACTCACCGAACGGCCCTCCTGCTCTCGCTGTTCATCCGTCCGGCGAAGGTCACGCCTTCACCAGCCCTTCCCCGTTCCCGCCCAGGGCGAGATACACGTCCTCCAGACTCGGTGTGGCCAAGGTGAAGTCGTCGAGCGCGGCGAAGGCGGCCCCGCCGGTGACCGCCGCCACGGCGGCCCGTGCCTCGTCGGGGGCCAGCCGCAGCGACCAGCGCCGGCCGGACTCCACCGCGGAGGAGCGCAGCGCGGCGACCTCGGGGACGTCGAGCGGCGCCCGCTCCCGCCAGACGAGCTCGACCCGCACCTCGCCGGCGACCTGCTCCTTCAGCCCCACGGGGCTGTCGCAGGCGATGACCTTGCCGTGGTCGAGGACGGCGACGCGGTCCAGGACCGTCTCGGCCTCGATGACGTTGTGGGTGACGAGCAGCACCGTCGTGCCGTGCTCGGCCCTGCGCCGGTCGACCGCGCCCCAGACGGCGCGCCGCGCGATGGGGTCCATGCCGGTCGTCGGCTCGTCGAGGACGAGCAGCGGCCGCTGCCCCACCAGGGCGGTGGCGAAGCAGGCGAGCCTGCGCTGCCCGCCGGAAAGCTTCTTCAGCGGCCGTGATGCGAGGGGGGTGAGCGCGAGCTCCTCGAGTACGCCGTCCCGCTCGGCCCGCGCCGCGCGGACGTCGAGGCCGCGCAGCCGCGCGGTCGTCTCGACGGCGAGCGAGACGGTCAGCTCGTCGAGCGCGGTGGACTCCTGGCCCAGGTACGCGAGGATCCGCGCGGCCCGCTCGGGGTGGCGCAGGATGTCGTGCCCGAGGATCTCGACGCTCCCGCTGTCGGGCCGCATCAGGCCGGTCAGCTGGCGTACGAGGGTGGACTTGCCCGCGCCGTTGGGCCCGAGCAGGCCGAAGATCTCGCCGCGCCGCACCTCGAGGCTGATGCCGTCGGTGGCGCGCACCTCGGGCGTCGCGGGCGTGCCGCGCCTGCCGCGGGCGGCGGGATAGGTCTTGACGAGGTCGCGCACCGCGCAGACGGCATCACTGCCGTGACCCTGTCGGAGCCCCTGTCGGACTCCCTGTGCCGAGCGCGTACTCACGAAGGACGAGGGTACGGGGTCCCGCGCCCGGTACGTCGCCCGGGGCGCCCAGTACGCCCCGTATCAGTCATCTGCGGACGTGTTCCGTCACTCGTTCGCGTCCCTGTTCGGTCACTCGCCGGAGCGGTCGCCCACCGGTGCGTGCTCCACCGCCGTGTGCACGTCGATCTCGCGCCAGAAGCCGGCCCGGATCGCGTACCGGTCGTGTTCGTCGATCTGGTCGTCCTTGTGGGCGAGCAGGCCGAAGCGGGCCGCGTACCGCAGGAGCTCGCCGTCGACGCGGTGCGGGATGCGCGGGTACATCGTCGAGAGCTTCTGCAGGTTGTGCTGTTCCGGCAGGCGGGCCATCCAGCGGCGCGCGAACACCTGCCCGACCTCGAAGGGGTCACCGCCGACGGTGGTGATGTCCTCCTCGCGGTCCGCCCAGCGCTGCTCGGCCGTCGTCAGCTGGGCGAGCGTCGGCAGGGCCGCGGCCTCCGGGCTCTCCGCGGCTCCGCCGGGGCGCTCGACCCAGCCCTTGTCGGAGGACCAGCGCAGCGTGGCGTTGGTGGGGTGCGGGGCGGCTGCCTGGGTGCCGGGGCCGCGCAGGGCGGCCAGGTCCTTGGGGGTGGGCACGCCCTTGCCCGGCGGGATGTGGTGGGCGCCGCCGCTGTCGCCGTTGGCCCCGGCTTCGGCGTGCTGCTCGTGTGAGGGGTGCTCGCCGTGCTGGGCGTGCCGGGCGACTCCTGCGGCCTCCTCGGCGGCGCGCTGGGCGCCGGCCGCGAGGGCGGACTCCGGCAGGGGCGCGGAGAGGATGGCGGCGATCTCGGGGCGCGGAATGGGGGAGGGCGCGCAGACGCCGGTGAGCTCCTTGGGGCGTACGGCCTTGGTGATCCAGGCCCGGTCCAGGACGCGCCGCTCGTCGGCCTCGGCCACCAGGTCCTCGGACTGGTTGTAGTCCCCGTCGGCGGCCTGGACGGCCCACAGGTGGACGGCGACGCCGTGCTCCTTGGCGGCCATCATGCCGGGCAGCAGATCCCCGTCGCCGGTGACGAGCACGATGTCCGAGCAGGCGCGGTTGCGGGCCAGCTCCGTCAGCTCGGCGTGCATGGCGGCGTCGACGCCCTTCTGGGCCCACCGTCCGTCGCTGCGGGTCAGGGCGCCGAGCCGGACCGTCACACGGGGCATGACGCGCAGTCTGCGGTGCTCGGGCTGCGGCACGCGGTCGGGGGCTCCGTCGAACCAGTAGATCCGGAGCAGGGGGCGCTCGGTGTCGGATTCGGCGCGCTCGCGGATGCCCTGGATGAGGGCGGTGTGATCGACGGTGATCCGGGACCGGGAGGGCTCGCCCGCGAGGAGACTCGCGGCGGCGCCCAGCAGATACCCGGCGTCCACCAGGACGATGCAGCGGTCCACGCGATCCACCCTCTTTCCCTGGAGCTTTCCCTGGAGATTCCCTGGAAGTAATGGTTCGGGTTTCCTTCGAGTCTGCCCGACCCGGCGGAGGTTAACGGCCGGAACTCGATCTTCGGCGTGGCGTATCTCGACTTCACTCTCCGACAGGGCTTATTACGCACGGTAATTCTCTGAAATGCGCAGCTTGTCGCCGTATGTGAATCTGGTCGCATCCTGGCCCCCAGATCCCCCTCAGGAGGAAGATCACCATGGCCAAGAACAAGAACCGCAAGCAGGGTGGCGACCAGAACCGCGCCTCGGCCGCCGAGCAGGCCCAGGAGCAGGCCAAGTCGTCCTCGGAGCAGGCCGAGTCGCGCATGAAGGACGCCGTGCAGTCGCAGGGCAGCCCGGCCGAGGTCGCGCGCAAGCATCAGCGCCGCTTCGGCCACAACTGACGCCTGACCGACGCCCACACGGGCGGATAAGCGTGAAGGGGCGCACCCGGAATTCCGGGTGCGCCCCTTCACATGAATCTGGCCTTACCCGGCCAGGCAGGACGGGCCGAGCAGCACCTTCAGGTCACCGAAAAGGGCGGGATCCGGTTGGACCCGGTGCCGGTCGAGCCGCAGCACCGTCGTCTTCTGGGCCCCCTGGAGCTTGATCCGCACCTCGCTGTTGCCGCGGTGGTGGCTGAGGATCTCGCCGAGGCGGCTGACCATCGGCGGGGTCACCTTCACCGTCGGAATGGTGATCAGGACGGGCGCGTTGGTGCCCGCGTTCGACAGGTCGGGCACCTGCATCTCCATCGCGACCAGGCGCGGCACGTCCTCGCGCTTGTCGAGGCGGCCCTTGACGAACACCACGGCGTCCTCGACGAGTTGGGTCGACACCAGCTGATAGGTCGCCGGGAAGAACATGCACTCGATGGAGCCCGCGAGGTCCTCGACGGTCGCGATCGCCCACGCGTTGCCCTGCTTGGTCATCTTGCGCTGGAGGCCGGAGATGATGCCGCCGATGGTGACGATCGAGCCGTCCGAGTAGTCACCGCCGGTGAGCTGTCCGATGCCCGCGTCGGCCTTGTCGGACAGGACGTGCTCCAGGCCGAAGAGGGGGTGGTCGGAGACGTACAGACCGAGCATCTCCCGTTCCTGGGCGAGGAGATACGTCTTCTCCCACTCGTCGGTGGAGAACTCCACGTCGAGCCCGAAGCCCGGCTCGCCGCCGGTCTCCTCGCCCCCTCCGAAGAGGTCGAACTGCCCTTCCGCCTCCTTGCGCTTGACCTGCACCACGTTGTCGATCATGGGCTCGTACTGCGCGGTGAGGCCCTTGCGGGTGTGCCCCATGGTGTCGAAGGCGCCCGCCTTGATCAGGGACTCCGTGGTGCGCTTGTTGCAGGCGGCGGCCTCGACCTTGTCGAGGTAGTCGGGGAAGGAGGCGAACTTCCCCTTGGCCTTGCGCGAGCGGACGATCGACTCGACCACGTTCGTGCCGACGTTCCGGACGGCCTCCAGGCCGAAGAGGATCACGTCGTCGCCCTGGGCGGCGAAGTTGTGCACGGACTCGTTCACGTTGGGCGGCAGGACCTTGATGCCCATGCGCCGGCACTCGTTCAGGTAGATGGCCGACTTGTCCTTGTCGTCCTTCACCGAGGTGAGCAGCGCCGCCATGTACTCGGCGGGGTAGTTCGCCTTGAGGTAGGCGGTCCAGTACGTGACGAGGCCGTACGCGGAGGAGTGCGCCTTGTTGAACGCGTATCCGGCGAAGGGGACCAGGACGTCCCACAGGGCCTGGATCGCGGCGTCCGAGTAGCCGTTCTTCTTCGCGCCCTCCTGGAACAGGACGAAGTTCTTCGCCAGCTCGTCGGGCTTCTTCTTGCCCATCACACGGCGCAGGATGTCGGCTTCGCCGAGGGAGTAGCCGGCGATGATCTGCGCGGCCTTCTGCACCTGCTCCTGGTACACGATGAGGCCGTAGGTCAGACCGAGCGTCTCCTTCAGGGGCTCTTCGAGCTCCGGGTGGATCGGCGTGATCTCCTGGCGGCCGTTCTTGCGCTCCGCGTAGTTGATGTGCGAGTTCATGCCCATCGGGCCCGGCCGGTACAGGGCCGAGACGGCGGAAATGTCCTCGAAGTTGTCGGGCTGCATCTGGCGGAGCAGCGAGCGCATCGGGCCGCCGTCGAACTGGAAGACGCCGAGCGTGTCACCGCGGCAGAGCAGTTCGAAGGTCTTGGGGTCGTCGAGCGGGAGCGAGAGCATCTCCAGGTCGATGCCCTTGTCGTTGCGCACCATCTTGACGGCGTCGTCCATGATGGTGAGGTTGCGCAGGCCCAGGAAGTCCATCTTGAGCAGGCCGAGCGACTCGCACTGGGGGTAGTCCCACTGCGTGATCGTCACGCCGTCCGTGTGCCGCACCCAGATCGGCGCATGGTCCACGATCGGCTCGCTGGACATGATGACGCCGGCCGCGTGCACGCCCATCTGCCGGACCAGGCCCTCCACACCCTTGGCGGTGTCGATGACCTTCTTCACGTCCGGTTCGTTCTCGTACATCCCCCGGATCTCGCCCGCCTCGCTGTAGCGCGGGTGCTTGGGGTCGGTGATGCCGGAGAGGTCGATGCCCTTGCCGAGGACGTCGGCGGGCATCGCCTTGGTGAGGCGGTCTCCCATCGCGTACGGATATCCGAGCACGCGCGCGGAGTCCTTGATGGCGTTCTTCGCCTTGATCTTTCCGTACGTGCCGATCATGGCGACCTTGTCGGCGCCGTACTTCTCGGTCACGTACCGGATCACCTCGACGCGCCTGCGCTCGTCGAAGTCGATGTCGACATCGGGCATGGAGACGCGCTCGGGGTTGAGGAACCGCTCGAAGATCAGGCCGTGCGTGATGGGGTCGAGGTCGGTGATGCCCATGGCGTACGCGACGATCGAGCCGGCCGCGGAGCCACGGCCGGGGCCCACCGCGATGCCGTTGTTCTTGGCCCACATGATGAAGTCGGCGACCACCAGGAAGTACCCCGGGAACCCCATCTGGATGATGATGTCCATCTCGTACTCGGCCTGCTGCTGCCGGTCCTCGGGGACACCGCCCGGGTAGCGGCGGTTCATGCCGACCCGGACCTCCTCCTGGAACCAGGTGACCTCGGTGAAGCCCTCCGGGATGTCGAACTTCGGCATGAGGTCGCGCTTCTCGAACATGCCGGTGGTGTCGATCTGCTCGGCCACCAGGAGCGTGTTGCGGCAGCCCTCCTGCCAGGCGTCCGAGGAGTCGATGGCGTACATCTCGTCCGTGGACTTCAGGTAGTAACCGGTGCCGTCGAAGCGGAAGCGGTCCGGGTCCGAGAGGTTCTTGCCGGTCTGGATGCAGAGCAGGGCGTCGTGCGCGACGGACTCGTGCGCGTACGTGTAGTGCGAGTCGTTCGTCACCAGGGGCGGGATGCCCAGCTTCTTGCCGACCCGCAGGAGGTCGTCGCGGACCCGGCGCTCGATGTCAATGCCGTGGTCCATCAGCTCCAGGAAGTACCGGTCCTTGCCGAAGATGTCCTGGTACTCGGCGGCGGCCTTGACGGCCTCGTCGAACTGGCCGAGGCGCAGCCGGGTCTGGAGCTCGCCGGAGGGGCAGCCGGTGGAGGCGATCAGGCCCTCCGACCACTGGGAGATGGTCTCCTTGTCCATGCGCGGCCACTTCTGCAGCCAGCCCTCGGCGTACGCGTCCGACGACAGCCGGAAGAGGTTGTGCAGCCCGGTGTTGTTCGCCGCCCAGATCGTCTTGTGGGTGTAACCACCCGAACCGGACACGTCGTCACGCTTCTGGTGCGGCTGGCCCCACTTGATCTTCCGCTTGTTGCGGCGGGACTCGGGCGCCACATACGCCTCGATGCCGATGATCGGCGTCACGCCCGCCTTCTGCGCCGAGTGGAAGAAGTCGTACGCCCCGTGGAGGTTGCCGTGGTCGGACATGGCGACATGCGTCATGCCCATCTCATTACAGGCGTCGAACATGTCCTTGAGCCGCGCGGCACCGTCCAGCAGCGAGTACTGGGTGTGGACGTGGAGGTGCGTAAAGGGCGGCTTGGTCACGGCGGAAGGCCTCCGGAGAACGAATGGTGACAGGCTGCGGGCAGTCTGGGGGGACAGCGTGGAAGTCTAATCCGGAGCTCTGACAAGCGGCGGGCACTCGGGGGTACCGTCGTGCGTTGGACAGGTCGGAACACCTGTCCAAAATGTCATGCACCACCTGGCACCACCCGTTACCTGGAGGCACCCCGCGATGTCGGAACCGCAGCCCACCGCTGAGCAGCGCGGCGAGCAGATCCTCTCCGTCTTCGACACCGCGTTCGGCGAGCTGCTTGCCGCGGACCCCGCCGCGTTCCGGGTGAAGTTCCGGAAGATGGCCGGCTCCGCCTTCGCGTTCTACCGCGGCACGGCCTGCCTCTTCTACGGGGACCTGGAGCGCGAGCAGCACGGCGGTCCCTACCTGGACGAGCGCACGGGGCGGGTGTGGATCCACGGCGACCTGCACGCGGAGAACTTCGGCACGTACATGGACGCCCAGGGCCGCCTGATCTTCAACGTGAACGACTTCGACGAGGCGTACGTCGGCCCCTTCACCTGGGACCTGAAGCGCTTCGCCGCCTCCGTGGCCCTGATCGGGTACACGAAGGCGCTCAGCGACGAGCAGATCACCGACCTGGTCCGGATCTACGCGGCGGCGTACCGCGAGCGGATCCACGACCTGGCGACCGGCGCCAAGAGCGACGAGGTGCCGCCCTTCACGCTGGACACCGCCCAGGGCCCGCTCCTGGACGCGCTGCGCGACGCGCGTTCGCTGACCCGCTTCGGTCTCCTGGACTCCATGACGGAGATCCGCGACTTCGAGCGCCGCTTCGCGCCGGGCGGCGGCTCCATCGAGCTCGACGCGGCCACGCGGTACAAGGTGCTCGCCGCCTTCGACGGCTATCTGGAGACACTGCCCGAGTCATCGCTCACCCGCCCCGACTCGTACCGCGTCAAGGACGTCGTCGGCCGGCGCGGCATCGGCATCGGCTCCGCGGGCCTGCCCTCGTACAACATCCTCCTGGAGGGCAACAGCGACGCGTTGGAGAACGACGTCGTGATCTACCTCAAGCAGGCGCAGACCCCGGCCGTCTCGCGGCACATCACCGACGGCGCGGCCCGCGACTACTTCCGGCACGAGGGCCACCGCACGGTCATCTCGCAGCGCGCGCTGCAGGCGCACGCCGACCCGTGGCTGGGCTGGACCGAGCTGGACGGCGCCGGACAGCTGGTCGCCGAGGTCTCTCCGTACGCGGTGGACCTGGACTGGTCGGACATCGACGACTGGGAGGAGATCGCCGCGGTCATCGCCGACCTGGGCCGCGCCACCGCCACGATGCACTCCGCCGCGGACGACGAGAGCGGCCACTCGGACCTGGTGCCGTTCTCCACGGAGCGCGCGATCGACGCCGCCATCGCGGCGGACGAGGAGGGCTTCGGCGACCTGCTCGTGGACTTCGCGCACGAGTACGGCGCGCGGGCCCGCAGGGACCACCAGATCTTCGTCGACCTGTTCCGCAACGGCCGGATCCCGGGTCTGTAGGCACGAAGACGACGCCGTGCGACTCATAGGCACCCTTTAGGGCTGCCTTACGGGAGCACATGGCACACTCAGCTGCGCGATGGACATATCCGGGACCCAGCTCAGAGCCGTGCGTGCGGCGCTCTTCACGGCGCTCGTCGTGACGCTCTCCGCCGCGTCGCACGTGCTGCTGTCCCGCGCCCCGCTGCCGCTGACCACCGTCGCGGTGATCTCCGGCGCGGTCTTCGTCATCGCGTACGCGCTGGCGGGCCGCGAGCGTGGCTACGGCCGCATCGCCGCCCTGCTCATCCCCCTCGAGCTGGCTGCCGACACGGTGTTCACCGCGGGGCAGCACGTCTGTTACGGCCAGGCGGGCGGCCCCGTCGCGGGCCCGCTGCGCTCCGTCGGCTTCGACGTGCTGTGCGGCGGCGCCGGCGTCGGCACCCCGCTGGCCCAGATGACCGGCGGCGACGGGCACCGGGCCACCGTGCTGCTCGCCGACGCCGAGCCGAGTGCCGCCTGGCTGCTGCTCGGCGCGCACATCGCGGTCGGCCTGCTCGCGGCCGCCTGGCTGCGGCGCGGGGAACGCGCCCTGGCGCAGGTACTGCGCGCGGTGACCGCCTCCACCTTCCGGCCGCTGCTCGTCGCGGTCGCCGCGGCGGGCATCCGCCCGCGGCCCGTCCTGCGGGCCCCGCGTCCCGTGCGCCGGGTGCGTACCGCGCGTACGCGGCTTCTCGTGCACTTCGTGGGACGGCGTGGACCGCCGTGCTCGGCCGTCTTCGCCTGAGCACCACCGTCCCCACGCACGTCACCCCTACGGAGAACAACATCATGAGCAAGCGCAACAGCCAGGCGGCCAAGTCGGCGGCCCGCGAGCGGATCCGCGCCCAGCAGGAAGCCGAGCGCAAGCGGCAGAAGCGGAAGCGGTCGATGGTCGTCGGTGTCTCCGTCGTCGCGGTCCTGGCGATCGCGGGCGGCGTCGGCTACGCCGTCATGCAGGCCAACAAGCCCGACCACTGGGAAGCCGCCAAGGACGAGAAGCTGGTCAAGCCGACCAACTCCACGGGCACGGACGGCACGACCGTCGTCCTCGGCAAGGACAGCGCCAAGAAGACCCTCAAGGTCTACGAGGACCCGCGCTGCCCGGTCTGCGCCAGCTTCGAGCAGACCGTGGGCCCGACGGTCGAGAAGGACCTGAAGGACGGCAAGTACAAGATCCAGTTCATCGGCGCCTCGTTCCTCGACCGCAACCTCACGGGTGAGGGCTCCAAGAACGCGCTCAGCGCGATGGGTGCCGCCCTGAACGTGAGCGACCAGGCCTTCCTGGACTACAAGAAGGCGCTGTTCTCCAAGGAGAACCACCCCTCCGAGACGGAGGACAAGTTCAAGGACGACGCCTACCTGACCAAGATCGCGAATCAGGTCCCGGAGCTCAAGAAGAGCAAGACCTTCGCGAAGGACGTCAAGGACGGCACGTACGACCGCTGGGCCCTGGAGATGTCGAAGAAGTTCGACGACAACAAGGACGGCGTCGACGGCACCCCCTCCTTCGTCATGGACGGCAAGAAGCTGACCGGCTCCGACAAGAAGAACGCGCCCTCGACGGTCGAGGAGTACAAGACGGCCATCGACGCGGCGCTCAAGGCCTGAGCGGACAGCGGGCCGCTCGCTGAGCGGCGCACGGCGAAAGAGCGGGCGAACGTTTCCTTGTTCGCCCGCTCTTGGCGATTACTGATCAGTAAGGTAATCGCTCGTGACCAGTCGAAACAGCGCACACAGACCGCTCAACTCCCCTGCCCCGAGCCGCCGTACGGTCGTCAAGGCCGCTGCCGCCACCGCGGCCCTCGCGCCGCTCGCCGCCGCTCCCCTCGCCCACGCCGCCGCGGGACCCGCGTTCCACCACGGCGTCGCGTCGGGGGACCCGCTGCCCGACGGTGTCCTGCTGTGGACCCGCCTGACGCCGACGCCCGAGGCCACGCCGGGCTCCGGCAAGGGCCCCGACACCGAAGTGCGCTGGGAGATCGCCAAGGACAAGGGCTTCGCCCAGGTCGTCGGCCACGGCAGCACGACCGCGCGGGCCACGGCCGACCACACGGTCAAGGCCGACGTAAGGGGCTTGAGCCCTTGCACCACCTATTACTTCCGCTTCTCCGTGGGCGGCTCCGGGTCCGACGGAACCCCGGTACACTCCCCCGTGGGCCGCACCCGCACCACTCCCGCGCACGAATCGGCCGCCCCTGGTGTCCGGTTCGGGGTGGTCTCCTGCGCCAACTGGGAGGCGGGCTACTTCTCCGCGTACCGCCATCTCGCGGCCCGCACCGAGCTCGACGCGGTGCTGCACATCGGCGACTACATCTACGAGTACCAGAGCGGCGAATACCCGGCCGCCGAGTACGGGGTGCGGCAGCACGAGCCGCGGCACGAGATCGTCAGCCTCGCCGACTACCGCACCCGGCACGGCGCCCACAAGACGGACCCGGACGCGCAGGCGATGCACGCCACGCACCCCCTGATCGCGATATGGGACGACCACGAGTTCGCCGACAACACCTGGTCGGGCGGCGCGGTGAACCACTCCCCCGAGTCCGAGGGCGGCTGGGCACAGCGCATGGCGGCCGCCAAGCAGGCGTACTTCGAGTGGATGCCCGTACGCCCTTCCACCGAAGGCACCGTCTACCGCCGCCTGCGCTTCGGCAAGCTGGCCGATCTGCACCTGCTCGACCTGCGCTCCTTCCGCTCCGAGCAGGCGGGGTTCGGCAGCGGTGACGTGGACGACCCCGACCGTACGATCACGGGTCGCGCCCAGCTGGACTGGCTGAAGGCGGGCCTGGCCTCGTCAGACGCCTCCTGGAAGCTGGTCGGCACCTCGGTGATGATCTCGCCGGTGGCCTTCGGCTCCGTGCCCGCCCATCTCCTGGAGCCCATCGCGGAGTTGCTCGGGCTGCCCAAGGAAGGTCTCGCCGTCAACGGCGACCAGTGGGACGGCTACACCGACGACCGCAAGGAGCTCATCTCCCACCTGGTCGACCAGGCGATCCGGAACACGGTCTTCCTCACCGGCGACATCCACATGGCGTGGGCGAACGACGTGCCGGTCAGGGCCGCCACGTACCCCGGATCGCCCTCCGCGGCCACGGAGTTCGTGGTCACGTCCGTGACCTCCGACAACGTGGACGACATGCTGCACGTCGCCCCGCACACCCTCTCGCTGGTCGCCGTCGGCGCGGTGAAGGCGGCCAACCGCCATGTGAAGTGGCTGGACATGGACTCGCACGGCTACGGCGTACTCGACGTCACCGCCGAGCGCTCGCAGATGGACTACTACGTCCTCTCCGACCGCAAGGACCCTGACGCGACCTCCAAGTGGGCCCGTTCGTACCGCACCCTCAGCGGCACCCAGCGGGTCGAGCGGGCGTACGCGCCGGTGCGCTGACCGGGTCACGTGCGTCGCTGCCGAAGCCGCCCCTTACTCTGACGGCATGAGTGACCCGGGGGACGTGGTGGACGGTCGTTTCGAGCTCATCGAGCGGCTCGGCAGCGGAGGCATGGGCACGGTGTGGCGGGCGCGCGACACCGTGCTGCACCGAGAGGTGGCCGTCAAGGAAGTGCGCCCCGCGCTGCACGAGCTGACGGACGAACAGTCGCGCGTCCTGCGGGAGCGGGTGCTGCGCGAGGCCAGGGCGCTGGCCCGCCTCAACCACCCCCATGTGGTGACGATCCACCACATCGTGGACACGGGCCCGCACCCCTGGCTCGTGATGGAGCTGTTGCCGGGGCGCACGCTCCAAGACCTCCTGGAGCAGGGCACCTTGCCGCCCCGGGAGGCGGCCCGCATCGGCCGCCAGCTGCTCTCGGCGCTGCGCGTCGCCCACGCGGCGGGCATCCTGCACCGGGACGTGAAGCCCGCGAACATCCTGCTGCGGGAGGAGGCCCCCGGCACCGGCGTCTCCGTGGTCCTCACCGACTTCGGCATCGCCTCCCTCCAGGGCTCCACGCAGCTCACCGCGACCGGCGACCTGATCGGCTCGCCGGAGTACATCGCGCCCGAGCGCATCCGCGGCACGGACCGGGGTCCG
Organism: Streptomyces sp. NPDC050439; assembly: GCF_040655335.1. Classification (NCBI taxonomy): domain Bacteria; kingdom Bacillati; phylum Actinomycetota; class Actinomycetes; order Kitasatosporales; family Streptomycetaceae; genus Streptomyces; species Streptomyces sp. NPDC050439. The sequence goes on from NZ_JBFAJT010000003.1 coordinate 392,293, forward strand.
GCCGGCGACCTCTGGTCACTCGGCGTCGTCCTCTACGTCGCCGTGGAGGGCGTCAGCCCGCTGCGCCGCGCCACGACCCTCGCCACGCTCGCCGCCGTGCTCGACGAACCGGTGCCGCCGCCCGTGCGCTCGGAGGCGCTCACCCCGGTCCTGACCGCCCTGCTGGTGCGGGACCCGGCGCTGCGCCCGGACGCGGAGCACCTCGACGCGCTGCTCGCCGACGTGGCGAACGGCGTCACCCGGCAGCCGACGCCGGCCGCGCCCCGGTCGGCGACCCTGGTGGGGCAGCCGCCCGCCAAGACCCGCAGACGTACGCCCACGCTCGTCGCGGCGGTCTCGGTGGCGCTCGCCCTGGTGGCCGGCGCCGCCCTGGTGCTGGCGCTGCAGGACGGGACGAAGACGGACAGGGCGCAGGGCAAGGGCGGTGCGCGCGCCTCCGCGGAGGCTTCGCCCGAAGCGTCGCCGAAGACGCCGAAGCCCGGCAAGACGCCCGGGCACCCGGAGTCCTCTCCCGGCGTCCCGCCCGCGTCGGGCAGCTGGATCGCCCAGCTCTTCTCCGAGCCCGTCGGCTCCAGTACGGAGGACCGCGACCGCCGGCTGGCGGCCGTGCGCGAGGACGTGCCGGAGGCGCGCTACCTGCGCAGCGACGACTACGCGTCGCTGCGGCCGGGCTACTGGGTGATCTACGCCCCCGGGCCCTTCGCGGACGGCCGGGCCGCGCTGCGGTTCTGCGCCGAGCGCGGCAGGACCACCGACAAGGACTGCGCGGGGCGCTACCTCAGCTCCAGCGACGCCGACTTCGGCATCATGTGCAAGCCGCCCGCCGACGCCCCCGTGGGACGCTGCACGCGCGCGTGAAGGGCCAGGAGGCACCCTGCTAGAGCGTCTCCAGGAAGCCGATCGCCGTCCGCCACGTCGCCTCCGCCGCCTCGGCGTCGTAGTCGTCCAGGTCGGGGTCGGTGAAGATGTGGCCCGCTCCCGCGTAGCGGTAGACCTCGACGTCGGCGCCCGTGCGGCCCATCTGGAGGTACCACGCGCTCAGCCAGTCGTCCGTCTCGAACGGGTCGGGCTCGGCGACGTGCAACTGCACCGGCAGCTCGTCCACCGTCGTGTTCTCGGCGATGTCGGACGTGCCGTGCAGGAGCAGCAGTCCGCGCGCCTTGTCGTCGCCGAGGGCCAGGGTCTGCGCGGTGGCGGCGCCGAACGAGAACCCGGCGTAGACGAGACCCCGCTCGGAGTAGGGCGCGGCGGCCAGGATCGCCCTCTTCAGGAGCTCGTCCTTGCCGAGCTCGTCCTTGAAGGCCATGCCCTGCTCGACGGTGTCGAAGGTGCGCCCGTCGAACAGATCGGGCGTCCACACCTCGTGGCCTTCCGCGCGCAGCCGGTCGGCCGCCGCGTGCACCGCGGGCCGCAGCCCGTACGTCGAGTGGAAAAGCATGATGTTCATGAGGCCATCGTGCCACCTACCCTCGGGGGCATGGAGAACGTACTGCGTCCGTTGATCGTGGTCGGCGGCTCGGTCGTGCTCACGCTGGCCGTGGTTTGGCTGGCCGACGTACTGCTGCGCCGGGCCGATGACCGCCACCCCGACAACCCACTGTGGGGTCTGCTGCGCCGCTGCCGACTGCCACTGCAACTGTCCCTGTGTGCTGCCCTGTTGCGCGGCTCATTCGAACAAGCGGAGATCGGAAAGGACCATTCCGCGGGGATCGCGCAGACCCTGACCCTGGTGCTCATCGGGTCGGTGGCCTGGCTCCTCGTCCGTATCGCGACCGCCATCGTGGAGGCCACCTACGCCCAGTACGCCAACGCGCACCGCGATCCCGCCCGCGTCCGGCGGGTGCGCACGCAGGTCACCCTCATCCAGCGGGTGGTCAGCGCGATCGTCGGCGTCGTGGCCGTCGGTGCGATGCTTCTCACTTTCCCCGCCATGCAGGCTGCCGGGACGTCGCTGCTCGCGTCGGCCGGTGTCCTCGGCATCGTCGCGGGCGTCGCCGCCCAGTCCACGCTGTCGAATCTCTTCGCGGGGCTGCAGATCGCCTTCGGCGACATGGTGCGGATCGGCGACACGGTCGTCGTGGACGGCGAGTGGGGCACGATCGACGAGATCACCCTGACCTTCCTGGCCGTACGGACCTGGGACGAGCGCCGGATCACGATGCCGGTGTCCTACTTCGTGTCGAAGCCCTTCGAGAACTGGTCGCGCGGCGGCTCCCAGATGACCGGCACGGTCTTCTTCCAGCTGGACCACACCGCGCCCATCACCGAGATGCGCGAGAAGCTGCAGGACATCCTGCGCGAGTGCGCCGCCTGGGACGGCAGGGACTGGGGCCTCGCGGTCACGGACACGACGCCGAACACGATCCAGGTGCGCGCCCTGGTCACCGCCAAGGACGCGGACGACATCTGGACGGTGCGGGTCACCGTGCGCGAGCACCTGGTCCGCTGGCTGACCGAACACCACGCGTACGCGCTGCCCAAGGTCAGCACGGCCTGGGCCGAACTGCCGCCGGAGGACGACGGTCCGCATGCGCCGCCGCCGATAGTGCCCCGCACGGGCCGGGGCTGAGCCCCGGGCCGCCCTCAGGACCGCAGGCTGCGTACGTCGAGCTGGTGCAGGACCCGGTCGACGATCTCCGGATCGGCGCCGGGTTCGCTGCGTGCGGCGAGGATCTCGTGGCGTGCGGCCGACATCATGTCGCGCTGGATGCGCTGGACCGCCTTGAGACGGTCGGCCCGCTTGGAGTACCGCTCGCGCCGCTCGTCGTCGACGATGTCGGGGCTGATCCTGGCCCCGATGTCGAAGGCGCCGCGCAGCAGCCGCTCCGAGAGGTCCTCCGGCAGCTCCTCGACCTCCTCGATCTCCTTCAGGCGGCGCTTGGCCGCCTTGGCGGCCCGGATGGCGAGGTCCCGCTCGGCGGCGCGCTCGGCGTCCGTGTCCGCGCGCACCCCGAGCTTCTTCACCAGCCAGGGCAGGGTGAGCCCCTGCACGACGAGCGTGGCCATGATCACGCAGAAGGCGGTGAAGATGATCTCGTCGCGGGCCGGGAAGGGGTCGCCGTTCTCCGTCTTGAGCGGAATGGCCAGGGCGAGGGCGACGGACGCCACGCCGCGCATCCCGGACCACCACATGACGACGGTCTCGCGCCAGGTCGTGGGGATTTCCTCGTCGTAGTCCCGCAGCTTGTGCAGCCGCTTGGCCAGCCAGGTCGCGGGCAGCAGCCACAGCAGCCGTACACCGATGACGACGGCGACGATCGCCGCGCCCCAGCCGATCATCTGCAGCTCACGGCCGTTCGCCGTGCCGAAGACGTTGTGCAGTTCGAGCCCGATGAGCCCGAAGGCGACGCCGGTGACCAAGGTGTCGACGATCTGCCAGAACGTCTGCCCGGTGATCCGGCCGAGCACGTCGTCCGCGTCGGCGCCGTGCTCCGCCAGATAGAGCGCGGTGGTCAGCACGGCGAGCACGCCGGAGCCGAGGAGCTCCTCGGCGAGCACGTAGCTCACGAAGGGCACGAGCAGCGTCAGGCCGGTCTGCAGGGTGGCCTCGCCGAGCACCCCCATGAGCTTGTTGGTCAGCCAGCCGAGCGCGACGCCCACGGCGACGGCGACCACTCCGGAGAGCACCAGCTGCCCCACCGCCGACGGCCAGGAGAACGTCCCGCTGATCGCCGCCGCGATCGCCACGTGGTAGAGCACGATCGCCGTGACGTCGTTGAAGAGACCCTCCCCCTCCAGGATCGACACGAGCCGCCGCGGCAGGCCGAGCGACCCGGCGACGGCGGTCGCGGCGACCGGGTCGGGCGGCGCCACGAGCGCGCCGAGCGCCACCGCCGCGGCGATGGGGAGGCCGGGGACCACCGAGTTGGCGATGGCGGCGACCGCGGCTGTCGTCACGAAGACCAGGGCCACGGCGAGCAGGAAGATGGGGCGTCTGTTGGCCGCGAACTGCCGCCAGGAGGTGCGCTGGACGGCCGCGTACAGGAGGGGCGGGAGGACCAGCGGCAGGATGTAGTCGGGCGGGATCTCGACGTTCGGGACCCAGCTGACGAAGGCGAGCGCGATCCCGGCCAGCGTCATGAGGACGGGCGCGGGCAGCCCGAGCCGCTCCCCCAACGGCACCGTCACGACGGCACCGAGCAACAGAATGAGCAGCAGCGCCAGTTGGTCCACGGTGCGCCCTCCGGCGGTTCGAGACGGTTGAAGGCAGCTCGCCGGCCCGGGGCTGTCGGGACTGTCCGGGGCTCAGACGATCAAGACCTCAACCCTGCCACGCACTCCCCGCGAACCGGCCGATGCCCCTCCGGGCGCCCGCCCCGCTCGCTAGACCAGCGCCTTGCGCATCGCCCGGTGCGGGATCCCGGCGTCCGGGAACTCGGGGCCGTAGACCTCGTACCCCAGGCGCTCGTAGAACCCGAGGGCGTGCGTCTGCGCGTGCAGGTCGACGGCGGTGAGGTCACGCGCGCGTGCCGCGTCCTCTATCGCCCGCACCAGGGCCGCGCCCACACCGAGGCCGCGCGCCGCCTTGGTCACCGCGAGCCGGCCGAGGGCGCCCACCTCTGCGTTCCCGCCGTTCTTCGCGGCGGCCGCCGCACCGGCGAGCAGGCGGCCCGTGCCCAGCGCAAGACCGTCGTCGCGGACCGCGATGACGTGCACCGCGTCGGCGTCGTACGCGTCGTACTCAAGATCTTCGGGGACCTGCTGCTCCACGACGAAGACTTCCTTGCGGACCGCGAAGCAGGCCTCCAGGTCGTCGGTCCCGACCGCGACCCGGCAGGTGACCGCGGCGCTCACGAGCTCTCCGCGCGGACGCGGTCCAGCGCCTGCTGGAGGTCGTCCGGATAGGTGCTCTCGAACTCCACCCACTGCCCGTCCCCGGGGTGCTCGAAGCCGAGGCGCACCGCGTGCAGCCACTGGCGGGTGAGACCGAGCCGCTTGGAGAGGGTCGGGTCGGCTCCGTACGTCAGGTCGCCCACGCACGGGTGGCGGTGGGCCGCCATGTGCACGCGGATCTGGTGCGTGCGGCCCGTCTCCAGCTTGATGTCGAGCAGCGAGGCCGCGCGGAACGCCTCGATGAGGTCGTAGTGCGTGACGGAGGGCTTGCCCTCGGCCGTGACCGCCCACTTGTAGTCGTGGTTCGGGTGGCGGCCGATGGGGGCGTCGATCGTGCCGCTCATCGGGTCGGGGTGGCCCTGCACGAGCGCGTTGTACCGCTTGTCGACCGTGCGCTCCTTGAACTGCCGCTTCAGGGAGGTGTACGCGCGCTCCGACTTGGCGACCACCATCAGACCGGAGGTGCCCACGTCCAGGCGGTGCACGATGCCCTGGCGCTCGGCGGCACCGGAGGTCGAGATGCGGTACCCGGCGGCCGCGAGGCCGCCGATCACCGTGGTGCCGGTCCAGCCGGGGCTCGGGTGCGCGGCCACGCCCACCGGCTTGACGATCACGAGGATGTCGTCGTCGTCATGGATGATCTCCATGCCCTCAACGGGCTCGGCGACGATCTGCACCGGGGCGGCCGCCTGCGGCATCTCCACCTCCAGCCAGGCGCCGCCGTGCACACGCTCGGACTTGCCGACCACGCTGCCGTCGACCATCACCTTGCCTGCCGCCGCCAGCTCGGCGGCCTTCGTGCGGGAAAAACCGAACATGCGGGAGATGGCGGCGTCGACGCGCTCGCCCTCCAGGCCGTCCGGCACGGGCAGGGTACGGATCTCGGGAATCGTGCTCACCCATTGAGTATGCAGGAGGCCGCCGACAGTCCCGCACCGCGAGCCCCTCGCCCCGGGCGCTCAGTCCTTGTGGACGGTGCCGTCCGGGTCCAGGCCGCGGAAGGACAGGATCACGATCAGGAAGCCGCCGCACACGATCGCCGAGTCGGCGAGGTTGAAGACCGCGAAGCCCTTGGGCGCGATGAAGTCGACCACCGCTCCCTCGAACACACCGGGGGAACGGAAGATCCGGTCGGTGAGGTTGCCCAGGGCGCCGCCCAGCAGCATGCCGAGCGCGATCGCCCACGGCATGCTGTAGAGCTTGCGGGCCAGGCGGGCGATGACCACGATCACCGCCGTCGCGATGAAGGTGAAGATCACGGTGAACGCCTCGCCCATCCCGAAGGCCGCGCCCGCGTTCCGGATGGCGTTGAACTGGAGCCAGTCCCCGATGATCGCGATCGGCTCGTGGTGTTCGAGCTTCGCGACGACGATCATCTTGCTGACGAGATCCAGGGCGTACGCGATCACGGCCACCGCGAACAGGGCCAGGAGCTTGCGCTTCCCCTTGCCCTGGGGGCCCTGCTCGTCCGGCGACGCCGGCTCGTCCTGCCCCGCGGCCTCGCCGGAGCCCGAGGCGGACTGCTCCGGCTCGGCCCCGTCGGCCTCGGGGATATCCGGCGTACCGATGATGCGCTCCGCCTCTGCCACGTGAGTCCCTCAACCTAGGTACCTGACTGGGGACGAGGGTACGGCACACACGTACGGCACCAGGTGGTCAGGCCGCCTTCAGTAGCGCCGTTCCTGCTTCTGCTTGCAGTCCATGCACAGGGTCGCGCGGGGGAAGGCCTGCATCCGCGCCTTGCCGATGGGACTACCGCAGTTCTCGCAGATGCCGTACGTCCCCGCGTCGAGGCGCTCCAGGGCGCGCTCCGTCTGTTCGAGCATCTCGCGCGCGTTGGCGGCCAGCGACATCTCGTGTTCCCGCGTGATGTTCTTCGTGCCGGTGTCCGCGTCGTCGTCGCCCGCGCCGTCCCCGGAGTCGCGCATCAGGCCCGCGAGGGCGTCCTCGGACGAGGCGATCTCGCTGCCGAGCCGCAGTGCCTCGCTCTGGAGCTCCGCGCGGGCCTCCTCGACCTCCTCCGGGGTCCAGGGGTCCTCGCCGGGGCGGACCGCGAGCTCACCGGGCTCCGCGGCGGCGATGCGCGCCTTGGGCACCGCCGTCGGCTTCTTGGCCGCCGTCGCCGTGCCCGGAGTCTTCTTCGTGACCACTGTCGTGGCTCCCGTCGTCTCCGCGGCCTGAGCCGCACCCTCGGCCGCGGTCGCGGCCGTCTTCTTGGCCGTGCTCTTCTTGGCAGCTGTCTTCTTGGCCGCGGGGGCCTTCTTCGCCGCGGCGGCCTTCTTCGAGGCGGGCTCCTTGGCCTCGCTCTCGTCGGCGTCCGTCTTCTTGCCGAGGTCGGCGACCTTGGCGACCGCCTTCTTGGCGACGGCCTTCTTCACGGCAGCCTTCTTCGCCACGGCTTCCTTGGCGGCGGTCTTCTTTGTAGCCGTCTTTGTGGCTGTCTTCTTTGCGGCTGTCTTCTCTGCGGCTGTCTTCGTGGCGGCGGTCTTCTTCGTGTCCGCGCCCGTGGATCTGCCCGACGCCGGATGCTGTACGGCGGTCTTCTTCGCCACCATGGCCGCGGCCCCTTCACATATTGTGATCTTGCTCGCGATTCGTGCTGGGACGATAAATCGACTCAGAGCCCGCGGCAACGGGGCACGCCGCCTGATGCGCCCGCCCCACGGGTGCCGCGCGGCGAGCATGCAAGCGTTGTGCCCAGCTCCCAGCCCGGTAATCCGCCCGTCGGGACGGGCCGGGAACCGGGCTTCCCGCATGTCGCCATTCGGGTCAGCCCGGGCGGCCCCGACCGAACCGGGCCCGAGCTCGTTTCGAGGCCGGAAACGGGAATAAACTGGTGCATAACCGAAGAAGGTGCGTTATGCGCAAAACAGCCGACTGCAGAGAATTCCCGAGCGAGACCAACTGCACCCTCGCCATCTCCGGCGAGGAGGAGGAAGTGGTCCGCGCCGCCAGTGAGCACGCCGTGTCGGTCCACGGCCACACCGACAGCGCGGAGCTGCGCAAGATGGTCCGCGAATCCCTCCGGGACGAGGTCCCCCAGCACGCCTGAAGCCCCCGCGAAAACCGGTCGGCCGCGTTCGCCCGGGGCCCTTACACTGGGCGGAGCGAGAAGCGTGGATGGGGACGAGTAGCGGCGTACGCGGCCATGAGCGACCCGGGGACGGTGTGAGCCCGGGGGCAGGCACGACGTGAAGATCACCCCGGAGCCGCCGGAAGAACCGCCGGCAGTGGACCCCCGGGTCCGCCGCAGGCCAGTAGACCCGGCATCGCGACCCCAATGAGGGGGCTTTTCCGTGCGCCACACGCGCAGGGAAGGCCAAGGAGGGTGGTACCGCGGGAGCACGACAAGGGCTCTCGTCCCTCCGACGGAACGGAATCGTCCGCCGGAGGAAGCGCGTTGAACACGCAGCCGTTGCATTCGCAGCCGCAGTACCGCCAGGTGCCCGCCCAGGTCGACCTGCCCGCCCTTGAGCACGCCGTGCTCGACTTCTGGCGCGAGCAGAAGATCTTCGCCAAGAGCCTGGAGCAGTCCGAGGGCCGCCCCGAGTGGGTGTTCTACGAAGGACCGCCCACCGCCAACGGCATGCCGGGCGCCCACCACATCGAGGCCCGCGTCTTCAAGGACGTCTTCCCGCGCTTCCGCACCATGCGGGGCTACCACGTCGCCCGCAAGGCCGGCTGGGACTGCCACGGCCTGCCGGTCGAGCTCGCGGTCGAGAAGGAGCTCGGGTTCAACGGCAAGAAGGACATCGAGGCGTACGGCATCGCCGAGTTCAACGCCAAGTGCCGCGAGTCCGTGACCCGGCACACCGACGCCTTCGCCGACCTCACGACCCGCATGGGCTACTGGGTCGATCTGGACGACGCGTACCGGACGATGAACCCCGAGTACGTCGACTCCGTCTGGTGGTCCCTGAAGGAGATCTTCAACAAGGACCTCCTCGTCCAGGACCACCGCGTCGCCCCCTGGTGCCCCCGCTGCGGCACGGGCCTCTCCGACCACGAGCTGGCACAGGGGTACGAGACGGTCGTCGACCCCTCCGTCTTCGTCCGCTTCCCGCTCACCGGCGGCCCGCTGGCGGGCGAGGCGGCCCTCCTGGTGTGGACGACCACTCCGTGGACCCTCGTCTCCAACACCGCGGTCGCCGCGCACCCGGACGTCACGTACGTCGTGGCGACGAACGGTGAAGAGAAGCTCGTCGTCGCCGAGCCGCTCGTCGAGAAGGCCCTCGGCGAGGGCTGGGAGACCACGGGACAGACCTTCACCGGCGCCGAGATGGAGCGCTGGACCTACCAGCGCCCCTTCGAGCTGGTCGAGTTCCCGGCTCCCGCGCACTACGTGGTCAACGCCGACTACGTGACCACCGAGGACGGCACCGGTCTGGTCCACCAGTCCCCCGCCTTCGGTGAGGACGACCTCAAGGTCTGCCGCTCGTACGGCCTCCCGGTCGTGAACCCGGTGCGCCCCGACGGCACCTTCGAGGAGGAAGTACCGCTCGTGGGCGGCGTCTTCTTCAAGAAGGCCGACGAAAAGCTCACCGAGGACCTCCAGGACCGCGGCCTGCTCTTCAAGCACATCCCGTACGAGCACAGCTATCCGCACTGCTGGCGGTGCCACACCGCGCTCCTCTACTACGCGCAGCCGTCCTGGTACATCCGCACCACGGCCATCAAGGACCGTCTCCTCCAGGAGAACGAGAAGACCAACTGGTTCCCCGACTCGGTCAAGCACGGCCGCTTCGGCGACTGGCTGAACAACAACGTCGACTGGGCGCTGTCCCGCAACCGCTACTGGGGCACCCCGCTGCCCATCTGGCGCTGCGAGGAAGGCCACTTGACGTGCGTGGGCTCGCGCGCCGAGCTCTCCGACCTGACGGGCACCGACCAGTCGGAGCTCGACCCGCACCGCCCGTACATCGACGCGGTCACCTTCCCCTGCCCGACCTGCCAGGAGACCGCGACGCGCGTCCCCGAGGTCATCGACGCCTGGTACGACTCCGGTTCGATGCCCTTCGCGCAGTGGGGATACCCGTACAAGAACAAGGAGCTCTTCGAGAGCCGGTACCCGGCGCAGTTCATCTCGGAGGCCATCGACCAGACACGCGGCTGGTTCTACACGCTGATGGCGGTCGGCACGCTCGTCTTCGACAAGTCGTCCTACGAGAACGTGGTCTGCCTGGGCCACATCCTCGCCGAGGACGGCCGCAAGATGTCCAAGCACCTGGGCAACATCCTCCAGCCGATCCCGCTCATGGACCAGCACGGCGCCGACGCCGTGCGCTGGTTCATGGCGGCCGGCGGCTCCCCGTGGGCCGCACGCCGCGTGGGCCACGGCACCATCCAGGAGGTCGTCCGCAAGACGCTCCTCACGTACTGGAACACGGTCGCCTTCCAGGCCCTGTACGCCCGTACGTCGAAGTGGGCCCCCAGTGACGCCGACCCGGCTCCCGCGCAGCGCCCGCTCCTGGACCGCTGGCTGCTCAGCGAGCTGCACGCGCTGACCGACCAGGTCACGCAGTCCCTCGAGAGCTATGACACCCAGCGCGCGGGCAAGCTCCTGTCCACGTTCGTCGACAACCTCTCGAACTGGTACGTACGCCGTTCCCGCCGCCGCTTCTGGCAGGGCGACAAGGCGGCCCTGCGCACCCTGCACGAGGTCCTGGAGACGGTCACGCGCCTGATGGCCCCGCTGACGCCGTTCATCACGGAGCGCGTCTGGCAGGACCTGGTGGTGCCGGTCACCCCGGACGCCACGGAGTCGGTCCACCTGACGTCCTGGCCCGAGGCCGACCTGTCGGCGATCGACCCGGAGCTGTCGAAGCAGATGGTGCTCGTGCGCCGCCTGGTGGAGCTGGGCCGCGCCACGCGCGCGGAGTCGGGCGTCAAGACCCGTCAGCCGCTGTCCCGCGCCCTGGTGGCGGCCACGGGCTTCGACTCGCTCAACCCGGAGCTGCACGCGCAGATCACCGAGGAGCTCAACGTCTCCTCGCTCGCGTCGCTCTCCGAGGTCGGCGGGTCACTGGTCGACACGACCGCCAAGGCCAACTTCCGCGCCCTCGGCAAGCGGTTCGGCAAGGGCGTCCAGGCGGTCGCCAAGGCCGTCGCCGACACCGACGCCGCCGCGCTGTCCCTGGCCCTGCGCGAGGGCACGGCGTCGGTCGAGGTGGAGGGCGAGAAGATCACGCTGGCCCCGGACGAGGTCATCATCACGGAGACCCCGCGCGAGGGCTGGTCGGTGGCGTCCGACTCCGGCGCCACGGTCGCCCTCGACCTGGAGATCACCGAGGAGCTGCGCCGGGCCGGCCTGGCCCGTGACGCGATCCGCCTGATCCAGGAGGCCCGCAAGAACAGCGGCCTGGACGTCGCGGACCGGATCGCCCTGCGCTGGACCTCCACGGACCCGGTCGTGCTCACGGCCCTGGCCGACCACGCCGAGCTCATCGCGGACGAGGTCCTCGCCACGGCCTTCGAGCAGGGCGAAGGGGACGACACGTACGGCGAGCCGTTCACGGACGAGTCCCTGTCGCTCACGTTCCGTCTGCGCAAGGCGTAGCCACCGGCAAGCAGCGAAGGCCCGGCCCCGCCAGGAGATCCTGGCGGGGCCGGGCCTTTCCCGTTGTGTGCCTCCCGCACAAAAGGGCGAGGCCCCCAGAAGAACTGGGGGCCTCGCCCTGAACGCTGCCGACGCCTAAGGCGTGGAAACGGCCGTCAGTTGTCGTCCTCGTCGATGAGGAAGCCACGCATCGGCGACGGAGCCTGCTGCATGGGCTGGGGGGCCTGCGGCCGCACCGGCGCCATCGGCTGGGTCATCGCCGGCGACATCTGCTGCTGGCCGCCGTAGGACGGACCGGCGGTGGGCTGGTTGCCGCCCATCGACTGCTGGCCGCCGTATGACGGGGCGCCCGCGCCGGCCGGTGCCATGGAAGGCGCCGGGGACGGCGGAAGGGAAGCCGTCGCCGGGGTCCGCGGCGGGGCCAGCGAGTCGTCGGCCTGGGTCTCCAGCTGACGGAGCTGCGACTCCAGGTAGGACTTCAGACGCGTGCGGTACTCGCGCTCGAAGCCGCGCAGGTCCTCGACCTTGCGCTCCAGCGTGGCGCGGGCGGACTCCAGGGAGCCCATCGCGACGCGGTGCTTCTCCTGCGCGTCCCGCTCCAGGGCGTCAGCCTTGGCACGGGCGTCACGCTCAAGGCCCTCGGCGCGCGAACGAGCCTCGCCGACGATCTTGTTGGCCTCGGAACGGGCCTCCGCGATCGCCTGGTCAGCGGTCTGCTGGGCGAGGGAGAGCACGCGCGCGGCGCTGTCGCCGCCGGGGCCCTGACCGGGCTGGGGCATCTGCGGACCGTGGCCGCCCATGGGTCCACCCATGGGGCCGCCCATCGGACCCTGACCCATCGGGCCGGGACCCTGCGGACCACCCTGCGGGCCGTGCCCACTGGGACCCGCGGGCAGCTGCGGCGCACCACCGGGCAGCTGCGGCGGGCCGCCCATCTGCTGGTGCTGCGGGTGCTGCTGCTGCGGCGGCACCGGCTGCGGTCCTGATATTGCGGCGGGCACCGGGGCGCCCGGACCGCGCTGGTCCTGCGGTTCCGGGGGCTTGCGCATGCCGCCCTGCTGCTGGTTCTGCGCAGCGGCGCGGGTGGCAGCGGCCAGTTTGGCGCGCAAGTCCTCGTTCTCGCGGAGCAAGCGAGTCAGTTCGGCTTCGACCTCATCGAGGAAGGCATCGACCTCGTCCTCGTCATAGCCTTCTCGGAGGCGGACGGTCGTGAACTGCTTGTTCCGCACGTCCTCGGGGGTCAACGGCATCTCTTCACCTCAACGTAGTCGTCGGCATTCGGCAAGACCGTATCGTTCACACAGACACCGACCTGACGACGGTGATCAGGATGTAGACGATGATCATCAGTACGAAGAAGGACAGGTCGAGCGCCACGCCCCCGAGACGCAGCGGCGGGATGAACCGCCGCAGAAGCTTGAGCGGTGGATCAGTGACAGTGTAGGTGGCCTCCAAAATGACCACCATCGCCTTGCCGGGTTGCCATGAGCGGGCGAACTGGAAGACGTAGTCCATGACCAACCGGAAGATCAGCACGATGAGGAAGCACATCAGCGCGATGTAAAGCACTTGCCAGACCACGCCCATGTTCGCGGTTCCCTCTCCCCTGTTACTCGTACTGCGTTCGCCGGTTCTGCGTTACTGCTTCACTTACGTCTCAGCTCTGGTTGAAGAACCCGCCCTCTGCGATGCGAGCCTTGTCCTCCGCCGTTACATCGACGTTAGCAGGCGACAACAGGAACACCTTCTGCGTCACTCGCTCAATGCTGCCATGGAGACCGAACACCAGACCGGCGGCAAAGTCGACAAGTCGCTTCGCATCCGTGTCGTCCATCTCGGTCAGATTCATGATCACCGGAGTGCCCTCGCGGAAGTGTTCCCCGATGGTACGGGCCTCGTTGTACGTCCGCGGGTGCAGCGTGGTGATGCGGTAGGGCTCCCGCTCGGACACGACCTTGGGCATGATCACCGGTGCGTTCTTCTCCAGGCTCTGACGTTCAGGTGTGATGGATGCCACGGGGGCGATACGTGCCGGACGTCCGGATTCCGCGGCTAGCGAAGCGGAATGGGCGGCGGGCTCACGCTGTGCGGGGGGCTGCACCACTCGTACCGATTCGTCCCTTTCAGGCACGTGTGCCTGACGGGACTGATGGGACTGGTGCGGCGGCTCGTGCCGCCTGCGGTCCCTCTCGGGCTCCGGCTCGGGTTCGAACTCGTCATCGGGGTCGAACCCCGGACCGTCGTACCCATCGTCCTCCACGAGGCCGAGGTAGACCGCCATCTTGCGCATCGCGCCGGCCATGCTCTGAGTCCTCCGCTCTGTGGTGGATCGGCTGTCGTCACCAACTGCCCGCGATCCACGAGGCCTCCCCGCCCAACAGCGAGAATGACCATATTTTCTGCTGTGGTCCGACTTCTTGGCGACGTTACCCGAGCCCGGGTCGGACTCCGAGTACCGCCGTACCGACGCGCACATGTGTCGCTCCGGCCGCCACGGCCTGTTCGAGGTCCGCACTCATCCCTGCCGACACCATGTTCGCAGCCGGATGAGTCGCGCGCATGAGGGTTGAGAATTCCATCAGCCGCTCGAACGCCGCCTGTTGCCGACCCGCGTACGGACCGGTGAGCGGCGCCACGGTCATCAGACCGTCGAGCCGCAGCCCCGGGGCCCCGGCCACCAGCCCGGCCAACTCCTCGATCCCGCCGGGACCCACACCCCCGCGCTCGCCCCGGCCGTTCTCCTCGGCGTCGAGGGCGACCTGGATCAGGCAGCCGATCTCCCGCTCGGCCCGCACGGCACCGGCCGACAGGGCGGTGACGAGCTTGGGGCGGTCCACGGACTGGACCACATCGGCATAACTGACCACAGAACGGACCTTGTTGGTCTGCAATTGACCGACGAAGTGCCAGTCGAGAGTCAGATCCGAGCAGTCGGCGGCCTTGGGGGACGCGTCCTGGTCACGGTTCTCGGCGACATGACGCACGCCGAGTTCCGAGAGGATCCGCACATCGCTCGCGGGATAGGTCTTGGTGACCACGATCAGGGTCACCTCTTCCCGCTTGCGTCCGGCCGCCGCGCACGCCGCGGCGATGCGCTCCTCGACCTGCGCCAGATTTGCGGCGAGTTGAGACTTACGGTCCGTCATGCCCTATCAGTCCAGCCAGACATAGCCCGCGAGACGACCGGTGGTCCGGTCGCGGCGGTAAGAGAAGTGGTCACCGGATTCCAGGGTGCACACCGGCGACTGCTCCCGGTCACGCACCCCGAGCCGCTCCAGCTGGGCGTGCACCCCCGCGGTCACGTCGACCGCGGGCGTGCCCCAGCTCGTCTCGGCGTACGCCGCGGGCTCGATCGCGGCGACATCGGCGCGCATCTCCTTTGGCACCTCGTAGCAGCGGCCGCAGACTGCGGGGCCGGTGCGGGCGACCACACGGGCCGGGTCCGCGCCGAGCTTCACCATCGCCTCGACGGCCGCGGGCACGACCCCGGCGATCATGCCGGGCCTGCCCGCGTGCGCCGCGGCGGCCACCTTGGCCACCGGGTCGGCGAGCAGGACGGGCGTGCAGTCCGCGGTGAGGACCGCCAGGGCGAGGCCGCGGCGGGCGGTCACCACGGCGTCGACCGCCGGGATCTCGGCGTCGGAGCCCCAGGGCCCGTCGACCACGACGACATCGGGGCCATGGACCTGGTTCATCCAGACCACACGCCCCGGCTCGATGCCCAGCGACGTGGCGGCCAGCGCACGGTTCGTGCGCACGGCCTCGGGATCGTCGCCGACCGCGCCGCCGAGATTGAGCTGTTCGTACGGAACGGCGCTCACTCCGCCCCACCTGTCGGTGAAGGCGAAGTGCGCGCCGCTCACGGTGCTGTGCGGGCTTATCACTTCAGGAAGTCCGGCACGTCCAGCTCTTCGGCCTGGCTGTCCGAGTAGGGACGGGCCGGCGGCACCTGCGGCGGGGCCACGGGCGCGGACGGGGTTTCGTTGACCGGGGTCACCTCGACCGGCTCCGGGGCCGACGGCTCCTCGTGCGACGTGACGCTGCCGAGGCCGCCGTAAGGCGAACGGGACTCGGCCGGACGGCTCGTGGCCGCCGGCGTCTCGTCACGCTGCTTGCCCGCCGACGCCGAGCCGAGGACGGTGTCGCGCTTGGACGGCGGCTGCCCGCCGTCGAAGCCCGCCGCGATGACGGTGACCCGGACCTCGTCGCCCAGGGCGTCGTCGATGACGGCGCCGAAGATGATGTTGGCCTCGGGGTGGGCCGCCTCGCTGACCAGTTGGGCCGCTTCGTTGATCTCGAAGAGGCCGAGGTCGGAGCCGCCGGAGATGGAGAGCAGGACTCCCCGCGCTCCGTCGATGGACGCCTCCAGGAGCGGCGAGGAGATCGCCATCTCGGCGGCGGCCACCGCGCGGTCGTCGCCGCGGGCCGAGCCGATGCCCATGAGGGCCGAACCGGCCTCGGACATGACCGACTTGACGTCGGCGAAGTCGAGGTTGATCAGACCCGGGGTCGTGATGAGGTCGGTGATGCCCTGGACACCGGAGAGCAGGACCTGGTCCGCCGACTTGAAGGCGTCCAGAACGCTGACCTGGCGGTCCGAGATGGACAGGAGCCGGTCGTTGGGGATGACGATGAGGGTGTCGACCTCTTCGCGCAGCTCCGCGATCCCGTCCTCGGCCTGGTTGGCGCGACGACGGCCCTCGAAGGTGAACGGGCGGGTCACGACGCCGATGGTCAGGGCGCCCAGGGAGCGGGCGATGTTGGCGACGACAGGTGCGCCGCCGGTGCCGGTGCCACCGCCTTCGCCGGCGGTCACGAAGACCATGTCGGCCCCCTTGAGGACCTCCTCGATCTCCTCGCGGTGGTCCTCGGCCGCCTTGCGGCCGACTGCCGGGTTGGCTCCGGCGCCGAGGCCACGGGTGAGTTCCCGGCCTACGTCGAGCTTGACGTCGGCGTCGCTCATCAACAGGGCTTGCGCGTCGGTGTTGATGGCGATGAACTCGACGCCCTTGAGACCGACCTCGATCATCCGGTTGATGGCATTGACACCACCGCCGCCGACACCGATGACTTTGATGACTGCGAGGTAGTTCTGCGGTGCTGCCACGTCGAAGGCCTCTCGCCTCGAGTTACGTGTCGCCGCCTCGCGGTCAAGCGCCGCGACGACTGATGCCGAATGGGACGGTCCGAACGCCGACCCGAACCCTAACGCTGAAGTTTAGGGTTACCAGTGTGTCTGTTCCTTGGACTCTTCCGAACAGGACACTAAGTCGACAAGTGGCGCACGTTCAACGAACACGCCGAACCTCCCGTTTTTCTTTTCACCCTATGTGATCAGCCGTAGCGCTGCCGAACCAGGGTGCTGGCCTGCGACGATATGCGTCAACTCGCCGACGAGGCGGGGGCGGTGGGGACACTCACATCGAAGTGCCCTGCCTTGGGGGCGGCTTTCATCAGGGCGCTGAGTGTGCTTGCCTTCGTCCGGCCCTTCTCGCTGCTGCCCCACTCCACGGTGCGTCCGCCGCTCAACTCCAACGAGATGGAGTCGTACGAACGGACCTTGACGGCTCGAGTATCGCGGGCGACCGGTGCGGGCAGCGCACCCGCGACCTGCACTGCCTCTCGCCGGAGTCGGTGCGAGTCAAAACGGCGCAGACTCGCCTCCGCGTTCTCCTGATCCGGCCTCAATTCGAGCAGCGGAACACCCTTGGGCGCGCGTCCACTCGTGGCGAATCGCACTCCCTTGACGTCCACTTCGACGAACTTTTCGCCCTTTTCGATGAGCAGAACCGGCTTGCGTTCGGTCACTTTCAGACCGATCGAGTGCGGCCAGGACCGGTCGACCTCGACCGAGTCGATACGCGGAAGTCTCTTCCGCAGCCGGTCCTCGATGGCATCGGTGTCGACCGAGATCAGGGGTGACCCGACCGGGGCCGCGGCCGCGTCGAGCACCTCCTGGGGCGTCAGGACCCGGGTCCCCGACGTCGTCACGCGCTCCACGCGCAGCCACTGCGAGCCGTAGAACAGCCAAAACCCTCCCGTACCGACCAGCGCGAGTGCGATCAGCGAGAGGATCAGGGTGCGCGGGCGCGGCATGCGGACGCGGGGTCCCCGAGTACGCGGAGGGCGGGGCGGGCGGGACCCACCAGAAGCGGGCTTCTGCCGTTCGGCGGTGGTCGGTCCGGCCACGGTCCCCTGCCTTCTCGCGCTTCTAGTGGCGTCTCACCCGTTGCGGCGTGAGGCGATCGCCTCGTACACCATGCCGACGAGGAGGTCGTCGGCGTCCCTTCGGCCGAACTCCGAGGCCGCACGGGACATCTCGTACAGCCGGTGCGGATCGGCGAGCACCGGAAGCACGTTGCCCTGCACCCACTCGGGCGTCAGTTCGGCGTCGTCCACCAGGAGTCCACCGCCGGCCTTGACCACCGGCTGGGCGTTCAGCCGCTGTTCGCCGTTGCCGATGGGCAGCGGGACGTAGGCGGCCGGCAGCCCGACGGCGGAGAGTTCGGCGACGGTCATCGCGCCCGCACGGCAGAGCATCATGTCCGCCGCGGCGTACGCGAGGTCCATCCGGTCCACGTACGGTACCGGGATGTAGGGCGGCATACCGGGCATGTTCTCGACGTACGGCATTTCGTTCTTCGGGCCGACCGCGTGCAGGATCTGGATTCCGGCGCGCTGCAGGACCGGAGCGACCTGCTGGACGACCTCGTTGAGGCGCCGTGCGCCCTGCGAGCCACCGGAGACGAGCAGCGTCGGGAGGTTCGGGTCGAGGCCGAAGGCGGCGCGCGCCTCCGGGCGGACCCGGGCCCTGTCGAGCGTGGCGATGGTGTGGCGCAGCGGGATGCCGATATAGCGGGAGTTGCGCAGCTTGCTGTCCGGCGTGGCGACGGCCACCCCGGCGGCGTACCGCGAACCGATCTTGTTGGCGAGGCCGGGGCGCGCGTTGGCCTCGTGCACGACGATCGGCGTGCCCGTCCGCTTGGCCGCGAGGTACCCCGGCAGTGCGACGTAGCCGCCGAAGCCGACCACGCAGTCCGCCTTCGTGCGCTCCAGGATCTGCTCGGCCGCCTTGATCGTGCCGCGCAGCCGTCCCGGGACGGTGATCAGCTCAGGAGTGGGCTTGCGCGGCAGCGGAACGGCCGGGATCAGCGCGAGTTCGTAGCCCCGCTCGGGTACGAGTCGGGTCTCGAGTCCACGCTCCGTGCCCAGGGCCGTGATGCCCACGGTCGGGTCCTGCCTCCGCAGGGCGTCCGCGAGGGCGAGCGCGGGCTCGATGTGGCCGGCGGTCCCCCCACCGGCGAGTACGACATGCACCGAAATTCACCGCTCTCCGGACGAACGCGCCTTGACGCGCCGTCTCATCGTGTTCCATCTCACCCGAGGTTGCCGCATGGCCAGGGCCGCCTTTGCCGCCGGGTCCTGTCGCGCGAAGGCGATGAGGAGTCCGATGGCGAACATGGTCGGCAGCAGGGCCGAACCCCCGTAGGAGAACAGCGGGAGCGGGACACCGGCGATCGGCAGCAGACCGAGCACCGCACCGACGTTGATCACGGCCTGCGCCGTGATCCAGGTGGTCACGCCTCCCGCGGCATACCGTACGAAGGGGTCCTCCGTGCGTCCGGCCACGCGGATACCCGCATAGCCTAGAGCCGCGAACAGGGCGAGCACCGACAGCGTCCCCGCCAGGCCGAGTTCCTCCCCTGTGATGGCGAAGATGAAGTCGGTGTGCGGTTCCGGCAGTTGACCCCATTTTTCCACACTCGCGCCGAGGCCGGAACCGAAGAATCCGCCGGAGGCCAGGGCGTAGATGCCGTGCACGGCCTGCCAGCACTGGTCGCCGGGGCCCGGATCGGTGGCGCCGATGCAGGCGAGCCTCGCCATGCGGTTGGGGCTGGTCTTGATGAGGATCACGCCGAGCAGGGCCGCGATCGAGAGCACTCCCGCGAAGAGCCGCGTGGGCGCCCCCGCGAGCCAGAGCAGGCCGAAAAGGATCGCCGTGAGGATGATCGCCGTGCCCATGTCGCCGCCCAGCATGATCAGGCCGAGCAGCATGAAGGCGACCGGGACGAGCGGCACCAGCATGTGCTTCCACTGGGTGAGGAGCCGCTTGTCGTGTTTGCGGGCGAGCAGATCGGCGCCCCACAGGACGAGGGCGAGCTTGGCGAACTCACTGGGCTGGAGCTGGAAGGGGCCGCCCAGATAGATCCAGTTCTGGTTTCCGTTGACGCTGCGCCCTATCCCGGGGACCTGCACGAGCACCATCAAAAAGACGGTCACGGCGAGGATGGGATAGGCGAGCGCCCGGTGCAGCTTGACGGGCATCCGCATGGCCACGAGCAGCAGGATCGAGCCCAGCACGGCGGCGACGAACTGCTTGCGGAAGAAGTACGCGGCGGGCAGGTCGAGCTGCAGCGCCTGGATCATCGACGCCGAGTAGACCATCACCAGGCCGAGCACGGTGATCAGCAGGCTGCTGCCGAAGATGAGGTAGTAGGCCGTCAACGGCCGGTCCCAGGCGCGCTTGACCCGGGTGACGAACCGCCGCACCGCGTTC
Organism: Streptomyces sp. NPDC050439; assembly: GCF_040655335.1. Classification (NCBI taxonomy): domain Bacteria; kingdom Bacillati; phylum Actinomycetota; class Actinomycetes; order Kitasatosporales; family Streptomycetaceae; genus Streptomyces; species Streptomyces sp. NPDC050439. Next base: position 412,239 of record NZ_JBFAJT010000003.1, read on the forward strand.
TCGCTCGGCGGGCGCGGAGCCCGCGGGGAGCGGACCGGCGCGGGCCGCCTGGCAAGGCGCGTGGGCGCGCGCCCGCTACTGCCGGCCATAAGGACCCCCGCCCAGCCACCAAGACGCTGCCACGTGCCCTCCTAAGGGTGCCGGGCGCCCCGGGCCGCTGGGGCCCGCGTCAGGCGCTCGCGCCGAGTTCGCGGACCGCGTCCGCGAACGCGTCACCACGCTTGTTGTAGTTGGTGAACATGTCCATCGACGCACAGGCCGGAGCCATCAGTACGGTGTCCCCCGGCTCCGCGAGCCGTGCCGCCTGTCGTACCGCCTCGGACATCGCCCCAGTGTCGGTCCGGTCGAGGTCGACGACCGGGACCTCGGGCGCGTGTCGCGCCAGGGCTTCGCGGATCAGCGCGCGGTCCGCGCCGATCAGGACGACACCCCGAAGCCGCTTGGCCGACTTGGTGACGAGCTCGTCGAAGGTGGCGCCCTTGGCGAGCCCGCCCGCGATCCAGACGATCGATTCGTACGCCGCCAACGAGGCTTCCGCGGCGTGGGTGTTGGTGGCCTTGGAGTCGTCCACGTACGCCACCTCGGCCACGTCGGCGACATGTTCGATGCGGTGGGCGTCCGGACGGAAGGCGCGCAGGCCGTCGCGCACGGCCGTCGCGGGCACGCCGTAGGCGCGCGCGAGAGCGGCCGCGGCCAGGGCGTTGGCGATGTTGTGCGGCGCGGGCGGCTGCACGTCGGAGATCTCGGCGAGCTCCTGCGCCTGCTTCTGACGGTCCGGCACGAACGCACGGTCGACCAGAATGCCGTCCACGACGCCCAGTTGCGAGGGCGCGGGCGCATTCAGCGTGAAACCGATGGCACGGCAGCCCTCTTCGACGTCGGCCTCGCGGACGAGGTCCTCCGTCGCTTTGTCGGCCACGTTGTAGACGCAGGCGACCTGATTGCCCTCGTACACGCGGCCCTTGTCAGCGGCGTACGCCTCCATGGAGCCGTGCCAGTCCAGGTGGTCGGGCGCGAGGTTCAGGACGGCCGCGGAGTGGGCGCGCAGCGAGGGCGCCCAGTGCAGCTGATAGCTGGAGAGCTCGACGGCGAGCACGTCGTACGGCTCGTCGCCGGTGACGACGTCGAGCAGCGAGACCCCGATGTTGCCGACGGCGGCGGTCCGCAGACCGGCCGCCTCCAGGATCGAGGCCAGCATCCGTACGGTCGTGGTCTTGCCGTTCGTGCCGGTGACCGCGAGCCAGGGAGCGGCGTCGGGGCCGCGCAGGCGCCAGGCCAGCTCGACGTCGCCCCACACCTCGACGCCGGCCGCCTCGGCAGCCGCGAAGAGCGGCTTGCCGGGCTTCCAGCCGGGTGCGGTGACGACGAGCTCGGTGCCTTCGGGCAGGGTGTCGCCGTCGCCGAGGCGGACGGTGACGCCCAGGGCCTCGAGTTCGGCGGCCTGCGTGCGGGAACGCTCGTCGTCGCCTTCGTTGACGACGGTGACGACGGCTCCGAGGCCGTGCAGCACGCGGGCCGCCGGGACGCCCGAGACACCGAGCCCCGCGACAGTGACGTTCTTTCCTGCCCAGGTCATTACTTCTTGGCTGCCCATCCTGCGTAGAAGAGGCCGAGTCCGACGATCACGCACATGCCCTGGATGATCCAGAAGCGGACCACCACAAGGACCTCGGACCACCCCTTGAGTTCGAAGTGGTGCTGCAGTGGCGCCATGCGGAAGACGCGCTTGCCGGTCATGCGGAAGGAGCCGACCTGGATGACGACCGACATCGTGATGAGCACGAAGAGGCCGCCGAGCAGGGCGAGGAGCATCTCGGTGCGCGAGCAGATCGCGAGTCCGGCGAGCGCGCCGCCGAGGGCGAGCGAGCCGGTGTCACCCATGAAGATCTTGGCGGGCGAGGTGTTCCACCACAGGAAGCCGAAGCAGGCACCCATCAGCGCGGAGGCCACCACGGCCAGGTCGAGTGGGTCTCTGACCTCGAAACACGCCTGTGGGTTGGTCAGCGTGACGGCGTTGGCGCAGGACTCCTGGTACTGCCAGACACCGATGAAGGTGTACGCGCCGAAGACCATCACCGAGGCGCCGGTGGCGAGGCCGTCGAGGCCGTCGGTGAGGTTCACGCCGTTCGACATCGCGAGAATCATGAACAGCGCCCAGACCACGAAGAGCACCGGGCCGATCGACCAGCCGAAGTCCGTGACGAACGACAGCTTGGTGGAGGCCGGGGTCTGGTTGCGGTTGTCCGGCCAGTTCAGCGCCAGCACGGCGAAGCCGATGCCGACGATCAGCTGTCCGGCCATCTTCGCCTTGGCGCGCAGACCGAGCGAACGCTGCTTGACGATCTTGATGTAGTCGTCGAGGAAGCCGACGAGGCCCATGCCCGCCATCAGGAAGAGCACGAGGAGTCCGGAGAGCGTGGTCTCCGTACCCGTGATGATCTTCGTGAGGAAGTACGCGATGAGCGTCGCGAGGATGAAGGCGATGCCACCCATGGTCGGCGTACCGCGCTTGCTGTGGTGCTCGCGCGGGCCGTCGTCCCGGATGAACTGCCCATAGCCCTTGCGGGCCAGGAACTTGATCAGGAGCGGGGTTCCGACCAGGGTCAGGAAGAGCCCGATCACACCCGCGAAGAGGATCTGCCTCATCGGCCGGCGACCTGCCCCTCGGACGACGCGGCGTCATCGAGCAGCGCCGTGGCGACCCGCTCGAGACCGACCGATCTGGAAGCCTTCACCAGCACGACGTCTCCCGGGCGCAGCTCGCTGCGCAGCAGGTCGATCGCCGCCTGTGCGTCGGACACGTGCACCGACTCCTCACCCCACGAACCCTCGTTGTATGCGCCCAGTTGGAGCCAGGACGCTTCCCTGCCCCCGACTGCCACGAGCTTGCTCACGTTCAGCCGGACAGCGAGCCGTCCGACCGCGTCGTGTTCGGCGAGCCCCTCGTCACCGAGCTCGGCCATATGACCGAGCACCGCCCACGTACGACGTCCCTTGGCCATGGACGCGAGCGCGCGCAGGGCGGCTCGCATGGACTCGGGGTTCGCGTTGTAGGCGTCGTTGACGACCGTCACGCCGTCCGGGCGCTCGGTGACCTCCATCCGCCAGCGGGACAGCGTGCCCGCCTCGGAGAGCGCGCGGGCGATCTCGTCTGCGGACATGCCCAGCTCATGGGCGACGGCGGCCGCGGCAAGCGCGTTCGACACGTGGTGCTCACCGTACAGCCGCAAGGTCACGTCGCTGCACCCGGAGGGTGTGTGCAGCGTAAAGGCAGGCTGTCCGATCTCCGTGAGCCGGACATTCTCGGCACGTACGTCGGCGTCGGCGGCCTCTCCGAAGAGCAGGACGCGCGCCTTCGTGCGCGAAGCCATGGCGCGGACGAGCGGGTCGTCGGCGTTGAGGACGGCGGTGCCGTCGGCGGGGAGACTCTCGACGAGTTCACCCTTCGCCACTGCGATCTGCTCGCGTCCGCCGAACTCGCCGATGTGGGCGGTGCCGACGTTGAGCACGAGGCCGATCTTCGGCGGGGTGAGGCCGGTGAGGTAGCGGATGTGGCCGATGCCGCGTGCGCCCATCTCCAGGACGAGGAACTTCGTCTCGTCGGTGGCGCTGAGGGCGGTGAGCGGCAGGCCGATCTCGTTGTTGAGCGAGCCCGGCGTGAAGACCGTGGGCGCCTTGCTCCGCAGGACCTGGGCGAGCAGGTCCTTGGAGCTCGTCTTGCCGACCGAACCGGTGAGCGCCACGAGCGTGGCGCCAAGGCGCTCCACGACGTGCCGCGCGAGGGCGCCGATCGCCACCTGCACGTCGTCGACGACGATGGCGGGCACGCCGACGGGGCGCGCTGCCAGGACGGCGGCGGCGCCCGCCTCGATCACCGCGGACGCGTAGTCGTGGCCGTCGACGCGCTCGCCGGCGAAGGCGACGAAGAGGCTGCCGGGCTCCACTTCACGGGAGTCCCTGACGACCGGTCCGGTGACCTGGACGGACGGATCCGGTATGTCGTACGTCTGCCCGCCGACGACACGGGCGATCTCGGCGAGGGAGAGGGCGATCACAGATTCATCCCTGGGTTTGCTGGATTGCTTCGCGAAGTACCTGGCGGTCGTCGAAGGGACGCACCACCCCGGCGATGTCCTGTCCCTGCTCGTGGCCCTTGCCCGCGACGAGCACCGTGTCGCCCGGCTGGGCGCGGGCGACGGCCGCGCGGATGGCGGCGGCGCGGTCCTCGAAGACGGCGACGTCACCGCGCTCGTGGATCGGCACGTCGGCGGCGCCCGCGAGCATCGTGGCGAGGATCGCGAGGGGGTCCTCGCCGCGGGGGTTGTCCGCGGTGAGTACGGCGGTGTCGGCGAGCCGGGCCGCCGCGGCGCCCATCGGCATCCGCTTGGTCTTGTCCCGGTCGCCGCCGCAGCCGAGCACGATGTGCAGCTTGTTCTCGGTGACCTTGCGCAGGGCGCGCAGGACCGATTCGACGGCGTCCGTCTTGTGGGCGTAGTCGACGACCGCGAGGTAGGGCTGGCCCGCGTCGATGCGCTCCAGGCGGCCCGGGACGCCCGCCACGGCGCCGATGCCGTCGGCGGCCTGCTGCGGGTCGATCCCGGCGACGGCCAGCGAGACGATCGCGGAGAGCGTGTTGGCGACGTTGAAAGGCCCGGCCAGCGGGGACTTGGCGGTGATCCGCTCGCCCTGCGGGCCGACCACGACGAACGTGGAGTCGAACGGCGTGACCTCGACGCCTTCCGCGCGCCAGTCGGCGTCGGGGTGGCCCTCGGCGGAGAAGGTGGTGACGGGGACCTCGGACTCGTCGATGAGCCGACGCCCGTACTCGTCGTCGAAGTTGACCACGCCGACCTTGGAACGCAGCTTGGTGAACAGCTGCGCCTTGGCCTGGAAGTAGTCCTCCATGTCGGAGTGGAACTCCATGTGCTCCGGGCTGAGGTTGTTGAAGACGGCGACGTCGAAGACGCAGCCGTCCACCCGGCCGAGCACGAGGGCGTGGCTGGAGACCTCCATGGCGACGGCCTCGACGCCGCGCTCGCGCATCACCGCGAACAACGCCTGGAGGTCGGTCGCCTCGGGGGTCGTGCGTTCGGACTTGATCCGCTCGTCGCCGATGCGCATCTCGACCGTGCCGATGAGGCCGGTCGACTTCACGCCCTTGAGACCGCCCTCGACGAGGTACGCCGTGGTGGTCTTGCCGGACGTGCCGGTGATGCCGATCTGCAGCAGATCGCGGCCCGGATGGCCGTAGACCGTGGCCGCGAGCTCCCCCATGGAGCCGCGCGGATTCTCCACGACCAGGACCGGCAGGCCCGTGACGGCGGCGCGTTCGGCGCCCGTCGGGTCGGTGAGGATCGCGGCGGCGCCGAGGTCGGCCGCCTGGGCGACGAAGTCGGCGCCATGCAGCCGGGCGCCGGGCAGCGCGGCGTAGATGTCGCCGGGGCGGACCGCGCGGGAGTCGTGCGTGATGCCGCTGACCTCCCCGGTGCCCGGGGCGGCGACGCCCAGCTGATCGGCGATCCTGGCGAGCGGCGTCGCGGAGACCTGGACCGGCCGCGGCGGTCCCGGATATGTCACGGGAACGCCCTTCTGGGTGGTTTGGGACTGATCAGCGTGTGGCACGGCGGTGAGCGTACCGGGCGCACCGGGCTCAGGGCGAAGCGGGCGGTGTGGCGGGGGCTGGTTCCCCGGCCGCGGAGTGATCGTTGTCACGGGTTTGTCCTGGTGGGGCTCAGGGTTCGAAGGTGACGGGGAGCCGGGCCGCGCCCTTGCCGGTGGGCGGGACCTGGAGCGTCTTGAGGGCGAACTGCATGACCTCCTTGTAGATGGGACCGCAGATCTGGCCGCCGAAGTAGCTGCCCTTGGTGGCGTTCTGGATGGCGCAGTAGACGGTGACGCGCGGCTTGTCGGCGGGCGCGAACCCCGCGAACGACGAGGTGTAGCCCTTGTACTTGCCGGTCTCGGGGTCGACCCGGTTGGCCGTACCCGTCTTGCCCGCGACCCGGTAGCCGGGGATGCGGGCCTTGGTGCCCGTGCCCTCTTCGTCGTCGACGACGGACTCGAGCATCCGCGACACCGTCTTGGCGGTCTTCGCGCTCACCACCCGGGTCTTCTTGGGCTTGGGTGCGGGCGTGAAGCGGCCGTCGGGCCCCTTCGTGCCGCGCACCAGCGAGGGCTCGATGCGTACGCCGTCGTTGGCGATGGTCGAGTAGACGGAGGCCGCCTGCATCGCGTTGATGGAGAAGCCCTGGCCGAACGGGATCGTGTACTGCTGCGAGGTGGACCACTTGTCGGCGGGCGCGAAGATGCCGGAGGTCTCGCCGGGGAAGCCGAGCCCGGTCTCCCTGCCGATGCCGAACTTGCGCAGGTACGAGTAGAGCGACCGGTTGGCCTCCTTCTGGGTCTTGCCCAGCTCGCCGGTGGCCAGGATCGTGCCGATGTTGCTGGACTTGGCGAGCACGCCGTTGAGCGTGAGGTGCCAGGTCGGGTGGTCGATGTCGTCCTGGAAGAGCCGGTCGCCGCGGTGCAGCCGGTTGGGGACCGTCACATGGGTGGCGGGCGTGGCCGCCTTCTCCTCCAGGACGGCCGCCATCGACATGACCTTGGCGGTGGACCCCGGCTCGAAGGCGTCCTGGAGCGACGCGTTGCCCAGGGCCGTCCCGTCGGCCTGCGAGAGGTCGTTCGGGTCGAAGCCCGGGGAGTTGGCCATCGCGAGGATCTCGCCGGTCTTGTTGTCCTGCACTATCACGTAGCCGCGGTCCGCCCGGGACTTCTCCACCTGCCTGGTGATGGCGCTCTGCGCGGCCCACTGGATGTCGCGGTCGATGGTGAGCTCGACGTCCGAGCCGGGCACGGCGGGCGTCTCGGTGCTGCCCGCGGTGGGCACCTGGTGGCCGCCGGACTGGGCGTACCTGATCTTGCCGTCCTTGCCCGCGAGCTCCTTGTTGAGCTGCTGCTCCAGGCCGCCCGCGCCCTTGCCCTCGGCGTTGACCCAGCCCAGTATCCCGGCGCCCAGATCGGCGTTCGGGTACACGCGCTTGCTGCTGGGGTCCTGGAAGACGCCCGCCAGGATGTTGGCGCTCTTCTTGTCGGCACTCGCCTTGTCGGCGAGCGCGCTGCGCAGGTCCTTGATCTGCTTCCAGACCTGCGGGGTCTGCCTGCGGGCGAGCAGGACGTAGCGCGTCTTGGGGGTCTTCAGCTGTTCGGTGAGCCGGTCGGCGTCCTTGTCGAGGATCGGCGCGAGGAGGGCGGCGGCCTGCTCGGGCGCGTCCTTGATGCCCATCTCCTTGGCGGTGAACATCGTGGGGTCCGCCGTGATGTCGTACGCGTCCACGCTGGCGGCCAGTTCGACGCCGCGGCGGTCGGTGATGCCGCCGCGCTCGGCGGTCAGGACATGGCTGAAGTAGCGGTTCTTCTCGGCCTTGGCGGTATAGACGCTCGCGTCGACCGCCTGCACCTGGAGAAGGCGTACGACGAAGGCCAGCATCACCAGGGTCAGTCCGAGGCTCACCATGCGCAGGCGGGGCCGCGGGCTGCCCAGGCGGATGGTGCGGGGCGGCTGCCTGGGGGCGGCGGGGCGCGGGCGGCGGGCGGCGGGGCGGGGCCCCGATCCCTGGCGGCGCTGTTCGCCGGGGCGGGCGGGGCGCGAGGGCCGCGCGGGTCCCGGGACCCTGCGTCGCGGGGGTTGGCGGTCCGTCACTTACGTCACCTGCCGGAGGTCGTGGGGCCGGGCGTCGCGGAGGGGTGGGGCGTGGGCGAGGCGTCCGGGGCCGGGGCGGAGGGCGCCGGGGACGCCTGGGGCGGTGCGGGCGAGGCCGCCACCGGGAGCGAGACCGAGGGCGCCGGGGACGCCACCTCCTGCGGGCGCGGGTCCGGGCGCAGCGCGGAGGACTGCTCGGCGGCTCCGGGAACACCGCGCACGGTGCCGTCCGGGTTCAGGAAGGCCGGGTCGCCGCCCGGCACCATGCCGAGCTCACGGGCGCGGCGCTGAAGGGCCTCGGGGGCGGCGTAGGCGTCCACGTCCCGCTGGAGCTCCTGCTCCTGGTCGGTGAGCTCCGTCGTCTCCTTCTTGAGCTCGCTCAGCTGGAACGAGCCTTCGTTGAGCGAGGAGTTCAGGATCAGAAGGGTGATCAGACCGCCGCCGAGCAGCAGCACGACGAGCAGCACGAACGGCGTGCGCGCGGCCTGGCTCGGCCCCGACGGCAGCAGCCGCGCGAGGCGGGCGGCCCTCCCCCGCAGCTCGGGCTTCTTGCTCATGGGGCCTCCTCAGGGACGCCGTTCACGGGTCCTCCCGGCGGGCGCGTTTCACGGGGCCTCCTCGCGGATGCGCTGCGCACCCCGCAGCCGTGCCGGGGCCGCCCGGCGGTTCTCGGCGACCTCTTCCTCGGCGGGGAGTTCGGCGCCGCGCGTGAGCAGCTTGAGCCGGGGCTGGTAGCGCTCGGGGACGACGGGCAGGCCGGGCGGCGCGGTCGTCGCGGCGCCGGCCGCGAACACCTGCTTGACCAGCCGGTCCTCCAGCGAGTGGTACGACAGGACGGCGATGCGGCCGCCGACGGCGAGCGCCTTCACGGCTGCCGGGATGGCCGCCTCCAGGACGCTCAGCTCGCCGTTGACCTCGATGCGCAGGGCCTGGAAGGTGCGCTTGGCGGGGTTGCCGCCGGTGCGCTTGGCGGCCTGCGGCAGGGAGTCACGGATCAGCTCGACGAGCCGCGCGCTGTTGCTGAACGGCTCCTTCTCGCGCTCGCGGACGACCGCGCTCACGATCCGCTTGGCCTGCTTCTCCTCGCCGTACTGGCGCAGGATGCGCACCAGTTCGCCCGGGGCGTACGTGTTGAGGACCTCGGCGGCGCTCATGCCGGTGCTCTGGTCCATGCGCATGTCCAGGGGCGCGTCCTGCGCGTAGGCGAAGCCCCGGTCGGCCTCGTCGAGTTGCATCGAGGAGACGCCGAGGTCGAACAGGACGCCCTGCACCTTCGCGATGCCGAGCCGGTCGAGCACCTCGGGCAGTTCGTCGTAGACCGCGTGCACGAGTTCGGCCCGGTCGCCGAAGGGGGCGAGCCGCTCTCCGGAGAGCCGCAGCGCTTCCTTGTCCCGGTCGAGGCCGATGAGGCGGGCCGAGGGGAAGGTGGAAAGCAGCGCCTCGCTGTGGCCGCCGAGTCCGAGGGTGCAGTCGACGACGACCGCGCCCGGCTCGGCGAGCGCGGGGGCCAACAGGTCCAGGCATCGCTGGAGCATCACCGGGACGTGTCGGGTATGGCTCAAAGGGCCCTCTCAGGTCCGGCGCGGAGCGCGGTGCGCACGGCCGGGTCCCCGCCCGCTCCAGAAGGGGAATGGCCTGCTGGCGCCGGGGAAGTGGCGTCAGCCGACCGGGAGCGGGAGGAGGCCGAGCCGTACGTACGCGCGGCGCACGTGGGGGGATTCAGGGAATCTCCGGGTGAACAGTCCAGCGGGGAGCAGGGTCACGGCTCCCACTTCGCGTCACTTTAGTCCACCGTGTCGCCCGGTCAATCAACTGGCCTGCGCGTCGCGGACGGGTCGTCGACGGGTCGCGAAAGACACCTCGTCACCCGTTCGGGCGAAGGCGCCACACCCCTGTGGGTTAGCTCACAACAAGACTCATTGACGTTCTTTGTCCCTTCTCACAGCGGGCCCGGGTGATCAGTGACGACTACCGTCATAGCCATGTCGACTTCCGCATCGCCCACGGGCTTCCCCACAGAGCCGACCGGCGGCATAGCCGCCGGCGACACCGTCACGGACCGCCTCGTCGAGGCGAACAAGCGGTACTCATCCGCATTCACGGACCCCGGCATGGACGCACGACCCGTCCTCGGTGTGGCCGTCGTCTCCTGCATGGACGCCCGCATCGATCTGCACGCCGCGCTCGGTCTCGAACTGGGCGACTGCCACACGATCCGCAACGCGGGCGGCGTGGTCACCGACGACGTCATGCGCTCCCTGACGATCAGCCAGCGCGCGCTCGGCACGCGCAGCGTCGTGCTGATCCACCACACCAGCTGCGGCCTGGAGAGCCTCACCGAGGAGTTCCGGCACGAGCTGGAGCTCGAGGTCGGCCAGCGGCCCGCCTGGGCGGTGGAGTCCTTCCGGGACGTCGATCAGGACGTGCGCCAGTCGATGGAGCGGGTGCGGACCTCGCCGTTCCTCCTGCACACCGACGATGTGCGGGGATTCGTCTTCGATGTGACCACCGGTCTGCTGCGGGAGATCGACCCTGCGTGACCGGGTCCGGAGCGGATCTTTCCGGAACACCTCGGCAGGCAAAAGGCCGTAAGAGCTGACATATCGCCGCCAGTTATCCGCGGGCGAGTGACACAACCCGGTATGCCCAACAAGAATGCGGGGTGGGCACCACGCTGAACGATTCGTGCGTGGTGTCCGTGATTCGGGGTGGGCCGGGCCGCACACACATGCGTCGGCCCGGGAGAACGTGTCCGAGGAGGGCCGGGTGACGACCTATGACGATCGAGCGAGCCTCACAGATCTGACCGCCACAGCGGAGCGTGTCCGCGGGTCGGTCGAGGGTGTGATCGAGGGCAAGCCAGAGGTCGTACGGCTTTCGCTGACCGTGCTCCTCGCCGAGGGGCATCTGCTGATCGAGGATGTACCGGGCGTGGGCAAGACCATGCTCGCCAAGGCGCTGGCGCGGTCCATCGACTGCTCCGTGCGGCGCATCCAGTTCACGCCCGACCTGCTGCCGTCGGACATCACTGGTGTGTCCATCTTCGACCAGCAGCGCCGGGACTTCGAGTTCAAGCCCGGCGCGATCTTCGCGCAGATCGTGATCGGCGACGAGATCAACCGCGCGTCCCCCAAGACGCAGTCGGCGCTCCTGGAGTCCATGGAGGAGCGCCAGGTCACCATCGACGGGCAGACCTACGAACTGCCGAGCCCCTTCATGGTGGTGGCGACGCAGAACCCCGTCGAGATGGAGGGGACCTATCCCCTCCCCGAGGCGCAGCGCGACCGTTTCATGGCGCGCGTCTCGATCGGCTATCCGAACGCGGAGGCCGAGCTGCAGATGCTGGACGTGCACGGCGGTGTCTCGCCGCTCGACGACCTCCAGCCGGTGGCGCACGCGCACGACATCGTGAAGCTCATCGACGCGGTCCGCACGGTCCACGTCGCCGAGGCCGTCCGGCGGTACGCCGTGGACCTGGTGGCGGCGACCCGCAACCACCCGGACCTGAGACTCGGGGCATCGCCGCGCGCGACGCTGCACCTGCTGCGGGCGGCCAAGGCCTCCGCGGCGCTCAGCGGCCGTGACTTCGCCCTGCCGGACGACGTCCAGGCCCTCGCCGTGGCGGTGCTCGCGCACCGGCTGCTGCCCACGGCCCAGGCCCAGTTGAACCGGCGTACGGCTGAATCCGTCGTGCTGGAGATCCTCCAGCGCACCCCCGTGCCCGCCGCCGTCCAGCCGAACAGCGGCTACTTCAACCAGCAGCCGCCCGGCGCGCGGAGGCTGTGATGGCGGCCGGGGGGCCGCAGCCGGCGCAGGACGAGGAGGGCAAGGGCGGACTGCGGACCGCGCTCGCGGGGCTGACCACGCGCGGGCGTTCGTTCCTCGCGGCCGGGGTCGCCGCGGCCATCTGCGCGTACGTCCTGGGGCAGAGTGATCTGCTCCGGGTCGGGCTGCTGCTCGCCGTGCTGCCCCTGGTGTGCGCGACGGTGCTCTACCGCACCCGCTACCGCGTCGCGGGCAGCCGCAGGCTCTCCCCCGCGCGCGTGCCCGCCAGTTCGGAGGCGCGGGTCCATCTGCGGATGGACAACGTCTCGCGGCTGCCCACGGGGCTGCTCATGCTCCAGGACCGGGTGCCCTACGTCCTGGGGCCGCGGCCCCGTTTCGTGCTCGACCGGGTGGAGGCGGGGGGCCGCCGTGAGGTGTCCTACCGCGTCCGCTCGGACCTGCGGGGGCGCTATCCGCTGGGGCCGCTGCAGCTGCGTCTGACGGACCCGTTCGGGATGTGCGAACTGACCCGCTCCTTCTCCACGTACGACACCCTGACGGTCATCCCGCGGGTGGAGGCCCTGCCTCCTGTGCGGCTCACCGGCGAGGCCAAGGGGTACGGCGACGGGCGCAACCGCTCGCTCGCCCTCGCGGGCGAGGACGACGTGATCCCGCGGGGCTACCGCCACGGCGACGACCTGCGCCGCGTCCACTGGCGCTCCACGGCCCGCTACGGAGAGCTCATGGTGCGCCGCGAGGAGCAGCCCCAGCGGGCCCGCTGCACGGTGCTGCTCGACACCCGGGCGCGTGCCTTCCGGGGCGCCGGGCCCGACTCGGCCTTCGAGTGGGCGGTGTCGGGCACGGCGTCCGCCCTGGTCCACATGCTCGAACGGGGCTTTTCCGTACGGCTGTTGACCGACACCGGGAATTCCGTGCCCGGCGAGGGCTCGGACGGCTTCGCGGGCGCGAGCCAGGAGTCCGCGGACGCGGCGGGGCTGATGATGGACACCCTCGCGGTGATCGACCACTCGGACGGCACGGGGCTCTCCCCGGCGTACGACGTGCTGCGCGGGGGCAACGAAGGCCTGCTGATCGCCTTCTTCGGCGACCTCGACGAGGAACAGGCGACGGTGGCCGCCAAGATGCGCCAGCGCAGCGGCGCCGCGGTCGCCTTCGTCCTGGACGCCACGGGCTGGGCACAGGGTGCCGGCGGGGTTCCCGCGGGTCCCGGCGACGAGCGCGTCCGGATGCTGCGCGAGGCGGGCTGGACGGCCGTGGCGGTGCCTCCCGGGGTCGCCCTGGTGGACCTGTGGCGCCAGGCGGACCATCTGCGGGCGGGCGCCGGCCCGGCTCCCACGGCGGGCACGACGACCGGGGGCTGGGGATGAGCCGTACGACGACGCGTACGACAACAGGGGGACGTTCATGAGTGGGCGCGCGCGACTCGCGCTCTGCGCCACGGCGGCCACGCTGATGGCGTCGGGGGCGCTGCTGCCGCTCGTCGATCCGGCGACGTGGTTCGTCCAGGCGGCGATCCTGCTCGCGCTGCAGAGCGGCGTGGGGGCGCTCACCCGGCGGGTCCCGCTGGCCCGGCCGGTCACGGTCGCGGTGCAGGCCCTGGTGACGCTGCTGATGCTGACGCTGGTGTTCGCCCGCGGGCAGGCGATCGGCGGCGTGCTCCCGGGCCCCGACGTGTTCCGGGAGTTCGGGCTGCTCCTGGAGGCGGGCGGCAACGACGTCGGGCAGTACGCGATCCCGGCGCCGCTCAGTGACGGCATCCGGCTGATGCTGGTCGGCGGCGTCCTGGTGATCGGCCTCGCGGTGGACGCCCTCGCGGTGACGTTCCGTACGGCGGCGCCCGCGGGGCTCCCGCTGCTCGCGCTGTACTCGGTCGCGGCGGGGCTCTCCGGGGACGGGGCCGGGTGGCTGTGGTTCCTGCTCGCGGCCGCCGGGTATCTGCTGCTGCTCCTGGCGGAGGGCCGGGACCGGCTCTCCCAGTGGGGGCGGGTCTTCGGGGGCGCGGCGCGCGCGCCCGGACGGATCTCCGGGGGCCTGGAGACCGACAGCGGCGCGATCGCCCCGGTCCGCACGGGCCGGCGCATCGGCGCGGTGGCCCTGGGCATCGCCCTGGTGGTGCCGCTCGCGCTGCCCGCCCTGGACGGCGGGCTCCTCGACGGTTCCGGCGGCGCCGGAGGCTCGGGTTCCGGTGGCGGCGGCACGATCTCCGCGGTGAACCCGCTGGTCGCGCTCCAGGACAGCCTGAACGAACCGGACGACCGCGAGGTCATCTCGTACAAGACGAACGCCAAGGAGACGGAGAACCTCTACCTGCGGATCGTCTCCCTCGACCAGTTCGACGGCACGACCTGGAAGACCACCGTCCGCAGCATCGAGGACGTGCCCCCGCGCCTGCAGGACCCGCCGGGGCTCTATCCCGACGTCCGCAGGAGCGAGATCCAGACGAACATCTCGGCCGCCGACAGCTACGCGCAGAACTGGCTGCCGATGCCCTACCCAGCCAGTGAGGTGAAGATCAACGGCCGCTGGCGGTACGAGCCGGTGGGGCGCGCCCTGGTGGGCGACCGCGGGCAGACGACACGCGGCGCCCAGTACGAGGTCAAGAGCCTCATCGTGCAGCCCACGGCCGAGCAGCTGGCCAACGCCGCCGAGCCGCCGAGGCAGATCGCGCGGGAGTTCACCAAGGTGCCCGAGACCTTGCCGTCCGTGGTGGCGTCCGAGGCCCGCAAGATCACCAAGGGTTCGTCGAACGACTACGAGAAAGCGGTCAAGCTCCAGGACTACTTCGCCTCGGAGGGCGGCTTCACCTACAACACGCAGGTGCGCGCGGGCAGCGGCCCGGCGGCTATCGCCCGCTTCCTGGAGCAGAAGGAAGGCTTCTGCGTCCACTTCTCGTTCGCGATGGCCTCGATGGCGCGGACGCTGGACATCCCCGCGCGCGTGGCGGTGGGCTTCACGCCCGGCGCCGCGCAGGGGGACGGCTCCATGTCGGTGGGTCTGCGGGACGCGCACGCCTGGCCCGAGCTGTACTTCGAGGGCGTGGGCTGGACCCGCTTCGAGCCCACCCCGAACCGCGGCACGGTGCCGGACTACACGCGCCCGGACACCCCGTCCGACAGCGCGAGCGACCCGGCGGCGCCCGAGGAGTCCTCGTCGTCGGCTCCCTCCGACGAGCCCTCCGCCTCCGCGAGCTGCCCGCCCGACCAGCAGCGGCAGGGCGGCTGCGCGAGCACGGCCCCGGCCATCGCGGGCGGTTCGGGCGACGACGGACCGCCGATCGACACCATCGTGTGGCTGACCCTGGGGGCGCTGGTGGTCCTCGGCGTGCCCTTGCTGCCGATGCTGTGGCGTCGGCGCATCCGTGCGGTGCGCCTGGGCTCCACGGGCCGTACGGAGGCGGACGCGGCCGCTCGGACCCTGGCCGCCTGGCTCGAGGTGACCGACACGGCCTGGGACCACGGGATCACGCCGGACGAGTCACAGACCCCGCGCAAGGCGGCGGCCCGGATCGTCCGGATCGGTCAGCTCACCGGGGCACCCGCGGATTCCGTCCACCGGCTGGCCGCGGCGGTCGAGCAGGTGCTCTACGCGCCCCGGCCGCAGCTGACGGCGGGCCTCGCCGATGACGTGCACCGCGTGTCGGACGGTCTGCTGGCCACGTCGAACCGCTCGGCACGGCTCCGGGCGACACTCGCCCCGCGTTCGGCCGCTCGGGTGGTGTGGGCGGTCTCGGACCGCTGGACGGCGGTCAAGGCACGGTGGTCCGAGCGGATCGCCAGGCGGTGGACGGCACTGCGGAAGCCTTCGCAGCAGGAGAGCTAGAGAGCACGCGTAAGGGGTGACCGCCTGGGCGGTCACCCCTTTCGCACTGCTGAAAAGCTAAGAACTCATTGGCCCTGTTCGTCGCGGCGGCGCTGCCAACGCTGCTCGATCCGGTCCATCATCGACCGGCGCTGCCTGGTCTGCCGACGGGCCGGGGTGCTGCCCGGGGCCGTTGACGCGCCGGCGGCGGGCTGTTCACCTGGCTTGGGCGCCTTGCGCCATCCGGTGACGGCGAGCACCGCACAGCCCAGCATGACGAGGAAACCGACCACGCTCACCCAGATCTGCTGGGCGACCATTCCCGCCATGAGAAGGGCAATACCCACAAGGAAGCCCGCGACCGCTTGGTAGACCCGTCGCCGGGTGTACGTACGCAGCCCGCTTCCCTCGAGCGCTGTCGCGAACTTGGGATCTTCGGCGTACAGCGCTCGCTCCATCTGCTCGAGCATGCGCTGCTCGTGCTCCGAGAGCGGCACGGAGTCCTCCTCATCGTGCAGTCGCCGGGGCGACCGGGGGTCCCCTTCAGGATAGGCAGGGAATCGCCCCCGTGAAACCCGCCCCTCTGCGCCAACTTCACCAAACCGGACCACCCTGCCGCTCCGGCTCGCTGAAGCGTTCATTCCCCAGCGGCCGATCCGGCATGCCGGACGGTCTGCCTCGATCATACGGCGCCCGTAGCCCGTTCGGGGGGTGTGTGCCGTACTCCATGTGCGGCTGCGCCGCTGATCAGCGGGGCGGCCATGCCGGACATCAGGCCTCGGCGGCATCCCGGGTCTCACCGAGCACGTGCAACTGGGTGGCCACGGAGTGGAAGGCGGCGAGCTCCGCGGCGGCCGCCTCCAGCTTGAGCAGGGCCTCCAGGGCGCCGGGCTCGGTGTCCACGAGGACGCCGGGAACCAGGTCGGCGAAGACCCGCACACCGTGCACGGCATCCACCCTGACGCCCGCGCCCTCGACCAGATCGGTGAGCTGTTCGGCGGTGAAGCGCCGCGGCACCGGGTCACCCTCGCCCCAGCGGCCCGCCGGGTCGTCGAGCGCCTGCCTGGCCTCGGTGAAGTGCCCGGCGAGCGCCCTGGCGAGCACGGCTCCGCCGAGACCGGCGGCGAGCAGGCTCAGGGTGCCGGAGGGCCGCAGCGCGCTGACCGCGTTGCGCACGCCCTCGGCGGGGTCGTCCACGTACTCCAGGACGCCGTGGCACAGGACGGCGTCGAACCCGGCCCGCTCCACGACGTCGAAGAGGCCGTGCACGTCGCCCTGGACGCCGCGCACGCGGTCGGCGACGCCTGCCTCGGCGGCCCGGCGCTCGAGAGCGAAGAGGGCGTTCGGGCTGGGGTCGACGACGGTGACGCGGTGGCCGAGGCGGGCGACGGGCACGGCGAAGTTTCCGCTGCCGCCTCCGGTGTCGAGCACGTCGAGGGAGTGTGACTCCCGGCCCGTGGCCTTGACCCGGCGGTCGAGGGCGTCCTTGAGGACCTCCCAGACCACGGCGGTACGGAGAGAAGCGCGGGGGCGCATCGGGTCCGACACGGCAGTTGACTCCTCGGCGCGTCCACCGCACGTCCGCGGCGGAGCTAGGGGGTTCCCTCCGCCTGCTCTTGCGGCAGCCGGGAGGGTGCGGGCGCTCCCACCCTATTGCCTTCGGACGGCTGCCCCGTCACCCGTCTCGGCTCGCGTCCGGCGGCTCCCGCCTGGGCTGGGGCAGCACGGGCTGCAGCCCCAGCATCCGCTCGACGAGGCGTAAGAACATCCCGACGTCGCGCAGCAGATCGTCCGCGTCCCGGACGGTGGCCGCGCCCTGTATGCCGGCCTCCGCGCGGGCCCTGCGCGGCGCTCCGGAGGCGAACAGGGCGCTCCACTCGGCCAGTTCGGGTGCTATCTCGGGGAGCACTTCCCAGGCGCTCCGGATGCGCTGCCTGCGGCGCGGGGTCGCCTCGGGCCGGCCGCGGGCGGCGAGGACGGCGGCCGCGGTGCGCAGGGCCGCGAGGTGGGCGGTGGCATAGCGCTCGTTCGGAGGCGCCAGGTGCGCGGCCTCGTCGATGCCGGCGCGGGCCTGGGCGAGCAGTTCGAGTGCGGCGGGCGGGGCCGTGGCCCGGCGCAGGACGGGGTGCACGTCGCTCGCGGGGCCGGTCAGTGAGGGGGCAGGGCCGACGGGGCGGTGCCGACGTGCGGCTGCTGCGGAAGTGCTGGCCATGACGAACCTCCTGTCGTCGCGTAACGGCTATGTGGCCGTATGTGCACATCGTGTAGTACGCCACTGACAATCGGCCCTGACCTGCGCTTTTGCCTCGATCGGCGGTTCGCGTTAGTTTTTGCACTGACCAGTCAGTTCAAAAAGAGGGCGCGAGGGGGAACTGTGGACGGGCCGAACGACGGCGAGCGGGGAGCCGCCGTCACAGCGCGGGAGTTCGGGCTCAAGGGGCCGCGGGGCTGGGCGTTTCGCGGGGTCGGCGTCGAGGCCGCACCCGGATCGCTGATCGCGGTCCAGGGGGCTTCGGGGTCGGGCCGCACCTGTCTGCTGCTCGCGCTGACCGGGCGGATGCGCCCCACCGAGGGAGAGGCCTCGGTGGGGGGCTTCCGGCTGCCCAAGCAGCTCGCGGCGGTGCGCCGCATCAGCGCGCTCGGGCCCGTGCCCGGCGTGACGGACCTCGATCCGGCGCTGACCGTCGCCGAGCATCTGCACGAACGGGCGCTGCTGCAACGGCGGTTCGGCGGTTCCCTGCGGGGCCTGCTGAGGCCCCGGTCCGAGCGGAAGGCCGAGGCGCGGCTGCGGGTCGACTCGGCGCTGACCGCCGCGGGGCTCGACCTGGAGTCGCTGCCCAAGGGGCGGCGGACCTCCGTACGCGATCTGGAGCGCCTGGAGATCCTGCGGCTCTCCGTGGCCCTGGCGCTGATCGGGCGGCCCCTGCTGCTCGGCGTCGACGACGTCGACCTCAAGCTGTCGGACGCCGAACGGCGCGAGGCCTGGGACCTGTTGAGGTCCCTGACGCAGAGCGGCATCACCGTGGTGGCCGTGTGCAACGAAGCCCCCGACGACGCGATCGCCGTGTGCACGGACCGCGCCGACGACAACGACGACAACCACGCCGACGACGACAAGGAGAAGGCGGATGCGCTCGCCGAAGCTGGCCTCGCTTGAGCTCAGGCGCTTCGGCAGGGGGAAGCTGCCGCGTGCCGCGCTCGTCGCGCTCCTGCTGCTGCCCCTGCTGTACGGCGCGCTGTACCTCTGCTCGTTCTGGGACCCGTACGGCCGCCTCGACCGCATACCCGTGGCGCTCGTCAACGACGACAAGGGCGCCACGGCCTCGGGCAAGAAGCTCGCGGTGGGCGACGGCATCGTCGACGGGCTCCGGGACAGCAAGACCTTCGACTGGCACGAGGTGAGTTCCGCCGAGGCGCGTGAAGGGGTCGAGGACGGGACGTACTACCTGTCGCTGACGATGCCGTCCGACTTCAGCAAGCGCGTCGCGTCGAGTTCGGGCGACTCCCCGGAGACGAGCGCGCTGCAGGTCCGCACGAACGACGCCAACAACTACATCGTCGGGCAGATCTCCCGGACGGTCTTCTCCGAGGTGCGCACGGCGGCCTCCACGAAGGCCTCGCGCTCCTTCCTCGACAAGATCTTCATCTCGTTCTCCGACATCCACGGGGAGACGGAGAAGGCCGCCAAGGGTGCCGACAAGCTCGACAGCGGCATCGGTGAGGCCGAGAAGGGCTCCAAGAAGCTCGCGACCGGCCTCAAGGACGCCAAGAAGGGCAGCGGGGATCTGGCCGGGGGCATCAAGAAGCTCGACAAGGGCGCCGGTGAACTGGAGACCGGGTCGAAGAAGGTCTCGGACGGCACCCAGAGGCTGGCCGACAAGGTGAACGGCGCCGCGGACGAGGTGCGGCCCTTCCTGAAGGACAACGGCAAGACCATCGGCGACACGGCCAAGCTCGTCGCCGACTCCTCCAAGGCCCTGCGGAACAACCTGGACACCTGGGTCAGGCTTGCACCCGGGGCGGCCAAAGGCGCCAAGGAGGGGTCCGAGATCATCGACGGCCTCTACACGGATCGCTGCGAGAACCTCCCGGTGCCCGACCCGGCCTGCCCGCAGATCAAGAAGGCCAAGACGGCCGCCGAGAACGTGTCGACCGTCGCGGACGACATGAACACCGTGATCAAGGACCAGAACAGCGACGTCACGAAGCTCAAGAAGCACCTCGCCACGCTGGAGAAGAAGTCGAAGGCGCTCGCCGAGCGGGCCCCGCACCTGGACGAGGACCTGAACAAGGCCGTCACCCAGATCAACGACCTCAACACGGGCGCGGGGAAGGTCGCCAAGGGCGCCAAGAAGCTGCACACGGGCCTCGGCACCGCCAAGACCGGCGCCGACGACCTCGACACCGGCATCGGCAAGCTCAAGACGGGCGCGGAGGACCTCAAGGGCGGCCTGTTCAAGCTGGCCGACGGCTCCGGGAAGCTGTCCGGCGGGCTGCACGACGGCGTCAAGAAGATCCCCGACTACGACAAGAAGGACCGCGACCAGCGCACCGACGTCATGGCCGACCCGGTGCAGCTCGCCTCCCAGTCGATGCACAAGGCGCCCAACTACGGCACGGGCTTCGCCCCGTACTTCATCCCGCTGTCCCTGTGGGTCGGCGCGATGGTGGCGTACATGCTGATCCAGCCGCTCAACCGGCGCGCGCTCGCGGCGGGCGCCTCCGCCTGGCGGATCGCGTTCGCCGGCTGGCTGCCGGTCGCGGCGCTCGGCGTGCTCCAGACGGCGGCCCTGATGTCGGTCCTGCACTGGGGCCTCGGCCTGCAGATGGCGCGGGCCGCCGGGACGGTGGGCTTCCTCTGCCTGGTGACGTGCTGCTTCGCGGCGATCGTGCAGTGGCTGAACGCGCGCTTCGGGGCGGCCGGGCGCATCCTCGTCCTCGCGGTCCTGATGCTCCAGCTGACCTCGGCGGGCGGCACGTACCCCGTCCAGACGAGTCCGTCCTTCTTCGGCGCGATCCACCCCTTCTTGCCGATGAGTTACGTGGTCGACGCCCTGAGGAGACTCATCACGGGCGGCGGGCTCGGCCCCGTCTGGCAGGCGTGCGTGGTCCTCACGGCCTTCACGGCGGGCGCCCTCGCGCTGACCGCGCTCTCCGCACGCCAGAAGCAGGTGTGGACCCTGGACCGCCTGCACCCGGAGCTGAGCCTGTGAGACCCGCAAGTGCGCCTGCCGGGGCGCCCAGACCTGTGAGAATCGGGCCCATGGACAGCAGCGCAACCAGCACCCGGCGTGAGGCCACCCGGCAGAAACTCTACGAGGCGGCCGTCACCCTCATCGCGGAGCAGGGCTTCTCGGCCACGACGGTCGACGAGATCGCCGAGCGGGCCGGGGTCGCGAAGGGCACGGTCTACTACAACTTCGCGAGCAAGTCGGTCCTCTTCGAAGAGCTGCTGCGGCACGGCGTCGGCCTGCTCACCGCCTCCCTGAAGGAGGCGTCCGAGAAGGCGGCGGAGCGCGGCGGCAGCCAGGTCGACGCGCTGGACGCGATGATCCGGGCGGGCCTGGTCTTCATCGACCGCTATCCCGCCTTCACCCAGCTGTACGTCGCCGAGCTGTGGCGCACCAACCGCGCCTGGCAGTCCACCCTGATGGTGGTCAGGCAGCAGGCGGTCGCCGTCGTGGAGGACGTGCTGCGCGCGGGCGTGGAGAACGGCGAGCTCAGCGAGGAGATCGACATCCCCCTGACGGCCGCCGCGCTCGTCGGGATGGTCCTGGTGGCGGCCCTGGACTGGCAGGCCTTCCAGCCGGAGCGCTCCCTGGACGACGTGCACTCGGCGCTCTCGCGCCTGCTGCAGGGCCGGGTGAGCGGCGGCCGCTGAGCCGCGTCGGGGCACGCACGACAAGGCGCCGGTCCGGTGCCGCCCGGAGATCGGGCGGCACCGGACCGGCGCTCTCGTGTTCCCCCGCAGTCCCCCGTTCGGCCCCTCGGGTGGTCGTTCCCGAGCCGCCGTCCGTCTCCCCGCGTCTCACTCCCACCTTCGGTGGGGTGGGAGGAGCGGCCAAGGGCGCCGCGCCGTTCCGCCGCCCCGTGTCGGCGGTACGGGCGCTGCGCCCTTCTCCGTGTCCCTCACTCTTCCGTCTGCGCAGGTCGGGACCCATCCGCGCAGGTACTCATCTCCATCACTAGGTACGGATACTCAGACCTGGGCACTCATCCCCAGGCCGGGACGTTCCCGACTGGTTACGATCGCGTCCGTGTCCGTACTCCCCCTGGTCTTCACCAGCGGCTGGGCGAGCGGGATCAACGCGTACGCCGTGGTCCTGCTGCTCGGTCTCTACGGCGCGACCGGGATCGTATCCGGCGGTTCCTGCGGCGCAGGGCGCAGCGGCGCGAGGAGAAGCAGCTGGCGGCGCACGCGGGCCGGCCGCCGGACTGAGGGCTCCGGGCGTGACTGTCGGTGGCGGCCGATAAAGTCCCTGGCATGGCACGGATTGTGGTGATCGGCGCCGGGATGGGCGCGATGACGGCGGCCGCCCGGCTGGCCGTCGCGGGCCACCGGGTGGTGGTCCACGAGCGGTCGGGGACGTACGGCGGCGCGCTCGGCAGCTTCGAGCGGGACGGCTTCGCCTTCGACACGGGCCCGGGCCTCCTGCAGCTCCCCGCCGTCTATCGCGACCTGTTCGTCAAGACGGGCAAGGAACCGCTGGAGAAGTGCGTCGAGCTCTCCCAGGTGGAGCCCGCCGTGCGGCACGTCTTCGCGGACGGCACGAAGGCCGACCTGCCGAACGCCTCGCGCGCGGGCGTCGGCGAGGCCCTGGACGCGGCGCTCGGCAGCGGCGCGGGCGCCCGCTGGTCGGCGTACATGAACCGTGCCCGGGAGGCCTGGGACCGCACCCGGCGCCCCCTCCTGGAGGAACCCCTCTGGCCGAACTGGCAGGTGCTCGCCGAGCGCGAGCCCTATCCCTCGGTGCCGCACAAGCGCCTCCTGCGGCGCGAGCGGCGCGCGACGACCCTCACCGAGGCCGGTGAGCTCGAACTGGGCGGCGACGCACGCCTCCTGGCGCTCCTCGAGCAGTACGCCCTCGCGAACGGCCTGGACCCCCGGGCGACCCCCGCGAGCGCGGCCGTCCTGCCCTACATGGAGCACACCTTCGGCGCGTGGTCCGTGCGCGGCGGGATGCGCGCGCTCGCCCGTGCCGTGTACGAGCGGTGTCTCGCCCGGCGCGTCGAGTTCGCGTTCGACTCCCCCGTGGCCCGGATCATCGAGAAGGACGGCCGCGCGGCGGGCGTCGAGCTCGCCGACGGGACGGCGCACGAGGCGGACTTCGTGGTCGCCGGGGTCGCGCCCGGCGCACTGGACGGCTTGTTGTCCGGTGTATCCGGCATGCCCGGCGGCTCCGGTGTGAACATACGGGCGGAGGGTGAGATCCAGGCCCGCTCCGGTCTCCCCAGCCGCCTGATGATCTTCCTGGCGCTGACCGGCGCGCGGCCGGACGGCGCGCCCCACCGCACGGTGCTGCACACCCCCGACCGCCGGGACGAGCTCGACCGGCTCTTCGGGGACCGCCCGGGGCTGCCCACTGCCCCCACCCTCACGGTGCTGCGCCCGGCCGACCCGGCGCTCACGCCCGACGCCGGGCACGAGGCGGTCACGCTCACGGTCACGGTGCCCGCGCACACGGAGGTCACCGAAGCGGACGTGGAGAGGTTGCTCGACCGTGCCGAGGCCGTGCTGCCCGGACTCCGGGACCGCCTGCTGTGGCACGAGGTGCGCACCCCCGCCGACATCGCGGAGGCCACCGGCGCCGACGGCGGCGCGGTCCCGCCCCCGTCCCTCGCGGCGGGTGAGGGCCGGCTGCTCCACCCGGCCAACAGCACACGGCTGCCCGGGCTCTTCGCGGCCGGCGGCTGGGCCCATCCCGGCGGCGGCCTTCCGCACGCGGGCATGTCCGGCACGCTGGTCGCCGGACTGATCGTGGAGGGACCGGAGTTCCGGGGCTCGCAGTGAGCAGGACCCCGGGCCCGCGAACTCAGTAGCGGTACTGCTCGTTGTAGCCCGCGTCGTACCCGTTCCCCTGGGCCTGCTCGCCCTGGTAGGGGTAGGGCTGCTCCGGCGGGAGTTCGCCGCCGTACTGCCCGTAGGGGTCCTCCACGTTGCGCTGCTGGGGCACCCAGACTCCGCCGGGCGGCGTCTCGTTGTACGTCCCGGCGCCGCTGCCGTAGGGATCGGCGGTGGGATAGGGCGCGTACTGCTGCTGGTCGCCGTACGCGTCGTAGCTCTGCTGGCCGCCGTAGGACTGCGTCCCGATGTACGGGTCGGAGTACGCGGCGTACTGCTGCTGCCCCGTCTCGCCGTACGCGTAGGGCTGCTGGGGGTCATAACCCGCCGTGGCATACATGTCGTAGCCGTAGGCGCCGTCCTGCTGGGCGGACTGCTGGGCCTGCTGCTGTGCGTACGCGTCGTCGCTGTAGACGCCGTACTGCCCGGTGTCGTCGGGCATCGGCTCCGGTGCGTAGACCCCGCCGCCGGGAGGGGTCTCGGGCGGCGGTCCTGCGGGGCCCGCCGCCTCGTACTCCAGGTCGGAGACCTGGAGCGTCGGTTCCTGGGATGCCTCCGCGCCCCGCTGCGTCGTCTTGCGGCGCTTGCTCAGGCCGGGCTGGCCGCCGAGCGCCCAGCCGGTGGAGAAGCCTCGCCGGAAGGACAGCGTCACGTACGTCTGTCCCGTGGCGAAGGCGATCGCGCCCGCACCGATGACGATCACCGACGGCAGCAGCACGCCGATGACCACGCCGAGGAAGCCGCCGAAGGCGAGCAGCCGCCAGCGCAGCCGCGCCTTGTACTGCAGCAGCACTTCGCCGAGCAGCCACAGCGCGACGCATCCGAACGCGATGTAGAGGACCGTCCAGCCCATGTACGCCCCTCTCCCCGCGGCCGCCGCCCCCAGGGGTACGACCGGTCAGGTCTGCGGGTGATGCAGACCCAGATTCTCGTAGATTTCCAGCGTCGCCGTGGAGTTGTTCAGCGTGATGAAGTGCAACCCCGGCACACCCTCGTCAAGGAGCCGCGCGCAGAACTCCGTCGCGAACTCGATGCCAATGGAGCGTACAGCCGCCGGATCGTCTTTGGCTGTGAGGATGCGCTCTTTGAGCGCCGGGGGGAAGGAAGCGTTGCTGAGCTGGGGCAGCCGCTCCAGCATGCGCACGTTCGTCACCGGCATGATCTCGGGGATGATCGGCGTCGAACAGCCCGCGGCCTCGACCCGGTCGCGAAGGCGCAGATACTCCTCCGGGTAGAAGAACATCTGTGTGATCGCGTAATCGGCGCCGGCGCGGCACTTGTCGACGAAGTGCCGGACGTCGGTGTCCCATTCCTCCGAGCGCGGGTGCATCGCGGGGAAGGCCGCGACGCCCACGCAGAAGTCACCGGACTCCTTGATCAGCTGGACCAGTTCGGCGGCGTACGTCAGGCCCTCGGGGTGCTTGACCCAGTCCGCGAGGGGGTCGCCGGGCGGGTCGCCGCGGACCGCGAGCATGTTCCTGATGCCGGCGTCCGCGTACTGCCCGATGATGTTGCGCAGCTCGGCCACGGAGTGGTCGACCGCGGTGAGGTGGGCGACGGGCGTGAGCGTCGAGTCGGCGACGATCTGCTGCGTCTCCTTGACCGTGCCCGCGCGCGTGGAGCCGCCCGCTCCGTACGTCACGGAGACGAAGCTGGGGGCCACCGCCTCGACCCGGCGCAGGGCGTTCCACAGGTTGCGCTCGCCCTTCGCGGTCTTCGGCGCCGAGAACTCGAACGAGTACGTCGTCTTGCCGGTCGCGAGCATGTCGCGCACGGTGCGTGCGCGATCAGTTCTGGTGGAAGCAGTGCCTAGGGCCATACGGGCAGATTAGCTACGGGGCACCGCTACCGGCCAATCCCCGTCCACCCTGCGGACAGCGTCGCCGAAGGTTGGCCGAAGATCGCCGATCAGGCCGTACGCAGCCGCTTCGCGAACTCGGCGGCCGCGGCACCCGGATCGTCCGCCTCCGTGATGGCCCGCACGACGACGACACGGCGGGCGCCCGCTTCGAGCACCTCGTCGAGGTTGCCCGCGTCGATGCCGCCGATGGCGAACCACGGGCGGTCGGTGCCCAGCGAGGCCGTGTACCGGACGAGGTCGAGTCCGGGGGCGTACCGGCCGGGCTTGGTGGGGGTCGGCCAGCAGGGCCCCGTGCAGAAGTAGTCCACGCCCTCCTGCGTCGCCGCGGCGGCGGCCTCCGTGTCGGCGTGCGTGGAGCGGCCGATGAGGACGTCCTGGCCGAGGACGGCGCGGGCCGCGGGGACGGGCAGGTCGCCCTGGCCCAGGTGCAGCACGTCGGCGCCGATGGCGTGCGCGACGTCCGCGCGGTCGTTCACCGCGAGGAGCTTGCCGTGCCGGCGGGCCGCGTCGGCGAAGACCTGGAGGTGGTCCAGCTCCTCGGCCGCCTCCATGCCCTTGTCGCGCAGCTGCACGATGTCGACGCCGCCGGCGAGGACGGCGTCGAGGAACTCCGGGAGGTCTCCCTGGCGCTTGCGGGCGTCCACACACAGGTAGAGGCGGGCGTCGGCGAGCTGCGCGCGGGCAGGCTTGGTGGCCATGGAAAGGTCCCCCCGGTCGTCGGTGGCCTACGGGCCGCGTGTCCCCGGGGGATCCGCGGCCCGTACGCAACGGTTTTCCGTTTCGGTCAGACGGCGAGCGCCTGGGCGCGGCGCTTCACCTCCGTGCCGCGATTCTCGCTCAGGGCCTGCGCGGGGGTGCCGGGCAGGGTCGGGTCGGGAGTGAAGAGCCACTCCAGCATCTCTTCGTCGGAGAAGCCGTCGTCCTTCAGGAGCGTCAGGGTGCCGGTCAGGCCCTTGACGACCTTGTCGCCGTCGATGAAGGCGGCCGGCACCTGAAGCGCGCGGTTCTCACCACGGCGTACGGCAATCAGCTGGCCCTCCTTGACCAGCTGGCGAACACGCGTCACCTCGACGTCGAGCATTTCTGCGATGTCGGGAAGGTGGAGCCACTCGGGGACGAGAGCATCAGTCTTTGCGTCAATCTCGGTCACGGGAACAAGGGTATCGCCGGGCACCGACAGCGGCCGGGCAGAGGCCCCCGGTGACGGTGGCACCGCTACGCCAGCAGTGCCTTCTTCAGCGGAACCGCGGGGTCCGAGGCCAGCTCGGCGGAGAGCCTGGCGCCCGCCTCGATCAGCTTGCGGCCCTGTGCCAGGTCCCGGGGGCGGCCCACCGCGAGGAGGGCCACCAGGGCCCCCTGCCGCAGCCAGCACACGCTCCAGGCCGCGCCCGAAGGGTCGCCGCGCCACACCAGCTCGTCGGCGGATGCGTGATGTCCCGCGTACTGGACGAAGCGGCCGAACTGCTCCGACCAGAAGTACGGCACGGGGTCGTACGCCGAAGGGGTCTCGCCGATGATGTTCGCGGCCACCGTGCGCGGGCCCTGGAGCGCGTTGTCCCAGTGGTGGACGAGCAGACGCTCGCCATACCTTCCCGAAGGGAAGGAGGAGCAGTCGCCGACCGCGTACACATCGGGTTGTGACGTCCTCAGGTGGTCGTCGGCGAGGATCTCCCGGTGGGCGCCCAGGGTGATGCCGGAGTCCGCGAGCCATCCCGTGGCGGGGCGTGCGCCGATGCCGACGACGACCGCGTCCGCGGGCAGCCGGGTGCCGTCGGCCAGGTGGACGCTGCCGGGCTCGACGCGGTCCACGCGCGCGTGGGTGCGCAGTTCGGTCCCGGAGTCGGCGTACCAGGCCGTCATCGGGGTGGAGACCTCCGCGGGCAGCGCCCCGGCGAGCGGACGCTCCGCGGCCTCGACGACCGTGACCGGGCAGCCCGCCTCGCGCGCCGCGGTCGCGAACTCGGCGCCGATCCAGCCCGCGCCGACGACCACGATGCGGTGCTGCCCGGCGAGCACGGGCCGCAGCCGCTCGGCGTCGTCGAGCGTGCGCAGCAGGTGGACGCCGGGTACTCCGGAGACCCCGGGGAGCACGATCGGTTCGGCTCCGGTGGCGATGACCAGTGCGTCGTAGGGAACGGGCCCCGTCGCGGTGTCCAGTTCGTGCTCGGCGGGGCGGACCCCCGTGACCTCGCGGCCCAGGCTCAGCTCGATGCCGAGCGCCTCGAAGTCGATGTCGAAGGCGGAGCCCTCCGCCTTGCCGAGCAGCACGGCCTTGGACAACGGCGGCCTGTCGTACGGCTGGTGGGGCTCCGCGCCGATCACGGTGACCGCACCGGCGAACCCCTGCTCGCGCAGGGCCACGGCGGTCTGCACCCCGGCCATCCCCGCACCCACGACGACGACCCTGCGCTCTTCCTGCCTCCGCTGCTCACTCACCCGATCACTCTAGGACGGCGGACGAGGCGCGCCTCAGGGCGCGACGGCGAGATCTCTGACACACCGTCACAGCCCGTGACCGCGGAGCTGCCCTACCTGCCCCGGGGCACCAAGGGCTAGGGTTGCCGTGCAGAGCACTCGCGGGAGCCCGGACGCACCGGGCTGAGAGGGAGGCTGGACGGCCTCCGACCGTACGAACCTGATCCGGGTCATGCCGGCGAAGGGAGGGGCTGGACACCCATGCATCCACGAACACCACCCCGTACGACGCACACGACCGACGTCCTGGTCGTCGGGGGCGGCATCATCGGCCTGGTCACGGCCTGGCGGGCGGCGCAGCGCGGCCTGTCCGTCGCGGTCGTGGACCCCGAGCCCGGCGGCGGCGCGGCGCAGGTCGCCGCGGGCATGCTGGCCGCCGTCACCGAGCTGCACTACGGGGAGCAGACGCTGCTCGGCCTGAATCTGGCCTCCGCGCGGCGCTATCCCGACTTCGCGGCCGAGCTGGCGGAGGCGAGCGGCCGCGATCTCGGCTACCGCGCGTGCGGCACGCTCGCCGTCGCGCTGGACTCCGACGACCGTGCCCATCTGCGGGAGCTGCACGCCCTTCAGCAGCAGTCGGGGCTCACGTCGGAATGGCTGAGCGGCCGCGAGTGCCGCCGCCTCGAACCGATGCTCGCGCCGGGCGTCCGGGGCGGCCTCCGGGTCGACGGCGATCACCAGGTCGACCCGCGCAGGCTCGCCGCGGCGCTCCTGGTGGCCTGCGAGCGGGCCGGCGTGGTCCTCCACCACGCGTGGGCGGAGCGCCTCTCGGTGGCGGGCGACCGGGCCACCGGAGTCGTCCTCGCCGACAGCACCGCCCTGGAGGCCGGCCAGACCGTGCTCGCCGCGGGCAGCCTCAGCGGGCGCCTCGCCGGGGTGCCGGAGGGCGTCCTGCCGCCCGTGCGCCCCGTGAAGGGCCAGGTGCTGCGGCTCACGGTGCCGCAGCGTCTCGCGCCGTTCCTGAGCCGCACCGTGCGCGCCGTGGTGCGCGGCAGCCACGTCTACCTGGTGCCGCGCGAGAACGGCGAGCTCGTCGTCGGCGCGACCAGCGAGGAGCTCGGCTGGGACACGACGGTCACGGCCGGCGGCGTGTACGAGCTGCTGCGGGACGCCCACGAGCTCGTGCCCGGCATCACGGAACTGCCGCTGACGGAGACCCGCGCGGGCCTGCGCCCCGGCTCCCCCGACAACGCGCCGCTGCTCGGCCCGACCGCGCTCCCCGGCCTGCAGCTGGCCACCGGGCACTACCGCAACGGCGTCCTCCTGACGCCCGTCACCGGCGACGTGCTCGCGCACTCCCTGACCACCGGGGAACTGCCGGACGAGGCACGGGGGTTCACCCCCCTGCGTTTCGTCCGCGGCCCCCTCACGCAGCGTTTCCTGGAGCAGCCCGCATGACTCTCCCGTCCGACACAGCCGTCACCGCCGTCTCCGTCAACGGAGAAGCACGCGACGTGGCCGCGGGCACCACGCTCGAAGCCCTCGTCGCCACCCTGACCGCGGCCCCGTCCGGGGTCGCCGCCGCCCTCAACGAAACCGTCGTCCCGCGCGCGCGGTGGTCCACCACGCCGCTCACCGACGGGGACCGCGTCGAGGTCCTCACCGCCGTCCAAGGAGGCTGAACCGACATGGCAGACGACCCCTTCGTCATCGGCGGGCTCACCCTTTCCTCCCGCCTGATCATGGGTACGGGCGGTGCGCCGAGCCTGGACGTCCTGGAACGCTCCCTCGTCGCCTCCGGCACGGAGCTGACGACGGTCGCGATGCGCCGCCTCGACCCCGGGGTGCAGGGCTCGGTGCTCTCCGTCCTCGACCGGCTCGGCATCCGCGTCCTGCCGAACACGGCGGGCTGTTTCACCGCGGGCGAGGCCGTCCTGACCGCCCGGCTCGCGCGGGAGGCGCTCGGCACCGACCTGGTCAAGCTGGAGGTCATCGCGGACGAGCGCACCCTGCTGCCCGACCCGATCGAGCTCATCGACGCCGCCGAGATCCTCGTCGACGACGGCTTCACGGTCCTCCCGTACACGAACGACGACCCGGTGCTCGCCCGGAAACTGGAGGACGTGGGCTGTGCGGCGATCATGCCGCTCGGCTCCCCCATCGGCTCCGGACTCGGCATCCGCAACCCGCACAACTTCCAGCTGATCGTCGAGCGCGCGGGCGTTCCGGTGATCCTGGACGCGGGCGCGGGGACGGCGTCCGACGCGACCCTCGCCATGGAACTCGGCTGCGCGGGTGTGATGCTCGCCTCGGCCGTGACGCGGGCGCAGGAGCCGGTCCTGATGGCCGAGGGCATGCGGCACGGCGTCGAGGCGGGGCGGCTCGCGTACCGGGCCGGGCGCATCCCCCGGCGGCACTTCGCCGAGGCGTCATCGCCCGTGGAAGGCATGGCCCGGCTCGACCCGGAGCGGCCCGCCTTCTGAGCGCCGCCCGCCTGTCACAGCTCGGCTGCAGTCGAGGCCCGAGCGTGCCCGGGCGGGCAACGGTGTCGGTGGTGGCTCGTAGACTCCCTGCGTGGACACGACCCTTCAGGACCCGCTCGTCGGGCAGGTGCTCGACGGCCGCTATCGCGTGGACGGGCGGATCGCGGTCGGCGGGATGGCCACGGTCTACCGGGCCGTGGACACCCGCCTGGACCGCGTGCTCGCGCTCAAGGTGATGCACCCGACGCTGGCCGCCGACGTCTCGTTCGTCGAGCGCTTCATCCGCGAGGCCAAGTCGATCGCCCGGCTCTCGCACCCGAACGTGGTGGGGGTGTACGACCAGGGCGCCGACGGCGCGTACGTCTACCTCGCGATGGAGTACGTCGCCGGCTGCACCCTGCGTGACGTGCTCCGCGACCGCGGCGCCCTGCAGCCGCGCGCGGCCCTGGACATCCTGGAGCCGGTCCTGGCCGCGCTCGGCGCCGCGCACCGCGCGGGCTTCGTGCACCGCGACATGAAGCCGGAGAACGTCCTCATAGGGGACGACGGCCGGGTCAAGGTCGCCGACTTCGGGCTCGTGCGCGCGGTGGACACCGTCACGAACACGACCGGCACGGTCCTGGGCACCGTCTCCTATCTCGCCCCCGAGCAGATAGAGCACGGCACCGCCGACACCCGTGTGGACGTGTACGCGTGCGGCGTCGTGCTCTACGAGATGCTGACCGGCGCCAAGCCGCACTCCGGTGAGTCGCCCGCCCAGGTGCTCTACCAACACCTCCACGAGGACGTACCGCCCCCTTCGGCGGCCGTCCCGGGTCTCGCCGTCGAGCTCGACGAGCTCGTGGCCTCCGCGACCGCCCGCACGCCCGACGTCCGCCCGTACGACGCGGTGGCGCTCCTCGGGCAGGCCAGGGTGGCGCGCTCCGCGCTCTCCGTCGAACAGCTGGACGCGGTGCCGCCGCAGGCCCACGCCGCGGACCACGACGACGCGCGGCGCGACAACTCCGACGACCGTACGAACGTGATTCCGCGCGCGGTGCGTCCCGTACAGCTGCCGCTCCCCACGGACGGCGACCAGGACCGCCAGGACCAGCTCAACCGCACGAGCATCCTGGCGTCACCTCCGCCGCCGCCCGCTCCGCCGGCCGCGCCCGGCCGCAGGGGCCTCGATCCGCGCCGCCGCACGCTGGCCGTGGTCGCCGCCGTGCTGCTCGCCCTCGGCCTCGGCGCCGGTGTCTGGTACATCAACTCCGGCCAGTTCACGAAGGTCCCGCCGCTTCTGGCGAAGACCGAGTCGGCGGCCAAGAAGCGCCTCGGCGAAGAGGGGCTCGAGGTCAACGCCGTCAAGCGCGCCTACAGCGACACCGACAAGCGCGGCACGGTCATGGCCACCGACCCCGAGGCGGGCGAGCGCATCCGTGACAACGACGGGGTGACGCTGACCATCTCGAAGGGTCCCGAGATCGTGAAGGTCCCGAGCCTTTCGGGCACCCCCTTGGCCAAGGCGAAGGACGAGCTCAAGGACGCCGGGTTCGCTCCCGGGATGACGAACAAGGCCTTCAGCGACGAGGTGCGCAAGGGCTCCGTGATCGGCACGGACCCGAAGGCGGGCATCAAGCGCAAGGCGGGCTCGGCCATCGCGATCACCGTCAGCAAGGGGCCCGAGGTCGAGGTCCCCGACGTGACGGGCGACTCCCAGGCCGACGCCACCTCCGAGCTGGAGGACCTGGGCCTGAAGGTCGAGATCGAGACGAAGCGGATCCACTCCGACGAGGACAAGGGCACGGTCCTCGACCAGTCCCCCAGGGAGGGCCAGAAGCGGCTCGCCGAGGGCGACACGGTCAAGCTGACGCTGTCCAAGGGCCCGGAGATGATCGAGGTGCCGGACGTCGAGGGCATGAAGGTCGACGAGGCCACGCAGGAGCTGGAGGCTGTCGGCTTCGACGTCGACAAGGACCGGGGCCTGCTGGGTCTCTTCGCGGACAAGGTGGAGAGCCAGTCCGTGGAGGGCGGCGACAAGGCCCCCAAGGGTTCCACGATCACCATCAAGATCCGCTGATCCTGGCCGGGGGCCTGTGGCATACGTCCGGGCCCCCGGCGCAGGCCGGCGGACGGGCGCGGGCCGGCCTGCCTGTTCCGATCTGCGGGCCGTCTGTGGCTGGTCGCGCAGTTCCCCGCGCCCCTGCGGCGCCCGGCCGACCGGGATCCGCCGGCGGACCCCCCTCACTCGCATGCCACCCTTTAGCGCGTGAGCAGCAATAAGTCCCCCAGCGCCAAGTCCAGCGGCCCCCTGTCCCGCAATCCCGTCGGCGGCCATGTCCCCGTCGCGGGTGGCCTCGCCTCCATCGGGCTCTCGTACGCCCGTGACCTGGGCGCCGAGGCCGTCCAGGTGTTCGTGGCCAATCCGCGGGGCTGGGCCACGCCGCCCGGCAATCCGAAGCAGGACGAGCAGTTCCGCGCGGCCTGTGCCGCCGAGGGGATTCCCGCGTACGTCCACGCGCCCTACCTCATCAACTTCGGCTCGCACACCGAGGCGACCGTGGAGAAGTCCGTGGAGTCCCTGCGCCACTCGCTGCGCAGGGCCCGCGCGATCGGCGCGCTCGGGGTCGTCGTGCACACCGGTTCCGCGACCGGCGGCCGGGACCGCGCCGTGGCCCTGCGGCAGGTGCGCGACCGGATGCTGCCGCTGCTCGACGAGCTGACGCACGAGGACGACCCGTTCCTCCTCCTGGAGTCGACCGCGGGCCAGGGCTTCTCGCTCTGCTCACGCACCTGGGACTTCGGCCCGTACTTCGACGCGCTGGACGCCCACCCGAAGCTGGGCGTCTGCCTGGACACCTGCCACATCTTCGCGGCGGGCCACGACCTGGCCGGCCCCGGCGGCATGAAGGAGACGCTTGACCTGCTGGTCGACACCGTCGGCGAGAGCCGTCTGAAGCTGGTGCACGCCAATGACTCCAAGGATGTGGTCGGCGCCCACAAGGACCGTCACGAGAACATCGGCACCGGCCACATCGGCGAGGAGCCCTTCCGCGAGCTGATGACCCACCCGGCGACCGAGAACGTGCCGCTGATCATCGAGACGCCCGGCGGCAAGGAAGGGCATGCCGCGGATGTGGCGCGCCTGAAGGAGCTCAGGACCATCTAGAGACCTGACCTCAGCGACCCCACCGACCCCGGAGACCCCTTGAGGGAATACCCCCTAGGGGTATACGGTTCTTGCCAGGCGGCAGGAACCGTTGTCCGACGTTGGGGGATTCTCATGCAGCACGATCACGACACCCAGGCCGAGCACGCTCACCATGACGAGCACCAGCACGCGGGGCACCACGAGCACCACGAGCACCAGCACGGCATGGGCAAGGTCAGCTGGCGCATGGCGGCGCAGGCCACCCTCCACTGCCTCACCGGGTGCGCCATCGGCGAGATCCTCGGCATGGTCATCGGCACCGCGCTGGGCTGGGGGAACGTGCAGACGATGATCCTCGCGATCACCCTGGCCTTCTTCTTCGGTTACGCCCTGACCCTGCGCGGCATCCTGAAGGCGGGGGTCGATTTCAGGACGGCGTTCCGGGTCGCGCTCGCCGCGGACACCCTGTCCATCGCGGTGATGGAGCTCATCGACAACGGCGTGATCGCGCTCTGGCCGGGAGCGATGGACGCCCACCTGGCGGACCCGATGTTCTGGTACATCCTGGCCATCGCGCTGGCCGCCGCCTTCGTGATCACCGTCCCGGTCAACAAGTGGATGATCGGCCGCGGCAAGGGCCACGCGGTGGTGCACCAGTACCACCACTGACGGAAGCCAGGACCAGGGCGCCGACAGAAGCCAGGACTAGAGCTCGGGGCCGTCCCCGGGCTCTTCCTGGTACGAGTAGCGCTGCTCGGTCCAGGGGTCGCCGACGTTGTGATAGCCGCGCTCCTCCCAGAAGCCGCGGCGGTCGGCGGTCATGTACTCCACGCCACGGACCCACTTGGGGCCCTTCCAGGCGTACAGATGAGGCACCACGAGCCGCAGCGGGAATCCGTGCTCCGCGGTCAGCAGCTCGCCCCCTTTGTGGGTGGCGAAGATCGTGCGCTCATCCATGAAGTCGGCCATCCGCAGGTTGGAGCTGAAGCCGTACTCGGCCCAGACCATCACATGGGTGGCGTCCGGCGCCGGCGGTGCGATCTCGAGCAGGGCCCGCGCGGGCACCCCGCCCCATTCGGCGCCTAGCATGCTGAACTTCGTGACGCAGTGCAGATCGCCGACCACGGTGGCGTACGGAAGAGCCGAGAACTCCTCGTGCGTCCAGCAGTGTTTGTCCCCGTCGGCGGTGGCCCCGAAGACCCTGAACTCCCAGCGCTCCGGACGGAACTTCGGCACCGGCCCGTAGTGGGTGACCGGCCAGCCTCTTTGCAGTCGCTGCCCCGGTGGGAGCTCCGGCTCCACTGCTTCCCGAGATGCGCGATCCGCCGACTGACCCATGCGTCCATCCTGACAGACCCGGGTAGGTGGACGTGACCAGGAGGCCGCCGACCGGCGCCGGTCGGCGGCTGATTGGGGCAACTCCTACTAAGCATGCACTTACTGGACGGTCTCCCGTACCGGTGCAAGGATGCGCGGAACCTGCCCAGTTACCACGTGGAAGGAGCCTCTGCGATGCAGGGCGACCCCGAGGTCATCGAATTTCTCAACGAGCAGCTGACCGCCGAGCTCACGGCGATCAACCAGTACTTTCTCCACGCCAAGATGCAGGAGAACTTCGGCTGGCCCAAGCTCGCGAAGTACACCCGGTCCGAGTCGATCGACGAGATGAAGCACGCGGAGATCCTGACCGACCGGATTCTCTTCCTCGACGGCCTGCCCAACTACCAGCGGCTCTTCCACGTACGCGTGGGCCAGACCGTCACGGAGATGTTCCAGGCCGACCGGCAGATCGAGGCGGAGGCGATCGACCGCCTCAAGCGCGGGATCGAGGTGATGCGCGGCAAGGGAGACATCACTTCCGCGAACATCTTCGAGTCGATCCTGGAGGACGAGGAGCACCACATCGACTATCTCGACACCCAGCTCGAACTGGTCGAGAAGCTCGGTGAGCCGCTCTACATCGCGCAGCTGATCGAGCAGCCGGAGAGCTGACGCGGGCTAGGCGGCCTCGTCCAGGGCGGTGTCGAGGCCGGCGTCCACGCCGGTGAGCACGGGCTTCCCCTGGTCGGCCAGCTCCCTGCGGGGGCACGTGCCCC
Source organism: Streptomyces sp. NPDC050439 (assembly GCF_040655335.1). Lineage (NCBI taxonomy): Bacteria > Bacillati > Actinomycetota > Actinomycetes > Kitasatosporales > Streptomycetaceae > Streptomyces > Streptomyces sp. NPDC050439. The sequence continues at coordinate 447,569 of NZ_JBFAJT010000003.1, forward strand.
GGCCCAGGAGCGCCTGGATGCTCCGCACACAGGAACCGCAGTCGGTGCCCGCCTTGCTGGCGGACGCTATCTGGCGGGGCGTGCAGGCGCCGTCCGCCGCGTGCTGCTTCACCTGCGCCTCGGTTACTCCGAAGCAGTTGCAGACGTACACGCGGTTCACCTCCCGGGCAGGATTGATCGGCGGCGCCATCCCGTTTAATCGGTGAGGCTAACCTAACCTTACCCACGTCCCCGGGTCCACAAAAGCCCTGATACGCCGGTGGGGCACGGATCACATGGATCCGTGCCCCACCATCGCGTCATGCGGGAATACCAGCTGATGCCTGCTGATTCCTACTGGTCGCGGTACATCTCCGCCACCAGGAACGCCAGGTCCAGGGACTGGCTGCGGTTCAGACGCGGGTCGCAGGCCGTCTCGTAGCGCTGGTGCAGGTCGTCGACGAAGATCTCGTCGCCGCCGCCCACGCACTCGGTGACGTCGTCACCGGTGAGCTCGACGTGGATGCCGCCCGGGTGCGTGCCGAGACCCTTGTGGACCTCGAAGAAGCCCTTGACCTCGTCGAGCACGTCGTCGAAGCGGCGGGTCTTGTGACCGGAGGCCGCCTCGAAGGTGTTGCCGTGCATCGGGTCGGTCACCCAGGCGACGGTCGCGCCGGAGGCGGTGACCTTCTCGACGAGCTCCGGGAGCTTGTCCCGGACCTTGTCGGCGCCCATGCGGACGATGAAGGTCAGCCGGCCGGGCTCACGGTCCGGGTCGAGGCGCTCGATGTACTGCAGCGCCTCCTCCGGGGTCGTCGTCGGGCCGAGCTTGATGCCGATGGGGTTGCGCACCTTGGAGGCGAACTCGATGTGCGCGCCGTCCAGTTGACGGGTGCGCTCACCGATCCAGACCATGTGGCCCGAGGTGTCGTAGAGCCGCCCGGTGCGCGAGTCCACGCGGGTGAGGGCCGACTCGTAGTCGAGGAGCAGCGCCTCGTGCGAGGCGTAGAACTCGACGGTCTTGAACTCTTCCGGGTCCGTCCCGCAGGCCTTCATGAAGTTGAGCGCGTTGTCGATCTCGCGGGCCAGCTGCTCGTAGCGCTGGCCCGAGGGGGACGACTTCACGAAGTCCTGGTTCCAGGCGTGCACCTGGTGCAGGTCGGCGTAACCGCCGGTGGTGAAGGCGCGCACCAGGTTGAGCGTGGAGGCGGACGCGTTGTACATCCGCTTCAGGCGCTCGGGGTCCGGGACGCGGGACTTCTCGTCGAAGTCGAAGCCGTTGACCGAGTCGCCGCGGTACGTCGGCAGGGTCACGCCGTCGCGGGTCTCGGTGCCCTTGGAGCGCGGCTTCGAGTACTGCCCGGCGATGCGGCCGACCTTCACGACGGGCACGGAGGCCGCGTACGTCAGGACGGCGCCCATCTGGAGCAGCGTCTTCAGTTTGTTGCGGATGTGGTCGGCCGACACGGCGTCGAAGGCCTCGGCGCAGTCGCCGCCCTGAAGCAGGAACGCCTCTCCCTTGGCGACGGAGGCCAGTCGGGCGCGCAGCTGGTCGCACTCGCCCGCGAAGACGAGCGGCGGATACGACTCGAGGTCCGCGATCACATCGCGCAGAGCCTCGGCATCGGGGTACTCAGGCTGCTGCGCCGCGGGAAGGTCTCGCCAGGTGTTGCCACCGTCAGGGGTGGTCTTAGCGTTCACGGTCACCCCCACAACATTACGGGGTGATGTCCGCCGTCCATTCACCCGCTCACCAAGTGAGACGGACCCGACACAGCCGAGCGCCGCCCCGGTGATGCGCTAGTGTGCCGGACATGCACACGCAGACGAACCGAAACTGGTGGTGGCCCGCTCATCCGGCGGCCCACTGATTCTGCGCGTATCGAGACTCGCGAAGGCCGCCCGAGGGGCGGCCTTCAGTGTTTTCCGGAGCATGGTCTCCGGACCGGGCCGTTCCTCTCCGAGTGAGAAGGAACAAGACCCGATGGACATCCCGAACCAGCTCGCCGGTCTGCTGACGGACGACCGCCCGTTCGCCGTGCTCCGCCGCCGCACGCCCGGCCACGACCACGACACGGTCGAGGTCCTGATCGGCGCGGTCGGCACGTACGACCGGCTCGCCGACATCCCCGACGAGGGCCTCGCCCTGATCCCCTTCCGGCAGATCAGGGAGCGCGGATTCGACGTACGTGACGACGGCACGCCGCTCACGGTCCTGACCCCCGACGAGATGTACGAACTACCGCTCTCCGAAGCCCTGTCGACGCTGCCCTCCCATGACGTGCGGGTCGAGGGCGGGGCCTTCGACGTCGACGACGACGCCTACGCGGAGATCGTCGGACGGGTCCTGCGCGAGGAGATCGGGCGGGGCGAGGGCGCGAACTTCGTCATCCGGCGTACGTACGAGGGTGAGATCCCCGGCTTTTCCAGGGCGGACGCCCTGGCTCTCTTCCGCAGGCTGCTCGTGGGCGAGCGGGGCGCCTATTGGACGTACGTCGTGCACACCGGGGAGCGGACCCTGGTCGGGGCGAGTCCCGAGGTGCATGTGCGGATGTCCGGCGGGACGGTCGTCATGAACCCGATCAGCGGGACCTACCGCTACCCGGCCGAAGGGCCCACGGCGGACGATCTGCTCGGCTTCCTCGCCGACGGCAAGGAGACCGAGGAGCTGTCGATGGTCGTCGACGAGGAGCTCAAGATGATGTGCACCGTCGGCGACATGGGCGGTGTCGTCGTCGGGCCGCGGCTCAAGGAGATGGCGCACCTCGCGCACACCGAGTACGAGCTGCGCGGCAAGTCGTCCCTGGATGTGCGCGAGGTACTGAAGGAGACGATGTTCGCGGCGACCGTCACCGGCTCGCCCGTGCAGAACGCCTGCCGCGTCATCGAGCGTCACGAGACGGGCGGGCGCGGCTACTACGCGGGCGCCCTCGCCCTCATCGGCCGGGACGCCGGCGGCGCGCAGACCCTGGACTCCCCCATCCTGATCCGCACCGCCGACATCTCCGCGGACGGAAGGCTGCGGGTCCCGGTCGGCGCGACGCTCGTACGGGGCTCCGACCCGGCGGGTGAGGTGGCCGAGACGCACGCCAAGGCAGCCGGCGTGCTCACCGCGCTCGGGGTGCGTCCGGGGCGCCCCCGCGACGAGCGCGTACGCCCCGCCCTGGCCGACGACCCGCGGGTGCGGGCGGCCCTCGACAGCCGGCGGGCCGGCCTCGCGCCGTTCTGGCTGCGGATGCAGGAGCAGACCGCCGAGCTGTCCGGGCACGCCCTGGTGATCGACGGCGAGGACACGTTCACGTCGATGCTGGCGCATCTGCTCCGCTCCTCGGGCCTCACGGTCACCGTGCGCCGCTACGACGAGCCGGGTCTGCGGGAGGCCGCCCTGGCCCACGAGGGCCCGCTGGTCCTGGGCCCCGGCCCCGGCAACCCCTCGGACCCCGACGACCCGAAGATGACCTTCCTGCGCTCACTGACCGCCGAGGTGATCCGCGATCACCGCCACGGCGTCCTCGGTGTCTGCCTCGGCCATGAGCTCCTGGCCTCGGAACTGGGCCTGGGGATCGTCCGCAAGGAGGTGCCCTACCAGGGCGCCCAGACGCGGATCGACCTGTTCGGGCGGCCGGAGACGGTCGGCTACTACAACAGCTTCGCGGCCCACTGCGACGAGGAGACGTCGCTCGAACTGGCGGCGCACGGCATCGAGGTCAGCAGGGACCCGGCCACGGGCGAGGTGCACGCGCTGCGGGGGCCGGGCTTCGCGGGGGTCCAGTTCCACCCCGAGTCGGTGCTCTCGCTGCGCGGGACGGCGATCGTGCGGGAGCTGCTCTCCGGACTGCTGGTCCAGGGTCTCCGACAGCAGGCCTAGGGCTTGGGGGCCGCCGGGACCAGCACGTTCTCGCTGCGGCGGCCCTCCTTGTAGTCCAGGACGTTCTGCACCGTGGTGTCGATGATCTGGCCGACCGCGTCCACGGTGTAGTACGCCTGGTGCGAGGTGACCACGACGTTCGGGAACGTCACCAGGCGGGCCAGGATGTCGTCCTCGATGGCTTCGAGCGACTTGTCGAGGAAGAAGAGCCCCGCCTCCGCCTCGTACACGTCGAGCCCGACGCCCGCGAAGCGCCCCACCCGCAGCTCCGAGACCAGTGCGTCCGTGTCGATCAGGCCGCCGCGGCTGGAGTTCACCAGGATCGCGTCGTCCTTCATCGCCCGCAGCGCGTCGGCGCCGATGATGTGCTGCGTGGCGGGGAGCAGCGGAACGTGCAGGCTGATCAGGTCGGCCTCGGCGAAGAGTTCCTCCTTCGCGACGTACTTCATGCCCAGCTCGACGCAGGCGGGATTCTCGGCGACGTCCCAGCCGAGCAGCTTCATCCCGAAGCCGTGCGCGATCCGCGTGAACGCCTCGCCGATCTTCCCGGTGCCGAGCACGCCGACCGTGCGGCCCCGCAGGTCCCTGCCCATCAGGCCGTCGAGCCGGAAGTCGAAGTCGCGGGTGCGGTTGCTGGCGCGGACGATGCGGCGATTGACGGCCATCGCCAGGGTCCAGGCGAACTCGGCCACGGAGTACGGCGAGTAGTACGAGACGCGGGCGATGGTGAATCCGAGGCGCTCGGCGACCAGGAGATCGATGTTGTTGAAGCCCGTCGAGCGCTGCGCGATCATCTGCGTCCCGCCCGCCGCGAGGGTCTGCAGGACGCGGTTGCCGAGATCGGCGTTGACGCTGGTCGAGATGATCTCGTAGCCGGCGGCGATGGGGGCGGTGTCCTCGGTGAGGAAGACGTCGAGACAGCGCACGTCGTGGTGCGCGGCGAAGGCCTTCTCGATCAGCGGCTTCTCGTCGGCCTGCACGCCGAAGGCGAGGATCTCCATGGGGCGAGTGTAGGTATGACGGGGTGGATCGGCACTGCGGGGAACGGGTGGGCGGGTGGGAGAGATCCGCCGCGAAGCGGCGGCACAGGGCACCCGCCCACCGGAGATCAGCCGAAGAAGACGCCCACCTCGGAGTAAAGCTTCGGGTCCACGGTCTTCAGCTTCGCCGTCGCGTCAGCGATCGGTACCCGCACGATGTCCGTGCCCTGCAACGCGACCATCTTCCCGAAGTCGCCGTCCCGCACGGCCTCGATCGCGTGCAGCCCGAAGCGCGTGGCCAGCCACCGGTCGAAGGCGCTCGGCGTACCGCCGCGCTGGACGTGCCCGAGGACGGTCGTCCGCGCTTCCTTGCCCGTCCGCCCCTCGATCTCCTTGGCCAGCCATTCCCCGACGCCCGAGAGCCGCACATGCCCGAAGGAGTCCTGCGTGCCGTCCTTGAGGACCATCTCGCCGTCCTTGGGCATGGCCCCTTCCGCGACGACGACGATCGGCGCGTACGACGCCTTGAACCGCGAGGTCACCCAGGCGCACACCTGGTCGACGTCGAAGCGCTGCTCGGGGATGAGGATGACGTTCGCGCCGCCCGCGAGCCCGGAGTGCAGCGCGATCCAGCCCGCGTGCCGCCCCATGACCTCGACCACGAGGACCCGCATGTGCGACTCGGCGGTCGTGTGCAGCCGGTCGATCGCCTCGGTGGCGATGCCCACCGCGGTGTCGAAGCCGAAGGTGTAGTCCGTGGCGGAGAGGTCGTTGTCGATGGTCTTCGGTACGCCGACGACGTTGATGCCGTACTCGTCGGTGAGCCGGGCGGCGACGCCGAGGGTGTCCTCGCCGCCGATCGCGATGAGGGAGTCGACCTCATGCTTGGCGAGGTTCTCCTTGATGCGACGGATGCCGTTCTCCGCCTTGAGCGGGTTGGTGCGCGAGGAGCCGAGGATGGTGCCGCCCCGGGGCAGGATGCCCCGCACGGCCGGGATGTCGAGCGGGACGGTGTCACCCTCCAGCGGACCGCGCCAGCCGTCGCGGAAGCCGACGAAGTCGTAGCCGTACTCCTGCACGCCCTTGCGGACGACGCCCCGGATGACGGCGTTGAGCCCGGGGCAGTCGCCGCCTCCGGTCAGTACTCCGATTTTCTTGGCCGCCATGGAAACGTCCCTTCGCCTCAGTGACCTGATGCGAGTCACGCTAATGGTGATCCAGGTCACTCGGGGACGGTCGGGATGGTCAATTCCTTGCCGTTCAAGGGGAGTTGATCACGCGAGTTCACCCTTATGAGGGGTCGCCCGAGGCTCACGCGTCGTCGAGACCTCGCTCGATCGCGTACCGCACGAGCTCCACGCGGTTGTGCAGCTGGAGCTTGCCCAGGGTGTTCTGCACGTGGTTCTGCACGGTGCGGTGCGAAATGACCAGGCGCTCGGCGATCTGCTTGTAGCTCAGGCCCTTGGCGACGAGCCGCAGCACCTCGGTCTCGCGGTCGGTCAGCTGCGGGGCCTTCGGCTCGTCCGGGGCGCCGGGCACCGGATCGGACGCCAGGCGGCGGTACTCGCCGAGGACGAGGCCCGCGAGCCCCGGGGTGAAGACCGTGTCGCCGACGGCAGTGCGGCGCACCGCGTCGGTCAGCTCGGCGGTCGAGGCCGACTTCAGGAGATAGCCGGTGGCGCCGGACTTGACCGCCTCCAGGACGTCGGCGTGCTCGCCGCTCGCCGAGAGGACCAGTACGCGCAGGGCCGGGTTGGCGGCGACGAGTTCCTTGCAGACCTGGACGCCCGGCTTCAGGGGCAGGTTCAGGTCGAGGACCAGGACGTCGGGCGCGGCGGCCTGTGCGCGGCGTACGGCCTGCTCGCCGTCGCCCGCCGTGGCGACCACGTCGAACCCGGCCTCCGCGAGGTCGCGGGCGACCGCGTCCCGCCACATCGGGTGGTCGTCGACCACCATGACCCGGACGGCGCCGTCCTGCTGTGGTTGCTCGCTCATCGTTCCTTTCCTGCCTTCCCCCGTGGGACTCTCAGTTCTACTTCCGTGCCCTGGCCGGGCACCGAGATCAGCTCGGCCGTGCCGCCGATCTCCCGCAGGCGCCCCCTGATCGACAGGGCGACGCCGAGCCGCCCCTCCCCCTCGGCCTCCGCGAGCCGGCCCTCGGGGATGCCGGGGCCGTCGTCCCGCACCGTCACGATCACGGCGTCCGGCTCGTCCTCGACCAGGATCCAGGCTCCGGCGTCCGGGCCCGCGTGCCGGTGGACGTTGTCCAGGGCGGCGCCCACCGCGGCGGCAAGCTCCCGGGCGGCCTTCGGCGCGAGGGCGACCGGAGCGCCCGGCTCCGAGACGGTGATCTTCGCGCCCGCGTACGGGAAGAGCAGCGACCGCAGGTCACAGCTGTCCCCGTCAGCGGTGTCGTCGTCCGGTTCCTCCACCGCGCGGACCACGGCGCCGAGCGAGGCGTCCTCCGACTCGTGCGAGGGCAGGACCAGGCCGCCCGCCACCAGCGTGCGGAGCGCGACCTCCTGCTCCCCCGCCATCCTGCCGAGCTCCGCCGCCTCGCCGCCGATCGCGGTGCCGCGCCGCTGCACCATCGCGAGGACCTGCAGCACGCTGTCGTGGATGTCGCGGGCCAGCCGCTCCCGCTCGCGGGTCGCGGCCTCGATCTCCAGGGCGCGGGCGAGGGTGCGTTCGGAGGCGCGGGCCACCTCGACGACGTAACCGATGGCGATGGAGGCGATGCAGACGAGCAGGACGTTGTGGAGGGTGTCCTGGGTGGGCCTGCCGCGCTGCGCGATGTTGGCCACGCCGACGAGCGCCGAGGCGAACGCCGCCCAGCGCCAGCCGCCCTTGATCGCGAACGCGAGCACCGCGCCCGCCGTCCATATCGACGGCAGCGTCGGGCCGTCGTGCACGATCCGCTGGTGCGAGTCGGCGACCGGCGTGAGCAGGATGCCGACCAGCGCGATGGTCAGGTCGGTGATCAAAAACCGCTTGGTGCAGCTCGCCGCGTTCGCGACCTTCGGGAGCGTGCCGAGGGTCCAGCCGGCGAGCACCGCGTAGAACGCGACGGCCACCCAGGGGCGGTCGAACTTGTCGTACGCGGCCACGAACAGGCCGATCGCGTACAGCATCGTCAGCACGCGGTAGCCGGTCAGCGCACGCCACAGCGGCTGCTCGACCGACATCCTCATGACGCGCACACGCTTGGCCATGGCCCCCCACCCCTTGGGCCGCCGACGGCCACCCCTTGCGCTCGCTCCCCCATGACGGACGCGATTACGCGCCGGACCGTTCCTTCTCGGCCGCCGCGGCCGCTTTCTCCGCCTTCTTCTCCGCTTCCTTCTCGGCCTTCGCCTCGTCCGAGAGGCGGCGCTTGGCCGCCGTCGCGTACTCGTCGACGTACTCCTGGCCGGAAAGCTTCATGATCTCGTACATGACCTCGTCGGTCACCGCCCGCAGGACGAACCGGTCCTGCTCCATGCCGTGGTAGCGGCTGAAGTCGAGCGGCTCGCCGATCTTGATGCCGGGCCGCATCAGCTTCGGCATCACCTTGCCGGGCGGCTGGATCTTCTCCGTGTCGATCATGGCCACGGGGAGCACGGGCGCCCCGGTGGCGAGGGCCACGCGCGCGAGCCCCCCGGGCTTGCCACGGTAGAGCCTGCCGTCGGGCGAACGGGTGCCTTCCGGGTAGATGCCGAAGAGCTCGCCGCGCTCCAGGACCTCGATGCCGCTCTTGATGGCCGCCTCGCCCGCGCCCCGGCCGCCGGAGCGGTCCACGGGCAGCTGGCCCACGCCCTTGAAGAAGGCCGCCGTGAGCCTGCCCTTCACGCCCGGGGACGTGAAGTACTCCGCCTTCGCGATGAAGGTGACCTTGCGGTCGAGCACCGCGGGCAGGAAGAAGGAGTCCGAGAAGGAGAGATGGTTGCTCGCCAGGATGGCCGGTCCCTCGGCGGGTACGTTCACAAGGCCCTCCACCCAGGGCCTGAAGCCGAGCTTCAGCGGCCCTCCGATGGCGACCTTCATTGCGCCGTAGATCAAACCGAGTGCCTCCTGTTAAGTGTGGATCAGACCTTAACCCGCAGTAAGGCCAAAGGGCCCGACGACCCTGGTCGGTGTCAGTCCGGTCGCGTACGGTGAAGTACTCCCACCCCGCAGCAACATCTGACGAAGGAGACCGAAGTGCCGGTCCTCCCCGGAGCCGAGCCGTACCGCCACGAGGGCGGCGAGGTCGGCGTCCTCCTCTGCCACGGCTTCACCGGAAGCCCGCAGTCACTGCGCCCCTGGGCGGAGTTCCTCGCGGCCCGCGGCCTGACCGTCTCGCTCCCGCTGCTGCCGGGGCACGGCACACGCTGGGAAGACCTCCAGGTCACCGGCTGGCAGGACTGGTACGCGGAGATGGAGCGCGAGCTGCGCGCACTCCTCGAGCGGTGCACGGAGGTCTTCGTGTTCGGCCTCTCCATGGGCGGGGCGCTGGCGCTGCGGCTCGCGGCGAAGCACGGCGACGAGGTGCGCGGCGTCGTCGTGGTGAACCCGGGGAACAAGGTGCACGGCCTCGCGGCGCACGCGCTGCCGGTCGCCCGGTATCTGGTGCCGTCCACGAAGGGCATCGTGAGCGACATCGCACTGGAGGGTTCGGAGGAGGTCGGCTACCACCGGATCCCGCTGCACGCGGCGCACTCCCTGCGCCGGTTCTTCCAGCGGGTGGACGGTGAACTGCCGCAGGTGACGCAGCCGTTGCTGCTGCTGCACAGCCCGCAGGACCATGTGGTGCCGCCGGCCGACTCGGCCAGGATCCTCGGCCGGGTCTCGTCCACGGACGTCACCGAGATCCTCCTGGAACAGAGTTACCACGTCGCGACGTTGGACCATGATGCGGACCGGATCTTCGAGGAGAGCTACGCGTTCATCGGCCGGCTCGCCCCCAGTGTCGGTAAGGAAGGGACGGCCACCGGTGGCTGAGCAGGACCGAATCGAACCCGACGGCGAGAGCCGCGAGCCCGAGAAGCGGCAGGAGCCCGCAGAAGGCCTGGGGCTGCCGCTCGACGAGGACGCGGCCTGGCAGGCGATCGTCGCGGGGTACGGCCAGGAGCCGGCGGACCCGCCGGGCGCCAAGCCGTTCAAGTCCATCGAGGACCTGGCCCTGCTGGAGCCGGAGACGAACGACACCCCGGCCGGCGACAAGAGCGACGCCGGCGACAAGGGCGGCAAGAGCACCAAGAACCCCACGGCTCCCGACGACCCGGACGACTCCGGGTCCAAGAAGACACTGGGCGGCTCCGTCTCCTTCGCCCCCGGCGTGGGCGGCGGCGGCCCGCGTGACTATGACGCGCCCGAGGCGTCGGACGACGACCTGGGCGCCGACGACGAGGGCCACTTCGTCCCGCCGGAGCCGCCGCCGCTGCCCGCCGCGGACGTGACGGCGAAGTTCGCCTGGCTCGCGGTGCTCGGCGGCCCGCTGCTGCTCCTGCTCACCGTGCTGCTCGGCTGGCAGATGACGTGGTGGCTGGCGACCCTCAGCATCGGCGGTTTCCTCGGCGGCTTCGCCACGCTGGTGTCGCGGATGAAGGGCGACGACGACGAGGAGAACGAGGACCCGGGCCGCGGCGCCGTGGTCTGAGGGCCCTACGCCTTCGGGGCGGCGGGAATCCTGAGGGCGGCGAGCACCGGCAGGTGGTCGGTGGCCGCCCGCAGATCCGCCTCGCTCACCCCTTCGAGATCCAACGGCACGCCGCAGCCGAGGACTTCGACGCCCGAGGTGGCGAAGATCGCGTCGATGCGCTGATGCGGGTCCCCCGGCGTCGAGGTGTTCTCGCCGCCCCAGGGCGCGGTCGCCCAGCAGTCCCGCAGCTCCGAGGCGAGCCTTTGGAACGTGCGCCCCTTGGGCCGGTCGTTGAGGTCACCGCCCGCGACGGCGTGTTCCACGCCCATCCCGGCAAGCCGGTCGAGCAGCATCCCGCCCTGCTCGTACCGCTCGTCGCTCTGCAGGCTCAGATGGCAGCTCAGCACGCCCAGCCGGGCCCCGCCGAAGCGCACGACGGCGGTGGCGAAGCCGCGCCGGTGCAGCCCCGGCGTCAGCGGAAGCAGCACGTCCTCGGTCCGCTCGACGGTGGCCCGCAGCGAGCAGAGCAGCGCGGGCCCCGACGCGGTGGCACCGCCCGAGAGCATCACCAGATCGGCGGCGCGTGCCAGCCGTGCCAGCTTCTTGCGCCACCGGAAGAACCGGGGCGCCTCCTGGACGAGTACGAGGTCGGGCGCGCAGGCGGCGATCACCCGGGCCAGCGCCTCGGTGTCGTCCCGCATGGACCGGATGTTGTAGCTGAGCACCCGGATCACGGCTGAACCGTCGTCTTCGGTGCGGGAGTTGGGCAGCGTCACCATGGGGATCAAGATACGCGCCGCGCGGTGCCGCCACGACGAGGCCCGCCGCCCCCGGAAGGGAACAGCGGGCCTCGTTCGAGATCAGCCGGAGGTCACCCCTGGCGCGCCAGGTCGGCGGCGCCCACGAGCCCCGCCTTGTTGCCCAGCTGCGCGGCGAGCACCTGCGCGTGCGGACGCCACTGCCCGCCGATGAGCCACCGGCGGAACGACTTGCGGATCGGGTCGAGCACCAACTCGCCCTCGTCGGAGAGACCGCCGCCCACGATGAACGCGGAGGGGTCGAAGAGCGAGGCCAGGTCGGCGAGGCCCGCGCCGACCCAGCGGGCCAGCTCGCGGTAGGAGTCGACGGCGACGGGGTCGCCGTGCCGGGCCGCCTCGCTGATGTGCTTGCCCTCGATGCCCTCCACGGTGCCGTCACCGAGACCGAGCAGGATCTCCGCGTTCTCCGGCGTCGCGTTGGCGCGCTGCCGCCCGTACCGCAGAAGGGCGCGCCCCGAGGCGTACTGCTCCCAGCAGCCCTGGCTCCCGCAGCCGCACAGCAGCCCGTCGGGAACCACCCGGATGTGTCCGAACTCGGCGGCCACGCCGAAGCGCCCGCGCCGCAGCTTGTTGCCGATGATGATGCCGCCGCCCAGGCCCGTGCCGAGCGTGATGACGATGACGTCCTCGTGGCCCTGGCCCGCGCCGAAGCGGTACTCGCCCCAGGCCGCGGCGTTCGCGTCGTTCTCCACGACGACCGGCAGGCCGACCCGCTGCTCGACCTTGTCCTTCAGCGGCTCGTGGCGCCAGTCGATGTTCGGTGCGAAGAGAACGGTGGCGCGCTTGTCGTCCACGTAGCCGGCGGCGCCGATGCCGACGGCCTCCACGTCGTTCCCCTTGCCGGCTCCGGAGACGGCGGCACAGATCGCGTCCACGATGCCTTCGGCGGTCGGCGGCGTGGGCACCTTGTGGGTGTCGAGAATGGTGCCCTCTTCGTCGACCACTCCGGCCGCGATTTTGGTGCCGCCGATATCGACGCCGATGGTGAGTCCCATGTGTCCCTCAGTTTCGGTCGAGCCCCGCTATGGGCAACCGTACCCGAGGGGTGTTCAGTCCAGGTCGATGTGTTCGGCGGGACCGGGGCCCTCGTCGCGCGGGTCGGGGCCCTTCGCGGCGTCGCTCCCGCGGGTCCAGCGGCCCTCCTGGCCCTCGACCGCGGAGCGGTAGGCGGCGAGCAGTTCGCTGCCGGCGGATGCGAGGTGGTCGAAGACGTCGGGGTTGCGCTCGATGACGGGCTCGACGGCGGCCTTCGCCTGCTGCACGACCTGCCGCACGGTCTGCTCGACGGCGCCCTGCGCGACCGCGCCGAACAGCGGGCCCTGGAGCCCGGACAGCTTCTCCGAGACGGCGTCGACGAGCTTGCGCAGCTCCTCGCCGGCCGATGCGGGCGGCGGCCCGTACTGGGCACGGCGCCGGGCCTTCTCCGCCGCGAGATCCTCGGCGCACGCCTTCTCCCACGCGTCGGCGTCGGTGTCGGCCACTTCGGGTTCGGGCACTTCGCGCTCGGTGGCATCACTCATGACGGAAGACTCCTGCGGAGGGCGGTCCAGGTGGATTCGTACCCTCGACGTTACCCGAACGGCGGTTGTGCGTTCACCGTGTCCGCGGCCACAGATCGGGGTCCGGCGCGAACCTGACCCGCAGCTCGCCGTCGCGCAGCCCGGCGCCCGCGACGGAGCAGCGGCGCAGGGCGGACGGCAGGGGCACGATGCGCCGGAGGGTGCCGACGGTGAGGACGAGCTCGTCCCCGCGCCGGATCAGGCCGAGCTCCTCGCGTACGGCGCCGGGGAGCGGGATGTGCCAGACCAGTACGCCTTCGTCCGCCAGTGCGTCGACCACGCGCCACGGGACGGGGGCCGGGGCCGCGGCGGGGGCGGGCGCCCCCAGGGCGGCCAGGTCGTCGGCGCCCCGCGGGTCGCGGCCCAGGTGCGGGAGCGTGCCGAGGCTGTCGCCGTACGTCTGTGCCCACTCGACCAGCGTCTTGCGCTGCTGGGCGACGAGCCCGGAGAGCCAGATGTCGGCGGTGTCGTCCGGGAGGACCCGGTTGGCGTGCAGGGCGTCGGTGCGCAGGCCCTGCAGGGCGAGGCCGGTGGCGGCGGCGCGCACGGCGTCGGAGCCCGCGGGTCCGGGCTCGGCGACCAGGCGGACCGTCGTGCCGGGGTGCTCGATCACCGCCTGCGCGGCGGCGAGTTCGGTGTCCCAGCGGGCCGCGGTCTCGTACAGCCAGGAGGCGGGCATCGGGACGCCCGCGATGCGGCCGAGCATGGGCCGCAGGGCGCGGGCCGCCTGCCGCTCGGGCGGCAGCAGCCTGCGCAGATAGCGGCGCAGCTGCTCGGGGAGGGCGAGGACCGCGAGGGCGCGGGGCACCGGGGGCAGGTCCACCACGACGGTGTCGTACGCGCTCTGTCCGGCGTCGCGCAGGGCGCGCAGCAGGGCCAGTTCGTCGCTGCCGGGCAGGGGGGTGAGCTCCTCGCCGTCGAGGCGTCCGGCGCCGAGCAGGTCGAGCGCGGAGCCCGCGCGGTTCTGCAGGGCCAGGAGGTCGTCCCGGAACTCGTCGCCTGGGGTCAGTCCGCGCAGGGTGAGGTTCGCGTGGTCCGCGTCGAGGGGGTCGGCGGAGATCAGCAGCGTCCGGTGCCCCTCGCGGGCCGCGGACAGCGCGGTGGCCGCGGCGACGGTGGTCCGGCCCGAGCCGCCGGGGCCGGTGACGAGGAGGGTGCGCATGGGAGTGAACGGTACGTGAGGTGAGTCCCGCCGCCGCGCGGCGGATCTCCCCCGCCGGTGCTACTTCGCGCCGGACTCCACGCGCTTCTTCAGGCCCGCGAGCGCCCGGTCGGTGATGACCTTCTCCGCCTTGCGCTTGATCATGCCGAGCATGGGGATCTTGACGTCGACGGTCAGCCGGTAGGTGACCTCCGTGCCGGTCCCCACGGGCTTCAGGAGGTACGAGCCGTCGAGCGAGCGCAGCATCTGCGACTTGACGAGGGTCCAGCTGACCTCGTTCGCGCCGGTCCAGGTGTACCCGAGCGTCTGGTCGTCCTTGATCGCGCCCGCGTCCATGACGAGGCGGACCTGCTTGGCGCGGCCCTGCTCGTCGGTGTCGAGCACCTCCGCCTCCTTCACCTCACCCGTCCAGTCCGGGTAGCGCGCGAAGTCGGCGATCACCCCCATCACCTCGGCCGGTGCCGCCTCGATCGTGATGCTCGAGCTGGTGTGTTCCGCCATCTCTGTGGCTCCTCCAGATGCGGTCCGGTACGGGGGGTGGTGTGTACGTGTGTGACGCGTGAAGGCTACCGCGCACGAAGTGGCCCACCATCACCACTCCAGGGCCCATGGTCTGCCCGAGCTCGCGAAGTGCCCCACGTTCACACACTCCGTCGCCCCGATCCGCATGCGCCGGGTCAACGGCTGGTGAACGTGGCCGAAAAGTGCGTATCGCGGGCGGGTCTTGTGAATGGCGGCGAGCAGGGCTCGGCTGCCGCGCTCGAAGCGGCGCGCGACGGTGTCGTACACCAGCTCGGGGACGTCCGGCGGGATGTGCGTGCAGAGCACGTCGACCTCGCCGACGGCCTCGATCTTGGCCGCGTACTCCTCGTCGCTGATCTCGTACGGCGTCCGCATGGGCGTGCGCAGGCCGCCGCCGACGAAGCCGAAGACCCGGCCGCCGATCTCGGCCCGGCCGCCGTCGATGACGGTGGTGCCGGGGTTCGCGTACTCGGACCAGAGGGTCGGTATGTCGACATTGCCGTAGGTGGCGTACGTCGGTGTGGGAAGGGCGGCGAACATCTCGGCGTACTGCTTGCGCACCGCTTTCTCGATGGCGGGCGCGCGGTCTATCCCCGCCCACAGCCGGGATCCGAACTCCCTGGCCTCCTCGAACCGGCGGGCGGTGCGCAGCTCGACCAGGTGATCGGCGTTCTCCTTGCCGAAGAGGTCGGGGAAGATGCCGCGCGAGTGGTCGGCGTAGTCGAGGAAGAGGACCAGGTCACCGAGACAGACGAGCGCGTCGGCTCCCTCGCCCGCGCGGGCGAGGTCCTTCGTGTTGCCGTGCACGTCACTGACCACATTGACCCGGAAACCTGGCATGCCGATCACCCTAGAACGAGCGGGCAGACGTGGGTAGAGGCCCGCAGAAGGGGGCGGACCTGCGGTTACTTCCGAGTCGGGAATGGCGTGGCGTACTGTGCGGTTCAGACCACAACGTCGTGTGACGCACCGAACATCTGGCCCGGACCCCCTACCGAACAAGCCATACCCATGGGTAACGTCCGGGCAGTCCAGTAGTGCTCCAGCTGTCTTTCCCCCCATTTCCCCCGGAGCACCTGCCCGATCTTGGACCGCACCGTCGCATCGCACAACGTCGTGGCGCCGGCGCCCTATGTAGGAGCAGCAGTCTTGCGCGAGTTCAGCCTTCCGGCCCTGTACGAGGTCCCTGCGGACGGCAATCTGACCGACATCGTCCGCAGAAATGCCGCACAGCACCCGGATGTCGCCGTCATCGGCCGCAAGGTGGACGGCACCTGGCAGGACGTCAACGCCAAGACCTTCCTCGCCGAGGTACGCGCGGCGGCCAAGGGGCTCATCGCCTCCGGAGTGCGCCCCGGCGACCGTGTCGCCCTGATGTCCCGCACCCGTTACGAGTGGACGCTCCTCGACTTCGCCATCTGGAGCGCGGGCGCGGTCACCGTGCCCGTGTACGAGACGAGTTCGGCCGAGCAGATCCAGTGGATCCTCGGCGACTCCGGCGCCGCGGGCATCATCGTGGAGCTCGACGCGCACCGCGCGGCCGTCGAATCCGTGCGCGACCGTCTTCCCGACCTGGTCAACGTCTGGCAGATCGACGGCGGCGGCGTCGACGAGCTGAACCGCACGGGCGCCGAGGTCTCCGAGGAGACCGTCGACGAGCGCAGCGCGGTCGCCGGAGCCGACGACCCGGCCACCATCGTCTACACCTCCGGCACCACCGGCCGCCCCAAGGGCTGTGTGCTCACCCACCGCAGCTTCTTCGCGGAGTGCGGCAACGTGGTGGAGCGCCTCAAACCCCTCTTCCGTACCGGCGAGTGCTCGGTGCTCCTCTTCCTGCCCGTCGCGCACGTCTTCGGCCGCCTGGTCCAGGTCGGCGCGCTGATGGCGCCGATCAAGCTGGGCCACGCGCCCGACGTCAAGAACCTCACGGACGAGCTGGCCTCGTTCCGGCCGACCATGATCCTGGGCGTCCCCCGCGTCTTCGAGAAGGTCTACAACTCGGCGCGCGCCAAGGCGCAGGCCGACGGCAAGGGCAAGATCTTCGACAAGGCCGCGGACACGGCGATCGCGTACAGCCGCGCGCTCGACACCGCGAGCGGGCCCTCGCTCGGCCTGAAGATCAAGTACAAGACGTTCGACAAGCTGGTCTACAGCAAGCTGCGGGCCGTCCTCGGCGGGCGCGGCGAGTACGCCATCTCGGGCGGCGCGCCGCTGGGTGAGCGGCTGGGCCACTTCTTCCGCGGCATCGGCTTCACCGTCCTTGAGGGCTACGGCCTGACGGAGTCCTGCGCGGCCACCGCCTTCAACCCGTGGGACCGCCAGAAGATCGGCACGGTCGGTCAGCCGCTGCCCGGCTCGGTCGTCCGGATCGCCGACGACGGCGAGGTGCTGCTGCACGGCGAGCACCTGTTCACGGAGTACTGGAACAACGAGGGCGCGACCGAAGAGGCGCTGGCCGACGGCTGGTTCCACACCGGTGACATCGGCACGCTCGACGAGGACGGCTACCTCCGGATCACCGGCCGCAAGAAGGAGATCATCGTGACGGCGGGCGGCAAGAATGTCGCTCCCGCGGTGATCGAGGACCGTATCCGCGCGCACGCGCTTGTCGCGGAGTGCATGGTCGTGGGCGACGGGCGGCCCTTCGTGGGCGCGCTCGTCACGGTGGACGACGAGTTCGTGGGGCGGTGGGCCCTGGACCACGGGAAGCCGGCGGACTCCACGGCGGCGTCGCTCCGCGAGGACCCGGACCTTCTCGCCGCGATCCAGACCGCGGTGGACGACGGCAACGCGGCGGTCTCCAAGGCGGAGTCCGTCCGCAAGTTCCGTGTCCTCGCCTCGCAGTTCACGGAGGAGTCGGGCCATCTGACGCCGTCCCTGAAGCTGAAGCGGAACGTTGTCGCCAAGGACTACGCAGACGAAATCGAGGCGTTGTACCGCGGGTAGCGTTGACGGATCCGCCCACTCGCCGTGGGGGGTCCTGCTTCCTCGGCGACTTGCGGTCGTGCGTGGTTGCTCGCGCAGTTCCCCGCGCCCCGGGGGGGGGGGGGGGGGCGCCCGCCCCCCCCCCCCCCACCGGGCGCCCCCCCCCACCCCCCCGCGACAAGCCCAAGACGGCGGTCAGCCGCGCAACAACAGCCAGCGGCACCCCAGTAGGCGTTTGAGGGGCGCGGGGAACTGCGCGGCCAGCCCCAGACGGCCGTCAGTCGCCCCGCAACCCCCGGCGGCAACCCCTCAGGCGCTCAGAGCAACTCCCTGAGCCTCTCCGCCAGGAGATCCCAGCGCCACTTCTCCTCCACCCACTCCCGGCCCCGCTCCCCCATGCGCCGCCGCAACTCCCCGTCGGCGAGCAGGGGGATGATCCGGTCCGCGGCGGCCTCCGGGGAGTCGCCCCGGACGACCCAGCCCGTCTCACCGTCGAGCACCGCGTCCGGCGCCCCGCCGGAGTCGCCGGCCACGACCGGAAGGCCCGTCGCCGAAGCCTCCAGGTAGACGATCCCGAGGCCCTCGACGTCGAGCCCGCCCCGCCGGGTCCTGCACGGCATCGCGAAGACGTCACCCGCGCCGTAGTGGGCGGGAAGTTCCTCCCAGGGCACGGACCCCGTGAAGCGGACGGAGTCGGAGACCCCGGTCTCGGCGGCCAGCTTGTGCAGGTCCGCCTCGTAGGGGCCGCCCCCCACGACCAGCAGCACCGCCTCAGGCTCCCGAGCCAGAATCCGCGGCATGGCGAGGATCAGCGTGTCCTGCCCCTTGCGCGGCACGAGCCGCGAGACGCACACCACGACCGGCCGGTCCGTCAGGCCGAGACGGGCCCGCACGGCCTCACCACCCGAGCCCGGGTGGAACGTCTTCTCGTCGACGCCCGGCGGCAGTTGCACCATCCGCCCCGCCGCCGCGGGCGAGAGCGCCGCGGCGATGCGCGAGCGCGTGTATTCGCCCAGATAGGTGATCGTGTCCGTCGAATCGCCGATGCGGCGGAGCAGTTGGCGTGAGGCGGGCAGCTGCGCCCACCCCGCCTCATGTCCGTGCGTCGTGGCGACGAGGCGCCTCGCGCCCGCCTTGCGCAGCGCCGGGGCCATCAACCCCAGCGGCGCCGCTGCCCCGAACCACACCGACTCGCAGCCGTGTTCCCGCAGCAGCGAGATCGCGCGCCGCGTGACGCGCGGGGTCGGGAGCAGCATCGTCGTGGGGTCGCGTACGACCTTGAAGGGCTGCTCCGCGTCGAAGGCGGCCGTCGCCTCGGCGCCCTCGCGCCCCCGCTTCCACGTGGAGGCATAGACGACGAGCTGCTCGGGGTCCAGGCGCAGCGCCATGTTGTGCAGGAACGCCTGGATGCCACCGGGCCTGGGCGGGAAGTCGTTCGTGACGATCAGGGTCTTGTGCATCGTCGCCGACAGTACCGAAAGCCCGGCAGAGCGTGCCTCTCGGCCCATTCGCGGCCACGCCCGGCATCATGACTCCACGAACCACAATGAAGTATCCGAAAAGGGGCGTGGTGTGCGTGGCGCGGATCCTGACCGTCTGGGTCCTGACCAGGACAGTGCTGCTGCTCTGCGTCTTCAAGGTG
Organism: Streptomyces sp. NPDC050439; assembly: GCF_040655335.1. Classification (NCBI taxonomy): domain Bacteria; kingdom Bacillati; phylum Actinomycetota; class Actinomycetes; order Kitasatosporales; family Streptomycetaceae; genus Streptomyces; species Streptomyces sp. NPDC050439. Next base: position 466,623 of record NZ_JBFAJT010000003.1, read on the forward strand.
CTCACCGCCCCCGGCCCCGACGTGACCAGCGACGTCGCCGTCATCTACCAGGGCTGGTACGAGGTCCTGCGCACCGGCACCTTCCCCTTGGACGACGTCACCTGGCAGTACCCGCCCGCCGCCGCCCTCGCGGTCCTCTCCCCCGCCCTGCTGCCCTTCGTGGACTACACGTCGGCTTTCTTCCTGCTCGCCCTCCTCGCCGACGCCCTCGTCTGCGGACTGCTCCTGTACGCGGGCCGGCGGCCCGGCAAGTCCCTCCGCGGGGCCTGGGTGTGGGTTCTCGGCGTGGCGCTGCTCGGGCCGACCGTCTACGCCCGTTACGACGTGATGGTGACGGCCGTCGCGGTCGCCGCGCTGCTCGCCGGGGCGCGGCACCCCCGCGCGATGGGGGCCCTCGCGGGGTTCGGCGCGCTGCTGAAGGTGTGGCCCGCCCTGCTGCTCGTCGGCATGCCACGCGCGCGTGCCACCCGGAGTTCCTGGGGCGCGGCGGTCGCCACCGCACTCGGCCTGACCCTCGCCTTCCTGGTGACGATGCCCGGCGCGCTCGCCTTCCTGACCTTCCAGCGCGACCGCGGCACCGAGGTCGAGTCGCTCGGCGCGCTCGTCTTCCACGTCGCGCGCCACCTCGGCTGGGAGGGCGAGGTACAGCTCAACTACGGCTCGGTGGAGTTCCTCGGCCCCTACGTCTCGCTGGTCAGCACGGTGGCGCAGGGGCTCTCCGTGGCCGCCTTCTGCTGGCTCCTCCTGTGGCGGCTCCGGGCCCGTGTGTGGTCCGCGAGCACGGTCGCGGACACGGCCTTCGTCGCCGTACTGCTGTTCACGACGACGAGCCGGGTCATCAGCCCGCAGTACCTGCTGTGGCTGGTCGGGGTCGCCGCCGTGTGCATGGCGTTTCGCGCGAGCCGCATGGCGCTGCCCGCACACCTGGTGCTCGCGGCCACGTTCGTCACGTTCCTGGAGTTCCCCGTCTGGTTCTCGCACGTCGTGGCGAGCGACCCGCTGGGCATCACCCTGCTCTTCGTCCGCAACGGTCTGCTCGTCGCGGCGGCGCTGCTCGCCTGCCGGAACCTGTGGCGGCAGACGGTGTCCGAACCGCGGGCCCGTGCGCGGGCGTCGGCGTCCGAGGAGGTCAGCCGAGCTCGGCCCGCAGATACGTACGCCACTGCGCCGTGAACTCCTCCAGGGAGATGTCCAGGACGTCCCGCAGCGCGTCCTCCACCGCACCGGGCCTCTTCTCCCGCTCGCCGACGGCTTCGTAGAAGTCCGTCAGGCTCTCCTCGCCCCACTGGTCCGCGATCATCCGGCAGGCCAGCCACGACCCCTCGTACGCCTGCGCGAGCTTGCCCGCGTCCCCGCTGAAGCCGAAGTCGTCGTCCTCGGGGAGCGCGCCCGGCAGTCGCTCCCCCTGGACGGCACGGCGCAGCTCGGGAGCGGCCTGTGCGGCGGTGCGGCCCGTGCCGCGGTAGCCCACCCAGTCGGCGAAGCCCTCGGAGAGCCACAAGGGGGTGGCCGGCGAGGTGTGCGCGCGGGTCGCGACATGGGTCGCCTCATGGGTGAGCACGACCTGCTTGCCGAAGTCGCCGAGCACGCCGTACGCCTCGGGGTTGACGATGATGCGGTCCGCGGGCGCCTCGCCGGAGCCGCCCGTCTCCCCCGTGGTCACCGCCGCGATCCCCTGATAGCCCGAAGCGGGCGCGCCGAGCAGCCCCGCCATGCCGTCGAGGGACTTGGGCACCATGACGACGACCCGCCGCGGCCACTTGCCCTCCCAGGCGTCCCGCACCAGGGGGACCGCCCGGTCGGCGAGGGCCGCGTACTCGCGCAGCGTCGTCTTCTCCCGCTCGCCGCGCCCCACGCCGAGCACGAGGCTGTGAGCGCCCCGTACGGACGTCACGGGCCCCTGGTCCCAGAGTTGCTGCGTGGCCTTCTTCGCGGGCCGCTCAGCGACGACGTACCACCGCTCGTCGCGCTTCTGGAGCGTGAGCGAGCGCGAGGTGATGAGCGGCTCGCTGTCGTAGCCCTTGATGCGGTACCGCAGGTCGGCGGTCACGGTGGCGCGCGCGCCGCTGCGCCGGAACCCGGTCAGGCGGTACTCCCAGGACTCCAGCGGGACCTCGCGCAGGTTGTCGTAGGCGGCGGTCCCGGCGCCGCTGCCCGTCGCGCGGTACGCCTTCGCGTCCCGGTCGAGCACCGCATCCGCCCGCCGGTCGAGCAGCCTGCGCACGTCGCCGGGCGCGGCATCGGGCGCCGAGGGACCGCCGCACCCGACGAGCAGGGCGACACACATCCCAAGGACCCACGACCCACGCCCGCGACCAGCCACGTTTCAGATCGTAAGGGCAGCGGGCCGCCGACCGCCGGTCAGATCCGCGTCACCGACGAGACCGGCATCATCCCGACCGGGTCGTAGCGCACGGGAGCGCCGGGGTAGGGCGCGTGCACGACCTGGCCATTGCCCATGTACATCCCGATGTGGCTGGCGTCGTCGCGGTAGGCGACCAGGTCACCGGGTTGCGCCTGCGCCAGGGGCACCTGACGCCCCGCGTACCGCTGGGCCTGCGAGGTGCGCGGCAGGCCCACGCCCGCCTGCGCGTACGACCACTGGGTGAGCCCCGAGCAGTCGAAGCCGGAGGGGCCGTTGGCGCCCCACACGTAGGGCTTGCCGATGGCCGACCTGGCCGCCGCGATGGCGGCCGCGGCCCGCGACGAGGCCGGCCCGGCGCTCCCGAGGTCCGGCATCTCGTCACGTCCCGAGCGCGATGACCTGTCGTACGCCTCACGGTCCCGCGAGGACAGCGAGTTCAGGAGCCGCCGGGCCTTGGCGAGCTTGTGTTCGACGGCTCGCTTCTGGCGGGCCACGGCGGTGCGGCTCTTCTCCAGCTCGGCGAGCTTGTGTCCGGCCTCCGTGCGCTCCTGGGCAAGGCTGCGCTGGGCCCGCTGCAGATCGGTCAGTTCACCGGCCTGCCGGGCGCTGATGCGGTCGAGTGTGGCCGCCCTGTCCAGGTAGCCGTCCGGGTCGGAGGAGAGCATCAGGGCCAGGGAGGGGTCGATGCCGCCCGAGCGGTACTGCGCCCCGGCGAGCGAACCGAGCGCGCCGCGCATCGTGTTGATGCGCTCCTGGCCGCGGGCGACGCTGTCCTTGGCCCGCTCGACCTGCCCGCGCAGGGTGTCCGCGCGCTCGTCGGCCTTGTTGTACGCCTCGGTGGCCTTCTCTGCCTGCTCGAAGAGGCGGTCCACCTTGGCCTTGGTGGTCGCCGGGGTGTCCTGCGGTGCGGCGCCCGCCGGTGCGGCGAAGGCGGCCGCGGCGGTCGCCGCGGCGGCTGACAGGACGGTTACGCGCGTGCTCCGGTCCAGACCGGACAGCGCGGGACGACGATGGGACCCCACGGGAAGCCGCTCTCCCTCCGCATGACGGACCCCCGGGCGAACCGGGGGAAAGTCCCCCGATCCGTCGGGGGAATGGGCGCGAGAGTAGCCGTGGGATCACGTCACGGCCAAAGACCCCGCCGTGCACACAACGTGACGCCCCGCCGGAGACGCAGGTCACCGACGGGGCGTGGGGTCAGCGTGAGTTGCCGGAATTCGCCCGTTTGGGCGGCACTCCGGTCGTTTCAGATGCGGACGCCGAACTGGAAGGAGCCGATGGTCGACATCGACTCGTAGCGCACCACGGCGCCCGGCTTCGGGGCGTGCAGCACCTGGCCGTTGCCCGCGTACAGACCGACGTGCGCGAGGCTGTTGAAGAACACCAGGTCGCCGGGCTTGAGCTCGCCTCGGCCGATCTTCGGCCCGTCGTTCTGCTGGGTGTACGTGGTCCGGGTGATCTGCACACCGGCCTGGTTGTACGCCCACTGCGTGAGGCCGGAGCAGTCGTAGGAGTTGGGGCCGCTGCCGCCGGAGACGTACGGCTTGCCGATCTGCGTGGCGGCGGCGCTCAGGGCGGCCTGGCCGCGCTGCGAGGCCGGGGCCTCCTTGCCGAGGTCCACACGGTCGCCGGCGTCGCGGCTCGCGCGCTGCTCCTTGGCGGCGAGCTCCTGCTTCTCCTTGGCGGTCAGCGTGTTGAGCAGCTTCTGGGCGGCGCCGAGCTTGCTCTGGACTTCCTTCTTCTTCTTGCCCAGTTCCTTGCGCGTGTCGGCGAGGTCCTTGAGCTTGTCGGACGCCTCCTTGCGCTCCTGCGCGAGGGTCCGCTGCTTCTCCTGGACCTTCTTGAGCGCCTCGACCTGCTGACTGCTCAACTGGTCCATGGCGGACGCCTTGTCGAGGTAGTCGTCCGGGTCGGAGGAGAGGAACAGCTGGACGGAGGGGTCGATGCCGCCGGAGCGGTACTGCGCGCTGGCCATCGAACCGAGGCCGCCGCGAAGGTCGTTGAGGTCCTCCTGGCCGCGGGCCACCTTGTCCTGAAGCTCGCCGATCTCCTTCTCGAGCTTCTCCTGCTTCTCCTTGGCGCCGTTGTAGCGGTCGGTGGCCCGGCCCGCGTCCTCGTAGAGCTTGTCGACCTTGGACTTGACCTCGTCCTTGCTCGGCTTCTCGCTCGGCGTCGCGTTGGCCGCCTGGGAGGTGAGTGCGACGGCAGCGGCGGCGGTGGCGGTGAGCACGGTCACGCGCGCGCGGCTCGGCTGCTTGGGTCGACGGTGGGACGCCACGAAGGCGGCTCCTTCTTCCTCCAGCCGCCTACCGAGGACCGGTCGGCGGGTACCACCGCTGTCACCCCGGATGGGTGATCAACCGAGCGGAGGTTCGAGGCGAGACCCTAGTGACCTTCTTGTGATCAGTTCAAATCCTGACCGGCAAAAAGTCGGGTGCGGGAGGCATATTTTACCGATAACGCACAGCCGGTGATGATCTCTTGACGCTACGTCGCGTCACCTGGGCCTCAATTCGGGCATAGGGAACAGGAGTTACGTGCACGCCTTTAGGAGTGCGAAACCGGCGTACGCCGGGCGTGCGAAAACGGCGCGCGTCAGCCGCGCGAGAGCCGCTTCAGAAGCACGGCCGAAGCAACGGGCCGCGCACCCGCCTTCGCGATCCCGTCGGCCACTTCGCGGTCGGTCGACACGACGACCACGGGGCGCCCGGGAGGCTCGGCGCGCACCAGCTGGCGGATCAGTTCGTCCGCGGTGACGCCCGCCTTGGAGAACAGCACCCGCACCCCGCGCGGCGGCGCGAGCAGCACGGGCGCGGCGAGTTCGGCCCCGTCGAAGACGCAGGTCATCTCGGCGCCGGTCTGCGCGGCGAGCTGCGAGAGCGAGCCGAGAAGGCGCAGCCGCTGCTTCTCCAGGGGCATCGTCGGATAGCCGGTCTTGGTGACGTTGTAGCCGTCCACGACCATGTGCGCCTGCGGCAGCGCGAGCAGTTGGTCGATGATCGCCGGGTCGTTCTCGGAGAGCGCCCGCGCGGCGATGTCCTTCGGCGTCATCCGTCCCGGCTCGACCGCGTCCACGGTCTCGGCGGGCCGCACGGAGACGGGCGGCAGGGCCAGTTCGCGGCGCAGCCCCTGGGCGGACTCAAGGACCGTGTCGAGCAGCAGCCGTACCCGCATGTCCTCGACGCTGCGGCCCTCGCGCGCCGCCCTGCGGCTGGCCTCCAGGGCGGCCTCGGTCTCGCTGAGCCGGGCCTTGAGCCGCCGGCCCTCGCTCTCGGCGGCGGACAGCTGCGCCTGGCCGTCGGCGCGTGCCGCGTCGTGCTCGGCGGCGGCCTTGCGCAGGGCCGCCTCGCCGCGCTTGACGTCGCTGAGAGCGCCGCGCAGCTTGCGATGCATCGATTCGGCTTCCTTCTTCGCCGACTCGAGTTCCGTGCGCAGCCGCTCGGTCTCGGCCTTCGTCTGGCCGCGGGCCGCCGCGAGTTCCTCGCGCAGCCGTTCGAGCTCGGCCCGGGTTTCGTCGTCGACGCGCTCGGCGTCCGCCCGCAGGGCCTCCTCACCCGCGGCGGTCACCAGCTTCACCCAGCCGGTGGGACGCAGCACATAGGCCGCGGCCGCCACATCGAGGGGGTCCGCGGCCGGGGGCGGTGAGCCCGCGTCCAGGGCGCCGGTGAGCTCGGGCTGCGCCTCTCTGAGACGTTCGCCGATGCGCTGCCGGAAGAGCGCGTCGCCCTCCAGGGCCGCCGCCATCGCGTTGCCCGCGAACTTCGTGCGCCGGGTCGGCGTGAAGCGGGCGTACTGCCGCAGCTGTGCGGGCAGTTCGCTGACCGTGAGCCCGCCGAAGCCGTCCGAGACGATCTGGACGACTCTTCGGCGCACTCCGTCGGGCAGCGGACGGTCGAGCACCTCAGCGGCGCCGTCGTCCGGCTCCCCGCTCGCGCTCTCCACCATCCGTCACCCCACTAGCTGTGCGGGGCCCGCTCCGTCAGGAGCCGGCACCCGGCCTGTCCACGAGTTCCACCTGGTCCACCGCGTTGCACCAACGGCAGCGCACCGACTCGATGGTCTCACTGACCACCTCGCGTTCCTCGATGTTCGACTCACCGGCCAGGTCGAGGTGCACATATTCGACGACCTTCGAACTGCGGGTCACGTCGAAGCGCGTGAGGTTGCCGCAGAGCTGGCAGCGCCACCTGGTCGTGTCGGTCGGCAGAGGAACCGTCATCGTGGCTGTTCGCTTTCCTTCGGAATTCCATGGTGCGTGGTGCCCGTAACCCTAAGGCCTGTAAGGGTCTCCATGCGGCGGCCTCCCACGCGGCGGGGCGCTCTGTACGGTTTGCTGCCCTTACGTCATGCTCTGTTCATGATCAGGACTTGGGGTACGACGGCGGGCCGCATGCTCAGGGGGCAGTCCGCCCCGGTGACGTACGGCCTGATCGCCGCCTGCTGTCTGGTCTTCGTGATCTCGCCGGTGTCCGGGCTCAATCCCGCGTACGGCACCGGAGACGAGGTGCTCGCCGCCCAGCAGGCCTACTTCGAGCGCTGGGGCGTGATCCCCTCCGAGTTGTTCAGCGGCGCGGCGCGGCCCCTGCTCGCCCCCGCCACCGCGCTCTTCGTGCACGGCAGCTGGCTGCATCTCCTGGGCAACATGCTCTTCCTCTTCGTCTTCGGGGCGATGGCCGAGGAACGGATGGGGCACGTCCAGTTCGCGCTCTTCTATCTCGGCTGCGGCTATCTCGCCCTGTTCGCCTACGCCGTCGCGCACGCGGACTCCGACCAGACCCTGGTGGGCGCCTCGGGGGCGATCTCCGCGGTGCTCGGCGCCTTCCTGAGCCTCTTCCCGAAGGCGCGGGTCACCAGTCTCTTCCCGTTCCTCTTCTTCCTGCCGCTGCGGTTCCCGGCGTGGGTGGTGCTGCCGTTCTGGGTGGTGCTGCAGTGGCTCGCGGCCTGGCAGGGCGCGGCGGGCCCGGGGGTCGCGTATCTGGCGCATCTGGTCGGGTTCTCGCTCGGCTTTCTGTACGCGTGGGTGCGCTACAGGAGAATGAGGAGGCGGGCTCGGAGCGCCTCCTTGGAAGGGCGGGGGCGGGAGACGGGAGGGCTAGAGTGAAGAGGCCAGCACCGGCTACCGAGGGAGACAGTCAGCCGTGATCACCGCGATCGTGCTCATCAAGACCAGCGTGGACCGGATCCCGGAGATCGCCGAGTCGATCGCCGCCCTCGACTGCGTCAGTGAGGTCTTCTCCGTGACCGGCACGTACGACCTGATCGCCATGGTGCGCGTCTCGCGCCACGACGACCTGGCCGATGTCATCCCCGGCAAGATCAGCAAGATCCCCGGCGTGGAGGGGACGGACACGCACGTCGCGTTCCGCACGTACTCGCAGCACGACCTGGAGGCGGCGTTCGCGATCGGCCTCGACTCCTGAGGCTTCCGGTCCCGGGTCACCCGTCGTCCGCCGCACGAGCCGGATGAGGGTTTCTTCATCTGCGGCTCATGCTTCTGACGCGCTACGCCCCGCACGCTCACCCTCATGGTCTTCTCCCACCGCATGGCCGCTCTGGCCGCCGTCGTGGCGATCCCCCTCGGCATCGCCGCGACCAGCTACGCCCTGACCGACAGCCCCGAGCCGCCGAAGGCCCCGCCCAAGGTGGAGTTGGAGAGCGGTTCGCCGTCCTCAGCCCCCTCTTCGTCCTCTTCCTCCTCGCCGTCAGGGAAGCCCGCCACGCCCCGGGCGACGCCCAGCGACGAGACGGTGTCCCCGCCGCCGGTGAGCGAGAATTCCACGGGCGATGACGATGACGACGGCAACGAAGGCAGCGGACAGGGCGACAACGACGACGACGGTCCCGGTGACGACGGCTGAGCGCCCGCACCGCTGGATATCCGCCCGTGTCCGCATCCTGCTCTGGCTGCTCGTGGTGATGGCCGTCGCGCTCACCGCCGTCGCGGCCACCACGCGTTCCGTCCTGCTGCGCGACGTCGACCACCGCATCGACCGGCTGCTCGCACAGGAGACCGGAGAGTTCACCAACCTCGCCCGGGAAGGCGTCGACCCGCACACGGGCCGGAAGTTCACCGCTCCCGATCCCCTCCTGCGGCTCTTCCTCTCCCGGCAGTACGCCGACCCCGACGAGGAGCTGCTCGGCCTCGTCGGCCGCTCCGGCAAGCCGCCCGCCAAGAAGGAACAGGCACGCGAGCAGCGGATAGATCATCCGCTCGCCGAGGACCCCACCGCGCTGCGCACGGTCTTCGACTCCCCCGACGCGACCGGCACACTGCACCGCGACCGAGGTGAGGTCCGCTGGGCCAAGGTGGAGATCGCGGCGAGCGCCGGACATCCGGCGGCCGCGTTCGTCGTCGCCTTCCACCCGGAGGGCGAACAGGCCAAGGCGGGCGACGTGTTCACGATGCTGCTCGCCATCTCCGGGGTCGCCCTCCTGATGACGACCGGCATCGGCTGGGCGGTCGCCGGCCGCATCCTCAAGCCCGTACGCCTGGTGCGGACGACCGCCGCGCAGCTCACCGAGCAGGATCTGACCCGGCGCATCCCGGTGCAGGGCAGGGACGACATCGCCGCGCTCGCCGAGACCTTCAACGGCATGCTCGACCGCCTGGAGCGCGCGTTCGCCGCCCAGCGCGAGTTCGTCGACGACGCGGGGCACGAGCTGCGCACGCCCATCACCATCGTGCGCGGCCACCTGGAGCTGATGGGCGACGACCCGGGAGAACGGGAGGAGACGGTCCGGATCGTCATGGAGGAACTGGACCGGATGAGCCGCATCGTCGAGGACCTCCTGCTCCTCGCCAAGTCCGAGCGGCCCGACTTCGTCACCCCGCAGCCGGTGCAGCTGGCCGAGCTGACCGCGGACGTCTTCGTCAAGGCACGGGCACTCGGCGACCGGGACTGGCGGCTCGCCGAAGTGGCCGAAGGAGAGACCGGTCTCGACCCGCAGCGCATCACCCAGGCGATGGTGCAGCTCGCCCAGAACGCCGTCCAGCACACCGTCCCGGGCCAGCGCATCGGCATCGGCTCACGCAGCGCGGGGGGCCGCGTCGAGTTGTACGTCGCCGACAGCGGACCCGGCGTCCAGGCACAGGACGCCGCGGTGATCTTCGAGCGCTTCCGGCGCGGCACCGCCCGCCGCGGTGCCCGCGCCACCGGCGCCGGACTCGGCCTCGCCATCGTGCGGGCGATCGCCGAAGGACACGGCGGCCAGGTCGAGCTGCGGCCCACGGAAGGCGGCGGCGCCACCTTCGTACTCGACCTGCGAGAACAGGAAGCGGGACTGACATGAACCGGATTCTCATCGTCGAGGACGAGGAGCGCATCGCCTCCTTCGTCGAGAAGGGCCTGCGCGCCAACGGCTTCACCACCAGCGTCGTCGGCGACGGCGACGCCGCCTACGACTACGCCCTGACCGGCGGCTTCGACCTGGTCGTCCTGGACATCGGCCTGCCCGGCAAAGACGGCTTCACGGTCCTGCGGCAGTTGCGCGAGGCCCGCGTGACCACACCGGTCATCGTGCTGACCGCGCGCGACTCGGTCCGCGACACCGTGGCGGGCCTGGAAGGCGGCGCGGACGACTGGATGACCAAGCCGTTCCGCTTCGAGGAACTCCTCGCGCGGGTCCGCCTCAGACTGCGTACGGCGGCGGGTGCCCCGGAGGTGACGGTGCTGCGCGGCGGGGACCTGACGCTGGACCTGCGCACGCGCAGGGCGCGCTCGGGTGAACGGACGGTGGATCTGACGGCACGTGAGTTCGTGCTGCTCGAACTCTTCCTGCGCCATCCGGGGCAGGTGCTCTCGCGGGAGCAGATCCTTTCGCACGTGTGGGGGTACGACTTCGACCCCGGGTCCAACATCGTCGACGTGTACGTCCGGGCGCTGCGCAAGAAGCTGGGCGCGCAGCGCGTGGAGACGGTACGCGGGATGGGGTACCGCCTACCGGGGTAATGAGTGGCCTCCCGGGTGAATTTCCTTTCATCCACGGCTCATTGAGGACTCACGGCCGGGCCCGAGGCTCAGTGCGTGACCCTGAATCCCCGCCAAGCCATCACTCTCTGCGTCGCGCTGAGCCTGTGCGCGCTGCTCCTGGTGCCGGGCAACTTCCCCGGCCTGAGCGGCGACGCACGCCTCACCCTCGGCGTGTTCGCCCTGGCGACCTGTGCGTGGATCAGCACCCCGATCGACGACACGTACATCGCGCTGGGCGCCGGGCTCGCGCTCACCGCGACCGGGGTGATCAGCAGCGACACGCTCTTCGGCACCCTCGGTGACGAGACGGTCTGGCTGCTGATCTGCGCCTTCGTGCTGGCGGCCGCGGTCGCCCGCAGCGGTCTCGCGGGCCGGGCCGCGGCCTTTCTCGTCAGCGGAGCGCGCACCGTACGGCAGTTGACTCATCTGACGACGGCCGCCCTGGTCGTGACGGCCTTCGCGGTGCCCGCCACATCGGGCCGCGCCGCGCTCGCTCTGCCGGTCTTCCTGGCGCTCGCCAAGGTCCTCGCCGACCGCAGGCGCCTCGTGGTGATGCTGGCGCTGCTGTTCCCGACCGTGATCCTGCTCTCCGCGGTCGCGACCCTGATCGGCGCGGGCGCGCATCTGATCACGGTGTCCGTGCTGTGGGAGGCCACCGGCGAGCGGATCGGCTTCACGCAGTGGATGCTGCTCGGTCTTCCGCTCGCCGTCGCCTCGTCCCATCTGGCGGCGGAGGCCGTCCTGTTGACGACGACGCGGCGGGAGGACCGCAAGGGCCCGGTGCACATCACCGTCGAGCAGCTCCAGGAGCACAGCGAGCAGCCGGTCACCGGGGCCTGGGAGCCCGCCGAGACCCGCTGCGCGCTCCTCCTCGCCACGGTCGTCGCCCTGTGGTGCAGCGAGCCGCTGCACCAAGTACCGCCCGCCGTCGTCGCGTTGATCGGCGCGGTCGTCGCCTCGTCCCCCGCGCTTGGCACCGTACGCCTCAAGGACGCGCTGAAGACCGTGCCCTGGGCGCTGCTGCTCTTCATGGCGGCGACGATGGCGATGGGTGTCGCGCTCGCCGAGTCGGGGGCGGCGAAGTGGCTGGTGGGCGGGGTCCCCCTCGATGTGCCGCCCTGGCTCTTCCTGGCCCTCGTGGTGGCGGTCAGCACGGCCGCCCACCTGGTCCTGCAGTCCCGTTCGGCCCGCTCGTCCGTCCTGGTCCCGCTGGTCGTCGCGGCGGCCGTCGGCGCGGGCGTCAACCCGGTCGCCGCCGCGCTCGCCTCCACGGCGGCCGCCGGCTTCTGCCACACCCTGCCCGCCTCGGCGAAGCCCGTCACGCTCTTCGCCGACATCCCGGGCACCCCCACCTACACCCGGCGCGACCTGCTGCGCCTCTCCGCGGTCCTGGCACCGCTGACCGCCGCCCTCGTCCTGCTCTTCGCCGTGGCGCTCTGGCCGCTGCTCGGCGTACCCGTCCGCTGATCCCGCCCTTGAACCCACTCTGGAGACCCACGTGCTGACCCACTTCGCCATCGCCCCTAGCGGTTTCAAGGAGTCTCTGTCCGCGCAGTCCGCGGCCGAGGCCATCGCCGAAGGAGTACGCCGCGTCGTCCCGCACGCCGAGACCGATCTGATCCCGTTGGTGGACGGCGGCGAGGGCACCGCGCGCGCCCTGGCCGCCTCGGGCGGCGGCCGTCTGGTCGCGCTGCCCGCCACCGGGCCCGTCGGCCAGCGGATCGGCACGCACTTCGCGCTGCTCCCGGACGGCACGGCGGTGGTGGAGATGGCGGCCGTGGCCGGGCTCTCGCTGGTCCCCCGCGATCTGCGCGACCCGGGCGCCACGACGACGTACGGCGTCGGGGAACTGATCGGCGCCGCCCTGGACGCGGGCGCCCGCCGCATCCTGGTGGGCTGCGGCGACTCCGGCACGTCGGACGGGGGCGCGGGGGCGCTTCAGGCACTCGGCGCCCGGCTCCTGGACGCGGACGGCTGGGAACTGCCGCGTGGCGGGCGGGAGTTGACCCGGCTGAGCCGCATCGACCCCACGGGCCTCGACCCCCGCCTGCGGGACACCGAGATCCGCGTCGCCTGCAACCCCTTCAACGTCCTGACCGGCGAGCGCGGCGTCGCCCGCGTCTTCGGCCCCCAGAAGGGCGCCACGCCCGCCCAGGTCGAACAGCTGGCGGCGGGCCTCGAACACTGGGCGCACGTCCTGACCCGCGACCTGCGTGCCACCGGGGACCTCGCCCTCGGCCCCGGCACCGGCGCGTCCGGCGGCCTGGGAGCCGGCCTCGCGGCCCTCGGCGCCCAGCTGCTCCCCCGCTTCGACGTCCTCCTGGACCACCTGGACCTGAACGCGCGCCTGGCCCGCGCCGACCTCGTCGTCACCGCCGAGGGCGCCCTCGACCACCAGACGCCCCGCGGCAAGGTCCCCGCCGAAGTGGCACGCCGCGCGAAGCGGTTCGGCCGCCCGGTGCTGGTCCTGGCGGGCACCATCGGCCAGGGCGCCCATCACGTACGGGCGGAGGGCGTGGACGCCTACAGCGCGATTCTGCCCGCGCCGGTCTCGCTCACCGAAGCGCTCGGCCGCGGCGGCGAATTCCTCACCGACGCTACCGAGCGCGCCCTGCGGATGATCGTCCTGGGATCACGCCTGAAGGGACGGGCCAAGGCTCAGGCGGCGTTGGTGTCCGGCACGCAACGCCCGTCCTCGGTGCGGTAGTTCCAGCGCGCGCCGTCCGCCACGAGCTCCTTGACGGCGCGCACGAAGCGCTCCACGTGCTCGTCGGGGGTGCCCGCGCCGAAGCTGACGCGGATGGCGTTCAGCGACTTCTCGCCGGGCGCGGCCTCGGGCGCCCCGCACTCGCCCTGGGTCTGCGGGTCGCTGCCGAGGAGGGTGCGCACCAGCGGGTGGGCGCAGAAGAGGCCGTCGCGCACGCCGATGCCGTACTCGGCGGAGAGCGCGGCGGCGAAGTGCGAGCTGTTCCAGCCGTCGACGACGAAGGAGATGACGCCGACGCGCGGCGCGTCGTCGCCGAAGAGCGAGAGCACCTTCACCGCGGGCACCTCGGCGAGGCCCTCGCGCACCTTCGCGATGAGGTGACGCTCACGGGCGACGAGCTCGTCGAAGCCCGCCTCGGTGAGCGCCTTGCAGGCGGCGGCGATGGAGTACACGCCGATGACGTTCGGCGAGCCGGCCTCGTGCCGCGCGGCGGTGTCGTGCCACTCGACGTCCACGCCGCCGTCGGTACGCCGCGCGACCTTCCGCGAGGCGCCGCCGCCGGCGAGGTACGGCTCGGCCGCCTTCAGCCAGTCGGAGCGGCCCGCGAGGACGCCGGAGCCGAAGGGCGCGTACAGCTTGTGGCCGGAGAAGGCGACCCAGTCGACGTCGAGCTCGCTGATGGAGACCGGGTGGTGCGGCGCGAGCTGCGCGGCGTCCAGGACGATGCGGGCGCCGTGCGCGTGGGCGGCGGCGGCGAGCTCCTTGACCGGCCACAGCTCACCGGTGACGTTCGAGGCGCCGGTCACGCAGACCAGGGCGGGCCCGTAGGGATCGCGGTCGGCGAGGGCGCGCTCCAGGGTGGCGACGGCTTGGTCGGCGGTGCGCGGGGCGTTGAGGTACGTCACGCGGGCGTCGCGCCACGGGAGCAGCGAGGCGTGGTGCTCGGTCTCGAAGACGAAGACCTGGCAGTCGGCGGGCAGCGCGGCGGCGAGCAGGTTGAGCGAGTCGGTGGTCGAACGGGTGAAGACGACCTGGTCGTCCTCGCGGCAGCCGAGGAACTCCGCGACGGTGACCCGGCTGTTCTCGAAGAGGTCGGTGGAGAGCTGCGAGAGGTAGCCGGCACCGCGGTGCACGCTGCCGTAGTACGGCGCGTAGGCGGCCACGTCGTCCCACACCCGCTGCAGGGCCGGGGCGCTGGCCGCGTAGTCGAGCGCCGCGTAGGTCACCTCGCCGCCGGTGACGAGCGGCACGGTGACGTCACGGCCGAGCACCGGAAGCGGCGCGGCACAGCAGGGGTCGGCGGACTCGGCGGAGGCGGCTTCGGTGGTGGCGACGATGCGTGCGGACATGGCGAACTCCCGTGGGAAGGCAGGCGAGTTCACTGCGAGAGCGCGCATACGGCGCCGCAGTGACGAAGAGAAAAAGGGGTGCGGAAAAGGGGCCGGAAAGCCCTATCGCATTCGCTTGCTCACGAGACTGCTCCCTTGAGGACCAGGACCCCAGGGTTGTTCGCAGGGGTCCGCGCTTGCCATGGACCTTGCTGTCCACGGCCTGGTCTTCACCCGGGGCACCCCGCCACGGACGGAGGGTTGCCGGACAGCGAGCCGGGGCCTAATCGCTGTCACTCATGACCTGCGCAGCATCTTGCCACACGATCTTCCCGGTGCCCACCGCAGTCCGGAATACGGACTGCGGTGTGCGCCACATTCACCGGTTGCTGGCCGCCACCCACAGCTCGAGGGCCTTCTTCGCCGACCCGGAGTCGATCGACTCCGCCGCCTTCGCGATGCCGGCGCCGATCTGTTCCACCAGGGTCCCCTCGCCCGGCGAGAGGGCCACCAGGGCCGCCGCCGTGTTGAGCAGGACGGCGTCCCGCACAGGGCCCTGCTCGCCGTCCAGGAGGCGCAGCGCCACCTCGGCGTTGTACGAGGCGTCGGCGCCCCGCAGCGCCTCGACGGGGACGAGGTCGATGCCCACGTCCCGCGGGTCGAAGGCCTCCTCGCGCACGGCTCCGTCCCGCACCACCCAGACCCGCGACGTCGCCGTGGTCGTCAGCTCGTCGAGACCGTCGTCGCCGCGGAAGACCAGGGAGGAGTTGCCGCGCTCGGCGAAGACCCCGGCCACGATCGGCGCCATCCTCGGGTCGGCGACGCCGACCGCCTGGGCGCGCACCCTGGCCGGGTTGGTGAGCGGACCCAGCGCGTTGAAGACGGTCCGGATGCCCAACTGGCTGCGCGCCGCTCCCGCGTGCCGCAGCGCCGGGTGGAACTTCACGGCGAAGCAGAAGGTGATCCCGGCTTCCTCGGCCACCTCGACGACCCGCTTCAGCGGCAGCTCCAGGTTCACCCCGAGCTTCTCCAGGACGTCGGAGGCACCCGAGGCACTGGAGGCCGCGCGGTTGCCGTGCTTGACGACCTTCGCGCCCGCGCCAGCGGCCACGATCGCGGACATCGTGGAGATGTTGACGGTCTTGGCGCCGTCACCGCCGGTGCCGACGATGTCGACGGTCCGCCCCGGCACCTCGATCACGTTGGCGTGCTCGTACATCGTGCGGACGAGGCCGGAGATCTCCTCCACGGTCTCGCCCTTGGCCCGCAGCGCGACGACGAAGCCGGCGATCTGCGCGTCGGTCGCCTCGCCCCGCATGATGCGGTCCATGGCCCAGGCCGTGTCCTCGGTGCTCTGGTCACGTCCTTCGAGCAGTCCGTTCAGCACACCCGGCCAGGAACGGGCCGCCGCGGTGTTGCCTCCTGCGGGGGTCACAGCGCTCATCTGCCGCTCCTGGGTTCGTCTAGACACGGGACAGGAACACCTTATCCAGCCCGGGGGACGGCAAAGAGCCCCGTCCATGCAGTGGAACGCATGGACGGGGCTCTCGCCGTGGCGACCTTGTCAGAGTCTCAGGTGATCAGTGGTGACCGTGGCCGCTGGTGATCTCCTTGTACTCCTCGGTGGTGGGCTTGGGGATCTGGTTGTCCTCCCCGTAGTAGCCCTTGCTGAGCTTGGCCCGGAGCTTCTGCGAACCGGACACCTTGCGCTCGACGCCGTTCTCGTCGACCCCGGGGCCGATCTCGAGCGGCGCGTACTGCTCGTGCGCGGTGAGCGTGTGCAGCTGCTCCTGGTTGAGCGGCTCGTGGACCTCGATGAACTCACCGTGCGGCAGGCGCTTGATGATGCCCGACTCGCGGCCGTGCAAGACCTTCTCCTTGTCACGCCGCTGCAGACCCAGGCAGATCCGCTTGGTGATGATGAAGGCGAGGACCGGTGCCACGAAGAAGGCGATGCGCACGAACCAGGTGATCGAGTTGATCGACAGGTGGAAGTGCGTGGCCCAGAGGTCGTTTCCACCACCGATGAGCAGCACCATGTACCAGGTGATCCACGCGACGCCGAAGCCCGTACGGGTCGGGACGTTGCGCGGGCGGTCCAGGATGTGGTGCTCGCGCTTGTCGCCGGTGACCCAGGACTCGATGAACGGGTAGACCGCGATCGCGACCAGGACCAGCGGGAAGATCACCAGCGGGATGAACACGCCCAGGACGAGCGTGTGACCCCAGGCGTTGATCTCCCAGCCCGGCATGACACGGATCAGGCCTTCGGAGAAGCCCATGTACCAGTCGGGCTGCGCTCCGGTGGAGACCTGGTCCGGACGGTAGGGACCGAGCGCCCAGATCGGGTTGATCGTGGCGATCGCCGAGATGGCCGCGATCACACCGAAGACCAGGAAGAAGAAGCCTCCGGCCTTCGCCATGTAGACCGGCAGCAGCGGCATGCCGACGACGTTCTTGTTCGTCTTGCCGGGACCCGCGAACTGGGTGTGCTTGTGGTAGAAGACCAGGATCAGGTGCGCCACCACGAGCCCGAGCATGATGCCCGGCAGCAGCAGGATGTGCACCGAGTAGAACCGGGCCACGAAGTCGCCGCCGGGGAACTCCCCGCCGAACAGGAACATCGCCAGGTACGTGCCCACGATCGGCACGGACAGGACGGCGCCCTGCATGAAGCGCACACCGGTACCGGAGAGCAGGTCGTCGGGGAGCGAGTAACCGGTGAAGCCGGTGAACATGCCCAGGACGAACAGCAGGAACCCGAAGACCCAGTTGACCTCGCGGGGCTTGCGGAAGGCACCCGTGAAGAAGACGCGCATCATGTGCACGAACATCGCCGCGAGGAAGATCAGCGCCGCCCAGTGGTGGATCTGCCGGATCAGCAGACCACCGCGCACATCGAAGCTGATGTGCATGGTCGAGTTGAACGCCTCGGACATCAGCTGGCCCTGCAGCGGGATGTAGCTGCCGTGGTACTCCACCTCGTTCATCGACGGGTGGAAGAACAGGGTCAGGTACACACCCGTGAGGATGATGATGATGAAGCTGTAGAGGCAGATCTCACCGAGCATGAAGGACCAGTGGTCCGGGAAGATCTTGCGCATGTTGGCCTTGGCCAGGGAGTAGATCCCCAGACGTCCGTCGGCCCAGTCGGCCACCCGCTCTCCGGCGGGCGCCTCCTTCTTACGCGTCTCAGTCGTCTTAGTGCTCATCCGCGCTCCCAGAAAGCAGGACCGACGGGCTCAGCGAAGTCGCCGAGCGCCTCGAGGTAGCCCTCTTCGTTCACGCCGATGCGCAGCTGCGGCAGCGCGTGACCGGCCGGGCCGAAGATCACTCGGGCACCGTCGGAGAGGTCGAAGGTGGACTGGTGGCACGGGCAGAGGACGTGGTGCGTCTGCTGCTCGTACAGGGAGATCGGGCAGCCGACGTGGGTGCAGATCTTGGAGTACGCGACGACACCGTCGTGCGACCACTCGAGCTCCTGCTTGTCCTTGATGTTGTCCGGCTGGATCCGGACGATCATCAGGGCCGCCTTGGCGATCTCCTTCTGGAAGTCGTGGTCGTGCTCCTCCAGGCCCTCGGGCTTGGCGAAGGTCAGCGAACCGACCTGCACGTCCGACGGACGCAGCGGCTCGTTCGTGTTCATGTTCACGAGCAGCTTGCCCTTGGCCCACAGGGTGTGCCGCAGCTTGTCCTCCGGCAGCGGACCGAGGTCGCGCAGCAGGACGACGCCGGACAGCGGCACCATGGCCAGCGCGCCGAACATCGTGTTGCGGATCAGCTTGCGACGGCCGAACTGCGACTCCGCGGCACCGGCCTTGAAGTCGGCCATGACCTTGGCCTTGACCTCGGGCTCGGCCTCGATCGGGTGCCGCTCGTCGGCGACCTCCACGTCGGACATCAGGGTGCGGGCCCAGTGGACCGCGCCCGCGCCGATGCAGAAGAGCGCGATGCCGAGGGTCATTCCCAGGGAGAAGTTCAGCGCGCTGATGTGGCCGATCGGCCAGATGTAGACGCGCTTGTCGACCGGGAACGCCACGTACGAGGCGATGAAGCCGATCGTGGCGAGCATCGACAACGTGAACAGGAAGGCGACCGCACGCTCGGACCGCTTGGCGGCCCGCTCGTCGATGTCCTGGACACGGTGCTCATGGGGCGGAAGGCCCGGGTCGGCGAACGGGTTCTCGTCCGCGACCGCCACCGAGCCGTGCTCGGTCTCCTGCACGCTGGGCAGGTTCTCTTCTGATTTCTCTTGGCTACTCATGACTTCTTGGCCTTTGCGGTCCGAGCGGCGACCCACACGGCGACCGCGATCAGCGTGCCGAGACCGAAGATCCAGCCGAACAGGCCTTCACTGACCGGACCCAGTCCACCCAGCTTGAGACCGCCAGGGCTCTCGGTCTGTTCGCCGTTGACCGCGTCGAGGTACGCGATGATGTCCTTCTTGTTCTTCTCCGGCATCACGGTGTCGGGGAAGGACGGCATGTTCTGCGGGCCGGTCTGCATGGCCTCGTAGATGTGCTTCGGGGAGACATCCTCCAACGAAGGAGCGAACTTGCCCTTCGTCAACGCGCCGCCCTCACCGGTGAAGTTGTGGCACTGCGCGCAGTTGGTGCGGAACAGCTCGCCACCCTTGGCGATGTCCGCCCCGTCCGGGCTGTACTGCTTCTCGGTGGGGACGGTCGGGCCCGCGCCCAGCGAGGCGATGTACGCCGCGAGCTGGTCGATCTGGGCCTGGTTGTAGATGGCCTTCTTCTTCGGCGCCTGGGCGCCCGGCTGCTGCAGCGGCATACGGCCGGTGCTGACCTGGAAGTCGACGGCGGCTGCGCCGACGCCCACCAGGCTAGGACCGTCGGAGGACCCCTGACCGCCGGTTCCGTGGCAGCTGGAGCAGCCCACGGAGTACAACTTCTTGCCCTCGTCGATGGCGAGGGACTGGGCGGTGTCGTCGGCCTGCGCCTTGTCCGCGGGTGCGAACGCGGCGTACAGCCCCCCGGTGGCCGCCAGCGCGAGGAGTAGGACGACGACCGCCGCCAGCGGGTGGCGTCGTCGTGCGGAGAGCTTTTTCACGGATTACCCCGGTGTCAGGATCTTCTGCGTCGATGCTTCTGGAATGAGTCGGAACGTCGGGCCCGGCTGGGCCCGGCCCCGTTTACTTGATCATGTAGATCGTGGCAAAGAGACCGATCCAGACAACATCGACGAAGTGCCAGTAGTAGGACACGACGATGGCTGCGGTCGCCTGCTCATGGGTGAACCTCTTGGCCGCGTACGTCCTGCCGAGGACCAGCAGGAAGGCGATGAGACCGCCTGTCACATGCATGCCATGGAAGCCGGTGGTCAGGTAGAACACCGATCCGTACGGGTCGGACGAGAGCGAGAGACCCTCGTGCTTGACCAGCTCGGTGTACTCGAAGACCTGACCGCCGATGAAGACCGCACCCATGATGAAGGTGACGATGAACCACATCCGGAGCTTCTTCACGTCACCACGCTCAGCGGCGAACACGCCTAGCTGACACGTGAGAGAAGAGAGCACCAGGATCGTGGTGTTCGTCGCCGAGAACGGGAAGTTCAGCGCGGACGCCATTTCCTTCCAGTGCTCAGGTCCTGTCACCGATCGCAGGGTGAAGTACATCGCGAAGAGGGCCGCGAAGAACATCAGCTCGGAACTCAGCCAAATGATGGTTCCGACGCTGGTGAGGTTCGGCCGATTGACCGGCGGGTGCGCGTGCCCGGTATCTACTGTCGTTGCTGTCGCCACGACCGACATTATGTCGGTCGCTTATCCCGCCCTCACCCCGGGGGGTGCCGTTCGGAGTGTCTGCGGGGTGTGTCCTGCCCGTATGGCCCATCGAAGGGCTGTCCGAACCGCTGTTGACGGGGTGTCCGGAGAGGTAGCATCCGCGCATCGGTCCCCGGCCGAGAGCCCCTCAACGAAGCGGAGGAACCATGCAGCCGACCGCCACGGTGCTGGTCTACAGCGACAACGCGAGCACCCGCGAGCAGGTCAGGTTGGCCACCGGACGCAGGCCGGCGGCGGACGTTCCCGCGGTCGAGTTCATCGAGTGCGCGACGCTGCCCGCCGTGCTGAAGGAACTCGACCGGGGCGGCATCGACGTCTGCGTCCTGGACGGCGAGGCCACCCCCGTCGGCGGCATGGGGGTCTGCCGTCAGCTCAAGGACGAGATCTTCCGCTGCCCGCCCGTGCTCCTGCTCATGGGACGCCCGCAGGACGCCTGGCTGGCCACCTGGAGCCGCGCGGAGGCCGCGGTGACCCTTCCGGTCGATCCGGTCGAGTTCGCGAACTCCCTGGCCTCTCTCCTGCGCGAGAAGCTGGCCGTCCAGGCCTGACGCCACGGCAGAAGGCCCCGCGCCTCGGCACGGGGCCTTCTGTGCTGTTCTGCGGAGCCGCTAGACCTGCGGCCGCAGCCGGGCCGCGTCGAGCGCCGTGGGGCCGTCCTTGGCGCCGCCGAGGAGCGCGCTGCCGTCCCGCCAGTTCTTCCAGTCGACGTTCCAGTCGCCGAAGCCGTTGCCGAACGGGTCCATGTCCGCACCCAGGCTGTTGACGACCCGTACGAGGTCACCCTGCCGGACGGTCTCGTAGAACCAGGCGGCGTCGCCGGTGCTCATGCCCGTGCAGCCGTGGCTGGTGTTCGCGTTCCCCTGTGAGCCGACCGACCAGGGGGCGGCGTGCACGTACTCACCGGAATCGGTGACCCGCGTCGCGTAGTAGACCATCTTGTCGTAGAAGTCCGATGCGCCGATGCTGGCACTGGTCATACGTACGGAGTACTCCTTGCCCAGCACCACCTTGACGCCGTTGCGCGTGGAGTAGCCGGGCTTGCCCGTCGTCACCGGCATGGAGTTGATCTCCTCGCCGTTGCGGTAGACCGTCATCCAGTGCGAGCCGGCGTCCGTGACGGCCTCGACGCGGTCGCCGATGGTCATGCGCAGCGGCTTGGCCTCGCCGCCCCAGAGCTTGTCGCGGACCTTGATGCCCGCGAGGTTGCTGCGGACGTTGACGGTGGCGCCCACGGGCCAGTACTCCTTGGGACGGTAGTGCAGCGTCTTGCTGTCCACCCAGTGCCACACGCCCTTCGTGGCGGGCTGCGTCTCGACCTTCAGCGCGCGCTCCACGATGGCCCTGGCCTTCTTGTCCTTCACCTTGGCGCTGAGCTTGGCCGTGACCGGCTGCCCCACCCCGTACTTGCCCGATTCGGGGCCGAAGGTGACGTCGAGCCGCTTCTTCTTGGCCGCCTCGTTCGTGTCGAACGCGAGGACCTTGCGGCCCGGTGAGCCCTCCTCGTCCTCCGTGCTGACCCGCACCGTGTAGTGCGCGCCCGCCGCGAGAGGCTCCGTGCTGTGCCACCGGGCGCCGTCGGCCGCGAGTTCACCCGCCACGTACCGCCCCTGCGCGTCGGTGGCCGTCACATCGGTGATGCGCCCGTCCTCGCCCTGGGCGGTGACCTCCAAGGGCTTGTCCGGATCCGCCTTCTGACTGCCCACCGGGCCGTTGAAGGCGATCTGGCCCGCCGCGTCGTACGGCTTCGCCGAGAGCGGATGGCCGTCGGAGCTGCCGCACGCCGTGGTTCCCACCCCGAGGGCGGCCACCAGCATGGTGCAGCTCAGTACCGTGCGGATTCGCGGTGAGTGGCTCATGAACACACGGTATGAACGTTCCCGGGCTCCGGCGCGCCGAGTGACCCGTACGAGTGTCAAGCGCGACACGCCGAAGGGCCCGGACACTCCTGACGGAGTGTCCGGGCCCTTCGGTGGAGCGGGAAGTCACAGACTCACTGGGTCTGGTTCTCGCCCCGGTAGTACTCGAAGACCCAGCCGAAGAGGCCGATCATCAGGATGGGGGCCGAGAAGTACAGCAGCCACCAGCCGAAGACGACGCCCATGAAGGCGAGCGCGCCACCGATGGCCAGCGAGAGCGGCTGCCAGCTGTGCGGGCTGAAGAAGCCCACCTCGCCGGCCTCGTCCGCTACGTCGGCCTCCTTGTTGTCCTGTGCGGCCGCGTCGACACGCCGGGCCGTGAAGGCCAGGTAGTAGCCGATCATGATGCACAGGCCGAAGGCCAGGAACAGCGCGGTCGTACCCGCCGGCTCCTTGGACCACCAGCCGTAGACGATCGCCATGACGAGCACGAAGACGCTCAGCCAGATGAACATCTTGCCTTGGACCTTCACTTGCCGGCCTCCTTGCCGCCCGCGAGCGCCTTGTCACCGTGGCCGCTGTTCTCGAGCTGGTCGAGAGCCGCGATCTCAGGGTGATGCAGGTCGAACGCCGGGGATTCGGAACGGATCCTCGGCAGGGTGAGGAAGTTGTGCCGCGGCGGCGGGCAGGACGTCGCCCACTCGAGCGAACGGCCGTAGCCCCACGGGTCGTCGACCTCGATCTTCTTGCCGTACTTGGCCGTCTTCCAGATGTTGTAGAAGAACGGCAGGATCGACAGGCCGAGCAGGAACGAGGAGATCGTCGAGATCGTGTTCAGCGCGGTGAAACCGTCGGCCGCGAGGTAGTCCGCGTAACGACGCGGCATGCCCTCGGCGCCCAGCCAGTGCTGCACCAGGAACGTGCCGTGGAAGCCGATGAACAGCGTCCAGAAGGTGATCTTGCCGAGCCGCTCGTCCAGCATCTTGCCGGTGAACTTCGGCCACCAGAAGTGGAAGCCGGAGA
Source organism: Streptomyces sp. NPDC050439 (assembly GCF_040655335.1). Taxonomy (NCBI): domain Bacteria; kingdom Bacillati; phylum Actinomycetota; class Actinomycetes; order Kitasatosporales; family Streptomycetaceae; genus Streptomyces; species Streptomyces sp. NPDC050439. Next base: position 489,678 of record NZ_JBFAJT010000003.1, read on the forward strand.
ACATCGCGAAGACCACGGTGCCGAAGACGACGTAGTGGAAGTGCGCGACCACGAAGTACGAGTCGGAGACGTGGAAGTCCATCGGCGGCGAGGCCAGGATGACGCCGGTCAGACCACCGAAGGTGAAGGTGATCAGGAAGCCGACGGCCCAGAGCATCGGTGTCTCGAAACTCAGTGAGCCCTTCCACATCGTTCCGATCCAGTTGAAGAACTTCACGCCTGTCGGGACGGCGATCAAGAACGTCATGAAGGAGAAGAACGGTAGGAGCACGCCTCCGGTGACGTACATGTGGTGCGCCCACACGGTCACGGAGAGACCCGCGATGGCGATCGTCGCGCCGATCAGACCCATGTAGCCGAACATCGGCTTCCGGGAGAAGACCGGGATGACCTCGGAAATGATTCCGAAGAATGGCAACGCGATGATGTACACCTCTGGATGGCCGAAGAACCAGAAGAGGTGTTGCCATAGCAGCGCGCCACCGTTGGACGCGTCGAAGATATGGGCGCCGAATTTACGGTCCGCCTCCAGGGCGAACAGCGCGGCGGCCAGCACCGGGAAGGCCAGCAGGACCAGAACCGCGGTCAGCAGGACGTTCCACACGAAGATCGGCATCCGGAACATCGTCATGCCGGGTGCGCGCATGCAGATGATCGTGGTGATGAAGTTGACCGAGCCGAGGATCGTGCCGAAGCCGGAGAAGGCCAGACCCATGATCCACATGTCGGCGCCGATGCCCGGCGAGCGGACGGCGTCCGACAGCGGAGAGTAGGCGAACCAGCCGAAGTCGGCCGCACCCTGCGGGGTGAGGAAGCCGCCCACCGCGATGAGCGAGCCGAAGAGGTACAGCCAGTACGCGAACATGTTCAGCCGCGGGAACGCCACGTCGGGCGCGCCGATCTGCAGCGGCATGATCCAGTTCGCGAATCCGGCGAACAGCGGCGTCGCGAACATCAGCAGCATGATCGTGCCGTGCATCGTGAACGCCTGGTTGAACTGCTCGTTCGACATGAGCTGCGAGCCGGGACGAGCGAGTTCGGCGCGCATGAAGAGCGCCATGACGCCGCCGATGCAGAAGAACGCGAACGACGTGACCAGGTAGAGCGTGCCGATGGTCTTGTGGTCGGTGGTCGTCAGCCACTTGATCACCACATTGCCCGGCTGCTTGCGCCGTACCGGCAGCTCGTTCGCGTACGAGTCTTCTGCTGCCGCGGCACCCTGAGGTTCGTTGAGGATGCTCACAGGTTGTTCGTCTCCCGGTTCTTCTCGTGCTTCGTCTGCTCGATGCCGGCCGGGATGTAACCGGTCTGGTTCTTCTTCGCCAGGTCCTCGAGGTGCTTCTGGTAGCGCTCGGGGGAAACGACCTTGACGTTGAAGAGCATCCGGGAGTGGTCGACACCGCAGAGCTCGGCGCACTTGCCCATGAAGGTGCCCTCCTTGTTCGGAGTCACCTCGAAGGCGTTCGTGTGGCCCGGGATGACGTCCTGCTTCATGAGGAACGGCACCACCCAGAAGGAGTGGATGACGTCACGCGAAGTCAGTACGAACCGGACCTTCTCGCCCTTGGGGAGCCAGAGGGTCGGGCCGGGGTTGCCGTTCTGCGGGTTCCGCTGGCCGGGCGTACCGACGTCGTAGACGCCCCCGGCGTTGGACGGGAACGCCTTCCGGAACTTGTCCGGGATGGCTTCCAGCTCCTTGGCGGACTTGGCGTCCCCCTTGTCGGAACCCGGCACGTCCTCGATGTAGTTGAAGCCCCAGCTCCACTGGTAGCCGACCACGTTGACCGTGTGGGCGGGCTTGTCCTCCAGAGCGAGGAGCTTCGTCTCATCACGTGCCGTGAAGTAGAAGAGCACCGAGACGATGATGAGAGGCACCACCGTGTAGAGCGCCTCGATGGGCATGTTGTAACGCGTCTGCGGAGGTACCTCGACCTTGGTGCGGCTGCGCCGGTGGAAGATGACACTCCACAGGATCAGACCCCAGACCAGCACGCCCGTGGCGAGCGCTGCCGCCCACGAGCCCTGCCAGAGGGAGAGGATCCGGGGAGCCTCCTCCGTTACGGGGGTGGGCATACCAAGGCGGGGAAAGTCCTTGTATGTGCAACCGGTCGCGGTTGCCAAGATCAGGCCCGCAGTCAGCACCTGCGGCAGCTTCCGCCGCATCGGGCGCCGCGACGAGCGGTCGGAGCCGTTGGGACTCACGTAGCGCCTTCCCGAGAGTCTCGGCCCGCGCGGTCGGGTGCGGCCTTCTCGGTCGTCGGTCGCCGCCCTGCGGCGGGCAGGGGTTTGGATGTTTATGCGGGCCAAACCTTACTGGACGCTATTTGGGGTCGCGCGGGGAGGGTGCCTAACGCGCCGCGGGTCACCCGGGAGGGTGGGCGCGCCGCCGCTGGCCGCTTTCTGACGGAGCTTCGGTACGCCCACCGGGTCGGTGGAATCCATCGGTCCGCGGCCGCGGGTGCGTCGTGGCTGATCGCGCAGTTCCCCGCGCCCCTGCGGGGCGCTTAGCGTTGCGGCGTGTCCTACTTTGATGTTGCGTCCTCCGCTCCCCTGCATCCCGTGGCCCGCCAGGCGTTGCAGGCCTCGCTCGATGAAGGGTGGGCCGATCCCGCGCGGCTCTATCGCGAGGGGCGGCGGGCCAGGTTGCTGCTCGACGCGGCGCGGGAGGCGGCCGCGGAGGCCGTGGGGTGCCGCCCCGACGAGCTCTCCTTCACCCCTTCGGGCACCCGGGCGGTGCATTCCGGGATGGCCGGGGCCCTCGCGGGGCGTCGGCGTGTCGGGCGCCATCTGGTGGTGTCGGCGGTCGAACACTCTTCGGTGCTCCATGCGGCGGCGGCCCTCGAAGCCGACGGGGGGACGGTGACGGAGATCCCGGTGGACAGGTCAGGGGCGGTGCCCCCGGCCGCGTACGCCGCCGGCCTGCGCCCCGACACGGCGCTCGCCTGCCTCCAGTCCGCCAACCACGAGGTGGGCACCGAGCAGCCGGTGGCCGATGTCGCTTCGGCGTGTCGGGCCGCCGGGGTGCCGCTCCTGGTGGACGCCGCGCAGTCGCTGCCGTGGGGCCCGGTGGGCGGGGAGTGGTCACTGCTCGCCGCCAGTGCCCACAAGTGGGGCGGGCCCGCGGGCGTGGGGCTGCTCGTGGTGCGCAAGGGGGTGCGGTTCGCCCCGCAAGGCCCGGCCGACGAGCGCGAGTCGGGGCGCGCCCCGGGCTTCGAGAACATCCCGGCGGTGGTCGCCGCCGCGGCCTCGCTGCGTGCCGTGCAGGCCGAGGCCGCCGAGGAGGGCGCCCGGCTGCGGGAGTTGACCGAGCGGATCAGGGCGCGGGTACCGGGTCTGGTGCCGGACGTGGAGGTGGTGGGCGATCCGGAGCGGCGACTCCCCCACCTGGTGACCTTCTCGTGTCTCTATGTCGACGGGGAGACAGTGCTGCACGAGCTGGACCGGGCGGGCTTCTCGGTCTCGTCCGGCTCGTCCTGCACCAGCTCGACGCTGACCCCGAGCCACGTCCTGAAGGCGATGGGCGTGCTGAGCGAGGGCAACGTCCGGGTGTCACTCCCACGGGGGACGCAGGAAGCTGACGTCGAGCGTTTTCTGGGGGTTCTGCCGGGCGTGGTGGCCGGCGTACGGGAGCAACTGGGCGCACCGGTGGCCCCGGCCGCCCCGCGTGCGGAGTCCGGCTCGCTGGTCGTGGACGCGCTCGGCAAGCGGTGCCCGCTCCCTGTCATCGAGCTCGCGAAGGTCATCGGGGACGTGCCGGTGGGCGGCACCGTCACCGTCCTCGCCGACGACGAGGCGGCGCGGCTCGACATCCCGGCGTGGTGCGAGATGCGGGGGCAGGAGTACGTGGGCGAGGAGCCGGCGGACCACGGCGTCGCCTATGTGGTCCGCCGGAGTTCCTGACTAGACCAGGTGGGTCTGCACCTCGGACGCCGCCTCATGGCCGTACGCCTTGGTGAAGCGGTCCATGAAGTTGCTGCGCTGCAGCTCGTACTCCTGGGTGCCGACGGTCTCGATGACCAGGGTGGCGAGCATGCAGCCGACCTGCGCCGCGCGCTCGTGGGAGACGCCCCAGGCGAGGCCCGAGAGGAAGCCCGCGCGGAAGGCGTCGCCGACGCCGGTCGGCTCGACCTTCGCCTCCTCCTCCGGGACGCCGACCTCGATCGGGTCCTGGCCCGTCGCCTCGATGCGCACGCCGCGCGAGCCGAGGGTCGTCACGCGGTGGCCGACCTTGGAGAGGATCTCGGCGTCGGTCCAGCCGGTCTTGGACTCGATGAGCCCCTTCTCGTACTCGTTCGAGAAGAGGTACGTGGCGCCGTCGAGGAGGGTCCGGATCTCCTCGCCCTCCATGCGCGCGATCTGCTGGGAGAAGTCGGCGGCGAAGGGGATCTTCCGCGTCCGGCACTCCTCGGTGTGGCGCATCATCGCCTCGGGGTCGTCCGCACCGATGAGGACCAGGTCGAGGCCGCCCACACGGTCGGCCACGGTCTTCAGTTCGATGAGGCGGGCCTCGCTCATCGCGCCCGTGTAGAACGAGCCGATCTGGTTGTGGTCGGCGTCCGTGGTGCACACGAAGCGGGCCGTGTGCAGCGTCTCGGAGATGCGGACCGATGCCGTGTCGACGCCGTGCCGGTCGAGCCAGGCGCGGTACTCGCCGAAGTCCGAGCCCGCGGCGCCGGCCAGGATCGGGCTCGTGCCGAGCTGACCCATGCCGAAACAGATGTTGGCGGCCACTCCTCCCCTGCGTACGTCTAGGGCGTCGACCAGGAAAGAGAGAGAAACCGTGTGCAGCTGATCCGCGACCAGTTGGTCGGCGAAGCGGCCGGGGAAGGTCATCAGGTGGTCGGTGGCGATGGAGCCGGTGACTGCGATACGCACGACGGCATGCTCCTGTGGAGGAGAGGCGAGGGGTTGACACTTCACGCTACCGGGTCGGTACACCCTCACTGAAGAGGCCAAACTACCCGTTAGTAGGTCTTTTTTCGCGAGGTGTGTGATGCGTACGGTGCGGTTATGGCCGTTATCTCGAAGCATGTCGTGAACGCCCGTCCCGCAGAGCTGCCCGCCGAGTCCCTGGAGACCTTGCGCGGCGACTGCGCCCGTATGGCCCCGCACTGGGTGACCCCCGCGGCCACCGCGACCGCCCCGGTGTCGCCCGCGCTGATCCATGGCGTCAGCGTTCCGTCCGCCTCCGCGCGGCTGATCGACGGCATGTCCGAGTACGGCGACTGAGCCAGGGGCATCGGCGCGCGCCGAGGGAACCGCGCGCTCCCCCGCTGCGTCCCACCGCTGTCCCCCGTAAAGGGGACGCGGAATACGAACGAGGCCCGCCCATGGGCCTCCAGGGACAGCAGTGCAGTCGAAGGAGCGATGCGGTGAGCACCGAGCGACCCGACCATGACGCGGCCGAGCAGCACCGGCGGCGTTCCCGCCTTGCCGTCGCGTCGGTGGCGGCCACGGTGCTGCTCGTCGGTGGCGGCGGCGCGTACTTCGCCGCCACCGCCTCAGGCGGCAGCGACGGCAACGGCAGTTCTCCCGCCGCCGGCGGCGGCACGCCCCCGCCCCTTGCCCTCGACGGCCACACGGACGGCGACCGGCAGGAAGGCGGCACCGGCAGCACGAACGGCATCGCCCCGGGAGAGCCCGACCCGAGCGGCGCCACCTACCGCGCCGAGGGCAAGCTGCCCGGCGGCCCCGACGAGGCGCCCGTGTACCACGCGCGGGGCACCGTCAGCCAGGACCAGGTCACCGAGCTGGCCAAGGCTCTCGGAGTCACCGGCAAGCCCACGTCGCAGGACGGCGCCTGGAAGATCGGCCCCACGAAGGACGGTTCCGGACCCTCGCTCCAGGTGAGCAAGCAGGCGCCCGCCACCTGGACGTTCACGAAGTACACCACCGGTGGCAGCGACAACTGCAAGAAGGGCAAGCCCTGTTCGGAGGACTCGGGAACGTCCTCCGCGCCGAACGGCGAGGGTGACGCGGTCGGCGAGAGCGCGGCGAAGAAGGCGGCGGCGCCGGTCCTGAAGGCCGTCGGCCAGGACGACGCGAAGCTGGACGCGGGCCAACTCATGGGCGGCGTACGGGTGGTGAACGCCGACCCGAAGGTGGGCGGCCTGCCGACGTACGGCTGGTCGACCGGCATCCAGGTCGGCTCGGACGGCCAAGTGGTCGGCGGCAGCGGCCAGTTGAAGGCGCCGGAGAAGGGCGACACCTACCCGGTGATCAGCGCCGGGAAGACCCTGGAGCAGCTCAACGCGTCGGGCGACGCCGGCGGCCGGGTCGGCATCGGCGGCTGCGCGTCGGCGGTGCCGAACCCCGCGGGCGACACCGCGGACAGCTCGGAGGGTGAGGGCCCCGCGGTCGAGGAGGGGACGAAGGCGCCGTGCGAGGAGCCCTCCTCCGCGCCTCCGAAGCCGCAGCCGGTCACGGTGAAGGGCGCCACCTTCGGGCTCGCGGTGCAGTTCGTGGACGGGCGCCAGGCGCTCGTGCCCTCCTGGCTCTTCGACGTGCAGCCGCAGGGCGCGCAGGACACCTTCACGGTGACGCACACGGCCGTGGAGCCGAAGTTCCTCACGTCGCCGAACACGCCGTCCGCCGCCCCGACGCCCACCGAGAAGCCGGGCAAGGGCGAGCAGGACCCGACCGCGCGCGTCGAGTCCTACCGCGCGGACGGCAAGTCCCTGACGCTGCACTTCTGGGGCGGCGTCTGCAGCGACTACTCGGCTTCGGCCGACGAGAGCAAGGGCAGCGTGCGCGTGGAGGTGACCGAGACCCACAAGAAGGGCGAGGTCTGCGTGATGATGGCCAAGGAGTTCACCGAGACCGTGACCCTGGACCAGCCGCTCGGCGACCGCAAGGTCGTGGACGCGAAGGGCGGCGGGACGGTGCCGCGCAAGTAGCCGCGCGAGCAGGAACATTCGCTGACCCACACGAAGGCGGCCCCCGAAGTGCTTCGGGGGCCGCCTTTCGTGTGGTCGGACCCGGCTGGGTCCGTGCCGGTCTAGCTGAACGAGTCGCCGCAGGCGCAGGAGCCCGTGGCGTTCGGGTTGTCGATCGTGAAGCCCTGCTTCTCGATGGTGTCGACGAAGTCGATGGAGGCGCCGCCCAGGTACGGGGCGCTCATCCGGTCGGTGACGACCTTGACGCCGTCGAAGTCCTTGACCACGTCGCCGTCGAGCGAGCGCTCGTCGAAGAACAGCTGGTAGCGAAGGCCGGAGCAGCCGCCGGGCTGAACGGCGACGCGCAGCGCCAGGTCGTCCCGGCCCTCCTGCTCCAGAAGGCCCTTGACCTTGGCCGCGGCGGCGTCGGACAGGAGGATGCCGTCGCTCACGGTGGTGGTCTCGTCCGATACGGACATCTGCTTCTCTCCCGGGTTGTACGGAGACTGCTTGCCGACGGTTGCAACCATCGGGGCCGCGGATTCATTCCGGGCCGAGTGCTGTGTCTCCCGGCTGTCTGTCGACTGTCTCTCGGCTGTCTGTCCCTTCATGCTCGCACATGCCGCCCGGCGGGGCATCGACCCGTCGGAGGCGAACGCGTCACATCGACACTATGGCCATCGTCAAACTGACGTGAAGCGGTTATGATAGATAACGTCAATTAGACGAGAAGGCTCCCCGGTGCAAGCACCGGCTCCACCGGAGCGGCTGCCGCCGCGCTCATCACATTCAGAAAGGGTGCGTGTCGTGACCACCGCCCAGTCCCCCGTGGACCTTGTGGAACTCGATGTTCAGCCCACACCGCTCGCTCTGCTGCTGCTCGGCCGCGAGGCCGACCCCAAGAGCGAGCGCGGCGTGGAGTGCCCCGGCGATCTGCCGTCGCCCTCCGACCCCGACCTGGTGGAACGCGCCCGTGCCGCCAAGGAGAAGCTCGGCGAGAAGGTCTTCGTTCTCGGCCACCACTACCAGCGCGACGAGGTCATCCAATTCGCGGATGTCACCGGCGACTCCTTCAAGCTGGCCAAGGACGCGGCCGCCAGGCCGGAGGCGGAGTACATCGTCTTCTGCGGCGTGCACTTCATGGCCGAGTCCGCGGACATCCTGACCACCGACGACCAGAAGGTCGTCCTGCCCGACCTGGCCGCCGGCTGCTCGATGGCCGACATGGCCACCGCCGAGCAGGTCGCGGAGTGCTGGGACGTGCTGACCGAGGCCGGGATAGCCGAGCAGGTCGTGCCCGTCTCGTACATGAACTCATCGGCCGACATCAAGGCCTTCACCGGCAAGCACGGCGGGACGATCTGCACCTCGTCCAACGCCAAGCGGGCCCTGGAGTGGGCCTTCGAGCAGGGCGAGAAGATCCTCTTCCTGCCCGACCAGCACCTCGGCCGGAACACCGCGGTCCGCGACATGGGCCTCTCGCTCGACGACTGCGTGCTCTACAACCCGCACAAGCCGAACGGCGGCCTGACGCCTCAGCAGCTGCGTGACGCGAAGATGATCCTGTGGCGCGGGCACTGCTCGGTGCACGGGCGCTTCTCGCTGGAGTCCGTCGAGGACGTGCGCGCGCGGATTCCCGGCGTGAACGTCCTGGTGCACCCCGAGTGCAAGCACGAGGTCGTGGCCGCGGCGGACTACGTGGGCTCCACGGAGCACATCATCCAGACACTGGAGGCGGCCCCCGCCGGATCCAAGTGGGCGATCGGGACCGAACTGAACCTCGTGCGCCGTCTGGCGAACCGTTTCGCCGCCGAGGACAAGGAGATCGTCTTCCTCGACAAGACGGTCTGCTTCTGCTCGACCATGAACCGGATCGACCTGCCGCACCTGGTCTGGGCCCTGGAGTCCCTGGCCGAGGGCAAGCTGGTCAACCAGATCGAGGTCGACCGCGAGACGGAGCAGTTCGCGAAGCTGGCCTTGGAGCGGATGCTGGCCCTGCCGTAGGCCTGCTGTGCATGTGCGTAAGGGGCACCCGGCATTGCCGGGTGCCCCTTACCTCGTTCTGCGCTCCTTGCGGGTGGTGCTAGACCGTCGCGGGCTCCTGGTCCCCGGAGTCCGCACCCGCCTGCGGCGGAACACCCGCCTTCTTCGCCCGCTTAGCCTCCCGCTTCCCGCGCCTCTTCTCCTTGCGGAGCTCGACCATCGCGTACAGCGTCGGGACGAGGAGGAGGGTGAGGAGCGTCGAGGTGATCAGGCCGCCGATGACGACCACCGCGAGCGGCTGGGCGATGAAGCCGCCCTCGCCCGTGATGCCGAGAGCCATCGGGAGCAGGGCGAAGATCGTCGCGAGGGCCGTCATCAGGATCGGGCGGAGGCGGTGCCTGCCGCCCTCGATGACCGCGTCGACCACGCCGTGACCCTGCCCGCGGTACTGGTTGATCAGGTCGATCAGGACGATCGCGTTCGTCACCACGATGCCGATCAGCATGAGCATGCCGATCATCGCCGGGACGCCCATCGGGGTGTCGGTGGCGATCAGCAGACCGATCGCGCCCGTGGCCGCGAACGGGATCGAGACAAGCAGGATCAGCGGCTGCACGAGCGAGCGGAACGTCGCCACGAGCAGCATGAAGACGATCGCGATGGCCGCGAGCATCGCGAGGCCGAGCGAGGCGAACGCCTCGTCCTGGTCCTCGGAGACGCCGCCGATGGACGCCGTGGCGCCGTCCGGCAGCTTCAGCGCGTCGAGCTTCTTGGTGAGGTCGGCGCTGACCGCGCCGGTGTTCTCGCCGGTCGGCTTCGCGGTGATCGTCGCGGCGCGGGCGCCGTCGATGCGGGTCATCGAGACCGGGCCGTCGACCAGCTCGACGTCCGCTATCTCACCGAGCTTCACGGCGCCGAGGTTCAGCTTCCGCAGCTCCGCGAGGGTCTGCGCCGACTGCTTGGACTTCACCACGACGTCGCGCTCGGTGTCGTCCAGGATCGCCTTGCCGCTCTCGGTGCCGCGGACCGCCTGGGCGACGGCCTGGCCGAGGGTGGTCTCGTTGAACCCGGCCGCGGCGGCCTTGGCGTTCGCCTTGACCGAGATCCGCGGGATGCTCTGCGACAGGTCGCTCTGCACGTCCGTGACGTCGTCGAGCTTCGCGACCTCGTCCCGCACCTCGTCGGACGCCTTGCGCAGCACATCGCCGTCGGCGGCCTTGACGACCACGCTCAGGTCCTGGCTGCCGAAGCCGTCACCGGCCGCGATGGACGTCTGCCCGATGCCGGAGAGCTTGCCGAGCTCCGCCTCGACCTTGTCCTGCGTCTTGTCGTACGAGGACTTGTCCTTGAGCGTCAGGGTGTACGAGGCCTGATTGGTGTCCGTGGAGCCGCCGAAGGCCGCCATGAAACCGGAGGAGCCGACCGTGACCTGGTAGTCCTTGATCTCGTCGAGACCGTCCAGCATCTTCTCGACCTTCTTGGCCGAGGCGTCGGACGCCGCCAGGCTGGTGCCCGGCTTCAGCTCCTGCTTGATGGTCAGGACTTCCTGCTCGCCCTGGTCGAAGAAGTTGGTCTTCAGGAGCGGTGCCATGCCGAACGTGCCCACGAGGACCACGACCGCGATGACGAGGCTGGTGAAGCGGCGACGGGTCGCGAACCGCAGGACCGGGACGTAGAAGCGCTGGAGCCTGCTCTTCGCCTCCTTCTCCTCGGCCTTGCGGCGGGCCTCCTCCGGGTCGGCGCCCCGGACGTCCTTGGGGGGACGCAGGAACCAGTACGAGAGGACCGGCACGACCGTCAGCGAGACGAGCAGGGAGGCCAGGAGCGCCGCCGTGACCGTCAGCGAGAAGGAGCCGAAGAGCTCGCCCACCATGCCGCCGGTCAGGCCGATCGGCAGGAAGACCGCGACGGTCGTCAGGGTCGAGGACGTCACGGCGCCCGCGACCTCCTTGACCGCGGTGATGATCGCTGCCTCGCGCTCCTCGCCGTAGCCGAGGTGACGCTTGATGTTCTCCAGGACCACGATCGAGTCGTCGACGACTCGGCCGATGGCGATGGTCAGCGCGCCGAGCGTGAGCATGTTGAGCGAGAGGTCCCGCGTCCACAGCACGATCAGGGCGAGGACGACCGAGAGCGGGATGGAGACCGCGGTGACCAGCGTCGAGCGGATCGACGCGAGGAAGACCAGGATCACCAGGACCGCGAAGACCAGGCCGAGGGCGCCCTCGGTGGTGAGGCCGTCGATGGACTTGGAGACCGCCGGGCCCTGGTCGCTGGCGACCGTCAGTTCGGAGCCCGCCCCCAGGTCCTTGCGCAGGCCGGGCAGCTTGTCCTTGACCTCGTCGGAGATGGCGACGGCGCTGCCGTCCTGGTCCATCGTGATCGCGAGGGCGAGGCTCGGCTTGCCGTTGGTGCGCGTGATGGACGTGGCCTCGGAGGGCGCCTGCTTCACCGTGGCGACGTCACCGAGGCGCACCGGCTTGGCGGGGCGCTGTCCCGGCTTGGCCTCGGGGGCGACCATCAGGTCCTGGATCTGCTTCAGGGAGGTGTAGCCGCCGCCGACCTGGACGGTGCGGTTCTTGCCGTCCTCGTCGAAGGAGCCCGCGGGGAGCGTGGCGCCGCCTGCCTGGAGCGCCTGGCCGAGCGCGGCCGGGGTCAGGCCCGCCTTCGCCAGCTTCTTGTCGTCCGGGATGACGTCGACCTGGAGGTCACGCACGCCGTCGACGGTGACCTGGGCGACGCCGTCGATGTCCTTGAGGGACGGCACGACGGTCCGGTCGAGCTGGTCGGAGAGCGCCTGCTGGTCCTTGTCGGAGGTGACGGAGAGGACCACGGTCGGGATGTCGTCCGTGGAGCCCGCGATGACCTGCGGGTCCACGTCGTCGGGGAGCTGGGCCCCGGCGCGGTTCACGGCCTGCTGGACGTCGGCGACGAGCTGCTTGGAGCCGCTGCCGTAGTCGAACTGGGCCATGATCACGGCGTTGCCCTCGCTCGCCGTGGAGGTGATGCCGGTGATGCCGTCGACGGCGTCGATCGAGGACTCGAGGGGTTCGACGACCTGCTTTTCCACCACATCGGGGGACGCGCCCTGATACGGGGCCAGGACGGACACCATCGGCAGTTCGATGGAGGGCAGCAGCTGCTGCTTGAGCTGAGGGATCGCGATGGCGCCGAAGACGAGCGCGATGATCGATATCAGCCCGACAAGGGCCCGTTGGGCGAGGCTGAACCGGGACAGCCAGGACATGGTGGTCTCTCTCTGTGGCGTACTGCGCAGGAACGGCACCGGCAGGGCCGGTGCCCCCTACACGATCTGCCATGTCCAGAGCAGGAATCGTCACTCCGAGGACCCGTTCTTATACGGCGCATACTGCGAGTGCAGTACGTCGCGCCCGCAATCACTCCACCCTTGGACGTACCAGGCCCGATTCGTAGGCGATCACGACGAGTTGTGCCCGGTCGCGGGCGCCCAGCTTCGCCATCGCACGGTTCACGTGCGTCTTCACGGTGAGCGGGCTGACCTCGAGACGCTCGGCGATCTCGTCGTTCGAGTGACCGCCCGCGACCTGTACGAGCACCTCGCGCTCACGCCCGGTGAGCGCGTCGAGCCGCTCGCCGCGCACCCCGCCCTCCTCGTCCGAACTGCCGCCCTGCGCGAGGAACTTGGCGATCAGGCCCTTCGTCGCCACCGGGGAGAGCAGGGCGTCTCCGGCGGCCGCGATCCGGATGGCGCCGAGCAGCTCGTCCGGCTCCGCGCCCTTCCCGAGGAAGCCGGAGGCACCGGCGCGCAGCGACTGCACCACGTACTCGTCGACCTCGAAGGTCGTCAGCATGACCACGCGTACGTGGGCGAGCCCGGGGTCGGCGCTGATCAGCCGGGTGGCGGCGAGGCCGTCCGTGCCGGGCATGCGGATGTCCATCAGGACGACGTCCGCAGCCGCGGATCTGGCGAGCTCGACGGCCTCCGCGCCGTCCGACGCCTCGGCGACGACCTCCATGTCGGGCTCGGAGTCGACGAGCACCTTGAACGCGCTGCGCAGCAAGGCCTGGTCGTCGGCCAGCAGCACCCGGATCGTCACGCGGTCCCTCCCTCTGCCGGGGTGACCGGCGTTGCCGTGACCGGCAGGATCGCATGGACGCGGAAGCCGCCGCCGTAGCGGGGTCCGGCGGTGCAGCGGCCGTTCAGGGCGCTGACGCGCTCGCGCATGCCGAGGAGGCCGTGGCCGCCGCCGTCGCTCTCACCGGCCGGTTCCTTCTTCTCGCCCCCGCCGTCGTCCAGGATCGTGACCTCGGCGTTCGGCCCCACGCGGATGACGCTGACCTCGGCCTTGGCGCCCGTACCCGCGTGCTTCTGCACGTTCGTGAGGGCTTCCTGGATGATGCGGTAGGCGGCCAGGTCGACTCCGGCGGGCAGGTCGGCCACGGTGTCGTCGCAGGTCACCTCGACGGGGAGGCCCGCGTGCCGGAAGGTCTCGACGAGGTCGTCGAGGCGGGCCAGGCCCGGGGCCGGCTCGGTGGGGGCCTCGGGGTCGCCGGTCTGCCGCAACAGGCCGACGGTGGCGCGCAGTTCGTTGAGCGCGGAGCGGCTGGCGTCGCGTACGTGCGAGAGGGCTTCCTTGGCCTGGTCGGGCCGCTTGTCCATGACGTGGGCGGCGACTCCCGCCTGGACGTTGACGAGGGCGATGTGGTGGGCGACCACGTCGTGCAGGTCGCGGGCGATGCGGAGCCGTTCCTCGGCGACGCGGCGCCGGGCCTCCTCCTCGCGGGTGCGTTCCGCGCGTTCGGCGCGCTCGCGTATGGCGTCCACGAAGGCGCGGCGGCTGCGGACGGCGTCACCGGCGGCCGCGGCCATGCCGGTCCAGGCGAAGATGCCGAGGTTCTCCTGCGCGTACCAGGGCAGGGGGCCCGCCAGCATCGCGACCGCGGTGAGCCCGGTCATGGTGATGACGCCGATGCGCCAGGTGGTGGGGCGGTTGGTGGTGGCGGCGACGGTGTAGAGGGCGATGACCGCGCTCATGACGACGCTTCCGCGGAATTCGCCGGTGATCAGGTCGACGACGGTGCAGGTGCAGGTCGCCGCGAGCACGATCCAGGGGGCCCGGCGGCGGAAGATCAGCGCGGAGGCGCCGAGCAGCATCAGGACGAGGCTGAGGGTGCCCGGGGTGCGGGTGCCCCAGGAGGGGCCGCCGTCATGGCCGTACGGCTCCACGAAGGAGCCGATGACCATGCATACGAGGACGGCTGCCGCGAGGGTTCCGTCCACGGCCAGCGGGTGCGCCTTGGCCCAGCAGCGGCCTCGCCCGAGAGTGGTCACGCGTCGCCTTGCCCTATGTCATGGCTGAGCTCCGACTCCCCGGGCGGCCTGGTTGTCCAGGGTCTAACCGGGGATCAAGCCGTCGTCGCTCAGCATTTCCCGGACCTCGTCCAGCGTCGCGTCCGGGCCGGGAAGGATCAGTTCTGAGGGTTCGAGGGCGTCGTCCGGGAGGGGGTCGCCCAGCTCCCGGACCTTGTCCAGCAACGCGTTCAGCGTCCGGCGGAAGCCGGACTCGTCGCCGCTCTCCATCTCGGCGAGCAACTCGTCGTCCAGCTTGTTCAGTTCGGCGAAGTGGCCGTCGGCCAGCTTCACCTGCCCCTCCCCCATGATCCGTACGATCATGTCGCCCTCCTCGGACGTGAGCGGTGAACTACTGCTTGTCGAAGCGCGGGGTGTCCTGCGGCTGCTGGGCCTGGGGCTGACCCTGGCCCGGCTCGATGGCCTGCTTCGACGTCGAGCCTCCGGCGAGTTCCGCCTTCATCCGCTGCAGTTCCAGCTCTACATCAGTACCACCGGAGAGGCGGTCCAGCTCGGACTGGATGTCGTCCTTGGCGAGCCCGGAGGAGTCGTCGAGAGCACCGGAGGCCAGGAGCTCGTCGATCGCGCCCGCCCGCGCCTGGAGCTGCGCGGTCTTGTCCTCGGCGCGCTGGATCGCCATGCCGACGTCGCCCATCTCCTCGGAGATGCCGGAGAAGGCCTCGCCGATCCGGGTCTGCGCCTGGGCGGCGGTGTACGTGGCCTTGATCGTCTCCTTCTTCGTGCGGAAGGCGTCGACCTTGGCCTGCAGGCGCTGCGCCGCGAGGGTGAGCTTCTCCTCCTCGCCCTGGAGCGTCTGGTGCTGCGTCTCCAGGTCGGTCACCTGCTGCTGCAGGGCCGCACGGCGCGAGAGCGCCTCGCGGGCCAGGTCCTCACGGCCGAGGGCGAGGGCCTTGCGGCCCTGGTCCTCAAGGGTGGAGGACTGCTTCTGGAGCTGGCTCAGCTGCAGCTCCAGGCGCTTGCGCGAGGTCGCCACGTCGGCGACACCACGGCGCACCTTCTGCAGCAGCTCGAGCTGCTTCTGATACGAGTAATCGAGGGTTTCGCGCGGGTCCTCGGCCCGGTCAAGGGCCTTGTTCGCCTTCGCGCGGAAGATCATCCCCATACGCTTCATGACACCGCTCATGGGCTTCGCGCGCCCCCTTCTGACGGACTTCCAGCTCCAGGTACTGCTCAGAACCCACAGTACGGGCCCTGCATCCATTACCGCACTGTTCGCGTGCGGATGCGCTCATCCCCAAGGACGACTGTGTCCGGCCGGGCTCAGGCGTAGGGAGTAGGTGCACCCCCGGGAACTGCCCGAAAACCACTTGTAAACCACACGGAACGTCCCCTTAGCCACACAATCAAGACGCCCGGTGTTGCCGGATCGTTCCCCGTGGGGCTGGGGTCCACACGTCCGCACCCCGTACCCTTGGGTTTTGTGTTCCGTAGCCGATCCAAGGACGAGAAGGCCCCGGTAGCCAAGGCCCCGGTGACCGACTCCCAGCAGCCCCGTGACCCGCAGGCCCCCAAGGGCCGCCCCACGCCCAAGCGCAGTGAGGCCCAGACCCAGCGCCGCAGCGTGGCCAACACGCCTGTGACGCGCAAGGAGGCGGCCAAGCGGCAGCGCAATGAACGCCGCGTCCAGATGGACAAGCAGCGTCAGGCGCTCGCCAGCGGTGACGAGCGCTATCTGCCCGCCCGCGACAAGGGGCCCGTGCGCAAGTTCGCGCGTGACTTCGTCGACTCGCGCTTCTGCATCGCGGAGTTCTTCCTGCCGCTCGCGGTGATCATCCTCGTGCTGAGCATGGTCCGCATCCCGCAGCTGCAGAACATCGCGCTTCTTCTCTGGCTCTTCGTGATCGTCCTGATCATCGTGGACTCGGTGACGACGGCGGTGCGCCTGAAGAAGCGCCTGAACGAGCGCTTCCCGAGCGAGAGCAAGAAGGGCGCGGTCGCCTACGCCCTGATGCGTACGCTCCAGATGCGCCGTCTGCGTCTGCCGAAGCCGCAGGTCAAGCGCGGAGAGCGGCCCTGAGCGGATTCGCCGGCGGGGCCGCCGCGTGGCTGGAGAAGCTGGGCGGCCTTCGTAACGCCGTACGCCAGGAGCTGGTGACCCGGCAGCTCGACGAGCAGATAGCCGGGCGCTTCCCCGTGGGGCAGCGGCTGCGGGTGCTCGACGTGGGCATGGGCCAGGGCACGCAGGCCCTGCGGCTGGCCCGCGCCGGGCACAAGGTCACCGGCGTCGAGCAGGATCCGGCGATGGTGGCCGCGGCGCGCGCCGCGCTCGCCGCCGAGCCCGAGGGGATCCAGGGCCGGGTGCGCATCGTCGAGGGCGACGGGCGCGAGACCGGGGTGCACTTCCTGCCGGGCAGCTTCGACGTCGTGCTGTGCCACGGCGTCCTGATGTACGTCGAGGAGCCGGACGCGCTGCTGGCGGGCCTGGCCCGGATGCTGGCACACGGTGGGCTGCTCTCCCTTCTCGTGCGGAACGCGGACGCGCTGGCCATGCGGCCGGGGCTCGCCGGGGACTGGGCGGGGGCGATGGGCGCCTTCGACTCCACCGTGTACCGCAATCGCATCGGGCTCGAGGCGCGGGCCGACCGGCTCGACGCCGTCTCGGCCTCACTGGCGGGGATCGCGGCGCCGCTGCATGCCTGGTACGGGGTGCGGGTCTTCACCGATGGCGCGGCGGATGATGCGGTTCCGCCGTCGGAGGACGCGGAGTTGGCGGCGTTGCTTGCCGCCGAGGAGCGGGCCGGGCGTACGGATCCCTATCGGCGGGTGGCCGCGTTGCTGCACGTCTGCGGCGTGCGGGACTGAACTGACTGGACCGCCGCTCCGCGGCGGATGTTTCCCGCCCACCCACTCGGCACCCCGCAGCCCCCTGATCGGCCGCCTATTTCAGGGCGGCACATCGGGGCAAAAGCGACACTCAAGGCATGAAAGCCTCGCGTATCCGTGCCATCACCGTGACCGCCTCCCTCGCCTCGGCGCTTCTCGTCGCCGGCTGCTCGAGCCCCGGTTCCGGGGACTCCGGTGAGTCCACCACTCAGGCCGCGCCCATGGCGGAGAGCGACCTGGAGGGCGCCTACCAGCAGGTGATCGAGGACGTCCTGCCGTCGGTCGTCCAGATCGACGCCTCCGACAGCCTCGGCTCCGGTGTCGTCTACGACGACGAGGGCCACGTCGTGACCAACGCCCATGTCGTGGGCAAGGAGGAGACCTTCAAGGTCACGACGGCCACCGGGGAGCAGGCCCTCACCGCGAAGCTCGTCGCCACCTATCCCGAGCAGGATCTCGCCGTCATCAAGCTCGACAACCCGCCGAGCAAGCTGAAGCCCGCCAAGTTCGCGGACTCGACGAAGGCCGAGGTCGGGCAGATCGTGCTCGCCATGGGCTCACCGCTCGGCCTGTCGTCCAGCGTCACGCAGGGCATCATCTCCGCCACCGGACGGACCGTCAGCGAGCCCCGTACGGAGGGCGCGCCCGGCGCCACCATCGCGAACATGGTGCAGACGTCCGCCGCGATCAACCCGGGCAACAGCGGCGGCGCCCTGGTCACCCTGAACAGCGAGGTCATCGGCATCCCGACGCTCGCCGCGACCGACCCGCAGATGGGCGACAGCGCGGCGCCGGGGATCGGGTTCGCGATCCCGTCCTCGATGGTGAAGACCATCGCCGACCAGATCATCAAGGACGGCAAGGTCACCGACTCGGGCCGGGCGGCGCTCGGCATCACCGGGCGCACGGTCCTCGGCGACGACTACAAGCCCGCGGGCGTCGCCGTCGTCGAAGCGCAGAAGGACGGGGGCGCGGCCAAGGCCGGCCTGCGCGACGGCGACATCATCACCAAGCTCGGCAGCTCCGAGATCACCACGATCACCTCGCTCTCCGAGGCACTCGCCGGGGAGAAGCCGGGCGAAAAGGCCCAGGTGACGTACGTACGGGACGGCTCCGAGAAGACGGCCGACGTCACGCTGGGCGAGATGTAGGGGCCCTCGACGCAGAACGCAGGAAGGGGCGCCCGCTCGCAGCGGGCGCCCCTTCCTGGTCAGGCGTCACTCATCCCTGCGCCGCATCCTCCGCGTGCAGGCTCATCGGCCCATAGATCTTGTTCGCGTCCTCGAAGAGCGACACCTGGTCGGCGCCGCCTTCCGCGAGCTCCTTCCAGAACTCGCCGAGCCACGACTCCGCGTCCCCCTGAGTCGTGAACTCCTCGGGTGTCAGAGCGGGCTGGACCTCCGTCCCGTCCGCCTTCTCGAACCGCCACGTCCATGCCGCCATGCCAGCCTCCCGATGGTCCGACAGCTGTGTGAAGCCCTTCGCAGCCTAGCCGGGCGAGCGGCGCTCGCGGTGACGCGGGAGGATCTTCCTGTGGAACTGACTCTGCTCGGCACCGGCGCCCCCGAAGGCCTGCCCCGCCCCGACTGCCCGTGCGCGGCCTGCGCGACCGCGCTGGGCAGCTCGGCGCGCGCCGCCACCGCGCTCCTGGTGGACGGCGTCCTGCTGCTCGACCTCACTCCTGGCGCCGCCTTCGCGGCCGCCCGCTCCGGGCACTCGCTCGGCGGTGTACGCCAGGTTCTGCTCTCCCATCCGCACGACGGCCCCTCCGTGGAAGTGCCCGCGGGTCTGCCGCAACCGGGCCGGGTGCCGGACGGGCGGGAGCTCGCGCTGCTCACCGGGCACCGGGTGCGCGCCGTGGCGATGGACCACCCCGGCACGGGGTACGAGGTCGTGGGCCCCGACGGGGAGCGGCTGCTGTATCTGCCGCCGGGTGGCGCGCCGGCCGGGCTGCCGGACGAGCAGCCCGCGTACGAGATGGTCCTCGCCGATGTGGTCGGGCGCCCCGACGGGCTCGCGCGGCTGCGGGCCACCGGGGCGATCGGACCGACCACGGACGTCGTCGCCGTCCATCTGGGCCATGAGGTGCCGCCGGGCGCGGAACTACCGCGCAGGCTGGCCGCCGCCGGTGCGCGGGCCGTGCCGGACGGGGCGACGCTGGTGGTCGGCGCCTACGAGGACGTACCGGACGTGCCGCGCCGCACCCTCGTGCTCGGCGGCGCCCGGTCGGGGAAGTCGCTGGAGGCCGAGCGCCGCCTGGAGGCCTTCCCCGAGGTGTTGTACGTGGCCACGGGCGGCACCAGGAACGGCGACTCCGAGTGGGCGGACCGGGTGAGCGCCCACCGTGAACGGCGGCCCGGGTCGTGGAGCACGGCCGAGACCTGCGACCTCGTGCCGCTGCTCACGGAGAGCGGCCCTCCCCTGCTCATCGACTGCCTGTCGCTGTGGCTGACGTACGCCATGGACGAGGTGAACGCGTGGGACGACGACGAATGGGCGGGCGGTGGCGAGCGGGCGCTGCGCAAGCGGGTCGCCGAGCTCACGGACGCGGTGCGGGCGACCCGGCGCACGGTCGTCGCCGTGTCGAACGAGGTCGGCTCCGGCATCGTCCCGGCGACCGCCTCGGGCCGCCGCTACCGCGATGAACTGGGCCGCCTCAACGCGGCGTTCGCCTCGGAGTGCGAGCACGTGCTGATGGTGGTGGCGGGGCAGGCGCTTGCCCTGCGCGGCTGAACCGGCCGCTCACGGGGCCGTTCACGCGGTGGGGTTGCGGCGGGCGATGATCCGGTAGGCGTTGGAGAAGCGGGTGCGGCTCACCACGGGGGCGAGGATCCGGTCGGTCAGGGCCGCCGCGGCCAGGAGCGGCACCGCGATGCGGGCCGCCGCACGGATGCGGCCGAGGGCGACGGCGAGCCGTGCGGTCAGGTCGAAGGGGATGTGCGGCTCGCGCCGGTCGGTGGCCACGACGGTGTAGCCGAGGCTCTCCAGCTCGGCGTGCAGGGCCGCGGCCGGGATGCGGTGGTAGGGCTGGGGCCTGATCCATCCCGTGTCGAGGATCCTGGCGTACCGGCTGCGCGGCACCGGGACCTCGATCATCAGATGGCCGCCGGGCCGCAACACCGTACGGGCGGCGATGAGTTCGATGCGCGGGTCGGCGCTGCGCTCCAGGTAGTGGAACATGCTCAGCGCGTCGTAGCGCCCCGCGAGCTTCGGCGCCAGGTCGGCGAGGAGCCCGCGGTGGGCCTCCTCCACGCGGCCTGCCCTGCGGCCCTCCTCCACGCGCCCGGTGAGGTCGAGGCCGTCGAAGGAGGTGTACGGATGCACCTCTTGTGCGACGGCGGGGAAGTGCCCGAGCCCCGTCTCGACGTCCAGCCAGCTCTCGGGCTCGATGAACCGGCCCATCGCGCGGGCCCGTGCCCGGTGGCGGCGGGTGGAGCACGGGACGGCGAAGATCTTCTCGGCCTGGGCGGCGGCGGCCTGGGCTGCGTTCATGGACGTGGCGGGCTCCTCTGTCGGGCGGTGCGGGCGGTACGGGCGGTACGGGCAGTGCGGATGGTGCACGTCATTCCCATGCGACAACTCGCCCCAAACGGTACGTAAAGGATCATCGGCACGGGTGCAACGACACCGTGGAGGGCTGCTGCCGGGCCGTTCGAGTCGGGCCCGGACCCTGCCGGTACTGTTCGGCGAATGAGCTCGCTGAATCTCGACGACTTCACCGACCTGATCGAGCGGCCCGACGGCGGGATCCGCCGCGACGCCGAGGAGCGCAGGGAACGGCAGAGCGTGCCGCCCGGAGCGCTCGGCCGCCTGGACGAACTGGCCGAGTGGCTCTCCGCGGCCCAGTCGTCGGTGCCGGTCAAGCCGATCGAGCGACCGCGCGTGATCCTCTTCGCCGCTGACCACGGGGTCGCTGGCCTCGACGTGTCCGCGAGGCCGGCGGGCAGCGCGGCCGAACTCGTGCGCGCCGTGCTCTCCGGCGCCAGCGCCGTGTCCATCCTCGCGCGCCGTCTCGATGTGCCCGTCCGGGTCGTCGACATGGCCCTGGACTGCGACCCGGACGAGCTTCCGGCGGAGGTCGCGGGGCACCGGGTGCGGCGCGGCTCGGGCCGCGTCGACATCGAGGACGCGCTGACGACGGAGGAGGCCGAGGCCGCCGTGCGCGCCGGGATGGCCGTCGCCGACGAGGAGGCGGACTCCGGGACGGACCTGGTCGTGCTCGGCGACGTGAGCGTCGGCGGCACGACGCCCGCGGCGACGCTGGTCGCCGCGCTGTGCGGAACCGACGCCTCCGTGGTCACCGGGCGGGGCGGCTCGCCGATCGACGACCTCGCGTGGATGCGCAAGTGCGCGGCGGTACGGGATTCCCTGCGGCGGGCGCGGCCCGTGCTCGGGGATCAGCTGGAGCTGCTCGCGACGGTGGGCGGTGCGGACATCGCCGCCATGACCGGATTCCTGCTGCAGTGCGCGGTGCGGCGCACGCCGGTCGTCCTGGACGGCGTGGTCGCGTCGGCCGCGGCGCTCGTGGCCCAGCGGGTCGCCTTCCGGGCGCCCGACTGGTGGCTCGCGGGGCACAACAGCGGGGAGCCCGCGCAGGCCAAGGCCCTGGACCGGATGGCGCTCGACCCCGTCCTTGAGCAGGGGGTGCAGGTCGGCGAGGGTGTGGGCGCGCTGCTCGCGCTGCCGCTGGTGCGGGCCGCCGCGGCACTCTCCGCCGAGCTGCCCGAGCGCGAGCCGGAGCCGGAGCCCGAGCCGGAGGTGGAGCCGGAGGCCGAGGTGGAGCCGGAGGCCGACACCAAGCCGGGGGCGGACCCCGAGCCGGAGGCCGACACCGAGCCGGAGGCCGAGCCTCGCACCGGGGCCGCCTCCGAGGTGCCGCCCAGGGCCGGGGACCCCGCAGCGGAGTAGGCGGCGCGTACGAAGCCGGGTGAGCGGAGTGAGCGGCGCGTCCGCGCGCAGCCGATGACGGCCCGGCGTGCCCCATATGATCCCTTTTCATGGGAGATGAGCAATCTGCTGCCGGGCGCCGTCAGCGCCTCGCCGCGGCCTTCAGCGTCTGGTACCTCCGCGCCGTCACCTTCATCAACTTCCTGAGCGCGGTCTGGGTCTCCCTCGGGCAGGATCTGCGGCGGCACAACACCGAGAACTACTTCACGCCCTATCTGCTCACCGCGGGCTTCGCCTCCGGCGCGTTCACGATGTTCCTGGCGATCACGATGCGCCGCCGCAAACGTGCCGCCTGGATTCTCAACCTCGTGCTCAGCGGTCTCTTTCTGCTCCTCTTCGCGTTCGCGATGGTCTTCCCGGAGATCCGCCGGCACGCGCAGAACTGGATCTCCCTCGCCCTGACCGCCGCTTTCGTCGTCTCGCTGATCGTCGGGCGGCGCGCGTTCTACGCCAAGGGCGACCGCTCCAACCCGAGGCTCGCGGCGGCCGTCGCCGTCGGCGGACTGCTCGTGACCTCGCTGATCGCCGCGCTCCTGGTCACCGTCACCAACAGCGCGCACGACGACGGCCGTTCGACCTTCCTCGACCGCTGGCGCTACGGCACGATGCGCCTGGTCTCGCTGGCCGCCGACGACCGGCGGTTCGAGGGCATCGCCACGCCCGGCTGGGTCAACGTCACCATCAACGTGCTCAGCACGCTTCTCCTCCTGGCCGTCCTGTACGCCGCGTTCCGCTCGCGCAAGGCGGTCGACCCGCTCACCGAGGACGACGAGCGGGGGCTGCACCACCTGCTCGACAAGTACGGCGAACGCGACTCGCTCGGCTACTTCGCGCTGCGCCGCGAGAAGAGCGTCGTGTGGTCGCCGAGCGGCAAGGCCGCGGTCGCCTACCGGGTCGTCGGCGGTGTGTCCCTGGCCTCCGGTGATCCCATCGGGGACCCGGAGGCCTGGCCGGGCGCCATCGAACCCTGGCTCGCCGACGCCCGCGAGCACGGCTGGATCCCGGCCGTGATGGGCGCGAGCGAGGAGGCCGGCACGATCTACGCCCGGCACGGCCTGGACGCGCTCGAACTGGGCGACGAAGCCATCGTCGAGACCGATGAGTTCACACTGGAGGGGCGGGCCATGCGGACGGTCCGCCAGGCGTACAACCGGGTCAAGAGGGCCGGTTACGAGGTGCGGATCAGGCGCCACGAGGACATCCCGGCCGACGAGATGACGTACCTGCTCAAGCGGGCCGACGACTGGCGTGACGGGGCCACCGAGCGCGGCTTCTCGATGGCGCTCGGACGGCTCGGTGATCCCGCGGACGGGCGGTGCGTGATGCTCGAATGCGCCGATGGCGACGGTGAGTTGCGGGCCGTCCTCTCCTTCGTGCCGTGGGGGCCGAACGGGCTCTCGCTCGACCTGATGCGGCGTGACCGCGACTCCGAGAACGGCCTGATGGAGTTCATGGTCATCGAGCTGCTCCAGCGCGCGGCCGAGATCAAGATCACTCAAGTGTCCCTCAACTTCGCGATGTTCAGGTCGGTCTTCGAACGTGGCTCGCGGCTCGGCGCGGGCCCGGTCCTGCGGCTGTGGCGCTCCCTGCTCACCTTCTTCTCGCGGTGGTGGCAGATCGAGTCGCTGTACCGCGCCAACGCGAAGTACCGCCCGATCTGGGAGCCCCGCTTCCTTCTCTTCGAGAAGAGCGGGGACCTGCCGCGCATCGGCCTCGCGTCGGCCCGCGCGGAGGGCTTCCTCGAAGCGCCGGGCCTGCCGAAGTGGCTGCACCGCAAGCATTTGGAGTCCCGACGATGAGTTCCCCGGCCGCCGGACGTCCGACCCGTCCGACCCGGCTGGCGCGTACCGAATGGGGGCCGCTGTACGCCGCCGTGCGCGACGGCATCGCCGAGCGGAGGTGGCGGGCGGCGCCCATGACGCTTGCCGCGGTCTGCCTCACCGCTCTGCTCCAGTTCACGCAGAACCAGTCGTGGGGCTATCAGTTCGTGCAGAACATCGGCTCCGTACGGGCCGACGATCCGCTCTGGCTCGCCCTCCTCCGCACCCCGCTCTCGCTCTTCGTGCCCGCGCTCGACCTGCCCGTCTGGGGTGCGCTCGCGCAGATCCTGCTGGTGTTCGGCATCGCGGAGATCTGCGTCGGCTGGTGGCGCACGCTCGTCGTCGGCTACGCGGCCACCCTCGCGGGCACGCTCTACGCGCGCGTGGGCATCGCTCTGGGGCCCGGCCACCCGCTGGGGCTCCCCGCGTCCGACGCGCAGGTCGTCGACACCGGGCCGTCCGCCGCCGTGGTCGGCCTCGCGGTGTACGTGTGCTGGCGGTACCGGGCCTGGTGCACCGCCGGGCTCGTCGTCGCCGTGATGGTGGTGGAGGTGATCGTCAAGGACAACCTCGCGGGCAAGGAGCATCTGGCGGCGATCGCGGCCGTGCTGGTGCCGTGCGCCTGCTCCGAGGTGCTTCAGCGGCGTGGCGGGCGGGGCAGTTCCGGGTCGGGCCTGCCGCCGATCAAGTCTTGAATCCTGCGGCGCGGCCCGGACCAGCGGCGGTCGTGGTGGAAGGCGCGCAGGCCCGACTTGGCGCGGGCGCGGGGGCGGTTGCGGTAGAAGCGCCTGGCCCACGCCGATCCCGGGCGGGCGAGGCGGATCGCTCCCACCAGCGCGACCAGCGGGATCACCATGCCGATGAGGGCGGTCCGCAGCTTGCCCTTGGCCAGGGCGATCAGGGCGAAGCAGCAGTTGACGGCGATGTTCAGGGCGAAGCCCGCGCGGTTGCCGCGTTCCTCGGGCGTCAGGTCGTTCACGCCGAACGGCGTGAAGCCGGTGAGGATGAGGACCACCAGGGCCGCGGTGAGCATCACGACCTCGACGCTCTTGCGGCCCTGTTCGCTCCAGTAGACGTCGTCCAGGTAGAGGATCAGGGCGAACTCGTCGAGCACGAGGCCGGCGCCGACGCCGAAGATGACCGCCGCGAACATCGAGGCGAGGCTGTGCCGGCCGGCGGCGACCGCCCAGAAACCACCGACGAGCATGAGGAAGATGCCCGGTACGACGTGGTGGATGTGGACGTCTCCCGAGCTGATGTTCCGGAAGGGGCCCTTGCCGGCGCGGATGAGGCGCGTGATGGTCCGCGTGACGAGAAAACAGCCCACAAAGGAAAGCAGCGCCAGAAGCAACGGCAGCTTCCCGGGCTCCGTGATGTTCCGGTACCACCAGTCGGCCATAAGGCCATCCTCGGCCGGGGTCCTGCTTGCCGCATTTCGCTGCGGGCGGGTGGATCATCACCCCCGCGACCGCCTGGGCCCGGCCCGACGGTGGCCGGATACTCTTCCGCGGTGTCCCGAACCTCCCCTGCCGACAGTCTTCGCTTTGCCTTTGGCACTCTTACCGCGCTTCCGGTCCATGTCAGCAAGTGGGATCGTGACGCCGCTCGTGGCGGCATGCTCTGCGCCCCGCTGGCCGGGCTGGTCGTCGGGGGCTGCGCGGCCGCGCTCGGCGCCGCGCTCGTGGCCCTCGGGGCGGGGCCTCTTCTGGCCTCCGTGGCCACCGCCGCCGTACCGGCGGCGCTCACCCGCGGCCTCCACCTGGACGGCCTCGCCGACACTGCCGACGGGCTCGGCAGCGCCAAGCCGGCCGACCAGGCGCTCCGCATCATGAAGCAGTCCGACGTCGGCCCCTTCGGCGTCATCACGCTGCTCTTCGTCCTGCTCGCCCAAGTGGCCGTCCTCTTCCAGCTCTACGAGGCCTCCTGGACCCGGGGCGCGCTCGCCGCGATCGTCTCGGCCACCGCGGCCCGCCTCGCCCTCACCCTGGCCGCCCGCGACGGCGTCCCCCCGGCCCGCCCGGAAGGGCTCGGGGCGGCGGTGGCAGGAACGGTTCCCCGGGGCGCGGCCCTGCTCACGGCGGCGCTCGTCACCGCCGTGGCCGCCCTCGCCGCCGTGCCCTTCGGGGCGCAGGAGGCGGTGCAGTACGCGGCGGCCGTCCTCCTCGCCGTCGGCGCCGCCGAACTCCTGCTGCGCCACTGCGTCCGCCGCCTCGGCGGCATCACCGGAGATGTCTTCGGCGCACTCGCCGAGACCGCGGCCACTACGGCCCTGGTCGTCCTCGCCCTCGGCTGATTCACGGATGCTGCCGCTGAAACATAAAAGCGCCGACACGAACGGATGAATCTGCGCCGACACGATCGAATGGGCGCGACGCGCGTAGGCTCATGTCCGGCGCCTTTCCGGCCCGTTCTAGGCTGGCGCCGGGCGGGTCGACCCACCCCATCGGCCAAGGAACTCAACGGAAGCGAGAATTCACCACCGTGACTGCTCTGACTCTCAGCACTGCCGCCGCGTCCGGCCTGCGCGCCGACGCGATCGTCGTCGGCGTCGCGAAGGGCGCCAAGGGTCCGGTCGTCGCACCGGGCGCCGAGGCCGTGGACAAGGCGTACGACGGCAAGCTCGCCTCCGTCCTGGAGACCCTCGGCGCCTCGGGCGCCGAGGGCGAGGTGACCAAGCTGCCCGCGCCGTCCGGCTTCAAGGCCCCGGTCGTCGTCGCGGTCGGCCTCGGCACGGTGCCGGAGAAGGACGAGACGTACGGCACCGATGCCCTGCGCCGCGCCGCCGGTACCGCCGCGCGTGCCCTGTCCGGCTCGAAGAAGGCCGCCTTCGCGCTGCCCGCCGAGGACGCCGAGGACACCGGCGCGATCGCCGAGGGCGCCCTGCTCGGCGCGTACGCCTTCGACGCGTACAAGGAAAACGGTTCCGCGAAGGGCAAGAACGGCAAGGACGCCAAGGGTCCGCTCGCCGAGATCGCCCTGCTGGGCGGCAAGCCCCGTGACAAGGCGTACAAGGCCGCCGTCGAGCGCGCCACCGCCCTGGCCGAGGAGCTCAACCGCGCCCGCGACCTCGTCAACACCCCGCCGAACGACCTGAACCCCGAGGCCTTCGCCGCGGTCGCCACCGCGGCCGCCAAGGAGCACGGCATCAAGATCCAGGTCCTGGACGAGAAGGCGCTCACCAAGGGCGGCTTCGGCGGCATCCTCGGCGTCGGCGTCGGCTCGGACGCCCCGCCGCGTCTGGTGAAGCTCTCGTACACGTCGTCCAAGGCGAAGAAGCACCTCGCCTTCGTCGGCAAGGGCATCACGTACGACTCGGGCGGCATCTCGCTGAAGCCCGCCGGTCACAACGAGACCATGAAGTGCGACATGGCCGGTGCCGCCGCCGTCTTCGCGGCCGTCGTCACCGCCGCGCGCCTGGGCCTCGAGGTGAACGTCACCGGCTGGCTGGCGCTCGCCGAGAACATGCCGTCCGGCTCCGCGACCCGCCCCGGCGACGTCCTGCGGATGTACAGCGGCAAGACCGTCGAGGTCCTGAACACCGACGCCGAGGGCCGTCTGGTCCTGGCCGACGCGCTCGCCAAGGCCTCCGAGGACAAGCCCGACGCGATCGTCGACGTGGCCACGCTGACCGGCGCGATGATGATGGCGCTCGGCAGCCGCACCTTCGGCATCATGGCCAACGACGACGCGTTCCGCGCCGCGATCCACGACGCCTCCGAGGAGGCGGGCGAGCCGTCCTGGCCGATGCCGCTGCCGGACCACCTGCGCAAGGGCATGGACTCCCCCACCGCCGACATCGCCAACATGGGCGAGCGCATGGGCGGCGGTCTGGTGGCCGGTCTCTTCCTGCGGGAGTTCATCGGCGAGGGCATCACCTGGGCGCACCTGGACATCGCGGGCCCGGCCTTCAACGAGGGCGGCCCGTTCGGCTACACGCCCAAGGGCGGCACCGGCACCGCGGTCCGCACCCTGGTCCGTCTCGCGGAGCGCACGGCCGCGGGCGACCTGGGCTGACCAGCTGATCTGCCGTACGCGCGGCAGGGCCCGGACATCCAGATGTCCGGGCCCTGCCCGATTTCGCCCTCGACG
Organism: Streptomyces sp. NPDC050439; assembly: GCF_040655335.1. NCBI lineage: Bacteria > Bacillati > Actinomycetota > Actinomycetes > Kitasatosporales > Streptomycetaceae > Streptomyces > Streptomyces sp. NPDC050439. The sequence continues at coordinate 517,568 of NZ_JBFAJT010000003.1, forward strand.
AAATCCGTACGTTCATACGCCTGGGTAACGCTTGAACGTGGCGAATCAGACGTCTCACAGCCCGGCCCGCCGTCCCACCTCCCGCCGACAAGTGCGAAGATGGGTTCTCGGCAGGACAGGGCCCCCACCACAGGGCCGAAACAAGAGCGGCCGATACCAGCCGACCGACCGGTCGTCCCCCGCGATAAGGGGTCCGGCGTACGGCGCACATGCATGGAGGACGTGACGTGGCGAACGACGCCAGCACCGTTTTCGACCTAGTGATCCTCGGCGGCGGTAGCGGCGGTTACGCCGCGGCACTGCGCGCGTCGCAGCTGGGCCTGGACGTCGCCCTGATCGAGAAGGGCAAGGTCGGCGGCACCTGCCTGCACAACGGCTGCATCCCGACGAAGGCGCTGCTGCACGCCGGTGAGATCGCCGACCAGGCTCGCGAAGCCGAGCAGTTCGGTGTGAAGGCCACCTTCGAGGGCATCGACATGGCGGCCGTCCACAAGTACAAGGACGACGTGATCTCGGGCCTCTACAAGGGCCTGCAGGGACTCATCGCCTCGCGCAAGGTGACGTACATCGAGGGCGAGGGCAAGCTCTCCTCCCCCACCTCGGTGGACGTGAACGGACAGCGTGTCCAGGGCCGCCACGTGCTGCTCGCGACCGGCTCCGTGCCGAAGTCGCTGCCGGGCCTGGAGATCGACGGCAACCGCATCATCTCCTCGGACCACGCCCTGACCCTGGACCGCGTGCCGAAGTCCGCGATCATCCTGGGCGGCGGCGTCATCGGCGTCGAGTTCGCCTCGGCGTGGAAGTCCTTCGGTTCCGAGGTGACCGTCGTCGAGGGCCTCAAGCACCTCGTGCCGGCCGAGGACGAGAACTCCTCGAAGCTTCTTGAGCGCGCGTTCCGCAAGCGCGGCATCAAGTTCAACCTCGGCACCTTCTTCGAGAAGGCCGAGTACACGCAGGACGGCGTCCGCGTGACCCTCGCCGACGGCAAGACCTTCGACGCCGAGGTGCTGCTCGTCGCCATCGGCCGCGGCCCCGTCTCGCAGGGCCTCGGCTACGAGGAGCAGGGCGTCACGACGGACCGCGGGTACGTCCTGGTCGACGAGTACATGCAGACCAACGTCCCGACGATCTCGGCCGTGGGCGACCTCGTCCCGACGCTCCAGCTCGCGCACGTCGGCTTCGCCGAGGGCATCCTGGTGGCGGAGCGCCTGGCCGGTCTCAAGACCGTCCCGATCGACTACGACGGCGTGCCGAAGGTGACGTACTGCCACCCCGAGGTCGCCTCCGTGGGCATCACCGAGGCCAAGGCCAAGGAGATCTACGGCGCGGACAAGGTCGTCGCCCTCAAGTACAGCCTGGCGGGCAACGGCAAGAGCAAGATCCTCAAGACCGCGGGCGAGATCAAGCTCGTCCAGGTCAAGGACGGTGCCGTGGTCGGCGTCCACATGGTCGGCGACCGCATGGGCGAGCAGGTCGGCGAAGCCCAGCTGATCTACAACTGGGAAGCGCTGCCCGCCGAGGTCGCCCAGCTCATCCACGCCCACCCGACGCAGAACGAGGCCATGGGCGAGGCTCACCTGGCCCTCGCGGGCAAGCCTCTCCACTCCCACGACTGATTCAGTCACACGGGCGCGACGACCAGACTTCCGCAATTTTCGTAAGGAGCGACTGAAACCATGGCGGTTTCCGTATCCCTTCCGGCGCTCGGCGAGAGCGTCACCGAGGGCACTGTCACCCGTTGGCTGAAGGCCGAGGGCGAGCGCGTCGAGGCCGACGAGCCGTTGCTCGAGGTCTCGACCGACAAGGTCGACACCGAGATCCCCTCCCCGGCCGCAGGCATCCTGGCCTCCATCAAGGTCGCCGAGGACGAGACCGTCGAGGTCGGCGCCGAGCTTGCCGTCATCGACGACGGCTCCGGCGCCCCCGCCGCCGAGTCCGCCCCGGCCGCCGAGCCCGCGCAGGAGGAGGCCCCGGCCCCCGCCGCCGAGGCTCCCGCGGCTCCGGCCCCCGCCGCCGAGGCCCCTGCCGCTCCGGCAGCCCCGGTCGGCGGCGCCTCCGGCACCGACGTCACGCTGCCCGCACTGGGCGAGTCGGTCACCGAGGGCACCGTCACCCGTTGGCTGAAGGAGGTCGGCGAGGAGGTCGCGGAGGACGAGCCCCTGCTCGAGGTCTCCACGGACAAGGTCGACACCGAGATCCCCTCCCCGGCCGCGGGCGTGCTGCTCGAGATCGTCGTGGGCGAGGACGAGACCGCTGAGGTCGGCGCCAAGCTCGCCGTCATCGGCGCTCCCGGTGCCGCTCCCGCTCCGGCCAAGGAGGAGGCCCCGGCCGCCCCCGCGCAGCAGGAGGCCCCCAAGCAGGAGGCCCCGAAGCAGGAGGCCGCCCCGGCCCCCGCTCAGCCTGCCGCTCCCGCGCAGCCCGCGGCTCCGGCTCCGGCTCCCGCGCAGCCCGCCGCTGCCGCTCCGGCTGCCCCTGCCGCTCCGGCCGCTCCGGCCTCCCCGGCCGACGAGGGCGCGTACGTCACGCCGCTGGTCCGCAAGCTCGCGGGCGAGCACGGCGTGAGCCTGTCGGACGTCAAGGGCACCGGCGTCGGTGGCCGCATCCGCAAGCAGGACGTCATCGCGGCCGCCGAGGCCAAGAAGTCGGCTCCGGCTCCGGCCGCCGCCGCTGCCCCGGCCGGTGCGAAGGCTCCGTCCATCGAGGCGTCCCCGCTGCGCGGCCAGACCGTCAAGATGACCCGCATGCGCAAGGTCATCGGCGACAACATGATGAAGGCGCTGCACTCGCAGGCCCAGCTGACCTCGGTCGTCGAGGTCGACATCACGAAGCTGATGAAGCTGCGCGCCAAGGCGAAGGACGCGTTCGCGGCCCGTGAGGGCGTCAAGCTCTCCCCGATGCCGTTCTTCGTCAAGGCCGCTGCCCAGGCTCTGAAGGCCCACCCGGTCGTCAACGCCCGGATCAACGACGACGAGGGCACCATCACGTACTTCGACTCGGAGAACATCGGCATCGCCGTTGACGCCGAGAAGGGTCTGATGACGCCGGTCATCAAGGGTGCGGGCGACCTCAACATCGCCGGTATCTCCAAGAAGACCGCCGAGCTCGCGGGCAAGGCCCGTGGCGGTGGCCTCACCCCGGACGACATGTCCGGCGCCACCTTCACGGTCTCCAACACCGGCTCGCGCGGTGCCCTGTTCGACACGGTCATCGTGCCGCCGAACCAGGCCGCGATCCTCGGCATCGGTGCCACGGTCAAGCGTCCGGTCGTCATCAACCACCCGGACCTCGGCGAGACCATCGCGGTGCGGGACATGACGTACCTCTCGCTCTCCTACGACCACCGTCTGGTGGACGGCGCGGACGCCGCCCGCTACCTGACCACGGTCAAGGCGATCCTCGAGGCCGGCGAGTTCGAGGTCGAGCTCGGCCTGTAGTCCCACAGTCTGTAGTTCTACGTAGTCAGGGCTGTAAGACTCGTCTCATCAGCACGTACGCCCCCGTTCGGAGGTTTCCGAGCGGGGGCGTCGCCGTATTGTCTAGGGGTCACCACGCCCTGGGGCGCTGCCCCCGCCGGAGGAGCCCACATGACCGCGCCCGTCGTTCACTCGCTGCGCGAACAGATCCGCGAGCACATCGTGGAGGGGATCGTCAGCGGGCGCTGGCAGCCGGGCGAGCGGATCGTGGAGCGGCGGATCGCCGTCGAGCTCGAGGTCTCGCAGACCCCCGTACGCGAGGCGCTGCGGGAGCTGGAGACGCTGCGGCTCATCGAGTCGGCGCCCAACAAGGGCGTGCGCGTCCGGAACTTGACCGCGGCGGACCTGGAGGAGAGCTACCCCGTCCGCGCGGGCCTGGAGGCCATCGCCGCCGAACTCGCCGCCCAGAGCCTGGCGGCGGACTGCTCGGCCCTCGAACCCCATGTCGCCGCGCTGTACGAGGCGGACCGGGCCGCCGACGGCACCGCGCAGGTGCGGCACACGGTCGGTTTCCACCGGGAGTTGGTGCGGGCCGCGAACAACTCCGTGCTGCTGCACACCTGGGAGGGCCTGGGCATCGAGGTCTTCACCGCGTTGTCGATCCGGTGGCTCGGGACGGTGCAGCAGTCGTACGCGGAGGAGCACGAGGCCCTGGTCACGGCCTTCCGGCAGCGGGATCCCGCGATCGCCGAGCTGGTGAAGGCCCACGTACTGGGCTGCGCGCCGCGTCCCTGACCGGCTCCCCCGGAGTCTTCGCGGGGCTCGCGCTCATCCGTGACACGCCCGCTCAAACGTGCTCTCACCTGCGACGATCCTTGCATTCGAAGGCACCGCGTGCCCGCATTAATGGCACCGGATGCCTACTTTCTCAATATGAAGGAGTTTTCGCCTTCAACCCTTTGATCGATCATCGATCACGGAGTTAGAGTCTCCGACGGGCTCCCACCCGAGCCTTACGCCCTGTCCTGCCAAAGACCTAGGGCACCCCCACCCCTTACCGAACAGGGGACCCCCTCCGACTCAGGAAGGCGGCGACATGACCGACCCCTCCGCAATCCAGCCGAGCGAGCTCGACCAGCTCCCGGACCGCGACCCCGAGGAGACCGCCGAATGGCAGGCCTCCCTGGACGCCGTTACCCAGGCGGCCGGGCCGCACCGTGCTGCATACCTGATGCGCCGCACGCTGGAGCGCGCCGAGGGCGCGGGCCTGGCGCTGCCCAAGCTCCTTGAGACCGACTACGTCAACACCATCCCCACCTCCGCCGAGCCGGCGATCGAGGGCGACGAGGCGCTGGAGCAGCGCATCGCCGCGTGGAACCGCTGGAACGCGGCCGCGATGGTGACCCGGGGCAGCAAGCACGGCGTCGGCGGCCACATCGCCACCTTCGCCTCCGCCGCCTGGCTGTACGAGACGGGCTTCAACCACTTCTTCAAGGGCAAGGAGGGGGACGGCTCCGGCGACCAGCTGTACATCCAGGGCCACGCCTCCCCCGGCATCTACGCCCGCGCCTTCCTCGACGGCCGCCTGAACGAGGGGCACCTCGACAACTTCCGCCAGGAGGCGGGCGGCAACGGCCTGCCGTCCTACCCGCACCCGCGGCGACTGCCCTGGCTGTGGGAGTTCCCGACCGTCTCCATGGGCCTCGGCCCGCTGTCGGCGATCTACCAGGCGCGCTTCAACCGCTACCTGACCAACCGCAACATCAAGGACGTCTCCCCCTCGCACGTGTGGGCGTTCCTCGGTGACGGCGAGATGGACGAGCCCGAGTCGACGGCAGCCCTCGCGCTCGCCGCCCGTGAGGGTCTCGACAACCTCACCTACGTCATCAACTGCAACCTGCAGCGCCTCGACGGCCCGGTCCGCGCCAACTTCCGCGTGGTCCAGGAGCTGGAGGCCCAGTTCCGCGGTGCCGGCTGGAACGTCATCAAGGTCCTGTGGGGCAACGCCTGGGACGAGCTGTTCCAGCTCGACACCAACGGCGCCCTGGTCCGCCGCCTGCGCGAGGTGCCGGACGCGCAGTTCCAGACGTACGCGACCCGCGACGCCGCCTACATCCGCGAGCACTTCTTCGGCTCCGAGCCCGCGCTCGTCGAGCTCGGCAAGCTGCTCAGCGACGACAAGATCAGCGAGTGCTTCCACCTCTCGCGCGGCGGCCACGAGGCCCGCAAGGTCTACGCGGCCTACCGTGCGGCGCTCACCCACAAGGGCGCGCCGACCGTGATCCTCGCGCAGACGGTCAAGGGCTTCACGCTTGGCAAGGGCTTCGAGTCCAAGAACGCCAACCACCAGATGAAGAAGCTCACGGTGGACGAGTTCAAGGACATGCGCGACCTCCTCGAGCTGCCGATCTCGGACAGCCAGTTCGTCGACGGCGTGGTGCCCTACGGCCACCCGGGCGCCGACTCCCCCGAGGTCCGCTACCTCCAGGAGCGCCGTGCCGCCCTCGGCGGCCCGGCCCCGGCCCGCCGCACGCAGCCCCTCTCCCCGCTGCCCGCCCCGGCCGACAAGTCGTTCGCCGCGTTCGACAAGGGCTCCGGCTCGCAGTCGATGGCGACGACCATGGCCTTCGTACGCCTGGTCAAGGACCTGATCCGCGACAAGGAGTCCGGCAAGCGCTGGGTGCCGATCGTCCCCGACGAGGCGCGCACCTTCGGCATGGAGTCGCTCTTCCCGTCGCTCGGCATCTACTCGCCCAAGGGCCAGACGTACGAGCCGGTCGACCGCGACCAGCTGATGTACTACCGCGAGGCGAAGGACGGCCAGATCCTCAACGAGGGGATCACCGAGGCCGGCTCGATGGCGGACTTCATCGCCGCGTCGACGTCGTACGCGACGCACGGCGAAGCCATGATCCCGTTCTACATCTTCTACTCGATGTTCGGCTGGCAGCGCACGGCCGACCAGATGTGGCAGCTCGGCGACCAGCTCGGCCGCGGCTTCCTCGTCGGCGCCACCGCCGGTCGTACGACGCTGACGGGTGAGGGTCTGCAGCACGCGGACGGTCACTCGCCGGTGATCGCCGCGACGAACCCCGCCGCCATGTCGTACGACCCCGCGTTCGCCTACGAGGTCGCGGCGATCGTCAAGGACGGTCTGCGCCGGATGTACGGCGAGGCCGCCCCCGGTGAGGACCAGAACGTCTTCTACTACCTCACCGTCTACAACGAGCCGATGCCGCAGCCCGCGAAGCCCGCGGGTGTGGACGAGGGCATCGTCAAGGGCCTGTACCGCTTCAACACCGCCGAGACGGCGGGGCACTCCCCCGCGGCCAACGCCTCGCGCATCCAGCTGATCGGTTCGGGCACGGCCATCCACTGGACCCTCGCCGCGCAGAAGATGCTCGCCGAGGAGTGGGGCGTGGCCGCCGACGTGTGGTCCGCGACGTCCTGGACCGAGCTGCGCCGCGACGCCCTGGAGGCCGACGAGGCCATCCTGCGCGGCGAGGAGCGGATTCCGTACGTGCGTACGGCGCTGGAGGGTGCGCAGGGTCCCGTGCTCGCGGTGTCCGACTACATGCGGCAGGTTCCCGACCAGATCGCGCAGTGGGTCGAGCAGGACTACTCGTCCCTGGGTGCGGACGGCTTCGGTCTCTCCGACACGCGTGACGCGGCTCGCCGCCACTTCGGCATCGACGCGGAGTCGATCGTCGTGGCGTCGCTGGCGCAGCTTGCGCGTCGTGGCGAGGTGCAGGCTTCCGCGGTGAAGGAAGCTCGGGCCAAGTACGGTCTGTAGCCTTCGGCTTGGTGCGGGTGCGGGTCTCTGTCTTTTCGGCAGGGGCCCGTTCCCGTGTGCGGGTGCAGTTCTGAGCCGCCGCTTCGCGGCGGATGTTTTCCCGCCCACCCACCCGATTACCGGTAGCGATCAGCCATTCTGTGTGCCGCTTGTGCGAATCGCTCCCTGAGCGTCGTCGGCTCCAGGACCTCCACCTCCGGGCCCAGGGACATGAGCTGCGTGTACGCCACCGTCTCGTTCTCCACGGGGAGGGTCAGCGTCACCCAGCCCTCCTCGTCGGGGGCGCTCGCGGTCTCCAGTGCTTCCTGGGTGGACGCGGAGTCGGTGGCGTGCGGGAGCTGGCGCACGCCTGCCTCGGAGAGCCGCAGCACGACTTCGGAGTGCAGGATCGCCCGCGCGAACTGCGCGGCCCGTTCCTCCCAGAAGCCCGGCAGGTCGAACTCCTCGTCGCGTACGAAGCGGTCCTCGTCGGCGGCGATCGCGGTGAACCGGTCGATGCGGTAGACGCGGAAGGAGCCCGTGTCGGGCACCCGCGCGCACAGGTACCAGACCCCGGCCTTGAGCACGAGGCCGTAGGGCTCCAACTCCCGTTCCACCTCGGTGTCCTGGCGCCGGTAGCGCGCGGTGACGCGCCGGTCGTCCCACACCGCGTCCGCCAGCGCGGGCAGCAGCTCGGGCGCGGGCGTCTCCTTGAACCAGCCCGGCGCGTCCAGGTGGAAGCGCTGCGACGCGTTCTGCGAGGCGTCGCGCAGCGAGGGCATCAACGCCGCCGACACCTTCAGGCGGGCCGCCGACGCCGCGTCCTCCAGGCCCATCTCGCGCAGCGCGCCCGGCACCCCGGAGAGGAAGAGGGCCTCCGCCTCGCTGCGCCCCAGGCCGGTGAGCCGGGTGCGGTAGCCGCCGATGAGGCGGTAGCCGCCGGCCCGCCCCCGGTCCGCGTAGACCGGGACGCCCGCCTCCGAAAGGGCCTGGGCGTCCCGCGTGATGGTCCGCTCGGACACTTCGAGCTCACCCGCGAGCTCGGCGGCGGTCATGGAGGGGCGGGCCTGGAGCAGAAGCACCATCTTGATGAGGCGTGCAGCGCGCATGCCCCCATGATGCCGTCAGCCGGTGGGCGGGAGGCGGCTAGCGGTAGCCGGTGACGTCCGCGGGCTTGCCCTTCTGCTCGACCTCCGCGATGTAGCGCCAGGCATCCGGCGCCGAACCGTCGACGTCCGTGAAGCCGTACTCCTTGGCGAGACCGCCACTGGAGAGCGACTCGCCGTTCCAGCGGGCCACTTCGGGGTCGGCGGCGAGCGCGACCAGGGCCCGGCCGACGAAGGTCGGGGTCTCGGAGATCGCGAAGTGCGGGTTCTGCTCGCGGCCGTCGAGCCAGTTCTCCTCGGTGACCTTGAAGTGCGTGTCGAGCATTGCCTCGGAGCGCAGCCAGCCGGGGGTCAGGCAGAGCGCCGTGCAGCCGTACTCCTTGACCTCCTGGGCCAGTCCCCATGCCATCCGCAGCGGGGTCGACTTCGCGAGGTCGTAGTAGAAGGGCTTGCGGTAGTTGGGGCCGTTGTACTCCTCGGTGCCGTCGGTGACCTCGACGACCAGGCCGCCGGGGTTCTTGATGAGCAGCGGCAGCGCGTACCGGCTGGTGACGATGTGGGTCTCGATGCCGAGGCGCATCAGGCGCAGCCCCTTGTCGAGGTCGTGCTCCCACATCTTCTTGTCCCACTCGACGTGGATGTCGCCGCCCCAGATGTCGTTGACCAGGATGTCCAGGCGGCCCTGCTCACGGTCGATCCGGTCGACGAGGGCCTCGACCTGCTCGGGCTCCAGGTGATCGGTGGGCACGGCGATGCCGGTGCCCGGCCCGCCTGCCTCCCGGCCCGCGGCGGTGATCAGCTCCGCGGTCCCCTCGATGGTCTCCTTGGTGCGCCCGACCTCACTGGTGTGTGCCCGGGTCGTACGGCCCGTCGCGTACACGGTGGCCCCCGCGCGGCCGAGTTCCACGGCCATGGCGCGGCCCGCGCCGCGGGTGGCGCCGGCGACGAGGGCGACCTTTCCGGTCAGGGGGTGCGCGGGTGCGTGCGTGGTGTCCATCTCTTCGCTCTCCATGACGTCGAGGCTGCCACCCAATGCCGACACCTGCTGTCGGGTTTTCCATGGGCATGTGCACGCATAACGAGACAGTCGCATCCGCCGCACTCCGCGTGCGTACCCACCCCTCAGGACCGATGCTTGTCCCGTGATGGACGAGACGGAGTTCTGGGAGATCGTGGACCGCACCCGCGTGGCCGCCGAGGGCGACCCCGAGGACCACGCCGACCTGCTCACGGAGAAACTCCTGGAACTCGAGCCGGACATGGTGCTCGACTTCGCCCGTCACTTCGAGGCGCGCTACAACCGGGCCTACCGCTGGGATCTGTGGGGCGCTTCCTGGGTCCTCCTCGGTGGCGCCAGTGATGACGCCTTCGACTACTTCCGCTGCTGGCTGATCGGTCAGGGCCGCGAGGTCTTCGAGGGAGCCCTGCACGACCCGGACTCGCTCGCGGATCTCCTCGACGACTTCGACGAGGACATCGACGGCGACGGCGAGGAGCTCGGCTACGCGGCGGACGAGGCCTACGAGCAGCTCACCGGCGTGGTCACCCCCGATCTCGGCATCGCCCCCGCCCCGACGGAGCCACAAGGGACGCCGCTCGACTTCGAGAACGAGGCGGTGATGGCCGAGCGCTACCCGAGGCTGTGGGAACGCTTCGCCGAGGCCGACTGAGCCCGAACCCCGCACCTGCCCTGACCGGCCCGTACCCCCTCTCACCGTCCCTGCAGCCGTGCGGCCTTCTCCCTGATCGCGGGGAGCGCGGCCGTCAGCGCCGCACCCGGGCAGGAGGTGGTGTAGCCGTCGCGGTGCCCGGACACCGCGCTGAACGCCTCGACCGCCCCCGCCGGATACCTGCTGAGGCTGTTCGTGGAGACCAGCCGCACCGTGGAGCGCGGGTCCACGCCCGAGAGGCCGAGTTTCCACGCGATCAGCCCGGCGATGGCGTCGGTCATGGCCTTGGGGACAGGCGTCCCCTCCGTGAACGTCCCGATGGCCGCGATCCCCACCGACCCCTTGTTGTAGCCCTGCGTGTGCGCCCCTACGACGGCCCTCTCGATGCCGCCCGCACGCCCTTCGTAGACGGTCCCGCACCGGTCGACGAGGAAGTTGTAGCCGATGTCGTCCCACTGTCTCCCCTCGGTCTGGCCGGTGTGCAGATAACGGATGGTGCGCGCGGCATCGGCGCAGTCGTAGCTGTTCGGGGTGTCCGTGTGGTGGATGAACACGGCCTGGACCCGGCCGGCGTACCGGGCGGGCGGCGTCTCGCCCGTCGCGTCGCCGAGCCACTCGGCGCGTGGCACCACGCGTGGCCGTGCCGCGGGATGGTCCGCCTCCCGCCGCACCGGAGCCGCTGCCGCGGGCATCATCGAGTGCCGCCCGGTCACGCCGGCCCGCTCACCGAGCCCGGCCAACGCCACCGCACCGTCACCCGCCCGCACCGACGCCCCTGAGACCCCCGGTCCCACGAACCACGCGCACAGCAGCAGAAGCGCCACGGCCGCGGCTCCGGGCACACAGCCGAGCACCGCACGCACCACCACCGGCACGCGCGCCGCGGACGACCCACGGAAGACACGCATGCTCCGACTGTCCGGCCCACCCCCTCCACCCGCGATCCGCGCTCGGCCGATCGAGTGAACCGGAGGGCGGGCTCAGAAGTGGGTGCCGCCGTCCACCCGGACCTCGGTGCCGGTGATGAATTTGCCGTCCCGCGAGCCGAGCAGCGCGACGACCGATGCCACCGATTCCGGCCCCGCGAAGCCCTGGCCGATGGCCGGCGCGAGCTTCACGAACAGGCTCATGTCGGCGTCCGCGGGCAGACCGGGGCCCACGCTCTGCCTGCTGGCACCGCTGCCGTCGGTCATGCCGCTGGATATGGAGCCGGGCTGGACGGAATTGAAGCGGATTCCCCGCTTGCCGTACTCACTGGCCAGCGCGTGCGTCATGGACTGGATGCCGCCCTTGCTCGCCGCGTAAGCCGCCATGTACGGGTGGGCGAAGACCGCCGAGGTGGAGCTGAAGTTGATGACGGCGGCGTCATCGCCCGCCAGCAGCGCCGGGATCGCCTCGCGGATCACCAGGAACGTGCCCACCAGGTTGATCCGGATGACGTGCTCGAAGGAATCCAGGCTGGTCTCGTGCGTGTGCGAGGAGCGGAGCACGCCCGCCGCGTTCACCAGGACGTCCAGGCCGCCGAGCGCACTGACCGCGGCGGCGACGCCTTCGCGCACCGAGGTCTCGTCCGAGATGTCGACCACGAGCGTGGTGAGGCGGTCGGCCGCCGCGCCCGCCTTCTCGGCGGTGTCCTTCAGGCCCGCCTCGCTGACGTCGGCGGCCACGACCCTGCCGCCCTCCTCCAGGACGCGCAGGACGGAGGCCTGCCCGATCCCCGAGCCCCCGCCGGTGATGAGTGCGCGACGGCCTGCGTACCGGTTCATGAGATGCCTCCGATCAACTCCGGGCTCCCGGGTCCTTGCATGGCTCCGGCCTTCCCGATCTGATTTCAATGTACGCCTTCATGGCACGTTTTGCCATGACGACAATTCATGTATCAGGGTGAGGATCGCGCGTAGGCTGCGGGGGTGAGCACCCACCCGTCGCAGTCATCGCAGCCCCCGGCGCCGGCTCAGCCGTCGCTGACCGAGCGCCGCAAGGCGGCCACGCAGCTCGACATCGCCCGCGCCGCGGCCGAGCTCTTCGCCGAGCGGGGCCCGGACGGCACCACGGCCGAGGAGATCGCGGGCCGGGCGGGAGTGGCGCTGCGCACCTTCTACCGGTACTTCCGGAACAAGCAGGACGCGGTCGCCCCGCTCCTCGCGGGCGGCGCCGCCGAGTGGCGGGCTCACCTGGCGGCCCTCGACCCGGCCGCCGGGGTGCCGACGGCCCTGGAGCGGTCGATCGCGGACGCGCTGACCGCGGGCGACGACCACGCGGCCGAAGCCCTGGAATGGACCCGCGGTCTGCTGCGCGCGGCGCAGGACGACCCGGCGCTGCGCGCCGTCTGGTACCGCGTGAACCAGGAGTCCGAGGAGCAGCTCGTGCCCGTGCTCGCCCGGCTGGCCGGGGACGACGCCGACGAACTGGACGTACGCCTGGCCGCCGCGGCCGCCACCGACGCCATCCGCCTGGCCCTGGAGACCTGGGCCGCGGGGGACGCGCCGGCCGTGGGGCCCGGCTCCCCCGCCGTCCTCGCGGTGCGCTGCCTGCGCGAACTGACGGGCGGGCTGCGGCTCCTGGCCCCCCGCTAAAGCCCCGGGACCACCCGCGGGTCCGGCCGTCCGTCCGGCCCCAGGTCCAGGGAGAACGCCAGCAGGGCCACGTCGTCCCCGACCCCGCCGGAGAAGCGGACCAGGTCCTTCCAGACCGCGGACGTCATCGCCGCCGGGTCGTCCCGCAGGTCGGCGCAGAGCACCGGAAGGCGTTCGGTCAGCGGGTAGAAGGCGCCGGAGCCGTCCCGCGCCTCGGTCACCCCGTCGGTCACCACGAGCAGCCGGTCGCCGGGCCGCAGGCCCACGGTCACCTCTTCGGGCGGGGCGACTCCCGCGATCCCCAGGCCCAGCGGAGCACCCGGCGCCACGGCGAGCTCCTGGACGGACCCGCCCCGCAGCAGCAGCGGGGGCGGGTGGCCGCAGGAGACGACGCGCAGCTCGGCTGCGTCGTCACGGAATTCGAGGAGCACGGCGGTGGCGAAGAGCTCGGCGTGCTCGGCCTCCTCGGAGTCCACCACGAGCCGACGGTCGAGCCGGGCGGCGACCCCCTCCAGGTCGGGCTGGTCGAGCACCGCCTCCCGGAAGGCGCCGAGCAGCGCGGCGACCGTGCCGACGGCCGCCAAGCCGTGCCCCTGCACATCGCCCACCAGCGCCCGTACGCCGCTGGGTCCCTTGCGCACGTCGAAGAGATCACCGCCGACCAGCGTCCCGCCCTGGGCCGCGCGGTAGAGGCCCGCGCAGCGCACCGGACCCACGCGTTCCGGCAGCGGCGGCAGGACGGCGAACTGGGCGGCCTCCGCGACGGTCCGGACGGTGACGAGCTGCGTGTCACGGCGGCTGCGTACCCAGGCGAACACGATGCTCAGCAGCGCCACGAAGGCGACCGTCAGCACATCGCTGTCCCCGGGGCGGCCGAGCCCGAAGCCCGGCAGGTAAAGGAGCAGCACCACAGTGCCGCCGAAGAGGGCCGTGACAAAGGCGCCGTACGACAGCGCGGCCAGCGGGGGCACGGCGGCGAGCAGGAAGCTGAGATCGACCGTCTCCGGAGTGGACAGCTGGATGACGCAGGTCACGACCAGGAGCACGGGCGGAGGCCAGCGCACCCAGGTGGGCGGCGGCGCGCCGCGCAGCCAGCCGGGCTCGTCCCGGTCCCGCCGGCTGGCAGCAGCGACCCTGAACATCGGTTCGCTCCTTCCGGTCGGCCATTCCACGCTCCTACGCGCGCGTGCCCGCCGCACGCCGGGCCGGTCCGTCGGGTGGCAGCTCCCGGGGGGTGCGGGGGGGGTGTCAGAGCACGCGCCCCATCAGCACGTCGTCCACATAGGCGCCGTCGAGGAAGAACTCACCCGGCAGCACCCCCTCGATCACGAACCCCTCGGAGGCGTAGAGCGTCCGGGCCGGGATGTTGTGGCCGAGCACCCGCAGCGTGATGCGCCGCGCGCCCTGACGGCGGGCCTCCTCCACCGCGGCCTGGACCAGACGGCGGCCCACTCCCTTGCCACGCGCCTCGTCCGAGACGGCGAAGCCCAGGATCTGGCGCACATGGGCGTTGGCCAGGACGGAGGTGGGATATCCGAGCCGTATGTAACCGACGACCACGCCGTTCAGCTCGGCGACCAAGTGGTCGTGCGGTCCGAAGCGTTCACTGAAGAAGGGCGGGTACGGAAGCTGCGGCGCAGGCTGTACCGCGTGCAGGGTGGACCAGGTGACGCGGTCGATGCGGCCAAGGGCTTCTTCGTCGTCCGGCAGAGCGGTACGTATGAGCATGTCCTGCATGGGCGTCACTGTACGACGGCCGCCTGACGCCTTTGCGGGGGTTTCCGGGGCAGGATGACTTCATGGCACCCACCGATCCCGAGAGTTCAGCCCCTTCGCCGCAGCGGTCACGAATCGCCGTGGCCGGAGCGTCCGGCCTCATCGGAACGGCGCTGACACGCGCCCTCGCCGACGACGGCCACGACGTGGTGCGACTGGTGCGCCGGGCGCCTCGTACGCAGCAGGAGGTGCGCTGGGACCCCAAGAAGGGGTACGTCGACACGGCGGGGCTCGCGGGCTGCGACGCGCTGGTCAACCTGGCCGGAGCCGGGATCGGTGACCGCCGCTGGACGGACGCCTACAAGCAGGAGCTCCGCGACAGCAGGGTGCTCGGCACCACGACGCTCGCCGAGGCGGCCGCCGCCCTCGACGAGAAGCCCCGGGTGTTCCTGTGCGCCAGTGCGATCGGCTACTACGGAGACACCGGTCAGCGGGCGGTGGACGAGAGTGCCCCCTCCGGAGAGGGCTTCCTGCCGTCCCTGTGCGTGGAGTGGGAGGGCGCGGCCGCCGCGGCGCACGCGGCGGGCATCCGCACGGTCTTCGCGCGCAACGGCCTGGTGGTGGCGCGCGAGGGCGGGGCCTGGCAGCGCATGTTCCCGCTCTTCAAGGCGGGGCTCGGCGGACGGCTCGGCGACGGCAGGCAGTACTGGAGCTACATCTCGCTGCACGACGCGGTGGCCGCGCTGCGGCACCTGCTCGACACGGATTCGCTCGCGGGCCCGGTCAATCTGACGGCGCCCGACCCGCTCACCAACCGCGAGGTGACGGCCGCGATGGGCCGGGTGCTGCACCGGCCCACGCTCTTCGCGGCGCCCGCGCCCGCGCTGCGCGTCGTGCTCGGCGAGATGGCCGGTGACGTGCTCGGCAGCCAGCGGGTGCTGCCGACCCGGCTCCTGGAGTCGGGCTTCTCGTTCGCGTTCCCGGGCATCGAGGAGACGCTCCGCGCGGCGCTGCGGTAGAGGGCCTGGCCTCAGCCACAGGTTCTTCGCCCCGACCGTCGCGCTACCGCCGCGCGCCCGGCGTGCGACCGTGCCCGGTCGATGCGCGACTCCCCCCGGCCGTTCGTGCTCCTACCCTCGTGCGGAACTCGGTGATTCCGAAGCCCTGTTGAGGGCATGACGTCCCCAGCAGCCGCGCAACCTCGGGGAGGGGCACGTGCCAGAGCCTGCGCACCATGCGGATGTCGTCATCGTGGGAGCCGGCGCCGCCGGCCTGTCGGCCGCCCACCAGCTGACCAGTGCTGGTGTAACGACCGTCGTCCTGGAAGCCGCCCCTTACGTCGGCGGGCGCATGTCGACGGAGAAGGTCGACGGCTTCCGGCTCGACAGGATCGGGCAGCTGCTCACCACGTCCTACCCCGAGTTGCGTCACACGCCGGGGCTCGACGCCCTCGTGCTGCGCCCCTTCGTCCCCGGCGTCCTCGTGCACAGCGACGGCCGGCACCACCGCGCCGTCGAGCCCACGAGCCCCCGGCGCGCAAGGGGCGCACTGACCGCAGCACGCGCCCTGGCAAGCGCCCCCAGGGGTCCGCGCACCGCACGGACCACGCCCCGTACCGCCCCCCTCGGCGGCGCGCTCGACCAGGCCCGGCTCGGTGCCGCCCTGGCCAGGCTCGCGGCGACGGACCCCAGGCGTCTGCTCGCCCGCCCCGAACTCCCCGCCTCGCAGGCCCTCTTCGCCCGGGGCCTGCCCGCGCGCACCGTCACCGGCTTCCTGCGCCCGCTGCTCTCCGCGCTCCTCTGCGACCCGGACCTGACGACATCGAGCCGCTGCGCCGACCTCGCCCTGCACTCCTTCGCCCGCGGCCGCCTGTGCCTGCCCGAGGGCGGCGCCGAGGTGCTGCCCGAGCTCCTGGCGGCCGCGCTGCCACCGGGGACGGTCCGCACCGGCGTACGCGTCACGGGCGTCTCCACGACCTCCGTCACCACCGCCGAACACGGTGAGGTGCGCTGCCGCGCGGTCCTGCTGGCCACCGACGCCCGGGCGGCCGCCGCCCTGCTGCCCGGCCTGCGCGTGCCGTCCTTCCACCAGGTGACGGTGCTGCACCACGCGGCACCCGAACCACCGCTCGCCGAGCCCGCGCTGCTCCTCGACGCCGACCGTTCCGGCCCCGTCGCGCACACGGCCGTCGTCAGCCACGTCGACCCCTCGCGCGCGCCCGCGGGCAGGACGCTCGTCTCGTCGACGGTCCTCGGCCCGCCGCCGGACGAGCGCGCCGTCCTCGCCCATCTCGCCGATCTGTACGGCACGTCGACCGCCCGCTGGGAATCCCTGGCCGTCCACCACACCCGCGAGGCGGTGCCCGCGATGCCGCCGCCGCACGATCTGCGCCGCCCGGTGCGGCTGCTCTCGGGGCTCTACGTGTGCGGCGACCACCGGGACACCAGCACGGTGCAAGGCGCCCTGTACTCGGGCCGCCGCGCGGCGCGGGCCGTACTCGTGGACCTCGGCGTGGACCCCGCTCAAGGCGAGGGGCAAGTACCGATGGCGGCCTGACAGCCATCCGACCTCTGGTTCACCCCTGGAAGCCCTCGCGTCCCCACGCGAGGGCTTCCCCCTTTCCCGTACGCCCCCTCCCAGTACGCCTCACCGAACCTCACCCGCCCCTGCAACTTCCCTTGCCACACCGGTACCCCACGGCTACGGTCCCACCGGATCGCCAAGCCGCGGGAGGACTCACGTGCGTCGCACCATCCCGGTGATATCACTCATCCTCGGCCTATTCATGGGAGGTCTATCGTTGCCGACCGCCACAGCAGCCACAGCAGCCACAGCGGAAAGCGCACGGCCCGAAGGGACCGGCGCGCCTGGCGTGCCCTCCGTGGTCCCCCGCCCCACCGATTGGACCGCGCTCGACGGCCGTACGCAGCTCACCGAACGCACCCGCATCCTGATCGACCCGCGCGCCGGATCCACCACCGCGCTCCCCTCGGGCCGCGCCGAATTCCCGGGCCCCGCACACCAGTCCGTACGCAGGCTCGCGGACCAGCTCCGTACGGAGATCAAGCAGGTCACCGGCATCACGCCCCGGATCGCCCACACGGGCCGACCGGCCGCCGGCGACATCACGCTCGGCCTCACCTCCAAGGGAGGCCTCGGAGCCGAGGGTTACGGCTTCGACAGCGCGGGCCCGATCCGCATCGAAGCCGCGTCCACCCACGGCCTCTACTACGGCACCCGCACGCTCCTCCAGCTCCTGCGCTCCACGGTCGACGACCACCGCGCCGTCCCCCGCGCCCGCTCCACCGACCGCCCCGCGCAGGCCGTCCGCATGGTCCACCTCGACGCGGGACGCAAGTACTGGAAGATCTCCTATCTGGAGAACCTGATCCGCAGGATGGGCGACCAGAAGCTCAACACCCTGTTCCTGCACCTCTCCGAGTCCGAGGGATTCCGCCTCCACAGCCCGAAATTTCCGGGTCTCGCCGACCCCGACCACAGCTACAGCCGCGCCGACATCGAGCACCTGAAGGCCTTCGCGGCCCGCCACCACGTCCAGTTGATGCCCGGCCTCGAACTCCCCGGCCACGCCACCGTGATCAGCGACGCCTTCGGCATCGGCTTCGGGTCCGGGCCCGGCGCGTGCACCGGCGCCCATACGCACTCGCACCTCACGCCCGACTGGATCATCGACATGACCAGCGACAAGGCGATCGCGAAGTCCAAGGAGATCGTGGACGAGTTCGCGGGCTGGTTCGACGCGCCGCTGTTCTCGATCGGCGCCGAGGAGGTCCCCGGGCAGCTCGCCCAGTGCCCGCGCGTGAAGGATCACCTGGCCGGGAGCCCGGACGTGGACACGCTCGGCGACCTCCTGAACCGCTACATCAACACCCTTGACGACGTCGTCACTTCGCACGGCAAGCGCACGGCCGTATACAACGGCTCCGAGCACCTCGACGCGCCCCGCCAGAAGGTGCACGCCCCGGTCGTCTTCCTCACCTGGGAGGGCACGGACGCCGAGCCCGCGATCCCCGGCCACGACGAGATCGCCATCGGCCCGTTCTACGACACCCCGAACAACTACCACCACCTGTATCCGGACGAGCCCTGGATGTACGACTCTTGGGCGCCGAACACCGACCCCGACATGCTCGGTTCCGGCGTCACCAACTGGGCCGACTACAACTTCTGGGCCGACGACGGCTACTTCGAGCAGAGCATGACGGGCGCCCGCGCGATCCTCGCCGACCGCACCTGGAACAAGTCCGCGACGCCGGACACCCTCGCCGACTTCCGGGCCCGCGCCGCCCGCATCGGCGACCCTCCGGGCACGACGCCCGCCCCGGTGCCGCCGAGGGTGGAGGGCCGGCCGAGCCACCACTGGACGTTCGACGACGCCACTTACCCCAGCGGCTGGACGTACGCGGGCAGCCCCGGCAACACGATCCTCGCCGAGGACGTGGCGGGCTCCCTCCCCGGCACCTCGTACATCATCAACAACCCCACCCCCGTGCAAGGCGTGCTCGGTCAGGCCTGGCGCTTCGACTCCGACCGGGACGGGGTGGGCTTCGGCGGTCTCGACGTCGCCGAGCCGTGGACCGTGTCGGTGCAGGTCCGTCCGACGGCCCGGACCGGGGACCAAGTCCTTCTCAGCTCGAAGGCTGGCGCGCTGAAGCTGATGCAGCACGGCACCGGAAAGGTCGGCTTCACGCGGTACGGAGCGGCCGACTTCAGCTTCGACCACACGCTGCCGCTCGACCGCTGGACGCGGCTGACGTGGGTGACGACCCCGGGACACACCACTCTGTACGCCGACGGGAAGCGGATCGGGTCCGTCGACGCGTCGATCCCCTTGCCGCTGCGGTCCATCGGCACGGAGAAGGCGAGTCTGCGCGGCGACCTCGACGAACTGACCACCTGGGACGAGGCGTTGTCCCCCAAGGAGGTCGCGCGACTGCGCTGAGCCCCGATCACACACCGGTACGAGTCGCGCACATGTGTAAGGGGCGGGCCTGCGCAGGCCCGCCCCTTACACACCATCCTCGGATGTCAGCCCAGCGCCGACACCCGGTCGCGATACCCCCGCACCGCCGCGGCATCGCGGTACGGCTCAAGACGCCGCTCAAAGTCGCGTACGTACTCGACGGCACGCACCGACCGCATCTCGCCCGCCGCCTGCGCCGCCTCCGCGCCCAGCTGGCAGGCCTGCTCCAGCTCGCCGAGGGCCAGGCGCGAGGAAGCAAGCACGACCCGGCAGAACAGGCGGCTGCGGGCGTACCCGGGGGCGCGCAGCTGGAGCGAGCGCTCCGCGTGCTGGGCGGCCACGCGGTACTGCTGGAGGTCCCGGTGACAGTGCCCGAACTCGTCCGCGAGCTGGGCCTCGTCGAAGAACCGCGCCCAGTGGGGGACCTCGTCGCCCGGCCGCGACGTCTCCAGTGCGCGCTCGGCCCGCACCATCGACGCCGTGCACGCCCGCACCTCGCCGAGCACTCCGTGCCCGCGCGCCTCGACCGCGTGCAGCAGGGCCTGTACGACGGGCGGCGCCGATGACCCGACGCCCTGCTGGGCCACCCGCGCCAGCTGTACGGCCTCTCTGCCGTGCCCCAGGTAGACGGCCTGGCGGCTCATGGTGACCAGGACGTACGAGCCGTACGCGCGGTCGCCCGCCGCCTGCGAGAGCCGCAGCGCCTGGACGTAGTAGCGCTGGGCGAGGCCGTGCGCCGCGATGTCGTACGAGGTCCAGCCCGCGAGGCGGGTGAGGTCGGCGGCGGCCGCGAAGAGCCGCCGCCCGGCCTGTTCGCCGTACGTGCCGCGCAGCATCGGCTCGGCCTCGTGCTCCAGATAGCGCACGAGCGCCTGCCGGGCGTGCCCGCCGCCGTACGCGTGGTCGAGCGCCCGGAAGAGCTCGCCGACGGAGCGCAGGGCCGAGATGTCGCCGCTGGTCACTCTGGCCCCGGCGCCCCGCTCGGGCTCCTTGCGCTGGCGCGGTATGGCGGGCCGCCCCTGGGTGGGGACGCGGGCGGCGCTCGGCGCGTAGTCGCCGCGGCTCACCCGGTCGTCGGCCCGGCCGATCAGCCAGTCCCGGCTGGGCACGACGAGGCCTGCCGGGGTGAACGCGATCTTCCGCAGTTCGGCATGGCTTCCGGAATCCTTGCGCCAGAGTCCGCCGACGATGTCGATCGCCTCTTCGGGGCTCGCCGCGAACTCAAGACCGGCGTACACCGGCGCACAGGCGTCGAGACCGAGATCCTGTGCGGAGAGGCGGCGCCCTAACCGCCGGGTGAAGACCTCGGCGATCAGGGCGGGGGTGGTGCCGCGCGGCTGCTGCCCGCGAAGCCAGCGGGTCACCGAGGTCTTGTCGTACCGCAGGTCGAGACCGTGCTCGAGGCCCAGCTGATCGACGCGGCGCGCGAGGCCCGCATTGGAGAACCCGGCTTCTGAGATGAGCGCGGCTAGCTGGCGGTTGGGGGTGCGCTGCGGAGGTCGTTCCGTCATCAGCTGTGCGGTCTCCTGCCTTTCGGGCGTTGCCTTGAGCAGCCCTTATGGCTCTGTGAACGGCGTGAATGTAGCGGCCCCCACTGCCCTCATCGCGGCCTTCGACCCGCATTCATCCGATCGTGTGAGGATTGACCGGACGACTGACGAGAATCCGCTGCCCGTACAGTGGCTGGGGGCGCGATATGTGCACGGTGCAGGTTCTAGGGAGGCACTTGCCGTGAGTGAGTTTCGGTTCGTCCGGCTGGGCTTCGGCCCGGATTCGGTCGAGTACCAAGAGGCCTGGGACGAGCAGCGCCGCGTGCACGCCGCCCGCTTCGCCGACGAACTGCCCGACACGTGTCTGCTGCTCGAGCACCTGCCGGTCTACACCGCGGGCCGCCGCACGCAGGACAGCGAGCGTCCGCTGGACGGCACCCCCGTCGTCGACGTGGACCGCGGCGGCAAGATCACCTGGCACGGCCCCGGACAGCTCGTGGGCTACCCGATCCAGAAGCTGCCGCGCCCGGTGGACGTCGTAGCACATGTGCGCCGTCTGGAAGAGGCGCTTATCCGTACGTGTGCGGAATTCGGCCTGGAGACGTCCCGTGTGGAGGGTCGCAGTGGCGTATGGGTCCTCGGTGACCCGGTGGACGAGCGTCCGGCGCTGGGCGGCCTGACGCTGGACCTCGACCCCCGGACGCAGGACGACGAGTTCGACGCCCGGTTCAACGGTCCGGAGTACGCCCCGTCCAACGCGGGCCAGCGCCGCGAGGACCGCAAGATCGCGGCCATCGGCATCCGTGTCGCCAAGGGCGTGACGATGCACGGCTTCGCGCTGAACGTGAACCCGGACAACACCTGGTTCGACAAGATCATCCCGTGTGGCATCCGCGACGCGGGCGTGACGTCCCTCTCGTACGAGCTGGGCCGCGAGGTCACGATCGCCGAGATCCTGCCCGTCGCCGAGAAGCACCTGCGGGACGTCCTGGAGAACGCGGAGCTCAAGCCGCGGACCGTGGAGAAGACCGCCGGACAGACCGCCGGACAGACCGCCGGACAGACGGTTGAGAGCCCGGAAACCGAGAAGGCGACCGCCTAGAAAACCGGTACGGCCGGGCCTGCCGGAAGCTTCGGGGAATGCACCCCGTCGGCCGGAGGTTGGCCGGACGTCAGCCCAATGACATCACGGGCGTACCCTGGTGTGCGCCGAAGAATCGAAGCTACAGGGAGCCGATGTGTCCGCAGTCGCACCGGACGGACGCAAGATGCTGCGCCTCGAGGTCCGGAACGCCCAGACCCCGATCGAGCGCAAGCCCGAGTGGATCAAGACCCGGGCGAAAATGGGCCCCGAGTACACGAAGATGCAGAACCTCGTGAAGAGCGAGGGCCTGCACACGGTCTGCCAGGAGGCGGGCTGTCCCAACATCTACGAGTGCTGGGAAGACCGCGAGGCCACCTTCCTCATCGGCGGTGACCAGTGCACCCGGCGCTGCGACTTCTGCCAGATCGACACGGGCAAGCCGCAGGCCCTCGACCGCGACGAGCCGCGCCGCGTCGGTGAGTCCGTCGTCACGATGGACCTGAACTACGCCACGATCACCGGCGTCGCCCGCGACGACCTGGAGGACGGCGGCGCCTGGCTGTACGCGGAGACCGTGCGCCAGATCCACGCGATGACGGCCGAGCGCGCCGAGGGCAAGACCAAGGTCGAGCTGCTCATCCCCGACTTCAACGCCGACCCCGACCAGCTGGCCGAGGTCTTCTCCTCGCGCCCCGAGGTCCTCGGGCACAACGTGGAGACGGTGCCGCGCATCTTCAAGCGGATCCGCCCCGGCTTCCGCTTCGAGCGGTCGCTGGAGGTCATCACCCGCGCCCGTGAGGCCGGCCTGGTCACCAAGTCGAACCTCATCCTCGGCATGGGCGAGGAGCGCGCGGAGATCAGCGAGGCGCTGCACGCGCTGCACGAGGCGGGCTGCGAGCTCATCACGATCACGCAGTACCTGCGCCCGACGCCGCGCCACCACCCCGTGGAGCGCTGGGCCAAGCCGCAGGAGTTCGTGGAGCTGAAGGAGGAGGCCGAGGAGATCGGCTTCTCCGGCGTCATGTCAGGACCGCTGGTCCGCTCCTCGTACCGCGCCGGGCGTCTCTACCAGATGGCGATCGAGAAGCGCGGGGCGTACGTGGCCTCGCAGGCGGTGTGATCCTCCCCGGAGATCTTCCGGGAGTCCGACTGTGTGAATCGGCGCACAAGTAACTACTGACGAGTAGTGGCCGAGATGACGCGGCCCTTACAGTCCCCGCAGGTGAGGGGTTCGTACGGGCCGCGTCAGGGTTTTGCGGCTCGGCGTCAAGGCTTCATCCGGGTTTGACCGGTCAGTCACGCCCTGGTAACACCAATCAGTGACCCTGGAATTACCCCACGTACAGCCCTACCCATAGCCGCCCAGGAGGGCCCCACCATGCAGGCCGCGCCCGTACGCGCCACCGCCATCCCGTCCGTCACCGACGCACTGCGTGCCGTCGAGTCGATTCTCATGAGCAGCGGTCAGCGCACCGCTCGCCGCAACGCCTGGACGTCCGTGCTCGACGACCGGCGCCGCGCCAAGGACCGGGCCGAGGCGCTGCGCGTGCTCGAAGAGGCGATGACAACCCGCACGTCGTAGTCACCTCCAGGGGCACGTAGACTTCACGGCATGGCGAGGAAGGAAACCGCGGCGGACGCCGCGAACCCCGGGCGACTCAAGCAGATCGCTCAGACCTACAAGATGACCCGCAGGGCCGATCCGCGGATCGGTCTCATCATCGCGGCTGTGGGAATCGTCACCTTTGGTGTCTTCCTCGGAATCGGCTTCTTGATCGGTCACCCGATCTATCTCGGCATTCTCGGCTTTGTGCTCGCCTTCCTCGCGATGGCGATCGTCTTCGGGCGCAGGGCCGAGCGTGCGGCCTTCGGGCAGATGGAGGGTCAGCCCGGTGCGGCGGCCGCGGTGCTCGACAAGATCGGCCGCGGCTGGACGACGACTCCGGCGGTGGCGATGAACCGCAGCCAGGACGTCGTGCACCGCACGGTCGGCAAGGCGGGCATCGTGCTCGTCGCCGAGGGCAACCCGAACCGGGTGAAGAGCCTGCTGGCCGCCGAGAAGAAGCGCATGGCCCGCGTCGTCTCCGACGTCCCGGTCCACGACGTCATCGTCGGCACCGGCGAGGGCCAGGTCCCGCTGAAGAAGCTGCGTACGACGCTTCTGAAGCTGCCCCGCGTCCTCCAGGGACCGCAGGTCACGGCGACGAACGACCGGCTGCGCGCGATGGGCGACCTGATGAGCAACATGCCGCTCCCGAAGGGGCCCATGCCGAAGGGTGCTCGCATGCCTCGCGGTGGCCCGAAGATGCGGTAGCTGCCCGCCTCTTTCCCCCTCTCCTGTCTCTACTGCCCGTACGAACGGCGAAGGCCCAGGAACCGATCGGTTCCGGGGCCTTCGCCGTCTGCGGGCTCGGGAGGGCTCAGATGCGCACCTGGACGGCGCGGCCGAGGCGGTCGTGGAGGCCTCGGCCGTCGCGGTCCCAGATCAGGGCCGGGACGGCGACGCAGAGCAGCACGCTACGGATGAGGACGCGGGCGATGCCGAGCCGGCCGCCGCCCTCGGCGATGACGCGCAGCCGGAAGAGGGCCTTGCCAGGGGTGCAGCCGACCGTGCCGACCGTCAGGACGGTCATGACGAAGAAGATGCCGAGGGCCCAGTTGCCCATCGCCTGCTGGTCACCGCGAGCGAACAGGCCGTATGCGATGAGCATGCACAGGGCCCAGTCGACGACGATGGCGCCCATGCGCCGTCCGGGCCGCGCGATCGATCCCGGCCCCTCCTCCGGCAGGCCGAGCTGCTCGCCCCGATACCCGAAGTCGACACCCGCGTCCTCTGCCGCCGCACGAGGGCCGGAGAGCCACGATCCGATTGCTTGCCTGTTGTCCACCCGTCCACGGTACTGCGCCCGATTTCGTACGAGGACGGGCGGGGTAGGGCGAATGACACCTGACGTGAACCCGCCTCGGTTAACTTCCGCGAAACAAATGGGTCATGCTTGAGAAATCCCCCGTCCCTATGGTCGGGTCCCAGCGTGTGCCACCGCACTGGCCGCACAACGAGCTGCAACCCCGTCCCCGCCTGGGGGTCGGGAGTAGGAGGAGTTGGATGTTCCAGAACGCCGACGACGCAAAGAAGTTCATCGCGGACGAGGACGTGAAGTTCGTAGATGTCCGGTTCTGCGACCTGCCCGGAGTGATGCAGCACTTCACGATCCCGGCAGCGGCGTTCGACCCGAACGAGGAGCTGGCGTTCGACGGGTCGTCGATCCGCGGCTTCCAGGCCATCCACGAGTCCGACATGGCGCTGCGCGCGGACCTGTCGACCGCCCGGGTCGACCCCTTCCGCCGCGACAAGACCATCAACATCAACTTCTTCATCCACGACCCGATCACGGGCGAGCAGTACAGCCGTGACCCGCGCAACATCGCCAAGAAGGCCGAGGCCTACCTCGCGTCGACCGGCATCGCGGACACCGCGTACTTCGGCCCCGAGGCGGAGTTCTACGTCTTCGACAACGTCCGCTTCCAGACGTCGGCGAACGAGAGCTTCTACCACATCGACTCCGAGGCCGGCGCCTGGAACACCGGTGCGGTCGAGAACAACCGTGGCTACAAGGTCCGCTACAAGGGCGGCTACTTCCCGGCCCCGCCGGTGGACCACTTCGCCGACCTGCGTGCCGAGATCTCCCTGGAGCTGGACAAGAACGGCCTCCAGGTCGAGCGCCAGCACCACGAGGTCGGCACCGCCGGCCAGGCGGAGATCAACTACAAGTTCAACACGCTGCTCGCCGCGGCCGACGACCTGATGCTCTTCAAGTACATCGTGAAGAACGTCGCCTGGCGCAACCAGAAGACCGCGACCTTCATGCCGAAGCCGATCTTCGGTGACAACGGCTCGGGCATGCACGTCCACCAGTCGCTGTGGGCCAACGGCGACCCGCTCTTCTACGACGAGCAGGGTTACGCCGGCCTGTCGGACACCGCCCGCTACTACATCGGCGGCATCCTCAAGCACGCCCCGTCGCTGCTCGCCTTCACGAACCCGACGGTGAACTCGTACCACCGCCTGGTCCCGGGCTTCGAGGCGCCGGTCAACATGGTGTACTCGCAGCGCAACCGCTCGGCTGCCATGCGTATCCCGATCACGGGCTCGAACCCGAAGGCCAAGCGTGTCGAGTTCCGCGCGCCGGACCCGTCCTCGAACCCGTACCTGGCGTTCTCGGCGCTCCTGATGGCCGGCCTGGACGGCGTCAAGAACAAGATCGAGCCGCCGGAGCCGATCGACAAGGACCTCTACGAGCTGGCTCCCGAGGAGCACGCGGGCGTCGCCCAGGTCCCGACCTCGCTCCCGGCGGTCCTCGACGCCCTCGAGGCGGACCACGAGTACCTCCTGGCCGGCGGTGTCTTCACCCCCGACCTGATCGAGACGTGGATCGACTACAAGCGCACGAACGAGATCGCCCCGATCCAGCTGCGCCCGCACCCGCACGAGTTCGAGCTGTACTTCGACATCTAGAACGGCCGGGGCCGGGTGAGCCCGGCGCCGCATCAGCAGGGACGGTGGGCCGTCTCCCGGAACGGGAGGCGGCCCGCTGTTCTCTCTCCCCCCACGATCTGCCCAGACCAGCCCCTGCCTAGGTGAGCGCCCCACATGAGCGAAAAAGTGACATTTCCGAGCGTCGTCGGTCCCGCACTGGCCGGCGTGATCGATCTGCCGGAGGGCGAGGTCCGGGGCTGGGGGCTCGTCGCGCATGGATTCACCCTGGGCAAGGAATCGCCGGCCGCCGCGCGCGTCAGCAAGCAGCTGGCGCGCGAGGGGATCGGCACGCTGCGCTTCGACAATCTCGGGATCGGGGACTCCGAGGGCGACTGGGGGGACGGTTCCTTCACGGTCAAGGTGCAGGACACCGTCCGTGCCGCGGCTTTCATGGCGGAGCGAGGGACTCCGGTGGACTTGCTGGTGGGGCACTCGTGGGGCGGCGCCGCCGCCATCGCGGCCGCCTGCGAGATCCCCGGCCTCCGCGCGCTGGCCACGATCGCGGCGCCCGTCGACCCCAGTCATGTCGAGCGGCAGTACGACTCCGTCCTGGATCGCGTCCTCAGTGACGGCGCGCACGAGTGGTTCGTCGGCGGGAGGACTCTGGTCCTCAAGCGCGCCTTCGTCGAGAACGTGCGCCAGGCTCATTTGCGCGACCGGATCAGCGAGGTGGACGTTCCGCTCCTCGTGGCGCATTCGCCCACCGACTCCACCGTCGACATCTCCAACGCCGCGGAGATCTTCCAGGAGGCACGGCACCCGCGCAGCTTCATCTCGCTCGAAGGCGCGGACCATCTGCTGACCGCGCGAGGGCAGGCGCAACGGGCCGCTCACATCATCAGCGCCTGGGCCGACCAGTACCTCGACGAGCCACGGCCCTAGGGCAGCCGAGGCCCGCGTAATTCGGGCGACCGCGGCGGCTTGCCGCACCCTACGATCGCCGTCTCGATGGGCGGGGCGAGGGGGGCGGTGGCGATGAGCTGGTTCGGCTTCGGCGAGGGCAGGGAGAGCGAACTCCTGCGGGTTGTCCGTGGGGCTCCCTTGCGGGATGTGCTGGACGTGCTGGATGTTTCGGACCCTTCCGCCTGGATCGCGTTCGATGTCGACGTGCGCGGACTGTATACGCGCTGGGACGCGTTGGAGCCCGGCGAAAGTCGGACCGCGCTCGATCTGTGCGCCTGCGACGGCCGGGTGCGCGAGGCCGCGTTGCGGCGGGTCGCGTCGTATCCGGTGCTCCTGCCGCTGGTCGTCATTCGCTGTGCCGACTGGGCCGCACCCGTACGGGAGAAGGCGCGCGGCGTGCTGCGTGAGGCGCTGCCCCGGCTCGGTGCCGGGGAGCTGGCGGCGCTCGCGCCCATGGTGTTGCGGGTAGGGCGCCGGGAGCGCGGGGTCTTCGGTGTGGGGCTGTTGCGGGAGGTCCTGAGCGGGGCGGCGGGCCGCGATCGGCTCGTGGCGTCGCTCGGCCACGCGGATCCCGCGGTACGCCGCTTCGCTCATCGCATCGCCGTCGACGAGCAGGTCCTGTCGGCGCCGGAGCTGGCCCGTATCGCCGCTTGCGACAGCGATGTCGTCGTCCAGAACCTCTGCGCCGATGCCGCGCTCGCGGGTGTGCGCGAGGGGGATGAGCGTGCGTATCAGCGCGTCGTCTCGCCGTTGCTCGCTGCGCGCAGCCCCCGTGTCCGGTCCGCCGGGGTCACCGCTCTGCGGCGCGTCGGGCGGGCGCGGGAGGCCCGGTCGTATCTCGTCGACCGTTCGGCGCTCGTGCGGGCCTGCGCCCGTTACGTGCTGAAGCAGGCCGGGGTCGATCCGTTGCCGCTCTACCGGGAGTGGTGTGCCACGCCCGATGACCCGGCTCTGCCGCCCGGTGCGGCCGTCGGTCTCGGTGAGTGCGGTGCGCGTGCGGACGCCGAGTTGCTGCTGCCGCTGCTCGCGCATCCGGTGCCGGCGGTACGGGCGCGTGCCGTGGCCGGGCTGCGTGTGCTCGACGTCGCGGTGACCGAGCGGCTGCGGCCGCTCCTGGACGATCCCGCACCCGCCGTCGCCCGCGAGGCCTGCACGGCGCTGCTGCCCTCCGCGCGGCAACTCCCCACCGAGTGGTTGCTGGCACGCATCGGGCCGGAAGCGCCCCGCCCCACCCGCGTCGCCGCCTTCCGACTGCTCTGCGCGCAGGGCGGTGCCGGTCAACTGCAGGCAGCCAAAGCCCTGCTGCAGGATGCCGACGTCAAACTCCGGCTTCGGGCCGAGCAGATCGTCCGGGGGCGCTGACACGGGTGACGGAGGGCGCCACGGAGGGGTCGGACCAGCCCGCACCCACCGTCGTGGTCGAGGGGGCGCTGACACCAGCAGTCGAGGGCTCAGGGGCGTAGGAAGCGGATCGTTGGGTGAGTTTCCGTTGGGTGTTGCGTTACCTTCGCCCTTACCCCGTACACCTTTGCGATCAGTTCCTCCGTGATTACCTCCGACGGTGTGCCCGACGCGTGGGTCGCTCCCTCGTGGAGGACCAGTACGTGGTCGCAGAACATGGCCGCCAGGTTGAGGTCGTGGAGGGCTATCACGCTGGTCAGGGGGAGGTCCGAGACCAGGGTCAGGAGGTCCAGCTGGTGTTGGATGTCCAGGTGGTTCGTGGGTTCGTCCAGGAGGAGTTCCCGGGGGGTCTGGGCCAACGCCCGCGCTATCTGGACCCGTTGGCGTTCGCCGCCGGAGAGCGTGTGCCAGGACTGGGTCGCACGGTCGGACAGACCCGTGCGGGTCAGGGCCTCCCGTACCGCCTCGTCGTCCCGGGCTGTCGGGGCGGACCACGCCCTGCGGTGCGGGATGCGGCCCAGGCGTACGACCTCCTCCACCGACAGCTCGACCTGTGTGGTTGCCTCTTGGTCCACCACCGCCACCCTGCGCGCCATCGTGCGGCGGCCCACGTCCCGCAGCGGGTCGCCGTCCAGCGTGACCACCCCTGACGTGGGGGCCAGGACGCCTGCCAGGATGCGCAGGAGGGTGGACTTGCCCGAGCCGTTCGGGCCGAGCAGTCCGACCGTGGCTCCGGGGGACGGGGCCAGGGTCACTCCGTCGATGATGAGCCGGCCGCCTGCCTCTCGGGCCACGCGGTCAGCCCGTAGGCCTGAGTCGTTGTGCGGGGTCATGTCGTCTTCCTCGTGCGGTAGAGGACCAGGACGAACGCCGGGACGCCGATCAGGGACGTCACCACCCCCACGGGGACCTCCTGGGGGTCGAGGACCGTGCGGGCCAGCGTGTCCACCCACACCAGGAACACCGCGCCCGCGAGCGCCGTGACCGGGAGCAGGCGTGCGTGCCCGGCGCCGACCAGGGCGCGGGCCGCGTGCGGCAGGACCAGGCCCACGAAGCCGATGGCGCCCGCGCTGCTGACCAGCGCCGCCGTGAGCAGGGCCGTCACGGAAAGCAACAGCAGGCGGACCCGGGCCACATGGACGCCCAGTGTCGCCGCCGCGTCCTGGCCGAACGCGAACGCGTCCAGCGTGCGGGCCTGAGTCAGGCAGACGGCGAGGGACGCGAAGAGCACCGCCGCGCACAGCGAGACGTCCGTCCAGCCCACCCCGCTCAGCGAGCCGAGCAGCCAGAACAGGACACTCCGCGTCGTCTCCGCGTCGCCCGAGGTCAGGATCACGAACGAGGTGATCGAGGAGAAGAGCTGCATGGCCGCGACCCCGGAGAGCACCACCCTGTCGGCGCTTCCGCCCAGGCTGTGGCTGAGCAGCAGCACCAGCGCGAAGGAGACGACTGCCCCGACGAAGGCCCCCGCCGACACCGACACCACTCCCCCGCCGACCCCCAGGACGACGATCGCGACCGCGCCCGTGGACGCCCCCGAGGAGACGCCGAGCACGAAGGGATCGGCGAGCGGGTTGCGCAGCAGGGACTGGAGGACGGTTCCGC
Source organism: Streptomyces sp. NPDC050439 (assembly GCF_040655335.1). NCBI lineage: Bacteria > Bacillati > Actinomycetota > Actinomycetes > Kitasatosporales > Streptomycetaceae > Streptomyces > Streptomyces sp. NPDC050439. The sequence continues at coordinate 547,825 of NZ_JBFAJT010000003.1, forward strand.
AGACCGCGAGGCCCGCGCCGCAGACCGCCGCGAGGAGCGTGCGCGGCATGCGCAGATTCCAGACGATGCCGTCCCGGATGGGCGTCAGCGTCGCCTCGCCCCAGCCGAGGTGCGCGGCGACCGCCGACCACACGTCGGGTACGGAGATGTCCGCGGGGCCGATGGTGACGGCCACCGCCACGGAGAGGGCGAGGGCGGCGACGCCCGCCGTCCAGAGCAGGACGGAACGTATGCCGCCCGCGGCGGCCGCCTTCACTTGTCGAGGCCGAACTCGCGCAAGGCGCCGGCGACTTGTTCGATGCCGTCCACCGTGCGGATGGTGGGGTTCATGGCCTGGCCGCTCAGCAGCACGTACCGCTTCTTCTTCACGGCGGTCAGGTTCTTGGTGACGGGGTTGGACTCCAGGAACTCGATCTTCTTCTTCGCGCTCTCGGCCGTCTGCGACTTGCGGGTGAGGTCGCCGATGACCAGGACGTCCGGGTCGCGGTCGGCCACCGTCTCCCAGTTGATCTGGGGCCACTCGTCGCGGGTGTCGTCGAAGACGTTCCGCACGCCGAGTTCGCGGGTGATGATGCCCGGCGCCCCGCAGCAGCCCGCCATGTAGGGCGCGTCGGAGTTGGCGAACCAGTAGAGGAGCGACGTGTCGGACGCCTTGCTGTCCTTGATCGTCTTCGTGGCTTTCGCCACCCGGCCCTTGAGGTCCGCGATCAGGCGTTCGCCGCGCTTCTCGACCCCGAACGCCTTGGCCAGGTCACGCACTTCGCCGTAGACGGTGTCCATGGTCAGCGTCTTGACGCGGCTGCCGTCTCCGTCGCCGCTGTTGTCCTTGCCCGCGCAGTCGGAGGGCGAGACGTAGGCGGGTACGCCGAGTTCGGCGAACTTGGCGCGGTCGGCGACGCCGCCCTTGCTGACCGTCGCCACGAAGGAGGCGGTGACGAAGTCCGGCTCCTTGGCGAGGACCTTCTCGAAGGAGGGGTAGCTGTCGGCGAGCCGGTCGACCTTGGCGTTGTCCTTCTCCAGGCCCTTGAGCACCGGGTCCGTCCACGTTCCGGTGCCGGCCATGCGGTCCGCGAGGCCGAGGGAGAGCAGGATCTCCGTGGAACCCTGGTCGAGGGAGACCGCTCGCTGCGGCGGCGCCTTGATCTCCGCCTTCTTGCCGCAGGAGGTGAGGGTCAGCGGGTAGCCGGCGGCCTTGTCGTCCGTGGTGGAGGTGGTCGCGGAGCCGCCTCCGCACGAGGTCAGGGTGACGGCCAAGGCCGTGGCGAGAAGAACAGACGTACGTACACGACGGGCAATGGAGGACACGAGATCCCTTGAGTCTCACGGCTCATACGCGGAGCCTGGCCTGCTTCGTCACCTCCGCCGCCCGGTGTGCGGACGAAGGTGCCAGCAGGTCTTCGGACTCGGGGATCGGCCGGGCGGGGCGCCTTCCCAGGCGTCCATGGACGCCCAGTGGCCGTGGCCCCGCCCGTTCCCCCTCACCGCTGCGCGTCAGTTCCGGATTCGCACCGGATTCCCTGGCCCTGGTGTGGGTTGACTGGCGTGCGCAAGCTATCACGCGAGGTCAGGACGGCTGCTGGGGCCTCGGTGCGCCGCGGTAGGTGCCGAAGGACCATTTGTTGCCCTCGGGGTCGGCGATCGCGAACTCCCGGCTTCCGTACGGCTGGTCCTCGATCTCGCGGATGATCTCGACGCCCGCGGTGCCGAGCCGCTGGTAGAGGTCGTCCACGCGGTCGGTGACGACGTACGCGCCGAAGGTGCCGGGCTTCAGGCACCAGGCCTGGGACTTCTCGTCGTACGAGCCGAGCATGATCGCGCCGCCTTCGGGCCAGTCGAGCTCGGCGTGGGCCACGCGGCCGCCGTCCTCGTAGACGGCGGTGCGCAGGAAGCCGACCGTGCCGACCAGGAAGTCGATCAGTGCGGGGGCGTCGTGCGCCTGGAGTGTCGGCCAGACGGCGGGGGCGCGCCCTTCAGGACTTGGGGCTGAGGCGGACTGGGGCTGCTGGTTCTGCTTCTCGGTCGTGTTCATGAGTCCTACTCTTCGCCCCCGCCATGGCTCCCGGCTTGGATATTCCGGCACTCTTCGGCCAGCCAGGCGCTGGGGCTGGCGCCGGTGTACTGCCGGAAGTCCCGCACCAGGTGGGAGTGGTCGTAGTACCCGCAGTCCGCGGCGACGCGGGCCAGGTCGGGGGCCGCGCCCGCCGCGACGGGGCGTACGACGGCGTTCCGTGCGCGCTGGAAGCGCATCAGGCGCCCGGCCTGCTTGGGGCTCAGGCCCGTCTCGGCGCGGAAGAGGGTGGTGAGGCGGCGTTCGCTGAGCGCGACGTGCCGGGAGAGCCCGCGCAGGGTGCCCACGCCCTGGTGCCGGGCCAGCCAGGCCCATGCCTCGCCGACCTCGGGCCGTACGGAGCCGGCGGAGGTGGCGGCGGCCGCACGCTGCCTCAGGTAGGCGGAGAGGGAGGCGAACCGCTCCTCCCAGCCGTCCTGCTCGCACAGCAGCTCCCGCAGCTCGGCGGCGCGGCGCCCCATCACCTCCGCGCCGGGCGTCACCAGCTCACCGGCGAGTTCCGCCGCCGGTACGCCGAACAGGGCGCGGGCGGCCAGCGGGTGCACGGCGAGCTGGATGCCCGCCTCGTGCTCGGGCCGTACGACGTACGCCGGGGACTGGTGGAGGCCGCCGAGGACGATGTCGGTGCCGATGGCGCCGCGGGTTCCGGCCTGCTCGGGGGTGGCGCCGGTGACGACGGGGCCGTCCAGCGAGAAGATCAGCGTCAGGTACGGGGACGGCAGGCCGCGGTGCAGACCCGGCCGCTCGCCCCGTGTGCGGTAGCCGACGGCGGACACCACCATGCCGTCGAGCCGCGGGGCGGCCCGCACGAACTCCCGGGAGACGGTCTCCATGTCTTCCAGTATGCGATGAGCGCCGCCATGGAGCAGGCCCGAAAGCGCGGTGGGCGTCCGTCTCCCCTACCCGCGCACGGCGGTCCCATGCCCGTTCCGTCCGGTGATGTCGATCATGGGAATCCGTGGGGCGACCTCATACGATGACCCGCCGCTCCGGACGGGGCGCAGACCGCTCTCAGGGGGCACCGAACCATGGCATCTAAGGCAAAGGGCAAGCTGGCCGTCATCGGCACGGCGGGCGCGCTCACCGCGGCCGTTCTCGCGGGGACGGCGCTCTGGCCGGGCAAGGACGCGACGGCCGCGGACGCCTCCGCGAAGTCGGCGAGGACGGCGAAGGCCGCGACGTCCGAGCTGAAGCACTGGCCGAAGCCGGTCGCGAAGAAGCTGGGCAAGGTCATCGCGAAGAACGAGGACAAGGGCGCGTACGCCGTCTTCGACGCGGACAACACGACGTACCGCAACGACCTGGAGGAGTCCCTCCTGCCCTTCCTGGAGATGAAAGGGGTGCTGACCCGCAAGTCGATGGACCCCTCGCTGAAGCTCATCCCCTTCAAGGACACGGCGAAGCACAAGGAGAGCCTCTACAGCTACTACAACCGGCTCTGCGAGGTCGACGACCAGGTCTGCTACCCGTGGGTCGCGCAGATCTTCTCCGGCTTCACGCTGAAGGAGCTCAAGGGGTACGTCGACGAACTCCTCGCCCGTGACGAGCCGATCCCCGCCGAATACTACGAGGACGGGAAGCTGACGAAGACCGAGGTGAAGCCGCCCGAGTTCTTCACCGGCATGCAGGAGCTCCACAAGTCGCTGCGCAGGCACGGCATCGAGGTCTACGTGGTCAGCGCGGCCAGCGAGGACCTGGTGCGCATGGTCCTCTCCGACCCCAAGTACGGCTACGACGTGAAGCCCGAGAACGTCATCGGCGTCGGCCTGCAGCTCAAGAACCGCAAGACCGGTGAGATCACCAGCTCCCGCAAGGAGATCGCGGAGGGCCGCTTCGACCAGAAGAAGCTCGCGGGGCATGAGCTGACGCCGAACCTGTGGGCGCCTCTGACCTGGTACCAGGGCAAGCCCGCGGCCATCAACACGTACATCGACGAGTGGAAGAAGCCCGTCCTGGTGGCGGGCGACACCCCCAAGAGCGACGGCCCGATGCTGTTCCACTCGGCGGACGTGGAGCACGGCGGGGCGCGGGTCTGGGTCAACCGCAAGGACGCGTACATGAAGGAGCTGGACGGGATGAAGCGCGAGAACGCCGACCGGCAGCGGGAGCTCGGCCAGAAGGTCACCGCGGACAAGCGGTGGCTGACGGTGGTCCCGGACGAGATCCGCTAGGCACCTGTTGCAGCTTCTGCGTCTCCGGTTTCCCGGCCCGCGGCGGTGACCAGGCCCGAGGAGATCGCCTCGGTCAGCGCCGCGTGGTCCCGGGCGTTCTGCGCGGTGTAGAGCAGCCCGAAGTCCGCTATCGCCCGGTCGAAGGTGTCGGCGCCGCCCAAGTAGGCGGCGATGGCGATGCGGTCGCCGGAGCGGGCGTGGGCGCGGGCCAGGGCCGTGCCGCAGAGGCGGGCGTAGGAGCGCAGTTCCGCGGGGGACATGGACTCGACGTCCGCGGAGCCCTTCATGTCGCGCAGCTGGCGCCAGTAGAAGGCACGGCCCTGGGGGCCCGTCATCCAGCCGAGGAAGATGTCGCCGGCCGCCTGGAGGAGGCGCTGGCCCGCGACCACGCGGTGGCCGGGATGGATGTACGGGCCCGCCGGGAGGTGTTCCTCGACGACCGAGGGGACCGCCTCCTTGATCTGGAGGAAGAGCGGGTCCCCGGCGTCGCGCCCGGCGAGCAGCACGATGTAGCAGCGGGTGCCGACGCTCCCCACGCCGACGACTTTCCGCGCGGCGTCCACGAAGTGGTAGCGGTCCAGGAGGAGTCGGCGCTCCTCGGAGAGCGTGGAGCGGTAGTCGCCGAAGATCTTGCGGAGCGCGGCGAGGTCCGCGGCGCTCACGGGTTCGATGAGCGGCGGGTCGTGGATGATGCGGCGGAGGCCGGGAGCTCCTTCGACCTTCTCGGTCAGCTTGCCGAGCGCCTGGAGGTTCGTGCGGCGGCGGGCGCGGTCCATGGCGGTCGCCGCGCGCTTGCGGTGGCCTGCGGAGCGGATGAGCGGCAACAGGTCGTGTGCGTCGGTCCGTTCGTACCAGACCGCGAGTTCACCGAGTCCGGCCAGACGTCTCATGGAGGTGCGGTACGCCGCCACCGCCGCGAGGCAGGCCACGCGTGCGGCGCCCCGCGGGTGGGCGTTGTCGCGGGACGCCACGGCGATGCTCGCGGCCAGGCGTTTGACGTCCCATTCGAAGGGGCCGGGGCAGGTCTCGTCGAAGTCGTTCAGGTCGAAGAGCAGGGCGCGCTCCGGCGAGGCGAACAGGCCGAAGTTCAACAGGTGCGCGTCGCCGCAGAGCTGGACCGTCAGGCCGGAGTCCCACTGGACGGCGAGGTCCCCGGCCATGACGGCGGCGGCGCCCCGCAGAAAGGAGAACGGGGAGGCCGCCATGCGGGCGTACCGGATGGGCAGCAGGTCCTGGACGCGGTCCGCGCCCTGCCGCTCCAGGACGGCCACCGGGTCTGCGCGGTCGGCGGAGGGTATCCACGCCCCGTGCGAGGAGCGCGAGGCACGCTTGCGGGCGGCCTTGCCCTGGCGGGCACGCTCTTGCGGAGTGGTCATCGCCCCACGCCCCTCTCCGTCGGCGGCACCCGGCAACAGCCTCCCCTCAGGAGCAGCCAATGCCGCCTCCGGCGCGTACGCATGCGGGGTACGCCGAACGGGTGACCGCGCCCGAGGTGTGCCGGTTGTGTCGGGACCTCAGCTTCCGCCCGCCACCGCCCATGCCGCCACCCTCTTGGCCAGCGCTTCTCCGGCCCGTGTCCAGACGAAGTGGTCGAGGCGGGCGCCCGCCTCGGCCACGGAGTACCGCAGGCGGGTGACGCGGGCCGCGGGCACCTTGCCGACGAGGTGGTCCAGGGCGGCCACGGGGGCCCAGGTGTCGCCCTCGACGGAGACGGCGAGGACGGGCAGCGTGAGGGTGCGCAGGGCCGCCTCGTAGTCGTGCGGGGAGCCGGGGGACGAGTAGCGGCCCGTACGCCCCTGACGTGCCCAGTCGCGCATGACGCCCTTGGGCTGGTTGCCGCCGAAGCCGAGCTGCTTTCCCGGCCACCGGCCGAGCAGCGTCGACGCGGCCGCGGTGAAGAGCCCGCCGATGAGCAGCAGGGGTCCGCGCAGGGGGCCGTACGGCCGGAAATAGACGGAGCCCGAGGCGACGAGGGCGACTCCGTCGACGCCGGGGCCGATCCCCAACGCGGCGTGTATCAGGCCCAGTTGTCCGCCCATGCTGTGGCCGAGGAGGTACAGCGGTGACTCCGGGCCCAGTTCGGCGCGTATCGCTTCGACGACCGCGACGAGGTCCTGCTCCACGATCGTGCCGTATCCGTGGTCGAGGGCGTCCGCGTCCGTCACGCGCGGGGTGCTCTCCCCCTGGCCCCGCATGTCCACGGTCAGGGCGGTGAGCCCTTCGGCGTTCAACTGGCGTGCGAACGCACGGTAGTAGCGGGCTGGGGTGCCCATGGCGGGGAGGATCAGGACGGCCGGCGCGGGGCGGGGCGATGCCTCGCTCCCGCGCAGGCCCCGGACGGGAAACCTTGCCCCGTCCGGGAGTTGGGCGGTGACGAGCAGCGGCAGTTCGTCCGCGGGCTCCTGCTGGGCGGGGGCGGATTCCGGCTGAGTCATGCGGACAGCATGACCCACGCCCACGGGCGGCGGCCCTTGGGCCCCCGCCCGTGCGCCCGCGCGCGCGTCCGTTCAGCGGCTGTACCGCATCAGGGCGCGCACCATGTGGCAGGTGATGTCCGACGGCGGGTGGATTCCCACGTCCTCCGCCATGCTCCGGATCCTGGTGTTGTTCGCTTGGTTCGCCAGATAGACGCCGGAGTCGAGCAGGGCTATCGCGAGGCGCATGGCCTTCAGGCGCCGGTTGTGCGTGATGTACCACTCGCGCGGCCGTCCGGCCGGGAGCGGTCGCTTCTCCAGTGGTGCGTACGTCGGGTCGATGAACACGGGCCGGGAAGCGTTGCGCTTCGACTTCGATGTAAGTGCGGCAGCGGGCACAGGCATCCTCCTGTCGCGATCAGGACCCCCGTCGGGAACCCTCGAACATTGCTTCAATTCTACTGCCAGGCACTGACAATCGCCGCTGGCCAGACGGCCTTTGAGGCCATGGGGCGGGTGGGTCTTGGGTGGGGCGCGGGTAGCGTGTGGGGTATGGAGATCTGGATCAATCCCGCTTGCTCGAAGTGCCGCAGCGCGCTCACTCTGCTCGATGCCGAGGGCGCCGACTACACCGTCCGCCGCTACCTGGACGACGTCCCCACCGAGGACGAGATCCGCGCCGTCCTGGAGCGGCTCGGCCTGGAGCCGTGGGACATCACCCGTACCCAGGAGGACGCCGCCAAGGAGCTGGACCTGAAGGACCGTGAGGCCTGGCCGCGCGACGCGTCGGGGCGCGACCGCTGGATCACGGCGCTCGCCGAGCACCCCAAGCTCATCCAGCGGCCCATCATCACCGCCGACGACGGCACCGCGGTGGTGGGGCGCACGGAGGAAGCGGTGCGGGACGCGTTGTCCCGGTAGTCGCGTTGTCCCGGTAGTCGCGGCGGTCTCGCGTGAGACGGCAGCGGCAGCGGCAGATGACGGGCGACTGATGTGCCGCCTCCGGCAAATCGTTACATACAGCCCCATACGGTTGGGCACTCCCCGAAAGGAGTGCACCCGTGCGGAAGCTGACGTCCGGAGGTGTCTACGGGACCATCCTCGCGAGCGCGCTCGTCGCGGCCCTGCACTCGGAGAAGCAGGCCTACACCCCCTTCTACGACGCCGCCTGGATCATGGTCACCGCGGGCACGGCCGCCCTCGCGCATGGCTACGCGCATCACATGTCCACGCACCGGCCCGGGTCGGGCCTGCACCGGTGGCGGCAGCTGCTGCGGGAGCTCATGGACGAGTGGCCGGTGATCGTGGCCTGCTGGCCCACCGTGGCACTGCTCGTCCTCGCCGGGACCTTCGGCTGGCCCGAGCCGCCCGTCACCTACTCCGCGCTTCTCCTGAACGCGGCGCTCCTGTTCGGCTGGGGCACCTTCGCCGCGCGCCGGGCCGGCTACCGGCGCCGCTCGGCCGTGCTGCTCGGCATGGCCGACGCCACGATCGGGCTGCTGATCGCGGCCGCCAACGCCGTCATCAAGTGAGGGCCCTTGGCGTGAAGTGGGCCACATCCACCGCAGGTAACACGGGGTTCACATTCGAGCAATGGACGGGAAATCGCGCGTTGGCAGGCTGCGCGACATCACCACGGCACCGCAGCACCCGCACGTTCTGCGCCGTACCGAGCTTTTAGAGGATGGGCCCCGTGACCTTCAAGGCTGAGTACATCTGGATCGACGGCACCGAGCCGACCGCCAAGCTCCGTTCCAAGACGAAGATCATGACGGACGGCGCCGAGCTCCCGAACTGGGGCTTCGACGGATCCAGCACGAACCAGGCCAAGGGTCACGCATCCGACCGCGTGCTCAAGCCGGTCTTCACCTGCCCGGACCCCATCCGCGGCGGCGACGACGTACTCGTGCTGTGCGAGGTCCTCAACACGGACATGACGCCGCACGAGTCCAACACCCGCGCCGCGCTCGTCGAGATCGAGGAGCGGTTCGGCTCGCAGGAGCCCATCTTCGGCATCGAGCAGGAGTACACCTTCTTCGAGGGCGACCGCCCGCTCGGCTTCCCCGTCGGCGGCTTCCCCGCCGCGCAGGGCGGCTACTACTGCGGTGTCGGCGCCGACGAGATCTTCGGCCGTGACATCGTCGAGGCGCACCTGGAGAACTGCCTCAAGGCGGGCCTCGGGATCTCCGGCATCAACGCCGAGGTCATGCCCGGCCAGTGGGAGTTCCAGGTCGGCCCGCTCGCGCCGCTCGAGGTCTCCGACCAGCTGTGGATCGCCCGTTGGCTGCTCTACCGCACCGCCGAGGACTTCAAGGTGTCGGCCACGCTCGACCCCAAGCCGGTGAAGGGCGACTGGAACGGCGCGGGCGCGCACACCAACTTCTCGACGAAGGCGATGCGCGAGGGCTACGACGCGATCATCACCGCCGCCGAGTCCCTGGGTGAGGGCTCCAAGCCGATGGACCACGTCAAGAACTACGGCGCGGGCATCGACGACCGCCTCACCGGCCTGCACGAGACCGCCCCGTGGAACGAGTACAGCTACGGCGTCTCGGACCGCGGCGCCTCGGTCCGCATCCCGTGGCAGGTCGAGGTGGAGCAGAAGGGCTACATCGAGGACCGCCGCCCGAACGCGAACGTCGACCCGTACGTCGTGACGCGCCTCATCGTCGACACCTGCTGCGCCGCCCTGGAGAAGGCCGGCCAGGTCTGATCGCGTGCTTCGCCACGTCCCCGGAGGGGGTGCCCGCCAGGCCGGCGGGCACCCCCTCCGGCATGGCAGCGTGCGAGAGGGAGCGACCCCGGCCCCCCTCATCTGCTTCAATGGACTCATGGGCAGCCACGGGAACAACGCGACGGGTCGTGATCACGACCTGGAGCCGTTCTGGCCTTCCCGTCAGCACCACGACTTCGACCGGGTGTGTTGCCGCGCGATGAACGCGCAGGCCCTCTAACGCCGTTCACCCGGCTTTCGCCTGACGCGCACGACGTACGTACGTCCTCGACGACTGACGACTCCTTCGCGCGAAAGAGCTGACTTCCATGGCGAACTCCCGTTCCTTCCCGGCCTCCACCGCTTCGACCGCCGCCCTCACGGCCACCGCGCCGCCCCAGGCCGGCCCCGGCCGGGGGCGGCTGCGAGCCGTCGCCCCGGACGAGGTGGCGCAGATCACCGACTTCCTGCCGCCGGGCGCGACCTGGCTGCCCGCGCCCCAGCACACGCTGCCCACGCTGCCGGGCCAGCCGCCGATGATCGGCTACCTGGTCCTCGTACCGGCCGGACAGGAGCCGGTGGCCGCAGCCGCCGCCCCTGCCACCGCCACCGCCACCGCCGCACCCGAGCCCCGGCAGACGTCCGGCGACCCCGTGTGGATCGACGCCGTGCAGCGCGCGGCGCGGGTCGGCGACCGCCCGCTCGACCTCACCTACCTGGAGTTCGAGCTGCTCGCGCATCTCGTGGCCCACCCCCACCGGGTGCACACGCGCGACCAGTTGGTCACCACGGTGTGGGGCTACGGGCATGTGGGCGACGGGCGCACCGTGGACGTCCACATCGCGCGGCTGCGGCGCAAGCTGGGGGCCGAGCACCGCAGGACGATCCAGACGGTGCGGCGGGTCGGCTACAAGTACGCACCGCCGGCATCCCGCTGACCTCCGGTTTCCCGGGGCGGGCCGGGCTCTGCCGCCAGCAGAACCCGGTTCCCCCGACGGCCCGCAGCGTGCAGAGTCTGCGCCATGAGACTTCTGATGCTGGGCGGTACGCGGTTCGTGGGTCGGGGCGTCGTCGAGGCGGCGCTCGCGCGTGGCTGGGAGGTGACGGTCTTCCACCGGGGCCGGCACGAGGCGCCCACCGGCACGGTGTCGCTGCTCGGTGACCGTACGGCCGAAGGCGGCCTGGACGCCCTCGCCGCCTCCGACGGGGAGTGGGACGTCGTCGTCGACACCTGGTCGGGGGCGCCGCGCGCCGTACGGGATACGGCGCGGCTGCTCGCGGGGCGGGCCGGGCGCTACGTGTACGTGTCGAGCGCGTCCGTGTACCGGTATCCGGGAGTGGCGGGTTCGGACGAGAGCTACCCGCTGGTCGAGGGGGATCCCGACGCGGATTCGGTGGCGTACGCGGAGGACAAGCGGGGCGGCGAGCTCGCCGCCGTCGCGGAGTTCGGGGCCGAGCGCACGGTGCTCGCCCGCGCCGGACTGATCCTCGGTCCGTACGAGAACGTCGGGCGGTTGCCGTGGTGGCTGAACCGGGTCGCGCGGGGCGGGCCCGTACTGGCGCCGGGGCCACGGGAGTTGGGCCTTCAGTACATCGACGTGCGGGACCTCGCGGAGTGGGTCCTTGATGCCGCCCTCGCGGGTCTCCACGGCCCGTACAACGTCATCTCCCCCATCGCGCACACCACGATGGAGGAGTTCCTGGAGGCGTGCGTGGCCGTGGTGGGCGCGGCCGACGTAGAGCTGCGCTGGACCGACCCCGCGGTGATCGCCGAGCACGGCATCGAGCCGTGGTCGCAGCTTCCGGTGTGGCTCCCGCCGGGCGAACTGCACGACACCATGCACCGCACGTCGACCCAGAAGGCGGCGGCCGCGGGGCTGCGTGCGCGGCCCGTGGCGGAGACGGTCGCGGACACCTGGGCCTGGATCCAGTCCCTGGGCGGGGTGGCCCCGCAGCTCCCCGACCGCGGGGCGAAGGGCGTCGACCCCGAGGTGGAGGCGAAGGCGCTGGGTCTGTAACGGGGGAACGGGGCGGCGGCCGGGCTGGAGTTTCCAGCCCGGCCGCCGCCCCGCCCCGTCAGGGGCCACGCGGGTCCTACACCCTGGCCGAAGGAACCCGCTGGGGTCCACGCTGCTCAGGTGCCACCGGCTCCTCGCCGTGCGAGATCCTCGGCAGCCACGACAGGTACCGCGGCGTACGCCAGTTGCGCTCACCGAGGAGCGTCATCAGGGACGGCAGCAGCACCATCCGCACGACCGTCGCGTCCAGCAGGACCGCCACGCCGAGGCCGACGCCCATCTGCTGCATGTCCTGCATGGACAGCGTGCCGAAGACCGCGAAGACCGCCACCATGATCACGGCCGCGCCGGTCACCGCGCCCGCGGTCCGTGTGATGCCCTCGCGGATCGCCGCGCGGTTGTCCAGGCCCCGTTCCCGCGCCTCGCTGATCCGTGAGACCACGAACACGTGGTAGTCCATCGACAGGCCGAAGAGGACCACGAGGACGAACAGCGGCATCCAGTTCTCGATCGCGCCCACCTGCTCCGAGCCGATCAGCTCCGCGCCCCAGCCGTGCTGGAAGACCGCGGTCATCACGCCGTACGCGGCACCTACCGAAAGGAGGTTGAGGCCGATGGACGTCACCGCGATGACCACCGATCGAAAGCTGAAGAGCATCAACAGGAACGTCACCGCCGCGATGAAGGCGAACACCGGCACGATGCCCTTGCTGAGCTGGTCGCCGAAGTCCTCGGACTCGGCGAGGTCCCCGCCGACATACGCCTCCGCGTCCAGGCCGTCGAAGGCCGCGGGAACCACGTCGTCCCGCAGTTCGCCAAGGGCTTCCTTGGACTTCGCGTCGCTGCCGTCACCGGGCAGCGGTACGTCGATCTCGGCCACGCCCGCGCTCTTGTGGACGGTGAGTTCGGCACCCTTGCCCGCGTCCCGCACCACCGCGGCCAGCGCGTCCCGGGTCTCCTTCGACCCGATGTCGTCCGCCTTGACGACCACCCGGGCCGGCGCGGGGCCACCCGGGAACTCCTGGGTGATCTCCCGGAAGGAGACCGAGAGCGGGGCGTCCGAGCCGAACTGCTTCTCCAGGCCCAGCTGTTCGGTCTTCATGCCGAGCGCGGGAGCCGCCAGGGCGAGGAGGAGGATCGCCGAGCCGACGGCGAAGATCTTCGGCTTGGCGAGGACCGGCCGCAGCAGCTTGCCCGCGATGCCGCCGCTGGCGTGTGCGCCCTTCTTGTTCTTGCGGTTGAGGAACGGGATGCGCCCCGCGTTGATCCGGTCGCCGAGCGCGGACAGCAGCGCGGGAAGCACCGTCACCGAGCCCAGCATCGCCACGCACACCACCAGGATCGTGGCGACCGCGAAGCCCTTGAAGAGCAGCAGGCCGGAGAGGAACATGCCCGCCATCGCGACCATCACCGTCAGGCCGGAGACAAGCACGGCCCGCCCGCTGGTGGCCGCGGCGATCCGCAGCGCGGTCTCGGCGTCATGTCCCGCCGCGCGCTCGTCCCGCTCGCGCCGCAGGTAGAACAGGCAGTAGTCGACGCCGACGGCGAGCCCCATCAGGAACATCACCGAGTACGTCGTCTCGAACAGGTGCAGCTGGTGGCTGGCGAGCGAGAGCAGGCCGAAGGCCGCCACGCACGCGGTCAGCGCGAGCCCGACCGGAAGCAGTGCGGCGACCACCGCGCCGAAGGCGACCAGGAGAATGCCGAGGGCCAGCGGCACCGCGGTGAACTCGGCCCTCGTGAGATCGTCCGCGAGCAGGTCGCTGAGCTCTTTCTCGGAGCTGGCGTCGCCGAACTGGTAGACGGAGACGCCGTTTTGGGCGCCGTCGTCCTTGGCCTTCTGCACCGCGTCGAGCACCGGTTGCACACGGTCGGTCGCCTCGTCGGAGGCGCCCTTCATCTGGAAGCGGAGCAGCGCGTCCTTGCCGTCCTCGGAGGGCAGCGGCGCCTGCATCTTCTGCGTCTCGCCGGTGGCGGTCAGCGCCTTGGAGAGGTCGCTCGCCGCGTCCCGCCAGCCGTCGGCCGTCTTCGAACTGACCATGACGAGCTCACCGGCGGGCTCCTCGACGCCCGCGTCCTTGAGGATCGTCGCGGCGCGGCCCGATTCGCCGACCCCCATCTCGTCGTCGGTCGCGGTGACCATGCCCGAGGCCCCGCCGATGGTCGTGGCGAGCACGACGAAGAGCAGCCAGCCGAGGATGGCCGTCTTGCGGTGGTGCGCGCTCCACACCCCGAGTCGTGCCGCGAGGTTTGGCCTCATGGCGTTTCGCCCCCATAAGTAAGCAGTGGATAAGCCGGTGGTTGACGAGGACAACGCTAGAAATCCGGGGGCCGCCCACCCAGCCGCCGAAGCCCCCACTGTCCGAAGCACAGGGCGAGGTCAGGGGGTGTCGTCAGGTACACCCCCGGCCCGGGTGCCGGACCCAATGACCGTTGCCTGGCCCAGCGGCGAGAATGTGTTCATGCCACTGGAAGAGATGGGGATCAGAAAATGACGAGGGTCCGTGAATCCGTGATCGCGGGAGCCCGGGGGTTCTTCCTGTCGGTGATCATGCTCGCCGGATCGATCACACTCTTCGTGCTGGCGGTCCTGTCCATCGCCTTCATCCCGCTCGGGATCGGGGTCTTCACGACCCCCGTGGTGCTCTTGGGCGTACGCCAATGGGCCGACCTGCGCCGCCGCCAGGCCGATGCCTGGTCGGGTGTACGGATCCCACGCCCCTACCGTGCCTTCCCACCGGATCTGCGCAACGGCGTCACCGGGCAGGTGGAGCGCACGTCTCTGCTCCTGAAGGACCCGGCGACCTGGCGTGATCTCCAGTGGCTGCTCGTCGACATGACCGCCGGCTACGTGACGGTGATCTTCGCGCCGGCGCTGTTGCTCTACCCGCTGTACGGCTACGTCCTGGCACTCGGCGTCTGGCGGCCGATCTACGACGCGGGCGGCGGCGACTGGTACGGCTTCATTCACGTCACCTCGCAGACCGACGCCAACATGGCGGCCCTGCTCGGCACCGCGCTCGGGGTCGTCGGCATCTTCAGCAGCCCCGCCATCCTCCGCGCCCACTTCCTCCTGACCCGCACGCTCCTCGCGCCCACCACCTCCATGCGGGAACGTGAACTGGCCCAGCGCGTCGACCGGTTGACCGCGACCCGGCATGACGCCGTGGACACCTCCGCCGCCGAACTGCGCCGCATCGAGCGGGACCTGCACGACGGGGCGCAGGCCCGCCTGGTCGCGATGGGCATGGACCTCGGCACCATCGAGGCGATGATCGAGAAGGACCCGGCGAAGGCCAAGGAGATGATCGCCAAGGCGCGGCAGAACTCCGGTGAAGCGCTGACCGAGCTGCGTGACCTGGTCCGCGGCATCCATCCGCCCGTGCTCGCCGAGCGTGGCCTCGGTGACGCGGTGAAAGCCCTCGCGCTGCGGCTCCCGGTGCAGACCGACGTGGACGTGGAGCTGTACGGCCGTGCCGACGAGCCGGTGGAGTCTGCGGCGTACTTCGCGGTGAGCGAGGCGCTGACCAACGCCATCAAGCACTCGGGGGCGGACCGCATCTGGGTGGACGTCCACCACGCGCAGGGCATGCTGCGCGTCGCGGTCACCGACAACGGCAAGGGCGGCGCGTCCATCGGCGCGGGGTCCGGGCTGAGCGGGATCGAACGCCGACTCGGTACATTCGACGGCGTACTTGCCGTCAGCAGTCCCGCGGGCGGCCCGACCATGGTGACCATGGAGATCCCTTGCGAGTTGTCCTAGCCGAAGATCTCTTCCTGCTGCGCGACGGCCTGGTGCGGATGCTGGAGGCATTCGACTTCGAGATCGCCGCGGCGGTGGAGACCGGGCCCGAACTCACCAAGGCCCTGGCAGAGTTGAAGCCGGACGTCGCTGTCGTCGACGTCCGGCTTCCGCCGTCCCACACGGACGAGGGACTGCAGTGCGCGCTGGCGGCGCGCAAGGCACGGCCGGGGCTTCCCGTGCTCGTGCTCTCCCAGCACGTGGAGCAGCTGTACGCGCGCGAGCTGCTCGCCGACGGGAACGGCGGGGTCGGCTATCTCCTGAAGGACCGGGTCTTCGACGCCGCCCAGTTCATCGACGCCGTACGCCGGGTCGCGTCGGGCGGCACCGCGATGGACCCGCAGGTGATCCAGCAGCTCCTGTCGCGCCGGTCGGCGGACCAGCCGCTCGGCAAGCTGACGCCACGCGAGCGCGAGGTGCTCGAACTCATGGCGCAGGGACGGTCGAACGCGGCGATCGCGGCGGAGCTCGTCGTGACGGAACGGGCGATCGCCAAGCACACGTCCAACATCTTCGGGAAACTGGACCTTTCGGTGTCGGACGACGACAACCGGCGCGTTCTCGCCGTACTCGCCTATCTGGATCAAGGGCGCTGAGCGGAAATTCCGCGCCTGATTGAACGGGGCCGACTCCTGTTGCGTACGTAGTCCCATGGGACGCACTCCACGACGCACATCACGAAAACGATCAAAACTCGCCGGGCGCGCGATCGCCGCCTCGGCTGCGCTCATCCTGGGCGGCGGCGGAATGGTCGCGGTGAATGTCTACGCGAACGCCGGCGAGAGCAATGGTCCGCCGTCCGCCTCCACCCGGTCCGGCGAGCAGGGCGGCGGTCCGGGGGTGGGGATGGCGACCATCAGCTGCCCGGACGTGGGCACCCAGCTCTCGGACGTACCGGACGGGGCCCGCGAGGACGTGGACCGGCGGCTCGCGGAGCTGGACACCCAGATCACCGCCGCCTACGAGAAGTTCGCCGACGCGCAGAACACCGAGCAGGCCAAGGCCGTGCTCGAGCCCCTCGAGGAGCAGCGGCGGCCGACCATCGAAGGCATCGGGTCCTCGATCGACCAGGCGGGCGGGCAGCCGCCGCAAGGGATCGACGGCATGGCGCCGTGCACCATGCGGGCGGACGACTCGGCCGGGCAGCAGCAGCCGCCGCAGGACGGGGGCGACGGCCAGGAGCAGCCCCCGCAGGACGGTGGTGACGACGGGCAGGAGCAGCCGCCCGGCGACGGCGGTGACGGCGGCGACCAGGAGCAGCCGCCCGGTCAGAACGGCAACGGCCCCGAGGCCTCCGACTTCGTCGACATCAACTCCGTACAGCCCAACGTCAACCGCCCCGACAAACGACGCGGCGCGTCACGCGGCACCTTCACCACGAAATGCGGGACGAACGAGAACGGCAAGTTCAATCCGGACAATGTCATCGCCGCCCCCGGCGTGAGCAATGGCGCCCACCACATGCACGATTACGTCGGCAATCAGGCCACGGACGCTTTCTCCGGTGACGACGATCTCGCGAACGGCGACACCACCTGCCGCAACCAAGGGGACAAGTCGACCTATTACTGGCCGGTCCTGAGGCTGCAGAACGGGCAGGACGAGAACGACGCCGACGCGGACGGCGGCGGAAAGGACCAGAACGTCGGCGAGATCCAGACCCCGACGTCGGTCACGCTGAAATTCGCCGGGAATCCGACGGGCAAGGTCGTCGCGATGCCGCGCTTCCTGCGCATCATCACCGGTGACGCGAAATCGCTGACCAACGGGGACGCGAACGCCAACGCGTCCTGGAGCTGCACCGGGTTCGAGGACCGGCAGCTGAAGGACAAGTACCCGATCTGCCCCGAGGGCAGCCAGGTCGTCCGGACGTTCAACTTCCAGAGCTGCTGGGACGGCCAGAACACCGACAGCGCCAACCACCGTACGCATGTGGCCTTCGCCGACGAGCAGACCGGCGCGTGCCCGCAGGGCTTCAAGGCCATCCCGCAGCTGGTGCAGCGCATCGTGTACGACGTGCCGCCGGGCCCGGGATTCGCCGTCGACTCGTTCCCCGAGCAGCTGCACAAACCGGTCACCGATCACGGTGACTTCATCAACGTCTTCGACCAGAGGCTGATGAAGCGCATGGCCAAGTGCATCAACAGCGGTCAGCGCTGCAAGTGACCCGCGCCGAGCGGTACTGAGCCGAGCCCCTCGGCTCAGTACCGCAGGCCGGCCCCCATACCGCTGCGCGGTCAGCCCGTGTGGTGACCGGAGTGGCCCGAGTGCCCCGGGCCTCCGTCCTCGTGATCCCCACCACCGCTACTCCCCGAGTGGTGCGAGGACTTCTCCACGGTCCCACCGAGCCGGCCGCGCAGCCGCATGACCACCTTCTCGTCGCCGACCGCGATCCACTTCTTGCCGACGAGGTACGTACCGCCGTAATCGGTCGCCTCGTCGAACCATTCGGCCTGGCCACGGGCATTTGTAAAGGTTACTAGGACGTAGCGGCGGGCACCTTTGTCACAGGTGGCCTGCCGCAGTTCGGCCGCGTCCGTCTGGATGTCGGGCTCGCAGTGCGCCTTGGCCGCTATCTGCTCCAGGCTGCCGCTCGCCGTGTCCGGTGGCGCGTCGTCGCCGTCGGAGCCGCACGCCACGAGCACCGTCAGCAGTCCCGCACCCATCCCCAAAGCCATGCCCGACCGCATGCGCCCACGCATGCCCCCACTCGCGCCCGCAAGCGTCTTTCGCGCTGCCTTCATCGCCCCATCAGTCCCTTCGGGCGAGGTGAACTCGCCATGTCCGTATGCACCGTTGAGCGCAGGACGCCGCACGGATACCGTGCGCCGCACCATTCGACCCAGGGGGTACACATGACCGATCCGTCCCGACGTTCCGTGCTCGGCACCGCCGGGGCCATCGGCCTCGGTGCCGCCGTCGGCGGGGTGGCGGTTCCGTCCCACGCCGCCGAGGGGCCCGTCCAAGGCCCCGCTGTCGCCCTCGATACGGATTCCGCGCGCTCAGCACTCAACAGACTCCTGCCGCATCACGCGGAACAGTTCCGTCTCAGACTCGTCCCCGCGAAGGGCGGCACGGACCGTTTCCGCGTTTCCGGCACGACTGGACGCATCGATGTGTCCGGCACGACGCCTGCCGTGCTGCTCACCGGGGTCCACTGGTATCTGAAGTACGTCTGCGGGGCCCATGTCGCCTGGAACGGCAGCCAATTGGACCTGCCGCGCAGGCTTCCCGCGCCCGCCCGCCCCTTGGAGCGGTCCACCGGGCTCGCGCACCGGTTCGCCCTGAACGACACGAACGACGGGTACACCGCGCCCTACGCCGACTGGGCGTACTGGGAGCGGATGATCGACGTCCTCGCCCTGCACGGCTGCAACGAGGTCCTGGTGATCGCGGGGGCGGAGGCCGTCTACCACCGGGTCCTGAAGGACTTCGGCTACAGCGACGCGGAGGCACGCGCGTGGCTGCCCGCGCCGTCGCACCAGGCATGGTGGCTGCTGCAGAACCTGTCCGGGTACGGGGGCCCGCTGTCCCCCGCCGTCATCGCGGACCGGGCCGAGCTGGGCCGCAAGATCGTGGACCGGCTACGGTCGCTGGGCATGGCGCCGGTGCTCCCCGGCTACTACGGCCACGTCCCCGACGGCTTCGTCGCGCGCAACGGCGGGGACGCGCGGGTGATTCCCCAGGGCATCTGGCACGGGTTCAGGCGACCGGACTGGCTCGACCCGCGCACCTCGGCCTTCGCGAAGGTCGCCGCGTCCTTCTACCGGCACCAGGAGCAGCTCTTCGGGGCCGCCGAGAACTTCAAGATGGACCTCCTCCACGAAGGCGGCACCCCGGGGGACGTCCCCGTGCCGGACGCGGCACGCGGCGTGGAGGCGGCCCTGCGCAAGGCCCGCCCGGGCGCGACCTGGGTGATCCTCGGCTGGGAGGCCAACCCGCTGCCCGAGCTGCTCGACGCGATCGACCGGCGCCGCATGCTGATCGTGGACGGGGTCTCCGACCGGTTCACGAGCGTCACCGACCGCGAGAAGGACTGGGGCGGCACGCCGTACGCGTTCGGGACCATCCCCAACTTCGGGGGCCGCACGACGATCGGGGCCCGCGCCCACATCTGGAACGAGAAGTTCTTCGCGTGGCGCGACAAGGGCGGCAGCGCGCTGGTGGGCACGGCGTTCATGCCGGAGGCGACGGACCGGGACCCGGCCGCCTTCGAGCTCTTCTCCGAACTGGCCTGGTCCAAGGAGAAGCTCGACCTGAAGTCGTGGTTCGACGGCTACGCGGGCTTCCGCTACGGCGGCCACGACTCCGACGCCCGGCGCGCTTGGCGGGCCCTGCACGACACCGCCTACCGGCACACCGCCGTCGAGCGCAGCGACCCGCACGACTCACTGTTCGCGGCCCGCCCCGACCTGGCGGCGAACCGCGCCGCCGAGTACGCGCCGCGCGCGCTGACCTACGACCCGGGCCGCTTCGACGCGGCGTTCGCCGGGCTGCTCGGGGTCCGTGGTGGGCTGCGGGGCAGCGCCGCCTACCGCTACGACCTGGTGGACGTGGCCCGGCAGGCGCTCGCGCACCGGAGCCGGCAGTTGCTGCCGCAGCTGCGGTCCGCGTACCGGCGCAAGGACGCGGACACCTTCCGTGTGCTGTCGACGCTGTGGCTGCGGCTGATGCGGCTCTCGGACGAGCTGACGGCCACCAACTCGGCTTTCCTGCTGGGCCCTTGGGTCGAGTCGGCGCGCAGGATGGGCACTTCCGAGACGGAGCGGGCGGAGTTCGAACGGACCGCGAAGGTGCTGATCACGGTGTGGGGCGACCGGGCGACGTCCGACGGCGGGAAGCTGCACGAGTACGGGAACCGCGAATGGGCCGGGCTCATGGCCGACTTCTATGTGCCTCGCTGGCAGAAGTGGCTCGACGAGCTGGCCGACGCGCTGGCCGCCGGGCGCGAGCCGCGGGCGGTGGACTGGTTCGCGGTGGAGGAGCCCTGGACCCGGGAGCGCAAGGACTATCCGCTGCGGGGCACCGGTGACCCGTACCGGACCGCCTCACGGGTTCGGGACGTGCTGGCACGGGCGCCGTACCAGGGGTCCCTGGAGGTCGTCGCCGACCCGCCGTCGCTGCCGCCCGGCGGGCACGCGCGGGTCGAGGCGGTCTTCCGCAACGTCAACGGACTGCGGGCCACCGGCCGTGTCGACTTCCGGCTGACGGGGGTCGACGCGGAGCCTTCCGGCCCGGTGTCGCTGCCCCGGGTCGCTCCCGCGGCCACGGGCAAGGTGGTGTGGCGGGTGAGCGCGCCGGGCACCCCGCTCGACCGTCCGCTGCGACCGCTCCCGTACGAGATCGCCGTGCGGTACGGCCCCGCGGGCGAGCGGCGGGTGGAGGCGGTCCACGAGGGCGTGCTGTTCGAGGCGGGCCCGGTGAGGGCGGGCTGGAAGAAGTACACCAACAACGCCGCGGTCTTCGGCGAGCTCGACGGCCGGTACGCGATCAACGGCGGGGGCGCGGACCTGTGGAAGGGCACGACGGAGTTCGGCACGCAGTACCGGGAGGGTGCGCTGCGCGGCGGCGTCTCGGTGACGGTCCGGGTCGACACCCAGGCGGTGACGGGTCCCTGGGCCAGGGCGGGCCTGATCGCGCGCAACGAGATGGGGGTCGCGGGGTCCCGGGGCTTCGTCGACCTCGCGGTCACGCCGTCGAACGGGGTGGTCCTGTCGTACGACACGAACGGCGACGGCACCCTGGACACGTACAAGCGCATCACGGGCATCAAGGCGCCGGTGCTGTTGCGCCTGACGCGGGCGGTCGACGCGGTGACGGGCTCGTGCTCGACGGACGGCGGGAGCACGTGGCAGGTGGTGGCGAGCGTGCCGGTGCCGGGGGCCGCGGCGGCGCAGGACGTGGGGCTGTTCATGAGCGCGACCAACGGGGGCGACGGGGCGCGGGGGACGGTGGAGTTCAGCGAGTGGCGGGTCGACTGAGGCACGCCGTGCAAAGGTGTGGCCATGGATATCGCGTGGGAGCAGCGGGTGGCCGAGGCGTGGGCCTCGGTGGAGCAGTACGACGACCGGGGCGAGGAGTTCCGCAAGATCATCGACGCCTTGGCCGAGGAGCTACCGGAGGGAAGCCCCGTCGCCAGCTTCGAAAGGGCCTGCGCCTTCGACTCCACCGGCCACTCGGACCGTGCCGTCCCGCTGTACCGGGAGGCCCTGGCGAACGGCCTCGACGGGTACCGGCGGCGCCGCACCGTGATCCAACTCAGCAGTTCCCTGCGGAACATCGGGCAGGCCGAGGAAGGCGTCGCACTGCTGGAGCCCGAACTCGACGCGCCCAGCGACGAGTTGGACGACGCGGTGCGCGCCACCCTCGCCCTCTGCCTCGCCAGTCTCGGGCGTGAACGCGAGGGCCTGGCGCTGGTGCTCGGCGCCCTCGCGCCCCACCTCCCGCGCTACCAGCGGTCAATGGGCAACTATGCTCGAATGCTCACGGAGAGGTGACCATCCGACGATTCGCTCGTTTTGCTGAACGTGTCGTCGAATGTGAAGTCCCCCTCCCCGCCCCAGGATCTCTCCGGCGTCGTCGATGTCGAGCAGGCCGAGGCCGCCCTCGTCGAGCACTACCCGCGTCTGGTGCGGCTCGCCTATCTGGTCCTGCCGCCCAGCCTCGGGCGCAACCGGCGTGTCCTGACCGCCCACGCCCTGACGCAGCGCGCGCTGCCCCGCAACGGCAGGCCGGCCGACGCCGAGGTCATCCCGGAGCAGCGCGCGGGTGACGGACGCAACGGCGACCCCGGGTACGCGTACGTACGGCTGCGGATCGTCGCCGCCGCCCTCGACGCGGGGCTTCCGCTGCGGCGCAAGGCCTGGCCCAAGCGCGCGCAGCTGCCGCCGCTGCTGCCGCAGGTGTGGGGGCTGCGGCTCTTCCCGCGGTCGGGCGGCGCCGACGAACTCGCCCTGGACCAGCGGCTCTCGGCGCTCTCGGGCCCCGCTCGGGCCGCGTACGTGCTGCGCGGCCTGGAGCGCCTCCCCGACGCCGACGTACGCAAGGCGCTCGCCGCCGCCGGAGTCGACGAGCCGGGCCAGGCGCTCGCCGAGGCCGACGGCGTGGACGCGGCGTACGAGCTGCTCAGGTCACCCGAGTTCGACCCCTGCTCGCTTCAGGCGCGGCCCACCGACCTGATGCGCCGCAGGCAGCACATGAAGGCCGCGGGTGTCGCGCTGGCCGCCGCCCTGGTCTGCGGGGCGCTGCTCGGACTTCCGGGCGAGGGATGGGGTCCCGACGGGGCCGCCGCGCCCGCGTACGCGCAGAATCCGGCGGGGCAGGCCGCCCTGGACCCGGAGCAGGTGACGAAGGTCGCGGCCGGTGCGTGGGAGAAGTCCGCGCGCGCGGACTTCTCCGTGTGGCCCGCCAGGGGCGCGCTCGTCGACGACGACGCCCTGCTGCGGCGCGCCCTGGCCGTCTGGGCGCGCCCCGGAGAGTCGGTGCAGGTCTCCGCCACGCCCGGCACGGCCGCGGGCGCCCCGCCCGGCCCCGCCCAGCTGCTCTTCGCCGGTGAGGTCGACGCGGCCCGGGTCGTCCTCCTCTACGACGGACTGCGCATCGTGCGGTACGCCGAGCCCAAGGACGGCACCAGCGGGGCCGCGCTCGACTTCGCCCGCGTGGACGGCGCGACGAGCGCCGAGGCCGGAGCCCTGGTGGTGAGCCGCGTCGACGGGAACGTCCGCTATCTGACCGCGCCTTGGGTGAGCGGTGTCGGCGTACGGGACCTGCTGAAGCCGCAGCGGAACGCCGATGCGTTGAAGCGGGACGGGGAGGGTGTCACGGAGCCGTTCGCCAGTCCGGCGCAGGCCCGCGCGTGCACCTCCTGGAACGCCCTGCAACTGCGGGACGACGCCGGGGTGAATCGACTCTCCTCCGACCTGGGCGAGCTCGTGCCCGCCCATCTCACCGCCGGGCGCCCGCAGGCCCCGCGCGAGGCCACGGCCGAGAGCTGGTCGACGGCCGCCTGCTCCCTCGCCGACGCGCGCTCGAACGGCGTGCGTTCCGTCAACTCCTGGCAGTACGCACGCCAGGCGCTGCCCGAGGCGAACGGCGCCGCGGCCTGGCTCTGCACCCGCGCCGACACCTGGCGGGGCGACGGAGGCCGGGCCCTCGCGCAGTTCCAGGCGGCGGGCGCGGCGGCGGTCGCGGCGAAGGCGGAGGACTCCGCGGCGTGCGGGGCGCGACAGCCTTCGGTGCTCGCGGGAGTGCGGTGGAAGTCGCGGGGCGGGAACTGGTATCTGCTGGGGGCCGGCAGCAGGGACGTCGTCTCGGTGCAGGCTTCCGGCGGGTCCCGGACCCCCGGGAACACCGTGGCCGCGCCCGTGAAGCGGGGCGCTCGCGCCGGGCTCACCGGGCGTCTCGCGGACGGCTCGAAGGTGTCGACGCTGCGATGACGCCGCGTTGATGTCTCAGGCGTCGGACGGGACCGGGCCCCGCAGCTCCTTCTCCAGGAGCAGCACGCCGTACGTGCTCCCGTCCGCCGCCACCTTCCCCGGCAGCTCCCCCACGACCGCGTAGCCCGCCGCCTCGTAGTACTCCCGCAGCCGCGGGTTGGACGTCACGCAGTCCAGGCGGCAGCGGTCCCGGCCGGCCTCCGCTATCCGGCGTTCCGCGCGGGCCAGCATCGCGCGGCCCGTGCCCGCCGGGGCGCCGCGCCGGGTCATCAGGCGGTGCACGTAGCCCGCGACGGGCGGCTGCTCACCCCAGGCGGGCTCGTCCGCCCACCACACCTCGTAGGCCCCGGTGACCATCGCGCCGTCGTAGGCGAGCCAGACCTCGTCCGATGCGATGCGCCCGCGGAAGTGCTCCGCGCCCTTGTCGCCCGGCTTCCACTGGTCGATCCCCCGGGCCCGCATCCAGTGCGCGGCTCCGTCATAGAGGGCGACGAGGGTGGGGATGTCGTTCTCGTCGGCCAGGCGGTGGGTCAACTGGCCTGCTCCTGCGGGACAAGGCCGATCAGCCGGGTGATCAGCGCGGCGAACGGTCCGTCCGGCGGCTCCTCGGCGAGGATGCGGCGCAGGATCGCGGCCATCTCCTCGTCGTACGCGGCGCTCACGGCGGCGAGCGCCGCGAAGTCGTGCACCAGTTGCAGCTCCAGCTCGGCGCGCGGGATGCGGCGGCCGTCGAGCCAGATGAGCGCCGTGGACTCGGCGAGCGAGATCCAGGAGCGGATCACCAGTTCCAGCCTGGCGGGCGGGTCCGTGACGCCCAGGTGCGCGAGGATCTGGACGTACGCCGCCTGCCGCACCGAGTCGATGAGCGCGTTGGTGGTGGACGAGCCGACGGCGGGACCGCCGCGCATCAGTGCGGAGAAGCCGGGGCCGTGGCCGTCGACGAAGTCCAGGAAGCGGCCCATCACCCGCAGCAGGCGCGCGCCGAGCGGGCCTTCCCGCGGCTCCACGAAGCGGTCGGCGAGATCGTCCGCCGCCCGCTGCAACGCCGCCTCGTACAGGCTGAGTTTGCCCGGGAAGTAGTGGTAGACCAGCGGACGCGAGATGCCCGCGGCCGCCGCTATCTCGTCGATGGACACGTCGTCGGGCGAGCGGTGGCTGAACAGGTCGAGCGCGACCCCGATCAACTGCTGCCGCCGCTCCTCGACACCCATTCTGCGGCGCACCCCGGTAGTCATGCGAACACCTTACCGAGCAGATCCAGCCGTCCAAGGGGTCGGTCCACCCCAACCGTTCACATCTCGCGCCCCATGTCTCACATGTCGAGCACGATTCGGTCGCCGCTCGCCCTCGACACGCAGATCAGCATCGAGTCGGCACGCTCGGCGTCCGTGAGCAGTTCGTCCCGGTGGTCGATCTCCCCTTCGAGGACGCGCTGTTGGCAGGTTCCGCAGAAGCCCTGCTCGCAGGAGTACGCGGTGTTGGGCAGCTCGGCGCGCACCGCGGACAGGACCGTGGAGTCGGCGGCCACGGTGAGGGTCCGCCCGCTGCGGCGCAGTTCCACCTCGAAGGTGCCGTTGCCCTCCGTGGAGGTGTGCGGCGCGAATCGCTCCAGGTGCAGCTCGGCGCCCTCCGGCAGCGTCGCGGCCACCGCCTCCATCAGGCCCTCGGGGCCGCACACGTGCACCGCGGCGGCGGGCGGCAGGTCAGCGAGGAAGGCGGCCAGGTCCGGGCGGCCGCCCTCGTCCTCCGCGACGACCGTGACCCGGCCCGGCATGGCGCCGGCCAGTTTCGCCACGTCCTCCAGGAACGGCATCGAGGCCCGGGAGCGGCCCCCGTACAGCAGCCGCCACGCACGGCCCGCGGCCTCGACCTCCCGCAGCATGGGGAGGATCGGGGTGATGCCGATGCCGCCCGCCACGAAGACGTACGCCTCGGCGTCGGCGAGCGGGAAGCGGTTGCGCGGCCCGCGCACCTCGACCTCCGTGCCCTCCCGGAGCTGCTCGTGCACCTCGCGCGAACCACCGCGGCCGCCCTGCTCCTCGTCGATGAGGCGGGTCGCGACGGTGTACGAGGAGGTGTCCTCCGGGTCCCCGCACAGCGAGTACTGGCGGACGAGTCCCGAGGGGAGGACCAGGTCCAGGTGGGCGCCCGGCTCCCAGGCGGGCAAGTGAGCGCCTTCCAGGCGCAGTTGTACGACGCCGTCGGCGACCGGCTCGTGCCGGGTGACGACCAGGCGCAGCGCGCGGGAGCGCGGGCGGCCCGAGACCGGCTCCTCCAGGGCGGGCAGCGGCCACAGCGGGGAGGCGTCGATGCGGCGCCGCATGGCCCGCTTGGCGAGCAGGGCGGCGCCCGTGACGAGCAGCACGGTGCGGATGCGGGGCATGTCAGCGTGCTCCCTTCGGCGCGGGCAGCGATTCCGTCGCGGCCTCGGCGGCGGTGGCCGCCGGGGACGAGGCGAGATAGGCGACGGCCTGGGCGGTGCTGCCCTCGTGGGAAGGGTGATAGGCCCGGCTCAGATAGCGGGGGATGGAGCGGATCATGTCCGGGGTCGTGGGCAGCGTGCCCTGCTTGCCGCCCCGGTAGAAGTCCTTGAACGAGGCCTTGCCGCCGATGAGGGTCGGGTCGTTCTCCATGAAGAAGCGCGCGCCGCGCTGCCAGAGGAAGACCAGGGCGGTGAAGGCGGTGGCCCAGGTGCGGGCGCGGCGGCGGTAGCTGCCGTCGACGTGCATGAAGAGCTCGAAGGCGACAGAGCGGTGCTCGACCTCTTCGGCGCCGTGCCAGCGCAGCAGGTCCAGCATGGTCGGGTCGGCGCCCCTGCGGTCCAGCTCGTCCGCGTTCAGGACCCAGTTGCCGAGAAAGGCGGTGTAGTGCTCGATGGCGGCGATCATCGCGACGCGTTCCATCAGCCACCACTTGCGGGCCTTGCCGGGCGGCAGCGTCCGGTCGCCGAGCATCTTCTCGAAGAGCCAGTCGACCTGGGCGGTGTACGGGGTGGGGTCCAGGCCCTGCTCCTTGAGGTGCGGCAGCACCTCGTCGTGGGCCTGCGCGTGCATGGCCTCCTGGCCGATGAAGCCGATCACGTCCGCGCGGAGCCGGTCGTCCCGGATGTACGGCAGGACCTGCTTGTAGACGTGGACGAACCAGCGTTCGCCCGCCGGGAGAAGCAGGTGCAGCACGTTGATCGTGTGCGTGGCGAAGGGGTCGCCCGGCACCCAGTGCAGTGGAGTGTCCTCCCAGGAGAAGGAGACTTTGCGTGCCTTGAGCGGTATGTGCTCGGACGCGACGGGCTTCGGCTCCCGGCTCTGCGTATTAGACATGGCGTCAATGTACTGACGGGTAGGCACGTGGGTACAGATCCTTGCGGCGGTTAATTCGAAGGTTGATCCGGTGGTCGATCCGGCGGTCGATCCGTCGGTGCCGGGTCAGTTCGTCCTGCGCAGCGCGAGAAGCGCGATGTCGTCCTCGCGTTCACGGCCGAAGCACGCGAGGAGCGTGTCGCAGAGGTCGGCGACGCCCCGCGGCGCGCCCGCCGCCGCGATCCGCAACTGCTCCATCGACACCGCGAGGTCCATGCCCCGCGTCTCGATGAGCCCGTCCGTGACCATCAGCAGGCGTTCGGTCTTTCGCAGGATGAACTCGCTCGGCTCCGGCCTTTCGAGGCCGAGACCCAGCAGCGGCCCCCGTACGTCGACATACCGGGCCGTGCCCTCGTCCCGCACCACGAGCGGCGGGATGTGCCCCGCGTTGGCGATCCGGACGCGTCCGGTGGCCGGTTCGATCAGGCTCAGGCACATGGTGGCCGTCACGCCCGGGTGGTAGTGCTGCAGCATCCGGTCGAGGCGTCCGGCGAGCGCGCCGGGGTCGGGGTCCTCGACGCAGTAGGCGCGCAGCGCGTGCCGGATCTCGACCATCACGGTGGCCGCTTCGAGCGAGTGTCCGACGACGTCACCGATGCCGGTCAGGACGCCGCCGGGCGTCGGAAGCGCCGCATAGAAATCACCGCCGATCTCCGCCTGGCGCGAGGCGGGTTCATAGCGGACGACGACATCCGTGCCGGGCAGCTCCGGAAGCTTCGACGGCAGGAAGCTGCGCTGGAGGGTCAGCGCGACGTGGCGCTCCTCCTCGTACATCACCAGGGGTTCCGCGGCCAGCGCGGTGGCGTGGGCGAGCCGTTCGACGAGGTGCTCCGTCTCGTCGGAGAGTCCTTCGCGGTACGCGGGCGTCGCGAGGCACACCAGCGTGCGCCCCTCGTTCAGCCGGGCCAGGACGAGGTCGGCCTCCTCCGGCGCCCCGTCACCCCACTGCCCGACGCCGCCGACGGAGCGGAAGAACCCCGCCGGCCACAGCGGTGCCGGCACGACCGTGTGGCGCACGCCCGTACGCCCCGACATGACGCGCCGCATCAGCCGCGCCACCGCCTCGTGCGCCCCGGGGTCCGGCAGCAGGGCGGCGGCTCTGCGCCGGGAGAGCCCCCGGTGGATCTCACCGTCCGCGCCGAGCACGAACACCGTCGCGGGACTCTCGGTCAGTCGCTCCGTGCCGGTGGCCGCCGCGTCCGCCAGCTCGCCCAGGCAGCGGGCGGACTGCACGGCCAGGATCGTCCCGGCGAGCAACGCTAGCCGTCCGGCCCGGAGTTGGGCGTCGCTGCGGGACCGGGCGCCGCGCGCGGCGGCCCGTACGACCGCCTGGATCTCCTCGGGTTCGGCGGGCACCGTCAGATAGGACTCGCCGCCCGCGTCCAGGCCTCGGCACCGGTCGGCCGGCGGGCGGGCCGCCGCCGAGAAGTGGACGACGGGCAGGCTCGCGATGGGCGGCAACTGCTTGATGCGGCGGCACAGTTCGTAACCGCTCATGTCGGGCAGGCCCACGTCCACGAGCGCGACGTCCGGCAGATCCCCGGCCCGCATCCGCACGTCGAGCTCGATCAGCGCCTCGCTCGCGCTCGCGGCGAGCACGACACGGTGGCCGTCCCGGCGCAGCACGGCGCTCAGCGCGTACCTGCTGGCGGGTGCGTCGTCGACCACCAGGACCGTGCTGACTGTGTTCACTGCCTTGCCCTTGACGCTCACGCGGGACAGCCCCTCGGCGCAAAACGGCGCAGGCCGACTCGTGCCTGCCTCATCAAGTTAGCGCGCCGCCGCACGCGCCGGGAGAAGACGGCGGCACTACGACCCCAACCGGTGGAGGTGGACGAACCGGCCGCACGCGCGGCTCGCCTGACAGTAGAATTCCTGGCTTCGGCCTGCGGGAAGGGCGCGCCGGCGCCCTCTGGCAGCCCTTCGCGGCTCCCGGCAGCGGGCGCGGCGGCGTCCACCGCGCGTCCCGCGTCGTGCGGAGGCCGGGAGCGGGGCCGGGCGCACGCGTCCTCAGCAGTTCGCGGTAGTGGTCCTGCGCCTGTTCGACGGGCGATCCGCGCGCCGCCCGGACAGCACACCACCGGTGAGGAGGACATCCTCGTGACCTTCGCCTTCCGCGCGGCGTTCAACAAAGCGCCGCCCGCCCCCGTACTCCCGAGGACTTCATGACCCAGCACGTCACCGCCGCCCTTCCCGCAGACGCCGAGGCCGACGGCTCCGCGCGCCACGAGTGGTGGCGCGATGCCGTCATCTACCAGGTGTATCCGCGCAGCTTCGCCGACGGGAACGGCGACGGCATGGGCGACCTGCCGGGCGTCACGGCCCGCCTCCCCCACCTGCACCGGCTCGGCGTGGACGCCGTCTGGCTCTCCCCCTTCTACGCCTCGCCGCAGGCCGACGCGGGGTACGACGTGGCCGACTACCGCGCGGTGGACCCCATGTTCGGCGCGCTGCCGGACGCCGACGACCTCGTGCGGGAAGCGCACGCGCTCGGGCTGCGGGTGATCGTCGACCTGGTGCCCAACCACTGCTCGGACCGGCACGCGTGGTTCAAGCAGGCACTGCGCGAGGGCAAGGGATCGTCGCTGCGCGAGCGCTTCCACTTCCGGCCCGGCAAGGGCGACGAGGGTCAACTGCCGCCCAACGACTGGGAGTCCGTGTTCGGCGGGCCCGCCTGGACGCGTGTCGCGGACGGCGAGTGGTACCTCCACCTCTTCGCGCCCGAGCAGCCCGACTTCAACTGGGACCACCCGGCGGTGCGCGACGAGTTCCGCTCCATCCTGCGCTACTGGCTCGACCTGGGCATCGACGGTTTCCGCATCGACGTGGCGCACGGCCTGGTCAAGGCCGCGGGGCTGCCCGACATCGGCCACGAGCAGCAGGTGCGGCTGCTCGGCAAGCAGGCCGTCCCCTACTTCGACCAGGACGGCGTGCACGAGATCTACCGTGACTGGCGGGGAATCCTCGACGCGTACGCGGGCGAACGGATCGCCGTCGCCGAGGCGTGGACGCCGACGGTGGAGCGCAGCGCGCGCTACCTGCGCCCGGGCGAGCTGCACCAGGCGTTCAACTTCGAGTACCTGACGACCGGGTGGGACGCTGACGCGCTGCGCTCCGTCATCGACCGCTCCCTCGTCGCGATGAACGCCGTGGGGGCGCCCGCCACCTGGGTGCTGTCCAACCACGACGTCGTACGGCACTCCACGCGCTTCGCGGACGGCGACGCGGCACGGGGCCTGCGCCGGGCGAGGGCCGCCACGCTCCTGATGCTGGCCCTGCCCGGCTCGGCGTACATCTACCAGGGCGAGGAGCTCGGCCTGCCCGAGGTGACCGAACTGCCGGACGAGGTGCGCCAGGACCCGGCGTTCTTCCGCAGCACGGGGCAGGACGGGACACGGGACGGCTGCCGGGTGCCGCTGCCCTGGTCCGGGGAGCGGGCGCCGTTCGGCTTCGGTCCCGTCGAGGGCGGCCCGAGCTGGCTGCCGCAGCCCGCGAGCTGGAAGGACCTCACGGTCGAGGCGCAGGAGGGCGACCCCGCGTCGACCCTGGAGTTCTACCGCCGCGCGCTCGCCGCGCGCCGCGACCACCCGGCGCTCGGCGCGGGCCGCAACGTGGAGTGGCTCGAAGCCCCCGAGGGCGTCCTGTCCTTCCGCCGTATGTCTGCGCGCGGTGCGGTGGTCTGCACGGTGAACCTCACGGCTGCTCCCGTCACCGTCCCCACCCCCGGCACCATGCTCCTGTCGAGCTCCGACGCGACCCCCGGAGCCGACGTGACGATCGTGCCCGCGGATTCAACGGTCTGGTGGGCAGCCTGAGATGTGACCGGTACAGTCCAATCCTGTGACCGCGCGACTGGCCGACATCGCAGCGCAGGCGGGGGTCAGCGAGGCGACGGTCAGCCGGGTGCTCAACGGCAAGCCCGGCGTCGCCGGGGCCACCCGTCAGTCAGTGCTTGCCGCACTCGACGTCCTTGGCTACGAACGTCCGGTGCGGCTTCGCCGGCGCAGCGCGGGTCTGATCGGGCTGATCACGCCGGAGCTGGAGAACCCGATATTCCCCGCGCTCGCCCAGGTCATCGGGCAGGCCCTGACCCGGCAGGGCTTCACGCCGGTCCTCGCCACCCAGACGCCGGGCGGTTCCACGGAGGACGAGCTGACGGAGATGCTCGTGGACCGCGGCGTCTCCGGAATCATCTTCGTCTCGGGCCTGCACGCGGACACCTCCGCCGACATGCAGCGCTATGAGCAGCTCCGAGCGCAGGGCGTGCCGTTCGTGCTCGTGGACGGCTTCTCCCCCAAGGTGCAGGCTCCCTTCATCTCGCCGGACGACCGGGCGGCGATGCGCCTCGCGGTCACCCACCTCGTCTCTTTGGGTCATACACGCATCGGACTGGCCCTCGGCCCCAAGCGGTTCGTTCCGGTACAGCGGAAGATCGAGGGCTTCGTACGCACGGTGCAGGACCAGCTGGCACTGACCCCCGAGGAGATCGAGACGGAGCTGGTCCAGCACTCGCTGTACACGCTGGAGGGCGGGCAGGCCGCGGCGTCCGCCCTGCTCGACCGCGGCTGTACGGCCGTGGTGTGCGCGAGCGACATGATGGCCCTGGGGGCGATACGGACGGCACGGCAGCGCGGCTTCGAGGTCCCGGACGACATATCGGTGGTGGGGTTCGACGACTCCCCGCTGATCGCGTTCACCGATCCGCCCCTGACCACGGTGCGCAAGCCCGTTCCGTCGATGGGGCAGGCGGCGGTCCGTACACTCCTGGAGGAGATCGGCGGCACTCCCGCCCCGCACAGCGAATTCGTCTTCATGCCGGAGCTGGTCGTTCGAGGTTCAACCGCCTCGGCCCCTCGGGGACGCACTCGTCCGTAGGGCGTAGAGAATGCGGCCTGAACCAGACCTTGGGATGATCGGTCGGAGGGTCGGTATCTGGCAGACTCTGTGCCTATGGGTGAGATGACTGTGACGACACTGGAAGGCCAGCAGCGGCCCACCACATCACCCGTCGCGGGCGAGCAGGAGGACCGCAATGGGCGGACTTTCCTGCGCCGTCTTCGCACTCCCCGGCGCCCTCGTCTCTGGTTCGAGATCCTGCTGATCGCGGTGAGTTACTGGACGTACTCCCTGGTCCGTAACGCGGTGCC
Organism: Streptomyces sp. NPDC050439; assembly: GCF_040655335.1. Lineage (NCBI taxonomy): Bacteria > Bacillati > Actinomycetota > Actinomycetes > Kitasatosporales > Streptomycetaceae > Streptomyces > Streptomyces sp. NPDC050439. The sequence continues at coordinate 579,949 of NZ_JBFAJT010000003.1, forward strand.
GGAACAGAAGTCACAGGCCCTGCGCAACGCCGACTGGATCTGGCGCGTGGAGCAGCACCTCGGGATCGCCGTGGAGCAGAGCGTCAACCACGCGGTGGACTCGGTGACATGGCTCATCGTCGGCATGAACTACTACTACGCGACGCTGCACTTCGTGGTGACTCTCGGTGTCCTGGTCTGGCTGTTCCGCAGCCATCCGGGACGCTACGCGGCCACGCGCACGGTGCTCTTCGCGACCACGGCAGTGGCCCTGCTCGGTTACTACCTGTATCCCCTGGCTCCCCCGCGCCTGATGAACGGCCAGGATTTCATCGACACGGTGCTCGTCCACCAGACCTGGGGCTCGATGGCCTCCGGCGACCTCAAGCACATGTCGAACCAGTACGCGGCGATGCCGTCGATGCACATCGGCTGGTCCCTGTGGTGCGGCCTGACGATCTTCGCCCTGGCCTCGGCACCGTGGGCGAAGATCCTCGGCCTGCTCTACCCCACGGCGACCCTGATCGTGATCGTGGCCACCGCCAACCACTTCTGGCTGGACGCGGTGGGCGGCATGATCTGCCTGGCGTTCGGCATCGCGGTGGCCTGGGCGTGGTACGGGGCGCTGCCGCACAGGCTGCCGCGTGAGGTGGCGCCGCGGGACGACGACGGGTCGCCGCTCCTGCCGGCCAGGCTCAGGGCCCGTTTCAGGTCCTGAGCGGGCTCCCTCTCCCTGCGCCCCGGCTACGCCCCGTAGAACCTCTCCTCCATCACGGCCCGTGCCCTGCGGGTGGTCCTTCGGTAGTCGTCGAGCATGTCTCCCACATGGCCGGGGTCGTAGCCCAGGTACCGGCCGACCGCCGCCAGCTCCCGCCCGTCCGAGGGGAACGTGTCCCCGGCCCGGCCGCGCACCAGCATCACCGCGTTGCGCACCCGGGCGGCCAGGACCCACGCCTCGTCCAGGATCGCGGCCTCCTCGGTCGGGATCAGCTCGGCAGCGCAGGCGGCGGCGAGGGCCTCGCGAGTGCGGGTCGTGCGCAGGCCCGGTTCGACCCAGCCGTGGGTCAGCTGCATGAGCTGGACGGTCCACTCGACGTCGGAGAGGCCGCCGCGGCCCAGCTTGGTGTGCAGGGTGGGGTCGGCGCCGCGCGGCATGCGCTCCGCCTCCATGCGGGCCTTCAGCCGGCGGATCTCGCGTACGGCGTCGTCACCGAGGCCCTCCGCGGGATAGCGCAGCGGGTCGATGAGCTCGATGAAGGCGCGGCCGAGATCGGCGTCGCCCGCGACCGGCTCGGCCCGCAGCAGCGCCTGTGACTCCCAGACCAGTGACCAGCGGCGGTAGTAGGCCTCGTACGAGGCGAGGGTCCGCACCAGGGGGCCGCTCTTGCCCTCCGGGCGCAGATCCGCGTCGATCAGCAACGGCGGGTCGGAGCTGGGGAGTTGGAGCAGCCTGCGCATCTCGGAGACCACCTGCGAGGCCGCCTTCGCCGCCTCGTGGTCGCTGACGCCCTCGCGCGGCTCGTGGACGAACAGGACGTCGGCGTCCGAGCCGTAGCTCAGTTCGTGGCCGCCGAAGCGGCCCATGCCGATCACGGCGAACCGCACCGGCAGCGTGTCGCCCCAGCCCTCGCGGACCACCGCGCGCAGGGTCCCGGCGATCGTGGCCGCCGTGAGGTCGGAGACCCCGTCGCCCACCCGGTCGAGCAGGGCCCCGGGGTCGGCCGCCACGGGGCTCTCCTCCGTGCCGTACGAGCCGATGATGTCCGCCGCCGTCGTGCGGAACAGTTCGCGGCGCCGGACGCCGCGCGCCGCCGTCACGGCCTGTTCGGCGCCGTCCGCGCGGCCCACCGCGGCCAGGACCTCCTGCTCCAGGTGGGCGTGGTCGCGCGGTTCGAGGCCACGCTGGTCGCCGAGCAGGGCCACCGCTTCGGGGGCGCGCATCAGCAGGTCGGGGGCCAGGCGGCCCGCGGACAGGACGCGGGCCAGATTCTCCGCCGCCGCTCCTTCGTCGCGCAGGAGCCGCAGGTACCAGGGGGTCTTGCCGAGCGCGTCCGACACCTTGCGGAAGTTCAGGAGGCCCGCGTCGGGGTCCGCCGAGTCCGCGAACCAGCCGAGGAGGACGGGGAGCAGGGTGCGCTGGATGGCCGCCTTGCGGGTGACGCCCGATGCCAGGGCCTCCAGGTGGCGCAGGGCCGCGGCGGGGTCGTGGTAGCCGAGGGCGACGAGGCGTTCGCGTGCGGCTTCCGTGCTCAGCCTGGTCTCCACCGGGGCGAGTTGGGCCACGGCATCCAGGAGCGGGCGGTAGAAGAGCTTCTCGTGCAGGCGGCGCACGACGGAAGTGTGCCGCTTCCAGGCGCGGTTCAGCTCGGTGATCGGCTCAGTGCGCATGCCCAGGGAGCGGCCGATGCGCCGCAGGTCCGCGTCGTCCTCCGGGATCAGGTGGGTGCGCCGCATCTTGAACAGCTGGATGCGGTGCTCCAGGGAGCGCAGGAAGCGGTAGGCGTCGTCGAGCTGGACCGCGTCCACCCGCCCCACGTAGCCGCCGGCCGCGAGGGCCTCCAGGGCCACCAGGGTCGAGCCGCTGCGGATCGAGGTGTCACCGCGGCCGTGCACCAACTGCAGGAGCTGTACGGCGAATTCGACGTCCCGCAGCCCGCCGGGACCCAGCTTCAGCTCACGGTCGACCTCACCCGCCGGGATGTTCTCCACGACCCGGCGGCGCATCTTCTGCACGTCGGGCACGAAGTTGTCGCGCTCGGCCGCGTGCCAGACCAGGGGCGCGAGGGTTTCCACGTACTCCGCGCCCAGAGCCAGGTCACCGGCGACCGGGCGGGCCTTGAGCAGCGCCTGGAACTCCCAGGTCTTGGCCCAGCGCTGGTAGTAGGCGAGGTGGCTGCTGAGGGTGCGCACGAGGGGGCCGTTGCGGCCCTCCGGGCGGAGGTTGGCGTCGACCGGCCAGATCGTGCCCTCGACCGTGGTCTCCGAGCAGATCCGCATCATGTGCGAGGCGAGCCGGGTGGCGGCCTGCAACGCCTTGCCTTCGTCGGCGGCGTCCACGCCGCCTGGGCCCTCTGCGGGCTCGCCGACGAAGATGACGTCGACGTCCGACACGTAATTCAGCTCGTGTCCACCGCACTTGCCCATCGCGATGACCGCGAGCCTGCACAGCGCGGCGTCCTCGGGCGCCGCCTGTTCGGCCATGGCGAGCGCGGCGCGCAGGGTCGCCGTCGCCAGGTCCGCGAGCTCGGCGGCCGCCTCGGGCAGGTCGGTGGTGCCGCAGACGTCACGTGCCGCTATGGCGAGCAGGCAGCGACGGTAGGACACGCGCAGCGACACCGGGTCGGTGGCGTCGGCGAGGCCGCGCTCGAACTCCTCGACGCCGGGGTGCAGGTCGGCCAGTTCGTAGGTGACCAGGGCCTGCCAGTCGCTGGGGTGACGGGCCAGGTGGTCGGCGAGGGCCTCGGAGGCGCCGAGCACGCCGAGCAGCCGGTCACGCAGCGGCTTGGCGCTGACCAGGGTGTCGAGCAGCTCCTGGCGGCTGGTGTCGTCGGGCTGGCCCTCGACCAGCCGTACGAGGCCCAGGAGCGCCAGGTCGGGGTCCGCGGCGGCGCCGAGCGCGTCCAGGAGCACCGGGTCGGTCCGCACCGCCGACAGCTCGGGGGCGCCGAGCAGCCGCTCGGCCGCGGACGGATCGGTGAAGCCATGCCGCAGCAGCCGCGTGAACGTACTGCTTCTGCGCCCTTGCGGCACCGTCATCCCCGCGCCTCCGTTCGATCATCCTGGCCCGAGCCTACGGCCTGACCGATGAGTTCTGCCCGCGTGCGGAGTCCGTACTTGGACGGAAGCATTGGTGGCAGCGCCAGGGAGGCGGACCATGCCGAGCAAGGAACCCCGTACAGAGCTGGATTCCCGGTACAGCAGTGCCGGGGCCGCGGCGACCCCGTGGTCCGACGCCGTGCGGCAGCTCAGGGCGGCCGAGCTCTTCTGGATCTCGACCGTACGCCCTGACGGGCGCCCGCACGTCACCCCGCTGCCCGCGGTCTGGCTGGACGGCGCGCTGCACTTCTGCACGGGCCCCGAGGAGCGCAAGGCGCGGAACCTCGCGGCCAATCCCGAGACCGTCCTGACCACGGGCGTCACCTCTGGGACAAGGGCCATGACCTGGTCGTCGAGGGGACCGCGGTCCGCATCACCGACGAGGAGAGGCTGCGGCGCCTCGCGGCGGCCTGGGAGGACAAGTACGGCAGCTTCTGGCACTACGAGGTGCGGGACGGCTGCTTCCACCACGGGCCCGGCCACGCGTACGTCTTCGAGGTGGCTCCCCGTACCGCTTTCGGCTTCGGCAAGGGCGAACCGTTCAGCCAGACGCGCTGGAGCTTCGGCTGACGGTTCCGGAGCGGACGCGGCCGTTCACGCTGACAGGACCCCGGAGCCTTGATGTACTCGGACCATGGAATACACACTCGAGGTGATCCCGCTCCCCGTCAGTGACGTCGACCGGGCCAAGGAGTTCTACCGCGACAAGCTCGGCTTCCACGTGGACATCGACCAGGAGGTCATGCCGGGCATGCGGATCGTCCAGCTGACCCCGCCGGGTTCCGGCTGTTCCATCGCCCTCGCCGACACCCTCTGGGACACGATGGACGGCCCCACCCCGGCCCCCGGCTCCTACCAGGGCCTCCAGCTGTGCGTCGCCGACGCGAAGGCGGCGCACGCCGAGCTGACCGCACGCGGCCTGGACATCGCGGAGCCGGTCGCCCACGCGCCGCAGGACGGCGGCACGTTCATGTACTTCAAGGACCCGGACGGCAACGGCTGGGCGATCCAGGAGTACCGCGTCCGGGCGGAGACGCCCCTGCGGGCGGCGATCGTGAGCGCCCCTTAAGGGGCGCGGGGAACGGCGCGAGCAACCACAAAAGAGCCGCAGACGCATCTGCCGGGCGACCTGGCAGATGCGTCTGCGGCTCTTCTTCGGGCGAAGCCCTACAGCACCGGCAGGTTCTTGCGGAGCTCGAAGGCGGTGACCTCCGAGCGGTACTCCTCCCACTCCTGCTTCTTGTTGCGCAGGAAGAAGTCGTACACGTGCTCGCCCAGCGTCTCCGCAACCAGTTCCGAGCGTTCCATCAGGGCGATCGCCTCGCCCAGGTTCTGCGGGAGCGGCTCGATGCCCATCGCACGGCGTTCCGCGTCGCTCAGGGCCCAGACGTCGTCGTCCGCGCCGGGCGGGAGCTCGTAACCCTCCTCGATGCCCTTGAGGCCGGCGGCGAGCAGCACCGCGTACGTCAGGTACGGGTTCGCGCCCGAGTCGATCGAGCGGACCTCCACCCGCGCGGAGCCGGTCTTGCCGGGCTTGTACATCGGGACGCGGATGAGCGCGCTGCGGTTGTTGTGGCCCCAGCAGATGTACGAGGGGGCCTCGCCGCCCGCGCCCGCCGTGCGCTCCGAGCCGCCCCAGATGCGCTTGTAGGAGTTCACCCACTGGTTGGTGACCGCCGAGATCTCCGCGGCGTGCTTCAGGAGACCCGCGATGAAGGAACGGCCGACCTTGGAGAGCTGGTACTCGGAGCCGGACTCGTAGAAGGCGTTGCGGTCACCCTCGAAGAGGGAGAGGTGCGTGTGCATGCCCGAGCCCGGGTGCTCGGAGAAGGGCTTGGGCATGAAGGTCGCATTGACCCCCTGCTCCAGCGCGACCTGCTTCATGACCAGGCGGAACGTCATGATGTTGTCGGCCGTGGAGAGCGCGTCCGCGTAACGGAGGTCGATCTCCTGCTGGCCGGGGGCGCCCTCGTGGTGGCTGAACTCGACCGAGATGCCCATGGATTCGAGCATCGTGATCGCCTGGCGGCGGAAGTCCATGCCGACGTTCTGCGGGGTGTGGTCGAAGTAGCCGGAGTTGTCGGCGGGGGTGGGCCGCGAGCCGTCCAGCGGCTTGTCCTTCAGGAGGAAGAACTCGATCTCGGGGTGGGTGTAGAAGGTGAACCCGAGGTCGGAGGTCTTCGCCAGGGCGCGCTTGAGGACGTAGCGCGGGTCCGCGAAGGACGGGGAGCCGTCCGGCATGAGGATGTCGCAGAACATACGGGCGGTGCCGGGGGCCTCCGCGCGCCAGGGCAGGACCTGGAACGTCGACGGATCCGGCTTGGCGATCATGTCCGACTCGTACACCCGGGCGAATCCCTCGATCGCCGAGCCGTCGAAGCCGATGCCTTCGTCGAAGGCCTGCTCCAGCTCGGCGGGAGCCACCGCGACCGATTTCAGGAAGCCGAGGACATCCGTGAACCACAGGCGTACGAACCGGATGTCGCGCTCCTCCAGTGTCCGGAGCACGAATTCCTGCTGCTTGTCCATCTTCCGCTTCCACCCATCCTTGCTGGTCAGGCCACCTGCGTCCGCGCTGTGCTCGCGCTGTTCTCGCGCTGTGCTCTCGTCCGGGGACACCGCGGGGCACATGAGCATCCCACCACACCGTTTCGAGCGCGTTGCGGGCCATGTGCCGCCCTGTGCCCATAGTGCCTGCTGATCGGCGCGCCCGTAACAGCGGGCGGCTCGGATTGCCCCTACAGCCCGCCGGGCTCGCCCATTACGATCAGCGAACCGCTCCACCCTGTTCCGCAACGCGCGTCCCGCCCTTTCCGTCGCATCGCCGCATCGCCGAAGGACACATCATGGGTTCCGCCAAGAACACGAGCAGCTCGTCCCGCAAGACCCGGATAGAGGAGATGCGCCGGGCAGAGCGCGCACGCGACCGCCGGGGCCGCGTCATCACGATCACCCTGAGCGCGGTGGTGGTCGCCGCGCTCGCCGTGGGCGGTGTCATCCTCTTCCAGAAGGCCGATGACTCCGACTCGGCGGCCTCCGACGGGAAGTCCGCGCCGACGTTCAAGACGACCGCGGACGGCGAGAAGGTCTGGGACGCGAAGAAGCTGGGCCGCACGCACGTCACCAAGGACGTCAGCTACGCGATGACCCCGCCGGTGGGCGGCGATCACGACCAGGTGTGGATGAACTGCAACGGCGACGTCTACAAGGACGAGCTCCCGGAGCGGCACGCCGTGCACTCCCTGGAGCACGGCGCGGTGTGGGTGACGTACAACGACAAGGCGAAGGCCGCGGACCTGAAGAAGCTCGAGGCGAAGGTCAAGCAGACGCCGTACACGCTGATGAGCCCGGTCAAGGACCAGAAGGACCCGATCGTGCTGACGGCGTGGGGCCACCAGCGCACGGTGACCGGCGCGTCCGACCCGAAGGTCGCCTCCTTCCTCTCCACGTACGTCCAGGGCAAGCAGACCCCTGAGCCGGGCGCCGCGTGCACGGGCGGCAAGGGCCAGTGAGGCGGCGCACCTGCTGGGCGGTGGGGGCGGTCGCCGCGGTGGCCGTGGCCGGCGGCGGCATCACGGTCGCCGTCGCGTCGTCGGACGGCTCGTCCGCCGCGTCATCGCCCTCGACGGACTCGGCCGACGCGGGCTTCGCCCGAGACATGGCCACGCATCACCAGCAGGCGGTGGAGATGTCGTACATCGTGCGCGACGGCACGAAGGACGAGGAGATCCGCCGTCTCGCGTACGACATCGCCCAGACCCAGGCGAACCAGCGGGGCATGCTGCTCGGCTGGCTCGACCTGTGGGAGCTGCCGAAGGTGCCCGACAAGGCGCCGATGGAGTGGATGGGGATGGGGGACATGCCGCCCGGCGAGGACGGCGCCCTGATGCCCGGGATGGCGACGAACACGGAGCTGAAGAAGCTCGGCGAGCTGAACGGGCGGGCCGCCGAGGTGCGCTATCTGCAGCTGATGATCAAGCATCACAAGGGCGGGGTCCACATGGCCGACGGGTGTGTGGACCGGTGCGAGGTGGGGGCTGAGGTGCGGCTCGCGCGGGGGATGGTGGAGTCGCAGGAGTCGGAGATCGAGCTGATGACGGACTTGCTGAGCGCGCGGGGCGAGAAGCCGTAGTTTTCCCCAAACCCGCCCCTTCCCGGGTATGACCTTTGCGGCTCCGCCGCGCAGGGGGGGGCTCCGCCCCCAGACCCCCGCTCCTCAATCGCCGGAGGGGCTGAAAAATCCAGCCCGTCCGGCGTTTGAGGACGAGCTCGGCGGAGCCGGTGATGGGCGGCGGGCAAGCCCTCGCCCACCAGAACCCTTCCTACGCCAATCGCCCCAGCTCCTCCCGCACAAGTCTCCCCCTCAACGGCGCCCCCGCCAGAAACCGTTCCACCTCCCCCACCGCGAACTCCCCCAGCCGCCGCACCTCACTCCCCTGCGCCCCCGCGACATGCGGGGTGACCAGGACGTTCGGCAGGGTCAGCAGAGGATGCCCCGCCGGCAGCGGCTCCGGGTCCGTCACGTCCAGGAAGGCGTCCAGGCGCCCCGCCCCGCACTCCCTGGCCAGCGCCTCCGTGTCGATCAGTGCGCCGCGTGCCGTGTTGATGAGCGTGCCCCCGTCGGGGATCAGCTTCAGCATCTCCTCGCTCACCATGCCCCGTGTCTCGGGCAGTTGGGGCGCGTGGACGCTGACGATCGAGCTGCGCCGGCACAGCTCCGAGAGGTCGACCAGCTCCACGCCGAGGCCGGCCGCCTCCTCCCGGGTGACGTAGGGATCGCTGAGCAGCACGCGCCACCCCGCGTCGGACGCGCGCAGCGCCGCGATGACCCCGCGGCCGATGCGGGAGGCGCCGATGATGCCGATGGTCCGCGCGTCGGCGCCGGTCCGCTCGGTGAAGGGCGGCCACCCGGCGGCGTACCCCGCCGCGGTCGGCAGCGCGCCCTTCGCCGCGAAGGTGATCGCGGCGAGCGTGTAGGCCACGACGGGCCCCGCGTTCGCGTCGGCCGCCGACGAGACCACCACGCCCCGGTCCCACAGCGCGTCCGTCACCACGGGTTTCACCGATCCGGCGGCGTGCACGAGGGCGCGGAGCCGGGGGGCGTGGGCGAGGACCTCGGCCGTGACGGGCGGGCAGTTCCAGCCGGTGACCAGGATCTCCGCCTCGGCGAGCACCGCGCGCGCCTCGGCCCCGGCGAGTGATCCGGTGAGCAGGCCGGGGACCAACTCCACGCTGCGCGCCAGCCGTTCACGGATGTCGGGGGCGAAGACCCGCTCCGCGACGTCCGCGCTCATCGCGAGCGCCGCGTTCGGTCGGCCCTGCAACTCTGCCTGGTCTGCCACGCGTGACCATCCCTCGTAGTAACCGGTTACCCAACATCGCCTGGAGGCTAGGCCGAAGCTGGGACAGCGGTCAAGAGATCGCGGGGCCAAGGGGGTTGACCAGGTTTAGTAACCGCTTTAGATTCCGGTCACCTTGTTCCGACGACGGAGGGGCTGCCGTGTCAGCGGTGACGAAGGACCGGACGGAAACCGAGGCGGTGAAGCCGCCCGGCAAGCGCATCAATAGGCCAAATGGCAACAAACCAGAGCGTGATGAGCGATGGAAACGGTTTCGCTCCTCGCGAGTCCTGCTGCTGCTCATGGTCCCGGGGGTCGCGTACTTCCTGGTGTTCCACTACGGCGCGTTCATCGGGAACGCCGTCGCCTTCAAGGAGTACGTCCCCTTCGACGGGCTCTGGGCCAGCCCTTGGGTCGGCCTCGAGAACTTCGACCGGATGTTCGGCGACCCGGACTTCTGGCACGCGACCTGGAACACGCTCTTCCTCGCGGTGCTCCAGCTGGTCTTCTTCTTCCCGGTCCCGCTCGGCCTCGCCCTGCTCCTGCACAGCCTGACCTCGGACCTGACACGGCGCTTCGTGCAGTCCGTGGTCTACCTCCCGCACTTCCTGTCGTGGGTCATCGTCGTCGCCCTGTTCCAGCAGGTGCTCGCCGACACCGGCCTGCTCAACTCCGTGCTCGGACAGGCGGGTCTGCACTCCGTCGACATCATCGGCAACCCGGACGCGTACCCGGCGCTGGTCGTCGCGCAGGTCGTCTGGAAGGACGCCGGCTGGGGCACGATCATCTTCCTCGCCGCGCTGATGCAGGTGGACGAGCAGCAGTACGAGGCCGCCGCCATCGACGGGGCGGGCCCCTGGCGCCGCTTCTGGCACGTGACGCTGCCGTCGATCCGGCCGGTCGTCATCCTGCTGCTGATCATGCGGCTCGGCGACATCCTCTCCGTCGGCTTCGAACAGATGCTGCTGCAACGGCAGTCGGTGGGCCCCGAGGCCGGTGAGGTCCTCGACACCTTCGTCTTCTGGCAGGGCATCGTCGGCGGCGACACCGGATACGCCGCGGCGGCGGGCCTGTTCAAGGGCGTGGTCGGCGCGATTCTCGTCTTCGCGGCCAACAAGGTCGCCCATCGCCTCGGCGAGCAGGGGGTCTACAAGTGAGCACGAAATCGACGGCGATACGTGCCGTTCGCGCACCGCGTCCCGTACGCCCCGCACGCCCCGTACGCCCCTCCTGGATGGAGAAGCCGAAGCCGGTCACCCAGGTGGCCAAGGCGCTGGCGATCGTCACCATCCTGGTCATGGTCTTCGTGCCGTTCCTCGTGATCGTCTCGACGTCGTTCGCCTCGAACCGCGAGGTCATCGCCAACGGCGGCTGGGTCCTGTGGCCCACGCACCCCACCCTGCGCGCCTACGAGCAGGTCTTCGAGGGCGGCATCGTCACCAAGGCGCTCGGCGTCAGCGCCGGCATCACGGTCATCGGCACCCTCGCCTCCCTCGCGTGCACCACGTTCCTCGCGTACGCGCTGAGCCGCCCCAAGGTGTACGGCGGCAAGCCGGTCCTCCTGATCATTCTCTTCACGTTCCTCTTCCCGCCCGGCATGATCCCCGCGTTCCTGCTGGTCAAGGGCATGGGGATGCTGGAGAGCTACAGCGCCCTGATCGTCCCGGTCCTCATCAACGTCTTCAACCTGGTCGTCCTGCGCGGCTTCTTCCAGGGCGTGCCCGAGGAGCTGTACGAGGCGGCGCGGCTCGACGGCGCGAACGACTGGCAGATCCTCTGGCGGGTCGTGCTGCCGCTCTCCAAGGCGGCCCTCGCGGTGGTCGGCCTCTTCTACGCGGTGAGCTACTGGAACGCCTGGTTCCACGCCTCGATCTACCTGGAGTCCGACCACTGGCCGCTCCAGCAGGTCCTTCGTACGTACGTCATGGGCGGCTCGCAGATCGCGGACACCGGCCTGAGCGACGCCGCGAACGTGTCGGCGCCGCAGACGATGCAGATGGCCGTCCTGGTGATCGCCACCGTGCCGATCCTGATCGTCTACCCCTTCCTGCAGAAGTACTTCACCAAGGGCGTGCTCACGGGCGCCATCAAGAGCTGAGCCAACTTCCCCGTACCTTCGAAAGGTCGTCACTGTGTCCGGTTCCTCAAGTTCTTCGATGTCGCGCCGTACGCTGCTGCGCTCCATAGCCGTCGGCGGGGCCGCGGTCGCGGCTCCCTCCCTGCTCACCGCCTGCTCCACCGGCTCGGGCGGCGGCGGTTCGGTCAGCAACGCCAACAAGAAGGCGGCGCCCTGGCCGACGTACACGCCCGCCAAGGGCCCGACGCCCGACCTCGCGCCCACGGCCGAGGGCGTGCAGCCCGGCTTCACGAAGTACCCGCAGAAGCTGGTCGCCGCGACGGCCGAGAAGCCGGGCAACGGCAAGCAGAAGATCAAGGTCATGACCATCACCTACGGCACCCCGCCGAAGCCGGTCGGATCGAACAAGTTCTGGCAGGCGATGAACGAGGCCCTCGGCGTGGAGGTCGAGTTCTCGGTCGTGCCGGACGCGGACTTCCGCTCCAAGATGTCCACCCTGATGTCCGGCGACGACCTGCCCGACATGATCAACTTCGGTGGCGGGTACGTCCTGCCGCGCGAGTCGCAGTTCGTGAAGTCGCGCTGCGAGGACCTCTCGGAGCATCTCTCCGGAGACGCGGTCAAGGACTACCCGAACCTCGCCAACATCCCCACGTACGCGTGGGAAGGCATGGGCCGCGTCTCCGGGCGCATCTACGGTCTGCCGGTCGAGCGCGCCAAGGTGCAGGGCGCGATGTTCATCAACCGCGAGGCGTTCGACAAGGCGGGCTACGAGCCGGGCATGGCGGCGACCGACTTCCAGGCGATGGCGCGCGAGGCGTCGCGGAACAAGAAGTCCGCGCTCGGCGCCTCGTCGGTCGGCTTCTTCGGCTACCTCTACCACGCGATGTGGCACGGGGCGCCGAACCAGTGGCAGATCAAGAACGGCAAGGTCACCGACATGTACGGGACCGACGAGTTCAGGGCCGCGCTCGAGTACATGTCGAAGATGCGCAAGGCGGGCTCGTACAACTCCGACGCCACCTCGATCTCGCAGGTCGACCTGAAGACGCAGTTCTACAACGGCACGGTCCGCTCCATGACGGACGGCTGGGGCGCGGCCATCTCCAACGCGCAGGGCATCAAGGGCGAGTTCACGCTGGATGCCGCTGTGCCGTACGTGGTGGACGGCGTGACGCCCGTCTACCAGCAGAACCGCGGCTGTTTCGGCTACACCGTCATCAAGAAGGCCTCCAAGGACCGCGTGAAGCTGATGCTGCGGGTGCTCGACTGGCTGGCGTCGCCGTTCGGCTCCAAGGAGTACGAGCTGATGCACTCCGGAGTCGAGGGCACGCACTTCGAGTACGACAAGAAGGGCGACCCGATCCCCACGTCGCTCGGCCTGGTGGAGAACCGCACGAATCTCCCCTTCGCCTACCTCATGGACGCGCCGCAGCCGCTGTACTTCCCCGGCTTCGCCGACCTGACCAAGCGGCTGCACACGTGGGAGAAGGCGGTCGTGCCGAACCTCGTCCGCGACGACCACTGGGGCCTGATGTCGGACACGTACAACCGGCAGGGCGCTTCCATGCAGCAGGTCATCGAGGACGGCGTGACGGCGATCGTCTCGGGCCGCAAGAAGCTGTCCGACTGGGACGCCGTCTACAAGAAGTGGCAGACCCAGGGCGGCGAGAAGGCACGCGCGGAGTTCGCGAAGGAGTACGAAGCCGCGCACTGATCCGGCGCGGGAGCGGGATGATGGTCCGGGGCGGGGACGGGATGATGGTCCGGGGCGGGCTGTTGTGGGACAGCGCGGGTATCGCGGGCAACGCCGTTCCGGACGCTGCTACTTGAGGACTTGAGGAGACACAGTGGGTGAGCGGGTCACCATCCGTGACGTGGCGGCGCGGGCGGGCGTCTCGGTCGCGACGGTCTCGCGGGTTCTCGCGGGCAACTACCCGACGTCGACGGCGTCACGGGGGAAGGTGCTGCGGGCCGTCAAGGACCTCGACTACGTCGCCAACGCGCACGCGCGCGCGTTGGCGGGCGCGGGCCGCAAGACGATCGCGGTGCTGATGTTCGACGTGGTGAGCTCCTTCTACGCGCATGTGGCGCAGGGCGTGGAGATGGAGGCGGCCCAACGGGGCCGCCTCACCCTCATCTCGTCGACGAACAGCGATCCGTCCCGTGAGCTGGCCCTGGTGCAGATGATGCGCGAGCAGGCCGCGGAGGCGGTGGTGCTCGTGGGCGGGGTCATCGAGGACGACGAGTACCGCGAGCGGATGGCGCGGTACGCGGAGGCCCTCGCCGCGGCGGGCTCCCGCCTCGTCCTGTGCGGGCGTCCGGCGCCGGCGCCGGATGTCCCCGCGCTGGTCGTCGAGTACGACAACGAGGCGGGCGCGTACGCCATCACGAGCCACCTGCTGGGAGCCGGGCACCGCAAGATCGCCCTGATCGGCTACCAACCCGGCCACACCACGGGCGAGGACCGCGTCGCGGGCTACCTGCGTGCGCTGGCCGACCACGGGGTGCCGCGCGAGGAGGCGATCCTGCACGGCATCGGCTTCGGTCAGAATCACGGGTACGAAGCGATCAAGGACCTCCTCAAGAAGGCGGACGGACGGCCGGACTTCACGGCGGTGTTCGCGGGCGACGACAGGGTGGCGGCGGCCACGGTGATCGCCCTGCGGGAGCATGGGCTGCGGGTGCCGGAGGACGTCTCGGTGGTCGGCTACAACGATGATCCGGTGGCGGCGGACATCACTCCCGGCCTGACGACCGTGCACATCCCCGCGGAGGAAATGGGCCGCACGGCGGTCCGCCTGGCCCTGTCGGGCTCCCCCCGAACAGGCCAGGAACGCCACCTTCTGGGCACGCATATCGTGATCCGGGAGAGTGTGCGGGGGGTTCGGGGGGTGGGGTTGTAGGGGGGTGCTGTGTTCCTGCCGGGCGCAGCGGCGGTATGCCCTGAACCGCCGCTGCGCGGCGCCGCACTGCCCGAAGTGCGCGTCAGATCCCCGCTCCGCGGCAAGATTTTCCCACCCACCCACCCGATCACCCGGCATTAAGGCACCGCGAGGCACGCGGGTGGGTAGGCAGCAAAACCGCCGCCACGCTGCCACGAACTAGGACCAGGGACGACGCGACGAACCCCCGAGGGGGACATCCGCTGCAGGGTGCTCGGCTCGGTAGGTGGGAAAAAATCGCCACGCAGCGACGAACACACCGCGGCAACCGCCCGCTGCCGGGCAATAGGGCGGGTGGGGAGGTCCCGCCGCGCAGCGGCGAACCGGGACTACGGACGGCTCGCGCCCGAAGGGCAACCCGCCCCGGACGGGGGGACCGGTCGCTGCCGGGTGATCGGGCGGGTGGGCGGGGAAACCCCGCCGCGCAGCGGCGAAAACCGGGACCACGGACGGCGCGCGCCCGAGAGGCGACCCACCCCCGACGGGGGAACCGGTCGCTGCCGGGCAATCGGGCAGGTGGGCGGGGAAACCCCGCCGCGCAGCGGCGAAAACCGGGACCACGGACGGCGCGCGCCCGAAAGGCGACCCACCCCAGACGGGGAACCGGTCGCTGCCGGGCAATCGGGCAGGTGGGCGGGGAAACCCCGCCGCGCAGCGGCGAAGCAGGGCCACGAGCGACGCGCGCCCGAGAGGCAACCCGCCCCCGGACGGGGGATCCGGCCACTGCCGGGTGGGCTGGTGGGGAAGTCTCGCCGCGTAGCGGTGGGTCGGGGGCGGGTCAAGGTCCAGGGGCCAGTACCGCCTCCGCCACCACCCCCGGAGCATCCCGCATCACCAAGTGCCCCGAAGGCTCCGCCACCCGGAACACCGCGCCGAGCGACGCGGCAAGCCCCCGCTGCCGGGAGAGCCAACCCACCCCGCCCCCACCCCCGTACGCCGCGAGAACCGTCACCGGAAGCCCGCCCCGCAGGGGGAAAGCTCGCCGCAGCGAGGCGAGTTCAAGCGCCGCGTCACCGTACGTCGCGTACTCCAGCAACGCCCCCCGCCACACCCGGCTCACCCCGTAGACGCGCCGCACCGGCCCATCACCCCCCACCGCCACCCTCCGCAGCGCGGGCCCCACCGCCCACGGCAACCCCGCCCCACCGAGTACCGCCCCGCCCGCCCGGGCCGCCCCCACCCGCACCCCACGCGGAACCCGCACCCGAGGCCGTTCCTCGACGCTGGAGTCGACCAGGACCAGGCCCGCCGTACGCTCCGGGAAGAGGCGCGCGAACGCCTCGCAGTGGAATCCCGCCAGGGAGTGTCCGACCACGGTGGCCGGACCGGCGAGGCCCACCGCGTGCAGGACCCCCGCGATCCGCTCGGCCTCTCCCACAAGCGTGGGCGCCACGCGCGCGTGCCCGCTCAGCCCCGCCCCGGGCCGGTCGAAGCGGACGACGGTCCGCCACGGGACGAGGCGCTCCACCACCGCGTCCCAGTCGAACCACGCGAGCCCGAGCCCCGCGCTCAGCACACACACCGGCCCGCTCCCCGCC
Source organism: Streptomyces sp. NPDC050439 (assembly GCF_040655335.1). NCBI lineage: Bacteria > Bacillati > Actinomycetota > Actinomycetes > Kitasatosporales > Streptomycetaceae > Streptomyces > Streptomyces sp. NPDC050439. The sequence continues at coordinate 595,643 of NZ_JBFAJT010000003.1, forward strand.
ACCTCCACGTGATGCGGCACTCCCCCGACCCGTACGAAACTCACCCGCGCCGCACCACCGCACGCGCGAGGAACCCCAGCCAGACCGCGATCAGCAACACCTGGAGCCGCTGCCCCGCCCCCAGCGCCCACGTGCCGTACCCCGCGTCGAAGGCGGCGATGGCGGCCAAGGTCCAGACGGTGGCGGCGAGTTCGAGGCCAACGAGGGCGAGGCCGAGGGGGCCCGCGAGGGAGGGCAGGAGCCCGTGCCTGCGAGCCGCGAACGTCAGCGCGACCATCCCCACCAGCGCCCCCGTCACCGCGACACTGCTGCTCACCACATGCGCCGAGTGCGCCACGGGCACGAGCCCCGCCCGCTCCCTGGCCACGCAGACCACGTCGGCGGTCGGCGCGCAGCTCAGCGGCAGCCGCGAGTCGACGGCGGTGGCCGCCCCGAACAGGACGAGCCCGGCCCACCCCACGACCCCGCTCCCCCGCCGCGGCAGCCACAGCAGCGCACCCACCGCACCCGCGAGGACCAGCAGCCCCGCGGTCAGGTCGGTCGTGCGGAACAGCGTGCCGTACGGCTGGTCCTGGGCCCCGAGTTCACTGACGTACGAACTCAGCGGCGACAGCCCCGTACGGAGGAAGGATTCGAGGAGCCAGGTGCTGTAGGCGACCGCGCCGAGCACCAGGAGGGCCGAGACGATGCGGGCGCGAGCGTGGATGCGAGCGCGGGCGCGGCAGGACTCCATCGGCGTGGCCGGCACGGCGGGGCGGCGGACGGCGCTAGTCGGCGACGACACGCGCGTACCCGCCGTCCCGGAACACCAGCACGCGCCCCAATTTGTCCGTAATCGTCATAGGGTCATGATCAGCGGCATGCAGGGGGTCCGCATGTTGTCCCATACCCGGCGGGGGTAAGGTTCCGCCCATGGCGGCCACGAGGAGACCAGGGAACGGCAGGCAACTCCTGCTGCTCGCCGCCCTGCTCTTCGGCATCGTGACGATGCATACGCTGGGCCACCCGACAGGCCACGCGTCGAGCTCGACGACAGCCCACGCGTCGACCCCTGCGCCGGGCCACTCTCCGAGCCACACGAGCCACACGAGCTCCACGACCCTCACGAGCCCCGCGACGAGCCACTCTCAGACCCACCCGAGCCGGCCAAGTCACCATCCGAGCGGGCCCCAACAAGCTGCCGCGCAGCACGAAATGAGCGCGAGCGACGCGGCACCGCCGGGCATCGCCGAAGTCACCGCCCCCGCCGGGATGGACGGGATGGACCCGCTGTCCGTCTGCCTCGCCGTCCTTGCCGCACTCACCCTCGTACTGCTGCTCAAGGCGGGCCTGCTGCGGCCCGGCGGCTTCGCCGTCCCCGCACGTCCGCTCGCCCGGCTGCGCGACGGACTGCGGCCCAATCCCCCGCCGCCCCGCATACTCCTCTCCCACCTCTCGGTGCTGCGCATTTAGGCCGACGCACCGGCTGCTTCACCCTGCCCGCGTCCTGACGCGTCCGTGATCGGGAACCTCCGGGCGTCGAGCGGTGTATCAGAAGCAGCAGATGCGCCCATCTGCACGCACCACCATCACGACGAGGTGTACTCAGCCATGCGCAATCAACCCCCGCGCACCCCTTCGCGCCGCACCCCTTCGCGCCGCGCCCCTTCGCGCCGCGCCCTGCTCGGCGCCGCGACGGCCGTCGCCGGTTCGGGACTTCTGACGGCCTGTTCCGAGTCCGGCCCCGGCTCCGGCGCGGACTCCGCGCACGCAGGACACGGCAGCGGGTCCGAGCCCGAGGGCGTAGACCCCGAGGGCTATGTAGACCCCGCGGGCAAGGAAGTCGCCGCCGCGGAGAAGAAGCGGACCGGCGGCGGCACGGTCCACGAGGTGAAGCTGACGGCGACGGCGGCCAAGCTCGACCTCGGCGGCCGCGGCCGCACGGTCAAGACGTGGGCGTACGGCGACCAGCTCCCCGGCAAGGAAGTCCGCGTCACCGCGGGCGACACCCTCGCCCTCACGCTCGCCAACCACCTCCCCGAGGCCACCTCCCTGCACTGGCACGGCCTGGCGCTGCGCAACGACATGGACGGCGTCCCGGGGCTGACCCAGAAAGCCGTGAAGCCCGGCGCGGAGTTCACCTACCGCTTCGCGGTGCCGCACCCGGGGACGTACTGGTTCCACCCCCACTCGGGCACCCAGCAGGACCGCGGTCTGTACGCACCACTGATCGTCGAGGACCCCAAGGAGCCGTTGCGGTACGACAGGGAGTGGGTCGTCGTCCTGGACGACTGGGTCGACGGGGTGGACGGCTCCACACCGGACGCCGTGCTCGCCGAACTCAGCAAGGGCATGGGCGGCCACGACATGGGAGGCGACAGTGAGGAGGGAGGCAGTTCCGGCGGGGGCGGCGCGGACCACGGCGGCCACGACATGTCCGGCATGACGCTGCGCACGGCCGCGAAGCCGAGTCCCTCCGCGACGCCGAGTGGCCCTACGTCGTCTGCCTCTGCGCCGACTCCCCCTTCCCGCATGATGATGGGCGCCAAGAGCGACCTGCTGGGCGGCGACGCGGGCGACGTCGCCTACCCGCACTACTTGATCAACGGCCGTACGCCGGACGCCCCGTCCTCCTTCAAGGCCCGCCCGGGCGACCGCATCCGCCTGCGCATCATCAACGCGGGCGGGGACACGGCCTTCCGGGTGGCGCTCGGCGGCCACGAGATGACCGTGACGCACACGGACGGCTTCCCGGTGGAGCACGCGAAGACGGACGCGCTGCTGCTCGGCATGGGCGAGCGCTATGACGTCCTGGTCACCGCCGGGGACGGCGTCTTCCCGCTGACCGCGGCGGCCGAGGGCAAGAAGGCGGCGGCGCTCGCGGTCCTGCGCACGGGCGGCGGCCGGCCACCTGCTCCCTCGACCCGCCCCAAGGAACTGAAAGGCCGCCTCCTGACGGCGGACAAGCTCCGGGCGGCACGGTCGGTGGCCCTCCCGTCCCGCGAGCCGGACCGCACGATCAGGCTGCGACTCACCGGCGGAATGGCGAAATACGACTGGGCCTTCGACAAGACCCCCTACTCCCCCGACCGCCGCCACCCGGTCCGCGCGGGCGAACGGGTCCGCCTGGTCTTCGCCAACTCGACGACGATGTGGCACCCGATCCATCTGCACGGCCACACGTTCACCCTGGCCAACACGCCGAACGGCCCTCGCAAGGACACCGCGGTCATCTTGCCGAACGGCACCCTGACGGTGGACTTCGATGCCGACAACCCGGGCCTGTGGATGATCCACTGCCACAACGTCTACCACTCGGAGGCAGGAATGATGACCGTCCTCGGCTACCGCGCCTGACCGTCCCAGGCCACCGCGCCTGACCGGCGGCGAGTGTGTGGGGTGCCCCGCGTGCGGCGCCCCACACCCGCCCCGCAAGGCATCGCGTCGCTCTGACGATTACACTGGGCCCCGTGCCTCAACTACGCCTCGCCCTGAATCAGATCGACTCGACCGTCGGCGATCTCGCCGGGAACGTCGAGGCGATCGTCCATTGGACCCGGCACTCCGCCGAGCAGGGAGCGCACCTCGTCGCGTTCCCCGAGATGGCGCTGACCGGCTATCCCGTCGAGGACCTCGCCCTGCGGTCGTCCTTCGTCGACGCCTCCCGGGAGGCGCTGCGCGCGCTCGCGGCGCGGCTGAACGACGAGGGGTACGGCGAGTTGCCGGTCGTCGTCGGCTATCTCGACCGCACCGAGGAGGCCAAGCCGAAGTACGGCCAGCCCGCGGGCGCCCCGCGGGACGCCGCCGCGGTACTGCACCGCGGCGAGGCCATCCTGACGTACTCCAAGCACCACCTGCCGAACTACGGCGTCTTCGACGAGTTCCGCTACTTCGTGCCGGGCGAGACCCTGCCGATCCTGCGCGTGCACGGCGTCGACGTCGCGCTCGCCATCTGCGAGGACCTCTGGCAGGACGGCGGCCGTGTCCCCGCCACGCGTACCGCGGGCGCGGGGCTGCTGCTGTCCATCAACGCGTCGCCGTACGAGCAGAACAAGGACGACGTACGCCTTGAGCTCGTGCGCAAGCGCGCGCAGGAGGCCGGCTGCACCACCGCCTACCTCGCCATGATCGGCGGTCAGGACGACATCGTCTTCGACGGTGACTCGGTCGTCGTGGACCGGGACGGCGAAGTCATCGCGCGGGCGCCGCAGTTCTCCGAGGGCTGCGTGGTCCTCGACCTGGAGCTGCCGGCCGCCGCCGCGCAGCCGCCGTCGGGCATCGTGGACGACGGCCTGCGCATCGAGCACGTCACCGTCTCGCAGGAGCCCCTGCCGGCGTACGAGCCGGAGCTCACGGGTGGGTATGCCGAGAGGCTCGACGACGAGGAAGAGGTGTACTCGGCGCTGGTCGTCGGGCTGCGTGCGTACACCGCGAAGAACGGTTTCAGCAGCGTCCTGATCGGCCTCTCCGGAGGCATCGACTCCGCGATCACGGCCGCGATCGCCTGTGACGCGCTCGGCGCGCAGAACGTGTACGGCGTCGCCATGCCCTCCCGTTACTCGTCGGAGCACTCCATCAGTGACGCGGAGGACCTGGCCCGGCGTACGGGGCTGAACTTCCGCACCGTGCCGATCGCCCCGATGTTCGACGCCTACATGGGGTCGCTGGGTCTCACCGGGCTCGCCGAGGAGAACCTCCAGTCGCGGCTGCGCGGCACGATGCTGATGGCCCTCTCCAACCAGGAGGGCCACATCGTCCTCGCCCCGGGCAACAAGTCCGAGCTGGCGGTGGGGTATTCGACGCTCTACGGCGACTCGGTGGGGGCGTACGGCCCGATCAAGGACGTCTACAAGTCCCTGATCTTCCGGCTCGCCGAGTGGCGCAACCGCGCGGCGCTCGACCGGGGCCAGACGCCGCCGATCCCGGAGAACTCCATCACCAAGCCGCCGAGCGCGGAGCTGCGTCCCGACCAGGTGGACACGGACTCACTGCCGGACTACCCCGTCCTCGACGCGATCCTGGAGATGTACGTCGACCGGGACCTGGGCGCGGACACGATCGTCGCCGCCGGTTATGACCGGGAGCTGGTCGTGAAGACGCTGCGGATGGTGGACACGGCCGAGTACAAGCGGCGGCAGTACCCGCCGGGCACGAAGATCTCCGCGAAGGGCTTCGGCAAGGACCGCCGCCTTCCGATCACCAATCGCTGGCGGGAGAAGTCCGTCTGACGGTGCCGGGCCGGTGGGTGGGCGGTTCAGTCGCCCGCCCACCCGTCACCCAGCCAGGATCGAGGGCCCCTGGCGACTAGCGCCTGGCCGTCTCCCGTCGCGGCTCGCCCGAAGCCACCAGCCGCTCACCGCCCGCCGCGGACACAGACGCGGACACCTGCGCAGACGCGGGCGACCGCAGGTCCACCACGTACGCCACGCCCGCCACGGCGAGGCCGAGGACCGCAAGGCCCGCGCCCACCACGGCCGGTGACGTCACGCCGAAGCCCGCGGCCAGCGCGAGGCCGCCGACCCAGGCGCCTCCCGCGTTGGCGAGGTTGAACGCGGCCTGGTTGGCGGAGGAGGCCAGGGACGGGGCCGCCGACGCCTTCTCCATCACCATCAGCTGCAGGGGCGAGCCCGTCGTGAACGCCGCCATGCCGAGCAGCGTCACCGCGAGCGCGGCGCTCCACGCCGTACCCATCAGGACGGGGAACAGGGCGAGGACCACGACGAGCGCCATGAGGCCGCCGAAGAGTGTGCCCCGTAGGGAGTGGTCGGCGAGCCGGCCGCCCAGCAGGTTGCCCGCCGTCGCACCGACACCGAACAGCGCCAGAAGCAGCGTGACGCTGGATTCGGCGTAGCCCGCGGCGTCGGTGAGCATCGGCGTCACGTAGCTGTAGGCGGAGAACAGCGCCCCGAAGCCCGCCACGGTGGTGCCGAGCGCGAGCCACACCGGAACGCTGCCGAGCGCCCGGATCTCCCCGCGCAGGCCGCCGCTCTCGCCGTGGCCGTGGTCGGCGGGGACGAGGAGGGCGAGCGCGGCGATGGCGGCGAGGCCGATCGCGCTGACCGCGAGGAACGTCGCACGCCAGCCGAGCTGCTGGCCCATCGCCGTGGCGACGGGCACGCCCACGATGTTGGCGACGGTCAGGCCGAGGAACATGAGCGAGACGGAGCGCGCCTTGCGCTCGGGGGCCACCAGGCCGGTGGCGACGACCGCGCCGACGCCGAAGAACGCGCCGTGCGGCAGGCCGCTGAGGAAGCGGGCGGCCATCAGCCAGTGGTAGTCGGGGGCGGCGGCCGAGAGCGCGTTGCCCGCGACGAAGAGCACCATCAGGCCGATGAGGACGCGACGGCGCGGCATGCGCGCGGTGACCGCGGCGAGCAGCGGGGCGCCGATGACGACACCGAGTGCGTACGCGGAGACCAGGTGTCCCGCGGTGGGGATGGATATGTGCAGGTCGTCCGCGACGTTGGGCAGCAGGCCCATCATCACGAACTCGGTCGTGCCGATGCCGAAGGCGCCCACGGCTAGGGCGAGCAGGGCCAGGGGCATGAAGAACCTTCCGGGGGAGCGCATGAGGGGGACGGGTGTTCCGTAAGTTTACGTACGGAACAAAGTCGCTCGGGCTCAGTATTCCGCAAGGTGGCAAGAGGTGAGGCTAGAGGTCCACCCGCGCCGCGATCGGCAGATGATCGCTGCCCGTCTCCGGCAGCGTCCACGACGACAGCGGCTCGACGCCCTTCACCATGATCTGGTCGATCCGCGCCATCGGGAACGACGCGGGCCAGCTGAAGCCGAAGCCGTCGCCCGCCGCGCCCTGCGTGGAGCGCATCTGGGAGGTGACCGCGTTCAGGGCGCGGTCGTTCATCGTGCCGTTCAGGTCGCCGAGCAGCACGACCTTGGAGACCTGCTCATCGGCGATCGCCTCGCCAAGGGCGTCCGCGCTGTCGTCACGCTGGTTGGCGGTGAAGCCCGCGTCCAGCTTGACCCGCACCGACGGCAGGTGGGCGACGTAGACGGCGACCTCGCCCTTGGGGCTGTTGACCGTCGTGCGCATCGCGCGCGTCCAGCCCAGCTTGATGTCGACGGGCCTGGTGCCGGTCAGGGGGTACTTGCTCCACAGGCCGACCGTGCCCTGCACCGAGTGGTACTTGTACGTGCCGGCCAGCGCCTTCTCGTACGTCGGGACGGCGGCCGCCGTGAGCTCCTCCAGGGCCACGACGTCGGCGCCGGAAGCGGCGACGTCACGGGCGGTGCCCGACGGGTCGGCGTTCTCCGCGTTCACGTTGTGGGTGGCGACCGTCAGATCGCCGCCGGCGCCGGACTTGTCGCTGATCAGGCCGCCGAAGGAGCTGACCCAGACGACCGAGGGCAGCAGCACCGCGATCAGCGCCGTGGCGGACTTGCGCACGAAGCCGACGACGAGCAGCACCGGGATCAGCACGCCGAGCCAGGGCAGGAACGTCTCGATGAGGCTGCCGAGGTTGCCCACGCCGTTCGGGATCTGTGCGTGGAAGAGCATCACCAGGGTGAGCAGCACCGCGATCCCGGCCGTGACGAGCCCGCGTCGCCAGATGCCCCGGTCGCCCCGCCAGCCATCGACCAGGCGCCGGAACCGAGACCCCTGGCGGCCGGGTTCCGAGCCGCCGCTGCCTGTCTCCGTCACATACGCCTGCGCCATACGCTCGTCGCCTCACTGGTGCCGTGCAACCGTCCTCGCCCCTGAAACCCTAGGCGATGATCGGGTGTCCTCCCCGCCGTCCGTGACGGCCGTACGGGACGAGGACGAGCGGCGCGGCGCGGCGGGTTCCGCATCTCACCGCACAACGGGCCGCTGTGACGAAACGCGCACATTCACCCCGTGGGCCGCAGTCCCGCGAGCACGGTGTCCACGATCCGCTCGGCGAGGTCCTCCTCCAGCGGTGCGTCGGAGCGCAGGACGGTGCGTACGAGCATGGGGCCGACGAAGAGATCGTTGGCGAGGACGATGTCGACGTCGGCGGGCAGCTCGCCGTTCTCCGCGCCCCGGCGCAGCACCCCGAGCATGACGCGGCGCTGGGGTTCGACGACGGTCGCGTGGTACGCCTCCCACAGCTTCGGCAGGCTCTTCATCTGCGCGAACACGTTGTGCAGCAGCGCGGAGGAGCGCATGTTCACGCCGCGCCTGCGCAAGTGGTCGAGGAGGACGATGATGTCGCCGCGCATCGAGTCGCCCGCCAGCTCGGGCGGCGGGTCGTCGATGCCGCGCAGGATGTCGACGAAGAGTTCCTCCTTGCCGCTCCAGCGTCGGTAGATGGTCGCCTTGCCGACACCCGCCGTGCGCGCGATCCGCTCGATGGAGAGATCGGCCAGGGGCACGCCGTCCTCGATCAGCTTCAGGACGCCCTCGACGATCGACCGCTCCACGGCCTCACTGCGGGGGCGCCCCCGGACGCCTTTGGCGATGTGGCCCACGTCAACTCCGTCTTCTCGTCGTCCGGCGCTCTGCCGTGGCGATTCTCCCCTGCCCTCCTCCGCCCCGGTCAGCGCCCCGCGCCCACGGGGTCGGCTTCCGGACGGTCCGTCTCCGGCTCCTTGGGCGTGCGGCCCGGCAGGAACAGGGCGACGACCACGACGCCGACCAGGGCGACGCCCGCGCCGCAGAGTGCCGTGATGTGCATGGCGTGCAGGAACGAGTCGTGGGCCGCTGTCACCAGGGGTTCACCGCGCGGGCCGAGCTTGGCGGCGACACCCAGGGTGGCCTCGATGGACTCGCCCGCCGCGTGCCGCGCGTCGGCGGGCAGGAGCGTGAGCTTGTCCTCGACGCCGCTGCGGTAGGCCGCGGAGAGCACCGAGCCGAGCACCGCGATGCCGAGGGCGCCGCCGACCTGCCGGAAGGTGTTGCTCAGCGCGGAGGCGGAACCCGCCTTCTCACGGGGCAGCGCCTGCATGATGACGACGCTGGCGGGGGTCATGATGTGCGCCATGCCGGTGCCCATCAGGAAGAAGATGACCTCCAGGATCCAGATCGGCGTATCGGCCTCAAGGGTCGTGAAGGCGGCGAGCATCGCGGCCAGGAGCAGCAGCCCGCCCGAGCACACGGCGCGGACGCCGAAGCGGTCGACGACGAGGCGGGCACGCGGCGCGAAGATGAGCTGGGCCGCGGCGAGCGGCAGCATCAACAGGCCGGTCTGCAAGGGCGAGTAGCCGCGCACGCTCTGCGTGTAGAAGACCGCGAAGAACGTCACGCCCATCAGCGCGAAGAAGACGAGGGCGAGGCTGCTGATCGCCGCCGAGAAGACACGGTTCTTGAAGTACGAGATGTCGATGGACGGGTGGTCGCTGCGCTTCTCGTACAGCACGAAGCCGACGAGTACGGCGAGGCCCGCGACGACGGTGCCGATGACCGCGGGGTCGGTGAAGTCGGCGAGCTGGCCGCCCTTGATGATCCCGTAGACGAGCAGGACGAGTCCGACGACCGACAGGGCGACGCCCACCAGGTCGATCCGGCCCGGCTTCGGGTCGCGCGACTCGGGCACGAGCCAGATCATCAGCCCGATCGCGACGATCACGATCGGCACGTTCACCAGGAAGACCGAGCCCCACCAGAAGTGGTCGAGCAGGACGCCGCCGGTGATGGGGCCGATCGCGATGGCGAGGCCGACGCCACCCGCCCAGATGCCGATGGCCTTGGGCTGCTCGTCGCGCTCGAAGACGTTCATCAGGACGGCGAGGGTGGCGGGCATCACGAAGGCGGCGCCGAGGCCCATCACCGCGCGGAACAGGATGAGTTGGACGGGTGAGCCGGACTCGGCGGCGAGCGCGGAGCCGATGCCGAAGACGGCGAGACCCGCGAGCAGCACCTTCTTGCGGCCGAGCCGGTCGCCGAGCAGGCCCGCGGTGAAGAGGAGCCCCGCGAAGACCAGGGTGTAGGAGTTGATGGCCCACTCCAGGTCGCCCTGGGTGGCGCCGAGGCCCGTGGGCTCGGGGGTCGAGATCGTCTTGATGGCGACGTTCAGGATCGAGTTGTCGAGCACCACGATCAGCAGGCTCAGCATCAGGACGCCGAGGATCGCCCACCGACGCCGGTGGACGGCTTCCGGGATGCGTGGAGTGGAGGCGGCGGGAGTAGTCATGACTGCCAGCCTAAGGCCATTTCGATACGAGACCGTCTCGTATTGTAAATACTTTACCGAAGGGTCCACTAGCCGACGGGCGCCGCGCGATGCCACCATGGAGGTGATCCGGGGACGCCGTCAGGGCGCCTCGAGATAACAGAAGGAGCCGTTGCGATGACGCAACTTTCGGCTGCCCAGAACCAGCCCGCGGGTTCCGCCGGCCAGTCCACCGACAGCAGCAAGGCGCTGTACGGAGGCAAGAGCACCCGCCGCATCACCGTCCGGGACATCACCGCCGCCAAGGAGCGCGGCGAGAAGTGGCCCATGCTCACCGCGTACGACGCGATGACCGCGTCCGTCTTCGACGAGGCCGGCATCCCCGTGATGCTGGTCGGCGACTCGGCGGGCAACTGCCACCTCGGGTACGAGACGACCGTGCCCGTCACGCTCGACCAGATGACCATGCTGTCCGCGGCCGTCGTACGGGGCACCTCGCGCGCCCTGATCGTCGGCGACCTGCCCTTCGGGTCCTACCAGGAGGGCCCGGTCCAGGCCCTTCGCTCGGCGACGCGCCTGGTGAAGGAGGCCGGGGTCGGCGCGGTGAAGCTGGAGGGCGGCGAGCGCTCGCTCCCCCAGACCGAGCTCATCGTCTCCTCCGGCATCCCCGTCATGTCCCACCTGGGCCTGACGCCGCAGTCCGTGAACACCATGGGCTACCGCGTCCAGGGCCGCGGCGACGAGGCGGCGCACCGCCTGCTGAGCGACGCGAAGGCCGCGCAGGACGCGGGCGCGTTCGCGGTCGTCCTCGAACTGGTCCCCGAGGAGCTGGCGGCCGAGGTCACCCGCTCCCTGCACATCCCGACGGTCGGGATCGGCGCGGGCGCCGCGTGCGACGCGCAGGTCCTTGTCTGGACGGACATGCTGGGTCTGACCGGCGGCAAGATGCCGCGCTTCGTTAAGCAGTACGCGGATCTGCGGGGCGTGATGAGTGGCGCGGCCAAGGCGTTCGCGGAGGACGTGGTGGGCGGTACGTTCCCCGCCGCGGAACACGCGGTCCACTAGCTCCTCCCCCGGGCGTCTCGTCCACGCCCGCCCCTGAGCCATAGCGGCACCACCGGCAGCCCGTCGAACTTCCCCCGTCGACGGGCTGTCCGCTTTTTCCTCGCCGGGGGGCGTTGCGGGGGGCTCGGTGCTTGCTTGCCTCTCCGCCCGGCCGCGGGGCCTTTCGTCCGCCGCTTCGCGGCGATGTTTCCCGCCCACCCGCAGGTGAAAGCAGCCCCCGAAGCCGCCCCACCCCCGGGCAACAGATGACCCGCAGCAGGCCCCCCGGCCAGGTGCAGGCGTCCTGTCGGTGGCTTGTCGGTGGGTTGTCGGTGGGGGCTGACAGCCTTGCGGCATGACGCGAATCGACAACATCCCCGGCGGCGCCGGAAGCGCCGTCACCGTGAGGGGACTGGTCAAGCACTACGGCGAGACCAAAGCACTGGACGGCGTGGACCTCGACGTACGCGAAGGCACCGTCCTCGGCGTGCTCGGCCCGAACGGCGCCGGCAAGACCACCCTCGTACGCTGCCTCTCCACCCTCATCACCCCCGACGCGGGCACGGCCTACGTGGCCGGGTACGACGTCGCCAAGCAGCCCCGCCAGCTCCGCCGGGTCATAGGCCTCACCGGCCAGTACGCCTCCGTGGACGAGAAGCTCTCCGGGCGCGAGAACCTCTACATGATCGGCCGTCTCCTCGACCTCTCCCGCAAGGAGGCCAGGGCGAGGGCGGACGGCCTCCTGGAGCGGTTCTCGCTCACCGAGGCGGCGAACCGCCCGGCCAAGACGTACTCCGGCGGCATGCGCCGCCGCCTCGACCTCGCGGCGTCGATGATCGGCAGCCCCTCCGTCCTCTATCTGGACGAGCCGACCACCGGCCTCGACCCCCGTACCCGCAACGAGGTGTGGGCCGAGGTCAAGCGCATGGTCACCGAAGGTGTCACCGTGCTGCTGACCACGCAGTACATGGAGGAGGCCGAGCAGCTCGCCTCCGAGCTGACCGTCATCGACCGCGGCAAGGTCATCGCCAACGGCGGCATCGACGAGCTGAAGGCGAAGGTCGGCGGCCGCACCCTGCGCATCCGCCCGGCCGACCCGCTGGAGCTGCGCCCGCTGGCCGGCGCGCTCGACGACATGGGCCTGACCGGCCTCGCCACGTCCACCGTGGACGTCGAGTCCGGCACGGTCCTGGTGCCGATCCTCAGCGACGAGCAGCTGACCGCCGTGGTCGGCGCCGTCACCGCGCGTGGCATCACGATCGGCTCGATCGGCACCGAACTGCCCAGCCTGGACGAGGTGTTCCTCTCCATCACCGGCCAGAAGGCCAGCGCCCCGCAGGACGCCCGCCCCGAACTCGAGGAGGTTGCCGTATGAGCAGCACCACTCTCGCGCCGCCCCTCCACCAGGGAGAGGCCGACGCCCGCATCGGTCTTCGCGACCACGTCCGGCACACCAGCGCGCTGGTCCGCCGCAACCTGCTGTGGATCCGCCAGGACCCGGAGTCGATGTTCGACGCGGTCCTGATGCCGATCGTCTTCACGCTCCTGTTCGTGTACGTCTTCGGCGGCTCCATCGGCCAGGCCCTCGGCGGCGGTCAGGACCAGTACGTGCAGTACGTGGTCCCCGGCATGATGGCGATGATGAGCATGAACATCGCCATGGCCGTCGGCACGGGCTTCAACCAGGACTTCCAGAACGGCATCATGGACCGTTTCCGCACCCTGCCGATCGGCCAGGGCTCGGTCCTCTTCGCCAAGATCGTGGTGGAGCTGATGCGTCTGCTCATCGCGACGACGATCATGATGATCGTCGGTGTCCTGGTCGGCTTCGACATCACGAACTGGGGCGGACTGCTCGCCGCCGTGGGCCTGTCCGCGCTCTTCGGCACGTCCATCATGTGGATCTTCCTGGTCCTCGGCGTCTCGATGAAGAGCGCCCAGTCCGTGCAGGCGATGGGCTTCCTGGTCCTGATGCCGCTGCAGTTCGGTTCGTCGATCTTCGCGCCGACGCAGTCGATGCCGGGCTGGCTGCAGGGCTTCACCGACTACAACCCGCTGTCCTCGCTCGCGGACTCCGCGCGCGGCCTGATGGTGGGCGGCCCGGTCGCGCACGACGTCTGGGTGACGGTCGGCTGGTCGGCGGTGCTCACCCTGGCGATGGCGCCCATCGCGATCCACAAGTTCCGCACGAAGAACTGAAGTCGGGCGCGCTAGCCGATGTGCCGGTCACAGAGGGCGGCGGCCTCCTCCACGGAGAGGCTGCCGCCTTCCGCGTACGCGGCCTCGTACGCGGTGTCGCCCAGCGCCCCGCGGGCCGACTTGACGGCGGTGTCGCGGATCTCGCGCTCCGCGGCGGGCGCGAAGTGACCGGGCGGCAGCTCACGGTCGGCGACCGCGATCAGCCGGACCGCGTCGTGGGCGTGCCGGCCGTCGTCCAGGGCGGCCAGGGCGCGGGCGGCGGTGGTGAGGTGCACGGACGTCATCTGCGGCGCCATCATCTTGACCAGCGGGTCGAGGGACTTGCCGAGCGCGTCGCGCGCCGTGGACAGGCCCTCGGCGTGGCGGCCCTCCACGGTGTCGATCCAGGCCTCGGCGCCCAGCATGAAGCCCTCGAAGATGACAAAGTCGACGGCCTTGAACTCCTCCCTGAGAAGCTGGAGTTGCTCCCGCGCCGCCGTGGTGCGGCCGGTGCGGACGAGCAGGTCCACGAGGAAGAAGCGGGCGGCGGGCAGCGACTCACTGGAATTCGCGGCGGCCTGACCGTCGTGCTCGAGGACCGACCAGAGCAGCTCCTCCCCCCGGGCCTCTTCACCGCCCTCCGCGAGCACCGCCCCGAGCCGCGCCGTGAGCACGCTCACCTGCGCGGGGGCACCGAGCCGCTCCGCGTGCCCGATGGCGGACGCGAAGTCCTCGGCGGCCAGGGCGAACCTGCCGCGCCGCTCGTGGGCCTCGCCGCGCGAGGAGAGCGCCTCGGCCATGCCCCACACGTCGTCGAGCCGGGTGAAGATCTCCAGGGACTCGTCGGCGTCACGGCGCGCGTCGCCCGCACGGTCGGCGCGGTTGGCGAGGACGTTGGCGCGCTGCTGCAAGGACGCGGCGAGCTCCCAGTCGTACCCGCGCTCGCGGCAGGTGGCGATGGTCGCGTCGATGATGACGTGCAGCTTGTCGATGTCACCGTCGAGCAGGACCGCGAAGAACCACAGGCTCCCCGGCGTCCAGCAGGTCTGCGGAAGACCCGGCCGGTAGGCCTCCCTGATGCCCGCGAGTTTCTCCACGGACTCCGGTGTGTGCCAGGACTCCAGGTTCATGTCCATGCAGGACAGCTGAATGAGGTGCACGCCGCGCCGCGCCTCCTCCAGCACCTCGGGGCGCATGGGCGGCGGGTTGTCCGTGCAGCGTTCGTAGAGGGGTTCCACCGGGGTGACGGGCCGCGCGAAGGGGTCGGGGCCGAGGGCGACGACGTCGCGGGACCAGTTGCGGGTCTCGATGCGCAGGTCGCGGATCGTCCAGAACCAGGAGAGCGAGAGGACCAGGCAGAGCGCCTCCTGCTCGTCCCGGGCGGCTACGGCGTGCCGCAGGGCGGTGCGCAGATTCTCGTACTCGACCTCGAGCCGTTCGACGGCCTCCCGCTGCCCGCCGCCCCGCAGACGCGGCTCGGTCGTCCGGGCCAGCTCGCGGAAGTACACCAGGTGGGCCCGCTCGGCGGCACCGCGGTCACCGGCCTCGTCGAGCCGCTCCCCCGCGTACTCGCCCACGGTCTCCAGGAGCCGGTAGCGCATGACGCCTTGGGGCGAAGGGGCGGCGACGACAAGGGACTTGTCGACGAGCGAGCCGAGCACGTCGGCGACGTCGGGCGACTCGGCCGGGGCCCCGCACACCGCCTCCGCGGCGGCCAGGTCGCAGCCGCCCGCGAAGACGGAGAGGCGGCGCAGGACGGTGCGTTCGGGGTCGTCCAGGAGGTCCCAGGACCAGTCGACGACCGCGCGCAGCGTCTGCTGGCGGGGCAGGACCGTGCGGGCGCCGTTCGTCAGGAGGCGGAAGCGGTCGTCGAGGCGGTCGGCGATCTGGCGGGGGGTGAGCATGCGCAGGCGGGCGGCGGCCAGTTCGATGGCCAGGGGCAGGCCGTCGAGGCGGTGGCAGATCTCCGCCGCCGCGGCCCTGTCGTCCTCGACACGGAAGCCCGGGCGGGCCGCCGCGCCGCGGTCCGCGAGCAGGCGCAGCGCGATCGGCTCCGGCAGCGGCTCCACGGGGCGCAGCAACTCCCCCGGTACGCCGAGGGGTTCGCGGCTGGTGGCGAGGACGGTGAGGCCGGGGCAGTGCGCGAGCAGCCGGTCCGCGAGGCGGGCCGCGGCGTCGATGACGTGCTCGCAATTGTCGAGGATGAGGAGCATGCGGCGTGCGGCGCAGTGTTCGGTGAGGCGTACGACGGGGTCGTCGCCGTGCCACTCCGAGACCGCCCGCAGCTCTTCGGCGCCGGCGCCGCGCAGCACCGTCTCGCGGGCGCCGAGCGCGGTGAGGACCGCCTCCGGCACGGCGTCCGGGTCCTCGACCGGCGCGAGCTCGGCCAGCCATACGCCGTCGGGCATGCCGTCCGCGTGGGCCTCCGCTGCCTCCTGCGAGAGGCGCGTCTTCCCGGCGCCGCCGGGCCCGAGCAGGGTGACGAGGCGGGCCCGTGCCAGGTCGCCCCGGATGGCCTCGATGTCGCCCTCGCGGCCGACGAAGGAGGTGAGCCTGGCCCGCAGGTTGCCCTGCGGTCTCTGGGGCGGCCGGGTCCGGGCCGCGGGCGGCCGCGGGACGTCGGCCCGCAGCAACTCCTCGTGCAGCGCACGGAGTTCGGGCCCAGGATCGGCTCCGATACGGTCCGCGATGAAGCGGCGTACTCCCTCATACGCGGCGAGGGCCTGCGCCGGGCGGCCCGCGTCGCGCAGCGCCCGCAGCCGCAGGGCCTGGAGCGGCTCGTCGAGGGGGTGGTCGTCGCACAGGGCGGCCAGCTCGGGCAGCGCCTGCTCGGCCCGGCCGAGCGCGAGGGCCGCGGCCAGCCCGGCGCGGCGGGCTTCGAGCCGGCGGGACTCCCAGCGGGCCGCCTCCGCCGTGCGGTCCGGCAGGTCGGCGAGCACGGGGCCCTGCCAGAGGGCCAGCGCGTCGTCCAGGACCGCCGCCGCCTTGGCCGCGTCGCCGTCGGCGAGTGCGTCGGCTCCCTCGGCCGCGAGGCGGTCGAAGCGGTACAGGTCGATGTCGTCCGGGTCGGCGCACAGCTGATAGCCGCCGTCGGTGGAGACGACGGCCCCGGCTCCGACGGCCCGCCGCAGCCGCCCCACCAGGGCCTGCAGCGCACCGGTCGCATCGGCGGGCGGATCACCGTGCCACACCTCGCCGACGAGCACGGACGCGGGAACGGCCCGGGGAGCGCGCAGAGCGAGGATCGTCAGAAGAGCGCGCAGCCGTGATCCACCCACGGCGATCGGGGTGCCGTCGGTACGAAATGCCTGGGTGGTGCCGAGAATGCGGTAGCGCACGGGGTCCATTGTCTCTGGTGGCGATGCGGAGCGATGTCAGGCGCCGCGCCGGGTCGAACACACGGTCGGCGGTCAGGCGGTGTCCTCTGCGACCTCCAAGGAGACCAGCGTCCCCACCTCCCTGCGGAAGCGCCCCTGCTCCCGGCTTCCGTCCACCGACCGCACCCGGCCCACCGTGTCAGGCCCGTACTTCCCGTGCCGTTCGACGGAGTAGAGCGAGGGTCCTCCCCCGAGTTGAGTCATGCCCCCACCCTCCCTGGAACCACCCACCCGGTGCGAGACGTTTTCGGTGTGGGCCGGGGTACGGTCCCGTACGTCAACAGGTCCGCCAGCTTCAGGAGCCTCGCCCCATGACCACCGCTCCCACCCGACCAAGCGACCGGCGGATCAGTCCCGTCTTCCTCGGGATCGCCGCCGTCACCGCGGTCTCCGGCTGGGCCGCGTGGACCGGGTTCGCGGACAACGCCGGGCTCGCGGTCTTTCTCTTCGTGACGGCGGCCTGGATCGTCTCGCTGTGTCTGCACGAGTACGCGCACGCGCGCACCGCCCTGCACAGCGGCGACATCTCCATCGGCGCGAAGGGCTATCTGACCCTCAACCCGCTGAAGTACACGCACGCACTGCTCAGCATCGTGCTGCCGGTGCTCTTCGTGATCATGGGTGGCATCGGCCTGCCCGGCGGCGCCGTCTTCATCGAGCGCGGCCGGATCCGGGGAAAGTGGAAGCACTCGCTGATCTCGGCCGCCGGACCGCTCACGAACGTGGCGTTCGCCGTCGTCTGCACCGCGCCCTTCTGGCTCGACGCGCTCTCCGGCGTCCCCGACACCTTCCGCTTCGCGCTCGCCTTCCTCGCACTGCTCCAGGTGACGGCCGCGATCCTGAACTCGCTGCCCGTCCCGGGCCTGGACGGCTACGGCGTCATCGAGCCCTGGCTCTCGCACAAGATCCGCCGCCAGGTGGAGCCGTTCGCGCCGTTCGGCCTGCTCGCCGTCTTCGGCATCCTGTGGATCCCCGAGGTCAACGGCGCCTTCTTCGACGCGATCGACGCGATCCTGCGCGGTCTCGGGGTCGATGACCTGGAGACGTACTGCGGGCAGGACTTCTATCGCTTCTGGGACGGCGACCCGAGCCAGTCCTGCACGCTCAACCCGTAGCGGTGCGCGCGGCGTCCCGCTCGGCCTTCGCGCGGCGCAGGTAGTACCACGCCATGTTCGAGGAGAGCCCGGCGAGCAGCACCCAGACGACGCCGATCCAGTAGCCCTGGACGAAGGAGACCACGGCCGCGGCGACGGCGAGGGCGCAGACCGTGAGGGCGTAGAGAGCGAGGCGGGGCATGGGGGTCGGCTCCTGTCGGGGGTCGGTCCGTGTGGTTCGACGGTCGGTCCCAGTGTCCCCCATGCCCGCTACGCCCTAGACGTCGGTCACCCGCAGCCCCGCGTGGGCCTTGTAGCGCCGGTTCACGGAGATCAGGTTGGCCACCAGGGACTCGACCTGGTGGGCGTTGCGCAGCCGCCCCGCGAAGACGCCCCGCATCCCGGGGATGCGGGCGGCGAGCGCCTGCACGATGTCCGTGTCCGCGCGGACCTCGCCGAGGACCATCACGTCGGTGTCGATCTCCTCCACGGCCGCGTCCTGGAGCAGGACCGCCGACAGGTGGTGGAAGGCGGCGGTGACCCTGGAGTCCGGCAGCAGGGCGGCGGCCTGCTCGGCGGCGCTGCCCTCCTCGGGCTTCAGGGCGTAGGCGCCCTTCTTGTCGAAGCCCAGCGGGTTCACGCAGTCGATGACGAGCTTGCCGCTCAGCTCCTCGCGCAGCGCCTCGAGGGTCTTGCCGTGTCCGTCCCACGGCACGGCGACGATCACGATGTCGCTGCGCCGCGCGCACTCCGCGTTCTCTGCGCCCTCGACGCCGAGCCCCAGCTCATCGGCGGCGGTCTGCGCCCGCTCGGCCGCGCGGGAGCCGATGATCACCTTCTGGCCCGCGCGGGCCAGGCGGTAGGCGAGGCCGCGGCCCTGGTCGCCGGTGCCGCCGAGTACGCCGACGACGAGCCCGGAGACGTCGGGCAGCTCCCAGGGGTCCTTGGCCGGGGGCTTCTGCGCATTGTCGTTAGAGGTCATGCCGCCGACCTTACTCACCGGTTCGGCGTCGCCACCCTCAGACCAGCGCGCCCACCGGTATCCGCCGGAACGTGATGGTCTCGTACGCGCTGAAGTCTCCCGTCTCGTAGAGGAGTCCGACGGTTTCGTCGTCGACGCGGACGAGGTCGGAGTACGCGGCGGGCAGCCCGTCCACCGTGTACGCGTCCTGCCACGTGGTGCCCCCGTCGTGGCTGCGGCGCACCGTCATCAGGGCACGGAAGCCGGGGTCGGCGGGTCCGGAGAACAGCAGCACGTCCGGCGTACGCAGTTGCAGCACGCTGCATTCGACGACCGGGCCGACGAGCCCTGCCTGCGGCCGGAAGGGCTTGACCAGGCTCTGGCCGCCGTCGAGGGAGTGGGCGTCGGCGCGGGTGCCGGGTGCCGGGGAGTCGTTGCGGGTGTTGAAGTAGAGCCGCCCGTCGGGGAGTTCGGCGGCGGTGGTCTCGTTCACGTTCACATGGCCGTCGGTGTTGTCGTCGACGTAGCCGATGCGCCAGGTCTGCCCGAGGTCGTCGCTGAGCAGGCAGTGACCGCCGTTGTACTTGCCCTCGGTGCCGTTGTCGGTGCCGGCCGGGGGCAGGGAGTGATTGGCGGGCACGACGACGCGCCCCGTGCTGAGCTGCACCGCGTGGCCCGGCGTGGTCGCGTACCACCGCCAGTTCGCCTTCTTCACCTGCCCGGTGATCTCCCTGGCGGCCGACCAGGTCAGCCCGTCGTCGTCGCTGTGCCGCACCCAGATCCGCCGTCCGTTCGCGGCGGAGACCTTGCCGCGCCGGATGGCGTCCTCGGTCGCGGCGGCGGCGTTGCGGACGTGGACGAGGAGGATGCGGCCGGAGTCGAGGACGACGGGGGCGGGGTTGCCGGCGAGGTTCGCGCCGTTCTGGACGACGACCTGGAGCGGGCCCCAGGTGCGGCCCCCGTCACTCGATCGCTTCAGCACCACGTCGATGTTGCCGAAATCCTCCTGCGAGCCGACCCTCCCCTCGCAGAAGGCCAGCACGGTGCCGGAGTTGGTGCGCACGACGGCGGGGATGCGGAAGCTCGCGTAGCCCTCGCGCCCGGCCCGGAAGGGAACAGTTGTCTCATCAGCCATCCCCGGTCCGTCCCCACCCCGGACGAATTCCCGGTGAACTCCGCCTGACGACTCGCCCGTTGCGGCAGGATGCGACCCCATGGACGCCGTACGGGTCGCGCTGCTGCGCGAAGTGCTCGCGGGAACCGAGTGGGTGGGCGCGACGCGCCGCTTCGCGGGGACGCTGCGGTCCTCCGTGGTGCCGCACGGAGGCGGGCTGCTCCTGGTGGGCACGCGGGAGTACGAGCCATGGCATCTGGCCGCCCACCTCGTGGACGAGGCGGCGTGGTCGGGCACGCCGGAACTGACGCCGACGCTCGTACGTCACCGGGTGCGCGAGGGCGATCCCGCGCATCTGTCGACCGGGCTCGGCCGGATCGAGGCGGCGCGGCGCGGCGAGACCCTCCTGGTGGTGGCGCCGGACACGCCCGCCCCGCCCCCGGGGGCGGACCTTCTGGAACGGGTTCACGACGCCCGCGCGGCAGGGGCGACGGTGCTTTCCCTGGGTTCGGGGCACGGCGATCTGCGGGCCATGGCGCACGAGGCCCTGGCGGTCCCGGAGTCCCCCGACCTCGACCTGGACATGGTCCAGCACCTGGTGAGCGCGGCGGCGGGCGAGAACTCCCTGCCCGCGGCGCACGGCCGCAGGCGGCTGCGCGACCGGTTGTCCCGCCTGGCGGACCAGCTGACGGCGCCACCACCGGCGCGGTGGTGAGAGGGCCACACGTAGAGCGCCGCAGAATTCGGTTGCCCCACCCCATGAGCAGCACTGACCATGGCTGTTCGTGTCCCTCTCCTCGATATTGCCCGACCTTTCTCCCTGGCGTTCCACGCGTGACTTCCGGCTGCTCTGGGTGCAGGGGCTCGTCACGACCTTCGGCAGCTTCATGGCCCTGGTCGCGCTGCCGCTCCAGATCAAGGACCTCACGGACTCACCGCTCGCCGTCGGCGCGATGGGCGCGGTCGAGCTGGTGCCGCTGATCGTCTTCGGGCTCTACGGGGGCGCGCTCGCCGACGCGGTGGACCGGCGCCGGGTGATTCTCCTGACCGAGGCGGGGCTCGGCCTGCTGGCCGCGGTGCTCCTGGTGAACGCGCTGCTCCCGGAGCCGATGCTGTGGCCGCTGTACGTGGTGGCGGCGGGCGTCTCGGCGCTCGCGGGGCTCCAGCGGCCCGCGCTCGACTCCCTGATGGCCCGCATCGTGCCGCACGACCAGCTCATCGCCGCCTCCGCGCTCAACTCGCTGCGCTGGAACGTCGGCGCGATCGCGGCCCCCTCCCTGGCGGGCCTGGTCGTCGCCTACGCCGGACACGCACCCGCGTACGCGGTGACGGTGCTCTCCTTCGCCGTCTCCGTGGCCCTGTGCACCCGCATCGCGCCCGCGCCTCCCGCGCACGACGCGGAGAAGCCGTCCTTGCGGGGCCTGGCCGAGGGCGCGCGGTACGCGTGGTCGCGGCCGGTGCTGCTCGGCACGTACGCCATCGACATGGCGGCGATGTTCTTCGCCTTCCCGAACACGATCTTCCCGTTCCTCGCCGAGGATCTTGACGCCGAGTGGTCGCTCGGCCTGATGTACGCGGCCGGGGCGGTCGGTTCGCTGCTCCTGAGCCTGACCAGCGGCTGGACGTCACGGGTGCGGCGGCACGGGCTGCTCGTCGTGTTCGGGGCGGCGGGCTGGGGTCTCGCGATCACGGCCGCCGGATGGTTCGGCAACGTCTGGCTGGTCCTCGTGTGCCTGGCCCTGGCCGGCGCGGGCGACATGCTCAGCGGGCTCGGCCGCTCCACGATCTGGAACCAGACGATCCCGGACGAGCTGCGGGGCAGGCTCGCGGGCATCGAGGTGCTGTCCTACAGCGTCGGCCCGCAGCTCGGCCAGGTCCGCGCGGGGGCGGCCGCCGGCTGGACGGGCACCCGCAGCGCCATCTGGTCCGGCGGCCTCGCTTGCGTGGCCTCGGTCGCCGCCCTGACGGCGGTGCTGCCGAAGCTGCTGTCGTACGACGCGAGCACGGACGAGGACGCGGTCCGGCGCCGGGAGGTGTCCGCCACCCGGTAGCCGGCGGCGTCTCAGCAGCCGGCTGTGCCCCGGCGGCCTGCCTCGCCCCCGCGGCGGATCAGGCGCTGCCGGGGTTCTTGTCGTGCCACTTCGGGTCGGTCTCCCACTCCAGGTTCCGCTCGGCGGCGGTCTCCATCGCCCGCTGGGCCTCCTCGCGCGACGCGTAGGGCCCGAAGCGGTCCTTGCCCGGACAGTCCGGGCCCTCCTCGACCTTCTTGTGCTCCAGGCAGTAGAACCACTCGCCCGGTTTACCGACGGTCCGCTTCTTGAACAGTGGCATGTGATCTGCTCCTCTCTCTCCAGCCATGGTGCCCCGAGACCGCTGGTTAGACTCGCTGGCATGTCTGGCCAGTCACTGCTCGTCCCAGGGGAGCTCTCCCCCATCCGCCCCGTTCCGGGAAACATCAGGCGCCCGGAGTACGTGGGGAAACCCGCGCCCACCCCGTACACCGGGCCCGAGGTGCAGACCCCCGAGACCATCGAACTGATGCGCACCGCGGGCCGTGTCGCCGCGCGCGCGATGGCCGAGGCCGCCAAGCACATCGCGCCGGGGGTGACCACCGATGAGCTCGACCGTGTCGCCCACGAGTACATGTGCGACCACGGCGCCTACCCCTCCACGCTCGGCTACCGCGGCTTCAAGAAGTCGCTGTGCACCTCCGTCAACGAGGTGATCTGCCACGGCATCCCGGACTCCACCGTCCTGAACGACGGCGACATCATCAACCTCGACGTGACCGCGTACATCGGCGGCGTGCACGGCGACAACAACGCCACGTACCTGGTCGGGGACGTCGACGAGGAGTCCAGGCTGCTCGTGGAGCGGACCCGGGAGTCCCTCGACCGCGCCATCAAGGCGGTCAAGCCCGGCCGCCAGATCAACATCATCGGCCGCGTCATCGAGTCGTACGCCAAGCGTTTCGGCTACGGCGTCGTCCGTGACTTCACCGGCCACGGCATCAACACGTCCTTCCACTCCGGCCTGATCGTCCCGCACTACGACAGCCCGCACGCCACGACCGTGATCAAGCCCGGCATGACGTTCACCATCGAGCCGATGCTGACCCTCGGCACGCACGAATACGACATGTGGGAGGACGGCTGGACGGTCGTCACGAAGGACCGCAAGCGGACCGCGCAGTTCGAGGAGACGCTCGTGGTGACGGACAGCGGGGCGGAGATCCTTACGCTTCCCTGAGCTCAGGGCGGGTAGCGTCTTGGCGGAGCGTTTTACCGACAGGACGTCGGGAACCAGTTGACTTAGGTAAGCCTAACTTGGATGATCGGTGGAGGTCACCGGTTCATCCGTTCTACGTCACTGGTTCCTGCCTTTCTTCGGCGTTCCTCGCTTTCCCCGGCTTCGGAGGTCCCTCATGGATCCGTTCTCGACGGTCATCCGCACCGCGTCGCACGAGCAGCACACGGAGGCGGAGACCTCGACGTTCATGAGCGACCTGCTCGGCGGCAGGCTCGGCGTCGACGCGTACGCGCGCTACACGGAGCAGCTGTGGTTCGTGTACCGCGCCCTGGAGGAGGGCGCCGCCGCGCTCAAGGACGATCCGGTCGCCGGACCGTTCATACAGCCCGAGCTGCTGCGGGTGGCGGAGCTGGAGCGGGACCTCTCGCATCTGCGGGGCGCGGGCTGGAAGACCTCCGCCGCTCCCCTGCCCGCCACGGCCGCGTACGCGGCGCGGGTCGCGGAGTGCGCCGAGGAGTGGCCCGGCGGTTACGTCGCCCACCACTACACCCGCTACCTCGGGGATCTCTCCGGTGGCCAGATCATCCGCGGCAAGGCGGAGCAGACGTGGGGCTTCGCCCGCAAGGGCGACGGCGTCCGCTTCTACGTCTTCGAGGGCATCTCGAACCCGGCCGCGTTCAAGCGGGGTTACCGGGAACTGCTCGACGGCCTGGGCGAGATCGTCCCGGACGAGCTGGAGCGACAGCGGATCCTGGACGAGTGCAAGCGCGCTTTCGCTTTGAATACCGGGGTGTTCCGCGAGCTGGGGGATGAGTTCCCGCTGTCGGCGTAGGGCGATCCCTGCGGGGCCTTCCCCAATCCCGCCCCTTCCCGAAACTGGGGCTCCGCCCCAGACCCCGCTCCTCAAACGCCGGAGGGGCTGAATCTTTCAGCCCGGGAAGGGGCGGGATTGGGGAGAGCCCCGCAGGGATAGCCCTCAGCCCCCTGCCAGCCGCACCCGTCCCCCCACCTCGATCACCCCGCCAGGACCCGGCGCCGCAAGGATCTGCGAGCCACGCCCCTGCGTGATGTTCAACGCACGGCCCTGCTCGGCGCACAGCAGCAACGCCGCCGCCCCCGTGGCCTCGTCCTCCCGGATGCCGTCGTCCCGGCCGGGAAAGGCCCTGGCCCGGACCCGGCCCGCCGCCTCGTCCTCCCACGCCCACGCGTAGATCCACTCCCCCGGCGGGGGCACCACGAGCGCGTCCACCTCGGCCGGGCTGTCGAAAAAACGCAGCGTCCGCGACGGCGCCCACGCAGCCCGCGCAGCGATCCAGCTGAACTCCCCGTCCTGACGCGCCTCCACGACCCCCGCGGGCGTCACGAGTTCAGGGACGTCGAGGAGCCAGGACGTACCGACGCACGGGTGCCCGGCGAAGGGGAGGCGCAGCGTGGGCGTGTAGATGTCGATGACCCCGCGCTCGGGGTCATCGACGAACACCGTCTCGCTGAAGCCCAGCTTCCCGGCGACCTCCTGCCGCTCGCCCCGCCCCGGAACACGGGCCCCGTCGCGCACGACACCCAGCTCATTGCCGTGCCGACCGTCGGGCCCGCAGAACACCCGGAGTACGTCGAGACCGTCAGGCAGTTGCGTCATCCCGGCATTCAAGCATCCCCGGGAGTCAGGAAGCCCGGCGGCGAGCCACGTACACCGCCCCGGCGCCCGCGGCGGCGATCGCCCCGGCGGCCCCGAGCAGCGCACCCGTCGGCACCGACGAACCGGTGGACGCCAGCGAGCCCCCCGTACCGCCGCCGACCGTACCGCCGCCGCCACCGAGGTCCGACGAACCCCCGCCCGTGGACCCGGAGTCGCTCGAACCGCCCGTCGAGCCGCCGCTGCCGCCCGGCAGTTCCGCGCCCTCGGCGACGGAGAGCGCCACCGTCACGGGGTCGATCGCGTCGCCCGCCTTGTAGTTGGACGGCGCGTCCTCGCTCGCGAACTGCTTCGCGCCCGCCGCGGTGAACGCCGCGGGCACCTTGTCGAGGACGACGACGTCGTTCTTCGCCGCGTACGACGCCTTGGAGAGGTCGAGGGTCGCGAACTTCACGTTGTCGGCAGTGCCCTTGGGCGTGGTGACGTCCACGCTCAGCGTGCCCTTGGCGCCGTTCGCCGCGATCTTGATGTCGCTGAACTTCATGTCGATGCCGTGCGCCTTGTACGCGAAGCGGACGGCACCGCCGAAGGACGCGTTCAGCTTCTTCGCGTCGCTGTCCACGTCGCCGTCGGCGTACGGGAAGTCGTAGCCGTTGTCGTTCTTCTCGGCACCGCCGGAGAGCGTGGCGCCGCCGCCGGACTCGATGTAGCGGCGGAAGCTCTCCTTCACGCCCCAGGCGAGCGAGCCGTCGTGCACCTCGCCCGCCTCCTGCGAGGGCGCGGGCTTCGAGGTGGACGACGTGGGAGCGGGCGTGGGCGAGGACGTCGTCGTGCCGGACGGCGTGGGGGTGGCCGTCGGCTTCGGCGTCGAGGTCGGCCCGTCCGTGGGCGTCGGGGTGGGCGTCGGCGTCGGGGTGCCCGTCGGAGGCGTCTTCGGCTCGACCGTCAGCGGGTCGCCGTCCGCGCCCGTGTACCGGCCACCGCCGCCGAGCGCCGCGTCCGCCTCCTTGGTCAGCTTGGTCTTCATGCCGGTCATGGTGCGCGTGACGGTGACGTCGGCGAGGGGCACGTCGTCCTGGGGCGTACCGCCGTCTCTGGTGACGTCAGCGGTGATCTTCGCCTTCGCGCTGTCGAAGCGGACGTCCGCGAGCTTGACGTCGAAGCCGTGCAGCTTGGAGGTGAAGTTGACGCTGCCCTTGAAGGTCAGGTCCACGGTGTTCTTCTCGGAGTCGTAGGACCCCGCGCCGTCCACGAAGGTCAACGGCCCGTTGCCGGCGGCCTGTTCGGCACCGTCCGCGACAGTGATCTTCCCGGCCGCCATGCCGGTGACGTAGCTGCGGTAGCTCTCCTTGACGCCCCACGTCAGCCGGTAGTCCTTCAGCGGCACTTCGGCCGCGGACACGGGGGCGGCCGCGAGGACGGTGGCGCCGAGCGCCACGGCGGTGCCGGCTGCTGCGGCGAGGGCTATCGGGCGGCGAATGGCTGCCATGGTCAGTGGTCTCCTTGTTGAGATGAGGCGTGGTGAAGGGGGCTGCCGGACAGGGCGGTAGAGGTGCCCGGCAGGGCAGGACTGTGAGACGGCAGGACGGTGAGGTCAGGCCCGGTCGGCGCCGCGTCGTTTGCGCAGGACCCCGAACGTGACCGCCGCGGCGAGCAGCACCGCCACGCCCGCGCCGACGCCGATCGGCACGGCGGGCGACGAGGAGTCGGACGAGTCGGCGGCGTTCTCGGTCTTCGGCCCGGCGGCCTTCTTCGCCTGCGGGGACGGGCTCGCGGACGAGCCGAGGTCCGGCAGCGCGGGCAGCTTCGCTTCGGCGTCGAGAGCGACGGCGAGGGAGAGCGGGTCCATCGCGGAGCCCGCCTTGTACATGCCGCCGAAGGCCTTGGAGCCGTCGGCGGTGAGCTTCGACGGCACCTCGGTCAGGGAGACGAGCCCGTCCTTCGGCTTCAGGTCCTTGGCCGCGAAGGTGATCAGCGGGGCCTTCTTCAGCGTGACGCCCCTGTTGCCCTTATCGCTTTTGTCGCCCTTGCTCTCGACGTTCGCGAAGAGCGTGCCCTTGCCGTCCTTCACCTCGACGGCGACCTTGCTCAGCGCGAGGTCGAGTCCGTGCTCTCCGGTGAAGCGCACCGCGCCCGCGAAGTCGGCGTCGAGGGTCTGCTTCTTCTTGTCGTACGTCCCCTTCCCCTCGGGGAAGCGGAAGAGCGCGCCGCCGTCCTCGGCCCCTGCCGACAGTTTCCATTCGCCCTTGGCGATGGAGCCGGTGACGTACTCGCGGAAGGTGCGGCGCACGCCCCAGTCGACGGCGGCGTCCTCGATCCGGCCCGCCTTCGTCTCCTTTTTCCCGGCCTTCGAGGACTTCGCGGGCTTCGGCGCGGGCTTCTTCGACTGCTTGTCGGAGGCGGACGGCTTCGCCGCGAGGTCGGTGGACAGGCTCACCCGGTCGAGCTCGGTGCCCGCCGTGTAGTACCCGGCGAACGCCTTCGCGCCCTGGGAAGTGAGCGTGGCGGGGAGGTTGTTGAGGGCGATCGTTCCCGAGCCGCCCTTCATGTTGACGCCGGACATGCCGAGGGTCGCGAGCGGCACCTGGGCGTTGGTCGTGACCTTGCCCGTGCCCTTCTCCTTGCTGACCATGTCGGCGTAGAGCGTGCCGGAGCCGCCGGAGATCTTGACGGTGGGGCGGCTGATGGTCAGGTCGAGCTCGTACGAGCCGCCCTTCTTGTGCCCCAGGAAATGCACGCCTCCGGAGAACCCGGCGTTGAAGGCCCCGCTGTCCGGGTCGTACGAGCCCTTCGCCGAGTGGAAGCGGAACTGGCTGCCGCCGACGGTGGCCGCGCCGCCTTGGAGGGTCGAACTCCCCTGCGCGATCGGCCCGGTGACGTAGCTCTGGAACGAGGATTTGATGCCCCAGTCGAGCCGTCCGCCCTGGACCGTGCGGTCCTCGGCGTGCGCGGCGGCCGTGGGGAGCAGTGCACCGACGAGTGCGGTGAGCACGGCCACGGCTCCGGCGCGGGCGGTGGCTCGCGCCTGTCTTGACGACGACATGGGACCCCTCCGGGTGTAGCTAATGAGGTAAGGCTAACCTAAACTACGATCACTTCGGCTGGAACCCCCATCCCGGCCACCCCGCCCCACACACCCCACGGCGGGCCCTTGGCACCAGCCCCTCAACAGCACGACAGGACGGTGGACTTCGGTGCGTATGCCGCGCTCACTCCGTATCGCCGGCGCGTGGACCGCCGTTCTCGCCCTGGCCCTCACGGGCTGCGGATCGTCCTCGGACGGCGGTGGCGAGGCGTCCCCGAAGGCGAAGGCGGCGGCCTCCGCGCCCGACCGGGTCGAGCCGCTGAAGTCCCGGCACACCCCCGAGCTTCCCGCCACCGTCACGTCGGCCGACGGCAAGAAGGTCACCGTCGAGGACACCAGCCGCATCGTGCCGCTCACCGGCAGCCTGAACGAGATCGTCTTCACGCTCGGCCTCGGCGAGAACGTCGTGGCGCGCGACATCACCGCGACCTTCGAGCAGGCCGGGAAGCTGCCGGTGGTGACGCGCGCGCACGACGTCTCGGCGGAGAGCGTCCTGTCCCTGAAGCCGACGGTCGTCCTCGCGGACACCCTGACGGGGCCCGCGGAGGCCATCGGCCAGATCCGGGACGCGGGCATCCCGCTGGTCGTCTTCGACCCGGCCAAGGGCCTCGACGACGTGGGCCCCCGGATCGACGCGGTGGCCAAGGCGCTCGGGGTCGAGAAGTCGGGCGACGAGCTCAGGTCCCGTACGCAGGACCGCATCGCGAAGGTGCGCGAGTCCATCCCGGCGTCCGCCCGCACCGAGAAGCCCCGCGTCGCCTTCCTCTACCTGCGCGGCTCCGCGTCCGTCTATCTGCTCGGCGGCCGCGAATCCGGGGCGAGTTCGCTCCTGGAGGCGGCGGGCGCGGTCGACGCGGGCAAGGCGTCGGGCCTGAAGAAGGACTTCACGGCGATCACCAGCGAGGCGCTCGCCAAGGCGGCCCCGGACGCGATCCTGGTGATGTCCAAGGGGCTCGCATCGGTCGACGGCGTGGACGGACTCCTGAAGGTGCCGGGGGTCGCCGAGACCCCGGCCGGACTCGACCGGCGCATCGTGTCGATCGACGACGGGGTGCTCCTGAACTACGGGCCGCGCACGGACCAGGTCCTGAAGTCCCTGGTGGAGCAGTTGTACGGGGGCAAGAAGTGACCGTCCTGACCAAGGCGGCGGACGCCGGGCCGCCCGGGACGGAAGAGCCGACGCCTCCCCGGAGCCGGCGGCGCGGCACGGCAGCCACCCTGACCGCCGGGCTCACGGCCGCCCTCGTCCTGCTCTGTCTCCTCTCCGCGGGCATCGGCGCGTACGACATCCCCCTCGGGGACGTCCTCGGCTCCGTCCAGCACCGGATCGGTCTGGGCGGGAGCGCGCTCGACCGGGTCGGCGAGAGCGTCCTGTGGAACGTGCGGCTGCCGCGCGTGGCACTCGCGCTGCTCGTCGGGGCGTCCCTCGGGTGCGCGGGCGCGCTCATGCAGGGCGTGTTCGGCAATCCGCTGGCCGAGCCCGGCGTCATCGGGATCTCGGCGGGCGCGGCCGTCGGCGCGGTGGCGTCGATCGCGCTCGGACTCAGCTTCTTCGGCAACTGGACCGTGACGGTCTGCGCGTTCGTCACCGGCCTCGCCACCGTCCTTCTCGTGTACGTCCTTTCGCGCGACGGCGGGCGCACGGAGGTCGTCACGCTGATCCTCACCGGGATCGCCGCGAACGCGTTCGCGGGCGCCCTGATCGGGCTCTGCGTCTTCTTCGCCGACAACGCGCAGGTCACCCAGATCACGTTCTGGCAGCTCGGCTCGCTCGCCCAGGCGACCTGGCCGAAGGTGCTCGCGGTGCTGCCGTGCGCGCTGGCGGGTCTGGCCGTGGCGCCGCTGTACGCACGGAAGCTGGACCTGCTGGCGCTCGGCGAGCGGCCGGCGCGGCACCTCGGGGTCGACGTCGAGCGGCTGCGGCTCGTCCTTGTCCTGGTGGTGGCGCTGCTGACCGCCGCCGCCGTGGCCGTCGCCGGGATCATCACGTTCGTCGGTCTCCTCGTCCCGCATCTGCTGCGGATGGCTGCGGGTCCTGGCCACCGTTTCCTCCTGCCGGGCAGTGCGCTGGGCGGGGCGGTCGTCCTGGTCGGCGCGGATCTCGCGGCGCGGACGGTGGCGGCCCCGGCGGAGCTGCCGCTGGGGGTGCTGACCGCGTTCGTCGGCAGTCCGTTCTTCTTCTGGCTGCTGCGCAGGACCCGTCGCAAGCAAGGGGGTTGGGCATGATCACGCGGATCGCCGAGCGGCTGTTCCCGTCCGGGCGCGGGCTCGCGCTTCCGGAGCCCTGCGCTCCCGGCACCGCGCTCGCCGAGGCGTCGGGGCTCGTGGTGCGGCTCGGGGGGCGCGAGGTGCTCGCGGGGGTGTCCCTCTCCGCCCGCGCGGGCGAGTTGCTCGCTCTGGTCGGGCCGAACGGGGCGGGCAAATCGACGCTGCTGGCCGCGCTGGCCGCCGATCTTCCGGCCGACGAGGGGTGCGCACGTGTCTGCGGGCGGCCCACCGAGGAGTGGCCCGCGCGGGAACTCGCCCTGCGGCGTGCGGTGTTGCCGCAGGCCGCCGCGCTCTCTTTCCCCTTCGTGGTCGAGGACGTCGTACGGATGGGACGTGCGCCCTGGGCGGGTACGGCGCGTGAGGACGAGGACGACCTTGCCGTGCGGGAGGCGATGCGTGCGACGGAGGTCGGTGAGTTCGCCGCACGTCCCTTCTCCGCGCTGAGCGGGGGCGAGCGGGCGCGGGTCGCGCTGGCCCGGGTCCTCGCCCAGCGGACCCCGCTCCTCCTTCTGGACGAGCCGACCGCGGCGCTCGACCTGCGCCACCAGGAGCTGGTGCTGCGTCTCTGCCGGGAGCGGGCCGCGGACGGGGACGCGGTGGTGGTGGTTCTGCATGATCTTGGGCTTGCGGCGGCGTATGCGGATCGGGTGGCGGTGTTGCGGGGCGGGGGCCTCGCTGCGGAGGGGGCTCCAGGGGAGGTCTTCACCGGGGAGCTCCTGTCGGAGGTCTACCGCCAGCCGGTGGAGGTCTTCCCGCATCCACGGACGGGGGCTCCGCTGGTGGCGCCGGTGCGGGGATAGGGCGAACCCAGCGGGGCCTTGCCCAATCCCACCCCTTCCCGAGACTGGGGCTCCGCCCCGGACCCCGCTCCTCAAACGCCGGAGGGGCTGAATCTCCCTTCCCCTTGACCCGCGCTTTGCCACCCCATGAACCCCCCATCACCCCACCGTGACGCCCCCGTGAGCAGGGCCGAACGGTGAGAGGTGAATCACGGAACAGCTGGGTATCGACCAGGTAAGGCTCAGTTAAGTTAGGTCCGCCTCACCGGCATGTCGGAGTCGTCCGCGTCCCGTCCGTGAACCGCCTTGGAGCCACCATGCACCCCGCCCGCCTCTCCGTCGCCACCGCCATAGCCGCAGCGGCGACCCTCACCGCCGTCACGGGCTGCACCGAGAAGAGCGACGCCAAGGGCGGTGGCAACACCGTCGAGGTGACCGCCACCGACGACAAGTGCGAGGTCTCCAAGACCAAGCTCAGCTCCGGGCACGTCGAGCTCGCCATCGAGAACAAGGGCTCCAAGGTCACCGAGGTCTACCTTCTCTTCCCCGACGACCGCATCGTCAGCGAGCGCGAGAACATCGGCCCCGGCACGAAGCAGAAGCTCACCGCCGAGGTGAAGTCCGGCTCGTACCAGATCGCCTGCAAGCCCGGCATGAAGGGCGACGGCATCCGCCAGAAGGTCACCGTCAGCGGCGGCAAGGCCGTCAAGCGCGACCCGCGCCTGGACAAGGCCGTCGCCGACTACCGCGCCTACGCCCAGGAGCAGGCCGACGCGACGCTGCCCAGGACGAAGCTCTTCACCGACGCCGTCCGCGAGGGCGACATCGAGGCCGCCAAGAAGGCGTACTCCAACTCCCGCATCGGCTGGGAGCGCACCGAGCCCGTCGCCGAGTCCTTCGGTGACATCGACCCCAAGGTCGACCTCCGCGAGGACGGTCTTGAGGAGGACCAGGACCTGGAGAAGGACTGGACGGGCTGGCACCGTCTGGAGCGGGCCCTGTGGAAGGACAAGAAGCTCGGTGAGCGCGAGAAGGAGCTCGCCACCCAGCTCGACAAGGACCTCAAGGACTGGCAGAACCGCGTCGGCAAGGCGGAGATCACCCCGACGTCCATGGCCAACGGCGCCAAGGAACTCCTCGACGAGGTCGCCACCGGCAAGGTCACCGGCGAAGAGGAGCGTTACTCGCACACCGACCTCGTCGACTTCAAGGCGAACGTCGAGGGCGCGGAGAAGGCGTACGGGCTGCTCAAGGCCGTCGCGTCGGAGAACGACCCGGCGCTGACCAAGGAGCTCGACAAGCAGTTCGCGGCGCTGGACAAGCTGCTCGGCGAGTACCGCCAGGGCGGCGGCAAGGACTCGTACACGTTCACGTCGTACGACAAGCTCGACAAGGCGGACACCAAAGAGCTGTCGGACGGCGTCAACGCGCTCGCGGAGCCGCTGTCGAAGCTGGCCGCCGCCGTCGTGAGCAGCAAGTAGCGGCAAGGGGGCCGGGACCATGGCTGAGATCACGCACGAGACCGGGACCGACGCCGGGACCGACGACTTGAACGCCGGCGGCTCCGGCTCCCCCTCCCGGCGTTCGCTCCTCGGCTGGGGTGGTGCCGGGCTCGCGCTCGGCGCCGCCGTCACCGGGGGCGCGGTGGCGGTGACCCGGTCCGGGGACGAGACCGTGCCCGCCGCGTCGGCGGGCGGCGCGGTCGCCTTCCTCGGCAAGCATCAGGCGGGCATCGCGACCCCCGTCCAGGACCGGCTGCACTTCGCCGCCTTCGACGTGAAGACGGACGACCGCGAGCAGTTCGTGCAGCTCCTCAAGGACTGGACGAAGGCCGCCGCGCGGATGACGGCGGGGCACGAGGTCGGTGAGGGTGCCTTCGGCGGTCTCACCGAGGCGCCGCCGGACGACACCGGCGAGGCGCTCGGCCTCAAGCCGTCCCGGCTGACCCTCACCATCGGCTTCGGGCCGGGTCTTTTCGAGAAGTTCGGGCTCGCGGACCGGCGTCCCGAAGCGCTCGTCGATCTTCCGAAGTTCCCCGGCGACAACCTCGACAAGTCCCGCGGCGGCGGCGATTTGTGCGTGCAGGCCTGCGCGGACGACCCGCAGGTCGCCGTGCACGCCATCCGCAACCTCGCCCGCATCGGCTTCGGCAAGGTCGCTGTGCGCTGGTCGCAGCTCGGCTTCGGGAAGACCTCGTCGACCACGCCGGGCGCGCAGACGCCTCGTAACCTCTTCGGGTTCAAGGACGGCACCCGCAACATCTCGGGCGAGGACGACTCCGCGCTCGCGAAGCACCTGTGGGTCGGCGAGAAGGACGGGCCCGGCTGGATGGCCGGAGGCTCGTATCTCGTCGCGCGCCGTATCCGCATGAACGTCGAGACCTGGGACCGGACTCCGCTCGGCGAGCAGGAGGACATCTTCGGGCGCGACAAGGGCGAGGGCGCCCCGGTCGGCAAGGCCAAGGAGCACGACGAGCCGTTCCTGAAGGCGATGAAGCCGGACTCGCACGTCCGGCTCGCGCACCCCGACACCAACGACGGGGCGACGATCCTGCGTCGCGGCTACTCCTTCACGGACGGCACCGACGGCCTGGGCCGACTGGACGCGGGGCTCTTCTTCCTCGCGTACCAGCGGGACGTGCGCACCGGCTTCATCCCGGTGCAGCGCAGCCTGGCGCGCGCCGACGTTCTCAACGAGTACATCCAGCACGTGGGTTCAGCGGTCTTCGCGATCCCGCCGGGCGTCCGGAACAAGGACGACTGGTGGGGCCGGGCACTGTTCGGCTGAGGCCTGAGGGGATCTGACAGACATGTTCGGCAATTACCTGATCGGCCTGCGCGAAGGTCTTGAGGCCAGCCTGGTCGTCTGCATCCTCATCGCCTATCTGGTGAAGACGGAGCGGCGCGACGCCCTCAGGCCCATCTGGATCGGCATCGGGGTCGCGTGCGCTCTCGCGCTCGGATTCGGCTGCGCGCTCACCTTCGGTTCGCAGGAGCTGACGTTCAAGGCGCAGGAAGCGCTGGGCGGTTCGCTGTCCATCGTCGCCGTCGCCCTGGTGACGTGGATGGTCTTCTGGATGCGGCGTACGGCACGCCATCTCAAGGCGGAGCTGCACGGCAGGCTGGACGCGGCCCTGCAGATGGGCACGGGCGCCCTGGTCGCCACCGCGTTCCTCGCCGTGGGCCGGGAGGGCCTGGAGACCGCGCTGTTCGTGTGGGCCTCGGTGCGCGCGTCGAACGACGGGACGCCGGGGCCGCTGATCGGCGTGCTCCTCGGCCTGCTCACGGCGATCGCGCTCGGCTGGCTGTTCTACAAGGGCACGGTCCGCATCAACCTGGCGAAGTTCTTCACCTGGACCGGCGCGATGCTGGTGGTCGTGGCGGCGGGCGTGCTCGCGTACGGCGTCCATGACCTGCAGGAGGCGGAGTTCCTCGGCGGGCTGCAGAACAAGGCGTTCGACATCAGCGCGACGATCCCGCCGGACAGTTGGTACGGCACGCTCCTGAAGGGCGTCTTCAACTTCCAGCCCGACCCGACGGTTGTCCAGGTCACGGTGTGGCTGCTGTACCTGATCCCGACGCTCGCGTTCTTCTTCGCCCCGGTAGGGTTCGGGCCCGGGAAGGGGAAGGTGAACGCAACGCATGAGCAGGCTTCCAAGGCAGCGCACTCCGATGCGGCAGGTCCGGTCGCGACGGCCGGTCCGGTTCGCGATGGCGGCGTCGACGGTGACCGTACTGACGGTGACGGCGAGCGGCTGCGTGACGGTGCACGGGGAGCGGGAAGTCGTCCCGTCGGCGACGAAGGCTGAGGCCGACCGCGCGCTGAAGGACTTCCTCACCGCGTACAACAAGGCCGAGAAGGCGTACGACCCAGCCCTGGACGCGGCCCGGGTCACGGGTCCTCTGAGCGCCATCAACCAGGCGGGCCTGAAGTCGAAGGGCGCGCGGAACCCGGGCGGCAACCCCGGCCAGGTGCCCTTGGAGTTGAAGGACGCGAAGTTCTCCATCCCCAAGAAGGCCGGCTGGCCCCGGTGGTTCGTGGCCGACACGAAGTCCAACCGCAGGGGTGACCTGCGCTGGCTGCTCGTGTTCACCAAGGGCAGCAAGGACCAGCTGTGGGAGGCGTCCTACCTGAATCTGGTGTCGCCCGACAAGATGCCCGAGCTGAAGAAGGACAAGGACGGCTGGGCGGAGCCGGTCGAGGCGGGCTCGTCCGCGCTGGCGGTGGCGCCGAAGAACCTCGGCAAGGAGTACACGTCGTATCTGAAGTCGGGCGGCGACACGTTCGCGCCGGGCGACCACACGTCGACGTGGAAGGCGTTCCGCGACAAGAACACCAAGCGCCGCGGGATCGCCGTGCAGTACATCGACGAGCCGCAGAACGAGGGGACGTTCGCGCCGGTGGGTCTGCGCACCCAGGACGGCGGGGCGATGGTCTTCTTCTCGACGCACCACTACGAGAGGCAGACCGCCGCGAAGGGCGTGAACCTCACCGTCGAGCCCGAGGTGAAGCCCCTCATGAAGGGCGAGGTCAAGCAGTCGGTGACGCTGGAGCGCGTCTCCAACCAGGTCGTCCTTGACCCGGCGGGGTCGGGCAAGGTGGCGTTCCTCAGCCGCATCCAGGGACTGACGGGCGCCAAGGGCGAGTAGCGCCGGGGCGGGTGGCCGGGGGCCGGCGCGCGGGCGTCAGCCCCTCATCGGCCAGGCGGCGACGTCGTGCTGCGGCTCTCCCGCGACACGGGCGCACTCGTCGGTGAGCGTCTCCAGGAGCGTCAGCGGGTCCGGGAGCGCGTGCTCGGGGCCCCGGATCCAGTGGACCGCCAGGTCACCGGGGAGCCGCGCGGGCGGCACGAGGACGTACGAACCGCGGCAGTGCCAGCGCACACCCGGGTGTTCGTTGGTGGTCTCGGGGTGGCAGTCCAGCTCGCAGGGCCACCACTCGTCCTCGTCCTCGGGGGTGCCGCGGGTGAGCGTGAAGAAGAGCATCCGCCCCTCGTCCATGGTGCCCTCGGACTCGGCGACGGGGCCCACCTCGATGCCGTCGGCAAGGAGCCTGGCCAGGGCCTCGCGTCCGGCGGCCAGCGGCACGTCAAGGACGTCGTGGACCATGCCTGTCGCGGTGATGAAGTTGGCCTGCGGCTGATGCCTCGCCCAGCGCTCGATCTGCCCGCGGTCGGTGGTGGACTGCGTCTGCCAGGCGAAGGAGATGGGGTGCCTGGCGGGGGTGGGACAGCCGATGCGGTCACAGGAACATCGGTACGCGGAGGGGTGCGCGGCCGGTGAGAGCGGCAGACCCGCTGCCGCGGCGGCGACCAGCAGGGCCTCGCGGCTCGCCTCGTCACCTGCCGTGTCCTCCGGTCGGGGACTCCGGCGAAGCCACTGGGAAATCCTGCTCTGTCCGCCGGACCGGCGGCCGAACTCCGCGCCCATCTATCCCCTCACCTCGCATGTGTGCCGAGAAGCATCTCCCATGGTCGCACCATCCTGCTCCTCGGGGGGCCAGAGCCCACATCCGGGGTAGCTGGGGTGATGCAAGGCGCAGGGTGACATCGCGCGTCATTGCGTACTAACCGGTGATTTACCCCCCTACCGTGTTCGCCATGGTCACCAGGACTGTGCTCACGGGACTCTCGGGGCTCATGAGCCTCACCACACTGGCCGTCGCCGCGCCCGCCAGACCACTCGCCCCGCTCGAATGGGGAGGCGGTCCCCTGACGGTCGAGGCACTCCCCCGCGTCACGTACACCGCGCATCGCGGCGGCGCCCTGGAGGTGCCGGAGAACAGCATGTCCGGCCTGGTGGCGGCGTACAAACGGGGAACGGCGCAGGTCATCGACGTGGACACGCGGATGCTGCGGGACGGCACCCTGGTGGCCATGCACGACGAGACCCTGGACCGTACGACGACGTCCACGGGGCCGGTGAGCTCGCTCACCCTGAGCG
The DNA here is from genome assembly GCF_040655335.1 of Streptomyces sp. NPDC050439. NCBI lineage: Bacteria > Bacillati > Actinomycetota > Actinomycetes > Kitasatosporales > Streptomycetaceae > Streptomyces > Streptomyces sp. NPDC050439. The sequence goes on from NZ_JBFAJT010000003.1 coordinate 632,434, forward strand.
AGTGGCGCCGGGTGAGGCTGCGCCCCGGTTCCGGGCTGCCCGGCAGCTGGCGACCCGAGCGGCCGCCGACGGTCGCCGAGGTCCTCGACCGCTTCGGCGGGCGGATCGTGCTGATGCTGGAGGCGAAGGACCCGCGCAGCCTGCGGCGGCTCGGCTCGCTGATCCGCGCCCGCGGCCTGACGCGCTCGGTGTTCGTGAACTCCAACGATCCCCGTGTCGCCGCGCGCGCCCACCGGATGGGGCTGCTCGCGCAGCTGTGGCGTTCCAAGGCGCAGATGCGCACGGACCGGCCGGCGGGGTGGGCCGGGTTCGTGGACGTCCTCGACGTGGACCACAGGGCGCGGGACGCAGATCTGCTGCGCGCGGTCTACTCCGGGGTCCCCCGGGTGTGGGCGCACACGGTGACCACGCCGCGCCAGCGCGACCGAGCGCTGCGGCTCGGCTGCAACGGCGTGATCACGGACGCTCCCGGGCTGCTCGCGCGGACGCCGGTGAAGGGGGCCAAAGCCGTGAGCACGACCGGCCTGCGACGGAAGTGGCCGGTCAACTCCGCGTGAGCTGTCAGCGGGGCGCGATTCCGTAGAGGGCGTACTCGACGAGCTTGTCGGCGTACTCGTGCGTGAGCGGGCCGGTGCGCTGCAGCCAGCGCTGGGCGAGCGGGCCCGTCCACAGCTCCAGGGCGATGCGGGGGTCCACGTCGGGCGAGACCTGGCCGGCCTCCTGGGCGATCTCGATGCGCCGCACGTACATCTGGAGGCCGGGCTCCAGGAGCTTCTCGACGTACTCGGCGCCGAGCTCCGAGTTGAGCATGCCCTCGGCGGCGAGCGCGCGCCAAGGGGCGTCGTACTTGGGGTTCTTGAACTCGTCGACGGTGGCCCGCATGACGAGCTTGAGGTCCGCCTCCAGGTCTCCGGTGTCCGGGATCTCGGTCGGGGCCAGGTCGCGCCCCGCGTTGTCGCTCGCCTCCTGGTGGGCCTGTTCGCCGAGGTCGAGGAAGGCGTCGAGCAGGACGGCACCCTTCGAGGGCCACCAGCGGTAGATCGTCTGCTTGCCCACGCCCGCGCGGGCGGCGATCGCCTCGATCGTGAGCTTGCCGTACCCGACCTCGGAGACCAGGTCGAGGGCGGCGTCATAGATCGCGCGGCGCGAGCGTTCGCTGCGGCGCTTGGAGTCTGGGGCGGATTTCGTGACCATGCCCTCGAATGTAGCAGCGAACGAGCCGAGACGTACCGTCTCGTAAACCCTTGACAAGACGAACCGTCTCGCTCAAAGTAGGGACATCGAAGCGAGACGAAACGTCTCGCCAGTGACCAACTCTCGACCCGGAGGTACAGACATGACGCGAGGCGGAGCAGGAAACATGCTGGGTGTGGGCGGTACGCGCACCAACCTCTCCCGCAAGGCATTGCGCGGCGGCGGCCGTGGCGGCCAGGTCGGCGGCGGGCTCAGCCCGCAGGCGCAGAAGCGTGAGCTGCTGCGCACATTGCGGGAAGGCCGCGCGGCGGACGGCCGGTCATGACCATTCGATGAACCACCCGTTCAGATCACAGCGCGAGGGCTCCTCAGACCGCACCATGAACAGCAACTGCCCCACTCCGGGCAGGAACTGACCACAGCGGTACGTGAGGAGCCCTCGTTGAGTCGTTTTCCTCGTCGCGCCACACCCCGGCGCTATCTGATGTGCTCACCGGCACACTTCAAGGTCACGTACTCCATCAACCCCTGGATGGACCCCACGAAACCGGTCGACGTCCCCCTGGCCATCGCCCAATGGGAGGACCTGCGCGACCGCTACCGCTCGCTCGGCCACACGGTCGAGGAGCTCACCCCGCGTCCCGGCCTGCCGGACATGGTCTTCGCGGCGAACGGCGCCACCGTCATCGAGGGCCGCGTGCTCGGCGCGCGGTTCGCCCACCCGGAGCGCGGGCCCGAGGCCGTCGCCCACCTGGAGTGGTTCCGGCAGCACGGCTTCACGGACCTGCACGAACCGACGCACATCAACGAGGGCGAGGGAGACTTCGCCGTCACCTCCTCCTATGTCCTCGCGGGGCGCGGCTTCCGGGCGAGCCCTCTGTCCCACGGGGAGGCGCAGGAGTTCTTCGGCCGCCCGGTCCTCGGGCTCGACCTCGTCGACCCCCGCTACTACCACCTCGACACGGCACTCGCCGTGCTCGACGACGCGACGGACGACGTCATGTACTACCCGCCCGCGTTCTCGGCGGGCAGCCAGGCGGTGCTGCGGCGCCTCTTCCCCGACGCGCTGATCGCCGATGAGCCGGATGCAGTGGCCCTCGGGCTCAACGCGGTCTCGGACGGTCTGCACGTGCTGATCCCGCAGGCCGCGGCCGGTCTCTTCGCACCCCTGCGGAAACGTGGCTACGAACCCGTCGCGATGGATCTGAGCGAGCTGCTCAAGGGCGGCGGCAGCGTGAAGTGCTGCACGCAGGAGCTGCGGGGCTAGCTCTCCTGGTGGGGCGGCCAGGGGTCGCCCCACTCCGCGTCGCGGGCCGCGCGGTACAGCGGTCCGTGGCGTTTGGTCACCGTCTCGCGGTGCAGCGTCTCGTCCGCCGCGCACAGGTCGAGGAGGACCTGGCCCTTGCGGATCTGCGGCCTTCGTACGACGCGTTCGGGCGCGGGCTCGGCGTCGAAGCGCACGGCGGCCACGTAACTGAACTTCTCGTCCTCGTACGCCAGCGATCCGCCCTTGACCTTCCGGTGCAGGGAGGAGCGGCTGACGCGGGCGGAGAAGTGGCACCAGTCTTCGCCGGGGACGATGGGGCAGGCGGAGCTGTGCGGGCAGGGCGCGGCCACGCGGAAGCCGGCTTCGATGAGGCGGTCCCTGGCCTCGATGACGCGTGCGTAGCCGTCGGGGGTGCCGGGCTCGACGATGACGACGGCCTGCTGAGCGGCGGCCGCGGCGGCGTCGACGAGGGAGCGCCGGTCGGGCTCGGTCAATTCCTTGAGGACATAGGACACCGTGACGAGATCAGTGCTCTCGATGCTGAGCGCCGATCCGATACGAGAGCGCTGCCACTGCGCGGACTTCAACCACGGGTTCGCGGCGGCCAGTTCACGCCCCAGGGCGAGGGCGGGCTCGGCCCAGTCGAGAACCGTGACAGGGCGCTCGCCGTCCCAGGTCGCGCTCACCGCCCAGGTGGCCGCGCCGGTCCCGCCGCCGACGTCCACATGGCTGCCGGGCGCCCACCCGGCGGGCGCCGCGTCCGCGAGGGCCCCGAGCGCGGAACGCACGGCCTCGAAGGTCGCGGGCATGCGGTACGCGGCATACGCGGCGACATCCGCCCGGTCCCGCAGAATCGGCGCGTCGGTAGGGGTGACCCCCCGGTAATTGACGATCAACCGCTCAACAGCCTGCGCGGCCTGCTTGGGCGGCAACCCATCAAGAAGCCCGGCAAGAGCACTACGCAGGGCTTCACCAGGGGACACCAAAAAACTCGGGACGTTCACCAGACAAGTCTAGGACGCGAAGAACCGGGCCCCGTCAGGGGCGCGGGGCTGTGACACATAGCGGCTCCGCCGCGGGACACGACGGGCCCAGTAAGGGGCGCGGGGAACTGCGCGGCCAGCCCCCACCGGGCCCGCAGGTGATGTCACCGTGCCGAGGCAGGGCCGGGCAAAGCCGCCGCACGGGACGCACCACGCACCCGTAAGGGGCGCGGGGCCGTGACATCTGCGGCTCCGCCGCGGGGCGCGACGAGCCCCCGCCCGACCCGCAGGTGAGATCCCCCCGGGTCAGAGCCAAGCCCCGCGGGCCAGCCGCGTGGCCGCACGGGCCCGGGGCCCGCTGTCGGCGGCCCCCCGCCGTGGGTGAACCGTGTTCGCGAGGAGGATCAGGAACGTGTCCGTGGCGGGGTCGATGACCAGGGACGTCCCGGTGAACCCCGTATGCCCCGCCGCCCCCCGCCCCGCCAGTTCCCCCATGAACCACGCCTGGTCGAGCCCGAAGCCGAGCCCCGGCGGCGTCAGCATCAGCTCGACGAAGTCGGGGCCGAGGATCCGCGCCGTACCGTAAGAGCCCCCGCACAGCAGCGCACGGCAGAAGACCGCGAGGTCACGCGCGGTCGAGAAGAGCCCGGCGTGCCCCGCGACACCCCCAAGCGCCCAGGCGTTCTCGTCGTGCACCTCACCCCGCAGCATCCCCCGGTCAGCCTTCGCCCAGGGCCTGCGCTGGTCCTCGGTGGCGGCGGCGTCGGGACGCGGCCCGAAGCCGGTGGCCGCCATGCCGAGGGGCCGGGTGATCCCCTCCCGGACGAGCACGTCGAGCGGGCGCCGCGTGAGGCGCTCCAGGACCTGCTGGAGGAGCAGCATGTTCAGGTCGGAGTAGAGGTGGTCGCCGGGCGGACTCGACGGAGCCTCAGCCCGCAGCGCGGCGAGGCGCGCCGCGCCGTCCGGCAGGTCGTACAGGGGGAGTTCGGGCCGCAGACCAGAGGTGTGGGTGAGGAGCTGCCGCACCGTGACGCCGTGCTCCGCGGCCGCCGTGAACTCGGGGACGTACGCGGAGACCAGCGCGTCGATGCCGAGCGTGCCCCGCTCCAGCTGCTGCATCGCCGCGACGGTCGTGAACAGCTTGGTGAGCGAGGCCAGGTCGAAGGGGGTTCCCGTGCGGGTCAACACCTGCTCGGCGGGGGGCAGTTCGACGCCCACGTCCTTCTCGGGGTCGTACGCGGCGTACCGCACCGCACGGCCCACCGCCTCATGGACGGCGATCACCGGCCCGCGCCCCGCCAGCACGACGGCGCCCGAGCACCAGGGCCGCTCACCGCGCGTCAGCGCACGCACCTCGCGTACGAGGTGGGCCATCTCGTCCGTGTCGAGCCCCGCGCGATCCGGCGTCCCGGCGCGCAGCAGGCGTGGCGCGGTCAGTGGTCCGTCCCCTCCTGAGTCGGTCTCGCCGAGAACGCCTGCGAGTTCGAGTTCGAGTGCGAGCTCTGCCAGGGCCGGCACAGTCCCAGGAAGCAGCCGATGGCCGCAAGGCCGCAGACGAGCTGGACCACGGCCATCGGCACCGCCGTGGCCTCGCCCGCGATGCCGACCAGCGGGGACGCGATCGCGCCGACGAGGAACGAGGACGTGCCGAGCAGCGCCGACGCGGACCCCGCGGCGTGCGGCGTGCGCATCAGGGCGAGGGCGTTCGTGTTGGGCATCGCGAGCCCCATCGCCGACATCAGGACGAAGAGCCCGGCCGCGACGGGGAACAGGCCGACGGATCCGAAGACCCCCGAGGTCATGAGGAGCAGCGCGGTCGCGGCGAGCACGATGACCGTCAGGCCGAAGGCGAGCGCCTTGTCGAGGCTGACCCGGCCGACGAGGATCTTGCCGTTGATCTGGCCGACGGCGATCAGGCCGACGGAGTTCACGCCGAAGAGCAGGCTGAAGGTCTGCGGGGACGCCCCGTAGATCTCCTGGATGACGAACGGCGAGGCGGAGATGTACGCGAAGAGTGCGGCGAACGCGAACCCGCCCGCGACCATGTACCCGGTGAAGACGCGGTCGGCGAGCAGCGCCTTCATGGTGCGCAGCGCCTCGACGGTGCCGCCGCCGTGCCGCTTCTCGGGCGCGAGCGTCTCGGGCAGGCAGCGCCACACGAGCACCGTCAGGGCGATGCCGACCACGGTGAGCACGGCGAAGATGCCGTGCCAGTCGGTGAAGCGCAGGACCTGGCCGCCGATGAGGGGCGCGACGACCGGGGCGACCCCGGAGATCAGCATGAGGGTGGAGAAGAAGCGGGCCATCTCCACGCCGTCGTAGAGATCACGGACGACGGCGCGGGCGATGACGATGCCCGCGGCGCCCGCGAGGCCCTGCAACAGGCGGAAGGCGATGAGGAGTTCGGCGGTGGGCGCGAACGCGCAGATCGCCGTGGCCAGGATGTAGACGAAGAGCCCGATGAGCAGCGGCCTGCGCCGCCCCCACTTGTCGCTCATCGGTCCGACGACGAGCTGCCCGAGCGCCATGCCGGTGAGGCAGGCGGTGAGGGTGAGCTGCGCGGTCGCGGCGGACGTGTGCAGCGAGCGGGTGACCTCCGGGAGCGCCGGGAGGTACATGTCCATGGAGAGCGGCGGGACCGCGGTGAGGCCGCCGAGCACGAGGGTGACGAGAAGGCCGGTGCGGCGCTGGGCGGTGAGGTCCACGGCGGCGGGTGCCGGGGCCTCCTCCGCCGTCCTTTCCACCGTCCCTGACTGCCGTATGAGGGGGCCTTGCGACCCGCTCGTGGTGCGGCTGCCGTGCTCCGGCATGCGGATTCCCTCCCGATTAGGCGTGCGATTACCTATGCTCTCAGCTCAGCTGTGCTGGTTGAGACCATTTCCGTGCTACTGCGCGGTACTCCGCGGCACTCCGGCTGTACGAACAGGGGTCCAGCAGTGGAAGACAACCGTGCGCCCGTGCGTTGGGGCATCCTCGCGACGGGCGGGATCGCCGCATCGTTCACGGCGAACCTCCTCGACATGCCGGACGCGGAGGTCGTCGCGGTCGCCTCGCGGACCGACGCGTCGGCGAAGGCGTTCGCCGAGCGCTTCGCCATACCGCGCGCGTACGGCGAGTGGGGCGCGCTCGCCGAGGACAAGGACGTCGACGTCGTGTACGTGGCGACGCCGCACGCCTCGCACCGGGCGGCGGCGGGGCTGTGCCTGGAGTCCGGCCGCTCGGTGCTCTGCGAGAAGGCGTTCACGCTGAACGCGCGCGAGGCGGCGGAGCTGGTGACGCTCGCCCGGCGGCGCGGCCTCTTCCTGATGGAGGCCATGTGGATGTACTGCCATCCGCTGATCCGGCGGATGAAGGCGCTGGTCGACGACGGGGCGATCGGCGAGGTGCGGACGGTGCAGGCCGACTTCGGCCTCGCGGGTCCCTTCCCTCCCGCGCACCGGCTCCGTGACCCGGCGCAGGGCGGTGGCTCGCTGCTCGATCTCGGGGTGTACCCGGTGTCGTTCGCGCAGCTGCTGCTCGGGGAGCCCTCGGGGGTGAGTGCGAGAGCGACGCTCTCGGACGAGGGCGTCGATCTCCAGACGGGAATGCTGCTCTCGTACGAGAGCGGTGCTCACGCTTTGTTGCACTGCTCCATCAACGCGGGCACCCCCGTCACCGCGTCCGTCACCGGTTCGCGAGGCCGCATCGACATCCCGAACGGCTTCTTCTTCCCGGAGAGCTTCGTGCTGCACCGCGAGGGCCGTGACCCGGAGGAGTTCGCCGCCTCCCCCGAGTACGGCCCCCGCGACAGCCTCAAGCACGAGGCCGCCGAGGTCATGCACCGCCTGCACGCGGGCGACACCGAGTCGCCTCTCGTCCCGCTGGACGGCACCCTCGCTGTGATGCGGACCCTGGACACGGTGCGGGAGCGGATCGGGGTGCGCTACCCGGGCGAGTGAGCGCACCCCCGGTCGGGGTTATACGGGCTTCAGGCCCGGGTTCCCCGCCTCCGTCACGAAGGAGGCCGCCGTCTTGACGGGCGCTCCCGGCGTCGTCACCGCCGACACCGTCTTGAAGTCGGCGCGCGCGGAGTCCTGGCCGAGGTCCACGGTCACGTAGCCGCGCCGCCCGTTGTAGAACTTCATGTGCGGGTTGGCCTTGGTGTAGGTGTCCCAGGTCGCGGGCTTGTCGGCGCCGTCCCTGCCGCTCGCGACGGACGTGGCGACGATCTCGGTGCCGACCGTCTTGGACGCCTGGTCGTCGAAGTCAGCCTTGATGTCGTAGGCGTACCCGACGTGCACGTCGCCCGTGAGCACCATCAGGTTCTTGATCCCTGCCGACGCCGCGCCCGCCAGGACACGGTCGCGGGAGGCGGGGTAGCCGTCCCAGGCGTCCATGCTGAGCTTCGCCACCGCGTTGAGGTCCAGCTTGCGCTGCGAGAAGTTGACCTGCTGCGGCATGACGTTCCACACCGCCTTCGAGCTGCGCCAGCCGTCGATGAGCCAGCGCTCCTGGGTCGCCCCGGTGATGCTGCGCTTCGGGTCGGTCGACTCAGGGCCCGGGACGTCCGCGCCGTCGCCGTAGGCCTGGTTGGAGCGGTACTGCCGGGTGTCCAGGATGTCGAACTGCGCGAGCAGGCCCCACTGCAGCCGGCGGTAGAGCTGAAGGTCGGGGCCGACGGGCTGCTGGGGGCTGCGCAGCGGCAGGTTCTCCCAGTACGCGCGGTAGGCGGCGGCGCGGCGCACCAGGAACTCGGCGGGCGGGCTGCCGTTCTCGTCGAGGTCGTCCGCGTAGTTGTTCTCGGTCTCGTGGTCGTCCCAGGTGACGACGAAGGGGTGGGCCGCGTGCGAGGCCCGCAGGTCCGGGTCGCTCTTGTAGAGGGCGTACCGCAGGCGGTAGTCCTCCAGGGTCTGCGTCTCGCGGTTGAAGACGGCGGGCAGCACGCGGTCGGTGTAGTTGCGGTGGCCGCCGGCCGAGTTCACCGCGTACTCGTAGAGGTAGTCGCCGAGGTGGAAGACGACGTCGACGTCGTCCTTCGCCAGGTGTTTGTGCGCGGTGAAATAGCCGTCGTGGTACGCCTGGCAGGACACCGCGGCGAACTTCAGGGAACTCACGTTGCTGCCCGCCGCGGGCGCCGTGCGGGTCCGGCCGGTCTCGCTGATCCACTTCCCCGTCTTGAACCGGAAGTAGTAGGTGCGCCCCGCGTCCAGGAAGCCCACCTCGACGTGCAGCGTGTGGTTGAACTCGGGATGGGTGATCTCGAAGCCGCGTCTGGCGACCCGCTGGAAACCGGCGTCATGGGCAAGCTCCCACTCCACGACGACGCGCTGGTTCGGCAGCCCGCCGCCCGGTTCGTACGGGGACGGGGCGAGGCGGGTCCAGAGCAGCACCGAGTCGGGCTGCGGGTCGCCGGACGCGACGCCGAGGGTGAACGGATCGTCGGCGATCTTCCGCGCGTCCATCTCGGCGGCGCCCGCGGCGCCCGCGGTCGGCAGATTGGTGGCGAACGCGAGCGCGGCCGCGGCGCCGGTGACGGTCAGGAAGCGCCGGCGGCCCAGGTGGCGCGCGGCGGCTCGAAGCTCGGCTGTGTCCTGCTGGCCTGTGGGTGTCATGTAGCCCTCCCCTGACGATTGGTGTCCTGGGCATGCAAGTGGCGGGGGAAGACGCGCGACTGTCGCGTACACAACACCCAAATGGCGGGCGGATGATGACCCTATAGACACACCTCCCGTACGCTGCGGGGCCATGAACGCTGAGCCAACTGGGCACCCGAACGGACATCCGACCGGACATGGGACCGGACAGACGAGGACCGCCGTGGTGACCGGCGCGGGATCCGGGATCGGCCGGTCCGTGGCGGTGGAACTGCTGCGGGCCGGCTGGTCCGTGGCGCTCGCGGGGCGCCGCAAGGAGACGCTCGAGGAGACGGCGGCGATCGCCGCGGGGGTGTCGGAGGGCGCCGCGGTGCGGCCCGTCCCGCACGCCGAGGGGTCCGCCGAGGTGAACGCCCCGGCCGAGACCGACGCCCTGTGCGTGCGCACGGACGTCTCACGGCCCGAGGACGTGGCCGCGCTGTTCGCGGCCGTGCGCGACCGCTTCGGCCGGCTCGACCTCCTCTTCAACAACGCCGGTACGTTCGGCCCCGGCGGCGTATCCGTCGACGAACTGGAGTACGACGCGTGGCGGCACGTCGTCGACACGAACCTCAACGGCGCGTTCCTGTGCGCGCAGGCGGCCTTCCGGCAGATGAAGGAGCAGGACCCGCAGGGCGGCCGGATCATCAACAACGGCTCGATCTCCGCGCACGTGCCGCGTCCGCGCTCCATCGCGTACACGGCGACGAAGCACGCGCTGACCGGCCTGACGAAGTCGCTCTCCCTGGACGGCCGCCCCTACCGGATCGCCTGCGGCCAGATCGACATCGGCAACGCGGCGACGGACATGACCGAGCGGATGCAGGCCGGGATCCTCCAGGCCAACGGAGAGCTGGCGCCCGAGCCGGTGATGGACGTGTCGGACGTGGCCCGGACGGTGCGTCACATGGCGGAACTGCCGCTGGAGGCGAACGTCCAGTTCGCCACGGTGCTCGCGACGAACATGCCGTTCATCGGGCGGGGTTAGCCCCACCGGCCCCGTGGCTCGCTCCTCATGCTGTGGCCGACCGTGACCCCCGTTCACGGTCGGCCTACATCTTCACAAACGGAATGGGAAATACCGCGCTAATTAGGCGCATCACCCCCCGTATGCTCAGCGTGCCCTCCACGAGAACTGCACATTCAGAGCACACTCGGAGCACACCTTGCGCATACGTTCCGCGGCCCCGGCCGTCCTCGCCGCGGCCGCACTCGCGGCCCCGCTGCTCGCCGCGTCCCCCGCGACCGCTGCCGCCGCCGCGCACCAGAGCGGACTGCACCTCGGGTACATCCAGTTCGACAGCCCGGGCCGGGACTCCCGTTCCAACTCCTCGCTGAACGCGGAGTGGGTGAACATCCACAACAACTCCGGCTCGGCGATCCAGCTCAAGGGCTACAAGCTGAAGGACAACACGGGCTACACGTACACCTTCGGCAGCTACAAGATCGGCGCCGGCAAGACGGTCAAGGTCCGCACCGGCAAGGGCACCAACGCGTCCGGGGTCCGCTACTGGGGCCGCGGCTCGTACGTCTGGAACAACACCAGCGACAAGGCCCGCCTCATCAAGCCGAGCGGTTCACTCAAGGACTCCTGCTCCTGGACGAACAGCAACCCCGGCTACAAGAACTGCCACTGACGGCGCATCTGCCACACCTGCCGTACCTGCCACGCCTGCGGCATCCGGAGGGGAGCGAGGGTCACTCCTCCCCTCCCCCGCGCAGGATCCGCTCGACCTCCTCCGCCTCCCCCGCGGTCAGCGGCCCGTACTCCAGCGCGCCCACGTTCTCCTCGACCTGCCCCACCGTCCGGAAACCCGGGACGGGCACGGCCAGCGGGCTGCGGGCCCAGAGCCAGGCGAGCGCGCCCTGCGCGAGAGTCCGTCCGCCCCCGGTCAGCACCGACCGCACCGCGTCCACCCGCCCCAGCCACTCCGGGTCCGCGCCCCCGCCCGTCCCGAAGCCCGGCAGCCACGAGGGCGGTGCGCTGCGGATGTCCCCGGCCGCCGGCACACGCCCGCCGCCGAACTTCCCCGTGAGCAGACCCATCGCCAGGGGGCTGCGCAGCACGCTCGCGAGACCGAGCTCCGAGCAGAGCGCCAGCATCTCGGGCGCGTCCTGCAGCACATTGCAGCGGTGCTGGACCGCCGTACAGTGCGGGCCCTCGGCGAACAGGGCCGCCCGGGCGGGGTCGTCCGTACTCCATCCGTAGGCCCGTACGAGCCCTTCGCGCACGAACTCCTCGCACGCGTCGCGCAGCCGCTCGGCGCTCTCGGGGTCCGCGTCACCGATGTGCAGCTGGTAGAGGTCGACGTGATCCGTGCCGAGCCGCTTCAGCGAGGCGGTCAGCGCACGGCGTGCGTACGCGACCGAGTCGTCCGCGCCTCCGACCGCGGTCCGGGTCTCCTCGTCGAAGAGGTTCCCCCACTTCGTGGCGATGACGACGTCGTCCCGGCGCGCGCCCAGCGCACGGCCCAGAACACGCTCGCTGTGCCCGGTCCCGTAGTTGTCGGCGGTGTCGAAAAAATCCACGCCGAGATCGACGGCCCGCCGGATCGCCCGCACCGACTCCTCGTCGTCCACGGCACCCCAGCCGTACGGCTCCCCGCCGGGACCCGACCACTCACCGCCGATGGCCCAGCAGCCAAGCCCGAGCGCACTCACCTCGATGCCGCTGCGCCCCAATGTCCTGCGTGTCGTCTCCATGCGGCAGAACGCTAGGAGTTGAAGCGCACACGAAGACAAGACCCGAAGCGAAATCTTTCACGCGGTGTGCTGCTTCAGAGCGTCACGCCTGCCCCGTCTCGAACCGGGAGACCTTCCCGCCGTCGACGGTGAACCGCCACTTCGTCCGCATCTCCCCCCACGTGTCGTTGCGGTACGAGACGATCAGCGTGCGCCCGCCGTCCGACTCGTTCTCCACGTCCATGTGGCCGTGCGACGAGAAGATCTCGCGGTCCGCCCAGTCGGCGACGTCCCGGTCGGAACCGTCGTCGGACATGGTCGCGCCAGGCGTGAGGACCGTACGGAAGGCGGCCTCGTCGTGGGAGTTCACGGCGGTGACGAAGGCCTGGACCGTCGGATCGGAGAGCCGGTCTACCTGAATGCTCATGCGCCCACGCTCACACCGGCCACCCCGCCCCGCCACCGGACGGGGTCACCCGTACGGCTGCTTGAGCGGGGTGCGCGGCGAGGCTCTGACGGACGGTGGAGTGACGAGCACCCGGATCCCACCCCCGCACCCATCAGGCACCCGCCCGGCACCGACCCCAGGAGACAGCCCCATGACCCGTTCCTGCTTCGACCGACGTGACCTGGGCCTTCTGCTGCTCCGCGTCGGAACCGGCGGTGTCCTCGCCGCCCACGGCGCCCAGAAGCTCTTCGGCTGGTTCGGCGGCCACGGCATCGAGGGCACCGGCGCCTTCATGGAGTCCATCGGCTTCGCGCCCGGCAAGGCGAACGCCGTCATCGCCGGGCTCGCCGAGGCGGGCGGCGGCACGCTGCTCGCCCTGGGCCTCGCGACCCCCGCCGCCGGTTCCGCGGCGGCCGGTGCGATGGCCGGGGCGACCGCGGTGCACGCCCCCAACGGCTTCTTCAGCCAGGCGGGCGGCTACGAGTACCCGGCGTTCCTCGGCATGGTCGCCGCCACCCTCGCCGTCACGGGCCCCGGCGCCTACTCCCTCGACGACGCCCTCGGCCACTCCTTCAACCGCAACTGGATGGTGCCGGCGGCCCTGGCGGGAACGGCGATCGGCGTGCTCGTCTCGGTGGGCTCGCGGGCGAAGAACGTACGGGAGCAGGAGAGCACGGGGGGACCTGACCAGGACTGACGTCCGCTTCACGGTGTACGTGGTTGCCTGACCCCCATGATTGTGTGGGTCAACGGAAGCTTCGGGGCCGGCAAGACCACCACGTCCGAGCGGCTGGTGGGCCTGCTCCCGGGCGCCCGTCTCTTCGACGCCGAAGAGGTCGGCTACATGCTGCATCACGTGCTCGGCCCTCTCCAGGAGGAGGCCGACTTCCAGCACTGGCCGCCGTGGCGGGCCCTGGTCGTGGAGACGGCGCGCCACCTGCTCGCGTACAAGGGCGGGACGTTGGTCATCCCGCAGACGGTGCTGGTGGAGGAGTACTGGACGGAGCTGCGGGCCGGACTCGGCCAACTCGGCGTGCCCGTACACCATTTCGTGCTGCACGCCGAGCCCGAGACGTTGATCCGGCGGATCGAGTCCGACATCCCGGCGATCATTCCCTGGCGCCTCGATCACGTCGTCCCCTACCAGGAGGCGCTGCCGTGGCTGCGGCGCGCGGGCGAGGTGATCGACACGACCGGCATGCCGCCGGACGAGGTGGCACGGCATATCGCGGCGAAAGTCGCTGGTCGGGAGGGGAGTTGACCGGATAGCGTCCTCGCCCATGACCGACACCACCCCCGCCCTCCAGGACGTGCCGCCCCGCCTGACCGGCCTGACCTTCCACGGCCCGCTCTCCGAGGCGCGGGCCGCTCGCCTCGTCGAGCGGGTCGCGCCGGGCACCGGCTCCGTCCTCGACCTCGGCTGCGGCTGGGGCGAGTTGCTGCTGCGCGTCCTCGAAGCCGCCCCGGACGCCACCGGCGTGGGCGTCGATCTGTCATCCGAGGACTTGGCCAGGGGCCGCGCCGCCGCCAAGGAGCGCGGTCTGGCCGAGCGCGTCTCCTTCGTCGAGGAGTCCGCGACGGACACCACCCGCGGCCCCGCCGACCTGGTGCTGTGCCTGGGGTCGAGCCACGCGCTGAGCTCCACCGAACCGCCCGGCCACACCGAGGCGGCGCTGCATGCCCTGCGCCGCCTGGTCGCTCCGGGCGGCCGCGTCGTGCTCGGCGAGGGCTTCTGGCAGCGCACGCCCACCGCCGACGAACTCGCCGGGATGTGGCCGGGGGCCCACGCCGGCGAACACCTCTTCCTGGGCGACCTCGTGGACGCGGCGATCGCCGCGGGCTTCCGCCCCCTGTGGGTGGAGACGGCGAGCGCGGAGGAGTGGGAGGAGTTCGAGTCCGGCTACCGCACCGACGTGGAGGAATGGCTGGCCGCGAACCCCGGCCACCCCCTGGCCGCCGAGACCCGCGAGAAGGCCGACCGCCAGCGCTCCACCTGGCTGCGGGGCTACCGCCAGGTGCTCGGCCTCGCGTATCTGACCCTGATGCCGGTGGCCTGAGGGCAGGCCATCGGGGTTCAGCCGGTTCAGCCGGTTCAGCCGGTTCAGCCGGTTCCGCCGTCGAACCACGTCCGGGCCAGCGCGTCGAGCGTCGGCTCGGGCGGGGCGGGCAGCTCCCGCAGGTACCAGGGCAGGCTGCTGTAGACGTGGAGCAGGGTGTGGGCGAGGAGTTCGCGCGGCTCGAAGGTGTGACCGTACGCCCGCATGAAGCGGCCCAGGAGCCCCGGCTCCGCGCGCGTGACGAAGAGGCCGACACCCACGAAGTCGTACGTTCTGTCCCCGATCATGGCGGGTTCGAAGTCGAAGAGCCCGGTGAGGCGGGGCCGCCCGCCGACGGGAGCGACCAGCAGATGCTGCCGCATGAACTCGGTGTGCAGGAGGACACGTGGCGCGTCGGCCCGCAGCGGCACCGCGTCGAGGAAGCCGGGGATCTGCTCCAGCCAGCTCTCCGGCAGCCCGCGCTCCCGCTGCCGCGCGACGGCCCCGGCACGCTGCTTGCGGAGGAAGGCTCCCCAGTCGCCGGGCCCGAGCACGTCGGCGAGCGGCCCGGGGTCCAGGGCGTGCAGCGCGGCGAGCGCCTCACCGGCCTCGGTGACCAGACGCTCCCGGTCGGCACGCGCGATGCGCGGCCAGGCCTCGGCGAGGTCTTCGCCGGGCAGCCGGGACATCAGCACGTACCGCCAGCCGTTCTCGTACGCGCCCGCCGCGTGCACCCGCGGGGTGGGAACGGGCAGTCGGCCCTGGAGATGGCTCAACACCCGCTCCTCGACGAGGCCGTCGTGGGCGACGGCGCCGGGGAAGAGCTTCAGGACGAGGTCGTCCCCGACGGCGTAGACGGGCTGGGTCCCCTCCGTGAACCGGTCGAGGGGCGCTCCGGCGAGGCCGAGCCTGCGGCAGAGGTCCTCGACTCCGGGCCGCATGACGGCCTCGTCGGGGACGACGGCGTCCCATTGCTCGTCGGTGTCCACGGTGGGCAGCATGATCGGCACGGTAGGAGGGGGCGCCCGGCCACGGCAACGCATTTGTGGACGGCCCGGTCCGCGGCCCGCACCCCCCATTACCGTTTTCGTAGCCCCACAACACCGACCGAAGTCTGCCGCCCATCGACTTTCGGCCGCTCCCCCGCGGATGCCTGCCCGCCTAGCGTCAAGGGCATGACCAGCGAAGAGAGCCTCGGCCGCCCCGTCCCGCTCCACAAGGACCGGACGACGGTCCTCGGTTACCCGCGCGCCGACCTGCTGACCGTGCTCATCGGCATGCCGATCCTCGGTCTCCTGCTCGGCATCGCCCTGCCGCCCCTGGCCCGGTGGCTGAGTGACCTGCCGGTGCTGCCCTGGCGGGACGGCATCACGTTCGTCGGCTCGCTGGACCGGCCGTGGCAGACGGCGATCGCGGCGGGCCTCGGTCTGGTGGCAGGGCTGCTCATCGCCGCCACGGACTTCGACGGGACCCTCAAGCTGAAGCTGACCGACCGGGAACTGGTGGCCGACCTGCACGAGACGAAGCGGACCATCGAACGCGCCCGCGTCTCGGCGGTGTTCCTGGACCGCAAGGAACTGGTGGTCCTCGACGAGTCGTCGCGCGAGTTCACGCGCGGCGTCCACAAGACGGCGGCCGGGCCCCTGGCCAAGGCGTTCCGCTCGCACGGCTACCCGTGGCAGGACGCCGACCCGCACGCGGCCCTGTTCCACCGCTGGATTCCCGGGGCTCCCGGTCTGCCCGCCGAGGCGCACGCGGTCCTCGCCGCGCGGAAGGTCGCGCTGAAGAGCGAGGCCGAGCAGGACGTGCGGGACCTCGCCGAGACGATGCAGGGTCTGGGATACGTCGTACGGGACGAGGGCAAGGACCAGTACTGGCGCCCGCTGGCAGGGGAAACGGGCGAGAGGGGCGGCGCCGCCCGGAACTGAGCGCCACCGCTCGCCCCCTCCACACGGGTGCAAAATGGCGATCATGACTCCGCCGACTCCGTCCATCCCGCCCCGGACGCCCCGGACGCCCCGGACCTATCAGCCGGTCCTGGACCGCATCGCGGCCGAGATCGAGAAGACGCCGGGGCGCGGCAGGCCCGCCGACTACATCCCGGCGCTCGCCGCCTGCGACCCGCGCCGGTTCGGGATGGCCGTCGCGGAGCCGGACGGCACGGTGTACGGGGTGGGTGACTGGCAGCAGCCGTTCTCCGCGCAGTCCATCACCAAGGTGTTCACCCTGGCGCTCGACCTGGCGCGCGAGGGGGACGCCCTGTGGGACCACGTGGGCCGCGAGCCCTCCGGCAACCCCTTCAACTCGCTCGTGCAGCTGGAGTACGAGAACGGCATCCCGCGCAATCCCTTCATCAACGCGGGCGCGCTCGTCGTCACCGACCGCCTCCAGACCCAGACGGGCGACGCGGCGGGCACCCTCCTCGATTTCCTGCGGGCGGAGAGCGGCAACGCCGGGCTCGCCATCAACGAGAGCGTGGCTGCCTCCGAGTCGGCGCACGGCGACCGCAACGCAGCGCTGGGCCACTTCATGGCGTCGTACAGAAACATCGCCAACCCGGTGCCGGTGCTCCTGAACCAGTACTTCCGCCAGTGCAGCGTCGAGGCGTCCTGCGCGGACCTGGCCCTCGCCACCGGCTTCCTCGCCCGCCACGGCATCCGCGCCGACGGCACCCGCCTGCTGAGCCGCAGCCAGGCCAAGCAGGTCAACGCGATCATGCTGACGTGCGGAACGTACGACGCCGCGGGCGACTTCGCCTACCGCGTGGGCCTGCCCGGCAAGAGCGGCGTGGGCGGCGGCATCATCGCCGTCGTCCCCGGCCACTGCACGCTCTGCGTCTGGAGCCCGGGCCTGGACGAGCGGGGCAACTCGGTGTCGGGGGTGGTGGCACTGGACCGCTTCACGACGTTGACGGGGTTGTCGGTGTTCTGAGACTCTCGTACCAAAAACCGGTACCATGGTGGTACCGTTTTTCTGTACCACCAGGAAGGAAAGAGGTCCAGTAAATGACGATAAGCGCCAGCGAGGCCCGCAAGGATCTCTTTCCATTGATCAAGCGCGTCAACGACGACCACACCCCCGTGCGCATCAGCTCCAAGAACGGCGACGCGGTGCTGATGTCCTCCGAGGACTACGACTCCTGGCAGGAGACCGTCTACCTCCTGCGCTCCCCCGCCAACGCGCAGAGCCTCATGGAAGCCGTGGCACGGGACAAGGCCGGCGAGGCTGTGGTCACCAAGACCATGGACGAGCTCGAAGAGCTGGCGGGTGACGGGTGAGGAGCGTGCACTTCGACCCGGCCGGATGGGAGGACTTCCTGTTCTGGCTCGGCTCGGACCGCGCGAGGGCCCGTAGGATCACCCGGCTGATCGCGGAGATCCAGCGCACCCCCTTCACCGGCATCGGCAAGCCGGAGCCCCTGAAGGGTGACCTGTCCGGCTACTGGTCACGCCGGATCGACGACGAGCACCGGCTCGTCTACCGGGTGGACGAGAAGGAAGTCAAGATCCTCAAGGCCCGCTACCACTACTGAGGCTCACTTGTCTGGTTCACCTGGCGCACGGTTCGTCCGACTGATTGAGTAACCCCCCTTGCTAGGTGTCGACTTGGGGGGAGTCCACGGCATGGCCACAGAGGCCGGCGACAGACCGGATACAGAAGCAGCCACACGTGGACAACAAGTCCTCGACCTCCTGAACAAGGCAATCGAAGCCCAGAGTCTGCTGGTGCGCAGGAACATCGCCCGAGCCCGCCAGCGGAACCCGGAGGCGACACCAGCCCAGGTGATCCGCAATCTGGAGCGGATGTACGTCAGCGCCTTGACGGGAACGGGCGCTGCGGTGGGAGCGACTGCGGCCGCGCCCGGCGTCGGCACGGGAGTCGCACTGGCACTGTCGGCAGGTGAGACCCTCTCGTCCCTTGAGTTGAGCGCCCTCTTCGCGCTTTCGGTCGCGGAAGTACACGGCGTCCCCATCGACGAGGTCGAGCGCCGCCGAACGATCGTGATGGGCATCATGCTCGGCGGGAGCGGCTCCGCCACCATCGGCAAGGTCGCCGAGCGCACGGGGCAGCACTGGGGGCGCCAGGTTGTCGCCAAGGTGCCGGTCGAGACGTTGCGTCAGATCAACAAGGTCCTGGGGAAGAACTTCATCACGAAGTACGGGACCAAGCAGGGAATCATCGTTCTCGGTCGAGTTGCCCCGTTCGGAATCGGTGCCGTGATCGGTGGAGGAGCCAACGCTGCCATGGGCTCCCTGTCCGTAAGGGCCAGTCGTCGCGCGTTCGGCCCGCCTCCGACGTCGTGGAAAGAGCCGTCGCAGGGCACGCCGCCGATGCCCCAGGACTCGCAGGGCTGACCTCGGTGGGCGCCGGGGCTTCGGGGCCTTACGTGCCCGCGTCGCTCATCGGGGGCCTTGCCCTCGTCAGAGCACCACGAACTCGACGTACGCGGTCCACGTCGTCGGAAACTCACCTGCCCAGCAATTCGGCTGGTCGTGGGCAGCAAGTGGCAGACGAGTCGGGCTGTACGCCGGGTTTTGTCACCCGGGCGCCTCGCGGCGGCCGGGGAGACGGCCATCCATCTAGGGTCCGCATTGCTGCGGACCTCGTGCGGTCTACCCGCGGACTCGGGCGGGCAGCCCTCGATCATCCGCGCAGAAACACCGAAGTGCTTCCTTTTGACCTTGCTCCAGGTGGGGTTTACCTAGCCGCCTGAGTCACCTCAGGCGCTGGTGGTCTCTTACACCACCGTTTCACCCTTACCGGAGACCGAAGCCTCCGGCGGTCTGTTTTCTGTGGCACTGTCCCGCGGGTCACCCCGGGTGGCCGTTAGCCACCACCTTGCCCTGTGGAGCCCGGACGTTCCTCGGGAAGACCCCCTGGTGAGGGGAGCTTCACGCGGCCGTCCGCCCGGCTCGTCTGCCGTGCCGACCATGCTACCCGGCGGACGGGGCCTCGCGGCCGACGGCCTCGGCTGCGCCGTCCGGCGGGTCCGCCCCGTCGCTGCTTGACCTTGCCGCAGCGTCAACGTTTCTACTGGGCTCATGAACGGGATGCGGATCGGGGAGCTTGCCGGGGTTGTCGGTGTCACCACTCGGGCCATCAGGCACTATCACCACCTCGGGCTGCTGCCCGAGGCCGAGCGGCGGGCCAACGGTTATCGGGAGTACGGGCTGCGGCACGCCGTCGCGCTGGCGCGGATCCGGCGGCTGACCGAGCTGGGGCTCGGGCTCGCCGAGGTGCGGGACGTGCTCGCGGACGACGCGGGGCGCGAGCTGGCCGAGGTGCTCGCCGAGCTGGACTCGGACCTCGCCCGGCAGGAGACCGCGATCCGCGAGCGGCGGGAGCGGCTGCGGGTGCTGCTGGACGACGCGGAGCACGGGCGGCTGTCCGCCGAAGGGCCCGTCTCGCCTCAACTGGGCGAGTTCTTCGCCGAAATGGCCCGTTCCGGCGCCGGCCGCGAGGGCCCCGAGTCCGCGATGGCCGCGAAGGACCGGGAGCTGCTCGCCCTGATCGACACGACGGCGCCCCCGGAGGAACGCGACAGGTTCATGGCCGCGCTGCACCCCGCGCTGTCCACCCCGGAAGCCGTGGAGCGCGCGCACGAGGTGTACGCCCTGCTCGACGCGCTCGCGGAAGCCGACCTCGCCGATCCGCGTACGGAGGCTGCCGTGGACGAGGCGGCGCAAGCGCTCGTCGCGGCTCTGCCCGACTCGCTCCTGGAACAGCTGGGCACCGAGGGCGTACAGGCGGTGGCCGACGGGCGGGGCCGCGGCGACGACCGGTTCCTCGAAGCCTTCTTCTCCGACTTCTCCCCCGCCCAGGCGGAGGCCGTACGCCGCGGGATGCGGCTCCTCATCGAACGGAGTGAGCGATGACCAGGCTCGTGCGGGGCCTCGCCTGGGTGGTCGTACCTGTCGAAGTCGTGCTTGTTGTGTGTCTGTTGACGGGGGGCGTGCTCCCCGTGCGCGTGCTCGTCGGTGTGGAGGCCGTGGCCCTTGCGCTGCTTCTCGTCGAGTGCGCCGGGCTTCTGGTCGTGTACCGGCGGGGCGGGCGCGCGGCGCTCAGGGACGTCGTGCCGGAGCCGGTGCGGCGGATCGTCGGGCATGAGGTGCGGGCGCTGTCGAGCCTGGTGCTGTGGGTGGCGCGGCGGCGGCACGGGGTGCGGGAAGGGGATCTCGCCTTCGGGCACGCCCGGGATCAGGCCGCGATGCTCTACGGCTTCGTGTTCGTCTCCGTCGTGGAGACCATCGGGCTCGCGCTACTGCTGCGGAACTGGCCCACGCTCCACGCGATCACCCTCGTCATCGATGTCTACGGCGTGATCCTGATGCTCGGCATCCACGCCGCCTCCGTGACCCGGCCGCACGTGCTGTCCGCCGACTCACTCCGCGTACGCCACGGCGCCCACCGGGACGTGACGATACCGCTGGAGCGGATCGCCGCCGCGCGCGGTGAGCGGCGCTTCACGCATGAGGCCGCCGAGGGCGTGCTCAACATTCCGGTAGCCGCGCAGACGTCGCTCACGCTGGAGCTGACGGAGCCCGTGATGGCGGTCGGCTTTCTTGGCGGGCGCCGGCCCGTGACGACCGTACGGCTGCACTCCGACGAGCCGGCGGAGCTGCGGGCGGCACTGGGGCGGGCCCTGAGGCGCAAGGGGGAACTTACGCAGGCGCGAACTGCACCTTCGCCGCCCCTGGGTCGGCCTGCGTGAGCCGCACCCGCAGCCGCTCCCCCAGCGGCAGCGGCAGGCCGCCGGTGCCGCCCTCGATGCGGGCGACGATCGCGGGGTCGGTCAACTGGACCGTCCCGACGGTGGGTTCACGTTCCTGTACGTCCACCACCACCCCGTCGAAGAGCTCACCGACCCGGTCCTTGAGCAGCGCGGCCTCGACGAGGTCCACGCACTCGCGCTCCACGGTGTTGGCGCGCCGCGTCCCGTCCGCCATCTCCTTGGGCAGCTCGGGGAGCGCGGCGAGCACCCACTCGGGCGGTTCGTCCCCGGCGGTCGCGGCCAGGCACAGCTCGGAGGCGTAGCGGTCGACGAGGCGGCGCAGGGGGGCGGTGCAGTGGGCGTAGGGGGCGGCGACGGCTGCGTGGGTGATCAGCTCGGGGACGTCACCGCCGCTGAACGCCGTGTATCCGGCGCCGCGCAGCAGCGTGGTGCACTCCTGGAGGAACGCGGCGTGGTTCGGCCGGCGCGGGTCCAGGGAGCGGACGAGCTCGGCGTACGGGACGTGGTGCGGCCAGTCGACGTCCAGGGCCTTCGCGGTGCGGCGCAGGCGGCCGACGGCGCCGTCCGGGGCGGTGGGGAGAGTCCGCAGGATTCCCGCCCCCGACTGGATCATCAGCTCGGCGGCGGCCATGCCGGTGAGGAGGGAGATCTGGGCGTTCCATCCGTCGGCGGGAAGCGGGGCCCGGAATCCCAGCTCGTACGCCCCGCCCCGCTCGACGATCTCCTGTTCGGGCACGTTGAGGGAGATGCCGCCGCGCCCGACCTCCAGCTCTTCGCGCAGCCGCCCGATGTCGGCGAGCAGCGCGAGCGACTCCTCGGCGGTGCCGTCGTCGATGGCCTGCTGCACGCCGTCGTAGTCGAGCTTGGCGCGGCTGCGCACGAGGGCGCGGCGTACGTCGGTGGCGACGGCGCGTCCCTCTCCGTCGAGGTCGATGGTCCACAGCACCGCCGGGCAGTCCTGGCCCGGCAGCAGGCTGGCCGCGCCCTCGCTCAGGGCGGTGGGGTGCAGCGGAACCTTCTCGTCGGGGAAGTAGAGGGTGGTGACGCGCCGGTGGGCCTCCGCGTCGAGCGGCCCGCGGGGCGTGACGTACGCGGCGACGTCCGCGATGGCGTACCGCACCCGGAATCCGCCTCCGCCGCCGTTCCGCCGGGAGAGGTGCATCGCCTGGTCCAGGTCGACGGAGGTGGGCGGGTCGATGGTGAACAGGGGGATGTCGGTCGCGTCGTGCGCGGGAAGCCGTGGGGCGGCAAGGGCCTGCTCGGCCTCGGCAAGCACGCCCGCGGGAAACCCCTCGGGCACATCCAACTTCACACGCAGCTCACGCAGCACGCCCGCCAAGGGGGCTTCAGCTGCGCCGGTCACGCGGAGATGGCGACGGGGCATGGGTCGAGCGTAGGCGGGGTGGGGGTGCGGCGCGAGGCGTTGCGAGGGGGGGGCGGGGCGTGAGCCTTGCTGCCGGGGGGGGCGTGGGCCCCCTGGCACGGCACCTGCCCGCTGCCGGGTATGGGGACGCGCGGGTGGGAGACCGGCCGCGAGGCGGCGGAGACCAGCACCACTGCCGGGCGCGGCACGTCGGAAGCCAGCGCCACCGCCGGGCGCGGCACGACGGAAGCCGGGGCCATCGCCGGACACAGCACGGCGGAAGCCGGGGCCATCGCCGGGCACGGCACGGCGGAAGCCAGCGCCACCGCCGGGCACGGCACGGCAGAGACCGGCCGCGAGGCGGCGGAGGTCGGCACCCCCGCCGGGGTGCGAGGCCGATGCCGCCGTCGAGCGCGAAGGGGCGGAGACCAGCACCACCGCCGGGTGCGGCGACAACGGCTCGTCCGCCGCAGGCGTGGGCGTGCCTTGGAGGCGGTGGCGATTATTCTGGCGCAGGGCCCGCACCCCCACCCGTTGCCCTTCGAAGGAGACCCAGACCCATGCTCGTCCTGTTGCCGCCCTCCGAAGGCAAGGCGTCCTCCGGCCGTGGCGCCCCCCTGAAGCCGGAGTCGCTCTCCCTGCCGGCGCTCGCGGACGCGCGGCAGGCGGTGTTCGACGAGCTGGTCGATCTCTGTGTGGCGGACGAGGAGAAGGCCCGTGACGTACTCGGTCTGAGCGAGGGCCTGCGCGGTGAGGTCGCGAAGAACGCCGAGCTGCGTACGGCGGGTGCGCGTCCCGCGGGTGAGATCTACACGGGCGTTCTGTACGACGCGCTTGGCCTCGCCACGCTCGACGCCGCCGCCAAGCGCCGTGCGGCCCGCTCCCTTCTTGTCTTCTCCGGGCTGTGGGGCGCCGTCGGTGTCACCGACCGCATCCCCTCCTACCGCTGCTCGATGGGCGTGAAGCTGCCCGGCCTCGGCGCGCTCGGCGCCTACTGGCGTACGCCGATGGCCTCGGCGATGCCTGAGGCCGCGGGCGACGGGCTCGTACTGGACCTGCGGTCGTCGGCGTACGCGGCCGCGTGGAAGCCGAAGGGGGAGGTCGCGGACCGGACGGCGACCGTGCGGGTGCTGCACGCGCAGGTGGTCGACGGCGTCGAGAAGCGGTCCGTCGTCTCGCACTTCAACAAGGCGACGAAGGGGCGGATCGTTCGGTCGCTCCTGGAGACCGGCACGCAGCCGAAGGATCCGGCCGAGCTGGTGGAGGCGTTGCGGGATCTGGGGCATGTGGTGGAGGCGGAGGCGCCGGCCAAGGCGGGCAAGGCGTGGGCCCTGGATGTGGTGGTGCGGGAGATTCACTGATCCTCCCCCCACTGAACTGGTTGCAGCATGCGCAACGCCCTTTGCGCATGCTGCTTGTGCCGAGGCAGGATGCAGCCATGACTTCCCCCTCCTCCGCCTCCTCCTCCGCGGCTTCCGGCTCCGTGCTCGATCTCGCCCCCGTCGTCCCCGTCGTCGTCGTGGAGGATGTCGCCGACGCCGTGCCGCTGGCGCGTGCGCTGGTCGCGGGCGGGCTGCCCGCGATCGAGGTGACGTTGCGGACGCCCGCCGCGCTCGACGCGATCCGGGCCGTCTCGGCGGAGGTGCCGGACGCGGTGGTCGGTGCGGGCACCGTCATCTCGCCCCAGGGCGTCGCGGAGTCCGTCGACGCCGGGGCCCGCTTCCTGGTGAGCCCGGGGTGGACGGACACGTTGCTTGCCGCGATGAAGGCGTCCGGGGTGCCGTTCCTGCCGGGGGTTTCCACGACTTCCGAGGTGGTGGCTCTGCTGGAGCGGGGGGTGCGGGAAATGAAGTTCTTCCCGGCTGAGTCTGCGGGCGGTACCGCCTATCTCAAGTCGCTTGGGGGGCCGTTGCCGCAGGCCCGCTTCTGCCCTACGGGGGGTATTGGCCTTGCCTCGGCGCCTTCGTATCTTGCGTTGGCGAACGTCGGTTGTGTGGGGGGTAGTTGGATGCTTCCCGCTGACGCGGTCTCGGCGAAGGATTGGGGTCGGGTGGAGGCCTTGGCCCGCGAGGCGGCGGCTCTTCGCTGACCCGCGGGGGGCCCTGCGGGTGCTTTGTGGCTGGTGGCATCGTTCCCCGCGGATCCCTGCGGGTGCTTCGTGGCCGCTCGCGCAGTTCCCCGCGCCCCTAGCAGCCCTAGCCCGCGCTGGTCCCTGCGGGTGCTTCGTGGTCGCTCGCGCAGTTCCCCGCGCCCCTGACGATCCCTGCGGGTGCTTCGTGGCTGATCGCGCCGTTCCCCGCGCCCCTTACGGGGCCCTCAGCCCCCGCTGATACCTGCGGGTGCATCGTGGTTGCGCGCGCCGTTCCTCGCGCCCCTTGCGGGGCCCCGGTGCACCGCGCCCGAAGGGGCGCGGGGAACTGCGCGCTCAGCCCCCGCTGACCCGCAGAGGGAACACGACGGCATGCCCCCCAGGGGCGCGGGGAACTGCGCGGTCAGCCCCCCCTGACCCACAGGGAAGCCGCGGCCGGCCCCCGCTCGCCCCCGCCAAACGCCTAACGCAAGTGCGACGTGTCGTTCAGGAGGCGGACCGAGGCGTTGCCGTCTGCGTAGTACGCCACCGCTGAGACCGACGCCGCCGAGAGTTCCATGCGGAACAGGGACTCCGGTGGGGCGCCCAAGGCCAGGCGGATCAGGGTTTTGATCGGGGTGACGTGCGTGACCAGGAGCACCGTGCGGCCCGCGTACTCCGTGGTGAGGCGCTCACGGGTCTCCGAGACCCGGTGGGCCACCGCCGCGAAGGACTCGCCGCCCGGAGGCGCCGCATCCGGGGAGGCGAGCCAGGCGTTGAGGTCATCCGGCTGACGCGAACGCACCTCGCCGAACGTCAGGCCCTCCCAGGAACCGAAGTCCGTCTCCCTCAGACCCTCGTCGACCCGTACGTCGAGGCCCAGCCGGACGGCGACCGCCTGCGCCGTCTCCTGGCACCGCTTCAGCGGCGAGGAGACGATCGCCTGGATCGTGCCCCGCGCGGCGAACGCCTCGGCCGCGCGCGCCGCCTGCTCCCGGCCCACCTCGGAGAGGGAGGGGTCGGAGCCCCCACTGCCGGAGAAGCGTTTCTGGGGCGTCAGCGCGGTCTCCCCGTGCCGCAGCAGCACGAAGGTCGCAGGGGCACCCAGGTCAGCGGGCGCCGCCCAGCCGACGGGTGGGGTCGCCTGCGCCGCAACGCCGCTCGCGGCCCGCACGTCAGCCGCCGCCGTCCCCGCCGTCCCCGCCAGCGCCGCCCGCGCCCTCGCCGCACCGGCGACCGCGTCCCCCGGAGGGCCCGCAGGGGCAGACGGAACAGCAGCCTGCCGCGCCGCCCGCGCGTCGAACTCCGCCGTCGAGTCCGACGCCGACCACTGCTCGCCCCGCTTGCCCGCGTCCATCGCCTCGTTGGCGAGCCGGTCCGCGTGCTTGTTCTGCGCGCGCGGGATCCACTCGTACGTCACCTGGTCGGGCGGGAAGATCCGCGCGGCCTCGGCGGCGAGCGGCCTCATGTCGGGGTGCTTGATCTTCCAGCGGCCCGACATCTGCTCGACGACGAGCTTGGAGTCCATCCGGACGTGGACCGAGGCGGCCGGGTCGAGGTCGTGTGCCGCCTTCAGGCCGGCCACCAGACCCTTGTACTCGGCCACGTTGTTCGTCGCGACGCCGATGTACTCCGCGGCCTCCATCAGGGTCTCCCCCGTGGCCGCGTCGATGACGACCGAGCCGTAGCCCGCGGGCCCCGGGTTGCCCCGCGACCCGCCGTCGGCCTCGACGATCAGTTCCCGGACAGACTCCCGGACAGGCTCTCGGACGGACTCCCGCACTGCCACCGTCCCCTACAGGCCCGACTCGGACGTGCGGACGAGGATGCGGCTGCAGTTCTCGCAGCGCACGACCGTGTCGGGCGACGCCGCCTTCACCTCGTTGACCCCGGTGATGTCCAGCTCGATGCGGCAGCCCTCGCAGCGCCGCTGGTAGAGCTTGGCGGCGCCGATGCCGCCCTCCTTGACGCGCAGCTTGTCGTAGAGCTTGAGCAGGTCGGCGGGGACCGAACCGGCCACGACCTCGCGCTCCTTGGTGACCGTGGCGGCCTCGCCGTCGATCTCCTCGAAGGCGGCGTCACGGCGGGCCGTCGCGTCGTCGATCTTCGACTGGACCGAGGAGACACGTTCCGCCAGCTCGGAGACCCGCTCCTGGGCGGACTCGCGGCGCTCCATGACCTCGAGGACGACGTCCTCCAGGTCACCCTGGCGCTTGGCGAGCGAGGCGATCTCGCGCTGGAGGTTCTCCAGGTCCTTGGGCGACGTCACGGCACCCGAGTCCAGGCGCTGCTGGTCGCGGTTGGCGCGCTGGCGCACCTGGTCGACGTCCTGCTCCGCCTTGGTCTGCTCGCGGGCGCAGTCGCTCTCCTCGGTCGTCGAGGCGACGTGCAGATCGCGCAGCTGCGCGATGTCCTTGTTCAGCGACTCGATCTCGGCGTGCTCGGGCAGGGACTTCTTCCGGTGCGCCAGCTGCTGGAGGCGTACGTCGAGTGCCTGGACGTCGAGGAGTCGGATCTGGTCGGCGGGCGCGGCGTTCAGTTGGGGGCTCCTGTGGTGTGGGTATTCGAGGCCGCGTGGGCGGTCCAGGGGTCGGTGACCGTCTTGGAGACGTGGACGCGAAGTCCCCATCCGTGACGGTCGGAGATCTGATCGAGCTGCGTCGCCGCCAGTTCGCACCACGGCCACTCGGTGGCCCAGTGCGCGGCGTCGAGCAGCGCGAGCGGAGTCTGTGCGCGGGCCTCCGACACCGGGTGGTGGCGCAGGTCCGCGGTGAGAAAGGCGTCCACGCCGGACGCGCGTACGTCGTCGAAGAGGCTGTCGCCGGAGCCGCCGCTGACCGCGAGGGTGCGGACGAGCTGCTCCGGGTCGCCCGCGACGCGGATGCCCTGCGCGGTGGCGGGCAGCCGCTCGGCGGCGCGGTCGGCGAGTTCGCGGAGCGTCAGCGGGTGTTCGAGCTCGCAGATCCGGCCGAGGCCGCGGCGGCCGTGCGCATCCGCCGGGTCCGGTACGAGGGGCCGGACGATCCGGAGGTCGAGCGCGCCCGCGAGGGCGTCGGAGACACCGGGGTCGGCGCGGTCCGCATTGGTGTGCGCGACGTGCAGCGCCACGTCGTTCTTGATGAGGTCGTGGACGACCCGGCCCTTGAAGGTGGCCGCCGAGACGGTCGTCGTGCCGCGCAGATAGAGCGGGTGGTGCGTGACCAGGAGCTGGGCGCCCAGCTTCACCGCTTCGTCGACGATCTCCTGGACGGGGTCGACGGCGAACAGGACCCGGGAGACCTCCGCGTCGGGGTCGCCGCAGACCGTGCCGACCGCGTCCCAGCTCTCGGCGAGTTCGGCGGGCCACAGGGCGTCGAGGGCGGCGATGACTTCAGACAGACGGGGCACGGAGAAAGGCTACCTTCCCGCCGCTCTCGGCATGGCGTGCGTTACGCACCGCTACGGCCTGCTACTGAGCGCCCCGCGGCGGAGCCGCACATGGATGCGGCCCTGCCGCGGCCTACGGGGCACTACTTGGAGAGGAAGCCCCTGAGGTCTCCCAGGACCTCGTTCGCCGCCGTCACGCCGAGGCCCAGGTACCACGTCTCGTCCGGGACGTTCTTGGCCCGGCCGGCCTTGACCGCGCCGAGCTTCTTCCACAGGGGGTTCTTCTCGGCCTCGGAGCGGCCCGTCTTCTCCGGGTCGCCGTAGACGCCCGTGAAGATCCAGTCGGCGTCGGCCTCGTCGATCTTCTCGGTGCTGATCTCCGTGGCGAGGTCGTTGACCTGCTGGTTCTTCGGGCGGGGCAGGCCGGTGTCGGCGAGGATCGTGCCGATGAAGGACGCCTTCGCGTAGAGGCGGACGCGGTCCGGCATGTAACGGAGCATCGTGATCGTCGGCTTGTCGTCGCCGAGGTCCCGGCCCAGGGACCTCGCCTTCTCCTCGTACGCGGCCAGCTCCGTCTTCGCCTTGGCGGTCTTGTCGAGCGCGGCGGCGTTCAGGAGGTAGTTCTCCTTCCACGTGAAGCCGGGGCGGATGGAGAAGACCGTCGGGGCGATCTTGGAGAGCTGCGGGTAGAGCTTGGCGGCGCGCAGTTCGCTGCCGAGGATCAGGTCCGGCTTCAGGTTCGCGATCGCCTCCAGGTTGAGGGCGTTGATCGTGCCCACGTCCTTGGGGCTGCCCGCGTCCTTCTTGAGGTAGCCCGGAATGCCGTCGTCGCCCTCGGTGGGCGCGTACCCGACGGGCTTCACACCCAGCGAGACGACGTTGTCGAGCTCGCCGACGTCCAGGACCACGACCCGCTTGGGCTGTGCCTTCAGCTCGGTCTTGCCGCGGGCGTGCGTGATGGTGCGCGGGAACTCGCCCGCCTTCGCCGTCGTGCCCATCTTCGCGGTCTGCTCGGCGGCCTTGGAGAAGTCCTCGCCGCCCTGGGCCACGGCCTTGCTGCCGGTGCCGTCGCCGGACTTTCCGGAGTCGTCGCCGGACCCGCAGGCCGCGAGGGAGAGCGCGCCGGCCACGGCGAGCGCGAGGGCGGCGGTGGCCCGGTGGCGGCGGGGTCGTACGGACCGTGCGGACGGAGAAAACGGTGCAAGCGGTGCCATCGGTGCTCCAGGCTCCAGGGGGTGTGCTGCTGCCGCTTCCGCAGGCCCGCAATCACTTAGGTGGGCCTTACCTTAAGCGCGGACTCCTCACCCAGCACAACCACCCCCGCCCCCTCAGGCGAATCCGTACATCGCCACCCTTCTGTGTGAAACGGGCGTCACAGGTGCCACGGCAGCGCGTGCGAAAACTAGCTTCGTGGCCCGGAGGTTCCCCCATGACAGCGCCCACCCTTGAGCCCGAGCCCATGACCGCGCCGACGTCTCCCCCGGTGCCCGCAGCGCCCGCGGCGCCCCCGGTCATCACCGCCGACGGTGCGTACGCAGCCCGTCTCGCCCTTGACGGCGATTCCTGGTTCCCCGAGCGCTGGACCCTCGACTCCCCCGAGCCGTACGCGGTGCCGCTGCCCTGCCATCAGCCCGAGGAGCCCGGCACCGAGGTGCTCCCGATGGCCGACGGCCGGGTCCTGATCCACCGCGTCGTCGACGGCCGGCACGTCTTCGCGCTCCTTTACCCGACGGGCCCGGAGACCGGCGAGATCCCGCTCGGCGCCGTGGAGTGCGGCGAGTCCCGGCTGACGCTGCTGCCGCCCTCACCGGCGGCCGGTCACGCGTACGCGCTCGCGGTGGGCGCGGGGTCGACCGCCCTGTGGCTGGTGGCGGGCGGCGCCTTCGGTCCCGAGCACGTCGCGGAGATCCCCGGGCACTGTTCGGGCGGGGTCTGGCTGGACGGGGAGGGCCGGATGCTGGCCCTGGACCGGGAGCTGGGCGGCCGGGTCAAGACGGTGGCGGTGGACCTGGAGCGGGGCGGCGAGGTGTCGCCCCTTCTCCAGATCGCCGACGAGAGCGACGACCGGCTGCTGCTCGCGGACCCCGACAGCGGGCTGCTCCTGATCCGCTCGGACGCGCCGGGCCACGACAGGCTCGGCTGGGGGGTGCTCGGCGGCACGCGGCCGGTGCGTTTTCCCGAGTGCCTGCGGCTGCCGGACCTCGCGGTGACGCCGTTCGCCATACAGCCCGGTCAGACGCTGATGCCGGAGAGCTGTGCGGTGGCGCTGCGGATCGACGGGGCGGCGGGGAGCTGGCTCGGCCTGTGGCGGCCCGCCGAGCGGCGCCTGCATCAACTGGCGGCGCCCGAAGGGTGGTTGGCCGGTTCGGGGTGGTGGACGCGGGAGGGTGCGCTGCGTCTTCCGTATGTCACGGAGGCGGTTCCGTGCGGGGTCGCGGAGCTGGAACCTCCTGCTCCGGTGGCTGCGCCCGCGGTGGTTGCCGCGC
This sequence comes from Streptomyces sp. NPDC050439, assembly GCF_040655335.1. NCBI lineage: Bacteria > Bacillati > Actinomycetota > Actinomycetes > Kitasatosporales > Streptomycetaceae > Streptomyces > Streptomyces sp. NPDC050439. The sequence continues at coordinate 662,672 of NZ_JBFAJT010000003.1, forward strand.
GGCCCGTTCCGTTGCAGCAGGCGCCCCTCAACGGGCGTGCGGGCGTTGGTTAGACTCGCCCGGCCGCACCGAACGATCTTCTTTACAGAGTTACAGCTTTTACGGGGTGAATGTGTTGACCAGAACCGAGATACGTACGGAATCCGAGCGGAATCCCGAGCCGCGGGAGGCGGCGGGTACTTCCGGTGCCGGTAGGCATCGGGGGCCTGTGGCCGAGCATGACGCTCCGGCGCCGCCGCAGGGGCGGCACCGCCGCCAAGGCGACGAGTAGGGCCCCTGGCCTTGGGCGCCGGATCATCACCGGCTCCGCCGAGTTCGTCCTCAAACGCCGGACGGGCTGGATTCCCAGCCCGTCCGGCGTTTGCGTCAGGGTCAGCCCCGCTTCAGCCCCAGCACCTCCGACGCCGCGAACGTCTCCCCCTCCGGCCGCCCCGCGTAATAAGGCGTCAGGGCCTCCTCCAGTTCCTCGTACGTGAAAACGTCCTTCGCCGTGTCGAACTTCGCCGCCACCTTGGGGCGCTCGACCACCGCCACCATCCCGCCGTGCACGACGAGCAGCTGGCCGTTGACGCCGGCCGCGGCGGGTGACGCCAAGTAGCCGACCAGAGGGGCCACATGCTCGGGGGCGAGCGCGTCGAGCTCGCCCGCGCCCGGCTCCTGGTAGCCCGCGAAAACGTCCTCCGTCATCCGGGTCCGCGCCCGGGGACAGATGACGTTCGCCGTCACGCCGTACTTGCCGAGCGCCAGCGCGCTCGACGTCGTCAGGCCGACGATGCCGCCCTTGGCCGCCGCGTAGTTCGGCTGACCCGCAGAGCCCGCGAGGAACGCCTCCGACGAGGTGTTGACGATCCGGCCGTAGACAGGGCCGCCCGCCGCCTTGGACCGCTCGCGCCAGTGCACGGACGCGAAGTGCGACGTGTTGAAGTGGCCCTTGAGGTGGACGTGGATGACCGAGTCCCACTCGCTCTCGCTCATCGAGAAGATCATCCGGTCCCGCAGGATGCCCGCGTTGTTCACCAGGATGTCGAGCTTGCCGTAGGTGTCGACCGCCAACTGGACGAGCCCGCGCGCCTGTTCGTGGTCCGCGACATCGCCCAGGTGCGCGACTGCCTGCCCGCCCGCCGCGCGGATCTCGGCGGCGACCTCCTCGGCGGGCGTCGCGGACGCCTCGCCCGAGCCGTCACGGCCCGGCTGCCCGAAGTCGTTGACGACGACGCTCGCGCCGAGCCGGGCGAGTTCGAGGGCCTCCGCACGACCGAGCCCCCGGCCCGCGCCCGTCACGATCGCGGCCAAACCGTCCAGTGGCCGTGGCAATGGCTGTGCCATCAGGGATCGAAGTCCTCTCAGATCTCGATGCACGTACGCAGCGCGACGCCCGTACGCATCTGGTCAAGCGCTTCGTTGATCTCGGAGAGCGGCACCCGGTGGGTGATGAGGCTCTCCAGGTCGATCCGGCCCGCGCGCCACAGCGCGATGGCCCTCTCGTAGGACTGCAGGACGTCGCCGCCGCCGTACATGGACGGCAGGATCCTCTTCTCGTCGAAGAACAGCTCGAACATGTTCAGCTGGAGGTTGTCGTCCATGGCGCCCGCGCCGACGACGACCAGCGTGCCGCCGCGCCGCGTCGTCTCGTACGCGGTACGGGCGGTGGCGGACTTGCCGACGACCTCGAAGACGTAGTCGAAGCCCTCGCCCGCGGTGATCCGCTGCTTGGCGTCGGCGAGTTCGTCCGGGGAGACCGCCTCCGTGGCGCCGAACCGCAGCGCGGCCTCGCGCCGCGATGCCACCGGGTCGACGGCGACGATCTGCGCCGCGCCCTTGAGCCGCGCGCCCTGGATCGCGGAGATGCCGACGCCGCCGCAGCCGATGACGGCGACCGACGAACCGGCCTCCACCTTCGCGGTGTTGATGGCCGCGCCGAGCCCCGTCGTCACCCCGCAGCCGATCAGGGCCGCGATGTCGAAGGGCACGTCGTCCGGGATCGGCACGGCGCAGCCCGCGTCGACCACGACCTCCTCGGTGAAGGTGCCCGTGCCCGCGAAGCCGAAGACGTCCCCGCCGGGGCGCTTGAAGTTGGGGGTGCCCGCGTTCATGAAACCGGCGAGGCACAGCTGGCTCTGGCCGCGCTTGCACGCCGGACACTGGCCGCAGGCGGGCAGCCAGCACACCAGGACCCGGTCTCCCCGGCTGATCCCGCTCACGCCGTCGCCGACGTCGACGATCTCGCCCGCGCCCTCGTGGCCGGGGATGAAGGGTGCGGGCTGCGGCAGTACGCCGTTCATCGCGGAGATGTCGGAGTGGCACAGGCCGGTGGCCCGCACCCGGATCTTCACCTTGCCGGGGCCGAAGCCCACCGCCTCGACGTCGTCGAGGACCTCCAGCTTGTCCTGGCCTATCTCGTGCAGTACGGCTGCGCGCATGGTGCGGCTCCTCTCGTACGAAATTCAGGCGGTACGGCGTTTCAGGCGGGTACGGCGGTTCAGGCGAGGCACCGCGCTTCAGGCGTGCTCGACGATCGTGTCGGCGAGGACCGGCGCGTCGTCCCGTTCGGCGGCTGTCACCGAGACCTGGACGCGGCCGCTCTGCGGGCTCCACATACGGATGCGCAGGGTCTCGCCGGGGAAGACGATCCCGGTGAAGCGTGTGCTGTAGCTCCGCACCCGCGACACATCGCCGCCGAGCACCGTGTCGACGACGGCCTTGAGCGTCATGCCGTAGGTGCACAGACCGTGCAGGATCGGCCGGTCGAAGCCGGCGAGCTTGGCGAACTCGGGGTCGGCGTGCAGCGGGTTCCAGTCCCCCGAGAGGCGGTAGAGCAGCGCCTGCTCCTCGCGGACGGGGCGCTCGACGGTCCTGTCGGGCTCGCCCTCGGGGGCCGGGAGGCGGGTCGAGGGTCCGCGTTCGCCGCCGAATCCGCCTTCACCGCGTACGAAGATCTGGGCGTCGCTCGTCCACAACGGGCCCTCCGCGTCGGCCACTTCGGTGCGCAGGACGAGGATCGCGGCCTTTCCCTTGTCGTACACGGCAGCCACCTTGGAGGTGGTGACGGCCTCGCCCTTGACCGGGATCGGGCGGTGCAGCGTGATGCTCTGGCCGCCGTGCAGGACCGCGGCCAGGTTCACCTCGACGCCGGGGGCCGAGAGACCGCCGACGACGCCCATGCCGGCGCCCGCGACGGTCGCGAAGCTGGGCAGGACGTGCAGCCTGGACTCCAGGGTGTAGCGCAGCTCGTCGGGGTCGGTGGCGGGGACGCCCGCGCCGAGGCCCAGGTGGTAGAGCTGGATGTCCTTGTGATCCCAGGTGATCTCGGCCGACCTGGGCTCCGCGGCCAGTGCTTTCGCGGCATCGATGGGCATGTGGTGGCAGCTCCTTGACCGGTCTGAAGACCTCGGTGCGGCCGTCCGCACCGTCGGTCGCACCGAGGTCGCAACAGGGCCGGAAGGAGCCCGTTCTAGAACGCGTTCCAGTCCGGCGATCCCATGTATAGCCGAGGGCCCGGTAGTTGTGAAGACTCCTGACGTCACGTCAGATAGTGCTCGGCGGGCCGCCTCGCCCGGCCCGTGACATTTGTACCGGCCGAGTCCGTACAACCACATCTGCCGCTTTCCGGCCCCGGCTCCGTAAGGTCGGCAGCCTGGGACGAGGCGCCGCGGCGCGACAGGAGAAACGATGTCGGTGAAGGTGGCGGCGAAGGGCTTCTGGCAGCGGCACACGCGGCTCGCCCGCTGGACGCACAGCAGCAGGGACCAGCTGGCCGAGGTGCGGGCGCGGGAGAAGTCCGGCCGGAGCAGACCCGAGGACCTGGGCCCGCCCAACGGCTTCGCGATGCTGCCCTGGCTCCTGATGGGGATGGGCTCCTTCTCCAACGTCCTCCAGGGCGAGACGGGCAACCCCTGGCTCGGCGGGCTCGGCCTGCTGGTCTTCAACTCCCTCTACATCAGCGTCGTGTTCCGCGCCTTCGACAAGAGGGCGCGGGAGGCACGCGTCACCAAGCAGCTCCTCCTCGCGCTGACCGCGGTCACCCTCGCCCTCGCCATCGGCTACGGCGACAGCTGGCTGATGTTCTTCCCGCTGCTCGGCCTGGCCACGGGTTCGGTGCTCCGGGGCCGGCAGCTCGTTCCGGCGGCGTTCGCCCTGAGCATCACGGCGGCGGTGGTCGGCGGCATCAAGGACGGCTGGGACGCGGCGGGCATCGCGTACGGCACGTTCATCTCCGTCATGGTGACGGCCGCGATCCTCGCCCTCTCCGAGACGGTGAAGGAACTGCGCTCCACCCGCGAGGAGCTGGCCCGCAGCGCGGTCGAGAAGGAGCGGCTGCGTTTCTCGCGCGACCTGCACGACCTGCTCGGCCACACGCTCTCGGTGATCGTCGTGAAGGCGGAGGCGACACGGCGGCTCGCACCCCGCGACCTGGACGCCGCGCTCGGCCAGGTCTCCGACATCGAGTCCGTCGGCCGCCAGGCCCTGACCGAGGTCCGCGAGGCGGTCACCGGCTACCGCGAGGGCAGCCTGGCCACGGAACTCGACCGGGCGCGCGACCTCCTGGACGCGGCGGGCATCGAGGCCGTCGTACGCCAGTCGGGCCCGCCGCTCGCCCCGCAGACCGCGGCGCTGCTCGGCTGGGTCGTGCGGGAGTCCGCCACGAACGTCGTACGCCACGCACGGGCGACCCGCTGCGAGATCGAGGTGACGGGCACCGCCGAACGGACTCGGCTGCTGATCACCGACGACGGTCGCGGCGTAGGCTCGGGGACGCCCGGCAGCGGGCTGAAGGGCCTGGCCGAACGCCTGGCGGCGGCGGGCGGCTCCCTGGAGTCGGGCCCCGCACCGGGCGGCGGATTCCGGGTCACGGCGGAGCTGCCGGTCACCGAGCCGAGCCCCGGCCCCGGTTCCGGTCCCGGTTCCCCTTCTGGTTCCGGCCCCCTCCTGGAGGAGCGCACCCCATGATCAGAGTCCTGCTCGCCGAGGACCAGGGCATGATGCGGAGCGCGCTCGCGCTGCTGCTCGGCATGGAGGCGGACATCGAGGTCGTCGCGCAGGTGGGCGCGGGTGACGCGATCGTGGACGCGGCGCTGAACGCCCGCCCCGACGTGGCACTCCTCGACATCGAGCTGCCGGGCCGCAGCGGGCTCGACGCGGCGGCGGACCTGCGGGACGAGTGCCCGGAGTGCCGGGTCCTCATCCTCACGACCTTCGGCAGGCCCGGCTATCTGCGCCGGGCCATGGAGGCGGGGGCGGTGGGTTTCCTGGTCAAGGACGGCCCGGTGGAGGACCTCGCGGAAGCGATCCGGCAGGCGCTGCGCGGCGAGACGGTGATCGACCCCGCGCTGGCCGCGGCGGCCCTGAGCGAGGGGCCGAGCCCGCTGACCGGCCGGGAGGCGGACGTCCTGAAGGCTTCGGTGGACGGCGCGACGGTCTCCGACATCGCGGAGAAGCTGCATCTGTCGGAGTCGACCGTACGGAACTACCTCTCCGCGGCGATCGGGAAGACGGGGACGCGGAACCGGATGGAGGCGGTACGGGAGGCGAGGCAGCGGGGCTGGTTGTGACTGGCCCCTGGGCCCTGACCCGGGTTATGGCTTGTGGCCCCGCGGCCCCCGGCACCGTCAATCACCGGCTCCGCCGAGTTCGTCCTCAAACGCCGGACGGGCTCCTTTGCTCCCTCGGCATCCACACCAGCAGCACCACGACCCCCGCAAGCAGGATGAACCCACTGGTCCTGAACGCCGCCGCGTACCCCTCGGTCAGTGCCTCGGGGCTCGTGGAACCGCCCATCCGCGAGGCCGCGACGGTGGAGAGCACCGCGAGGCCCAGTGCCCCGCCCATCGTGCGCGAGGTGTTGATGAGACCGGAGACGAGACCCGCGTCGCCCGGCGCCGCCCCGGACGTGCCGAGCGAGGCCAGCGGCGTCGCGGCCAGGCCGGCGCCGAACATCATCACGATGCCGGGCAGCATGATCGAGGTGACGTACGCGCCGTCGGCCGTCATCATCGACTGCCAGCCGAATCCGGCCGACGCCACGATGATGCCGAGCAGCGACACGTTCTTCGCCCCGAGCACCGGCATCAGGCGGGGCGCCAGCTTCGAGCCGAAGACGATGGTCAGCGAGGACGGGATCAGGGCGAGGCCCGCCTTCAGCGCCGAGTAGCCGAGGACGTTCTGCGCGTACAGCGTCATGAACATCCACATGGCGAACATTCCCGCGCCGCACACGAACATCGCCGCGTTCGCCGCCGACACCGACCGCACCCGGAACAGCTTGAGCGGCATCAGCGGCACCGCCGCCCGCGCCTCCACCACCAGGAACGCCGCGAGCAGCGCGAGGCCCACCGCCAGGGGCACCAGGGTCTCGGCCGCCGTCCAGCCCTGCTCCTCGGTCTGGACGATGCCGTACGCGAGGGTGGCGAGGCCGCCCGTCACCAGGACCGCGCCCGGCAGGTCGAGCTTGCGGCTGCCGCCCGCGCGGCTCTCGGTCAGCCACAGCACGCCCGCCGCGAGGACGAGCGCGCCGATCGGCACGTTGATCAGGAGCACCCAGCGCCAGGAGAGCAGGTCGGTGAGGACTCCGCCGACCAGGCCGCCCGCCGCGCCGCCGCCCGCGCCGACCGCCGACCAGGTGCCGATGGCCCGTATGCGTGCGGGCCCCTCGGGCACCGCGGAGGTCAGGATCGTCAGGGTCGAGGGGGCGAGCACCGCCGCCCCGAGTCCCTGCACGGCCCGCGCGAGGAGCAGCTGCCACTCGGCCTGCGCGAGGCCGCCCGCGAGCGAGGCCACCGTGAAGAGCGCGAGCCCGACGAGGAACATCCGCTTGCGGCCGAAGAGGTCGCCGGCCCGCCCGCCGAGCAGCATGAAGCCCGCGAAGGCGATCGAGTACGCGTTGACCACCCACTGCAGGCCCACCGCGCTCATGCCCAGGTCGGCCCGCATCGAGGGCAGCGCAGTGTTCACCACGGACACGTCGAGGACGACGAGGAACTGTCCCGCGCAGGCGACGAGCACCACCGCCCACACGGGGGCGGACTTCCGTGGGGTGGCGGGCATGTAAGTGTCGGGGGGCGTTTGGACCATGACAGACATGCTCTCAGGAGTGCATGCCCCTTGCATCGGGGTTTCGCCGCAGAGATCCTCCGCCCCAGGTCCTAGGACCCCGGTCCCTCCCCCGCCCCTCCTTTCTTCTCCTCCCTCACCTCTTGCGCAGCAGCGTCACCACCGCGGCCCCGCCGAGACCGATGTTGTGCGCGAGCCCCACCCGCGCCCCCGCCACCTGTCGCGCGACCGCCTCGCCCCGCAACTGCCAGGTCAGCTCGGCCACTTGGGCGATGCCCGTCGCGCCGAGCGGGTGTCCCTTGGAGATCAGGCCGCCCGAGGGGTTCACCACCCAGCGACCGCCGTACGTCGTCGCGCCGCTCTCGACGAGCTTCCCCGACTCCCCCGCCGCGCACATGCCGAGCGCCTCGTAGGTGAGGAGCTCGTTGATCGAGAAGCAGTCGTGCAGCTCGATCACGTCGACGTCCTCGATGCCGAGACCCGACCTCTCGTACACCTGCCGCGCCGCCGCCCGCGACATCGGCTGCCCCACGACGTCGATGCACGAGCCCGAGCCGAAGGACTCCCCCGTGTCCGTGGTCATCGCCTGCGCGGCGATCTCCACGGCGCGCTCCTCCAGACCGTGCCGCTCGACGAACCGCTCCGACACCACCACCGCGGCGGCCGACCCGTCCGAGGTCGGCGAGCACTGCAGCTTGGTGAGCGGGCGGTGGATGGTCTTGGCGGCGAGGATCTCGTCGACGGTGTACTCGTCCTGGAACTGGGCGTACGGATTGTTCACCGAGTGCCGGTGGTTCTTCGCGCCCACCGCGGCGAGCTGCGCCTCGCTCGTGCCGTGCTTCTCCATGTGCTCGCGTGCCGCGTTGCCGAAGATCTGGGCGGTGGGCGGGGTCATCTCGAAGCCGTGGCGGGCCGCCATCACGCCGTAGTGGCGTGCGACGGGGGATGTCTTGAAGTCCCCGCCGTCGCTCCCACCGCCCAGCGCGCCCCGCGCCATCTTCTCGAAGCCCAGCGCGAGCACGCAGTCGTTGATGCCGCCCTCGACGAACTGCCGCGCCGTCATCAGCGCGGTCGACGCCGTCGCGCAGTTGTTGTTCACGTTGTAGACGGGCACACCGGTCAGACCCAGTTCGTACGCGGCCCGCTGCCCTGCCGTCGAGGCCTGGAAGCAGTAGCCGACCGGCACCTGCTCCACGTCCTCGTACGAGATCCCGGCATCGGCGAGCGCTTTCGTCCCCGCCTCCTTCGCCATGTCCCAGTACTGCCAGTCCCGGGTCTCGGGCTTCTCGAACTTCGTCATGCCGACGCCGACTATGTATGCCTTCACGAGCCGTCTCCTTCAGCGCATCAGATGGTGGGGCGCGGCTCGGGGTCCCTCGGCAGGCCGAGGAGCCGTTCCGCGACGACGTTCAGCTGCACCTGCGTGGTCCCGCCCGCGATGGTCAGGCAGCGCGACATCAAGAAACCGTGCAGCGCCCGCTCCCCCGCTCCCTCGCGCACCGAGCCCGCGGGGCCGAGCAGTTCGAGGGCCAGCTCTGCGACCTTCTGCTGATGCGGGGTCTGCACGAGCTTGCGGACGGAGGCCCCTGCTCCCGGTTCCGCCCCGGCCACCTGCCGCATCGTCGTCCGCAGGCCGATGCAGGCGAGCGCGTGCGCCTCGGCGGCGAGCGCGCCGATCCGTGCGCGGCAGGCGCCGTCGAGCGCGCTGTCGAGCTCGCCGGCGCGCTCGATGAGTGCCTCAAGGCCGGTGTCGAAGGTCAACTGGTCGGCCATGTGGACGCGTTCGTTGCCGAGGGTGTGGCGCGCGACCCGCCAGCCGTCGTTCACCTCGCCGACGACGGCGTCGGCGGGCAGCAGGACGTCGTCGAAGTAGACCTCGTTGAAGAGGGAGTCCCCGGTGATCTCCTTCAGCGGGCGGATGTCGATGCCCTTTGCCCGCTTCATGTCGACGAGGAAGTACGTGAGTCCCTTGTGCTTGGGGGCTTCCGGGTCCGTGCGGGCCAACAGGATGCCGTGGTCCGCCCACTGCGCCGCGCTCGTCCACACCTTCTGGCCGCTGATCAGCCAGCCGCCCTCGACCCGCTCGGCCCGTGTCCGCAGCGCGGCCAGGTCCGAGCCCGCGCCGGGCTCGCTGAACAGCTGGCACCACAGCACCTCGCCCCTGAGCGTCGGCGCCAGGAACCGCTCCTGCTGCTCCCGTGTCCCGTACGCGATGAGGGAGGGCACCACCCAGGTGGCGATCCCGAGATCACTGACGCGCACTCCGGATTCCGCCAATTCCTGCTGCACGGCGAGCTGTTGGACGGGCCCCGCGCCGAGGCCGTACGGCTCGGGCAGGTGCGGTGCGGCATGGCCGGTGGGCGCGAGGGCCTTGCGGGCGGCGGCCGGGTCGAGGCCGCGGGCCGGGGCGATGGCCTGGCGCGCCTGCTCCCGGTAGGCCGCCGCCTCCGGGGGCAGCTCCATCCGCAGCTCCCGGCGCGCCCCGCCCTCCGCGAGCCGCACCGCCCGCAGCCGGTGCGCGTCACCGGCACCGAGCAGCTGCCGGGCGACCAGTGACCTGCGCAGATACAGATGCGCATCGTGCTCCCAGGTGAAGCCGATGCCACCGAGCACCTGGATGGCGTCCTTGGCACAGGAGTACGCGGCATCAAGGGCGACACCGACGGCAAGCGCACAGACGAGACTGCGCACGTCCTGCGAGGGGTCACCTGGCAGAAGATCATCGTGGGGCGCGGGGCCGTCCGCCGCTCGTGCCGCGTCCCAGGTGAGTGCCCGCGCCTGTTCGAGGCGTACCAGCATGTCCGCGCAGAGGTGCTTGACCGCCTGGAACTGTCCGATCGGGCGCCCGAACTGCTCGCGCACCTTCGCGTATTCCGTGGCCGTCTCCAGCGCCCAGGCCGCCACCCCGCACGCGTCCGCCGCGTACAGGGCACAGGCCAGGTCGCGTACGAGTGCCGCGTCGACGCCCAGCACCCGCCCGGCCGGTACTTCGACGCCGTCCGCCGTCACCTCGGCGGTGGGCCGCGTGGGATCGGCGCTCTCCTGGGTACGTACGGTCAGCTCGGCCGCGTCGACGGCCAGCCACACGGTTCCGCGGGCGGACTCGGCGGCCAGGATCAGCAGGTCGGCGTCGGCCCCGCAGAGCACGGGCGGCGCGGTGCCGTCGAGGAGGTAGCCGCCCGCCACGGACACCGCGGTCAGCGTGCCCGCGCCGAGCGCGACGGCGCCGATCCGCGCCCCGGAGGCGAGATCGGCGGCCAGAGCGGCGGCGCCCGCCCGGTGCAGGACGACCGAGGCGAGGGAGGCGGCCAGGTACGGTCCCGGGAGCGCGGCCCGCCCGGCCTCCTCCAGGACGACCGCGAGGTCCACGAGGTCGCCGCCCCCGCCCCCGCACTCCTCGGGCAGGTGCACCGCGAGCAGCCCCTGCTCGGCGAGCCCGTCCCAGTGCGCGGGCCTGCCCCCGGTGCCGGGCGGGGCGTCGAGCAGCTTGCGTGTCTCCTCGGGCGGGACCGCGCGGGCGATCCAGCCGCGCACCGCCGCCGCCAACTCCCGCTGTTCCTGCGTGATTCCGATGCCCATGCGCGTCCTCGCCGGTAGCAGCTTCCGGGACGGCGTCACACTAGAACACGTTCCAATCTTCCGGAAGACTGACGCAGGGTCAGATACGGCCCGCCCCGGCGGCGCTCCCGACCCGTCACCGATGCCGCCCTTAACCGGCCGGTTAACAACAGGTCAAGAATTCCCCTCGTACGACATCCGTCGGAATAGTCGCCCGGGGAAACAGGTTCGCATTGCACGTACCCCTGCCAGCCTTGCACCGCCCTCGGAGGCCCCACGTAATGACGCAGTCGACGACCCACCAACGCGGCACCCGCGGAGTCGTCCCCGTACTCGCCTTCGCCGGCATCGTCGTCGCGGTGATGCAGACGCTCCTGGTGCCGGTCATCAAGGACCTGCCGACACTGCTCGACACCACGCCGTCGAACGCCACCTGGGTCATGACGGCGACCCTGCTCGCCGGCGCCGTCTCCACCCCGATCATGGGCCGCCTCGGCGACCTCTACGGCAAGCGCCGCATGCTGCTCGCGAGCCTCGCCGTGATGGTCGTCGGCTCTCTGGTCTGCGGCTTCACCGACAACCTCGTCATCATGATCGTCGGCCGCGCCCTCCAGGGCTTCGCGATGGGCGCCATCCCGCTCGGCATCGGCCTGATGCGCGACATGCTGCCCCGCGAGAAGCTCGGCTCCGCGATGGCCCTGATGAGCTCCTCCATCGGCGTCGGCGGCGGCCTCGCGCTGCCGCTCGCGGCACTGACCGCGCAGCACGCCGACTGGCACACCCTCTTCTTCGGCGCGGCGGGCCTCGGCGTCATATCGATGCTCCTGACCGTCCTCTTCGTACCCGAGAGCACGGTGAAGGCGCAGGGCACCTTCGACGTGACCGGCGCGCTCGGCCTCTCCGCGGGACTCGTCCTCTTCCTGCTCCCCATCACCAAGGGCAGCGACTGGGGCTGGACCTCGGGCATGACGCTCGGCCTGTTCGGCGCGGCGGCGGTCGTCCTCGTCCTCTGGGGCGTGATGGAGCTGCGCCTCAAGGCGCCGCTGGTGGACCTGCGCACCACGGCCCGCCCGGCGGTCCTGTTCACCAACCTGGCCTCGATCATGGTCGGCGTGGCGTTCTACGCGATCTCGCTGGTCCTGCCCCAGCTGCTCCAGCTCCCCACCTCCACCGGCTACGGCCTCGGCCAGTCCATGGTCGTCGCGGGCCTGTGCGTGGCGCCGCTGGGCCTCACGATGATGTTCACGGCGCCGGTCTACGCCCGCCTCTCGGCGAAGTACGGCCCGAAGGTCACCCTGATCCTCGGCATGCTGATCATCGGGATCGGCTACGGGGCGGGCCTCGGCCTGATGAGTGCCGCCTGGCAGACGATCATCATCGCGGTGGTGATCGGCGCGGGCATCGGCCTCGCCTACTCCTCGCTCCCGGCGCTGATCATCGGCGCGGTGCCCGCCTCGGAGACGGGCGCGGCGAACGGCCTCAACACGCTGATGCGCTCCATCGGTACGTCGGTCTCGTCCGCCGTGATCGGCATGGTCCTCGCCAACACGGCGAACCACGTGGGCGGCGTCGCCGTCCCGACGATGACGGGCTTCCGCACGTCCTTCCTTATCGCCACGGGTGCGGTCGCCCTCGGCCTCGTCTTCGCCCTCTTCCTGCCCTCCGCCCGCCGCTCGGTCAAGACCCAGCTCCGGGCCAGCAGCGAGGAGGACGCGAACCTGCGCGCGGCGACGGAGGCGCTGGCCGGTTTCCACGGCCGCGTCCTGAGCCCTGCCGGGGCGCCGGTCGCACGGGCCAAGGTGACGTTGATCGACCGCCGGGGGCGGCAGGCGGGGTCGGCGCTGACGGATGAGGGCGGCCGCTACGCGCTCTCCGTTCCGGGCGACGGCTCGTACGTCCTCGCGGCCACGGCGTCCGGGCATGCGCCGCTTGCCTCGGCGGCGGCGTATCGCGGGAACGACAGGGCCGTGGAGATGGACCTTTCGCTGCCCGGCGGGAGCGGGGTCCCGGCATAGGGCGGAGCGCCGTCCTCGAACGCCGGACGGGCTGGATTTCCAGCCCGTCCGGCGTTTGAGGACGAACTCGGCGGAGCCGGTGATGACGGCCACCAAGGCTGCCGCTAGGCCCGCGGCGCGGCCTTCTCCAGCTCGTCGATGGTCCCGGACATCACGGTGCGGACATGCTCGGTCAGATGCTCCGCGGGCCAGTCCCACCAGCCGACGGCCAGCAGCCGCGCCACCTCGTCCTCGCTGTACCGCGTACGGATGAGCTTGGCGGGGTTGCCGCCGACGATCCCGTAGTCAGGGACGTCGTCCACGACGACCGACCCCGAGGCGATGACGGCCCCGTGCCCGATCCGCACACCGGGCATCACCGTCACCCCGTACCCGAACCACACGTCATGGCCGACGACGGTGTCCCCCCGCCCCGGCAGCCCGCTGATGAGATCGAAGTGCTCGCTCCACGACCCGCCCATGACGGGGAACGGGAAGGTCGAGGGCCCGTCCATCCGGTGGTTCGCGCCGTTCATGATGAACCGCACCCCGGTCCCGAACGCACAGAACTTGCCGATACGGAGCTTCTCGGGCCCGTAGTGGTAGAGGACGTTGCGCGTCTCGAAGGCGGTCGCGTCGTCCGGATCGTCGTAGTAGGAGAACTCCCCCACCTCGATCAACGGCGACTTCACCAGCGGCTTGAGCAGCACGACGCGCGGCTGGTCCGGAAAAGGATGCAGCACCGTCGGATCCGCCGGTACGAGTTGCATGGTCATGCCGCCTTCCACTCCTCTGCACGGCCCCGCCTCCATGATCGGCCGGGCCATGCGGCAGCATAGGTCGGCCCACGGCGGAGACCCACCGCTTTTCGGAAGCCCAGGAGGACCCCATGGCCGCCCCCCAGCCCACGCCGGAGATCCTCGCCGCCTTCGAGGCGGCCAAGGGCTTCATGCCGGCCGACGAGGGCCTCGCCCTGTACGCCGCGGCGACGGAGGCGGCGGCGCTCGGGCTGCCGCTCCTGGAGGTCGGCACGTACTGCGGCCGCTCCACGATCCTGCTCGCGGACGCCGCCCGCGCGGCAGGCGTCACGGCGATCACCGTGGACCACCACCGCGGCAGCGAGGAGCAGCAGCCGGGCTGGGAGTACCACGACCCGGCGACGGTCGACCCGGAGGTCGGCCGCATGGACACGCTCCCCACCTTCCGCCGCACGCTGCACCACGCGGGCCTGGAGGACCACGTGATCGCGATCGTCGGCCGCTCGCCGCAGGTGGCGAAGGCCTGGGGCGGCCCGCTGGGTCTGGTCTTCATCGACGGCGGCCACACGGACGAGCATGCGACGGGCGACTACGAGGGCTGGGCCCCGCACGTCGCGGAGGGCGGCCTGCTCCTGATCCATGACGTCTTCCCGAACCCGGCGGACATCATGACGGGCCAGGCCCCGTACCGCGTCTACCTCAGGGCCCTGGAGTCCGGCGCCTTCACCGAACTCCCGGCAACCGACTCCCTGCGCGTCCTGCGCCGAACGGGAGCGGGGATCTGACCTCCCCGTTAGAGTCGCTCTCGTGTCGTACGTAGGTCCGGACAGCCAGCCCCCACGCCCGCCCCGCCGTTTCACCGGCGGCCCTCTCACCGTGACGCTCGCCGCGCTGGTGCCGACGGCCCTCGCGGGATGGCTCATCTACGAGGTGACGAGCGGACCCGGCGGCAGTCAGCCACACAGAACGCTTCCCTCCACGAGCCAGTCCGCGCAGGGCTCGTCCGCCGCCGAGCCCTCCCCGTCCGCGTCCGAGAAGGACGACGGCAAGAGTGACAAGGGTGACAAGGGCGACGGCGACGCGAGCGACGAGCCGAGCGCGTCCAAGCCCCCCAAGTCCTCCACCCGCCCCGCCGCCTCCGGCCCGCTCAAGGGCAAGGTCGTCGTCGTCGACCCCGGTCACAACACGGGCAACGGCAAGCACACCGCCGAGATCAACCGCCTCGTCAACGTCGGCACGCACCGCAAGGAATGCGACACGACGGGCACCTCCACCAACAACGGTTACAGCGAGGCCCAGTTCACCCTCGACGTCTCGCGCCGCCTGCGCACGCTGCTCGAGAAGCAGGGCGCCACGGTCAAGTTCACCCAGGACGGCGACCGCCCCTGGGGGCCCTGCGTCGACGAGCGTGCCCGCATCGGCAACAACGCCGACGCGGACGCCGTCGTCTCCGTGCACGCCGACGGATCGGCCGCGGGCAACCGCGGATTCCATGTGATCCTTCCCGCATCGGTGAAGTCCGGCGACGCGGACACCTCGGAGATCGTCGTCCCGTCGCGCGACTTGGGCGAGCGGATCGCGGGCAAGTTCCTGAACGCGACCGGCAGCGCCCCCTCCAACTACGTCGGCGACGGCACCGGGCTCGACGTGCGCAAGGACCTGGGCGGCCTCAACCTCTCCACCGTCCCGAAGGTCTTCATCGAGTGCGGCAACATGCGCGACGCGAAGGACGAGGCGTTGCTCACCAGCGGTGCCTGGCGGCAGAAGGCGGCGCAGGGGATCTCCGACGGAATCGTGAGCTTTCTGCGCGGATAACGGGTTGGTTCGTCGGGGATAACGGGTTGGTTGGTCTTTATCCCGAGCAGACACCCCACCGGCGTGAACGATAATGTCCTCCGTACGATGGGGGGCCATCCCCGCGCTCAGCACCACGACCTTGGGGCGAGCGACGCCTCCACCGACGAGACGACTTACGAAGGACCTGAAGTGAATATCCGCTCTCTCACTCGAGGCGACGGCGTGGTGATCGGGGCAGCGGTGTTGCTCTTCATCGCATCGTTCCTGGACATCTTCGATGCCGAAGGCGCCCCGGACTCCCTGGACATGCCGAACGCCTGGAACAGCGGGCCGGTCCTGCTGGGTGTCATCCTGGCCGGGATCATCGGTGCTGTCTGCATCGTCGTGTCCCGCGGGCTGCCGACTTCCCCGAAGGTCCTCGGTCTCGACCTCGGTCACTTCGGCGTCGCCTTCACCATCGCCGCCGCCTGGAGTGCCCTCGGGCAGATCTTCGACCCGTCCAGCGGCTACGACAACGTGGGCTCGGGCGGCGGTGACTCCGGTGTCGACGCCGGCGTCGGCCTCATCCTCGCGCTGATCGCCACGTTGGTCATGGCCGCCGGGGCGATCCTCTCGCTGACCGTCCCCGCCTTCAAGGCTCCCCTCGTCGGCGCCCCGCGCCCCGCGCCCCAGCCCTACGGCGGCCAGCCGCAGGGTGGGTACGGGTACCCGGGTGCGCAGGGCCAGCCGCAGCAGGGTCAGCCGTACGGCGCCCAGCCCGGTCAGCCGCAGCAGGGTCAGCCCTTCGGCGCCCAGCCGGGTCAGCCCGGCCAGCCGCAGCAGCAGACGCCGCCTCCCGGGCAGGCGCAGGCCACCGGTGAGTTCTCGCCGTTCTGGTTCGCCGTGCCGGTGCCGCGTCCGCTGTACGCGGAGGACGGTTCGCCGACGCCGATCGCCGAACTGGCGCCCGGCACCTGGTACTTGGCCGTCGAGCAGCGCGGTCCCGGCCTGGTGGCCCAGACGCAGGACGGCCGTCGTGGCGTGCTGCAGGACACCACGGGGATTCAGCGCGGCTGATCTCTCCGTACCTCGCGACACCTCGCGGCCCCTCGCCCTTCCGGGCGGGGGGCCGTTGTCGTACAGTCGCCACCCTGCACCGAACTGACGTACCGTCAGAAAGGACCGGGGTATGGGCATGCGCCTGGGACTCGCACTCGGCTACTGGGGGCGCGGGCCCGACCCCGGGCACGTGGCACTCGCCCAGGAGGCCGAGCGGCTCGGATACGACTCCGTGTGGACGGCGGAGGCATGGGGGTCCGACGCCTTCACTCCCCTCACCTGGATCGCGGCGCAGACCTCACGGATCAAGCTGGGTACGGCGGTCGTACAGATGGCGGCGCGGTCGCCGGTCACGACGGCGATGCACGCGCTGACCCTGGACCATCTGTCCGGCGGGCGGATGATGCTCGGGCTCGGGCTCTCCGGGCCGCAGGTGGTGGAGGGGTGGTACGGACGGCCGTTCCCGAAGTCGCCGCTGACCGCGACGCGGGAGTACGTGGACGTCATCCGCCAGGTGTTTCGGCGGGAGGGGCCGGTGGCCCTTGACGGGCGCTTCCACTCCCACCCCTACCAGGGGGAGGACGGGAGCGGCCTGGGCAAGCCCCTGAAGCCGATCACGCATCCGCTGCGGGCGGATCTGCCGGTGCTGCTCGGCGCGGAGGGGCCGAAGAACATCGCGCAGACGGCGCGGATCGCGGACGGCTGGCTGCCGCTCTACTGGTCGCCGATGCGGGCCGATGTGTACGAGGCTTCGCTGGAGGGGGCACCCGACGGCTTCATGGTCGCGCCGATGGCGCGGGCGAAGGTCTGCGACGACGTGGCGGAGGGCCTGCTTCCGGTCAAGGCGATGCTGGGGTTCTATATCGGGGGGATGGGGCACTCCGCGCGGAACTTTCATGCAGATCTGATGGCGCGCATGGGGTTCGAGGCGGAGGCGCGGCGAATCCAGGAGCTGTTTCTGGCGGGGCGCCGGGAAGAGGCGGTCCTGGCGGTTCCGGACGCCTTCGCCGATGAGATCTCGTTGGTCGGTCCGCGTGAACGCATCGCGGAACGCCTGGAGTTGTGGCGAAAGGGGCCCGTCACAGACCTGCTGGTACTGGCTCCGGACCGTCATACGCTGCGGACGCTGGCCGAACTGGCCGGGCTGGCCGGGCTGGAGCGGTAGCTCAGCACGTCCGGCGCCTGACGGCGCCCTCGCCTGCCCTTCTCGCCTGCCCTTCTCGCCTACCCCTTCGCCAGCTCCCCCGCCGAAGGCACCTTGTCCTTGACCTCCGCGCCCGCGTCCTTGCCCGCGCCCTTCACCTGGTTGATGACGTCGTCGAAGGAGTTCACGACCGAGTCCGTGGAGTCGCCCTTGCGGAGCTTGGACGGGAGGTCCTTGAGGGCGTCGATGCCCGCCGTCAGCGGAGCGACCGCCTTGGCCAGCGCCGGGTCGCCCTTCGCGTTCTTCGACGCCGCCTTCAGGCGGTTGTAGGCGAGGGTCCCGGCGAGGCCGGCCTTGATCAGGGCGAACTTCCGTCCGTCGGCGCCCTTCTTGAACTTCCCCGCGCGGAAGGGCTTCACGATCCACTGGTACGTGGCCCCGGCGGCGATCCCCGCGTTCGCCACGAACCGTGCCTTGGCGTACTTCTGCTTCTCGGCGGAGCTGGAACTCGACGGCGTCGAGGAGGACGACGCCGCGTCCGCGTCGTCACCCCCGCACCCGGTCGCCCCCGCGATCAGGGCTCCGCAGAGCACAGGGGCGACGAGAGACCGGCGTACGGTCGCGGCGGACGGCAACACGGGGACCTCCGGGGGTGGGCAGCCTGCGGACAGCTCTCCCGGCAGCCTCACCCCGGTCGGCCGGGCCCGCCACTCGGGCGAGCCCGTACGGGTTTCAACCGGGCCGGGCCAGGTACACGGTCTTTATGTCCACCCGACAAGCACGTGGTAGCACCGCAGCGAGGGTCATCGTCATCGTCGCCGACGTGATGGCCATCATCCTCGGCCTGTGGATCCTCATGTATCTGTTGGACGCGAACCGCGCCAACGACCTCGTCCAGTTCATCCACGACGTGGCCCGCTGGCTGGCCGGCTGGTCACACGATCTGTTCACGTTTGATGAGGCCTGGGCCCGTGTGGTCTGCGGGTATGGCCTCGCGGCACTGGTCTACGTCTTCGTCGGCCACGCCATCGCGGGCCGCCTCCGCCGCTACTGACCGGCACCGGCACGCCCCCGACTCCCACCACGCCAGTCACACGATCCGGGGGTGCGGGGGCACCCCCCGGAAAGACACAGCACCTTTGATGAGGCCTGGGCCCGTGTGATCTGCGGGTACGGCCTCGCGGCACTGGTCTACGTCTTCGTCGGCCACGCCATCGCAGGCCGCCTCCGCCGCTACTGACGGAGGAGGCCGCATGCACCACTGCGGTCGCCGCTGTCACCCCCAGGCAGCGGCGCCGGGTCACCACTGACCGGAGCAGCCCGCACGTACCACCACAGGCGCCGCTGTCACCCCCCGGCAGCGGCGCCGCTGTGGCGCTGCTACTGGTTCCCGGTGGCGGCGTCGCAGCACTCCGGGGGCAGGCCCACGGGGAGGCGTTCGCCCGAGAAGACCGCGCAGGTGGCCTCGTCACCGCCGAGTGCCGCGACCGCGAGCAGCAAGGAGCCCGCCGTCCACGTGGTGAGCTCCTCCGGCCAGATCGCCCCGTCGTCGAAGACGTAGCCGGTCCAGTAGAGGCCGGTCTCCGGGTCGCGCAGGTGCTGGATCGACTGGAGGATCTCCAGGGCGCGGTCCGATTCGCCCAACACCCAGAGGGCCAGGGCCAGTTCGGCGCTCTCGCCGCCCGTCACCCAGTTGTTGGGGATGACGCAGCGCACGCCGAGGTCCGGCACCACGAAGCGGTCCCAGCCCTCCTCCATGCGGGACTTGGCCGCCGCGCCCGTGAGCGCGCCGCCGAGGACCGGGTAGTACCAGTCCATCGAGTAGCGGTCCTTGTCCAGAAAGCGCTCGGGATGGCTCTGGATCGCGTGGGCCAGCGAGCCCGTCGCCAACTCCCAGTCCGGCTGCGGCTCTTCGCGCTGCTCGGCGATCGCAAGGGCACAGCGAAGTGCCTGGTGGATCGATGAACTGCCCGTCAGGAGCGCGTCGTTGACCGGCCCACCGCCGTCCTCGCGCTTCCAGCCGATCTGGCCGCCCTGCTGCTGGAGGGCGAGCACGAATTCCACCGCGCCCACCACCGTCGGCCACATGCGGTCCAGGAACGTGTCGTCGCCGGTCGAGAGATAGTGGTGCCAGACGCCCACGGCGATGTACGCGCAGAAGTTCGTCTCGCGGCCCCGGTCCGTGACGTCGTGCGGATCCCCGTCGGCGTACGCCGCGTACCAGGACCCGTCCGGATTTTGGTGCCGCGCGAGCCAGTCGTAGGCGCGGGCGGCAGCCGCGTGCTCGCCCGCCGCGTCCAGGGCCATGGCGGCCTCGGTGTGGTCCCAGGGGTCGAGGTGGTGGCCGCGGAACCACGGGATCGCGCCGTCCTCGCGCTGGACCGCAAGAATCCCGCGCACCGTACGCGTGGCCTGATCCGCCGTCAGGACGCCGGGCAGGACCAGGTGTTCCGTCCGCTCCGGGCTCGTCACGCGTCGGTCTTCGCGTCGGCCTTCGGCAGGTGCGGCTTCGTCGCGTACGCCACGAAACTCTTGCCCACGACCGGGTTGAGCAACTGCTCCGCCACCTTCGTGGCCAGCGGTTTCTTCATGATGTCCCAGACGAGGAGCTTGTGGTACGCCCGCACCGGCAGCGCCTTGTCGTTGTCCACGCCGAACGCGCACTTCAGCCACCAGTACGGCGCGTGCAGCGCGTGCGCGTGGTGCGTGCCGTACGGCTTCAGGCCCGCCTCGCGCATCCTGCCGAGCAGTTCGTCCGCCTTGTAGATGCGGATGTGACCGCCCTCGACCTCGTGGTAGGCGTCCGAGAGGGCCCAGCAGATCTTCTCGGGGCCGTAGCGCGGGACGGTGACCGCGATGCGGCCGCCGGGCTTCAGGACCCGGACCATCTCGGCGAGTACGCCCTTGTCGTCGGGGATGTGTTCCATCACCTCGGAGATGATCACGACGTCGAAGGAGGCGTCGGGGAAGGGGAGGTTGAGCGCGTCGCCCTCCATCGCGGTGGCGGTCGCGCCCGCCGGTGCCTCGCCCACCTCCTTCATCGCGGCGAACCACTTGGCGACCTCGCGGATCTCCTCGCCGTTCTGGTCGAGGGCCACCACCTGGGCACCCCGCCGGTAACACTCGAAGGCGTGCCGGCCCGCGCCGCAGCCCAGGTCAAGGACGCGGTCGCCCGCGGCGAGCGGGAAGCGGGTGAAGTCGACGGTCAGCATCAGCGATGGCTCCCGGAGTACGTCGGGGTGGTGGCCGGGGGGCGGCCGGATTGCGGGGCCGCGTTGGTGGCGATCGCCGCGCGGTACAGCTCTGCGGTGCCCTGGGCGGCGCGGGCCCAGGTGAACTTGGCGAGAACACGCTCACGCCCGGCGGCGCCGAGGCGGGCCCGCAGCTCCGGGTCGCCGAGCAGCCGGTTCAGTCCGGCGGCGAGCGCGCCGGGGTCGGCGGGGCGTACCGCCAGGCAGGTCTCGCCGTCGGGCCCGGCGACCTCCGGGATGGCGCCGCCGGTCGTCGCGAGGAGCGGCGTCCCGGTGGCCATGGCCTCGGCCGCGGGAAGCGAGAAGCCCTCGTAGAGGGAAGGGACGCAGGCGACCTCGGCCGAGCGGACCAGGTCCACCAGCTCCTCGTCGGTGATGCCCTTGACGAACTCGATGGCGCCTTCGAGCCCGTACCGCTCGATGGCCTGCGCGACGGGCCCGTCCTCGGCGCGCTTGCCGACGACGACGAGGTGGGCGGCGGGGTTCTCGGCGCGGACCTTGGCCAGCGCCTCGACGAGGTGGACGAGGCCCTTGAGCGGGACGTCCGCGCTGGACGTCGTGACGATGCGTCCGGGCACCTCGGGGACCGAGGGGTCCGGCGAGAAGAGGTCGGTGTCGGCGCCGATGTGCACGACGCTGATGCGGTCCTCGCGTACGCCGAGGTGGTCGACGATCTCCTGGCGCGACGTGCCGGAGACGGTGAGCACGGAGGGCAGGCGGCGGGCCACGCGCTTCTGCATGCGCGTGAACGCGTACCAGCGGCGCACGGACATGCGGCGGCGCCAGTCGGGCGCCGCGTCGAGTTCGAGGCGGCGGTCCACGGTGATGGGGTGGTGGATCGTGGAGACGAGCGGGGCGCCGAGGTCGCCCAACAGGCCGTAGCCGAGCGTCTGGTTGTCGTGCACGACGTCGAACTCGCCCCGCCTGGCCCGCAGATGACGGCGGGCGCGCAGGCTGAACGTCGCGGGTTCCGGGAAGCCGCCGGTCCACATCGTCGCCACTTCGAGCGCGTCGACCCAGTCGCGGTACTCGGCGCGCTTGGGTGTGCGGAAGGGGTCGGGCGAGCGGTAGAGGTCCAGGCTCGGCAGCTCGGTGAGCGCGAGGCCTTCGAGGCCCTCGTCCAGGACGGGGTAGGGCTGCGCGCCGATCACCTCGACGCTGTGGCCGAGGCGGGCTAGCTCGCGCGAGAGGTGACGCACGTAGACGCCCTGGCCCCCGCAGAACGGGTTGCCCTTGTACGTGAGGAGAGCGATGCGCAACGGACGATCACCATCGGCGTGCGGCCCCGTCCGGGGGCCCGCCTCCATGGCCTCAGCGGTCACTCTCGGCCCCCTTCTTCCTGCGGTTGTCCGCGAGGTTACGCCGGGACGGTAATCTAGAACAAGTTTCAGACTTGATCGTTGAATGATCGCTGAACGAGCATTGAATCTACCGGCAGGTAGCCGCGCTGTAAGGCCCGGATCAGGTGATTCGCGCCACGGCAGGCGCCCTGGCATGCTGGCCGACCACGTAACCCGACCGGGACGACGGAACAACGGGACATATGACAGCGGAAGCCAAGGCAGCGGAAGTCGCAGCAGCTGATCCGGCGTCGCCGCCCCTGACCGAGCGGCAGGAGGCGCGCCGCCGCCGCATCCTGCACGCGAGCGCCCAACTCGCGAGCCGGGGCGGGTTCGACGCGGTGCAGATGCGCGAGGTCGCCGAGTCCTCCAGCGTCGCCCTCGGCACGCTGTACCGCTACTTCCCCTCCAAGGTGCATCTCCTGGTCGCCACCATGCAGGACCAGCTGCAGCACATGCACACCACGATCCGTAAGCGGCCGCCCGCGGGTGAGACGCCCGCCGAGCGGTGCGCCGAGACGCTGATGCGGGCCTTCCGTGCCCTGCAGCGTGAGCCGCATCTGGCGGACGCGATGGTCAGGGCGCTGACGTTCGCCGACCGCTCCGTCAGCCCCGAGGTGGACACGGTCTCGCGGCTGACCACGGCGATCATCCTGGACGCGATGGGTCTCGCGGACGCGCCGACCCCCGAGCAGCTCTCCGCGGTCCGGGTCATCGAGCACACCTGGCACTCTGCGCTGATCACCTGGCTCTCGGGGCGGGCGTCGATCGCGCAAGTCAAGATCGACATCGAGATGGTGTGCCGCCTGATCGACCTGACGTCCCCTGAGGCCGTCTAGCGGCCGATCAGTGCGCCGCTCCGTTTGCCCGGGAACCCGCGACACCTAACCCCCGAACCGTTGCAAGGGGGGCGCACGCGCTCCTGGCAGTTGCGCCCCTGAGCCTCTCCTTGGTCCCGCTTGGCCAGTTATCCGCGTCCGTACGGGCCGTCGGCGCCGTATGAATGGCTACGTGCTGTACGAAGCCATCGGGACCTCAAGCGGGAACCTGGAGGAGCGAAGCGTGATCCGGGTACTTCTCGTGCACGACGCCTGTCTTCTGCGGTCGGCTCTGGCCGAACGCCTCGCCCGTGAGCCGGACCTGGAGGTCTGTCATGCACCGTGGCACAACGCCCGCGACCGTACGGGTGCGGTGCGTCCCGACGTCTGCGTGGTCGACCCCGAGGGCGACGTGGCCCACGCGTCCGCCGAGTTCGGGGAGCAGTCCCATCCCGTCTTCGGCGGCCTCGGCTGCCCGCTCCTCGTCCTGGTCTCCGGCAACCGGCCGGGACTGCTCCGCCGCTGCATGGACGCGGGGGCCCTCGGTTACGTGGACAAGGCGAGCCCGCCGGACCGGCTGCTGACCGGGATAAGACAGGTGGCCGCCGGCCGGCGGTTCGTGGACGAGACGCTGGGGTTCGGGTTTCTGAAAGCAGCTCAGATGCCGCTCACCGCGAGGGAGTTACTGGTGCTCTCACTGGCCGCCGGGGGTGCGCCGGTCGCCGAGATCGCGCACCGCCTGCATCTGACGAACGGGACGGTGCGCAACTACATGGCCGCGATCACCCGCAAGACCGGGGCCCGGAACAGGATCGACGCGATCCGGATCTCGCGGGTCGAGGGCTGGGTGTGAGGCCCCGTTCGCCGGACTGTTCGCCGGACCGTTCGCCGGCCCCCAGTTGCCGGAGAGCTCGCGGTAGAGGGACGAGGTGGCGAGCAGCTCCTCGTGGCGTCCGCACACGGCGTGCGTCCCGTCCATCACGAGGATCCGGTCGGCGCGGCGTGCCGAGCTGATGCGGTGGGCGATCACCACGAGGGTGCCGCCGGGCCGCGCCGCGAAGGCCTGCTCGGCGCGGGCCTCCGCCACCGGGTCGAGGTGGCAGGTCGCCTCGTCGAGCAGGGCGAGGGACGCGTACGAGACATGGGCGCGGGTCAGCGCGACGAGCTGGCGCTCGCCCGCGGAGAGCGCGGCGGGGTCGACGGGGGCGGCGAGGCCGCCGAGCCGCTCGATCACCGCGCTGAGCCCCACGGCCCGCGCGGCGGCCAGCAACTCCGCGTCGCTGACGGCGTCCGCCCGCAGGTACTCCAGGTTCTGCCGCACCGTGCCGCTGAAGACGTAGGCCTCCTGCGGGATCAGCACCCGCCGCCCTGCCGCCTCGCGCCCCCGCACGGACCGCCCGTCGACACGGACGACCCCACTCCCGGCCTCAAGCATCCCCGCCACGAGCCCGGCAAGGGTGGACTTCCCGATCCCACTGGGCCCGACAACCGCCAGATGCCCACCACGCGGAACACTGAGCGAAAGATCCCGCAGAACGGGCTCGGCTTGGGGGCCGTAGGCGAAGGTGACGGAGGAGAGCTGGAGGGCGGGAGCCCCGGCGGTAGCGGGCTCAGGAGCAGTACCAGACCCTGCGTCCGTGTCCGCGTCCGGCTCCGTGTCCGCGGGCGTTCCTATCGGCTCAGGTGGCTCCGTCGCCTCCGGGGTCCACGTCAGACGGCGCAGGACGATGGCCAGGCGGGAGCCGCTTGTGCCCAGGCCGTGGATCAGGTTGTGGAGGGCCGGGAGCAGGGCCTGGGTGACGTAGGCGATCGCGCCCACGAGGGCGCCCGGCGTCACCCCCTTGTTCAGGAGCCAGGGGGCCGTGACGAGGAGCAGGACGAGCGGGAGCTGGCCGCCGGTCACGAGGGCCGCCGTGCGCAGGATGCCCCAGCGGGCGAGGGAACCGGCCGCCGCGTACTCCGCGGCGATGCCCCGGTCCAGGTCCCCGGCCACGTCCTGTTCCGCGCCCGCGGCGGCGACGTCCCGCAACCCCGGTGCGACCAAGCCCAGTTGACCCGCGATGCCCTCATCGGCGACGAGGAACTCCTCTTGGCGCCGCGCCAGCGGCCGCAGGCTCGCCACGAACAGGGCGACTCCGGCGAGCAGCGGTGGCGCGACGACCAGGAGGAGGAGCGGGGCCAGCGAGAACAGGCCGATCAGCGCGCCCGCCGCCGTGAAGACGAAGGAGCGGGACACCAGGACCAGACCCCCGAAGGTGTCCCTGGCGATCTCCACCTGCTGGGTCAGCCGGGACACGGAGGCTCCGTCCGCGTCCCGCAGCCCCCGGCCGACGACCTGCCGTACGAGGCTGTCTCGCAGTGGTTCCACCAGGTCGGCCATCGCGCGGAACACCCGCCCCGTGCCGTACGCGGCCACGATCACGCCGATCCCGGCGCCGCCGAGCCACCAGAGACCGACCGCCTCACGCCCCGCGAGGAACCCGTCGTCCAGGGCGCGTGCGAGGGCGTAGCCGGTGAGGAAGGTCTGCCCGGTCTCCAGGACGGACCAGAGGGCGAGCCGAAGCACCACCGGCCACCGGCGCAGAAGGAACCGCACGCCACGCCGGTAGGTGCCCGGCTGCGTCGAGAAGGCCGACACCACCGATCCGCCCGCCGCCCGTCCGCCGGAAGACTTCCTCACGCGCCGAACACCTCCCTGTAGTCCGCCCGTTCCCACAGCTCCGCGTGCGTCCCCACCGCCCGGATCCGGCCGCCGTCCAGCCAGGCGACCATGTCCGCGCGGGCCGCCGTCGCCGCGCGGTGGGCGATGATCAGGCGGCTGCGGTGCGGGGTGTGGTGGAGCAGGGCCTCGGCTATGTGGTGTTCGGTCACCGTGTCGAGGCTCGACATCGCGTCGTCCAGAATCAGGATCCGGCCGCCTCGCGCGAACGCCCTTGCCAGGCCCAGGCGTTGGGCCTCGCCCCCGGAGAGGGGCGCGTCGGCGCAGGGCGTGGCGTAGCCGTCGGGGAGGCGCGTGATGAAGGGGTCCGCGTGGGCCGCACGGGCCGCCTCCCGGATGCGGGGCGGCGTCGGGCGCGGGGCGCCGAAGCCGATGGTGCCCTCCAGGGTCGTGCCGAGGAGCGCGGGCCGCTCGAAGGCATAGCCGACCTCACGGCGCAGCTCCTCGCGGCCGAGCGAACGCAGCGGGACGCCGTCCAGGCGTACGTCCCCTTCGTCGGGGTCGGCGAGCCGGCCCGCGACGGACGCCAGGAGCGACTTGCCCGCGCCGGAGCGGCCGACCACGGCGAGCGTGCGGCCCGCGGGGACGGTCAGGTCGACGCCGTCGAGCACGGTGCGTTCGCCGCGGGTCACCTTGATGCCGCGTAGCTCCAACAGGCCGTCGCCGGGCGGCAGTTCCCCGTTGCCGTACGTGGTCGAGGGTTCCGCGAGCACCTCTCCCAGGCGGCGCGCCGCGGCCCTGGCCCGCACCAGGGCCCCCAACTGGCCGACGAGCATGCCGATGCCGGTGGCGAGCACCGCGTACCGGGACGCGGCCAGCAACTCGCCGACGGAGATGCGGTCCCCGACCACCAGATGGCCCGCGACCGCGATGACCGCGATCTGCAGGAGGGGGGCGACCGCGGCGGCCTGCGACTGGGAGCGGCCCTGGACGCGCCACATCCGGTGTCCGTGCCGGGAGAGTTCGGGCAGCGGCCCGAGGACGCGCCGGGCCTCCTTGTCCTCGGTGTGCGCGGCCGCGACGGTCCTGGCCCCGCCGACCGCCTCGCTGAGCCGGCCCGCGATGTCACCCTGGACCTGCTGGTAGCGCGTCACGCAGTCGGAGGTGGCGCGGGTGAACGCCCGTAGGAGCAGGGCGAGTACGGGGACGCCCGCGATGAACGCCACGGCGAGCCAGGCGTCGATCATGGCGAGGGCCACCACGGCCCCGACGGGCACGACCAGGGCGGCGAGCAGCCCGGCGAGCGTGGCGGGCGCGACGCCCGCGTGCGCCGCGTTGTCGATGAGCCGGGCGACGAGGTCGCCGGGGGCGAAGCGTGCGGTGGTGCGGGGGCCGACGGCGAGGACGTGGCGGGCCAGGTGGGCGCGCAGCCAGGCGGTGGTGCGGGCGTTGGTGGTGCCGGTCAGGACTCCGTCGCAGGCCCCGATGAGGGCGCTCGCGCAGATGATCGCCGTGCACACGAGGATCCAGCGGGTCGCGTCGGCGCCGACGTGACCCGCGGCGTGCCCCGCGAGGGCGGCGTCGAGGGCGCGGCCGATCGCGTACGGCAGCAAGAGACTCGCGCCCGCGCCGGCGACGGCGAGCAGGCCCAGGGTGACACAGCGTCCGGCGTTGCGACGGGTCGCGGCACGCAGCAACCGGTCACCGGCGCGCTCTGTGGATGAGGGGCGCTCGGTGGAGGGAACGGTAGATGTCGCCATGCAGGTCCGAGCCTCGCGTCCGGGACGAAGATGTCGGCGGTGATCTGCGGCGGGAAGGCTCCGGGCGGCCTCTTCCCAGGGAAGAGACCGCCCGTGCCTTACTCGCCGTCAGCCCTAGCAGGTGATGACGCTGAGACCGCTGTTGCCGCACAGCAGCAGGCTCGCGTAGCTCACGTCACCGCCGCCGCCACCGCCGCCGGTCATCTCGTCGGCTTCCAGGCTCTGCAGGTCCAAGAGTGCCATGGTCTTTTCCCTTCGTAGTTACCTTGTGGGGACGGGTGTTGCTGCGAACTCCGGCATGAAGCCGGAGCCGATTCAGGGCCGCCTGATCGGCGGCAGGAACGGCAGGTGCGCGCGGGCTCCGTCGCCCAGTGCCGCGCCGAGGGCGAGCAGGCACCCTGCCGTTCCGGTGGTGAGGTCCATGGAGAGGCGCATCATCTGGTCGCCGGGGAAGGCCAGTTGGCCCTGGTAGGACATCGCGTACCAGCTCATCGCCCGGATCTGCGCGTCGAGCCGGGACGGGGTCACTCCCGGTGTCGTGGTGCGGCCGAGATGCGCGATCATCCCGGCGCGGCCGGCGAAGAGTCCGGACTGGACGTAGAAGCGGCTGGTCGCGGCGAGCAGGATACGGGGCCGGGCGCCCTCGAAGGCTTCGTCCTTGCCGTGCTCCAGCCAGTCGTCGAGGACCATGCCGATGCCCACGGTGCCGTCGGCGAGGTAGGGCATGGTGCGCCAGCCCTCGTCGACCTGGAGGCTGCCGTCCTTCTGGACCAGACAGCGTTCCAGGTCGAGGCGGAGCGCGTCCGCCGCCCGTTCGAGCAGGTGGGGCTCGCCCGTGCGCTCGTAGCGGCGCAGCAGGAACAGGGCGGAGCCGGTCATGCCGCGCCGCAGTCCGGCATGCCGTCGCGTGGTGTCCGCGCGGCCGGGAGCGGAGGCCGCCTCGATCCGGTCGCAGACGATCCGAGCGGCCTCGTCGGCGCGCTCCCCCAGGCCGGTCTCCCCTGTGGTGCCCGCGAGGTGGTCGAGCACCAGGCCGATGCCGGGGATGCCGTCGTACAGCTGCGAGGACAGCCGCCGCCAGCCGTCCCGCAGGACGCCGTCGAGGAGGTCGAGGGCGCGCTGGGTGTGCCCGAGGCGGTCCAGGACGTACGCGACGCCCGCGAGCCCGTCGTAGAGACCGAGCGGGGTGCCTTGCGGCACCGGGTCCGTGTGGTCGAGCAGCCAGCGTTCGCCCTGCTCATAGCGTTCCGCGCCGGTCTCGGCGAGGGCGTGCAGGACCCCGGCGGCGCCATGGGCGAGGCCGAGTCCGCCGCCGTCGGCGAACTGGGCGACGTCGCCGGGGAAGAGCCGGTCGTCGCGCTCCGGGGTCGCGGAGGCGAGGATCGCCTTGACCATCGAGTCGCGGCTGGACGGCCAGTCGCCGGGGTCGGCGATCGGTCCGCCGGCGGCCACGAGGACGGGCCCTCCCCGGCCGGCCGGCCGGGTGGCCTCGGGCGCTCCCGCGTCGGCCGGCACCTCCTGCCCGCCGCGCGTGATCTCGGCGACGGCTTCGTCAAGGAACTCCCGGGGTACATCGGGGAATTCAGCCGCGATGATCTCGGCGAGGTGGGCCGCCTTGCCGCGGTCGACGGCGAACAGCGTGGTGATCGGCAGGAACAGCGCGAGCCGCAGACAGGCCAGCGCGTAGCGGTCGACCTCGGTCCCCGTGCGGTCCGCAGGGGCCATGAAGCCCGGGTGGGCGACGATCTGCCGTCCGCTCTCCTCGACGGGCGCGGCCGCCTCGAAGTCGAGCAGAGCAACCGACTGTTCGTCCGGCGCCACCATGATGTTGAACATGTGCAGGTCGTTGAAGACGATCCCGCGTTCGTGCACGGCCGTCACCGCGTCCTCGACGGCACGGTGCATGCGTAACGCCCAAGCCGTGTACGAGGCCACCGCGTCCGGTGTGGGTGCCTGGGTGACCAGCGGATGGCGCTCGGCGAAGAACGAGTTGAGGGTGCGCCCCTCAAGGAAGTCCATGACGAGGAACCGGTGGTCGCCGACGGCGAACCAGTCCCGCACCTCGGGTGCGAGACCGAGACCCGAGAGTCGTTCCAGCGCGGTCTTCTCGCGCTCCAGGCGGGCGACGGCATCAGCCCTGTCGGAGGCCAGGCCTGCGTGCGGGCGGCCCTCCTTGAGGACGACCTTGCGTTCGTCACGGGTGTCGCGGCCCTGGTAGACACCGCCGCCGTTGGAGAAGTGCAGCGCCTTCTCGAAGCGGTAGGGCAGGTCGGCGACGGTCGTCGTGTTGCGCGCCGCGAGCTGCGGTTCCAGGAAGGCGGGCAGGGTGACCCAGGAGGGGATCTTGAAGGCCGGGTCCCTGGGGTCGGGCACCAAGGTTCCCGTGCCGTCCTCGATGGCGGGGACCAGCGTGCCCCGCTCGTCGGCGACGACGCGGCGGGTGAAGGCGCCGTAGCGCACGTAGAGGGGGCCGTCCTGCCAGCGCAGATCGGTGAGGACGTACGGCCCGTCCAGGCCGTGCAGCCGCTCGCCCAGTTCTTCCAGGGTGCTGCGCAACTGGCCTTCGTCGGCGGGGTAGATGGTGGCGAACTTCCCGCTGCTGTCGCGGCCCGCGTACTTGCTGTTGCGCAGGTGCAGCAGATGCGGCGCCGGCACGAACTTGAAGGGGATCAGGCGCTCGACGCAGTAGTCCCAGACGGTCGCGGCGACGCGGTCCGCGTTGTCCAGGGTCGCGGAGGCGTGGATCTTCCAGCCCTGCTGGGGCGTGGGCCGTGGCGTCCCGTCCTCGTCCAGCGGGAACAGGGAGAGCCAGTCGCTGTGCCGCCCGGTGCGCCAGCCGTCCGGGACCGGCCGCCCCGCCGTCTCGAACTCAGGGGCGCTCCCGCCCACGGACAAACGGTCCGGAGTCTCGTAGAAGTGCCTGTCCGCCAGACAGTAGACCTCGTACCGCTTGTCCACGAACGTCTCCTCCCCATGTGGCCTGGCTCAGAGAGTTCCAGGCCGCAAAGGGGACGGACAGTCACGGATGTCATCGATCGGGCATGCGGAACGCATGGGTAAAGTCCTGTTCGCACACTTTCGAGCACACATAACGTCCGCGGAACGTACACAATTCGGCTCAGACGGCGTCACACAAGTAAATTCCGCCGCGGGAGCGGAATCCGCCGGTCCCCGTCAGTCCTCCGGCGGGAAGACGACCTCCCCGCTGCCGGACAACGTGATGGTGATCGCCTCGACCGGGCACCCCTCGGCCGCTTCGAGCACTTTCTCGTTGGCGTCGGTCTCGGGGTCCGCGGGATGCGACTGGCGGGCGGAGTCGAGCGTGAAACCGCCCGGCGCCGTGATCACGCACATCCCGGAGCCGATGCAGACCGACCGGTCCACCTCGACGTGCCAGCGGTCACCCATCAGGCACCCGCCTCCCCGTATCCAGCGGGCAGGTGGATCATCTTGTGCTCGAAGTACTCGCCGTACCCCTCGGGCCCGAACTCCCGCCCGAGACCGGAGTTCTTGTAGCCGCCGAACGGACCGAGCATGTCGAGGCTGAAGGTGTTCACCGAGTACGTCCCGGTGCGCACCCGCCGCGCGATGTCGATGCCGCGCTCCGTGTCCGCCGTCCACACGCTGCCGCTGAGTCCGTAGTCGGAGTCGTTGGCGATCTTCACGGCCTCGCTCTCGTCGCCGTACGGGAGAAGGCAGATGACCGGGCCGAAGATCTCCTCGCGGGCGATGCGCATCGAGTTGTCGACGCCGCCGAAGAGCGTCGGCTCGACGTACCACCCCTCGTCGAACCCGGCCGGACGGCCGCCGCCCGTAAGGATCTTGGCGCCTTCCTCCTGGCCGATGCGGATGTAGTCGAGCGAGCGCTGCTGCTGGCGCCGGGCCACGAGCGGGCCGAGTTCGGTCTCGGGGTCGAGCGGGTCACCGACCTTGAGCGCGGCGGCCGCGGCGGCGAAGGCCTCGGCGAACTCGTCGTGGCGGGAGTGCGGCACGAGGATGCGGGTCTGGGCCACGCACGCCTGGCCGTTGATCATCCAGGCGAAGGGGACGATGCCGGCGACGGCACTCGCCGCGTCCGCGTCCGGCAGGATCACCGCGGCCGACTTGCCGCCCAACTCCAGTGTCACGCGCGTGAGGTTGCGGGCCGCGACCTCCATGACGCGCTTGCCCGCGCCGACGGAGCCGGTGAAGGACACCTTGTCGACGCCGGGGTGCCCGACGAGGTACTCGCTCACCTCGCGGTCGGCCGAGATGATCGAGAGCACGCCCTGCGGCAGCCCCGCCTCGGTGGCGATGTCGGCGAGGATGTACGCGTCGAGCGGCGTCTCGGGCGAGGTCTTGAGGATCACCGGGCACCCGGCGAGCAGCGCGGGCGCGAGCTTGGCCGCGGCGGTGAACTGCGGGACGTTCCACGGGACCACGGCCGCCACGACGCCGACCGGCTCGCGCCGCACCAGGATCTTGCCGAGGGCGCCGTCGCGCGCCTCCTCGTACGTGAAGTTCTTCGCGACCGTGAGCGCGGAGTCCCAGACCATCATCGCGGCGAGGGCCTGCACCATCACGCTCGATGTGTACGGGGTGCCGTTCTGGGAGCTGATGACGCGGGCGATCTCCTCGTGCCGTACGGCGAACGCGTCCTTGATCCTGGTGATGACCTCGATCCGCTCGTCGAGGGTCATCCGGGGCCAGGGGCCCTCGTCGAACGCCTTGCGCGCGGTGGCGACGGCCCGGTCGACGTCGGCGGGCGCGGCGTGCGGCACCCGCGCGAAGACCTGGCCGGTGTGCGGCGAGACCACCTCGATGACGTCCTTGCCGTGGGGATCCACCAACTCCCCGCCGATGAACAGCTGTCCGTGTTCCACGAGCTCGGTCATGGCTGACTGCCTCCTGCGGGATTCCGCCTGCGCGGCACGCTTTCTGACACTGTTTCAGAACTGATACCAGTTCTAGTTCCACTAGTCCACGGAGGGCAAGGCTCAAGTAGCCTGTTGAAACGGTCGACTTAGGCGATCATTGGAACCAGTTCTAGTTACGGTCGAGCGACGAACGAGAGAAGAAGAGGGCGCCCGATGACGCAGGTGACCGAACCGCAGGTGACCGAGCACGGCGGGGGCGTATGGAGCATCAAGGTCCCCATCCCCGACAATCCGCTGGGCTTTACCCTCGTCCACCTCCTGGACACGGACGCCGGCCCCGTACTCATCGACACGGGCTGGGACGACCCCACCTCCTGGGACGCACTCGCCGAAGGCCTCGCCGCCTGCGGCACGTCCGCCGACGCGGTGCACGGCGTCGTCATCACCCACCACCACCCCGACCACCACGGCCTCTCGGCCAAGGTCCGCGAGGCGTCGGGCGCGTGGATCGCGATGCACGAGGCCGACGCCTCGGTCGTACGCCGCACCCGGACCGGGCCGCCCGCCCGCTGGTTCGACTACATGGCGGAGAAGCTGACGGCCGCGGGCGCCCCCGCCGACCATCTGGCCCCTCTCCTCGCCGCCCGTGACGCGGGCCGCGCACCCCGGCTGCCCGGCCTGGCCGCCGCGCTCCCCGACCGCGACATCACCCCGGGCGAGCTCCTCGAACTGCCGGGGCGCAGGCTTCGCGCGATCTGGACCCCCGGCCACACCCCCGGCCACGTCTGCCTGCACCTGGAGGAGGAGCACCCGGCACGGCTGCCGGGCCGCGGCCGCCTGTTCTCCGGCGACCACCTGCTCCCCGGGATCACCCCGCACATCGGCCTGTACGAGGACCCCGACGACGAGACCGTCACGGATCCCCTCGGCGACTACCTCGACTCCCTGGAGCGCATCGGCCGCCTGGGGGTCGCCGAGGTGCTCCCGGCCCACCAGTACGCGTTCACCGACGCCCCGGCCCGCGTCCAGGAGATCCTGGCCCACCACGAGGAGCGCCTGACGGATCTGCTCGCCCTCCTCGCCGAGCCCCTCACCCCTTGGCAGCTCGCCGAGCAGATGGAGTGGAACCGCCCCTGGGCCCAGATCCGCTACGGCTCGCGGAACATCGCGGTCTCCGAGGCCGAGGCCCATGTGCGGCGCCTGGTGAAGCTGGGGCGCGCCGAGGCGGTGGGCAACGATCCCGTGCGGTACCGCGCGGTGTGACCTCCCGCCGGGGGCGGCCACCCCGGGGCGCCTCCCCTACGGGCCGGTAGAGTGGCCCCGTCGTCATCATGCCCGTACGGGGGGAAGCCGGTGCGAATCCGGCGCTGACCCGCAGCCGTGATCCACGGTCCCGCAAGGACCGCCGGAGAGCCGGATCGCCCCGCATGGAACGTGACCGGCTCGCGTCATCGGAACCGCCGATGACCGGCACCGTCGAGGTATACGGAGCCGGAGCCGCCCGGTGCCCGTGCCCGCACGCGCCCGTGCTGCCCCGCTCCCCCGCAGGGAGAGGCACCCGCCGCATCATGAACGTTCGCCGCAGCGCAGCGGTCCTGGCCGCCGTCGCCGTGTTCGGTTCGGCCGCCGCCCCGGCCGCCTTCGCGGACACCGCGTCCCCGTCGCCCTCCGCCAAGCTGCCCTCGGGTCTTTACGGCGACGCGGACCCCAAGTTCGACGGGGTGTTCCGGCAGTCGTACGCCCTGCTCGCCCAGGACTCGGCCGGTGTGAAGCCCGCCGCGAAGTCCGTCGACTGGCTCACCGGGCAGCAGTGCTCGAACGGCGCCTACGCCGCCTACCGCCCCGACGCGGGCGAGCCCTGCGACTCCAAGACGATGCTCGACAGCAACGCGACGGCGTCGGCCGTGCAGGCGCTCGCCGCGCTCGGCGGTCAGAAGAAGACCGTCGGCAAGAGCGTCGACTGGCTGAAGTCCGTGCAGAACCAGGACGGCGGCTGGGGCTACAGCCCCGGCATGGACTCGGACGCCAACTCCACCGGCATCGTGATCGGCGCGCTCGTCGCGGCGGGCGAGAAGCCGGAGGGCGTGAAGTCGCAGAGCGGCAAGACCGCGTACAGCGCGCTGCCCGCCCTCTCGATGAGCTGTGGCAAGGACGGCGGCGCCTTCGGTCTCGCGGACGTCAAGTCCGGCAAGCTCTCGCCGAACGCCGACGCCACCGCGGCCGGTGTCCTCGGCGCCCACGGCAAGGGCCTGGTCGTGGACGCGGCCGAGAAGAAGGAAGCCGCCCCGAAGTGCGCGAAGGCCGACACCGCCGAGCAGGCGGCGGCGAACGGCACGGGCTACCTCCTGAAGACCCTCGCCAAGGGCGACGACCACCTGATGTCGTCGATGCCCGGCGCAAAGAACATGCCCGACCTCGGCAACACCGCCGACTCCGTGCTCGCGCTCGCCGCTGCCGGTCAGCCGGAGCAGGCCGAGAAGTCGGCCCAGTGGCTGGCGAAGAACTCCGCGCAGTGGGCCGAGAAGTCCGGCCCCGCCGCCTACGCCCAGCTGATCTTCGCCGCCCACGCCGCCGGCATGGACCCGCGTGACTTCGGCGGCGCGGACCTGGTCAAGCAGCTCAACGCGCAGGGTCCCGCCCCGGAGGCGACGGAGAAGGCCGCCGACGAGAAGAAGGACAGCGACGACGGCGGCCTGAGCATCTGGTGGATCATCGGCGTCGGCATGGTCGCCGGCATCGGCATCGGGTTCCTCTACAGCGGCAACAAGAAGAAGCAGCAGCTGTGACGCGGGGTCGCGCGCGGTGCGGGCGCCTGATGGTGGGGGCGCTCCTTGCCGCCCTGCTCGGCGTCCTCACCGCCGCCCCCGCCCAGGCCGCCGGGTATCGCTACTGGTCCTTCTGGGACCGGGACGGTTCCACGTGGGCCTACGCGAGCCAGGGGCCGAGCACCGCGCGCCCCGACGACGGGGCCGTCCAGGGCTTCCGGTTCGCCGTGTCCGCCGACTCGAAGGACGCCGCGAAGCCGCGCGGCGCCGCGGACTTCGACACGATCTGCGCCAAGACCCCCGCCAAGGACGACCGCAAGCGGATCGCCCTGGTCATCGACTTCGGCACGCCGGGCGACGCCCCCGACGGGGAGAGCCCGCCGAAGGCGCGTACGGCGTGCGCGCAGATCGCGGACGACGCGACCAGCGCGGACGCGCTCGCCGCGGTCGCCAAGCCCCTGCGCTACGACAGCAACGCCCTGCTGTGCGCCATCGCGGACTACCCGAAGTCGGGCTGCGGCGAGCAGGTCTCGGGCAACGGCGAGTCCGACGGCACGGAGAAGAAGCCGGCCGCGAGCGACGAGGACAGCGGCTCCGGTGGCCCCTCCGTCGGTCTGATCGCGGGCGTGGCCGCCGTCGCCCTGCTCGGCGGGGCCGCCGTCTGGCAGGCACGCCGCCGACGCGGCTGACCACACGATGACCGATCAACCGAGCACCGCTCCCGGTGCGCTGCGGAGGCGTCTGGCCCCCGCGGCGCACCGGAGCAACGCGCTGCACCCCGGCGCCTGGTGGGTGTGGGCGCTCGGGCTCGGCGTCGCGGCGTCGCGCACCACCAACCCCCTGCTGATCGGTCTCCTCATCGGTGTCGCCGGCTATGTCGTCGCGGCCCGCAGGACATCGGCCCCGTGGGCGCGGTCGTACGGCGCCTTCGTGAAGCTGGGCCTCGTCGTGATCGCCATCCGGCTGGTCTTCGCCGTCGTCCTCGGCTCCCCCATCCCCGGCACGCACGTCATCGTGACGCTCCCCGAAGTGCCGCTGCCCGACTGGGCGAAGGGGGTGCGGATCGGGGGCCGGGTGACGGCCGAGGGGCTGCTCTTCGCGCTCTACGACGGGGTGCGCCTGGCCGGTCTCCTCATCTGCGTGGGCGCCGCCAACGCTCTCGCCAGCCCGGCGCGGCTGCTCAAGTCGCTGCCGGGCGCGCTGTACGAGGTGGGGGTCGCCATCGTCGTCGCGATGACGTTCGCGCCGAATCTGATCATGGATGTGCAGCGCCTTCGCTCGGCGCGGCGCCTTCGCGGACGCGCGGACAAGGGCATCCGGGGGCTGCTCCAGGTGGGGCTCCCGGTCCTTGAGGGCGCCCTTGAGCGGTCGGTCGCGCTGGCCGCCGCGATGGACGCGCGAGGGT
The DNA here is from genome assembly GCF_040655335.1 of Streptomyces sp. NPDC050439. NCBI lineage: Bacteria > Bacillati > Actinomycetota > Actinomycetes > Kitasatosporales > Streptomycetaceae > Streptomyces > Streptomyces sp. NPDC050439. Next base: position 698,862 of record NZ_JBFAJT010000003.1, read on the forward strand.
TCGGCCGCAGCGCGCCGGTTCCGGCCGGGGTGCGCAGGGCGACGGCGGCCCTTACGCTCGGCGGCCTGATGGGTGTCTGCGTGGGCACGTACGGCCTGCTCACCGCGGACGGCACGCGGTACGGCCTGCCCGTCCTCGGCGTCGGTCTCCTCGCTGCGCTCGCCGGGCTCCGGCTCGGCGGCCGGCGCTCCGTGCGCACCCGCTACCGCCCCGACACGTGGGGCGTGCGCGCCTGGCTCGTCGCCGGGTCGGGCATCGCGGTGGCGGGCCTGACGCTCTGGGCCGCCGCGTACGACGCGGCGGCCCTGCACCCGGGAGTCGTCCCCCTGACGGCGCCGACGCTGCCGCTGTGGCCCGCGGTGGCGGTCCTCGTCGGTCTGCTGCCTGCTTTCGTGGCGCCGGTGCCGGCCGACTCCGCCACCACCCCTGTCTCCGCCCCCGCTCGCACCAAGGAGCCCTCATGATCCGCTTCGAGGATGTCTCCGTGACGTACGAAGGGGTCGCGGGCCCCACCGTGCGCGGGGTCGATCTCGCCGTTCCCGAGGGCGAGTTGGTGCTTCTCGTCGGTCCGTCCGGGGTCGGCAAGTCGACGCTGCTCGGCACGGTGAGCGGGCTCGTGCCGCACTTCACCGGGGGCACGCTCCGGGGCCGGGTGACGGTGGCGGGACGCGACACCCGTACCCACAAGCCGCGTGAACTCGCCGACGTCGTCGGCACGGTGGGCCAGGACCCGCTCTCGCACTTCGTGACGGACACGGTCGAGGACGAGCTCGCGTACGGGATGGAGTCGCTCGGGCTCGCCCCCGACGTGATGCGCCGCCGCGTCGAGGAGACCCTCGACCTCCTCGGCCTCGCCGATCTGCGCGACCGGCCCATCGCCACGCTCTCCGGCGGCCAGCAGCAGCGCGTCGCCATCGGCTCGGTGCTCACGCCGCACCCCGAGGTCCTCGTCCTGGACGAACCGACGTCGGCCCTCGACCCGGCCGCCGCCGAAGAGGTCCTCGCCGTACTGCAGCGCCTGGTGCACGACCTGGGCACGACGGTCCTGATGGCCGAGCACCGCCTGGAGCGGGTCGTGCAGTACGCCGACCAGGTGCTGCTGCTCGCGGCGCCGGGCGAGCCGCCCGTGCTCGGCGACCCCGCCTCGCTGATGGCCGTATCGCCGGTCTACCCGCCGGTGGTGGGCCTCGGCCGCCTCGCGGGCTGGTCCCCGCTGCCGCTGACGGTGCGGGACGCCAGGCGGAAGGCCGGCGCGCTGCGGGAGCGGCTGGCGGGGGCCGAATCGCGCGAGGAGGCCACGGCCGTACGTCCGGCGGCGGGCCGCCCGAGCCTCTTCCGGCGTACGAAGAAGACGGATGCCCCGGAAGCTGCCGCCGCGAGCGTCACGGGTCTGGCCGTGCGCCGGGGCCGCGTGGAGGCCCTGCGCCGCGTGGACCTCACCGTCTCCGCAGGCGAGACGGTGGCCCTGATGGGCCGCAACGGCGCCGGGAAGTCCACGCTCCTGTCCACCCTGGTGGGCCTGCTCGAACCGGCGGCCGGCTCGGTCCGCGTCGGCGGCGCGATCCCCCACCGCACAGGCCCCCGCGAGCTGATCCGGCATGTGGGCCTGGTCCCCCAGGAGCCGCGGGACCTCCTCTACGCGGACACGGTGGCCGCCGAGTGCACGGCCGCCGACCACGACGCGGGAGCGGAGCCCGGCACCTGCCGCGCGCTGGTCACCGGGCTGCTCCCCGGCATCGCGGACGACACCCACCCCCGCGACCTCTCCGAGGGCCAGCGCCTCACCCTGGCCCTGGCGATCGTCCTGACCGCCCGCCCGCCGCTGCTCCTCCTGGACGAGCCGACCCGGGGCCTCGACTACGCGGCCAAGGCCCGCCTGGTCACGCTCCTGCGCGGCCTCGCCGCCGACGGCCACGCGATCGTCCTCGCCACGCACGACGTGGAGCTGGCCGCGGAACTGGCCCACCGGGTCGCGATCCTCGCCGACGGGGAGATCGTCGCCGACGGCCCGACCTCCGACATCGTGGTCTCCTCCCCCTCCTTCGCCCCGCAGACCACCAAGATCCTCGCCCCGCAGAAGTGGCTGACGGTCACGGAGGTACGGGAGGCGCTCGCTGCCGGGGGCGGTACCCCGTGAGCGGCTCACCCCTGGCCCGGCAGGCCCGCCCCATCCGCCTGGGGCCGCGCTCGATCGGCGCCCTCGCACTCGTCAGCGCGGTCGGCGTGGTGGCCTTCGGGTGGCCGCTGATCGCGGGCGGGGAGTCAGGGCTGAGCGCGCACGCCCAGGACGCGCCCTGGCTGTTCGCGGCGCTCCTTCCGCTCCTGCTCGCCGTCGTCGTGGCGACCATCGCCGACGTCGGTCTCGACGCGAAGGCCATCGCGATGCTGGGGGTGCTCGCCGCGGCCGGTGCCGCGCTGCGACCGCTGGGTGCGGGGACGGCCGGGATCGAGCCGATGTTCTTCCTGATGGTGCTCAGCGGTCGCGTCCTCGGGCCCGGGTTCGGGTTCGTGCTCGGCGCGGTGTCCATGTTCGCCTCCGCGCTCCTGACCGGCGGCGTCGGTCCGTGGATGCCGTTCCAGATGCTGTCCATGGGGTGGGTCTGCATGGGGGCGGGACTGCTGCCGGGCCCCGACACCCTGCGCGTGCGCGGGGAGCTGTGGCTGCTCGCCGCCTACGGGGCCATCTCGTCCGTCCTGTACGGGACCGTGATGAATCTGCAGGGCTGGCCCTACCTCGGCGGCCTCGCGACCGGCGTCTCCTTCGTGCCCGGCGACCCCGTCGGCGACAACCTCGGCCGTTTCATCGCCTACTGTCTGGCGACCTCGCTGGGCTGGGACCTCCCCCGCGCCGTCGTGACCGTGCTGCTGAGCCTCGCCCTCGGCCCCGCCGTCCTGAAGGCACTGCGCCGGGCCACGCGCCGGGCGGCGTTCGAGGCCCAGGCCACATTCGAGGGCCCGAAAGCGTGAGCGGCCGGTGGCCCTGTGTCACCCGGAGGGTCCCTTCGCGGTGAGGCGGCCCACAGTACTTTGGTCCTCTACTAGGGCGGGCCGTAGAAGTGGCCTGCTGGCGCGTACGCGTCAAAACACGCGCTGACCTGCGGATTGAGAGCCAGGTCACACGAAGGACCTTTCGCGCACATGCGACATCCACTAGTAAAAAGGGTCATTGCGGAGACGTGACAGCCCTGCTTCTCTGGATCGAGTCGCACGGCGCCGCCGGTCGTAAGGCCCCCGGCGCCGACGCATTCCTCCAGCCACACCCCCGTGGCCCACGGCATGCCCGCGACACCATGTCCCCCACGGAAGGCCACGCTTTGTCCGCCACGCTCCTCCGCCGTATCGCCACCCCGAAGAAGGCCCTCACCGGTGCCGCCGTGGCCGTCGCCACGACCGGCATGGTGTTCAGCGCGGGCGCGGCCCAGGCCGCCACCCCCACGGCGGCGAAGGCCGCGGCTCCGGCCGCCGCTCCCGCCGCGGCGCCTTCCTCGGCCAAGGCGATCGCGAAGAAGATGATCCCGGACCCCGCTCAGTACAAGGCGTTCAGCAAGATCGTGGAGCACGAGAGCGGCTGGAACCCCAAGGCCACGAACGCCTCCTCCGGCGCCTACGGCCTGGTCCAGGCCCTGCCCGCCACGAAGATGGCGTCGGCGGGCTCGGACTGGAAGACCAACCCCGAGACCCAGATCAAGTGGGGCCTCGACTACATGAACGACCGCTACGGCAGCCCGGTCGGCGCCTGGAACCACTGGCAGGCCAACGGCTCTTACTGAGCCGCAAGAAACTCCTGAAACACACGAAGGCGTCCACTCCCTCTCGGGGAGTGGCCGCCTTCGTCGTACCCATGCCAGGGAATCACTCAGAGCCGCTGGATGATCGTCCCCGTGGCGACAGCCCCGCCCGCGCACATCGTGATCAGCGCGAACTCCTTGTCGCGGCGCTCGAGCTCATGGAGGGCGGTGGTGATCAGCCGCGCCCCGGTCGCCCCGACCGGGTGGCCGATGGCAATCGCGCCCCCGTTCACGTTCACCTTCTCCAGGTCCTGCTCGAAGACCTGCGCCCAGCTCAGCACCACCGACGCGAAGGCCTCGTTGATCTCCACGAGGTCGATGTCCTTCAGGGACATCCCCGCCTTGCCGAGCACCGCCCGCGTCGCGTCGATCGGGCCGTCCAGGTGGAAGTGCGGATCGGCGCCCACCAGCGCCTGCGCCACGATCCGCGCGCGCGGCCGCAGCTTCAGGGCCCGCGCCATCCGCTTCGACGCCCACATGATCGCCGCGGCGCCGTCCGAGATCTGCGAGGAGTTGCCCGCGGTGTGCACGGCGGTCGGCATCACCGGCTTGAGCCGCTCGAGGCCCTCCATGGTGGTGTCCCGCAGCCCCTCGTCCCGGTCGACGAGGCGCCACATGCCCTGCCCCGCGGCCTGCTCCTCCTCCGTCGTCGGGACCTGGACGGCGAACGTCTCGCGTTTGAAGCGTTCCTCGGCCCAGGCGGTCGCGGCGCGCTCCTGCGAGATGAGACCGAGCGAGTCGACGTTCTCCCTCGTCAGGCCACGATTGCGGGCGATCCGCTCGGCCGCCTCGAACTGGTTGGGCAGGTCGACGTTCCACTCCTCGGGGAACGGCTTGCCGGGACCGTGCTTGGAGCCGGACCCGAGCGGCACCCGTGACATGGCCTCGACGCCGCAGCTGATGCCCACGTCGATGACACCGGCCGCGACCATGTTGGCGACCATGTGGCTCGCCTGCTGCGAGGAGCCGCACTGACAGTCCACCGTCGTCGCGGCGGTCTCGTACGGAAGGCCCATCGTGAGCCAGGCCGTGCGCGCCGGGTTCATGGACTGCTCCCCGGCGTGGGTGACCGTGCCGCCCACGATCTGCTCGACGCAGTCGGCGTGGATGCCGGTGCGGCCGAGGAGCTCGCGGTAGGTCTCGCCGAGCAGATAGGCGGGGTGGAGATTGGCGAGCGCGCCGCCGCGCTTACCTATGGGGGTGCGTACGGCTTCGACGATGACAGGTTCCGCGGCCATGGGCGTCCTCTCCATCCACATCCCGCGCGAGTGTCCCGGCACCCACGCGGAGAACTAGTACGCGTTCTAGTTCTGCAAGCAGTCTGCTGAGCGCGACCCCGGCACCGCAAGGGGCTTGCACGCACCTTGCGCAGGACGTACACAGTGGGGCCTCCCCTGCTCTCTTCAAGAGCTTGGGGAAGCGACCCCTGCGCGGGCCTTGCCACTTGTAGAACCCGTTACTACCTTGCGGGCATCTCCTGATGGACCGTCAGGACAGCTACAGAGCTGCCAGAACTGAACTCCTGGAGTTGCCGATGCCCTGTCCAGCGCTGCCCGACGGGTTCGACTTCACCGACCCCGACCTGCTCCAAGAGCGCGTGCCCCACCCGGAGTTCGCCCAGCTGCGCCAGACGGAACCGGTGCGCTGGATCGCCCAGCCACCCCGCATATCGGGCTTCGACGACTCGGGCTACTGGGCGGTCACCCGGCACGCGGACGTCAAATACGTGTCCACACACCCGGAGTTGTTCTCCTCCAACCTCAACACCGCGGTCATCCGGTTCAACGAGACGATCAGCCGCGACCAGATCGAGGTCCAGAAGCTGATCATGCTGAACATGGACCCGCCCGAGCACACCCGGGTCCGCCAGATCGTGCAGCGCGGCTTCACCCCCCGCGCCATACGCTCCCTGGAGGACGCCCTGCGCCACCGCGCGGACTCCATCGTCGAGACGGCCCGGGCGAACGCCGCGGCCGACGGCTCCTTCGACTTCGTCACGAACGTCGCCGTGGAACTTCCCCTCCAGGCGATCGCCGAGCTCATCGGCGTGCCGCAGGACGACCGGACGAAGATCTTCGACTGGTCCAACAAGATGGCGGCCTACGACGACCCGGAGTACGCGATCACCGAGGAGGTCGGCGCCGAGGCGGCCATGGAGATCGTCTCGTACGCGATGAACCTCGCCGCGGCACGCAAGGAGTGCCCGGCCAAGGACATCGTCAGCCAGCTGGTGGCCGCCGAGGACGAGGGCAACCTCTCCTCCGACGAGTTCGGCTTCTTCGTCATCCTGCTCGCGGTGGCCGGCAACGAGACGACCCGCAACGCCATCACCCACGGCATGCACGCCTTCCTCACCCACCCGGAGCAGTGGGAACTCTTCAAGCGCGAGCGCCCCGAGACCACCGCCGAGGAGATCGTGCGCTGGGCCACCCCCGTCGTCTCCTTCCAGCGCACCGCGACCCAGGACACCGAGATCGGCGACGCGAAGATCAAGCAGGGCGACCGCGTCGGCATCTTCTACTCCTCGGCCAACAACGACCCCGAGGTCTTCGACGACCCGATGACGTTCGACATCACCCGCGACCCGAACCCGCACCTCGGATTCGGCGGCGGAGGCCCGCACTTCTGCCTCGGCAAGTCGCTCGCGGTCCTGGAGATCAACCTCATCTTCAACGCGATCGCGGACGCGCTGCCCGACCTCCGCCTTGTCTCCGACCCCCGCAGGCTCCGCTCGGCCTGGCTGAACGGCGTCAAGGAACTGCAGGTCAGCACCGGCTGACCCGCCGCCAGGGAGGCAGGAGCAACTCCACCCACGCCCTGCTCCTGCCTCCCCCGGGCTTCCCCGGGATCTTTTTCCGCCGAAGCCAACGTTTCCGTTGCGCGACGCGTCTTGAGAAGTGAACCTTGCCTCTCCAAGACTTCGAACGGAAACGGTCGCCGTGGTCTCCGCAGGTCTCTCCGTCGCGCCGTCGGGCAGCACACCCAATGAGCGGAAGACCTCCCTCCGCGCCTTCTGCCGACGGCACCGGATTCCGCTCCTCGCCACGCTGCCCACGCTTCCGCTGTACGCGGTGTGGGCCGCGTTCCTCGCCACCGGTGGCGGCGACCTGGCGGCTCAGGAGGCGTGGGCGCGGTTCGCCTCGGAGCACGGGGCCGCCGCGTACGGCTTGTTCTGGTACGGCGGCATGCACACCGCCAACTACAGCTTGATCTCGCCCTACTTGATGGCCGCCGTGGGCGTGAAGACCGTGACGGTGGTGTCGGGTGTCGCCGGTGCCTGGCTGGTCGCCGCGCTCGTCGAACGCACCGGGATGCGGCGCCCGCTGTGGCCCGCGGTGCTCGCCTCGCTCGCGGTGTGGTGCAACGTGGCGTCGGGGCGCACGACGTTCGCGCTCGGCATCGCCTTCGGGTTCGCGGCGTGCCTGGTGCTCGTCCGGGAGCGGCGGGTGGGGGCCGCCGTGGTGTGCGCGGCGCTCGCGACCATGTCCAGCCCGGTGGCGGGACTCTTCCTCGTGGTGGCGGGCGCCGCCTATTTCCTCGTACGCGACTGGGGGCGGGCCGCGGCCCTGATGGTGCCGCCGGTGCTGGTCGTCGGGATCACCACCGCGCTCTTCCCCTTCTCCGGCGAGCACTTGATGCCGTTCGACCGGATCTTCCCGCCCGTGCTCTTCAGCCTCGCGCTCATCGTGGCGGCTCCGCGCGAGTGGCGCGTGCTGCGGTGGGGAGCCGCGGTGTACGCGGCCGGGACGGTCCTGACCTACCTCATCCCGTCCCCGATCGGCACGAACGTGGAGCGCCTGGCCGAGCTGCTCGCGCCCGCCGCGCTGCTCGGCGCTCTCCTGATGCCCGGCCTGGCCCGCGCGCGCCGCGTCGTGCTCACGGTCGCGCTCATCCTCTCCTCGGCCTGGGTCGGCCAGAAGACCGCGGACGATCTGACGGTGTCGACGGCCGTGCCGAAGTGGGCCGCCGACACGGACGGCGTGGTACGGGAGCTGGAGCGGCTCGGCGCCGACCGGGGCCGCGTGGAGGTGGTCCCGGCCCGCAATCACCGCGAGGCCACGGCCCTGGCGCCGTACGTGAACATGGCGCGCGGCTGGAACCGGCAGCTCGACATCGAGCGCGGGCGCCTCTTCTACGACGGGTCGTTCTCGGCCACCACCTACCGGGCGTGGCTCGACAAGTGGGCGGTCGGCTATGTGGTGCTGCCGTCGGGCAAGCCGGACGGCTTCGCCGAGGACGAGGCGGCCCTGGTCGCCAGTGGCCCCAAGTGGCTCGAACCGGTGTGGCGAGACGCGCACTGGCGGGTGTTTCGGGTGAAGAACGCGGTGCCGATGGTGTCGAAGCCGGCGGCCGTCGTGAAGTCCACCGGGTCGGCCATGGTGGTGCGCGTGCCCACGCGCGGGCCGGTGACGCTGCGCCTGGTGTACTCGCCGTGGCTCCGGGCCGAGGGGGCCTGCCTGGAGCGGCACGGCGAGTTCACCCGGCTGACGGTGTCCGCACCGGGCACGTACACGATCAGCTCGGGGTACGGTCCTTCGCCGAGTCCTTCGTCATGTCGATGACCGGCTCCGTGCCCGTCGCCACCTCCAGGTTCCTGCCCACCCGGGGCCCGGCGAGAAGGTAGCCGATGCCGAAGCCCGCGCCGACGACGGCCGCGCCGCCCACCGCGTCCAGGACCCAGTGATTGCCGGTGGCGACGATCGCGGCGACCGTGCACAGCGGATGCAGCAGGCCGAGCGCCTTCATCCACCACTTCGGCGCGAGGAGCACGATCACCACGCCACACCACAGCGACCAGCCGAAGTGCAGCGAGGGCATCGCCGCGTACTGGTTGGTGAGCGCGGTCAGCGTGCCGTAGTCCGGCTGGGTGAAGTCCTGCACGCCGTGCACCGTGTCGATGAAGCCGAGCTCGGGCATCAGGCGCGGCGGGGCCAGCGGGTAGAGCCAGAACCCGACGAGCGCGAGGAGCGTGGCGAAGCCGAGGGCCGAGCGCGCCCAGCGGTAGTCGGCGGGGCGCCGGACGTAGAGCACGCCGAGGACGGTCAGCGGCACCACGAAGTGGAACGAGGTGTAGTAGAAGTTGAAGAACTCCTCGAGCCAACTGACCTTCACCACCGCGTGGTTGACCCAGTGCTCGATGTCGATCCGCAGGAACTGCTCGATGGCGTGGACCTGCTCGCCGTGCTGCTCGGCGGTGGCCCGTCCGCCCGAGTTGGTGCCGCCCGTCGCGGCGAGGCGTGCCTGCTGGTAGGCGGAGTAGCCGACGCGGATCAGGAGCAGTTCGAGCAGGAGGTTCGGCCGGGTGGTGACCCGCCGCCAGAACGGCAGCAGCGGCACCCAGCTCCAGCGCGCCGGCGCGGGCCTGGCGTAGTCGGTGGGGATGGGGGCCTGGTACCGCGGGTCCGTGCGGGAAAGGAAGGGCACGACCGTGGCGGCGGCGAGCGCGGCGATCAGGACGACGTTGTCGCGGATGGGCTCCACGACCGGCATGTTCGGCAGCATCATCTTCGCCGGCAGCGTCGAGACGAGGACGACGGCGACGGGCCACATGTACCGGTCGGACTGCTTTTTGCCGGCCCGGCCGACCACCGCGAGCAGCACCCACAGGAGCTGGTGCTGCCAGGTCGTCGGGGACACGGCGACGGCGACACAGCCGGTGATCGCGACGGCGAGCAGCAGCTGCCCGTCCTTGGCGTAGCGCACGGCCCGGCGCACGCCGAACCAGACGACGGCCGCGCCCAGGACCACGTAAAGCCCGATCTCCAGCGGCCCTTCGAGGCCGAACCGGAGCAGGGCGCCGTGCAGCGACTGGTTGGCGAGACCGGCCGGACTCGCGCCGAGGCCCGCGCCCGCGATGTGGTGTATCCAGTACGTCCACGAGTCGTGCGGCATCGCGGCCCAGGCGAGCGCGGTGATGGCGAGGAAGGTGGCGCCGGTGGACGCGGTGGCCCGCCTGCGGCCGGTGAACCAGAAGAGGGCGGCGAAGAGCAGCAGCGTGGGCTGGAGCGCGGCCCCAATGCCGATGAGGACGCCGCTGGCGCGTTCCCCGCGGACCGCGAAGCACCCGAGCAGGACGAGGAGCACGGGGAAGATGCTGGTCTGGCCCAGGTACAGGGTGTTGCGCACCGGGAGCGACAGCATCAGGAGGCAGATCGCGACGGGCGCGGCGAGCAGCGAGGTGCGCCGGGAGACGGGCTGGGGCAGGGCGCGGGCGGCGACGAGGCCGAGGATCACGACCAGGATCAGCGTGCCGAACGTCCAGCCCCAGCCGAGCGCCTGCTCGGCCGCGCGGGAGAACGGTTTGAGCACGAGTCCCGCGAAGGGGGTGCCGGTGAACTTGTCCGCGTCGTAGAAGGAGCCGTTCACATGCAGGACGCCGTCCGGGCCGATCCAGGTCTCCAGATCGATGAGCCGCTCGCCTTTCGGCGTACGCAGGACGACGGCCGCCTGACGTACCGCGAGTACTGCGGCGATCAGCCAGAGGGCGACACGGACCGCCCCGATCCGCGTCGTCGGTGCACCGGGTCCCCCCGTCCCAAAGGCATTTCCCGGTCCTCCGTGCTCGACATTCGCCACGCCCCGTCGGCCCTCCCGCCCGCTCGTCGTCTCTTTTCGGTCCCAACGTCCGGTCGGTCCCGAGAGTTCTCCGTCGGCCCCGAGGTGTGCGGTCGGACCCGAAGGGCTCGCGCCCCTTGGTGAGACGCGCGACGCCCCCATTTCACCTGGCAGCCACACCGCTTTCTACCGGCTTTTGCGCAGACTTCCCAACCAGCCTGTTTTGTCCGGTTGTCGGCCGGGCCGACGACCGGGCCGACAGCCAGTGCGACGACCAGGGCAACGACCAGGCCTTTACAGACCGTCCACCTCATATCCATGAGACAACGACCCGGCCCCCTGCGCGCGGTTCCTCGCGTGCGCCGCGACATAGATCACAAGTACGCCTTTCGGCCACCGCCGAAGGTTGATCCATTCGCCCTGCATAGCGCCACATTCCGGACAGTACGCGGCCGACCGGACACCGAACGTAATGGTGCCGTCTACACCTATGGTCGATTGCGGGCCGCCCCTCGATGGGCGGCTCTGTCCTTGTCGTCAACCGAGAGGCAGGCGAGCGAACCCTTGCCGGCAGCCGCTTCCGTCGCACCCGTTCCCCCGCAGACCTCGCGCACGCAGGCCCCTCCGTCCGGCCCCGCTCCCTCAGGCGCCCGGCCGGACGCCCGGCCGGAGGTCACGGTCGTCGACCCGGTGCTGGTCAAGCGGGCAGTGAAGGCGGCGGCACTCGGCAACGCGATGGAGTGGTTCGACTTCGGCGTCTACAGCTACATCGCCGTGACGCTCGGCAAGGTCTTCTTCCCCTCGGGCAACCCCACGGCCCAGCTGCTCTCCACCTTCGGCGCCTTCGCGGCGGCGTTCCTGATCCGCCCGCTGGGCGGCATGGTCTTCGGCCCGCTCGGTGACCGCATCGGCCGCCAGAAGATCCTCGCCCTCACCATGATCATGATGGCGGCGGGCACGTTCGCGATCGGCCTGATCCCGTCGTACGCGACGATCGGCGTGGGCGCCCCGGTCCTGCTGCTCCTCGCCCGCCTGGTGCAGGGCTTCTCGACGGGCGGCGAGTACGCGGGCGCCTCCACCTTCATCGCCGAGTACGCGCCCGACAAGAAGCGGGGCTTCCTCGGCAGCTGGCTGGAGTTCGGCACCCTCGCGGGCTACATCGGCGGCGCGGGCCTGGTGACCCTGATGACGGCCCTCCTCTCCACGGATGACCTCCTCTCCTGGGGCTGGCGCATCCCGTTCCTGATCGCGGGCCCGATGGGTCTGATCGGCCTGTACCTGCGGATGAAGCTGGAGGAGACCCCGGCGTTCGCCGCGGAGCTCGCCAAGGCACACAAGGACGAGCAGTCCCGCCCGAAGGTGCGGCTGCGCGACATGGTCGCGGGCCAGTGGAAGGCGCTGCTCCTGTGCATGGGCCTGGTCCTGGTCTTCAACGTCACGGACTACATGCTGCTCTCGTACATGCCGAGCTATCTGACGAGCGAGCTGAAGTACGACGAGACGCACGGGCTCCTTGTCGTGCTCGCCGTGATGGCGCTGATGATGTGCGTCCAGCCGTTCGCGGGCGCGCTGACCGACCGGGTGGGCCGCCGCCCCGTGATCGCGGCGGGCTGCGCGGGCTTCCTGCTCCTGTCCGTCCCCGCCCTGCTCCTGATCCGCCAGGGCTCGCTCTGGGCGATCGGCCTCGGCATGGCGGCACTGGGCCTGCTCCTGGTCTGCTTCACGGCATCGATGCCGTCAACGCTTCCGGCCCTGTTCCCGACGAAGGTCCGCTACGGCTCCTTGTCGATCGGCTTCAACATCTCCGTGTCGATCTTCGGCGGCACGACCCCGCTGGTGGTGACGGCACTGATCGGAGCGACGGGGAACATGATGATGCCCGCGTACTACATGATGGCGGCGGCCGTGGTGGGCGGCATCGCGGTCTGGTTCATGACGGAAAGCGCGGGGCGCCCGTTGCCGGGGTCGGGGCCGGCGGTCGAGGGGAGTTCGACGGACGCGGCGAGGCGGGGGCTGGTTTAGGCCGAGCTTCGCGGTGGGTGGGGGCGGGGCTGCGGGCCGGCTTGGGCCGCCTGCGAGTCCCCACTGACAATCGGCCCCACCCCCACTAACATCGTTAGCGAACCTAACGAATGCCGATTGCCTTGGAAAGGCCCCCATGCCCCAGCAGCAATGGTCCGCGGTGGACACCTACTTCACCGATCTGCTCGCGCCCGCCGACGAGGCACTGGCCGAGGCCCTGCACGACAGCGACGCCGCCGGTCTGCCGCAGATCAGCGTCGCGCCGAACCAGGGCAAGCTGCTCCAGCTCCTCGCCCAGATCCAGGGCGCGCACCGCATCCTGGAGATCGGCACCCTCGGCGGCTACAGCACCATCTGGCTGGCCCGCGCCCTGCCCGCGGACGGCCACCTGATCACTCTGGAGTACTCCCCGGTCCACGCCGACGTGGCCCGCGGCAACCTCGCCCGCGCCGGCCTCGACAAGCTCACCGAGGTCCGGGTGGGCCCGGCACTCGACTCGCTCGCCGCGCTCGTGGCCGAGGGGGCGGCCCCCTTCGACCTGGTCTTCATCGACGCGGACAAGGCCAACAACCCGCACTACGTGGAGTGGTCGCTCAAGCTCACCCGCCCCGGCAGCCTCATCGTCGTCGACAACGTCGTACGGAGCGGCGCGGTGGTCGACGCGGACAGCACGGACCCCGGCGTGCAGGGCACACGCGAGGCGCTGCAACTCATCGCCGACCACCCGAAGTTGACCGGCACGGCCCTGCAGACGGTGGGCACGAAGGGCTACGACGGCCTGGCCCTGGCCCGAGTACTGGACTGAGCCTCACCCGCCACCAGCCGGCCGGCCCACCATCCGACCTCAACCCTCCACATAAAACCCGACATTCACGCTGCGAGGCCCGGCCCGGTCCTGGATGACGACGTCGCCGGACCCGTCCCTGGGCAGCGGAGCCGTCCCTCCGTACGCAAGGGGCGCCGGCACCCCGCCCACGCTGAGCCGCACCTCCGAGGCGGGCTCGGGGTGCGACCCGCGCACCCACGTCACGGTCCAGGCCCCGTCGGGCCCGCAGCGGAACTCCAGATGCGTGCGCGAGACGAACAGCCAGTCATCCGGCGGCACGAGACGGCACACGCCGCGATCGCGCCCCACCCGCAGCACGGAACCCGGCGCGCTCGGGGCGTCGGCCATGAGCATGCCCGCGGTCGCCCCCTCGTCCGCCCCGGCCAACGAGGCCATGGTCAGCTCCAGCACGTACGCTCCCCCAGCTCTCGGCGTCCAGAAAGCGCGACGGCCGCACACGCCCCCGCGCCGCCGCATCCTATGGCGCACCTCACGTGACCGCACGGTCGCCTGGAACAATGGACGCATGACTGAACGGAAACCACCTGAGGTCAGCTTCGAGTCGTGGATCGACAAACAAATCCGCGAGGCCGAGGAGCGGGGCGACTTCGCCACCCTGAAGGGCCGCGGCAAGCCGCTGCCGACCGGCCTGAACACCACGTCGCACGACGAACAGTGGTGGATCAAGCAGAAGATGGCCCGCGAGGGCCTCTCCCACCTCCCCCCGACGCTCGCCCTGCGCAAGGAGGCCGAGGACGTCCTGGCTGCGGCGCCGGACGCCCCTTCCGAACAAGCGGCCCGCCGCCTGGTGACAGCCCTCAACGCCAAGATCACCGAGGCTCTGCGCCTGCCACCCCCGGGCCCTCCCCTGGGCCTGAAGCCGTTCGACGTGGAAGAGACAGCCCAAGCCTGGCGCAACCGCCACCCGGACAGAAGCTAGGCCTTCACCGACCGCCCGGCCCCACCCGACAACCCAACGTCCGCAACGCAGTAGCCGCAGAGGACCCAGTAGACACAGCCGACGCGACACCCCGCCCCCGCAATCCGCGGCACCCCTGCGGCAGGATGGCCCCATGAGCATCGTCAAGATCAACGTGCTGACCGTTCCCGCCGAGCAGCGGGAAACCCTGGAGAAGCGCTTCGCGTCCCGCGCCGGCGCCGTCGAGAACTCGGACGGTTTCGAGTGGTTCGAACTGCTCCGCCCCATCGAAGGGACCGACGACTACCTCGTCTACACGCGCTGGCGTGACGAGGAGTCCTTCCAGGCGTGGATGGAGGGCCCGATGAAGGCCGCGCACCAGGGCGGCGCCGCAGCCGGCGGAGAGCGTCCCAAGCCCGCGTCGAGCAGTGCCGCCGTATGGTCGTTCGAGGTCGTACAGCAGGCCGCGCCCAAGGGCTAGGGCCCTGGCAGCCGCTCGGCGGGACGGAGCGGAAAAGCAGTACCGGGCCGCACCGCCCCCGTGGTGCCATGAGCATCATGATGTCCTCCGACCGGATACTCGCCTTCGCGGCCATGTCGTTTCTGCTCATCGTGATCCCCGGGCCCAGCGTCCTGTTCGTGATCGGGCGGGCGCTGGCGCAGGGGCGCCGGGCCGCGCTGACCTCGGTGGTGGGGAACACGATCGGCGCGTACGTGCTCGTGGTCGCCGTCGCCCTCGGGGTCGGCACCGTCGTGGAGCGCTCGGTCGTCGTGTTCACGGCGCTGAAGCTCCTTGGCGCCGCGTACCTGGTGTACCTGGGGGTCAAGGCGTTTCGCCAACGCGGTTCGCTGTACGCCGCGTTCACCGGTGAGGCCCCTTCCCACAGTGGACTCCGTACCTTGTGGGAAGGGTTTGCCGTCGGTGTGGCCAACCCCAAGACCATCGTCTTCTTCGCCGCCGTGCTGCCGCAGTTCGTCGACCGCGAGCAAGGGCACGTCATGCTGCAGATGCTGCTGCTCGGCCTGGTCTTCAACGCCATCGCCCTGGCCTCCGACAGCGTGTGGGGTCTGGCCGCGGCCACCGCGCGCAGCTGGTTCGCGCACTCGCCTCGGCGCCTCTCCGCCGTCGGCGGCGTCGGCGGCCTCACCATGATCGGGCTCGGCGTCAGCATCGCCGCCACCGGACGCAAGGACTGACCACCCCGGCAGCAAGGCCGCGCCGCCCCTAATTCGCTTGCGGGGCACGGCAGTCGCGTCCCGACAATGGCCCCCATGACCACCCGCATCGAGCACGGCACCTCGGCCCCCGCCTCCTGGACCATTGCCCCCGAGGCCGTCGACTCCCCCGTCGCCGCCGCACTCTGGCGCGCGTACTACACCGAGGTGAGCGACCGGTACTACCTCCTCCACGAAGGGCGCCGGACCGACCCCGGAGAGCTGGAGCGCGAGGTCGCGGCGGAGACGGGCGACGACCTGCGCCCGCCCACCGGCGCACTCCTCGTCGCCCGGTACGGGGGCGAGCCCGCGGGTACGGCCGGGGTTCGGCTCACGGACGACCTGCCCCCCGGTCCTCCCGCCGCCGAGCTCAAGCGCGTCTTCGTCCGCGAGGACATGCGCGGCAAGGGCGGCGCCGCGCTCCTCCTCGCCGCCGCCGAGGACGCCGCCCGCGCGCTCGGCGCCGAGCGCCTCGTCCTCGACACCCGCCTCGACCTCGTCGAGGCCAGAGCGCTCTACGCCCGGCACGGCTACGAGGAGAGCGAGCCGCTCACCGAGCGGATGTACGCCGAGTGCTGGTACGCGAAGAAACTGACCTGACCCCCACGCACACGAGGGAGAGCGAGGTGGCGGCGCCGCTCAGGCCGCCACCCCGCGCTGTGGCGACCTGCCGTTGTGCGGCTGTTCGGCGTCGGAGCCGCACATCTCGGCGCCGAGCTCCTCCACGAGCTTGACCAGGTCGGTGGGCCGGTCGGGCCCCCACCAGTCGCCGAGCAGCTCGGCCAGCGACTCCTCGCGGGCCTTGGCCAGCCTGGCGACCGCCGCCCGGCCCTCGTCGGTCAGCGTCAGGCCCATGCCCTGGCGCCGGGCGAGCCTGCGCTCCTCGACCTGGCGGGACGCAGCCGTGATCACGGACAGGGGCACGGTCGTCCGCTCGGCGAGCCTCGCCGGCTCGACGTGGCCGTGGCGGCTGATCCGCAGCAGGAGCCAGCTGGCGCCGGGCAGCAGGTCGTAACCCGCCCGCTCGGTGATGCGTACGTAGATCTCGCGGCGGCCCTCCCGCGTCCCGAGGACGGAGAGCGCCCGCGCCACCTCGTCGTACGACGAACGCTCGACGGGATTGCTGGCGAGCGTCTGCGTCTGGTCGGGCGCCGTGACCGAGCCGCGCAGCTTGTCCTCGCGCAGGAACCAGGCCAGGACGAAGGCGACCAGGGCCACCGGCGCCGCGTACAGGAAGACGTCCGTGATGGACGATGCGTAGGCGTGGACGACAGCGGGCCGCACCGCCGCCGGGAGTTCGGCGATGCCGCGCGGGTCCGCCTTGAGGGAGTCCGCGCTGACGCCGGGCGGCAGCTGCTGCCCGGCCACGGCGTCGTTCAGCTTGGTGACGAGCCGGTTGGCGAAGATCGTGCCGAAGATCGCGACGCCGAACGAGGCTCCGATGGAGCGGAAGAACGTCGCGCCGGACGTGGCCACGCCCAGGTCCCCGTACGGGACGGCGTTCTGCACGATCAGCACCAGGACCTGCATGACCAGGCCGAGCCCGAAGCCGAAGACGAAGAAGTAGGCGCTCATCTCGCCCGTGCCGCTGTTCTCGTTCAGCTGGTGGAGGAGGAGCAGGCCGAGCGCCGTGATGCCGGTGCCCGCGACCGGGAACACCTTCCAGCGGCCCGTACGGCTGACGATCTGGCCGGACGCGGTCGACGAGATCAGCATGCCGATCACCATCGGCAGCATGTGCACACCCGACATCGTGGGCGAGACACCCTGGACGACCTGCAAGAACGTCGGCAGATAGGTCATCGCGCCGAACATCGCGAAGCCGACCACGAAGCTGATGATCGCGGAGAGCGTGAACGTCCTGACCCGGAACAGTTTCATCGGGATGACCGGTTCGGCCGCCCTGCGCTCGATGCCCACGAAGGCCGCTGCGAGCACGACGCCGAGCACGGCGAGCACGATGATCTGCGGCGATCCCCAGCCCCAGGTGGTACCGCCGAGCGAGGCGACGAGGACGAGGCAGGTGGCGACGGCCGCGATCAGGAAGGTGCCGAGGTAGTCGATGACGTGCTTCTGCGAGCGCACCGGGATGTGCAGGGCCGCGGCGATGACGATGAGCGCGACGACGCCGATCGGGAGGTTGATGTAGAAGACCCAGCGCCAGCTGAGATGCTCGGTGAAGAGGCCGCCGAGCAGCGGCCCGAGGACGCTCGTCGCGCCGAAGACCGCACCGAACAGGCCCTGGTACTTGCCGCGTTCGCGCGGCGAGACGATGTCACCGACGATCGCCATCGACAGGACCATCAGACCGCCGCCGCCGATTCCCTGGAGCGCGCGGAAGCCGATGAGCTGCGGCATGTTCTGCGCCATGCCGCAGAGCGCCGAGCTGACCAGGAAGATCACGATGGCCAGCTGGAACAGCTTCTTGCGTCCGTACTGGTCGCCGAGCTTGCCCCAGAGCGGCGTCGCGGCCGTCGCGGCGAGCAGATACGCGGTGACGACCCACGAGAGGTGCTCCATGCCGCCGAGCTCGCTGACGATGGTGGGCAGCGCGGTCGAGACGATGGTCTGGTCGAGTGCGGCGAGCAGCATGCCGAGCAGCAGCGCACCGATGGAGACCAGTACGCCGCCGTGCGCGTGCTCATCCGGTGGCCCGGGGACGGGATCCGGCTCCGGCCCCGCGGGGCGGGCGCTGACGTCCTGCGTCATGGACACCTCCTGAGGACTCCCGCGTGTCCTGCGAGGGCTCTCCCTCTCCATCCTGGTCCGTGTGACCCGTTATGGCCTGTTGAAGCCTGGGTCTGCATAATCGCTGGAGTTCTCTAGGGGTGGGGTACGAAGAGTGAGCAGCACGGAAAGACGTCCGGACGGCGGCGACAGCGGCTCGGGGGGCGACCGGCGGTGTCCTGAATGCGGTGCGTCGCGCGCACCGGGCAGCGCGCCTGCCTGCGGCTGTGCGGAACGTGCCGCCGACGCGGCGCGTGCCGCGAGGTCCGCGGACGCGGCCGCGGCGGAGGACTTCGATCCGCTGCGGATCCGTCCGTACGTGACGCTGCCGGAGCCCGGCCTCGCGGAGGAGCCGGCGCCCGAGCCGGACCCGGCCCCCGCCCACGTCCTCCCACCGGAGGCCGCGGCTCCGCCGCGCTCGGCGGACGTGGGGCTGTTCGCGGCGAGTGGTGCGGGCGGAGACCCCTCCGCACCGGAAGGGGACGCTTCCCCACCCCCTCTGCCGTACGCCGACGGATTGGCGCCGCGGCGCGGCCGTGCGGGCCTGTACACGGCCGTGAGCGCCGTGGTGGCGGTGGTGGCCGTGGCGGTGCTCGCCGCGGTACTGCTCTCGCCCGACAAGCCGCAACGGGAGCAGGCGCTGCCGGACGTGCCGACCCACGCGGTGACGGGCCCGTCGGAGTCCACCACGAAGGCACCGTCGCCCTCGACATCGTCCCCGGCGCCCTCCGCGTCAGCGTCCACGTCCGCGTCATCGTCCGCCTCGCCCAAGGCGAGCCCGTCCCCCACCCCGTCGCGCTCGGCCTCGCCGAAGCCGCGGTCCACGCGCCCGCCGAGCCGCTCGACGGCACGGGCGACGGGCTCGGTGGAACCGGCGTCCCCCAAGGCCGACCGCGTCCTGCGCCGCGGCGACAGGGGGCCCGAGGTCGCGGAACTCCAGGAACGCCTGCAGCAGCTGTACCTCTACATGGACGAGCCCCACGGCAGGTACGACAGCCAGGTGGAGGACGCGGTGGCCCGCTACCAGTACGCCCGCGCGACGCACCGCGACGGCAGGGGGGTCTACGGGGAGGAAACGCGGACGGCCCTGGAGGCGGAGACGCGGGAGCCGTAGGGCGGCGGGGGCGCGGGGCGCACCCTGCAACACGGGGATCGTGAGGCACCCCGCATCAGGGGGAACGCGAAACACCCGGGCAACCCAGGGCACCCGCATCCGGAGGGAAAGCGAGGCTCCCGCCCACCCGGGGAAACGTGAGGCACCCAGCACCACGAGGGACCGCGAGACTCCCGCACCACCGGGAAGCGCGAGGCACCCCGCACCACCCGGGAAGCGCGAGGCACCCAGCACCACATATGAACACGGGACGCCAGCACAACCAAGGCACCCGAAGCACCCCGCACCACGAAGAAACCCGAGACCCCCGCGCCACCCGGGAAGCGCGAGGCACCCCGCATCACGAGGAACCCCAAGGCACCCCGCACCACCAGAAAAGCGCAAGCCCCGCCCCGCCCGCCCGGAAACCAAAAAAGCGCCCCGCACCGCAAAGGTGCAAGGCGCCGGGGCCCGCAGCGGACAGTCGCACAGCCGAGCAGTCGCGCAGCCGCACAGCCGCGCGAAAGCAGCAGCAGGCCAACCACAGACCAGCCGAGAATCAGGCGCGACTCAGCCGCAACTCAGCCGAAGCTAAGCCGCAGCCCTCCACCCTCAACCGGCTCCACCCGTACCTCCGTCAGGTCGGCGACATGCACGGTGGGACCGAACTCCCCGGCCCGGGGGCCGATTCCCACGACCCGCATGCCTGCCGCGAGCCCCGCGGCTATCCCCGCGCCGGAGTCCTCGAACACGACGCAGTCGGCGGGGTCGAAGCCCAGCTCGGCGGCGCCCTTGAGGAACCCCTCGGGGTCGGGCTTGCTCGCGCTCACGCTCTCCGCGGTGATCCGCGCGGCCGGAAGCGGCAGCCCGGCCGCGGCCATCCGCCCGTTGGACAGGGGCACGTCGGCGGACGTCACGAGCGCGTGCGGCAGCCCCTCAAGGGAGGCCAGGAAGGCCGCGGCGCCCGGCACGGGGACGACGCCCTCCATGTCGGCGGTCTCGGCGGCCAGCATCTCGCGGTTCTCCGCGTAGTTCTCCTCCATGGGCCGCTCCGGCAGCAGCACCGCCATCGAGGCGTACCCCTGGCGGCCGTGGACGACCTTGATGACCTCGTCGAAGTCGAGCCCGTGCCGCTCGGACCAGCGCCGCCAGCAGCGCTCGACCACCGCGTCGGAGTTGACGAGGGTCCCGTCCATGTCCAGGAGGAGAGCCCGGGCGGTCAGAACAGAGGCGGTCTCAGCCGTCATCGGCGTACTCCAGAGCACAGAGGACAGAGGGAAGTGCAGAACAGAAAGACGTGCACAGATGTGTCGCGGGAAAGAATCAAGGCAGCTCCGCCCGCCGGTCAGGGAACACGGGCGGAGCCACTTTGTTTCTCTACGATACAAAAAGGGGCCAGCAGACGCCAGCACCGCAGGTCACACCCCATACAGGGCATCCCGCCCCCGGGGTCGCCTGGGCCACGTCAGCAGCTCAGGCAATCGCCTCGTACAAGCTCCACACCCCGAGCCCCAGCATCAACAGCGCCGCGATCTTGGTGATGAGCGACAGCGGCACCCGCTTCATCAGCGCCTTTCCGCCGACGATGCCGAGCCCGGCGACCGCCCACAGCGCGAGCACCGCGCCGAGACCCACGGAGAGCGGGTCGTCGTACCGCGCGGCCAGGTTCGCGGTCATGATCTGCGTCAGGTCACCGAACTCCGCGACCAGGATCAGCATGAAACCCGCGCCGGAGACCTTCCAGAAGCTCTGGTCCTTGGGCTCGCGGACCTCTTCCTCGTCCTCGCCGCCCTTCAGGAGCAGCATCGCCGCGCCGCCGAGGAAGAGGACACCGGTGAGCGCGTGCAGCAACTGCTGCGGCAGGAGCGTCAGGACGCTGCCCGCCGCCACGGCGAGCACGACATGGACGACGAAGGCGGCCGCGACCCCGGCGAAGACGTACGAGGCGCGGTAGCGCGTCCCGAGGACGAGCCCGGCCAGCGCGGTCTTGTCCGGAAGTTCGGCAAGGAAGACGACGCCGAAGACGAGCGCCGTCACGCTGATGCTGATCAAGGTTCCTCAATCGGTCGGGGCTGCCCCACCGAGAGCAATCTGTACATCACGTACGACACCTCGGCACGGCAGCACACACGGACGTACACGGTCATGTACGTCGGGCACTGCTTGCCGAAGGTCTCGCTGGCCGGCCCGGTCCATCGCGGTACACCGCGTGGCTGACGAGGCCTGCCTCCGGGCGCCGGCTCAGACGAGCTGAGCAGTATGTCGACGGTCCGGCGAAGAGCTACTCCCCTTCTGCGCCATCCATCGTACGGGACGTACGAACACCCCGGACCAGGGCCTTTCGACCCCCTGGCATGTGACCCGGGTCACTCGGAAACGCCCCCGGGGCACTCAATTCCAACTCCCGTACGCATGCACACACATGACACGTCGCCAGAACTCTTGAACTGACCACCTGATTGACGCGACCCTGTCACTTGACGCACATCCGCAGGAAACCCCACCGCGTCAGCATGGCCGCCCCAACGGCCAACATCCCCCCACCTCAAGGGAGTTCGTATGTCCGCTGTCTACGCGCGTCGACGTCTCGCCACGATCACCGCCCTGACCGCCCTCACCTCCGCCGCGGCCCTCCTCACCGGCGCACCCGCCCAGGCCGCTCCCCCGGCGCCCGTCTCCGCCGCCACCGCCCGCACCTACCTGGGTCAGCTCACCGAGAAGGCCGAGGGCTCGTCCGACGGCTACAGCCGCGAGAAGTTCCCGCACTGGAGCACCCAGTCCGGCGCCTGCAACACCCGCGAGGTTGTCCTCAAGCGCGACGGCACGAACGTCCAGCAGGACTCCAACTGCGCGGCCACCTCCGGCACCTGGAAGTCCCCGTACGACGGCGGCACCTGGACCGCCGCGTCCGACGTCGACATCGACCACGTGGTCCCGCTCTCCGAGGCCTGGAAGTCCGGCGCGAGCGGCTGGACCACCGCCCAGCGGGAAGGTTTCGCCAACGATCTCAGCCGCCCCCAGCTGATCGCCGTCACCGACAACGTCAACCAGAGCAAGGGTGACCAGGACCCGGCGGAATGGATGCCGCCCACCGCGTCGTACCACTGCTACTACGCCCGGATGTGGGTGGACGTGAAGCACCACTACAGCCTCACGGTGAACGCGGCGGAGAAGACCAAGCTGTCGTCGGTCCTCAACGGCTGCTGAGGCCGGCTGCCGAGACCGGCCAGTGAGGCGGCCGGCTGCTGAGACCGGCTGCCGAGGCCGGGTGCTGAGACCACGGCTCGCATGAGCGGTGAGGTCACCGGCCTGTAACCGGCAAGAATCCCCGGAACCTCGCCACGGACCTCCGTCGTTCCGTACCGTACGGGGCGACGGAGGAGAGTGATCATCGTGGCACGGCTGCGCCTGGGTCCACTGCTGAGGTATGTCGACGGTTCGACGGCGACGGTCTGGGTCGAGGCCGACCGCCCCTGCACCGCCGAGGTGCGGTGCGCCGACGGCTCCAAGGGCACGGCGAACACGTTCCAGATCGCGGGCCACCACTACGCGCTCATCCCGGTCACCGGGCTGCGGCCGGGCACGGAGACCGCGTACGAGGTGCGGCTCGGTGACAGCGGCGCGCCCGTGTGGCCGCTGCCGGACTCGCCCTTCCCGCCGAGCACCATCCGCACGCCGGGCGACGGCGACGACGAGGCGATCCGGGTCACCTTCGGTTCCTGCCGCTGGGCCGCCCCGCCGAGCGACGAGCACGATCCCGTCGGGCCCGACGCCCTTGACACCCTCGCCGCCCGCATCGCCACCGGCACGCCTGCCGACCGCCCGGACGTCCTGCTCCTCCTGGGCGATCAGGTGTACGCGGACAACACGTCCGAGGCGACGCGGCGCTGGCTCGCGGCCCGCCGGAACCTGAACGACCCGCCGGGCGACCAGGTCGCGGACTACGAGGAGTACACCCACCTCTATTACGAGTCGTGGCTCGACCCCGAGGTGCGGTGGCTGCTCTCCACCGTGCCCAGCTGCATGATCTTCGACGACCATGACGTCATAGACGACTGGAACACCAGCGAGGCCTGGCTCGCCGAGATGCGCGCGACGCCCTGGTGGCGGGAGCGCGTGCTGAGCGGCCTGATGTCGTACTGGGTCTACCAGCACATCGGCAATCTGCCGCCCGCCGAGCTCGAACGCGACGAGCTGTACGCCACGCTGCGTTCGACGCCCGACGGCACGGACGCGCTGCGCGCCTTCGCCTCCGCGTCGGACGCCGATCCCGGGGCGACCCGGTGGAGCTACCGCCGGGACTTCGGCCGCGTACGCCTGCTCATGATCGACACACGGGCGGCGCGCGTCCTGGACGAGCAGAACCGCGCGATGATCGACCCGGAAGAGGCCCGCTGGCTGCGCGAGCAGGCGCTGGAGGGTGTGGGCGGCTCGGGCGGGGAGGGCGGCTCGGGCGAGGAAGGCGGCTCGGGCAGCGCGGGTGGTGGCTACGACCATCTTCTGATCGGCACGTCCCTGCCCTGGCTCCTGCCGCACCTCATCCATGACGCCGAGGGCTGGAACGCCGCGCTGTGCCGTGGCGAGCGCGGCGCGCGCTGGGCCCGCTTCGGCGAGAACCTGCGCAGGCGCTCGGACCTGGAGCACTGGGCGGCGTTCCCCGCGTCCTTCGACGCGCTGACGTCCCTGATCGCCGAGGCGGGCACGGGGCCCGGCGCCCCGGCGACGGTGTGCGTGCTCTCCGGCGACGTCCACCACGCGTACATCGCGGAACCCACGTGGCCGGACGGCGGCGGCCCCGAATCCCGCGTCCTGCAGCTGACGTGCTCCCCCGTCCACAACTCCATCCCCGCGTCGATAAAGCTGGGCTTCCACTTCGGCTGGAGCAGGGTGGGCCGTGCGCTGGGCCGTCGCTTCGTACGCCACGGCCGTTCGGCACCGGCGGCCATCAACTGGCGGAAAACGGGCGGGCCTTGGTTCGGCAACCAGCTCATGACGCTGACGTTGCGGGGCCGCTCGGCGCACGTACGCCTTGACCAGGCGCAGGTGGTGAAGGGTGTGGGCACCCACCTGAAGACGACCCAGGAGTCACAGCTTTCGTGACGGTGACGCGGCGGGGGCGGGGGCGGGGGCTCACGGGTTCGCGAGGCCCCTCACGCCCCTTTCTTTTCCAGAACCCCTCATAGGGCACCGGCACTTCACACACCTCACGTGACACAGGACACACC
This sequence comes from Streptomyces sp. NPDC050439, assembly GCF_040655335.1. Taxonomy (NCBI): domain Bacteria; kingdom Bacillati; phylum Actinomycetota; class Actinomycetes; order Kitasatosporales; family Streptomycetaceae; genus Streptomyces; species Streptomyces sp. NPDC050439. The sequence continues at coordinate 723,232 of NZ_JBFAJT010000003.1, forward strand.
CGTCCGGTGATCCTCCGCTGCGGGGTTCGCCTTCCGGTGCCGCGGCGGCATGATGAGGCGGACCGTCCGCTTCCACCACCCCCACATCCCCCACACCCCCCCCACCGCCCGGGAGTCACGCCTTTGTCCGCACCATCCGCATCGGCCGCACCGGACCACGACGTCGCAGTCGCCGTCGTCGGCGCAGGGCCCCGCGGGACGAGCGTCCTCGAGCGCCTCTGTGCCTCGGCAGCCGAACTCCTGCCGACGGGGGCACGGCTGACGGTCCACGTCATCGACCCCTCGCCCCCGGGGCCGGGGCGCGTCTGGCGGACCGCCCAGCCGCCCGAACTGCTCATGAACACGGTTGCCTCCCAGGTCACCCTCTTCACCGACGAGAGCGTCGACTGCGCCGGACCGATCCGGCCGGGGCCGAGCCTGTACGCCTGGGCCGCCGCCGGGCACGCGCCGGGGCTCGGCCCGGACGACTACCCGACACGCGCCTGCTACGGCCGCTATCTGGAGTGGGTCTTCGCCGAAACCCTGCGCGCCGCCCCCGGATCGGTCCGGGTCGAGGTGCACGCGGCACGCGCCGTGCGGCTCGACGGCCCGAGCGACGGCCGGAGCGACGGCCCGCAGTCCCTGGTGCTCGACAGCGGACGCGTGCTCTCCGGGCTCAGCGCAGTCGTGCTCGCCCAGGGGCACCTCCCCGCGGTGGGCGACACCACGCAGCAGCAGTTCGCCGCGCACGCCGCGCGGCACGGGCTTCGCCACATACCGCCGGCCAACCCCGCCGACGTGGACCTCTCGGCCATCGCCCCCGGCGAGCACGTCCTGCTGCGCGGGCTCGGCCTCAACTTCTTCGACCACATGGCCCTCCTGACGCAGGCCCGCGGCGGACGCTTCGTCCCCGCGCCGGACGGCGGGCTGCGCTATCGGCCCTCGGGGCACGAGCCGAAGCTGTACGCGGGCTCGCGGCGCGGCATCCCGTACCAGGCACGCGGCGACAACGCGAAGGGCCCGTACGGACGGCATGAGCCGCTCGTGCTCACCCCCGACGTCATAGCCCGTTTCCGCAAGCGCGCGGACAGCGGCGACGCCCCGGACTTCCTCGACGAGATATGGCCGCTGGTCGCGAAGGAGGTCGAGACGGTCTACTACGCCGCGCTCGTCCGTCCCGCCTGGCGTGCCGAGGAGTTCCGGGACGCGTTCCTCGCGGCGCCGCACCGCAGCCCTCAAGAAGAGCTGACACTGGCCGAGTTCGGGATACCCGAGGCCGCGCGCTGGTCCTGGGACCGCCTCGCGCAGCCGCATTCCGGCCGTAACTTCCGCTCCCCGGACGACTTCCGCGCCTGGCTGCTCGCGTATCTGCGCGAGGACACCGCGCAGGCCGCGCTCGGCAATGTCGCGAGCCCGCTGAAGTCCGCCCTGGACGTGCTGCGCGACCTGCGCAACGAACTCCGCCTGATCCTCGACCACGGCGGCCTGTCCGGGATCTCGCGCCGTGAGCACCTGGACCGCTGGTACACACCGCTCAACGCCTATCTCTCGATCGGCCCGCCCCGGCGCCGCATCGAGGAGATGACCGCGCTCATCGAGGCGGGCGTCGTCGAGGTGCTCGGCCCGCGTCTCGACGTGCGCCCCACCGCGGACGGGGCATACCTCGCGCACTCCCCCGACGTACCGGGGTCGGCTGTGTCGGTCACCACAGTGATCGAGGCCCGGCTCCCCGAACCTGACGTGCGGCGCACCGCGGACGAACTGCTCGGGCAGCTCCTGCGGACGGGGCAGTGCCGCGCCCACGTCGTCGACGGCCACGAAACCGGAGGCGTCGACGTCACGCCTCGCCCCTATCACCTGATCGACCGTCAAGGCCGTTCGCACGCAAGGCGGTTCGCGTTCGGGGTGCCCACCGAGGGCGTGCATTGGGTGACGGCCGCCGGGGCCCGGCCGGGCGTCGACTCAGTCACCTTGTCGGATGCGGACGCGGTGGCGCGGGCCGTGCTGCGGACGGCGGCGGGCGTCGCGAAGATCCCGGCGGCGAGGGGAGTGATCCCGTCCGCGGCCGAAGTGGAATCGCCCGAATGGCCAGATGTTGAACTTGCAAGCATTGATTAGGTTCACCTAACCTTGGGCCTCCACTCGGTTACCGTCCCCGAAAAACCGAAGGAGTCCCCCACCATGACTGGACGTCTCAACAGCGCCCAGCCCTATGTCCTCGGGCTTTTCCGCATCGTCATCGGCCTGCTCTTCGCCTGCCACGGCGCCGCCTCCCTCTTCGGAGTGCTCGGTGGCGCGATGGGCGGCGGCACGGTCGACGCGGGCACCTGGCCCGGCTGGTACGCGGCCGTCATCCAGCTGGTCGGCGGCGGCCTGGTCGCCCTCGGCCTCGGCACCCGCGCCGCCGCGTTCATCTCGTCGGGCTCGATGGCGTACGCCTACTTCAAGGTGCACCAGCCGGAGGCCCTGTGGCCGATGCAGAACGGCGGCGAAGCCTCCGCGATCTTCTGCTGGGCCATGCTCCTGCTCGTCTTCACCGGCTCGGGCGCGCTCGGCCTCGACCGGCTCTTCGCCTCGCGCGGCGAGGCCGCGGACAAGGGCGCCTCGGAGCGGACCCCGGTGGCCGTCTGACGCGGACGCGCGTTCAGATGCACCTGTGACGGCGCCCCCTTCCTCGTACATGTACGAGGAAGGGGGCGCCGTTTGCGTCATCAGACCCCGTCACGCCCCGCGGACCGTCGCGCCTCCGGGGATTTCAGTGGGTCGGCAGGAACGGCACCGTGAAGCACGCCACCCGCTCCCCCGCGCCGCTCCGCTCGCGGTGCAGCACGACGGACCTGGCCTCACCCGGCCGGAACTCCCAGTCATGGCGGGCCGTCGCCGTGCCCGAGCCGTCCGTGCCCGTGGTGAAGTCCAGCCAGACCTCGTTCTCCGCGTTCACATAGGCCGGGTCCTCGGAAGGCTGTACCGGGTCCTTGCGGTGCTGGTAGTGCCCGCCCGCCGCTTCGGGGTCGACGCCGCACGGCTTCTGGTGCACGTGCGCGCCGTACGCATGGCCAGGCTGCATTCCCTTCACCCGGAGCGTGACCGACATGTCGTTCGGCCTGCCGCGCTGGTCGATCTCGATCTGGGACCCGGCGGGCACCAGCTTCGTGTCGTAGGTGACCGCCCACACGTACATGGAGGCCGCGGGCGGCGCGAACCGCCCCCCGACCTTCATCTCGTAGAACGGCGCACCCTCGCCGGCCGCGCCACCGCCGCCACCGACACCACCGCCCGCTGCGAGCACCGCCGTTGCCACGGCCCCGGCGAGCATTCCTGCCACCATCGCCCCGCTCCTTCCGTACCGTCCGCCGACCTGCTGGTCGCTTGAGTTGGTGATGATGTTGGTACGGGACTTCGGCGCGGTATGCCCCATCGGGGGCGGCAGCCGGGTGAACGTGATGTAGCGAACAAATGAGCCCCCCGTGGATCTCCGCGGGAGAGCGCGGCGTACGCTGTACAGCTGTCACCAAGCCGCCCCTGCCGCTCCCCCGCGACGTCGCGGCAGTCAAGTCGTCGGCCGGGGAGTTACGGGGAATTTCGGTGCTTGAGAATCTGGGCTCACTGACCAGCAGCCCATGGATCTACGCGGTGGTCGCGCTCTCCGTGCTCTTCGACATCGTCCTGCCCGTGCTGCCGAGCGGCGTCCTGGTGATCACGGCGGCCACGGCGGCCGCCGCGGCGGGCACCAGCGCGCAGAGCGTGCCGCACGCGGTCCCCGACATCCTGCTCCTGCTGCTCTGCGCGGCCACCGCCTCGGTCCTCGGCGACCTGGCCGTCTACCGCCTCGCCTGGCGCGGCGGCGAACGTCTGGACCGCGCCATCGCCCGCTCGCGTCGGCTCACCACCGCGCAGGAACGTCTCGGCACGGCGCTTTCCCGGGGCGGCGGCGCCCTGGTCGTCATCGCGCGCTTCGCCCCCGCGGGCCGCTCGATCGTCTCGCTCGCAGCGGGAGCCGCACACCGCAAGGTGCGCGAGTTCCTGCCCTGGTCGGCCCTCGCGGGCGTGGCCTGGGCCGGGTACAGCGTCGCGCTCGGCTACTTCGGCGCGCAGTGGCTCGGCGCGACGTGGCTGGCCACCGGCGTCTCCCTGCTCGCGCTGTTCGCGGCGGGCGCGGGGGCGGCGTTCCTGGTCCGCCGGCCGCGTACCGCTACGGGCACGAGCACGAGCACGGGCACGGGCACGGCGGGGACGCCTGCGGCGACCGCGGCGAATTAAGCCGCCGGGGCTTCCTCGGGCGCCTGCTCGGCGGCCCGCGGTTTGCCTCCTCCTCGCACCTCGATCCCGGCGAGCAGCTCGGCGGTGGCCTCGGCGACCGCGTCCACGGCACGGTCGAAGACCTCGCGGTTGTGCGCGGCCGGGGCACGGAACCCCGAGACCTTGCGCACGTACTGGAGCGCTGCGGCCCGGACCTCCTCCTCGGTGGCGTCATCGGGGATGGCGGGCGGACGGAGCGTCTTGATGCTGCGGCACATACCTACAGCTTGCCGCGAGTGGGACGCGCACGGGAAGTCGTGTCGACCACGAGAGTCCTCGCACTCGCAATTCGAACAGGAGTAGCATTACGGAGTGCCTGCAACCCCTGCTTACGACTTTCCGGACGACCTCCTCGCGGGTCAGGAGGAACTGCACCAGGTCCGGGCCGAACTCCTGGCCCTGCTGAAGCGGCTCCCCTGGTCGGTCACGCCCCTCGACGGCTTCAGCGACGACCACGGCTGGCGGAAGGTGGAGCGCCCCGCCTCTCCCGGCTGGACCCCGGACGAACAGGCGGAGGTCGAGAAACTCCGGGCGCGGGAGCGGGAGTTGGCGGTGTTTGTCACTTGTCACCGCTTCTGGGAAGAGGTGACGGGACCCGACTCGGTGGCGGCGCGCGCACGGCTGAAACACATCCACGAGAAAGTCATTGACACCGGGTGACGGCGGGCGTTGACTCCCCCTACGCCGAGGAGGTGCTGCCATGAATTTCTGGTTGGTCGTCCTGCTCCTTGCACTGGTCGGCCTGGGTTTCAGCCAGCCACTTCTGTGGCTGGCCGCTGCGGCGCTCGTCTTCTTCATGGTGCAGCAGTACGACCGCGGGGGCTCGGGCAAGAGCAGCAGCGGAAGCGGCGCGGGCGCGGCCCCTGGTGCCGGAGGAGGCGGTGGGGGCGGGGGTGGCGGAGGCGGCGGCTTCCCCAAGACCTACCGCGACTACCGCATCCGCAAGGAACGTCAGGAGCGCTGGGACCGCAGGTACAAGCGCACGCATCCGGGTTCCGGCCGCTGAGCGGGTCGGTCGCCCCGGGCGGCCGTCCCCGCCGACGCGACGTCTCATCGAGTCGCGCGCCAACGGCGGTGCCTACGAGGCCGGTTACGGTCCCGGCGCCGGTCGCGCGTACCGGCGGAACCGCAAGAACGCCTACGCCGGGAACTGGACGTGCCGGGCCAAGAAGCTGTTCGGCGTCAGCGATTCACCCATGGGCCACGAACAGGGCTGACGTACGCGAACACCGCACCGCCGGCCCCCTCCCGTTCCCTCCCCCCGCCTCAGCCTCCGAGCGGCGCCCCGGCGGGGAGTCCTCCGAGCAGCGAGACCGCGCTCTGCGCCGCGGCCTGCGCCGCGCCGTCGACCGGGGCCGTGACAGCCGAGGGGTTGTTCGCCCGCAGCTCCCCGGTGGCCGGATCGACGGCGACCTGGTCGAGAGGGTTCTGCACGTCCTCCAGCGCAGGCGCGACCCCCGCGACGGAATCGAGCAGCGTCCCGCCGTCGGCAGGCGGCCGCGGCGCGGGGTGTGCTGCGTGCTCGGCTTGCGCGGCTTGCGCGGCGGAAGCGGTCCCCAGAGCGAGCCCGACACCGAGGAGACCGGCGGTGGCCTTGGCGATCTTCATGAGATGAATCCTTTCCGGCGAGGGCCCCACACAGGCCATGCCGAACCCTTCAACTCACCCAAGATCCGCAAAGTTCTGGACGACCACCCGATCGATCGGGTTGCCGTCTTTTCACTCGCGATCACTCGACGGCCGCGCGGCAGCCCCGAAGTGGCGTCCTCCGGTCGGCAGGCGGACGATGGAAGTAAAGGGGTCGGCTGGTGATGACGTCGGCCGTGGGCCCCGCGGCGACTCCAACTGACTCCGGACATATGGGCAGGGCCCGGACGGAGGAAGTTGTCATGATCGAGGTCAAGGCGGTCGAAAAGCCGGACGAGCGACGCGATTTCCCTCGCGGTCACCTCGAAGCCGTCCATCTCACGGGGCTGGACTTCGCCGTGGGCACCTTCGAGCCCGGCTGGCGCTGGTCCGAATCCGTCGCCCCGCTCGCGGGCACCGAGAGCTGCCAGATCCACCACAACGCCTATGTCGTCAAGGGACGGATGCACGTCCGCATGGACGACGGAGGCGAGGCCGAGGTCGGCCCGGGCGACGTCTTCGTCTGCCCGCCCGGCCACGACGCCTGGGTGGTCGGCGAGGACCAGGTCGTGGTGTACGACTTCGCGGGAGGCATGGCCCAGGAGTACGCGAAGGCCGAGGGGAACTAGCCGTTTTGCAAAAGCACCGGCGGAATAGTCGAGGCTGTCCGGCTCCGTCGCGTTCCGATGCCGCTCCTCTCGCCTCAAGGCGGGCGCGGGCGGCATCTCTTGGTACCGCCGGGACTTCTGATGCTTCTGTTGCCGGCGTCCTGAACTCAGGTTTAGCTCCGCGGTAACGAAGGGACTCTCCAACTCGACTTCGGCATAACGTGGTTGTTGAGAGAGGGGGCCCCGTCCATGCAGACCAAATCCGTGATCCTCGTCGTCGACGACCACAAGGACACCCTGTTCGCGCTGGAGAGCGCGCTGGCCCCTCTCGGTTATCCGCTGGTGAGCGCGACCAACGGCGACGACGCGCTCAGAGTGGTGCTGCGCGGCGACGTCGGGCTCATCCTGCTCGATGTGCGCATGCCGGGCGTGAGCGGTCTCGACGTCGTGCGCTACGTACGGCGCCTGGACCAGACACGCGCCATACCCATCATCCTGCTGACCGGTTTCGACGTCAGCCGCGAGGTCGCCGCGGCCGCCTTCCTCCTCGGCGTGGCCGACGTGGCCCTCAAGCCCATCGACCCGCTGACGCTGCGCACCAAGGTCCGCTACCTCTTCGACACCTACGAGCAGCTGAAGGCCATGCGGCAGGAGATCGAGGCGCTCCAGGCCCAGTTGAGGGCCGGAACCGTCAAACCGACGAACGACAGCCACTCGGAACCCGGCTGGACCCCCAGCCCCCAGGTGGAAACCTGACGCGACAGGGCCCCACACACGAAAACCGGCCCCCCACCCGATCAAGGGTGGGGGGCCGGCCATGTCGCACCGTCTACCTGCACGGCGTCACTGTGGGCGCGGACGGTTTCGAACCGCCGACATCTGCCTTGTAAGGGCAGCGCTCTACCGCTGAGCTACGCGCCCGGGATATTTCGACAGCCTACCTTGCCTGTGGCCCCGGGCCGCAAACCCGTACGGGAGGAGCCCCGCCGGCCCCGCGGCCGGTGGGAGCATGATGTTTCCGCCCTCACCGGCAGTGGTGGCCCGCCCCTCGTGTCCGCCCGCAGCGAAGACGGCAAAGTCTCGGTGCGCGGCGCGAACTAACAGGCCCGTGTGTTCGTCATTAACCGGTGGGAGAATGTGACACCGGGCAAGGCGGATGACAGCACGGGAGAGGGATAGTGACGGCGACACCTTCGCAGCCGTACACACCGGACACGTCGAGTGGATCAGCACTGCCGGACGAGGATGTACGTCGCTGCGGGAGCGCGCGGCCTCGTTCCCGCCCCCGCGTCCGCCCGAGCCCTCTGCGCGACGCGCTGGCGCTCGCCCTCCTGCCCCTCCCCCTCCTCGCCCTCGCCCTCCCGGCCGCCTTCGCGGGCGGCGGCACCCGGCGGTGGTTCGGCGGGCGCGGGGAGAGCGTGCGGGCCGACGCGCAGGCCGCCAAGGACGCGGCGGCCGCGGCCTTCTACGAGTTGGACACCGCCCAACGGGATCTGCGCATCTCCATCGAGACCATCGTCGCCGTCGACTCGACGCCCGCCGCCCAGCGTGCCGTGTCCGACTTCGAGGCCATCGGGCGACGGATCGACGAGGCAAGCCACCAGTACATCAGCGCGGTGGACGCCCACGATCTCGACCGCGACGACCTGGAGGCCTCCGTCGCCGCCCGCGCGCGGACCGAGCTCACCGAGGCCAAGGCCGAGCTGGACAAGGCCAAGCAGGACCTGGACCGGTTCCAGCAGGGGCTCGGCCCGTTGCTCGACAAGGCGGAGACACAGCTGGCCCGGCTCGCCCCGGCCGTCGAGCGCGCCCGCCAGACCCTCCTCGCCGCCAGCAACGCCCTCGATGCCGTGCGAGGCGCCGGGCTCAAGGCCGACGATCTCGCCGCCCGCCTGGCCGCCCTCGGACCCGAGCTGACCAAGCTCAACCAAGGAGCGGGACAGCACGGCGTGCCGGAGACGCTGCAGCGCGCCGACCGCGTCCTGCGGGACGCCGAAGCCGTGCGGGCCGAGGCCGAGCGGCTGCCGGAGCGTGCCGCCGAGATAGACCGCCGCCTCGTCTCGCTGCGTACACGCGCGCAGGCCCTCACCACCCGCAGCGGCCAGGTCGAACCAGTCCTCAGCGAGCTGCGGCGGCGCTTCACCGTCGCCTGCTGGCAGGACCTTCAGCGTGTGCCGGACCAGGCCGCCGAGAATGTGCGGCAGGCCGAGGTCAAGCTCAAGGAAGCCCGTCAGGCCCGCGACGAGCAGCGCTGGCCGGACGCCACCTCCCTGCTCTCCACGGTCCGCGCCCTGCTGAACTCGACGGACGAGGCGGTCTCGGCCGCCGGCGACCGGCTGCACCGGCTGAACGCGGTGGCGAAGGACCCTCAGCAGGAGATCGAGCGCACCCGCTTCGCGATCCGCGACGCCCAGCGCCTGGCCATGGCGGGACGCCAGACCCCGGAGCAGCGGCACGCCCGCCCGCTGGACGAGTCCGTCGCCCGCCTGGACCGCGCGGTGGCCTCCCTGGAGGGGCGCCACCCGGACTACTGGCACTTCCTGACCGAGACCGAAGGCGTGCGGCAGGCGGTGGGCCGCGTGGTCACCCAGATCAGGGAGGAGCGCGGGCAAGGGGCCTGAGGCCCGGGAAGCGGGCGGTCCCGGGGCGCCTGGTGGCGGTCCGTGGCCCGCGGGCGGATCCTGGAGCTACGTACGCCGACATCGGGAGGCGGACATGGCCACGCATGTACTTCACTCAGGGACGAAGCGGCCCAGGCGGCGCGTCACGCTGAACGAACACCTGCCCGTCGACCACCGTCTCAGCACGATCTACCGCGTCGGCGCGGGCCTGATGGGGCTCGTCCTGATCGCGTTCGGCATCCTCGGCCTGATCGACAAGGTCGGCTTCTTCGACACCGGGGGCGACACCGTCGCCGGTCTGAGCACCAACGGCGCGCTCAGCGTCCTGTCGATCTGCGTCGGGCTGCTCCTGCTCGTCGGCATGGTGATCGGCGGCAACTTCGCGTCGACGCTCAACATGGTCCTCGGCTGCGCCTTCATCCTCAGCGGCTTCGTCAACCTCGCCCTCCTCGACACCGGCTTCAACTTCCTCGCCTTCCGCATCCAGAACGTGCTGTTCAGCTTCGTGGTGGGCGTGCTGCTGATGATCTTCGGGATGTACGGGCGGGTCGGCTCGGCCCTGCCGCACGACAACCCGTACTGGCGGGCACGCCACCCTGGGGCCGACCGCTCTGGAGCTCACCACTCCGGGGCCCACCACTCCGGGGCCCACCACTCCGGAGCTCACCACCCTGAGCAGGGACGCTGAGCTCCCTGTGCGAGCCTTGGGGCATGTCGGACCTCACCACTGCCTTCAGTTCAGCCCTGCGGACCCGGCGCCTGGTCGCCATCGTGCGCGGCACCGACGCGGAAGCCTCCTTCCGTACGGTCATGGCGCTCGTCGAGTCTGGTGTGCCGCTCGTCGAGGTCTCCCTCAGCGGCGCGGACACGCTGGGCGTCCTGCGGCGGGCGCGCGCCGAACTGGGCGGCGAGGCCTGGCTCGGTGCGGGCACGGTCCTCACCGCGGACGACGCACGGCGCGCCGCGGACGCGGGGGCGAACCTCGTCGTGACGCCGGGGCTCGGAGCCGGGGTGGACGAGGCCCTGCGGCGTGAACTGCCCGTGGCGGCAGGAGTCCTGACCCCCACCGACGTGATCGCGGCGAGCGCAGCCGGCGCCACCGCGCTGAAGATCTTCCCCGCATCGGCGATGGGCGGCCCCGCCTACCTCAAGGCGCTGCGAGCCCCCTTCCCCGACCTCCCCTTCGTACCGGTGGGCGGCGTGGACGCTGCTGCCGCCGAGGAGTATCTGGCGCTCGGCGCGGTCGCGGTCGGCGTCGGCTCCCCGCTGATCGGAGACGCGGCGGACGGCGGCGACCTGGACGCGCTGCGCAAGCGCGCGGCTCAGTTCGTGGCGGTCACGGGGGTCGGCCGATGAGCGCCACGACTCACGGGAGCGCCACTGACGTCCTCACCCTCGGCGAAAGCATGGTCGCAGCCATCGGCCTCGCGCAGCTGGGCCACACCGCACGGTGGACGGGCGCGGACGGCGGCGACCTGGACGCGCTGCGCAAGCGCGCGGCGGAGTTCGTGGCGGTCACGGGGGTCGGCCGATGAGTGCCATGACCCACGCGAGCGCCGCCGACGTCCTCACCCTCGGCGAGAGCATGGTCGCAGCCATCGGCCTCGCCCAGCTGGGCCACACCGCACGGTGGACGGGCGCGGACGGCGGCGACCTGACCGCGCTGCCCAAGCGCGCGGCTCGGTTCGTGGCGGTCACGGAGGCCGGCCGATGAGCGCCATGACCCACGAGAGCGCCGCCGACGTCCTCACCCTCGGCGAGAGCATGGTCGCCCTGCGCGGCAGCGGCCCGCTGAAACTGGGCGGCTCGATGGACGTGTCCGTCGCGGGCGCCGAGTCGAACGTGGCCATCGGCCTCGCCCGGCTTGGGCACACGGCGCGGTGGGCGGGCGCGGTCGGCGACGACGAGGCGGGCGAGCTGGTGCTGCGCACGCTGCGGGCCGAAGGCGTCGACGTCAGCGCCGCCACCCGTGATCCGGACGCGCCCACGGGCCTGATCCTCTTCGAGCCCCGGCTGCCGGAGGTGACCCGCGTGCACTACTACCGCGCGGGCTCGGCCGGTTCACGTCTCGCGGCGACGGCGGTCGAGGCCGCCTTCGCCGCCTCGGGCTCGCCCCGTGTCCTGCACCTCACCGGCATCACCCCGGCCCTCGGCCCGTCCGCGCGCGACGCGTGCCGCCGCGCCCTCGAACTGGCCCGGGAGCACGGCACGACGGTCTGCCTCGACGTCAACTTCCGCTCGCGGCTGTGGAGCGCGGAGGAGTCCGCCGCGGTCATGCGCACCTGGATGCCGTACGTGGATGTCCTCATCGCGTCGGACGACGAACTGCCGCTGTGCGTACCGGAGACGAAGGCCGCCGGTGAGGCCTCCGCCCTGGCCGGGGAGCTCCTCGCGCAGGGCGTCCGCGAGGTCGTCGTCAAGCTCGGCGCCGACGGGGCCACCACGTACGACGCCGCCGGGGAGCTGTACGCTCCGGCGCGCCCGGTGCGGGCGGTGGACGCCGTGGGCGCGGGGGACGCGTTCGTCGCCGGATATCTGTCGGCGCTGCTCGACGGGGAGGACCTGGCGGGGCGCCTCGACCGGGCCGTGACCACGGGCGCCTTCGCCGTGGCGTCGCACGGCGACTGGGAAGGGGCGCCCACGCGTGCGGAGCTCGGGCTGCTGGGCGCCGGGCCCGGAACCGTGGTGCGCTAGCGCCCTCCCGCAGGCGTGCGCACCGGCCTGCTAGCCGCAGCAGCCTCCGCCACAGCAGCCGCCTCCGCCGCCACCGCCGCCGCCCGGGGCGGGAGCGGACGCCGAGGTCGAGCCCCCGACGGCCACGGTGGACAGCAGCTTCACCGTGTCCTCGTGCCCGGCGGGGCAGGCCGCGGGGTCGGCGGACTCGGCCATCGGGCGGCTCAGCTCAAAGGTGTCGCCACAGGAACGGCAGCGGTACTCGTATCGGGGCATGGGCCAAGGCTAGCGGCAGCGGCCCCACCGGTGGTCAGCCGTCGGCAGGATCTTGGCCGAGGAACCGCCGCAGGATCTCCTCCCCCGCGGCGACGCCGCGTTCCGGCAGCACGGTGAGCCCCGGCGCCGTCCAGCCCTTGTCCGCGAGCTCGCCGTGCCCCGGACGCCAGGAACGGTCGGCGGCGAGCAGCAGATCGGCGTCGAGGAGCGAGTCACCGGCGGCGAGGATCTCGTCCGCGCCGATACGGCGGGCCACCTCGCGCACCGCCGCGCTCTTGGTCAGCGGCTTCGGCACGGCGTAGATCTTGCGGCCCTGCAGCGAGACGGTCCAGCCGCGCTCCTCCGCCCACACGGCGAGCTCCTTGACCCATTCCTTCGGCAGCAGGGAGCGCTCGACGACCAGATAGGCGAAGAGGTCCTCGGCCACCCGCTCCTTCAGGAGCCAGGCCGGGTCGGCGGTGCGCACCATGTGCGCGCGGACCTCGTCGAGCGAGGCGCACTCGGCGGCGAGCCGCCGGTCCACGTCCGCCCGCCACGCGGGGTCGGTCACCCCGTCCACCAGCAGGTGTCCGCCGTTGGCGCAGATCGCGAACTCCGGTGCGGGGCCCGGCAGATGGATGCGCCCGTACTGCTCGCGCGTGCGCGTGGTGGTCGGCACGAAGACCGTGCGGCGGCCCACCTCGTCGAGGAGAGCGGCGGCGGTCTCGGTGACGTACGACAGCGGCTTGCTCTCGTACACCTCGACGCAGAGCAGGCGCGGCGCCCGGGCGTCGGGCATGGTCAGGCCGAGGGCCGCGGCCGAGTAGATGAGGGTGCGGTCGAGGTCACTGGCGACCAGGACCTTGGGAGACGTACTCACTTGGAGGACACCGCCTTGCCGTCCGTGCCGGTGGCCCCGCGCGTGAACTGAGGGTGGATCAGCCCGACGCAGGTGTAGGGGAGTTCGTCCACTTCCTCGACCGGCACGCCACGGTGCTCCGCGAGGAGTCGTACGTGATCGAGGTCGGCCCCCGCTCCCGCGCGCGCCAGGATCTTCCAGGGGACGCGTCGCAGCAGAACGCGGGTCGTCTCGCCGACGCCGGGCTTGACGAGGTTCACGTCGTGGATGCCGTACTCCTCGCTGATCCGCTCCACGGCGGCCCAGCCCTCCCAGGTCGGCGCCCTGTCGGCCGAGAGCAGCTCCTTGACCTGGGCGTCGACGGCGTCGGCCACCTCGTCGAAGCGGGCCGTGATGGCATCCAGGAAGTCGAGGGAGACGTCACCGTCGGCGAGTTCGCGGTAGAACTTCGCGCCGTGGAAGTCGTCGGGTCCGACGAGGTCCGCGCGCAGGACGGTGCGCGATATCAGGCCGGAGACCGTCGAGTTGAGGCAGGCCGAGGGGATGAGGAAGTCCTCGCGGGTGCCGTAGGTGCGGACGCAGGAGCCGGGGTCGGCGAGCACCGCGATCTCCGGGTTGAAGCCGGCCGGACCACCGTCCTCCTCGAACTCCCTTACCGCGTCGGCGAGTTCACGCGTGATCGCACCCTTGCCCGTCCAGCCGTCGACGAATACGACGTCGGCGGTGTCGTGGTGGGCGGCGAGCCACCGCAGCGCGTTGGCGTCGATGCCGCGGCCACGGACGATCGACACGGCGTAGTGCGGCAGGTCGAGGCCGTGCCGGTGCTGTGCCCAGCGCCGCATCAGTACACCGACGGGCGTGCCCGCGCGGGCGAGCGACACGAGCACGGGGCGGGGCGACCGCTCGGCGAGCACGGTCTCGGTGACGGTGCCGACGGCCTGCGCGATGCGGGCGGCGGAGGTGCCGAGCGCGGCGCGGAACAGCTCTTGGTACTGCGGGCTCGGCTGATACTCGACCGGCAGCGACTCGGCGTAGTGCGCGCCACCGCTCTGTATCGCCTCCTCGCGCTCCTCGGTGGGCGCCTCGAGACGTACGTCCGAGAGGTCTTGGAGCAGCCAGCCGACGTCTTCGGCCGCGTACGAGGAGAAGGCGGGGCCACGGAGGGGCTCGGGCAGCATGGAGGGCCTTTCGGGGACGTGCTCAGGGGTCTGCTCGGGGACGTACGAGGGCACGACGGCGAGCAGTACCTGCGGTGCGTGTGCGGCGAGTTGCGCCAACAGGCCGTCGGGAGCGTGGAGTTCGGGCCGGTCGCCCACGGAGTCGACGACGAGGACGATCGCGTCGAAGCCGCCGCCCGCGACGTTGTACGCGTACCGGTCGCCCGGTCCGTCGGCGGGAGCGTCGTGGGCGGGGAAGACGAGGCGGCTGCGTATCGCGTAGCCGGGGTCGTCGACGGCGAGGACGGGCGAGCGGGTGGTGGTGGAGTACCGCACCTCCGCGCTCCCGGCGGGCAGCCGCTCCTCAAGGGCGACGCCCAGGGCCAGTGGCGCGTACATCAGCTCCTCGAAGCCGAGCACGAGGACCCGGGCGGAAACGCGGGCGGGAACGCGGGCGGGACCCGCGGCGACCCCCGGGCCGGCTGCCGGAATCAGCGCCTCCGCGAGCCGGTCGGCCATCCCCGGCAGCGCCGCCTCAAGTGCCGTCCGGTGCTCGGGGGTGAACCCGTGGCGCCCGCCGTCCGGCACCCCCGCGGGCCAGCCGATGTCGACCCGGGTGACCGAGCCGCCCTCCTTGCGCGGGGCGGGGAGCGCCGAGGCCTCGTACTCCTCGACCAGTGCCTGGCCCTTCTCCAGGACGCCGTCCGGCAGGCTCACGGTGCCGGACGCCGTGGTGATCAGGTCGACCCGCGCGCCGATCTCCCGGGCGAAGTCAGCCAGGCGGCCCTGGTCCTGCGGGGAGCGCATGTCGACGAGGGCCACGATGACGTACCGCTCGCGCGGGTACAGCTCGTGCAGGGCGCGGATGGTGTTCAGGACCGTGTTGCCGGTGGAGAACTCGTCGTCGACGAGCACCAGCGGGCCCTCCCTGGTGAGCAGCCGGGGGTCCTCGGGGAGCAGCAGGTGCGAGGTCGCGTGCGAATGGGACTCCTCGAAGCCGCCCGCCCGGCGCACGGAGTCGACGGGGCGGCGCGTGGAGTGCAGGTAGGGCGCGAGGCCGATGCCGTCCGCGACGCAGTGGCCGAGGCCGGTCGCCGTCTCCGCGTACCCGAGCACGACCGCGCGCCGGGCCTCCGCGTCGCCCAGGAGCGCGCGCACCCGGACACCGAGGTCGCGCCCGGCCGCGTACACGACGGACGGCAACTGCGGCACATGCTTGCCGAGGACGTTGGACACCAGGAGGTGCGCCCGCTTCGGGTTGCGGCGCAGGGCGAGGCCGAGCAGGTCGCTCAGCCCCGCGTCGCCGGCCAATTCCACACCGAGCCGCTCGGCGACCCACGTCCCTGACCACACCGTCGCCGGCTCCACCACGTCGTCGTTCACAGTCCTCGCACAGTCCTTACGTTCAGCCGGATCAATCGGGGAGGTCCCGGCGGTCACCCGGAGAGCCCGGCGGTGAGCAGCTCCACGAAGCCGATGTCCTCGCGGGCGACGCCGAAGACCTCGGCGCGTTGGAGGGTCCGCTCGGCCCAGGCGCGGTGCGGCTTCACCTCGTTCATCTTGTTCGTGTACGCCGAGCGCATGACCCCGCCGCCGTCCCGCTCCGGGCGCAGGATGTCCTCGGCGTCGCTGAACTCCTCGTGGCTGACGACGGAGAGCGCGTGCACGGGCAGCACGTGCGAGGGGTGGATGCAGGTCTTGCCGAGCAGGCCGTTGGCCCGGTCGAGTTCGATCTCGCGCAGCAGCCCGTCGATGTCGTGCTCGATGAGCGCCTGACGCAGTTCTTCCGCCCGTCCCTCCAGGAAGGGGCTGCGGCGCAGCTGTGGCTTGAACATGCGCTCCTGGGCGCGGAAGTACTCCCACACGGGGCCGGTCACGGTGAAGCCGGTGCCGTCGGCCCTGCCGAGGTGGTTGACGACGTCGGCGATGACGGAGGCCACGATGTGGACGTCGTACGCGGTCATGTGCGGCGGTCTGCGCAGGCCGTACGCCGAGCAGAAGTCGGTGACGCCGAGGCGCAGCGCGAGCACTCGCTCGCGGTACTTGTCGACGGTGCGGGCGATCCCGGCGAGGGTCTCCGAGCGGCTCTCCAGATGCAGCAGCTCGGCCGATTCGAGGACGGGCATCGCGAAGAGCCGGCGGCCGGTGGCGGCCTCCGCCGCGGCGAGCGACTCCAGGAAGGCGACGCCACGCTCCTCGGTGAACTTCGGCAGCACGAATCCGGAGAGGAGCCGGATGCCGGGTCCCAGGCGGGCCGCCAGGTCGGCTATCTGTTCGGGGGCCCGGACCCGGATGAACAGCAGCGGCGGCTCCGCGCCAGCACGCTCGGCCAGGTCGGCGAACTGCCTGACCAGGTTCTCCTCGGCGCCGATGACCTCCGCGTCATCGATCGAGTCCTCGAGGCAGAGGACCATCGAGATCACGCCACGTCCCGCCTGCTTCAGGATGTCGTCGGCGAGGCGGGGGCGCGTGGCCGGGCTGTAGAGCGTGGCTCCCAGGGCGGCGGCGAGCAGGCGCGGGGAGGAGTCCGCGGTGAAGGCGCACGGCTCCCGATGGAAGAGACGCTGTCGCACCTCTGGGGCTATATGCCCGAAATGACGCATGATTTCCCCTGTACTCGTCGGCGCGACCCGACGTGATGTGGCCGGTAATAGTACGTAGGGACGGGTGTCAAGGGTTCCCCACAGGCATGAAATTCAAGTAACTCGGCCATGACAGACACACAGGCCACACACCGTCACCCCCGCGTTGTCCCGTTCAAACCCGGGAAGGCAGGATGACCGCATGACGCACGCGATGTTGAAGGGGTCGAACGTCCCGCTCGAAGCCATGGCCGTCCGCGCCGTGCTGCGCTGGACCCCCGGGCAGGGCGTCCCGGACGTCGACGCGTCGGCTCTGCTGCTCGGTGCCGACGGCCGCGTCCGGTCCGACGAGGACTTCGTCTTCTACAACCAGCCACGTCACCCGTCCGGAAAAGTCTGGCGGCTCGGCAAAAAGCGCGTCTCCCAGGGCCTCTCCGAGGGCCTGACCGACACGATCCAGACGGATATGGCGGGCCTGGATCCGGCGGTGAGCCGAGTCCTGCTCGTCGCGTCCGCCGAGAACACCGCCTTCGAGAACGTACGGGCGCTGCGCATTCTGCTGTACGACGCGGGCGCGTCCGAGGCCGAACCGCTCGCCTACTTCGACATCACCCCGCAGACGGGCGCCGAGACGGCCCTGATCTGCGGTGAGCTCTACCGCCGCGGCGACGTCTGGAAGTTCCGCGCCCTGGGCGAGGGATACCTGAACGGCCTGGAGGGTCTGGCCGGCGACTTCGGCATCTCCGTGGACGAGTCCGAGGCGGTGCCCGAGCCGACGACCGAGGCCTCGCTCCCGCAGCCGTATCCCCAGCGCCAGCCGCTGCCCGCGCCCGCCACGCAGGCTCCGCCTCCGCAGCCCTTCCCCGCCCCGGCCCCGCAGCCCTCGTACGGCTACCCGCCCGAGCCGCCGCGCCACCAGCCCGCCCCGCAGCCGTCCTACGGCTACCCGCAGCACGCTCCCGTGCACGCGGCGCCGGTCCCGCAGCCCTCGTACGGCTATCCGCAGCCCGTGGCCCCGATGCCCGACCCGAACTTCCGGCTGCCGCCGCAGGGGCCGCAGTTCCTCGCACGCTGAGTGCGCGGGGCGGGCCGGGCGCTCCGGGCAGGCGGGGCGCGCTCGGCCCGTGCGGCGCTTCAGGCGCCGCCGACCTTCGTCTTGTAGCCGCGGCCCCACTGCAGCCCCCAGCCGTACAGCCGGTCGAGCTCGGCCTGGAAGCCGTACACGAACTTCACCTCGCGGCGCACGACCAGCTCGTCCTTGACGTTCTCCAGCGTGAATATCGCGCAGGAGCGGGCCTGCGGCTGGCGCTCGTCCAGGTCGATCTCGATCCGCGGGCCGTTGCTGGGGTAGAGCGTCACCTTCGCGTGCGTGCGGTCGAAGGCGGGCGTCTGGTCGTAGATGTACGCGAAGAAGAGCAGCCGCTTGATCGACTCACGGTGGTCCAGGTTCACGTAGATCGTCTCGCCTGACGGCGAACCGAACCGGTCGTCGCCGCTGAGCTTCACGTACGGCGGCGCGTTCAGGTCCCCGAAGAAGCTGCCCAGCGGCTGCACGACACCCTTGGCGCCGTCCACCGTCTCGTACAGACAGCCGAGGTCGAGGTCGACGTTGACCACGCCCTGGGTGTGCGCCTGCACCACGTCGGGCTGGAACATCCGGAAGGGGTGCCGCAGCAGGCCGCCGCCCTTGGGCTTGCCGATGATGTCGGACGTACGCATCTGCCAGGAGAGGTTGACCCGGAGATTGCCGGTGGCCGCGCCCTGTTTGTTGAGCGAGACCGTCGGGTGCCGCTTCGTGAGTTCGATGGAGTTCGTCGCCGCGCTGCCCGACTCGTAGTCCATCGAGCGCCCACGCCACAAACCGTCCCAGAAGGACATCGCCGCCCCCAAAAAAGTGCCGGAGCCCCATGGGCCCCTTACGAATGCGACGGGGCGGCCAGGAGGACTCGTCCTCGATGGCCGCCCCGCTCAGAAGCGTTCCTCACTCGGCCCCGCGTCACACTCCGGGGACGGGTCGGACCCCGCGTCAGACGCCGGAAGGAACCTCGGTCTTCTCGTCCGAGCCCGAGCCCTTGCCCTCCTCGGCCGCGATGCGCTTGTTGCGCATGACGGAGGAGATGAAGGACCAGGCGATCAGGACGACGCCGACGAGGCCGGTGATGACCTCGTGGATCTCGTACTGGATCGTGATGAGCAGGATCGCGGCGAGGGCGCCGATCGCGTAGTGCGCGCCGTGCTCCAGGTAGACGTAGTCGTCGAGGGTGCCCTGGCGGACCAGGTAGACGGTGAGCGAACGGACGTACATCGCGCCGATGCCCAGGCCGAGCGCCATCAGGACGATGTCGTTGGTGATGGCGAAGGCGCCGATGACGCCGTCGAAGGAGAACGACGCGTCCAGGACCTCGAGGTAGAGGAACATGAAGAACGCGGCCTTGCCGGCCATGACGACGGCAGGGACCTTCTTGCCGCTCTTCCTGGCCTCTTCCTCCTCCTCGTGCTCGCGCTCCTCCTCTTCCTCGAGTTTGTTCTCGAAGAATCCGGAGAGCCCGCCCACGATGAGATAGGTGATGAGTCCGGCGACGCCGGAGAGCAGCACCGTCTCCGCCTTGTCCACATGTGTGCCGCCGTGCTGGTGGGCGTTGGTGGCGACGGTCATCGCGGCGACCATGAGGACGATGAGCGCGATGCAGGCCGACAGCATGTCGATCTTGCCGAGCTTGGCCAGCGGGCGCTCGAGCCAGCCGAGCCACTTGATGTCACGGTCCTCGAAAATGAAGTCGAGGAAGATCATCAACAGGAACATGCCACCGAACGCGGCGATCGACGGGTGAGCGTCGGTCACCAGCTGCTGGTACTGGTCCTTGTCGTTGAGCGCGAGACGCACAGCCTCGATCGGGCCGATCTTGGCACTGATGGCCACGATCGCGACGGGGAAAACGAGCCGCATGCCGAAGACGGCGATCAGCACACCGATGGTGAGGAAGATCTTCTGCCAGAAGGCACTCATCTTCTTCAGGATTCCGGCGTTGACCACCGCGTTGTCGAAGGACAGCGAGATCTCGAGGATGGACAGGATCGCCACGATCCCGAAACCTGTCCACCCCCCGTAGAACACCGCCGCGACCAGGCCGAGCGCGGTAACCGCGAACGACCAGCCGAAGGTTTTCAGAAGCACTGGCTACCCAATCGTGTGTGTACGGGCTCCCGATTAGCGGTCTCCCCCGCGCCGGTCCCCGGCTTTACGAAACATTGACCCCGAAGTCTAGAGCGATGCCCCGCAGACCCGACGCGTACCCCTGCCCAACGGCACGGAACTTCCACTCCCCGCCATAGCGGTACACCTCGCCGAAGATCATCGCGGTCTCCGTGGAGGCGTCCTCGGAGAGGTCGTAACGCGCCAGCTCCTGGTGGTCGGCTTGGTTGACCACGCGGATGAAAGCGTTGCTGACCTGGCCGAACGTCTGGCCGCGATTGTCCGCCTCATGGATCGAGACGGGGAAGACGATCTTGTCGCAGTTGGCCGGAACCTTGGAGAGGTCGATCAGGAGCGACTCGTCGTCACCGTCACCCTCACCCGTGAGGTTGTCGCCGGTGTGTTCGACGGAGCCGTCCGGGCTCTTCAGGTTGTTGTAGAAGACGAACCACTCGTCGCCGATGACCCGGCCCGAGTTGCACATCAGCGCGCTGGCGTCGAGGTCGAAGGGTGCGCCGGTGGTGGAGCGCGCGTCCCAGCCGAGGCCGATCAGGACCTGCGTGAGGTTCGGTGCGGCCTTGGAGAGGGAGACGTTGCCTCCCTTGGCGAGCGTGACGCCCATGATGTGGTCCTCCCCGTGGTTCGAGATCAAGAATTCCCCGGTCCCCCGTGGTGCGGTGCGGGGGCAGTGCCCGGGAGCAGGAGTTTTGAGCGCGTCCGGCGCCGCACTCGTGGTGTGCGGCGCCGGACGACAGGCGGAGGGCGTTACTCGGCTCAGACGTTGACGCCGAAGTCCTGCGCGATGCCGCGCAGGCCCGAGGCGTAGCCCTGGCCGACGGCGCGGAACTTCCACTCCGCTCCGTTGCGGTACAGCTCGCCGAAGACCATCGCGGTCTCCGTCGAGGCGTCCTCGGAGAGGTCGTACCGCGCGATCTCCGCGCCGCCCGCCTGGTTCACGACGCGGATGAACGCGTTGCGGACCTGGCCGAACGACTGCTGGCGGGTCTCGGCGTCGTAGATCGAGACCGGGAAGACGATCTTGTCCACGTCGGCCGGGACAGCGGCCAGGTCGACCTTGATCGCCTCGTCGTCGCCCTCGCCCTCACCGGTGGTGTTGTCACCGGTGTGCTCGACGGACCCGTCCGGGCTCTTCAGGTTGTTGAAGAACACGAAGTTGCCGTCGCTGCTGACCTTGCCCTCGGCATTCGTCAGGATGGCGCTGGCGTCGAGGTCGAAGTCCGTACCGGTGGTGGTGCGGACATCCCAGCCCAGGCCGACCAGAACCGCGGTCAGGCCGGGGGCCTCCTTGCTCAGCGATACGTTGCCGCCCTTGCTGAGGCTGACTCCCACAAATCCTCCCAAATAGATGTCCAGGGGCGGGGAGCCCCAGTCATGCTCTGCCATCGGATCAACGAGTGGATCCTAGTGACCGGTTCCCGGCCGCCACAGGCTCTGCACCTGAAGAATCACAGGGTGTCACCCCTGAGGAATCACAGGGTGCCGAGCGCCTTGACGTAGTCGTTCAGGTCGCGGGCGTCCGGCAGGCCGTTCACGACAGTCCAGCGCACCACGCCCTCCTTGTCGATGATGAACGTGCCGCGCACCGCGCAGCCCTTGTCCTCGTCGAAGACCCCGTAGGCGCGCGAGGCCTCGCCGTGCGGCCAGAAATCGGAGAGCAGCGGGTACTCCAGGCCCTCCTGTTCGGCGAAGACACGCAGGGTGTGGATGGAGTCGTTCGAGACGGCGAGGAGCTGGGTGTCGTCGTTGACGAACTTCGGCAGCTCGTCGCGCAGCGCGCAGAGCTCGCCCGTGCACACACCGGTGAACGCGAATGGATAGAAGAGCAGCACCACGTTCTTCTCGCCGCGGAAGTCCGACAGCCGCACGGTCCGGCCGTGATTGTCCTTCAGCTCGAAGTCCGGGGCCTTGGTGTCGGTCGCGATGCCGGCGAGGGCCATGAGTTCGCATCCCTTCGGTGGGGCTGTTCGGGTGATGACCACCCTACGCAACGGACGTTTCGTCCGATCACCCCGCAGGGCGGGCGCTTTCCCGCGCGCCGCTCGCGCCCCACACGCACGCGTGAGCCCCCACCGGCTTGCGTCGGTGGGGGCTCACGGCGATTGGCTCAGTCGACTTCCTGCTGCCTGAGCGGCAGCTTCACCGCTTCTTGGCTGCCGCCTTCGGCGTGACCAGACGGCTGCCCGTCCAGTCCTTGCCCGCGTTGATGCTCTTGGTCTGAGCGAGGCCGGCGGTCTGGGCTGCTTCGTTGATGTCGCTCGGCTCGACATAGCCGTCACGGCCTGTCTTGGGCGTCATCAGCCAGAGGTCGCCGCCTTCTTCGATCAGCTGGGTGGCGTCCACCAGCGCATCCGTCAGGTCGCCGTCGTCCTCGCGGAACCACAGCACCACGGCGTCAGCAGTGTCGTCGTAGTCCTCGTCGACGAGCTCACTGCCGATCACCCCTTCAATGGCCTCGCGGAGCTCCTGATCGACATCGTCGTCGTAGCCGATCTCCTGGACCACCTGCTCGGGCTGGAAACCCAGCCTCGCGGCAGGGTTGGTCCGCTCCTCCGCGTGGTCCGCGGTCGCGCTCACGGCTTGCCTCCTGATCATGTTTTCGGGAATGCCTTCATCCACGCGCGTGCGCGGGACATTGGCGGTAGTCCACACGGGCGGACCGGATCGCGCAAGTACCCGGCCGTCAAGACCGCTGAAACGGTGACGTTCCCGGCCGTGTCGCCGCAACTCAAGGCCCACCTGCCAGATCCTGCTCCGCTCGCACTTCGCTCGTACGACACCGATCGGAACTGAGGTCCGAACGGTCTTACGAACCGGCTAGGCGGGATGGGCGTATCGTTGCGATTTGGTCGAGCCTACCCCAGGGCCGCCGGGCGGACCCGTCGGTTACCCCTCAGTAGAGATGACGATTGCGTCTACGCGGTACACGATGGGGAACGTCTCACAGCCAGGCAGAACCCAGGCGAAAGCCCCAACAGCGAAGGAACAGCGTGGCTTCCGGATCCGATCGCAACCCGATCATCATTGGCGGCCTGCCGAGTCAGGTCCCGGACTTCGATCCCGAAGAGACCCAGGAGTGGCTCGACTCCCTCGATGCCGCGGTCGACGAACGCGGCCGCGAGCGGGCCCGCTACCTGATGCTCCGGCTCATCGAACGCGCGCGCGAGAAGCGCGTGGCCGTGCCCGAGATGCGCAGCACGGACTACATCAACACGATCGCCACCAAGGACGAGCCGTTCTTCCCCGGCAACGAGGAGATCGAGCGCAAGGTCCTGAACGCGACCCGCTGGAACGCCGCGGTGATGGTCTCCCGCGCCCAGCGTCCCGGCATCGGGGTCGGCGGCCACATCGCCACCTTCGCTTCCTCGGCCTCGCTCTACGACGTGGGCTTCAACCACTTCTTCCGCGGCAAGGACGAGGGCGACGGCGGCGACCAGATCTTCTTCCAGGGGCACGCGTCCCCCGGCATCTACGCCCGCGCGTTCCTCCTCGACCGGCTGTCCGAGCAGCAGCTCGACGCGTTCCGCCAGGAGAAGTCGAAGGCTCCGAACGGGCTTTCGTCCTACCCGCACCCGCGTCTGATGCCGGACTTCTGGGAGTTCCCGACCGTCTCGATGGGCCTCGGCCCGCTCGGCGCGATCTTCCAGGCGCGGATGAACCGCTACATGGAGGCGCGCGGCATCGCCGACACCTCCAAGTCGCACGTCTGGGCCTATCTCGGCGACGGCGAGATGGACGAGCCCGAGTCGCTCGGCCAGCTCTCCATCGCCGCCCGCGAGGGCCTGGACAACCTGACCTTCGTCGTCAACTGCAACCTCCAGCGCCTCGACGGCCCGGTGCGCGGTAACGGCAAGATCATCCAGGAACTGGAGTCGCAGTTCCGCGGCGCCGGCTGGAACGTCATCAAGCTGGTCTGGGACCGCAGCTGGGACCCGCTGCTCGCCCAGGACCGCGACGGCGTCCTGGTCAACCGGCTCAACACCACGCCCGACGGCCAGTTCCAGACGTACGCGACCGAGACCGGCTCGTACATCCGTGAGCACTTCTTCGGCGACGACCACCGCCTGCGCTCCATGGTCGAGAACATGACCGACGAGCAGATCCTGCACCTGGGCCGCGGCGGCCACGACCACAAGAAGGTCTACGCGGCGTACGCGGCCGCCAAGGCCCACAAGGGCCAGCCGACCGTCATCCTGGCGCAGACGGTCAAGGGCTGGACGCTCGGCCCGAACTTCGAGGGCCGCAACGCCACGCACCAGATGAAGAAGCTGACGGTCGACGACCTCAAGGGCTTCCGCGACCGCCTGCACATCCCGATCACGGACAAGCAGCTGGAGGGCGGCGCCCCGCCGTACTACCACCCGGGCCGTGACTCGGAAGAGATCCAGTACATGCACGACCGCCGCCAGGGCCTAGGCGGTTACGTCCCGACCCGCGTGGTCCGCTCGAAGCCCCTCCCGCTTCCCGAGGACAAGACGTACGCGACCGCGAAGAAGGGTTCGGGTCAGCAGTCGATCGCCACGACCATGGCGTTCGTCCGCATCCTGAAGGACCTCATGCGGGACAAGGAGATCGGCAAGCGCTTCGTGCTGATCGCCCCCGACGAGTACCGCACCTTCGGTATGGACGCCTTCTTCCCGAGCGCGAAGATCTACAACCCGCTCGGCCAGCAGTACGAGGCCGTCGACCGCGAGCTGCTCCTCGCCTACAAGGAGTCCCCGACCGGCCAGATGCTGCACGACGGCATCTCCGAGGCCGGCTGCACGGCCTCGCTGATCGCCGCGGGCTCGGCCTACGCCACCCACGGCGAGCCGCTGATCCCCGTGTACGTCTTCTACTCGATGTTCGGTTTCCAGCGCACCGGCGACCAGTTCTGGCAGATGGCCGACCAGCTGGCCCGCGGCTTCGTCCTCGGCGCCACCGCCGGCCGTACGACGCTGACCGGCGAGGGCCTCCAGCACGCGGACGGCCACTCGCAGCTGCTCGCCTCGACCAACCCGGGCTGCGTCGCCTACGACCCGGCCTTCGGCTACGAGATCGCGCACATCGTCAAGGACGGCCTGCGCCGGATGTACGGCCCCGACAGCGAGGACGTCTTCTACTACCTCACCGTCTACAACGAGCCGATCCAGCACCCGGCCGAGCCCGCCGATGTGGACGTCGACGGCATCCTCAAGGGCATCTACCGCTTCAAGGCGGGCGAGCAGGGCGCCATCCCGGCGCAGATCCTCGCCTCCGGTGTCGCGGTGCCGTGGGCGGTCGAGGCCCAGCAGATCCTCGCTTCGGAGTGGAACGTCAAGGCGGACGTCTGGTCGGCGACCTCCTGGAACGAACTGCGCCGCGAGGCGGTCGACGTGGAGCGCCACAACTTCCTGCACCCCGAGGAGGAGCAGCGCACCCCGTACGTGACCCAGAAGCTGTCCGGCGCCGAGGGCCCGTTCGTGGCCGTCTCCGACTGGATGCGGAGCGTCCCCGACCAGATCTC
The DNA here is from genome assembly GCF_040655335.1 of Streptomyces sp. NPDC050439. Lineage (NCBI taxonomy): Bacteria > Bacillati > Actinomycetota > Actinomycetes > Kitasatosporales > Streptomycetaceae > Streptomyces > Streptomyces sp. NPDC050439. The sequence goes on from NZ_JBFAJT010000003.1 coordinate 748,587, forward strand.
CCGCTGGGTCCCCGGCACCTACCAGTCCCTGGGCGCCGACGGCTTCGGCTTCGCGGACACCCGCGGTGCGGCCCGCCGCTTCTTCCACATCGACGCGCAGTCGATCGTGGTCGGCGTGCTCACCGAGCTGGCCCGCGAGGGCAAGCTCGACCGCTCCGTACTGAAGCAGGCCATCGACCGCTACCAGCTGCTCGACGTCACGGCGGCCGACCCGGGCGCTGCCGGAGGCGACGCCTAGGCCTTGCAGTGGCTGCCGCGTGGTCGCGCGGCGCCTGTAGCACGTAGGACGTTCGGAGGGCGGTGGGGCGATGGCTCCCGCCGCCCTCCGGCGTTTCCTACGATGCGCGCATGGAAGCGCCCGAAAAGCACCGGCCGGCACAGCTCCGTTGGGAGCGACGCACCCAGACTCCGCTCCTCGTGCTCGCGGTGGCCTTCGCCGTCGCCTACGCCGTGCCCATCGTGGTGCCCGACGCGAGCAAGAGCGTCGGAACCACCTGCACGGTGGTGGAGTGGATCGTCTGGGCTTCTTTCGCCGTCGACTATCTCGTACGCCTCTATCTCACCGACCACCGCAAGCAGTTCGTCCGCTCGCACTGGCTCGACCTCGGTGCTGTCCTCCTTCCGATGCTGCAGCCGCTGCGGTTGCTGCGGCTGGTCTCGACTCTGCTGCTGGTCGGGCGCCGGGCCCGGATGGCGTCGCAGATCCAGCTGACGACCTATGTCGCCGGGGCTGTGGTGGGCCTCCTCATGTTCGGTTCGCTGGCCGTTCTCTCGGTGGAGCGGGAGTCACCGAACGGCAACATCAAGACCCTTGGTGACGCGGTGTGGTGGTCCTTCACCACGATGACCACCGTCGGCTACGGCGATCACGCGCCGACGACCGGGCTCGGCCGCATCCTCGCGGTCGGCCTGATGCTGTCGGGCATCGCGCTTCTGGGTGTGGTGACCGCCAACATCGCGGCCTGGTTCATCTCGCGCTTCGACCGGGACGACGTCGAGGAGCGGCGCCAGACGGCGGCGATCGAGGCGCTGACGACGGAGGTGCGGGCGCTGCGGGCGCAGGTGACGGCTCTGTCGGCCGGGGCGACGGAGCCTGGCACGGCGGGTGCAGGGGCGGGTGCAGGTACGGGGGCGGGTACGGGTGTCGCTCCGGTCGAGGGTGCTCCTCAGGTGCCTCCGGTCAGGTCTCCCAGACCTTGAACGCCCGTACGCGATAGGGCGATTCGGGGACCCAGGTGCCACCCCCGGGATATGTGTCGAACTCGCCCGTCTCGCCGCACTCCGCGGATTGATATGTGGTGACCGGCCGACCCGTGCGGTTGGCGATGGCTTGAGCGCTGCCCCCCTCCGGCAGCGCTACACAGCTCTCGATGTCGATCTCGGACAGCTCGTACGTCTGTCGGGCCCCTTTGAACTTCGCCTTGCCCCATAGGCAGAGCTCCCCCGGCCCGCATCCGGCGAGCGTGGGTGGCGCGGCGGCCCCCGCATGCTTCGCGGGTGTCGCGAGGTCGGCCTGTGTGGTCGGTGCCGTGGCTCCGGCGTGTGCGGGGGTGAGGATCACTGTGGCGAGCGCGGCCACGGCGAAGGTCGTGGGCATGGTCGTACGCATCTGCATCAACTCCCGTGTCGTGTGGATCACTTGCTGGATCACTTGCCAGAACTGTGACCCACTCGCTAGCTCCGTCGGAAGGGGTACGGATGTGCGTCACCCAGATAGGCGAAAGCCCCCCAGTTGGACCCTGAGGGGCTTTCCCTGATGCGTGCTTGATACGAGCCCTGACGGGTGCTCGCCGCTGTATACCGCCGGATGTGAGAGCGGCTAGATGTGCCCGACTCCGGCGCCCGCGTCGGCGTTGGCGCCTCGCTTGGTCGCCGTGGCGACCAGGGCCGCGACGACCGCGACGACACCGGCGACGGTGAAGGCCAGGCCCATGCCGGACACGAACGTGTCGTGCGCGACCGAGGTGATCGCCTCGGCGACCGGCTCCGGCGCCTTCGGCGGGACCGGGGCCCCGCCCATCTCGATGGCGGCGGACGCCTGGTCGAGCTGGTCCGGGGTCATGGGCGGAAGCTTGGCGTCCGCCCAGTTCGAGGGAAGGTCCTCGTCGACCCGGGCAGCCATCACCGCACCCAGCACCGCCGTGCCGAGCGCACCGCCGACCTGCATGCCGGCCTGCTGGAGGCCCCCCGCCACACCGGACAGCTCCAGCGGGGCGTTGCCGACGATGACCTCGGTGGCTCCCACCATCACGGGCGCGAGGCCGAGGCCGAGCAGGCCGAGCCAGAGCGACATCGGCAGCGTCGCCGTGTCCGTCGTCATCGTGGACATGCCGAACATCGCGATGGCCGTGGCCACCATGCCGCCGACGAGCGGGACGCGCGGGCCGAACTTGGTGATGAGCGCACCGGCGATCGGCGAGGCCACGATCATCATGGCCGTCAGCGGCAGGAGGTGCAGACCGCTGTCGACCGGGCTCATCCCATGCACGTTCTGCAGGTAGAACGTGACGAAGAACAGGCCGCCCATGAAGGCGAACGCCATCAGGACCATGAGCACCACGCCCGCGGACAGCGGGATGGACTTGAACATGCCCAGCGGGATGAGCGGTTCCTTGACCTTCGTCTCCCAGAAGGCGAAGAGCACGAAGAGAACAACGGCACCCGCGAGGAAGAGCAGCGTCGTGCTTCCGCCCCAGCCCCACTCCGAGCCCTTGATGAGGGCCAGGATCAGCGCGAACATGCCGCCCGACAGCAGGACGATGCCGGGGATGTCGAAGGACTTCGGCGCGTTCTCCGCGCGGTGGTCCTTGAGGATCACCAGGCCGAGGACGAGCGCGATGACGCCGACCGGCACGTTGATGAAGAACACCGACTGCCAGCTGACGTGCTCGACGAGCAGTCCGCCGACGATGGGGCCGCCCGCGGTCGAGGCGCCGATGACCATGCCCCAGATGCCGATCGCCATGTTCAGCTTCTCGGCGGGGAAGGTGGCGCGCAGCAGGCCGAGCGCGGCCGGCATGAGCAGCGCTCCGAAGAGGCCCTGGAGCACACGGAAGGCGACGACCAGGCCGACGCTGCCGGAGAACCCGATGGCGCCCGAGGCCACGGCGAAGCCCGCCACGCCTATCAGGAAGGTCTGCCGGTGGCCGAACCGGTCACCGAGCTTTCCGGCGGTGATCAGCGCGACGGCCAGCGCGAGGAGGTAGCCGTTGGTGATCCACTGGACGCCGGCCATCGAGGTGCCGAGGTCCTTGGCGATGGCCGGGTTGGCGATCGCCACGATGGTGCCGTCCAGGGCGACCATCATCACGCCGATCGCGACGGAGAAGAGCGTCAGCCAAGGGTGGCCGCGGAGCCCCTTGGCCGGGGCCGGAGCGGACGACGGCTCCGGCTCCTTGTCCGCCTTGTCGACGGTGATCTGACTAGTCATGCGTTCGAGGCTAGTGTCAGCCGCTGACAGTTGACAAACCAATTCACAAGTCGGTAACTGTCACGTAGCTCACAGGTAAGGTGAGCTGGTCAGAACGGTGGAAAGAGGGCCATGGCGTGAGGACCGAGCAGCGAGCGGCGGACCCCGCGAAACCACGTGCCGAGACCTCCGGGGACATCTCCGTCGAGCCCTCTCGACCTGGCCTGCGCGAGCGCAAGAAGCAGCGCACCCGTGACGCGCTCCTGCGCGCCGCGCTGGAGCTCTTCACGACCAAGGGGTTCGAGGAGACGACGGTCGACGAGATCGCCGAGGCGGTCGACGTCTCCCAGCGCACTTTCTTCCGGTACTTCGCCAACAAGCAGGAGACCGCCTTCGCCGTACAGGAGATGGTGGAACGGCGGTTCGTGGACACGCTGCGCGAACGCCCTGCCGACGAAACACCGTTCGTGGCGCTTCGCGGTGCCGTCCTCGGAGCCTGGGACGCGATGGGCCGGTCCATCGAAGAGGTCGTCCCGGTCGAACTCCATATGCGGACCTACCAGATGATCGAATCCACCCCTTCCCTGCTCGCCGCCCACCTGCGCCGCTCCATCGAGATGGAGGAGGAGATCGCATGCGTGATCGCCGAACGCGAGGGGCTCGACCTGGACAAGGACCCCCGACCGCGCGTGGTGGTGGCCGCTTTCAGCGGTGTGATGCGGGTGACCGGGCGACTGTGGGGCGCGGGCGAGGATTCGAGCGTGGAATCGATCCGCGCGATCACCGAGACATATCTCGACCACCTGGGACCCGCGTTGACGGAAAACTGGCGCTCGGAGTGACGCAGCGCGCCCTCCGCGGAGGGTCACCCGCTGGACCGACCCGTCGAACAAATCAACACGTTCCGTAATTGATTGATGCACCGTCAGTAGCGGCACACCCGGGCGCGCAGCGCACACATTCCACCTACGGAGTGTGACGAAAGCGCCCAAAGTGCGCCCGCTATGCCTCAATTACCCCAGAGGAAACGTGATCTGCCTCACCCGGTGCACGGTAGGCATCACGATTCTCCTAGGGTGTTCCGTAGTGACTTCCTTCGACTCCTCCCCTCAACTCAACGCCTGGCGCGCACTGCTTGCGCTCGCCGTCGTGTTCGTCATGCTCGCGACCACGGGCTGGACTGCGGTACGCCACCACAAGGACGCCGCATCGCCGCTCGCGGCCTCGCTCTCCGCCTGGGAGCGCGGGCACATCGGTGGACGGGCCCTGCCCGACGCCGGTGCGCCGGCCGGCAAGCTCGCCCACTTCTTCGCGTCGCTCAACGCGCAACAGCGCACCCGCCTCGCCACCCGCTATCCCCTTGCGGTCGGCAACATGAACGGTGCCCCCGTAGAGCTGCGATATCGCGCGAACCACATCGCCCTGGGGCAAGCGCGCAAGACCGAGCGACAGCGCATGCACGACAACCGGCTCTCCCTTCTCGGGCAGCAGGAGGCGGAGCGCAGAATGAAGCGCTTCGGCGTGATGATGCGCCCGGGTCGGCAGGTGCTGTCCTTCGACCCCATGGGGACGGGGCGCATCGCCGAGGTTTTCGGCGACCTCGACCGGGCCTCCAGAGTGTCGGTCGTGGTGCCGGGCGTGGACACGAACGTACTGACCTTCGAGCGGACGAACCGCAAGTACTCGGCCCCCGTCGGCATGGCCAAGGCCCTGTACGGCGCGGAGCACTCGGCGAGCCCACGCGCGCGTACCGCCGTGATCGCCTGGGCCGACTACACCGCGCCCGTCGGCCTCGGTGTGGACGCCGCCACGTCCATGCGCGCGGATGACGGCGCGATTCGACTGAACTCCCTGGTCCGTAGCCTGCCGGGGCACTCGCCCGTCGCGCTGTACTGCCACAGCTACGGCTCGGTGGTGTGCGGGGTGGCCGCACGGCAGCTGCCCTCGCGCGTTTCCGACATCGCGGTCGCGGGCAGTCCCGGCATGCGCGCGGACACGGCGACACAGCTGGGCACAGGAGCCCGGATCTGGGCCACAAGGGACGGCGACGACTGGATCCAGGATGTGCCAAACATGGAGGTCGGCGGGCTCGGCCACGGTGCCGACCCCGTCTCCCGGGACTTCGGCGCACGCGTGCTGTCCGCACGCGGCGCGATCGGCCACACCGGCTATTTCGAGCCGGGCACGGAGAGCCTCAAAAACTTCGCCGACATCGGCATCGGTTCATACCGCTCGGTGCAGTGTGCGAGCGGGGATGACACCTGCCGGAAGGAATTTTCCGGCGCGACAGTGGCCTGACGCGCGTAGAAATCGACAAAACAGCGGCACGCCGCAGGAGGGACGGAGGCGCGCGTGCCGCCTACGATGAGCCGCATGGGTGACGTACTGGCCGGATTTCATGCCGCCTGGGAGTTCGAGTCCGACTCCGTGCTCATCCGCTTCGAACGGGGGATCCGCACGCCGAAGCTCCTTCAGGCGCTCGGCGAACGCCGCATCCCCCACGAGGCGATCGCGGCGGTGACACTGACTCCTGGCAAGCGCGGGACGGTCGTCCTGCACGCCGTGCCGAGACCGGGGGCCGATCCGCTGATGGAGGCGGCCGCGGGCCAGCTCAAGGACGGCTGCGACCCGTATCGACTCGTGCTGCCCGCCGAGCGGGAGACGCTCGCCGAGTACTACGCGGACGAGCTGCGGGCCCAGCTCTCGGAGGGCGACTGCGGGCCCCCGGACCGCTACCTGGTGGCCGCGCCGGAGACTCCGCTGCAGTTCAAGGCGTACGACGGGAAGGCGTCCTTCGACGGCAAGTCGGTGGCCTTCCGGTGGTTCTGGACGGGCGCTTCGTCCGCGAAATGGAAAGCCGGCGACCAGAGCTTCCTGGTCACGGACCTGAGCGGCGTCGAGTGGCGCTCCCCCGAGGTCTTCGAGGGCCATCTGCGGCTGCTGCGCCGAGAGACGCCGGTCGCTCAGCCCGCGCAGGCGGACCAGGATCCGGCAGCCGTCGTTTTCGGCCTCGGGTACGGGCCGGTGCACGAGTCGCTGCCGTTCGCGGCATCGGTGCTCGCCGCGGTGCGGTCGTCGGGCCCGGCCCTGACACCCGGCACGGTCCCCGTCAACGCTCCGGTGGCCCGTCGCGACCCGGCGGACATCGCGGAGCGCATCCGGCACCTCGGTGAGCTGCACCAGTCCGGCCTGCTCACGGACGAGGAATTCACCATGAAGAAGGCCGAGCTGCTGGCGGAACTGTGACCTGGCGGAACTGCGACCTGGCCGAGCTGTCGTTCGATGGGTTGCCGACCGGCGGGGCCGCGGGGGTCCCGGCCCGGGGTCATACCTGGGTATCGCGGCGAGCCCGGTTCGTACCTGGGTATGAGGTGCAGGTCAGCTCCGCGGTACGACGGCACGGGGCGTGCTTCTTGCCTACGCTGATCAGGCCATGAGCAGCGCATCGACACCACCTGACCAGGACCCCCGCCCACCGGCCACCGAGCCGGACGGGCCCCGGGGCGCTTCTCGGCGTGCGGCCGCCGGCGTCCGCGAAGGGCTCGGCAGGGCAGGGGCCTTCCTCTCGACGCCCGCGGGGCGGGCGGAACCGCTCCTCGCGCAGGCACCCAAGCGCTGGGTGCGCCTGCTCCCCTTGATCACCGCGCTGGCATTCGTCGCGGTGCTCATCCCGGTCACCACCCAGGTGCTGACGAACGACTACGGGGTGGGCGGCGGCCTTGCGGGCGCCTTGGGGGTGGCCCAGGCCGCACCGCTGCTGCTGGCGGTCAGCCGGCCGTTGGCCGCCTGGTGCATCATCATCGCCGCGGACATCCTCGGGGCGATCGTGACGCTGTCCTTGGGCAACGACCGCCCCGCCCCATGGACGCCCATGATCATCGTGGGTTACGTGGTCGTGTGTCTCCTGCTGTCCCTGCGCGAGAGCCGCCGCACCCTCTTGGGGATCTGGCTGGTCACCGTCGTGGTGAGCCTCGTCCTCGGGGCGTTCCGCGACGACGGCAGCCAGGACACCGGCGTGCTCCTGATCGTGCTGAGCGGCGTCGCCCTGCTGCTCGGCGCGCTGCTGCGCGAGCGCCGCGACGCACAGCGCAGACTCGTCGAGCAGGAGACGATCAGTGAGGCCGAGCGCGCCCAGCGCACGCTCCTGGAAGAACGAGCCCGCATCGCCCGGGAGTTGCACGACGTCGTCGCCCACCACATGTCAGTGATCACGGTGCAGGCCGATTCCGCGCCCTACCGCCTCAACGGCCTCCCGGCCGCGGCGCGCGAGGAGTTCGGGAGCATCGCGGCGAGCGCCCGGGAATCGCTCACCGAGATGCGGCGGTTGCTCGCCGTGCTGCGCAGCGAGGACACACCTGGCGAGCGGTCCCCGCAGCCGGGGCTCAGCCGACTGCCGCATCTCGTGGAGGCCACGGTGCGGGCCGGCATACCGATCGACCTGTCGCGCCCTGAGCTGTCGGTGCTCACCGAGCTGGCCGACGTCACCCCGGCCGTCGACCTGTCCGCCTACCGCATCGTCCAGGAAGCCCTGTCGAACGTGATGCGGCACGCGCCGGGAGCCCGCACCACCATCACCGTGACCCTGGACGAAGAGCACCTGCTGATCCTCGTGGTCAACGGCCCGCCCACCGAGGCACCCGACTCGTTGGAGCACAGCGGCACAGGTCACGGACTCGTGGGCATGCGCGAACGCGTACGGTTGGTCGGCGGCACGGTCGACGCCGGGCCGCTGCCCGACGGCGGATTCCGTGTGGCGGCCCAACTCCCACTCATCGAGAAGGAATCCGGCACCGCATGACCATCCGCGTGATCATCGTCGATGACCAGAACATGGTGCGGGCCGGCTTCGCCGCACTCCTTTCGGCCCAGAGCGACATCGACGTCGTGGGCCAGGCACCGAACGGCAAGGTAGGTGTCGACGTCAGCCGCAACACTCACCCCGACGTCGTCCTGATGGATGTCCGGATGCCGGAGATGGACGGACTCAACGCGGCACGCGCCCTGTTGGACCCGCCTCCCGGCGTGGTGCACGTGCCGAAGGTGCTGATGCTCACCACCTTCGACGTGGACGACTACGTGTACGAGGCACTGCGGGCCGGGGCCTCGGGATTCCTCCTCAAGGACGCCCCGCCCGCCGATCTGATCTCGGCGGTGCGTGTGGTGGCGGCGGGCGATGCGCTGCTCGCGCCTTCTGTGACCCGTCGTCTGATCACGGACTTCGCCAAACAGCGCCCGCGCACCAACCAGTCGCTGAGGCTGAACGGTCTGACGGCACGTGAGACCGAGGTATTGGTGCTGATCGCGCGCGGTCTGTCCAACCAGGAGATCGCCGAGCGCCTGGTCCTCGCCGAGCAGACCGTGAAGACCCATATCGGCAAGGTGCTGTCCAAGTTGGACCTGCGGGACCGCGCACAGGCCGTGATCTTCGCCTATGAGTCAGGGCTGGTCTCCCCCGGAGCGCAGTAGAGCCCTCTCCCCATACCTCGGTATGAGCTGCACCTACCCCGGTATGACCTGCAAGTTGGCTCCCCAGTGTGAGGTGCCGCCAGGCACCGTCTCCCTACTTTTCCCCTCGTCACGCCAGAGCGTGCCACGAGTTGGGGAGGGAGACGGGCCATGCGCCTTCGTTCTTGGAAAGCCCGCGGGAGCTGGAAGACCCGCAGCAAGCGGACACTGATCGCCGCGGCGCTCACGACGACGATCGTGGCGGGTACGACGGGCTGGGCGGTCGGCAATGAGCAGCAGCCGCTCACGGGCCCACCGCCGGGCACACAGGCCTGGCGCGCGGACCGTACGTGGGGGGTCCGGCTGCCTGATCCGGCGGCCGCGGCCCCCGCCCGGGTCGCCGCGTTCTTCGACTCGTTGAGCGAGGCACAGCAGCACAGGCTGGCCGCACGGCACCCCTCGGTCGTCGGCAACCTGGACGGAGCCCCGAGTGCTCTGCGCTTCGAGGCCAACTCCCTTGCGCTCAAGGCCGAGCGCACCCGTGAGCAGGCCCGCGAGAGCGACCCGAGCCTCACCCTGCAGGACCATGAGCGCTCCCGATCCCTCGTCACGCGATACGAGGAGCTCCTGCGCCCAGGCCGGCAGATACTCGCGTTCGATCCGCGGGGGCGGGGACAAGTAGCCGAGGTGTACGGGGACTTGGCGAAAGCCCGACACGTATCCGTTGTCGTTCCGGGCTCGGACATGGACCTGAGCACCTTCGACCGCTCGCACGACGAGTACGGCACACCGGCCGGGATGGCCCGATCCCTGCGCGCCGCTGCGGGCGACGACACGGCCGTGGTGGCCTGGGTCGGGTACACCACCCCGGTCGGCCTCGGCCCCGACGCCGCGACGGGGCGCCTCGCACAGGCGGGTGCACCACGGCTCGCACGGTTCGCGCAAGGTCTGACGGCGACCGGCACCCCACGGCCCGCCGTGTTCTGCCACAGCTACGGCTCGGTGGTGTGCGGCCTGGCCGCCCCCCGACTCCCGGCATCCGACCTGGTGGTGCTCGGCTCCCCCGGCATGCGCGCGGACAGCGTGGCCGATCTGCGCACCTCCGCCCGCGTGTGGGCGGCCAAGGACGACAGCGACTGGATCAGTGACGTGCCGAACGTCGAGCTTTTCGGCCTCGGCCATGGCGAGGACCCGGCCGATCCGGGGTTCGGCGCCCGACGCGTTCCCGCGGAGCGAGCCGAAGGGCACACCGGCTACTTCGCCCCGGGGACGGACTCCCTGCAGGCCTTCGCCGCCATCGCGGAGACCGCTGCCCCCGGCACCCCTGACACACCTGACACCCCTGACACCGGCAACGTCGGCAGCGACGGAAGTGCGCCTTCCGCCGAGGCCCGCCCCATCGGAGAGCGGCCATGAGCCTCAACGCACTGACCAGCCTGCGCAAGACAGCCTCGGCGATCGACGCCAAGACGCCCGCGCATCGTGACCGGGCCATAGACGGGCTGCGAGCGCTCGCCCTGCTCGCCGTGCCGACCGGGCACTGGCTGCTCGGCGGATTCACGCTCGACGCGGGCGGCGCGTTGCACAACGCGAGCCCTCTGGCGTCGTTCGGCTTCTTCGCGCCGCTCAGTTGGGTGCTGCAGATGCTCGGCATCTTCTTCTTGGTGGGCGGCTATGCCTCTGTTCTGTCGTACCGGCGGGCAGCGGCGCGCGGGGAGTCGACGCGACGCTGGCTTCAGGCGCGCGTGGCGCGCCTGGGGCGTCCGGTCCTCAGTGTGACGGCCGTCTGGGCGGCGTTGATCCCCGTGCTGTACGCGATGGGGGTGCCGGGCACGACGCTGCGCACGGGTTCCACGCTGGTGATACAGCCGCTGTGGTTCGTGGGGATCTATGCGGTGATCACCGCACTCACCCCTTGGTGCATCAAGGCCGCCGAGCGGCTCGGTGCCTGGGCCGCGGCGCCACTGCTCGGGTCGGTCGCCGTCGTCGACTTCCTGCGCTACGGCCCGTTCGGGGACGCCATGCCGTCCTGGCTGAGCCTGCTGAACCTGCTGCCCGGCTGGATGTTCGCCTACCAACTGGGTGTCAGTTGGGGCGAGAAGAAGCTGGGCAGGCGAGGGGCGTGGCTGCTGCTCGTCGGGGGGACAGCCCTCTTCGCCGCCCTGCTGTTCGTCTGCCACTACCCGGCGTCGATGGTGGGTGTCCCTGGCGAGGCCCGGACGAACTCCCACCCGCCGTCGCTGCTGGTCCTGGCGCTGGCCGCCGCGCAGAGCGGTGCGGCGATCCTGCTGCGGGATCGCATCGGGAAGTTGCTGCGCAGGCCCGCCCTGTGGGCGCCGGTGGTGGTGATCAACCTGTCGGCGATGACGATCCTTTGCTGGCACCAGACCGCGATGCTCGCGGCCGCCGTACCCGGATCGTTCCTCGGCGGCACCGTGCCGGGGCTGACGGCGGGCCCGGACACCTGGGCCTGGATAGCCGCCCGGATCGCCTGGCTGCCGGTCTTCGGAGGGCTCCTGCTGCTGATAGGCCGCTACACCCGCGGCTTCGAGTCCCCGTGGAAGCGAGCCACACCCCCGCGAAGGGCCCTCGCCGGGCTCCTGGCGTCCGGGTTCGCGGTGTTCGCCCTGGGGCTGGCGTGACCGGCGGGGTCGGGGGCCCGAAGGGCGGGCAGGTCTGCGCCCTTCGGGGTGGCCGATCCGTGGGGTTACTCGCGGCCCGCCGACGTGAAGGTCATGTCGGCGTAGCGGTCGCCTGCCACCTGGGTGGCGATGGGGTCCAGGAGAGCGAGGTCGGAGGGGGTGAGTGCGAGGTGGGTGGCTGCGGCGTTCTCCTCGATGCGGGTGCGCTTGCGGGTGCCGGGGATGGGGACGACGGCCAGTCCGTGTACCTGGGCCCGCTGCTGGACCCAGGCCAGGGCGACCTGGCCGAGGCTCGCGCCATGGGCTTCGGCGACGGTGCGGACGGGTTCGAGGAGGGCCGCGTTGGCGGCGGCGTTGTCTCCCGTGAAACGGGGCTGCTGGCGGCGGAAGTCGTCCTTGCCGAGTTCCTTGTCGGCGCTGACGAACGAACCGGTGAGGAAGCCGCGGCCGAGCGGGGAGTAGGGGACGAGGGCGACACCGAGTTCGGCGGCGGCGGGTACCACGCCCTGCTCGATGTCACGGCTGAAGAGCGACCACTCCGACTGGAGGGCGGCGATGGGATGGACGGCGTGGGCGGCGCGGAGTTCGGGACCGGTGACCTCGCTGAGGCCGAGGTGCTTGACCTTGCCGGCGGCGACGAGTTCGGCCATCACGCCGACCGTTTCCTCGATCGGGACCTGGGGGTTGCGGCGGTGCATGTAGTAGACGTCGATGACGTCCACGCCCAGGCGCTGGAGGCTGGCGTCGACGCAGGCGCGGATGTAGGCGGGGTCGTTGTTGATGATCCGCTTGGTCGAGTCGTTCGGGTCGATGGCCAGGGCGAACTTGGTGGCGAGGACGACCTCGTCGCGGTGGGCCTTGAGGAAGGGGGCGAGGAACTTCTCGTTCTCACCGGCGGCGTAGGCGTCGGCGGTGTCGTAGAAGGTGACGCCCAGTTCGAGGGCTCGTTCAAGGGTCGCCCGGGCCTCTTCGGCGTCGGTGGGGCCGTAGGCGAAGCTCATGCCCATGCAGCCGAGTCCCTGGACGCCGACTTCGGGGCCGCCTGTGCCGAGCTGCGCCTTCGCGATCGGTTCGGGCGTTCCGCCGGAGGCTCCGGTCGACGTGGGGGGCTTGGGTGTCTCTGAGGTCATCGGTGTCAGTGCCTCTCCGACGCCGGGCGGGCGTCAGCGTAAAAGTTGATCTTGTAGTCGAGCACGGCGAGCGTGTCCTGCAGTTCCGCTATGCGGGTGCGGACGTCGCGGCGGGTCTGTTCGAGGAGCTCGTGGCGCTCGGTGAAGGTGTGGTCGCCCTCGCGCACCAGCTCGGCGTAGCGGACCATGTCCGCCACCGGCATGCCGGTGAGGCGGAGCTTGCCGACGAAGGTGAGCCAGTCCAGGTCACGGTTGCGGTAGCGGCGCTGGCCCGTGTGGGAGCGGTCGATGTGCGGCATCAGGCCGATCCGCTCATACCAGCGCAGGGTGTGCGCGGTCAGGCCGATGAAGGCGACGACCTCGCTGATCGTGTAGTGGTCCTGCCCGTTCGGGCGGGGGTGCGTGGTGGGTGCCGAGGCGCAGGCGTCAGCCCCGGTGCCGGTGGCGGCGGAGCTGTCGCCGCTGCCGGCGGCGCTCGGGGGCGCTGCGGTCGCGCCCTGCGCGGGGCCCTTTGTGCGGGTCGTCTCGGTCTCCATCACCGTCATGACCACCACGCTAGAACCTTGGAGTGCACTCCAAGCAAGCGGAACCGGGAGGAAATATGTGACGGAAACAAACCCTCGGAAAATCGGGGGACGCCGCTTCCCGCGGTGGCTACGGTGCCGATCATGAGTGTTGTACGTCGTGCCACGCCAGATGATGCCGAGGAACTGATCAGGTTGCGGCAGGTGATGATCGACTCGATATTCGCCACCGGCTCGGCGGCCGCCGCCGAGTCCGACACCGGCTGGCATGCCGAGTCCCTGCCTGTCGTCCGGGACAAACTGGCCGATCACGGGGGTGACTTCGCCGCCTTCGTCGTCGACCGGCCGGGCCGGCCCGGCGAGCTCGCGGCGCTGGTGGTGGGAACACTGGACTACCGCATCGGGCGGGCGGGCAATCCGCGGGGCGTCATCGGCCATGTGTTCAGCGTGGCCACCGACCCGGACCAGCGGCGGCGCGGGTATGCGCGGGCGTGCATGGAGGTGCTGCTCGACTGGTTCCGGGAGCGTGGTGCGGGGAGTGTCGATCTCAACGCGTCGGCGGAGGCCGAGCCGCTCTACGCCTCGCTCGGCTTCGTGCGCAAGCCTGACCCCTCGATGCGGCTGAGCCTGTGAGGCGCATAGGCTCGTAGGCATGCAGAGCCTGGCGTTGATCGAGAACTGGCCGGTCCCCACCGCTGCCGCCGCCGTCGTGCGCGCGGACGGCACGATCGTCGGGACGCACGGACCCACCGGGCACCGTTTCGCGCTCGCTTCGGTCACCAAGCCGCTGGCGGCGTACGCGGTGCTCGTGGCGTACGAAGAGGGGGCGGTCGAGCTCGATGAGCCCGCCGGGCCCGAGGGTTCGACGGTGCGGCATCTCCTTGCGCACACCAGTGGTCTCGCGTTCGACGAGCACCGGGTGACGGCGCCCGCCGGGACGCGGCGGCTGTACTCGAACTCGGGGTTCGAGGTGCTCGGGGATCACATCGCCAAGGCGACGGACATTCCCTTCGGGGAGTATCTGCGGCAGGCGGTGCTCGAGCCGCTCGGGATGACGTCCACCACGCTCGACGGAGGGGCTTCGCCCGCCAAGGACGGGGTGTCCACCGTCGACGACCTGGTGAAGTTCGCCGCCGAGGTGCAGGCGCCGCGGTTGCTCGACGCGCGGACGGTGACCGAGGCGATGTCCGTGGCGTATCCGGGGCTCAAGGGTGTGCTTCCCGGGTACGGGCACCAGAGCCCCAACGACTGGGGGCTCGGGTTCGAGATCCGGGACTCGAAGTCGCCGCACTGGACCGGGAGTTCCTCGTCGCCGCGGACGTTCGGGCACTTCGGGCAGGCCGGGACGTTCCTCTGGGTCGATCCCGATGCGGGGGCGGCGTGCGTCGCTCTGGCGGACCGGGCGTTCGGGCCGTGGGCCGCCGAGGCGTGGCCCCCCTTCACGGACGCGGTGCTCGCCGAGCTCCAAGAGGCGCCTGCGCGGGCCTGACCGTGCCCCACAGCCTGTTGGTCTGGCCGTGCCCGCAGCCTGAGGGGGAAGGAGGCTCAGCCCGTCATCTCCCACACCAGCAGCTCCGCCGCGCCCCCCGTCCCCGCCACTGCCTCCAGGCCCTCCCCGTCCGTGATGCGGGCCGCATCACCGGGGGTCAGGGTCTGGGTGGCCACGTGGACTTCGCCGCGTACGACGTGGACGTACGCGAAGGGGGCGTCCGGGATGGCGGTGCGCTCGCCCGCGGCGAGTCTGCGGACGTGCAGGAGCGCGCCCGCGGCCGGGACCGCGTACGGGGTCGAGTCCGCGATGCCGTGGACCACCTCGTAGGCCGGGTCGCCGCCGGGACTGAGCGGGGAGAGCCACATCTGCACGAAGACCAACGGGTCTCCGCCGTCGTTGCGTTCCACATGGCGGACGCCACCCGCCGCGCTCAGGTGCTGGACGTCGCCGGGGCGGACCACCGAGGCATGCCCCGCCGAGTCGCGGTGCGTCAGTTCGCCCTCGACCACCCAGGTCACGATCTCGGTGTGGCTGTGTGGGTGTTCGTCGAAGCCCGCGCCGGGCGCCAGACGCTCTTCGTTGCAGGCCAGGACCGCGCCGAAGCGGAGGTTGTCCGGGTCGTAGTGCGGCCCGAAGGAGAAGGCGTGGAAGGTCTCGATACCGGCGCCGGGCTCCCCGCCGCGGTACCGATCGCCGGAGCGCCGTACATCAATCACACCCCCCACGTTAGACCCGGCACCGCACTCCCCCGTCCCGATAAGGCAGTCTTGTCCCCGTGCCCGAACCCTCTGCGAACGAAGCCCGCCAGGACGCCCATCAGGCAGCCCACGAGGAAGCCGCGCGCCACGAGGAAGCCGCTCGTCAGGACGCGCACCGGAAGGCTCACGCGCACTCAGCCACGCTGAAGCGCCTCGAACAGTCATCCGGCAGCCTCGCGGCGCAGGCCATCGCGCGCATGGACGAGACGCTGTCCTGGTACCGGGCCATGCCTCCGGAGAACCGCTCCTGGATCGGACTGGTGGCGCAGGCCGGTATCGCCGCCTTCACCGAGTGGTTCCGCCACCCCGACACCCCCCAGGCCATCTCCACCGACGTCTTCGGCACCGCCCCCCGCGAGCTGACCAGGGCGATCACCCTGCGCCAGACCGTGGAGATGGTGCGTACGACGATCGAGGTGATGGAGTCCGCGGTCGACGAGATCGCGGCCCCGGGAGACGAGTCCATCCTCCGCGAGGCGCTCCTCGTGTACGCCCGCGAGATCGCCTTCGCCACGGCGCAGGTCTACGCGCAGGCCGCCGAGGCACGCGGTGCCTGGGACGCCCGCCTCGAGTCCCTCGTCGTGAACGCGGTGCTCTCCGGTGAGGCCGACGAGGGCGCGGTCAGCAGGGCCGCCGCGCTCGGCTGGAACTCCCCCGAGCACGTCTGCGTCGTCCTCGGCACCGCGCCCGACGGCGACAGCGAGCTCACCGTCGAGGCCATCCGCCGCGCCGCGCGGCACGCCAAGCTGCAGGTCCTGACCGGTGTGCTCGGCGACCGTCTGGTCGTCATCGCGGGCGGCAGCGACAATCCGCTGCAGGTCGCGAAGGGGCTGATCGGCCCGTACGCGGCCGGCCCCGTCGTCGCCGGGCCCATCGTCCCCGACCTGCTGGCCGCCACCCGGTCCGCGCAGGCCGCGGCCGCCGGGCTCAAGGCCTGTGCCGCCTGGCAGGACGCCCCGCGCCCTGTCCTGGCGGACGATCTCCTGCCGGAGCGCGCGATCGCGAGCGATCCCGCCGCGCGCGAGCAGTTGGTGGAGGAGATCTACAGACCACTGGAGGAAGCCGGCTCCGCGCTCCTGGAGACGCTCAGCGTCTATCTGGAACAGGCCAGCAGTCTCGAAGGCGCCGCCCGGATGCTCTTCGTACACCCCAACACCGTGCGCTACCGGCTGCGACGTGTGACTGACGTCACCGGCTGGTCACCCTCCGATGTGCGCTCCGCATTCACTCTGCGGATCGCACTGATCCTGGGGCGTCTGGCCGACGGAGATCTCCAACCGTAGGATTTTGTCGGGCCTCTACAATTCCCCCAGCGGTTCTTCGTCCCTGTCCCCACGGGCGGCTTCCACCGTCCACAAGAGAGAGTGTGAGAGTGCTCGTACTCGTCGCTCCCGGCCAAGGCGCTCAGACGCCCGGCTTCCTGGCTCCCTGGCTCGACCTCCCCGGTGCGGCCGACCGCATCGGTGCGTGGTCGGACGCCATCGGGCTCGACCTTGCCCACTACGGCACGCAGGCCGACGCGGACGCGATCCGCGACACCGCCGTGGCCCAGCCCCTCCTGGTGGCCGCCGGTCTGCTGTCCGCCGCGGCACTCAGTGACGCCCTCGCCGCGCACAAGCCCGGCGCGGTCGCGGGACACAGCGTCGGCGAGATCACCGCCGCCGCGTACGCCGGTGTGCTCACCGAGGAGGCCGCGCTCGGCCTCGTGCGCAAGCGGGGTCTGGCCATGGCCGACGCCGCCGCGATCACGGAGACCGGCATGGCGGCGCTGCTCGGCGGCGACCCCGAGGTCACCATCCCGCACCTGGAGAAGCTCGGCCTGACGCCGGCGAACGTGAACGGCGCGGGCCAGATCGTCGCCGCGGGCACCGCCGAGCAGATCGCGGCGCTCGCCGAGGACAAGCCCGAAGGCGTCCGCCGCGTCGTACCGTTGAAGGTGGCGGGCGCGTTCCACACGCACCACATGGCACCCGCGGTCGCCACCCTCGAAGAGGCCGCCAAGGCCCTCGACCCGGCCGACCCGAAGCTGACGTACGTCTCGAACCGCGACGGCCGGGCCGTGGCGACCGGCGCGGACGTCGTGTCCCGCCTGGTCGGCCAGGTGGCCAACCCGGTGCGCTGGGACCTCTGCATGGAGACGTTCAAGGATCTGGGCGCCACGGCGCTGATCGAGCTGTGCCCCGGTGGCACGCTGACCGGCCTCGCCAAGCGCGCCCTGCCCGGGGTGCGGACGGTGGCCCTGAAGACCCCCGCTGACCTCGACGCCGCATCTGAGCTCATCGCCGACACCGCATCCGCCGCCGACGCGGCGGGTGCCTGAGAAGGAGCCAGGAGAGCATGTCGAAGATCAAGCCCAGTAAGGGCGCCCCGTACGCGCGCATCATGGGTGTCGGCGGCTACCGCCCGACCCGTGTCGTGCCCAACGAGGTGATCCTCGAGACGATCGACTCGTCCGACGAGTGGATCCGCTCCCGCTCCGGCATCGCGACCCGCCACTGGGCCTCCGCCGAGGAGACCGTGGCCGCGATGTCCGTCGAGGCCTCCGGCAAGGCGATCGCCGACGCGGGCATCGCCCCGGAGCAGATCGGCGCGGTCGTCGTCTCGACCGTCTCGCACTTCAAGCAGACCCCGGCCATCGCGACCGAGATCGCGGACAAGATCGGTGCGGGCAAGCCCGCCGCCTTCGACATCTCCGCGGGCTGCGCCGGCTTCGGCTACGGCCTGACGCTCGCCAAGGGCATGATCACCGACGGCTCCGCGGAGTACGTCCTGGTCATCGGCGTCGAGCGGCTGAGCGACCTGACCGACCTGGAGGACCGCGCGACGGCCTTCCTGTTCGGTGACGGCGCGGGCGCCGTGATCGTCGGTCCGGCCACCGAGCCGCAGATCGGTCCCACCGTCTGGGGCAGCGAGGGCGACAAGTCCGAGACCATCAAGCAGACCGTGTCGTGGAACGACCTGCACGTCGGCGATGTGTCGAAGCTGCCGCTCGACAGCAAGGGCAACATCAAGTTCCCTGCGATCACGCAGGAGGGCCAGGCGGTCTTCCGCTGGGCCGTGTTCGAGATGGCGAAGGTCGCCCAGCAGGCGCTGGACGCGGCCGGAATCACCGCGGACGACCTGGATGTCTTCATCCCGCACCAGGCCAACGAGCGGATCATCGACTCGATGGTGAAGACTCTGAAGCTGCCGGAACACGTCACGGTCGCCCGTGATGTGCGCACCACCGGCAACACGTCGGCAGCCTCGATCCCGCTCGCGATGGAGCGGCTTCTGGCCACCGGCGAGGCGAAGAGCGGCGACACCGCGCTCGTGATCGGCTTCGGGGCGGGTCTCGTGTACGCCGCAACGGTCGTTACCCTCCCCTAGGCATGTCGTCCGGATCATCCGATCCGTACGGCTGTAAACCAACCTGCCGCTTCCGCGGCGGGCGCCACACCCTCTGGATACATAGAAGGAGCGCCAACATGGCCGCCACTGAGAAGGAGATCGTTGACGGTCTCGCCGAGATCGTGAACGAGATCGCCGGCATTCCGGTCGAGGACGTCGAGCTGGGCAAGTCCTTCACCGACGACCTGGACGTCGACTCGCTGTCCATGGTCGAGGTCGTCGTCGCCGCCGAAGAGCGCTTCGACGTCAAGATCCCCGACGACGACGTCAAGAACCTCAAGACGGTCGGCGACGCGACCAGCTACATCCTCAAGCACCAGGCCGCCTGACCAGGCTGCTCTGCTGTCGCCACCCGGCGGTGGCGCCGCTGATCCCCTCAACACCGTGGAGAAATTTCCTGTGAACTCGACCAATCGCACCGTGGTCGTCACCGGTATCGGCGCAACCACACCGCTGGGTGGCGACGCAGCCTCGACCTGGGAAGGTCTGCTCGCGGGCCGTTCCGGTGTACGCCTTCTCGAGCAGGACTGGGCGGCCGAGCTTCCGGTCCGTATCGCGGGCCAGATCGCGGTCGAGCCGGGCGAGGTCATTCCCCGTCCGCAGGCCCGCAAGCTGGACCGTTCGGCGCAGTTCGCGCTGATCGCGGCCAAGGAGGCCTGGGCCGACGCGGGTTACACCGCGAAGGCCGGCGAGGACACGTCCGTCGACCCGCACCGCCTGGGCGCGGTCATCGCCTCCGGCATCGGCGGCGTGACCACCCTGCTCGACCAGTACGACGTGCTCAAGGAGAAGGGCGTTCGCCGCGTCTCCCCGCACACCGTGCCGATGCTGATGCCCAACTCGCCGTCGGCCAACGTCGGCATCGAGCTGGGCGCCCACGCGGGTGTGCACACCCCCGTGTCGGCGTGCGCCTCGGGCGCCGAGGCCATCGGCTACGCGATCGAGATGATCCGCACCGGCCGCGCCGACGTCGTCGTCGCGGGTGGCACGGAGGCCGCCATCCACCCGCTGCCGATCGTCGCGTTCGGCAACATGATGGCGATGTCCAAGAACAACGACGACCCGGCGGGCGCCTCGCGCCCCTACGACGTCGACCGCAACGGCTTCGTGCTCGGCGAGGGCGCCGGCGTGATCGTCCTCGAGTCCGAGGAGCACGCCAAGGCCCGCGGCGCGAAGATCTACGCGGAGGCGGTCGGCCAGGGCATCTCGGCCGACGCCCACCACATCACCCAGCCCGAGCCCTCCGGCAACGGCATCGCGGCGGCGCTGCAGAACCTCGTCGACGGCACGGACCTCAAGCCCGCCGAGATCGTGCACGTGAACGCGCACGCGACCTCGACGCCGCAGGGTGACGTCGCCGAGATCAAGGCGCTGCGCAAGGCGTTCGGCGACGACGTGGACCACATGGCGATCGCCTCCACGAAGTCGATGACCGGTCACCTGCTCGGTGGCGCGGGCGGCGTGGAGACCGTGGCCACGGTGCTCGCGCTGAAGCACCGCATGGCCCCGCCGACGATCAACATCGAGAACCTCGACCCCGAGGTCGACGCGGACGTCATCCGCGACGAGGCCCGCGCGCTGCCCGAGGGCAGGATCGCGGCGCTGAACGACTCGTTCGGCTTCGGCGGCCACAACGTGGTGCTCGCGTTCAGGACCATCTGAGCAGTCACCTGTACGAGGAAGGGCCCCCACCGTGCGGTGGGGGCCCTTCCTCGTACAGGCCGGGGCCGTGTCAGACGACCTGGTGCAGCCAGCGGACCGGGGCGCCCTCGCCCGCGTACCGGAAAGGTTCGAGCTCGTCGTCCCAGGGCTTGCCGAGCAGCTTGGCCAGCTCGCCCTCCAGGTCGCTCTCGCCGGCCTGGGAGCGGGCCAGTGCGGCGCGCAGGCGGTCCTCCGGGATCAGGATGTCGCCGTGGATGCCGGTGACCGCGTGGAAGATCCCGAGTTCGGGCGTGGCGCTGTACCGCTCACCCTCGGCCGTGGGGCACGGCTCGGACGTGACCTCGAAGCGCAGCAGCTGCCAGCCGCGCAGGGCCGAGGCGAGTTTGGACGCGGTGCCCACCGAGCCACGCCAGGAGAACTCGGATCTCCAGCTGCCGGGCGCCGCGGGCTGCCTGATCCAGTCGAGGTTGACGCGCGCGCCGAGTACGCCCGCGACTGCCCATTCGACGTGCGGACACAGCGCGCGCGGTGCGGAGTGCACGTAAAGAACTCCACGTGTCGTCACCGGGACCTCCAGTGTGGGTCGAGGTTCGCCTTCCCCAGCGGCCTCGCGCCCGTGCCGAGCGTTGTCGCCCTGAAATCGGGAAACTCCCGAAAACGGGACAGATGTGACGTGATGTAATTTAGCGGAACCGGAAGAGCAGGGTGCCACTGGGTGGCGAGGCTACCGTGCGGCGGAACAAGGAGTGTGACGTACGGTCGGTCCCAAGGCCAGGAATCGCCCAGGCTTCACCCGGCCGGGGGTCTATGGGGGCGCGGTCGGCCTACGGCAGTGGATCGGTTACGGCAACAGAGGGGGACCCGGGATGCGGAACCGAAGGCACCGCTCGCGTGCCGCCGTCGCCATGGCGACGGCGGTTCTTCTCGGCGCCACCGCGCTCACGGCGTGCGACGCCTCCGGCGGCGACTCCCCCGCGCCCCAGGGACCATCGGCGCAGAAGCCGTCCCCCAAGCCCACTCCGGTCTGGGACACGAGCCCGGACTCCCTGGCGGCCGTCGGCGACTCCATCACCCGCGGCTTCGACGCGTGCTCGGTGCTCGCCGACTGCCCCGAGGCGTCCTGGGCGACCGGCACGGACTCCGAGGTGCGCAGCCTCGCCACCCGGCTCCTGGGCAAGGAGCGGGCCGCCGGGCACAGCTGGAACTACGCGAAGACCGGCGCCCGGATGGCGGACCTCCCCGCACAGGTCGAGCAGGCCGCGGCCGAACGGCCCGAGCTGATCACGGTGATGGCGGGCGCGAACGACGCGTGCCGGCCCACCGCGGACTCCATGACGCCGGTCGCCGAGTTCCGCGCGGACTTCGAGAAGGCGATGCGCACGCTGCGGCGCGAGCTTCCCAAGACCCAGGTGTACGTGACCTCCGTGCCGGACCTGAAGCGGCTCTGGTCCCAGGGGCGCACCAACGCGCTGGGCAAGCAGATCTGGAAGCTGGGCATCTGCGCCTCGATGCTGGCGGACCCGGACGCGCGGGACGCGGCGGCGACGCAGCGGCGGGCGAACGTGCAGAACCGCGTGGTCGCGTACAACGACGTGCTCAAGGATGTGTGCGCCAAGGACCTGCGCTGCCGGTACGACGGCGGGGCGGTCTTCGACTACCGCTTCGACGGCGACCAGTTGAGCCGGTGGGACTGGTTCCACCCCAGCAAGGACGGCCAGTCGCGGCTCGCCGAGCTGGCCTACCGGCAGGTGAAGGCCAAGAATCCCAAGGATCCCGGGGCCTGAGGTCACCGCGTCCCGGCGTAGGGTCGCGATCATGCGCAGTGAACTCTTCGGGACACTCCCCGACGGCACGCCCGTCCATCGCTGGACCCTGGAACGGGGCGGGGTGCGGGTACGCGTCCTGACGTACGGCGGGATCATCCAGTCGGCGGAAGTTCCCGACCGGTCGGGGCGGCGCGAGCCGGTGGCGCTCGGCTTCGACGGGCTCCAGGGCTATCTCGACCACCCCGGGCCGTACTTCGGGGCGGCGGTGGGGCGGTACGCGAACCGGATCGCGGGCGGTGAGTTCACACTCGACGGCCGGACCCACCGCTTGGCGCGGAACAACGAGCCCAACGCGCTGCACGGCGGCACGGCCGGTTTCGACAAGCGGGTGTGGGACGCGACGGAGGCCGGGCACGGGGTGCGGCTCTCCCGGGTGAGCCCGGACGGCGAGGAGGGCTATCCCGGGCGGCTCGCGGTGGCGGTGACGTACTCGCTGGACGAGAAAGGCGCGCTGCGGATCGCGTACGAGGCGACGACCGACGCCCCGACGGTCGTGAACCTCACCAATCACACGTACTGGAACCTCGCGGGCGCCGGGAGCGGCAGCGCGGGCGGCCACGAGCTGCGGATCGACGCGGCGCGCATCACGCCGACGGACGGGGCGCAGATTCCCACCGGGGTGTACGAGGACGTCGACGGGACGCGGTTCGACTTCCGGGAGGCGCGGAAGGTCGGGTCCGGGATCGACCACAACTACGTGCTCGACAAGGGGCTCACCGCGAGGCCCGTCGAGGTGGCCGAGCTGAGCGATCCGGGGTCCGGGCGCGTGCTGACCGTGGCGACGACGGAGCCGGGCCTGCAGCTCTACACGGCGGACCACTTCGAGGAGCCGCTGCCATTCGGGCCGGGCGACGGGGTCGCCCTGGAGACGCAGCACTTCCCCGACTCCCCCAACCGGCCGGAGTTTCCGGGAACGGTGCTGCGGCCGGGTGGGGTGTACGCGTCGGAGACGGTGTACGGCTTCTCGGTGCGCTAGGGCACCGAGAGTCAGACGGCGATCGTCTCGGTCAGCCTGCGGTCGGCGATGGAGCGGCCCGCCTGGACCTCGTACGAACCGCCTTGCCGCGACCAGGAGTTGGCGGCCTCGTCCCAGATCTCGAAGGCGCGGCGCGGGAGTTCGATCCGCACCTCCACGCTTTCGCCGGGCGCGGCCTCGACCCCGGCGAAGCCCGCGAGCCAGCGGGCCGGGCGGTTGCCGTCGGCCGCGGTCGGGGCGAGGTAGACCTGGACGACCTCGCGGCCCGCGCGCGGACCGGAGTTGCGGAGGCGGACGGTGGCCGTCGTGCCCTCCACGTCGAGGGACTCGTACGTCCAGTCGGTGTAGCCGAGGCCGTGGCCGAAGGCGTAGGCAGGGGTGGCTCCCGACTTCTCCCAGGCGCGGTAGCCGACGAACACGCCCTCGGTGTAGTCGAGTTCGCCGTCGGCCGGGGTGACCCGGGTGACCGGCGCGTCCGCGAAGGAGCCCCACGTGGTGGGCAGCCGCCCGCCCGGTTCCTGGGCGCCGAGCAGCACGTCGGCGAGCGCGGCGCCGCCCTCCTGCCCCGGGAACCAGCCGAGCAGCACCGCCGCCACGTCCTCGCGCCACGGGAGTTCCACCGGGGAGCCGGAGTTGACGACGACGACCGTGCGGGGGTTGGCCGCGGCCACCGCGCGCACCAGGTCGTCCTGGCGGCCCGGGAGCCGCAGGTCCTGCCGGTCGAAGCCCTCGGACTCGACGCGTTCGGTGGTGGCGACGACCACGACCGCGGTGTCCGCGCCGCGCGCCGCCTCGACGGCCTCGGCGATCAGCTCGTCGGGGTCGCGCCGCGGGCCCAGGTGCACGAAGGAGAACACCACGCCGGGCAGCGGGGCCGCGTACTCCTTGTCGAGCGGGTGGAACAGGGAGACCTCGACCGTCTCGCCCTCCGTCAGGGTCACCTTGGCCCGCTCGACCGGTGAGCCGAAGAACGCCTCGAAGGGGTCGGAGGCGGCGCCCATCCCCTCGGTCCCGTCGAAGACGACATCGCCGCCGACCCGGAGCGTGAAGGCGCCCAGGCCGCGTGTGCCGAAGGAGTGCTCGCCGCTCTCGCGGGGCGTGAACGTGCCGACGACCTCGATGGAGGCCATCGCCTCGTGGGTGACGCCGTCGGGCAGGTCGTCGCCGATCCACTGGACCTGGCCGGTGGGCAGGTTGCCCTCGCCGAGGACGTCGCCGTTCGCGTCGCGGCAGACCGCGCGCAGCTCGAACCCCTTGTCTGCGGGAGCGAGTTCGTCGCTCGGGTCGGCCCCGACGGCGTACGTCAGGGCGTCCTCGCCGAGTGCCGCCGTCAGGCCGTCGAGCGGGGAGACGACGCGAGCGGGGAAGACGGTGGCGGAGCCGCCGCCGAGGACACGGGCGTCGCGTGCGGCGGCGCCGATGAGGGCGACGGACGCGGCGGGCCGCAGCGGCAGCGTGTCGTTCTCGTTGCGCACGAGGACGAAGGCGCGGCGGGCGATCTCGCGGGCGAGCGCCTCACCGTCGATCTCGGCGGGCAGGTCGGTGACCACGGGCTCGGCGCCTTCGAGGACGCCGACGCGGGCGGCGAGCCGCAGGACGTTGCGGACGGCTTCGTCGACCGTCGCCTCCTTGACCCGGCCGCCGCGCACCGCTTCGGCGAGCGCGTCGCCGTACACGGTCCGCGGTCCCGGCATGGCGACGTCGAGGCCGCCCTCGATGGCGCCGGTGGTCGAGCGGGCGGCCATCCAGTCGGAGACGTTGTAGCCGTCGAAGCCCCATTCGCCGCGCAGGACCTCGTTGACCAGGTAGCGGTGCTCGGTCATCGTCGAGCCGTTGACCTGGTTGTACGCGGTCATGATGCCCCAGGGGTGGGCGTTGGCGACGATCGCCTCGAAGGGCGCGAGGTACAGCTCGCGCAGGGCGCGCGCGCCGACCTTGTTGTCGACGGTGAAGCGGTCGGTCTCGGCGTCGTTCGCGACGAAGTGCTTGACGGTCGTGCCGACGCCGCCCGACTGCACGCCCTGGACATAGCCGGTGCCGATGACACCGGTCAGGTACGGGTCCTCGCTGTACGCCTCGAAGTGCCGGCCGCCCAGCGGCGAGCGGTGCAGGTTCACTGTGGGCGCGAGGAGGACGTGGACGCCCTTGCGGCGGGCCTCCTGGGCGAGGAGGGTGCCCGCGCGGCGGGCGAGGTCCTGGTCCCAGGTGGCGGCGAGCGCGGTCGGTGACGGCAGGGCGACGGACGGGTCGTCCGCGGTCCAGCGGGTGCCGCGCACGCCGATCGGGCCGTCCGACATCACGAGGGACGTCAGGCCGATCTCGGGCAGCGCGTGCAGCGACCACATGTCACGCCCGCCGAGCAGCCGGGCCTTGGCGTCCAGGTCCAGCGCGGCGAGCGCGGCCTCCACGGCCGCCTCGCGCGCCTGGTCGGCCTGTGTGGTCCCGGGGCCCTGGGTTCCCGCCATGGCGGTACCTCCTCGTCGAAGTCGCCTGAGTCGCTGAAGTCCGTTCCGTACGTTCCCTCCATCCTGCCTCGTCTACCTGTAGGTCGGTAGTTTTCGTAACCTGGACGTTATATTTACGAGAGCATGACGTACGGTCGTCCCGCGAGCAGGAACAAGAGCGTGAAGGGCAGAGACCATGGCGACCAGGGCCAGAGGCGAGGAGCGGCGCGCGGAGATCCTCCGGGCCGCCCTCGAGGTGATCGCCGAGCGGGGCTACCGGGGCGCGAGCCTGGGCGCCGTCGCCGAGCGGGTCGGGCTCACCCAGCAGGGCCTGCTGCACTACTTCCCCACGAAGGACGCCCTGCTCGTCGCCGTCCTGGAGGCACGCGACCAGTGGGACGCGGTGCCGGCGAACGAGATCCGCCTCGACCTGCTCGGCTCGCTCGTCGACTACAACGCGATGCGCCCCGGCATCATCCAGACCTTCTCCGCGCTGCTCGGCGAGAGTGTCACGGACGGGCACCCGGCACGGGAGTACTTCACCGAGCGGTACGGATCGGTGCGGGCGAAGTTCGCCGCGGTCCTGCGCGCGGAGTACGGCGAGCGGCTCCCCGGCGGCCTCGCCCCGGAGGCGGCCGCGCCGCTCCTCGTCGCGGTGATGGACGGACTCCAGTACCAGTGGCTTCTGGACCCCGAATCGGTCGACATGGCGGGGGCGTTCAGGGATTTCCTCGGGCTGCTGGGCGGCGGCGGGGAGTGATCAGGCGGTGCGCACGGCCGCCACGACGTCGATCTCGATGAGCGCCTCCGGCCTGAAGAGCCGGGGCACCTCGACCGTCGTGCTGGTGGGCGGCGTCGCGGTGAGGAACTGGGCGCGTACGGCGGCGTATTGGGGCAGATCGCCGAGGTCCGTCATGAACGTACGGATGTTGATGACGTCGTCGAGTGTCGCGCCGTGTGCCGTCAGCAGGGCGGACAGGGTCTCGAAGATGCCGCGGCTCTGTGCGGCGACATCGTCGCCTCCGGCGATCTGCCCCGAGAGATACAACAGGGCTCCTCCGCCGTCCAGTTCGACGCGGGCGACCTGGGAGTAGGGGCCCAGGGGCTGGGGCGCGGATGCGGGGTTGTCGATGGTGATGTTCATGGGGCGGACTGCTCCTCCTGGGTCGGGACCGGGTCGTGGCTAGTGGGTCTTCCGGGTGCGGATGTGGGCGACCGCCCGCGCGATGTCCTCGTGGACGATCTCCGGGTCGGCGGCGGCAGCCTGGTAGTGGCCGAGGACCGCTTCCATCGCGGGGAGGCCGGTGACCTCGGTCGCGAGCGTCACGTCCTTCACGGCGAGGTCGCTGCCGAAGTGCACGCCGGTGGCGAAGGCGCGGTTCACTGCCCCGCCGAGCGGCCCGCCCGCGAGCGCCCCCTTGGCCGTCTCCTCGTCGAGACCCAGCGCGTCCGCCAGCCTCATCGCCTCGGCCACGAGGGCCACGCCCCCGATGACGGCGGTGTTGACGACGAGCTTCAGGGCGGCTCCGGAGCCGAGCGGGCCCGTACGGGTCACCGGGCCGAAGCGGGCCAGAATGTGCTCGATCCCGTCCGCCTCACCTCCCGCGAGGATGCCGAGCCGCCCTGCCGCCGCCTTGTCCGTGCTGCCCATGACGGGCGCGTCGACGAGGGTCACGCCGTCCGGCACCCGAGCCGCCAACTCCCTTACGACATCGGGCCCGACGGTGGACATCTCCGCCCACTGGGACCCTGCTCGCAGCTCCGGCACAATGGCGTCGGCGACGGCACGCACCGCTTCGGGACCCGCCAGCATGGTGATGACGACATCGGCGTCACGCACCGCGTCCGCGGGGCCGTCGGCGAGCCGTGCCCCCTCCCCCACCAGTGGCTGCGCCTTCCCGGCGGTCCGGTTCCACACCGTCAGCGGGTGCCCTGCCGCGAGGAGTTGGCGCGCCATCGGCGCGCCCATGTGTCCGAGGCCCAGAAACGCGATCTTTTCCATGGCTCCGACGCTAGGGCCGGACCCGTGATGCGACAAGCGAATGTCTAGCATGACTGCCATGCCCGAACCGCATGTCGCGCCCGGACCGCATGCCACGCGGATGGCCCGGGACCCGGCCCCGCCCGACCTCTCCACCGTCTGGCTCCGCGTCTTCCTGGACGTCGCGCGGCACGGCTCCTTCACCGTGGCGGCGCGCGGCCTCGGCTGGACGCAGTCCGCCGTCTCGCGGCAGATCTCCTCGCTGGAGGCGGCGCTCGGCGGCGCCCCGCTCTTCGACCGGCTGCCACGCGGCGTACGCCTGACCGCGCACGGTCGCACGCTCCTGCCGCACGCCGAGGAGACCCTGGCCCGACTGCGCGCCATGCAGCGGGAGTTGGCGTCGCTGCACGACCTGACCGGCGGGACCCTGCGCGTCGGGGCGTTCGCGACGGCCGACGCGGCGCTCGTGCCACGGGCCATCGCCGCGTTCCGTGCCCGGCACCCCGGCGTGACGCTCACCCGCGAGGAGGGGCTCACGCCGGGGCTGCTCGCCCGCCTTGAGGCCGGCGAGCTCGACCTCGCGATCGTCTCCTCGACGGGCGGCGCGCTCAGCGGCGACATGGGCGCGTTCGAACTGCGTCACCTCCTGGACGAGGGCCTGTACGTCGCCCTCCCTCCGGCTCATCCGCTGGCGGGCCACGCGTCGGTACGGCTGTCCCAACTCGCCGGGGAGGAGTGGATATCCGGCAGCGCGGACGTCGGCGGGACCCTCCTCGATGAGGCACACCGGCACGGTTTCCGCCCCCGGGTCGCCCATGTCGTCGCCGAGTGGACCGCCAAGCAGGGCTACGTGGCCGCGGGGCTCGGGGTCACCCTCGTGCCCGCCCTCGCCGCCGAGTCCGTACGCCCCGACATCACTCTGGTCCCGGTGCACGGCGAGGACGTGCCGCCCCGGGCCGTGTACGCGGCGACCGTGCGGGGCCGCGCGGCCCCACCGGCAGTGGAGCCATTCCTGGAGGCGCTGCGCGCGCACCCAGCCGCCGTGGACGGCTAGGGCTCTAGCGAACGCCGCCTTCCTGCCGGAATACTGCGATCACCCCCACCGGCCACGGAAGGACTCCCGTGTCACTCACGCCCACCGTCTCCCCGCGATTCGCCGCGTTCGGTGTCACCCTGCTGCTCTCCCTCGCCGCGGTGCCCGCGTCCGCGGCCACCGCGGCCCCCGCGCCCGCCGCGACCGCCGAGGAACAGCGCCTCGACCGGGCGGCTCCGCAGGAGATCCTGCGCCGCAGCGGATTCGACTCCGTGGCGCCGCGGTTCGCGCGCGCCCTCGACCGCGCCCACTCGTACGCCGAGGCCAAGCGGGTCGTCGTACGGCAGGGAGACGCGCTGTGGCGGCGTGCCGTCGACCGGGCACAGGGGCGGGGCCCCGCGGCGGGTAAGACCGCGGACCTGAGCCGGGACGACGACCGGCCGCTCTACTGGGCCCGGCTCGGGATGACGCGGGAGCTCCGGCAGTGGGAGCCGAGCCGGTTCGGGGTGAGCAAGACCCAGCACGAGCGGCTCATACGGGCGTTGGAGAACGCCTCGCGCGGGCACGACTCCATCCGCTATCCGCAGAAGGACCGCGCGGGCCACCGCCTCAAGCGCATCCTCGTCACCGGCTTCGACCCCTTCACGCTCGACCGTGACGTCCGCATCAGCAATCCGTCGGGCGCCACCGCCCTGGCGCTGGACGGCGCCGTCATCGAGACCGCCGACGGGCCCGCCCGCGTGGAGACCGCCGTCTTCCCCGTCCGCTGGGACGACTTCGCCCAGGGGACGGTCGAGAGCACCCTGCGCGCCCACCTTCCCCGCGTCGACCTCTTCACCACCATCAGCCAGGGGCGGGTGGGACGCTTCGACATCGAGCGGACCAACGGGGCCTGGCGGGGCGGCTTCCCCGACAACGAGAACCTCTCGCGCACCGAGACCGTCCCGGTCACCGACCCGGCCACGCAGCCCCAGTGGACGTCCACGACGCTCCCGTACAAGGAGATCGTGAGCGCGGAGACGGGCCGCTTCCCGGTGCGGGACAACACGTCGGTGACGGAGATCCCGGCGGGCCAGAGCACCCCCGTCGTCCGCCCGGACGGGCCCACCGCCGGTTCGACGGCCCGCGAGGGCGGCGGCGGCAACTACCTGTCGAACGAGATCGCCTACCGGGCGACGCTGCTTCGCGACCGCCTCGGGCTGCACGACCGGCTGCCCGGCGGCCATGTGCACACGCCGGTCCTGCAGTTCGGGGCGGGCAACACGGACCCGGCCACGGGCGCGATCACCGATCCCGAGTTCGTGCGCAACCGGCTCGACATCATCGCGCAGGTGCGCGAGATCCTGACGACGGCTATGAACGCCCGCCGGTAGCGGCCTGCGGTCCGCCGGGGGCGGCGGGGTCGGCCGCGCCCCGGGGATCGTCGTCGTCCGGGGCCCGGCCGTTGTCCTCGCCCATCAGCTCCCGCGCCATGAGCGTCGCGCCCGCGACCGCCCCCGGCATCAGGAACACGGCGACGAACGGCACCAGGAAGGCCACGGCCAGCGGAGTGCCGAAGCCCCACGCCATCAGCCTGCGGCCGCGCAGCATCGCAAGCCGTTCGCGGGCCTCTACGCCCCGGCGCTGCAGCGCCACCGCCGTCAGCTCCTCCACCAGGAAGAAGCCCGTCACGCAGAAGCCGATCACCGGGACGACGGTCTGGCCGACGACCGGGATGAAGCCGAGGGCGAAGAGCAGGATGCCCCAGACCAGGGCGCGGACGACGATACGGAGGCTGTCGCGGGCGGAGATCCACAGCTCGCGCCAGAGCGGCAGGCCCGACTCGGGGGCGAACCCTGAGACGGAGATGTCGACCTTCTCCGAGAGCGACTCGTAGAAGGGCTGGCCCACCAGGAGCGTCACCGCCGTGAAGGTGACGACCGACAGGAGGAGCGCGAGCGCGAAGAGGAGCCCCGTGAGGAAGCCGCGGAACAAGCCGATCCACGGCGAGGACCAGTCGTCGGCGAACGGCGTGGCCCAGGCGACGAAGTCCGTGCCCCACATCGCGAGCGCGACGAGCGCGGCCGCGTAGAGAAGCAGGGTGATCAGGCCGGGCAGCAGGCCGACTCCGTACTGCTTGCCGTGCTGGGCGACCCAGCGCTGGCCCTTCATCAAATAGCCGAAGCCACGTCCCAGATCACGCATGCGGGACAGCCTATCCGCCGGTCACGGCCCCGCGGTCCACGGGACACGTGGGGACGAAGGGAGGTGAAGGCCCTCTTGTTGCACGGTGATTGAACCGGTAGACCACGCGTACCGACTTCTTTCCCGGAGGTACGTATGGGCATATCCCGGCCATCCAGACCCGTTCTGCTCACCACCCTCGCCTCGGCGGGCGCTCTTCTGTTCACCACCCTCGCCCCCGGCGCCGCGACCGCCGACCCCCGTCCGGGCGGCCGCGACATCCTCCGCGAGGGCTCGCCCCTCAGCAGCACGGAACGGGCCGCGAGGAACCCGGAGAGCGCCGCCGACCGGGCTCTGGGAACCGCCGACACCCCCGGTCTCGACTCCGGGCGCGGCGGCAAGGACCGCGGCTATCCCCGCGAGCAGAAGCTCACCGCGCCGCCCGCGAATCCTGACGACAAGTCGATAAAACTGGGCCTTGCCCCTTACCACTCCCTCGCACCGAAGCTGAATGACATCCAGGGCATCGGCGATCGCGTCAGCGTGGAGATCGCGGGCCGTTCGGCGGGCGGGCACCAGCTCTATCTGGTGACCGTCACCTCCCCCGAGTCCGCCAAGGAGACCGCCCGCCAGGAGCGGATGCGCGACCTCATCGAGAACGAGCCCGGGGCCGCCGCCAAGGACCCGGCGGTCAAGTCCTCGTACAAGACGCCGGTCTTCATCAACAACAACATCCACGGCAACGAGTGGGAGGGCACGGACGCCGCCCTCAAGCTCATCGAGAAGCTCGCGAAGGCCAAGGACGGCAAAACGAAAGATCTGCTCGCGCACAACCGGCTGTACTTCAACGTCACGGCCAACCCCGACGGCCGCATCGCGGGCACCCGCGCCAACGCCAACGGCTTCGACCTCAACCGCGACTTCATCACCGCGTCGCAGCCCGAGGCGCGCGCGATGCGGCAGATCGCGATCGACAAGCAGCCCGCGGTCATGATCGACCTGCACGGGTACGTCAACGGCACGCTGATCGAGCCGACGACTCCCCCGCACGGCGAGAACTACGAGTACGACCTCTTCCTGAAGAACACCTACGCCAACGCCCTCGGCATGGAGGCCGCGGTCAACGGCCTCGGCTACACGCCCGAGAAGGACGGCGTCGAGCCGGCGATCATCCCCTTCCGCGACCAGGAAGAGGGCTGGGACGACTGGCCGCCGATCTTCACCCCGCAGTACATGCCGTTCCACGGCACGGTCGCCGCGCACACCATCGAGTTCCCGATGACCGTCAACAACGACGAGTACGACGAACTTCCGGTGCCCGAGCTGCGGCGGCGGTCCGCGATCAACGTGGACATCGCGGGGGCCGCCATGTCGGCGACGCTCAAGTACACGCAGGAGCACCGCACTTCGGTGATCGCCGACCAGATCGAGACGTTCCGGCGGGGCGCCGTGGGTGCGAAGCAGGTGCCGGTGTCGCCCGAGACCGTGCCGGGCGTGCCCGGCATCGGTCCGGAGGACGTCTACACGACCGATTTCCCGCGTGCGTACGTGATTCCGCGGGGCAAGGAGAAGGGTGAACGCGGGCAGCGCTCGGCTGCGGCGGCCTCGCGTCTTGTGGAGCACCTGCTCGACAACGACGTCGAAGTCCGCAGGTCCACGCGGGACTTCAGGCTCGGCGGCACCTCGTACGCCGAGGGCTCTTACGTCATCGACATGCGTCAGCCCAAGCGCGGACTCGCCAACGTGATGCTCGCGGACGGGCGGGACATCAGCGACAAGGTGTCCACCATGTACGACATCTCGGGGTGGAGCCTCGGGCGGCTGTGGGGCGCGACGGTGGACTCGGTGCAGGGCGGCTCGCTGTCCGGTGTGCGGTCGCGCGTGGTGGACTCCGCCTCGCGTGTCGGGCACGTCGCCTCGCGCGGCTCTCTTCGGCTGCGGCTCGACGACGCGCGTGAGGTCGCCGCTCTCAACTGGCTGCTTGCACGCGGGACTTCCGTACGGCGGGCTGATGACGGCAGCGTGATCCTGCCCTCGTCGGCGCGGGGCGCGGCGGTCGCCGCGGCGAAGAAGTATGACGTCGCCTTTGACGCCACCAAGACGAAGGGTGGCGCGGTGGTCCGGCCTACGCGGGTCGCGGCGGCCGTCACTCCCGGGGAGTTGTTCGCGCTGCGGGAGATGAATTTTGACGTGGTGCCGGTCTCGACCGATGTCCTCAACGCCGGCTTCGACTGGAAGAAGTCGGGTGCGGACGCGCTGTTCGTGTCGGCCGGGCTTTCGTACGGGGAGCTGAACGCGGGGGCGAAGGCCGGGCTCGACTCGTTCCTCGCCGGGGGCGGTGGGCTTGTCGGGCGTGGCTCGGAGGGGGCCTCGCTGAACTCGGACGCGAAGCTGCTTTCCGTTGAGGCGGTCTCTGGGAACGGGGACGCGAATGGTGTGGTGCGGGTGGTGAATTCCGGGGGGCCTGTGACCGGGGGTGCGGTGTCGCACTCGTTCGTCTACTCGCCCATGTGGTTCAAGGGGCTCGGGAGTGGGGTGCGGGTCGATCAGGCTTATGGGGACGGGAATCCACTGGTTTCCGGGCATTGGCGTTCCGCGGAGAGGGGTGGCGGTGGTCCCGCTGACGCTGCGGGGCAGCCTTCTGTCGTGAGTGGGGCCGCTGCGGGGTCCCGTGTGGTCCTGTTCGGCACTGAGCCTCTCTTCCGGGACCACCCCAAGGGGGTGTTCCCGCAGGTGGGGCGGGCGCTGCTGAGTGTGAGCCGGGGCTAGGGCGGTCCCTGCGGGGCCTTCCCCAATCCCGCCCCCTGGACCCCCAAAAGATGGCCTCAAGCGCCGGCCGGGCTGAGTGGTTCAGCCCGTCCGGCGTTTGAGGACGAACTCGGCGGAGCCGGTGATGACGGCACGCACAAGGCCCCTGCGCCAGCGGGTTTCTGGGAAGGGGCGGTTAGGGGAATCGAAAAGCATGACCCGCGAGATCAAAGTGCAAGGCACCACCGCCCCGGGATACGAAGCCGTCCGGGACGAGTTCACCGCGACACTGTCCGGAGAAAAGCCCGATCACGCCGCGCAGCTCTCCGCGTACGTACGAGGGGAACAGGTCGTCGACCTCTGGGTCGGGCCCGATACCGACGGTGACACCCTCTTCGGCGTCTACTCCTCCACAAAGGGCGCCGCCTACCTCGTCGTGGCCCTCCTCGTCCAGGACGGCGTCCTGGATCTGGACCGCGAAGTGCCGTACTACTGGCCTGAGTTCGCCGCCGAGAGCAAGGGAGAAGTCACCCTCAGGGAACTTCTCTCGCACCGCGCCGGCATCGTCGGCGCCGACTCCGGCTTCACGCCGGAAGAGGTCGCCGACGACCGCGCCATCGCCGCCCGCCTCGCGGGCCAGCGGCCCTACTGGCGTGCCGGTACCGCCTTCGGCTATCACGCGCTGTCCGCCGGGGCGCTGGCCGGTGAGGTCGTGTTCCGGGCGACCGGGCAGACCTTGCGGGAGGTGTACGAGGAGCGGGTCCGTGCCCCGTTCGGTCTCGACTTTTTCCTCGGGCTTCCGGAAGCCCTCGAACCCCGCTTCCGCTCTGTGCTGCCGGCGATTCCCTCTCCCTCGGAGCGCGCCCTCATCGACGCGCAGCCGCCGCAGCCCGGCACCCTGAACTCCATCGCCTTCAACCGCAACGGTGCTCACCCCACCGACCTGGAGTCGCTCCCCAACTCCCGCCTGGTGCGCGCCAAGGGGCCCGCGTCCGTCGGCGGTGTCGCCTCCGCGCGTGGACTCGCCACGATGTACGCGGCAGCGGTCGGCGGGCTCGACGGGCGGGAGCCGCTCCTGAAGCCGGACACCGTGGCCGAGTTCGGGCAGATCCATTCCAACGGGTTCGACCTGGTGGCGCGGGCCCACAAATCGTACGGGGTGGGGTTCCAGAACGTCGCCGAGGCCTGGCACCCGTTCCTCGGCGCGGGGACCATCGGGCACAGGGGCGTGGGCGGCTCGCAGGCGTTCGCCGATCCGCGCAGCGGGTTGGCCTACGGGTACACGCGGCGCCGCTTCCCCTTCCCCGGCAGCCCGGCCCCGGAGGAGGAGCGGCTCGTGCGGGCGGTCCACACCGCCGCGGTCACGTGAAAAAGGGCCGCGCCCCTGTCCGGGGTGCGGCCCTCCCTCACGTACGCCAAGAAGCGATCAGGCGACCGCGAGCTCCACCTTGATGTTGCCGCGCGTGGCGCTGGAGTACGGGCACACCTGGTGCGCCTTCTCGATCAGGGACTGCGCGGTGGCCGCGTCCACGTTCGGGATGGAGGCGGTGATCGCGACCTCCAGGCCGAAGCCGCCGGCCTCGGTCTGGCCTATGCCGACCTTGGCGGTCACGGTCGAGCCGGAGATGTCGGCGTTCTCCTTGCGGGCGACCACGCCGAGGGCGCCCTGGAAGCAGGCGCTGTAGCCGGCCGCGAAGAGCTGCTCGGGGTTGGTGCCGGCGCCGCTGCCGCCCATCTCCTTCGGCGGGTTGACGACGACGTCGAGCTTGCCGTCATCGGTGGCGACGCGGCCGTCACGGCCGTTCTCGGCGGTGGCGACGGCGGTGTACTTGACGTCGATCTGCTGGATGGACATAAGTGCCGGTTCCTCCTGAGATGTTCCGCGATGCGCGCCCACAGTCGCGACAATGTGGAATTACTTTATCGGATGACGGAAAACGACGGTCGGCGGCCACCTGAAGCGGCCACCGCCCGTCGCCCTCACCTCACCGGCTCACCACTCTCAGGCGAGGGAAACGACCATCTTTCCGGTGTTCTCGCCGCGCAGCATGCCGAGGAAGGCCTCGACGCCGTTCTCCACGCCCTCGACGAACGTCTCGTTGTACTTGAGCTCGCCGGAACGGATCCAGGCGCCGACCTCCTCCACGAACTGCGGCTGGAGGTTCTCGTGGTCCCCGACGAGGATGCCCTGGAGGCGCAGGCGCTTGCCGATGATCATGGCCATGTTGCGCGGTCCTGGCGTCGGCTCGGTGTCGTTGTAGGCCGCGATCATGCCGCAGATGGTGGCGCGGCCGTGCACGTTCATGCGGCTGATGGCCGCTTCGAGGTGCTCGCCGCCGACGTTGTCGAAGTAGACGTCGATGCCGTCGGGGGCCGCCTCCTTCAGCTGCTCCACGACCGGGCGCGGGTCCTTGTAGTTGAACGCGGCGTCGAAGCCGAGCTCCTCGACGAGGTGCTTCACCTTCTCGTCCGAGCCCGCCGAGCCGATGACGCGCGAGGCACCCTTGAGCTTGGCCATCTGGCCGACCTGGGAGCCGACGGCGCCCGCGGCGCCGGAGACGAACACCGCGTCGCCCTCCTTGAAGGAGGCGACCTCGAAGAGGCCCGCGTAGGCCGTCAGGCCCGGCATGCCGAGCACACCGAGGTACGCCGAGAGCGGCGCGGCCTGCGCGTCCACCTTCACGGCGTGCTTGGCCGGGACGGTCGCGTAGTCGCGCCAGCCCGCGAAGTGCAGGACGTGGTCGCCCACGGCCAGGCCGTCGGCGTTCGACGCGACGACCTCGCCGACCGCACCACCCTGCATGGGCTCGTCCAGCTTGAACGGCGGGGTGTACGACTTCACGTCGTTCATCCGGCCCCGCATGTACGGGTCCACGGAGAAGTGCAGGTTGCGCACCACGACCTGGCCGTCGGCCGGGGCGGTCACGGGGACTTCGCGCAGCGCGAAGTCCTCCGGGACCGGCCAGCCGTGCGGGCGGCGCACGAGGTGCCACTCACGGCTGACGTCGGGGAGCTGCGCGGACCCGGGGGCCTCGGGGGTGACGGACATGCGGGCGTCCTCCTCCTGCTCAGGCTGCCGTCGCCGGCAGACTGACATCGTGGAAATACTTCAGGTTGTGAAACAACCATGCTCCTACATATTTCACTATGTCAAGTATCGGGGTAGCCTGGAGCACATGGCCACCAGCAGCTCCCGCACCCCGCGCACGGACCCCCTGACGCTCGAAGTCGTCGAGCTCATCGGCACGGTCGTCGCGCGCTACCACGAGGAGTACGACGCCGCTGCGGGCAAGCACGCCCTCACCGGGGCGCAGGCGCGCGTCCTTGGACTGCTCTCCCTCGAGCCGCTGCCCATGCGTCGCATAGCGAAGAAGCTGAAGTGCGAGCCGTCGAACATCACGGGGATCATCGACCGTCTTGAGGCACGCGGCCTCGTCGAGCGGCGGCCCGACCCGGCCGACCGCCGCGTGAAGCTCGCGGCGCCGACGGACGAGGGCCTTGAGGTCGCCCGCAGCCTGCGCGATTCGCTGGACTTCGCGCGGGAGCCGCTGGCCGAGCTCTCCCGGGAGGAACGGCTTTCGCTGCGGGCACTGCTGCGCAGGATGGTCGGCGAGGACGCCGCGGCCTGACCGGCCTGACCGGCCCTAGGTGCACCACCACAGGAAGCGGTCGCAGGTCTCCGACGGCTCCGGTTCAGGTGTCGGGTCCGGCTGCTGCGAGCTCGGCGGAGGCGTGGTGGGGCGCGGGGTCCCGGGGGTGCCCGGTGCGTCGGGAGAGTCCGGTGCGTCCGGCGCGGCGGTCGTGCCCGGGCTGGTCGCGTCCGGTTCTTGACCGGCCTCCTCCGTCTCCTCGCCCTTGCCGTCCTCGTCGCCCTTGCCGCCCCTGCGGTCCTTGGCCTTCTTGGACTCCTTGCCCGTCGCGGACGCCGACGCCGAGGGTGTCGCCGATGTGGCACCGCCACCCGTGGCCGCCCCGCTGCCCGGGTCCGTCGGCTTCCGGGACGCGGACCGGCTCGCCTCGGCGTCCGGCGCGGAGGCCGCCGCCGGTTCATCCGAGGGCCCCTCGATGCCGAGCTCGGCCAGGCTCAGACCACCGGCCGCGAGCGCGAGCCCGGCGGTGACCAGGAGGATCTTGCGGCGCCTGCGGCGGTGCGCCGCCCTGCGCCCGCGCTCCCGGCGGCGGCTCCTGCCGCGCGGCGCCTCGTCGTCGTACGGGCGCTCGGAACCCGGCGCCTCGTCCTGCGCGGCGACCGCCTCCGCGTACTCACGGCAGGCTTCGGCCGGAGTGCCGCACCCCGGGCAGGCCAGGGCGCCGTTGAGGTGCCTGTGGCACGGGTGGCAGTAGTCCATGAGGCATGGAGGCTAAGTGAGCCACGGGTGACAGAGGAAGCCGCTGCCGTGAAGGTTGTGTGCGGAATCGAATGTTCCAGCGGCGCGGACACCCGATGTACGGCCGATGTACGGCAAACCGCCTGATCGGCCCCTATCCGGCGAACGCCGCCTGCGCCACGCCCTGTCCCGCGTCCGGCAGCACGAGCACCGACCCGGACAGGGGGTGCGGCGCCCCAAGTCCCGTACGGGCGGAGGTGATGTAGAGGTCGCGCAGTCCCGCGCCGCCGAACGCGCACGCGGTCGGGCGGGCCACCGGCAGCTCGATCACCCGGTCCAGGTCGCCGGACGGGGTGTAACGGCGGATGGCGGCGCCGTCCCACAGGGCGACCCAGAGACAGCCGTCGGCGTCGACGGTCAGCCCGTCGGGGTATCCGGCGTCGGCCTCGATCACCGCCAAGGGGCGCCTGGAGTGCGGGAGTTGATCGTCGCGCAGTTCCACGACGTCGATGCGGCGCGTCGGAGTGTCGATGTAGTATATGAGCCGGCCGTCCGGGCTCCAGCCGAGGCCATTGCTGACGGAGATACGGGAAAGGACCTCGTCCCAGGCGCCGTCACCGGTCAGCCGGATCAGATTGCCGCCGTCCTCCCCCTCGTCGTAACGCATCGTGCCCGCCCATAGCGCCCCGTCAGGAGCGACCGCCGCGTCGTTGCCCCGGCGGCCGGGCACGACCTCGCGGTGCAGCCAGCGGAAGGCGCCTCCGTCGGCCGTCGAGTCGTAAAGGCCCACGCCGTCCCGGAGGTTGACCACCAGGCCGCCGCCCGCGCGCGGCTTCGCGGCGCCCACGTGCTGCTCGGTGGCCAGGACCGAGCGGTGCCCGCTCGACGGGTCGTACGTGTGGACGCGTGAGCTCAGGATGTCGACCCAGATGAGCCGTTGGGCGGCGGAGTCCCAGGTGGGGCCCTCGCCGAGTGCTGCCTGCGCGCGTACCGCCATGTCGATTGCGACCATTGCGGCAGGCTACCCGCAAGCACGGCTGCGGGGGCCTGGGCCGTCCGTCTCAGCCCACGCGGCCCAGTTCTCCCCTCAACCGCCGTGCCCTGAGGACCAGTTCGAGCTCGAAGCGGCGGTCCGGGTCGTCGACCTCGTCGCCCCACAGTTCCCTGATCTGCCGCAGGCGGTAGCGCACCGTCTGCGGGTGTACCCCGAGGCGGGCCGCGACCTCCGGTGCGCCGCCCCGCGTCTCCAGCCAGGCGAGCAGGGTCTCGGCGAGCCGGCGGCCGTGTGCGGGCCCGCAGTGCGCGAGCGGGGCCAGGCAGCGGCGGGCCAGGTCCTCGATGAGCTCCTCGGGCTGGAGCAGGACCAGGGCCTCGGTGTGCTCGGTGCAGTGCAGGACCTCGCCGGAGGGCAGCAGTCCGCGTTCCATCAGGCGGACCGCGGCCTGCGCCCAGCGCAGCGACTTCGCCGCGTCGGCCAGCGGCACGGGCGGGCCGATCGCGCCCGACCAGCCCGCCATGGCGCGCCGCAGGAGCTCGGGGCGGCCCGCCGCGTCGGGGTCGGGGACGACCATGCGGGGCTGTTCCGTCTCCATGTCGAGCAGGACGCCCTGGCCGACGGCGGGCGCCACCGCTTCCCGCGCGGGACGCAGGAGCACGCCGACGGCGACCCGCTCGGGCAGCTGCCAGCCCACGCGCGCGGCGCGTTCGTCGAGGGCGCTGCGGGCGCCGGGCTGTCCCGGTGCGGCGGAGGCACCGGAAGCGTGCCCGAAGTCGGCGGGTGCCGATGCTCCGGGGTCCCCGCGCCGCTCGGAGAGCAGCAGTTCCATCAGCTTGCGCTGCAGGCGCAGCCTCTCGCCCGCCTGCCGGGCCGCGGCCTCGGCGTATCCGCGGACGGACTGGTCGACCAGGCCGTCCAGATACTCGAAGCCCGACTCGGCGAGTTCGTACATGGCCGGCGGCGGAATCTCGATCTGCTGGCCGATCTCGGCCAGGCGGCGCCAGGCCAGCCGTACACCGAGGCGGTAGATCGCCTGGAGCGAGTCGAGGCTGCGGCCGTGCAGGCCCTCGCCCCTGCCGAATTCCTGGAAGACCTCAAGGGGGTAGCACGGCCGCCCGCCCTCGGCGGAGGCGATCTGCTGGACGAACCCCTCCAGGGCACGGCGTATGCCGATGAGCGCCATGGGCTCGCCCGATTCGTCGAGGACGACGGGCAGGCCGGGGTACTCGGAGCGGATCTGCCGCAGGATGTCCTGCGCCAGGGCGGGCACCTCGTCCAGGGCGAGCGCGGCGAACCGGCGCACCTGCATGGGCGGTACGTCGCGCCAGGCGGAGCGGACGGAAAGTGACCCCTGGCTCTCGGTCACGGGCACGGTCACTCACTGTCCCCGCGGGGCAGTCTCGTAGTGCACGAGGGGGGTGTTGGGCTGGTCCGGGGTCGCGTTCAGGAGCGCGACGACGCCGAACGAAGCGGCTACGGCGAGTGCCGCGGCGGCTACGACGGTCAGACCGGCGGCGAGCAATCGGTGCATGTCAGGGTCAGCCTCTCTGCTGGAGGTCGATCCCACCCAGGTCGCGCGGATGTCGTGCACACAGTCCCTCACCGGCCCCACCCGGTTGGTGCACAGTTTCATCAACGCATTGACACTTCGTCAAGGGTCCGCCTAGCGTTCCGGCCCCTACGGCTCGGTAACACTTCTCACCCGCCACCAGGAGTGCCGGATGCGCCGCACAGCCTCGCCCCTCTCGCTGATCCTGCTCGGACTCGGCGTTTTTCTGCTCGTCCTGGCCCCGATGCTCGCGTGGTACGTCGAGCCACGGGCAAAACGCACGCCCATCGACATCGACACGACCACCGTGTTCGAGGGCAAAGGAAGCTATTTCGACACCGGGAAAATCAAGACGGTTCATCACAAGAACCTCACGATCACGCGTCAGGTACGCGGCGACGTCGACGACAGCAACAGCGAGCACGCCGTCTGGGACGTGGTCACGTCCGTCGACCCGGACAAGTCGCTCCCGGCCTCGGACCCGCACGACTCGCTCCAGTTCACGCAGGAGCGCTGGGTCACCGACCGCGAGACGAACAAGCCGGTCCACTGCTGCGACGAGAAGCCCTACTTCGAGGGGGAGGCCTACCTCAAGTTCCCCTTCGACGTGGAGCGACGCTCCTACGTCTGGTGGGACAACACCCTCGGCGCGACCGTCCCGCTGACCTTCCGCGGCACGAAGAAGATCCAGGGCTACGAGGGCTACCGCTTCACCGCCAAGGTGAAGCCCGCCAAGACCGGGACCCGTCTGGTGCCGGGGCGCCTGGTGGGGCAGCCCAAGCGCAGCAACGTGCTCGCCGAGGAGTGGTACTCCAACCACGGCGTCGAGCTGGTCGCCGACAAGCGCACCGGCCGGATCATCTACGCGGCGATCGGCCCCCGCAAGACGCTGCGCGCGCCCGGCTCGGACAAGGACGCGACGGTGCTCCTCGAGAGCAAGCGCATCGCGTTCACCGAGAAGACCCAGAAGGCGCAGGTCAAGCTCGCGGACGACGACAGCAGCCGGCTCAAGCTCCTGGGCGAGACGCTGCCGGTCGGGACCGGTGTGCTGGGTGCGCTGCTCGCCATCGCGGGAGGCGTTCTCGTCCTGCGCGGACGGCGTTCCGACAGTGGGGCGCAAGGGCCCGGAGGGCCGGGTTCCGGGGCGGAGCCGAGCGGTCCGAATAGCGATACGTCACCAAGCGCCCTGCAACCCACCACGATGTGATGAGACGTCAGCAGTTGAAACCCCGAAAGTTGTCACTTCGGTGAGTAGCCGCGTCGAACACTGCGGCGAAAACTAACGGTCCCACCCCAGCACAGTCCCCGCACCGCCCCCGCACCACCCCCGCACAGTCACAGCACAGCACCTCCGCAAGCGACCCCCGAACGGTGCAACCCCCCATAGCGACCTCACGGTTCCGCACCCTGACGAGTTGGAGCACGCATGCCCCAGCACGTGCCTTCTCCGCTGCGCGCCGCGATCCCGCGGGTCGCGCAACGGCTACCGGCACCTCCCCCGCAGCCGCGCCGGATCGTTTTTCTCGCCCGGCGCGACCTGGCGAATCCGGCCGCGGGCGGATCCGAACTGCTCGTCGACCGGCTGGCCGACGGCCTGAGCAAGCTGGGCCATGAGGTCACCCTCCTGTGCGGGGGGCCCGCGGCCTTCCGTGACTACCGCGTCGTGTCGGCGGGTGGTGACCTCGGGCACTATCTGCGCTCGCGTTCCGCCTTCACCCGGCAGGTCGGCGACTGCGACCTCCTGGTCGAGGTCTGCAACGGCATGCCGTACCTGGCGCCGCTGTGGCACCGCGGACCCACGCTGTGCCTGGTCAACCACGTGCACACCGATCTGTGGGGTATGCGCTTCCAGGGCGCCCTCGCGCCCGCGGCCCGGCTCGGCCGAAGACTCGAACACTGGTCGCTCTCCGGTGCCCAGCGCGGCAATCTCCTGGTGGCCGTCTCACCGTCGACGGCCACCGCGCTGCGTGCGATAGGCGTCGACCGTGAGCGCATACGCATAGTCCACAACGGGGTCGAGGAGCCGGGTCCGCTCCACCCCCGCTCGGACGAGCCGATGTTCCTGGCCATGGGACGGCTCGTCGAGTACAAGCGCATCGATCTGCTGCTCCGTCTCTGGGAGCGGGTCAGGCCCGTCACCGGCGGACGTCTGGTGATCGTGGGCGACGGACCCGAGCGGGCCAGGCTCGAACAGATCGCGGGCCCCGGCGTCGAGTTCAAGGGCCATGTCTCCGAGGCCGAGAAACACCGGCTGCTCTGCGAGGCGTGGATGCTCCTGCACCCCTCCGCCGTGGAGGGCTGGGGCCTGGTGATCACCGAGGCGGCGACCCGCTCGACCCCGGCCATCGGCTTCGACGTACCGGGCGTGCGTGACTCCATCGAGGACGGCGTGACCGGGCTGCTCGCCCGGGGCGAGAGTTCCTTCGCCGCCGCCTGGTGCACCCTGGCGCTGAGCACCGAGCGCCGCGAGACCTTCGGCAAGGCGGCGGGCGAACGGGCCACCAGCTACCGGTGGGCCAATTCCGTGCGCGAGTTCCAGGCGGTGGCCTCCGAGGCGATCGTCACGCACCAGACAGCCCAGGGGTCCGCGTGAAGGATCCGTCCCTGCGCCGTTCCGTCACCCTCTTCCGGGCCTTCCTGCGCGAGCAGCAAGAGCCCGAGCGGTGTTACACCCTGCTCGCCCGTGACGCCGCCGACCAGGTCGAGGCCTACGGACCGGTCAAGGGCCGTGTCGTCGTCGATGTCGGCGGCGGCGGTGGCTATTTCACCGAGGAGTTCCGGCGCCGCGGCGCCCAGAGTTTCCTGTTCGAGCCGGACCCGGCCGAGCTGGGGGCCAAGCCGCCGGAGGGCTCCGTCGTCGCCGACGGGTATCTGCTCCCGCTGGCGGACGGCGTCGCCGACGTCACCTTCTCCTCCAACGTCCTCGAGCACGTGGACGATCCGCAGACGTTCCTCAGCGAGATGGTGCGGGTGACCAGGCCGGGTGGCCTGATCTATGTCTCCTTCACCAACTGGTACTCGCCGTGGGGCGGCCACGAGTGGGCGCCCTGGCACTACCTGGGCGGCGCCCGTGGGCGCGCCCGCTATGAACGGCGTACCGGTAAAGCAGCCAAACACACGCTCGGCGAGAACCTCTTCGCTCACCACGTCGGCCCGACCCTGCGCCAAGTGCGGGCGAGGGAAGACGTGTCCGTCGTGTCCGCACGGTCCCGCTACTGGCCGTTCCTGGCCAGTGGCATCACCAAAGTGCCGGGTGTACGCGAGATCGCCACCTGGAATCTCCTTCTCATCCTCAGGCGGTGTCCATGACCACGGTGCAGGCCCCACCCCCGGCGGCAGTCCGGCCAACGGCTGACGCCCCCGAACCCGGCAGAGGGCCGCGCTCCAAGCGCTGGCTGCTCGGGTTCTGGGCCGTGGTCTTCGTCCTCTTCCTGGCCGTGAAGCCGGGGCGGATGACGTTCGACACGAAGCTGGGGGTCGCCGTCGACCCCTGGCGGTTCCTCTCCGACCTGGGCCAGCTGTGGCAGGACCAGAGCGGCTTCGGCGGCATCCAGAACCAGTACGTCGGCTATACCTTCCCGATGCTGCCGTTCTACGGCCTCGCGGACCTCGTCCAGCT
The DNA here is from genome assembly GCF_040655335.1 of Streptomyces sp. NPDC050439. NCBI lineage: Bacteria > Bacillati > Actinomycetota > Actinomycetes > Kitasatosporales > Streptomycetaceae > Streptomyces > Streptomyces sp. NPDC050439. The sequence continues at coordinate 792,703 of NZ_JBFAJT010000003.1, forward strand.
CCCCGTGTGGCTCGCGGAGCGCCTCTGGCTCTCGCTGATCGTGGCGACCGCCTTCTGGGGTGCGCTGCGGCTCGCGGAGCGGCTGAACATAGGCAGCAGCGGGAGCCGGCTGCTCGGCGCCACGGCGTACGCGCTGTGGCCGACGTTCACCGTCGTCGTCGGCTCGACGTCGGCGGCTGCGCTGCCCGGCGCGCTGCTGCCGTGGGTGCTGCTCCCGCTGACCAACGACCGCGTCAGCGCCCGCTCGGCGGCGCTGCGCTCGGCGCTTGTCATCCCCCTCATGGGCGGCGTCAACGCGGCCTCGACGCTCGCTTCGCTGCTGCCGGTGGGCCTGTATCTGCTGTCCCGGCCGAACGGGCCACGCAAGCGGAAGCTGATCACCTGGTGGGTGCCCGGCGTCGTCCTCGCCACCGCATGGTGGGTGGTGCCGCTGCTCGTGCTCGGCGTGTACGGCGAGAACTTCCTGCCCTACGTGGAGAACTCCGCCACGACCACCGGCACGATGTCCGCCACGGAGACTTTGCGCGGCGCCGGCAACTGGGTCGCCTATCTGCACTTCGGCGAGGCCTGGCTGCCCGCGGGCTGGACGGTCGCGACGTCCGTGATCGTCGTGGTCTGCTCGGCGTTCGCCGCCGCCCTCGGCCTCGCCGGGCTCGCGCGGCGTGACCTGCCCGAGCGGCGCTGGCTCGTCCTGACCGTGCTCTCGGTCGCGCTGATCACCCTCGCGGGATACGGCGGCTCGTTCGGCGCGCCCTTCCACGACACGGTGCAGTCGTGGCTGGACGGCGGGCTCGTCCCCTTCCGCAACATCTACAAGTTCCAGACGGGCCTCGCGCTCGCGCTGGTCTTCGGCCTGATGCACCTCGTGGGCGTCGCCGCACAGGCGCGCGGGGCGCGGCCGGTGCGCGGGCGCAAGTTCGCCCCGCTGATCGCCGCCCTGCTCGTGCTGCCGGGGCTCGCCTTCCCCTACCTGAACGGCTCGATCCTCCAGCCCGGCTCGTTCCAGAAGCTGCCCAACTACTGGGAGGCGACGGGCGACTGGCTGAAGAAGTACTCCCCCGACTCCCGCGCCCTCGTGGTGCCCGCCACCGCGCACGGCATCTACACCTGGGGCTCGCCCATCGACCAGCCCCTCGACGTGCTCGCCGAGTCGCGCTGGGCGCAGCGGGACTACGTCCCGTTCGGCACGCCCGGCAACCGGCGCGCGATGGACGCGGTGGAGCAGGCCCTCACGACCGGCGGCGCCGTCCCCGGTCTGCAGGACTATCTGACGCGTGCGGGCCTGTACTACGTCGTCGTCCGCAACGACCTCGACCCCGACCAGGTCGGCAACGTGCCGTCCGCGACCGTGAAGCGGACCCTTGAGGAGTCCGGCTTCAAGCGGGTCACCGGCTTCGGTCCGACACAGACCGGCGGGATCATCCCGAAGGACACGCCCCTCCAGGTCGAGGGCCTCTACCCGCGTGAGCGCGCGGTGGAGATCTACGCACCGGGCACGGACACCGAGCGGCCCGGCCAGGCCGGGATCAAGCCGGTCTCGAACACGGCCGTGGTGAGCGGTGGCCCCGAGTCGCTGCTCCAGCTGTCCGCCGACCCCTCGATGCGGGACCGCCCCTCCGTCCTGACGGGCGACAACCACCCGGGGGTCGGAACTCCCGGCCTGCAGGCGGTCGGTGACGGTCTCCGTCGCGCGGACACCCGCTTCGGCCTGGTCAGCTCCAACACCTCGTACACGTACACGCCGGACGAACGCAACGCGAGCGGGGCCCTGCAGGAGCCGGGCAAGAAGCCGCACCAGATCCTTCCCACCACCGGGATCGAGCACCAGACGACGGCTCACCTGCGCGGCGCGAAGTCCGTGACGGCGTCCAGCTACGGCAACTGGCTCTTCCACCTGCCGCAGTACGACCCCGTGAACGCCTTCGACGGCAACCCGGCCACGTCATGGGCGGAGGGCAGTCCCGGAAAGCCGAAGGGCGCGTGGATCAAGGCCGAGTTCCGGGCCAAGGAGTCCATTCCGTCCATGCTCCGGGTCACGCCGCTGCCGCAGGAAGGCGTGCGGGCCGCACCCACGAAGGTGCGCGTGGAGACGGAGCAGGGCAGCCGCACGAGTCCGCTGAAGCCCAACGGCATGCGCCAGAGCATCAAGGCGCCCGAGGGTGACTCCAGCTGGCTGAAGGTCACCATCCTGGACGCGGAGATCGGCCACGAGGGCCTGACCGGCGCCGGATTCGCGGAGATCACCGTGCCGGGTGTGCGCGTGACGAAGCTGCTCCAGCTGCCCACGGACACCGGGTCCGAGGCCAGGACGCCCGCCGAGGGCGCCGACGCGACGACGTACTCGATGCACCGCGCCTCCGACCCGAGCGCCCTTTCGCCGGTGAACACCGAGTCGGGGCTGCACCGCCGCTTCACCACTCCGGCCGAGGCCGAGTACGAGGTGAAGGCGAGCGCGCTCCCCGTGGCGGGGTCCGAGCTCGACGAGCTGCTCTACAAGGTGGCGCCCGAGCAGAAGGACCAGATCATCGCGAGCACCGACTCCACGTCGAAGCTCGGCGGCGGTCTCTCCCCGCGCAACCTCACCGACGGCGACCTGACGACGGCGTGGATCGCCGGCGACAGGCCCGTGGTGCACCTGAAGTGGAAGGGCAAGGTGCCGGTCGGCGAGGTCGTGCTGCCCGCCGCGGGCGGACTCTCGACACGTCCCGAGAAGGTCGAGATCAGCTCGCCGGACGGCGCTGCGATCGCCGGCGTCGACGAGAACGGCAACACACGTTTCTCGCCGATCACCACGGACGAGCTGACCATCACCATCACCGAGACGGCGCCGCTGGCGGTCCACAACCCGGTGGCGGACGAGGAGCTGCAGCTGCCGGTGGGTCTCACCGAGGTCTACGTCCCGGCGCTCGACAAGTTCCGGACGAAGCAGCCGTCGGCGTCCAAGAAGTTCGAACTCGCCTGCGGTGAGGGCCCGGTGCTTGCCGTCGACGGCAAGCTGCACGCGACCAGCGCCAAGGGTTCGGTACGGGACCTGATCGAGCGGCGTCCCATCGAGGTGACGCTCTGCTCGCGCGGCTCGGAGAACACGACCCTGTCGCTCGGCGCGGGCAAGCACACCGTCGAGGCCGGGGACGGGGGCCCGCTCGCCCTGATGGACGTCTCGATGACGCAGGGGACGCCGGGAGCGATCGACGAGGAGTCACGCTCCCTGGACATCAAGGACTGGCTCGGCGACCGGCGCGAGGTGTCGGTGGGCGCGGGCTCGGCCTCGTACCTCTCGACCTTCGAGAACATCAACGACGGCTGGAAGGCGACGCTCAACGGCAAGGAGCTGTCGTCCGTACGTCTCGACGGCTGGCAGCAGGGCTTCCTGGTCCCCAAGGGTGAGGGCGGCACGGTCAAGCTCTCCTACGAGCCCTCGCGGATCTACGAGATCGGCCTGATCGGCGGCGGTCTCGGCATCGTCGCCCTGATCGCCCTGGTCCTGATCAAGCGCCGCGAGCCGAACCCGGACGGTCCGGACCTGGCGCCGCCCGCCCCGGGTCTGATCCTGGGCACGGTCGCGCTGACGCTGGTGGCCGCGGTGATCGCGGGCTGGTTCGCCCTGCTCGTGCCGGCGCTCGCGCTGCTCGCCTGGCGCCGTCACTCGCTGCTCGTGCCGCTCGCCTTCGTGGCGATGGCCGGGGCGGGGATCGCGGCGGCCATCGGTGCGGGTGAGCCGAGCACGGCCGACGAGGGCGCGTTCAGCCCCTTCGCCCAGCTGCTCGCGCTGATCGCCCTGTTCGCGGCGCTGGTGAGTGTGAAGGGTGCCCAGGAGGGGACCACCGCGACAGCCGGCGGACCCGGTGGCGGCGGCGAGTTCACTCCGTATGAGCCGCCTCCGCACCAGCCGCCGCCCGCCGTTCCCCCGGTGATGCCGCCTCCCCCGGTGAGCGGCGGCACACCGTCGCCGGGTCCTGACCGGGACCTGGGCACGACTCCGCTGCCGCGCCGCAAGCGCGGGGAGAGCGGGCCAGGGTCTGACGCGGGCGACGACCCGCGGGCCACCAGTTCGACCATCTCGGCCAGGGGCCCCGCGGCGGCCCAGCCGGAACCGGCACCGCCGGGTGCGCGGACCTCGCGGACCACGCGCTTCAGGCGGCGCAGGCCAAGGAACACGGAGGGGCTCGCGGGAGCCGCGGCGCCGTCCGCCTCCGGGGAGGACACCGACCGATGACCGCACTCGATCACCCGGCACGTCACGCCGACGGACCCGAACGGCCTCCGGAGCGCGTGCCGTTCCCCGTCGTCGACGAGGTCGCCCGGCACTGCCTCCAGGAGGAGGAGCCGGAGACGGTACACATCGAGGTCCATCTGCCCGGCACCCCGGACCCGGCCCGCCTGAAGGCCGCGTTCGACGAGGCCCTGCGCCGCCACCCGCGCATTCTGATGCGGGAGGCGCGGGGGCCTTGGTACCGCCGTCGCTACGAATGGGAGCTGACGGCGGAGCCGGACGTGGAGGTGGTGACGTTCCCGGCGCCGGAACGGGACGCCCTGAAGAAGGCCCGCACCCGCTCCCTCTCGCAGGCCCCGCCCCTGTCGGCTTCACCGCCGATCCGCCTGGAGGTGATCGCCCAGGAGGGGGGCGGCGCCCCGCCGGCCTCCGGCAAGGGTGAGGGCACGGGCAACGGGAGCGCCGCGGAGGGCGAGGGGAGTGCCGCCGCGGGTACCGGCACGGGTGACGGCTCAGAACGCCCCGCCGGCGACGGCAGTGTCCTCTTTCTCACCATCAATCACACCGCCCTCGACGGCCCCGCCTGCCTCCGGGTCCTTGCCACCGCCGCCGAGTTGTACGGCGGGCAGGACAACTCGCCCGCCGCTCCCCCGTCGCGTACGCCCACGTCCACCGATGCCGAGAGCTCGGTGGACGTGGGGGACGCGCCCTCCGGGTGGGCTCCGCCCGCCCGGGTCTCGCGCGGGACGCCCGAGCCCTCGCCCGGCAACGGCATGCTCGTCGCCGAGCTGCCCGTGCCCCGGCGGCCCAAGGGCGCGCCGTTCACCGTGAACGACCAGCTCATGGTGGCGACCGCCCTGATGATCGCGCACTGGAACCGGGAGCACGGCGCGCGACCGAAGCCGTTCCGGATCACCATGCCCGTCGACGACCGGCCCCGCAGCATGGACATGCCCATCGGGAACGGCACCCGGCTCGTCGAAGTCCCCTTCAGCGCGGCCGAGTTGACCTCGAAGGAGTGGGGCCCGGAAGACATCGGGGCGCTCCTGCGCCGCACGGCCGACCGCACCCGCGCGCTCAAGGCCCTCTCCCGGCCCCAACTCGGCCGCGGGGCCGCCCTCCTGACCTCGCCCGTCCTGCCCGTCACCCTCAGGGCCGCCGTGACGCGCGGCCTGCGCAGGGCCGCCGCACCCTGGACGTCCACCACGCTGCTCAGCAACATCGGCCGCGTCCCGTACTCCCTGGACTTCGGTGACGCCGGACGCGCCCACGCCGTGTGGTTCTCCGCGCCCGCCCGGCTGCCCCGCGGTCTGACCGTGACCACGGCGTCCACCGCGGGCCGCCTGCACGTCGCCCTGCGCTGGTCGAAGACCCTGCTCAGCAGCGGCGACGGCGCACACCTGCGCGACCTCTTCGAGCACTACCTCCACGCCACGGAGCACACGGAGCCGACGGAGCCCACGGAGGAGGGGAAGAAACCGTGACCAGCACCAGCACGGTCAGCACCAGCACCGCGCCCCGCGACCTGCGCGACTTCTACGAGGACCCCTCCGTCCCCGTGGCCTCCGGCGACGCCCGCAGCCTGCGCCAGGCGCGGATGCTCGCCGACGCCATCGGCCCCGCCACCGCCCGCACAGCCGTCGTCCTCGACATCGGCTGCGGCGACGGCACCGCGGCCGCGACCGCCGCCCCGCTCCTCGCGGGGCACCGCGTCGTCGGCGTCGACTGGTCCCAGGACGCCCTCAAGCGGGCGCACGCGCATCTGCCGTACGTCGTGCGCGGTGAACTCACCGACGGCGGGCTCCCGTTCGCCGACGGTTCCGCGGACGCCGTCCTGTTCAGCGAGGTCATCGAGCATCTCGTCGACCCCGACAGCGCGCTCGACGAATTGCGGAGAGTGCTCAGGCCGGGCGGCCATCTGATGCTGTCCACGCCCAACCTCGCCGCCTGGTACAACCGCGGGCTTCTGCTCGCGGGGGTCCAGCCCGTCTTCTCCGAGGTCAGCCTGCGCGGCATCCACGGCCGCCCGGGGAGCGAGGTCGTGGGACACCTGCGGCTCTACACCGCCCGCGCGCTGCGGGAGTTCGTCGCCGCGTCCGGCTTCGACGTCGTACGGGTGGCCGGTGCGCCCTTCCACGGCGTACCGCGTCCGCTGCGCGCCCTGGACCGGCTCGCCTGCGCCGTGCCGAGCGCCTCGTCGATCCTGCTGCTGCACGCCCGAAGGCGTTAAGGCCATGTGGTGGGGTGTGACCGCAGCCCTCCTTGCGAACGTCCTCTACAGCACCGGGTTCGTTTTGGAGAAACGGGCCCTGACGGCGATGCCGTCCGTCAGCGTGCGCAAACCGGCGCGGCTGCTGCGGCAGGTGATCTCCAGCCCGCTGTGGATCGGCGGATCGCTCGCGCTCGCCGCCGGGTTCGGCGCGCAGCTCGCCGTCTACCGGACGCTGCCGATCGCCGCCGCGCAGGGCATCTTCGTCTCCGGGCTCGTGCTCCTGCTGCTGCTCTCCTCGGTGCTGCTCGGCGAGCAGACGTCGGGGCGCGAGCGGTACGCCGTAGGAGCCATCCTCGCCGCGCTGCTCATGGTCGTCCTCTCGCTGGACGAGGAGGCGGACACCGTGAGCCGCGGCGCGCCCGTCGCGCTGGTCCTCACGGTCTGTCTGCCGTCGCTCGCGGCGGGGGTCCTGCTGTACGGATCGGCCGAGCGCCGCGCGAAGCACCGGCACCGGCTGCCGACGACGGGCGTCGAGTACGGGGTCGCCGTCGGGCTCCTGTACGGGGTCAGCTCGCTGGCCATCAAGGGCGTGTCCAGTTACCTGACGACGCAGGACCTGGGCTCGGCCCTGCTGCATCTCCTTGCCTCGCCGTACCCCTATCTCCTGATGTTCACCGGCGCGTTCGGCCTGATCATGTCCCAGGCCGCGCTGCAGCGCTGCCGGGCCTCGCTCATCGTCCCCGTGTGCACGACGGTTACCGCACTGTTCACCGCGGTACTCGGCACGCTGGCGTTCGGCGAGCCGCTGCCGGACGAGCCGCTGCGGCTCGCCCTGCGGATCGCGGGCACCGCGCTCGCGGTCTCCGTGCTCCTCGCCATGCCCAAGCATGACGCGCCGCCCCCTCAACCGACGCCCCCGACCAAGGAGTTGACCAGCTGATGAACCCCGAAGACCCGCTTCTGAAGATCCTCGCCTGTCCGCTGGACAAGGGCCCGCTGCACCTTCTGGAGCCCGCGGAACCCCTCGTACCGGATGAGGTCCTCTACAACCCGCGGCTGCGCCGCCGCTACCCGATCATCGACGGCATACCGCAGCTCCTGCCCTCGTCGGGAGAGCAGATATCGGAGGACGAGCACGAGCAGCTCCTGAAGCGGATCTCCCCGTGACGGGCCCCGGCGATACCGGGGACAGCCCCCACAAGACCGTGGCCGCGCGCCTCGCCCCGCACCTCCCCGCCCGGCTCATCGGCGCCCTGGCCCGCCTCGTCTACCCGCGCTTCGAACCGGAGCTGGCCCGCCTCGCCGACCTCTGCCCGCGCGGCTGCGGCACTGCGGTGGACGTCGGCGGCTGGTATGGGCCCTGGTCGCGCCGCCTGGCCTCGCGTGCGCGCCGCGTGGTGACCGTGGAACCCGTGCCTCACCTGGCGCGACTCCTGGAGACCTCCACGCCGGGCAACGTCCGGGTGATCCAGGCCGCAGCCACCGACCGCCCCGGCACGGCACGGCTCTGGCTGCCGCAAGGCGACCGCGGGGACCGCGGGGTCTCCTCGCTCATCCGCAGGGACATCCATGCCAAGGCGGTCGAGGTGCCCTGCCTCACCCTGGACGGGCTCGGCCTGCGCGACGTCGACTTCATCAAGATCGACGTGGACGGCAACGAACTGCCGGTCCTGCACGGCGCCCGCGATCTGCTGACCCGGGACCGTCCCGCCCTCTTCATCGAGCTGGAGTCACGCATCCAGCCGATCAAGCCGATCGTCGAGCTGCTCACCCGGCAGCACGGTTACGAGGGCTGGGTCCTGCCCCACCACACCTGGCTGCCGCTCGCCGACTTCGACCTGGAGGCACACCAGAACGACACGTCGTACGTCGTGTCGCAGGGCCTCCTGCGCAGGGTGCTCACGCCGCGCAGGCCCCGGTACGTCAACTCCGTCCTCTTCCTTCCCGACGGGCGCCGCCCGGGAGCCGCGACGGTGCGCGACCATGGAGCCCATGTCCGCTAGCTCCGCGTTCACCCCGCTCGACTTCCAGCTGGTCCTGTTGCGCCGCATGGCCGACCACCACCCGGACCTGGTAGAGGCGGCCCGGCACGAGCTCGGCGCCTCCGTCGCGGACATGCGCGAGGCCAACCGCCGCTGGCAGGCGATGTCCCGCTCGCCCCGCTCGCGCGGCGCCGCCTCCCGCTACCGCTCGGTCCTGGGCCCGCCCGCGGCCACCGTGACCCGCCGGATCGGCGACCTGGAGTGCGAGGCCCTGTTGTGGCCGGTGCCGCTCTGGCCCGATCTGCGCTTCGAGGTCCTTCGCGCACCGAACGGCGCGGTGTGGAACGAATGGCTGATCCGGGAGCCCGGCGCCCCGGCCCCCGCGCTCCACACCCTCGACGACCTCACCCCCTGGTCGTGCACGGTCGACGAGGCCGCCCGCGCGTTTCCCCCTGCCCGCCCGATGGAGGGCACGGCACCCACACGCTGGCGGCTCGCCTTCACCGCGCCGGACGGCGCAGGTCAGCCGCGGCGCTGCGTCGCGGAGTTCACCTGGGGACTGCTCCAGCGGCTCTCGTTCCCGGACGGCTCCTGACCCCTCCCGCGCAGGAGCGCCACCGCGCCCACCGCGAGCGCGAGCGCCACGAGCAGTGCGCTGACCCACAGCGGCGAGCGGTGGCCGAGCCCCGCAGCGAGGGCGATGCCGCCGCCCACGGGACCGATCGCGGCCCCCACGTTCAGCGCGGCCGTGGCGAAGCCGCCGGAGAGCGTGGGGGCGCCGGTCGCCGCGTACAGCGCCTGGGTGATCAGCGCCGAGCCGACGCCGAAGGACAGCGCGCCCTGGACGAGGACGAGCACGACCGCCGCCACGGAGTTCTGGGCGGTCAGCGCGAGGATCATCCACCCCGCGAGCAGCGCCACCGCGCCCGTGAGGAGGAACGGGACGGGCCGCGCGTCCGCGAACCGCCCCGAGACCGTGACCCCCACGAACGACCCGACGCCGAAGAGCGCGAGGAGCGCGGGCACCCAGCTCTCGGAGAAACCGGTGACGTTCGTGATCACCGGCGAGAGATAGGTGAACGTACAGAAGGTCGCGCCGTTCACCAGCGCCCCGAGCAGCAGCGTCACCACGAGGCGCGGCTCGCGCAGGGACCGCAGCTCCGCGCGCGCGTCGGCCTGGGCGGCGGCGGGAGCGCCGGCGGGCACGGACCGCAGGATCGCGAGGACGGCGGGCACCGAGACGAGGGCCACCGCCCAGAACGCGGACCGCCACCCCCAGAACTGCCCGAGCAGCGCGCCGCCCGGTACACCCGCGACGCAGGCGAGGGTCACGCCGCCGAGCAGGACCGAGGTGGCCCGCCCCTTGGCGTTCGGCTCGACCATGCCGACGGCCGCGACCAGGGCCACCGCGAGGAACCCGGCGTTGGCGAGCGCGCCGACGACGCGGGTCGCGAGCAGCACGGCGAAGCTGCTGGTCAGCGCGCCCACGACGTGGACGAGCAGGAAGGTGACCAGGAAGGTGAGCAGGGCGGTCCTGGGCGGCCGCCGGCGGCCGAGCACGGCCATCAGCGGCGCGCCGACGACCATTCCGACGGCGAAGGCCGAGGTCAGCGTCCCGGCGGTCGACAGGGACACGTCGAGGTCGGCGGCGATGTCGGGGCCGAGACCGGAGAGCATGAACTCGGAGGTGCCTTGCGCGAAAACGGCGAGGCCGAGCATGTAGAGAGCAAAGGGCATGAGAAGACTCCGCACCCACGTCATGGGTCGACAAGGCGGCGGCTCAGCCGTGCGGCTGCCGCGCCAAGGAGAAAAGGGGAATGTCAGTCCGCGCTGCGGCGATGGGTCCGGTGACGTGAGAGGAAGCCACCGGTCATGCCGGCCGGTGGCTGGAGTCTGTCGGACTCGGGACTGGACATGGCGGCAGGCTAATCGGGCCTCTGCCGCCACGTCCACCGATTACCCGGCAGCGGTGAGGATCTCCTCGGTGACCGCGGGCAGCGAGTCCTCGTGCAGGAAGAGGAAAAGGTTCGGCTCGACGAGTTCGAGCTCCATGACGCAGGGCGCGCCGTCCGCGTCGTCGACGAGGTCCACGCGCGCGTACAGCAGCTCGGGCGAGCCCGGCACCGCGGCCAACGCCCGCGCGGAAACGCCCAGTTCGCCGGGGGTCGGCTGCCACGGGCTCAGGTCGGGGTGCGGCATCTTCTCGTCGTCGTACGCCGCGCCCGGCGCGAGCACCGCGCCCTTTCGCACGGCGTGCAGGAAGCGCCCGCCGACGTAGACGAGCGCACGTTCGCCGGTCTCGTCGACGCCCGGCATGTAGGGCTGCACCATCGCGGTCAGGCCCTCGCCGTGCATCCGCTCGATGTGCCGTACGGCGGCGTCGTACTCGCCCTTCTCGTACCGGGCGGCGTAGCGTGCGCCCGCCCCGGTGGTGGGCTTGACGACGAACTCGCCGTCGTCGGGGATCTCCAGGGGGTCGCCGGGCGCCAGATAGCGGGTCGGCACGACGGACACCCCCGCCGCCGCGAGCTCCGCGAGGTACCGCTTGTCGGTGTTCCAGCGCACCACGGAGGCCGGGTTGGCCAGGACGGTGAGCCGCGCGACCCGTCCCGCCCAGGCCACGAACTCGGCGACGCGCTCGCTGTAGTCCCAGGCGGACCGTATGACGACGAGGTCGAACCGCTCCCAGTCGACCTCCGGGTCGTCCCAGGAGACGGTGGCGACATCGGCGTCCGCCGCGCCGAGCGAGCGTGCCAGCTCGGGGAGGTCACGGTCGAGACCGGTCTCCAGCTGAGGCCTGCTGGTGACCAGGGCGATCGTGGGGCGGTCGGGTGACACTGAGCCTCCTGGGTTCGATTATTCGCCCCGCAGGCTAACAACTTCTCGACGTGCTCCCGACAAGCCCCGTCTCGTACGCGATGATCACCAGCTGCACCCGGTCACGCGCGTCCAGTTTGGCGAGCAGGCGGGTCAGATAGGTCTTGGCGGTGGCGACGCTGAGGGAGAGTTCGGCGGCGATCTCCGTGTTGGAGAGCCCTCTGCCGACGAGCGTCAGCACCTCGCGTTCGCGGTCGGTGATGCCGGTGAGGTTCTTCCGCGGCCGGGAGTCCGGTGTCGGCCGGTCCGCGAACTCCTTGATCAGGCGTCGGGTGACGCCCGGCGCGATCAGACCGTCTCCGGCGGCGACCACGCGGACGGCGGCGAGGATGTCGTCGAGCGCCATGTCCTTGACGAGGAACCCGGCCGCTCCGGCGCGCAGCGCGCCGTAGACGTAATGGTCGTCGTCGAAGGTGGTGAGGACGATGACGTGCGTGTTCCGGTGCGGGCCTGCGGTGATCAGACGGGTGGCCTCGATGCCGTCCATGCCCGGCATGCGGATGTCCATCACCACGACGTCCGGGCTCAGTTCGCCGACGAGCCGCACGGCTTCGGAACCGGTGCCCCCCTCGCCCGCGACCTCGATGTCGGGCGCCTCGGTGATGACCATGCGCAGGGCGGCACGGACGAGGGGCTGGTCGTCGACGAGCACGACACGCACGGGTGCCGGGCCCGGCACCTGGTCGGCCGTCATCGTGCGCCCGCCGGGACGGGCAGCCGTGCCGCGACCCTAAAGCCGCCCTCGGGGCGCGGCGCCGCGGAGAACTCGCCGTGCAGCAGGCCGACCCGTTCACGCATGCCGAGGAGGCCGTAGCCGCTGCCCGGGGCGCTGCCGTGCCCGCGTCCGCCGTCGATCACCTCGATGGCAAGCTCCTCGGCACGGCAGTCGACGGACACGCTGCACGCCGCGGTGCTCGCGTGGCGCACGACATTGGTGAGTGCCTCCTGGATGATGCGGTAGGCGGAGACATCGATCTCCGGTGGCAGCGGCCTCGGTTCGCCGAGCCACCGTACGTCGACGCGGACACCGGCGGCGGTCGTCGTCTCGGCGAGCCGGTCGACGGCGGCGAGTCCGGGCTCGGGACCGAGGGGCGCCTCCGTCGTGCCGGGTTCCGCCTCGCGCAGGGCGCCGAGCATCCGGCGCAGCCCGGACAGCGTCTCCCTGCCGGTCGCCTCGATGGCGGTCAACGCGTCGCGTGCGCCCCCGGGTTGGGTGTCGATGACCCGCCGCGCCGCCCCTGCCTGGAGGGCGATGACACCGATGCTGTGGGCGACCATGTCGTGCAACTCCCTTGCGATGCGCAGTCGTTCCGCGGTGACTGCCTGGGTGGCGGCCTGTGAGCGGAGGTCCTCCGCGTGCACACGGGCCTGATGCACCGTGTTCCCGATGAGCCAGGCGACGAGTGCGACCAGCGCGATGTACGGCTCCGCCGCGGCGCCGTCGTCACGCCCGAAGCCCAGCAGCTCCCGCGGGACCCAGAGGACCAACAGCGCCCCGAGGACCAGGGAGCTTGCGATCAGCGAGGTCCGCCGGGAGTTCCGGGCCGTGACGAAGCCGAGGGCGACCGTCACCGGCAGACAGGCCGCCGGCACCATCTCCGTCTGCTGCCAGGCCGCCATCGAGGTGCCCGTGCCCGCCATGAGCAGCCCCGTCGCGGTCAGCGGCCGGCGGCCCAGCACGGCACAGCCCGCGAGGGCCAGGGCGGTGGCCAGGAGCAGGAGCAGCTGGGCGCCGAGCCCGTGCATGCCGTCCCGCGGATAGGCGTACGAGACATCTTGGCGGGGCGGCATCAGGACGTACTCGACGAGGGGCAGGGCCGTCACCGCGCACCACGTCACCGCCGTCCAGACGCCCAGGGGTATGCGCTTGAGCAGGGGAAGACGCGGGGTGGCGGACATGCGCTGATCGTAACGACGCGGCTCTCCCAGGTCATCGGACCGTGGCTGTACACCCACGGTCGACATCGGGGCGCGCGATTGTCGGCGGTGGTCCGACGACGCGGGGGCGGCGGGCCCGGCAGCGTGTGCCAGGTGATCGAAGTCAACGAGCTGACCAAGACGTACGGCGGCAAGACCGCCGTCAAGGACCTGAGTTTCACCGTGCGCCCCGGACACGTCACGGGGTTCCTCGGCCCCAACGGCGCGGGCAAGAGCACCACGTTGCGGCTGCTGCTCGGCCTGCACGACCCCACCCGCGGCACGGTGACCATCGACGGGCGCCCCTTCCGCGACCGTCCGCGCGGCCTGCGTCATGTCGGCGCGCTGCTCGACGCGGGCGACGCGCACGGCGGGCGGTGGGCCGCGGCCCACCTGCACGGCCTGGCGCGCGGCAACCGCATCCCGCGCGCCCGGGTCGACGAGGTGCTGCGCGAGGTGGGGCTCGCGGGCGCGGCACGGCGCCGGATCGGCGGCTTCTCGCTGGGCATGCGGCAGCGGCTCGGCATCGCCACCGCGCTGCTCGGTGATCCACCGGTACTGCTCTTCGACGAGCCTCTCAACGGCCTTGATCCGGAGGGCGTGAAATGGGTGCGCGGGCTCTTCCGACGCCTTGCCGCCGAGGGCCGCACGGTCTTCGTGTCCAGCCACCTCATGTCCGAGATGGAGAACACGGTCGACCAGTTGATCGTCATCGGCCGGGGCGAGCTGATCGCGGCGGAGAGCCTGACAGATTTCGCGGCGCGGGGCACGCGGCCGAGCGTGACGGTGCGTACCCCGGACCCCGGCAAGCTCACGGAAGCATTGAATGCGGAGGGCGCGTCGGTGGAGGCGGACGGCGGCACGCTCATCGTCACCGGCCTGCCCGCGCCCCGCATCGCCGAACTCGCCTTCCGCGAGCGGCTCCTGCTCCATGAACTGACGACCCGCACCGCCTCCTTGGAGGAGGCGTTCATGGAACTGACCGCCGACAGCGTCGAATACCTGGCAGGAGAGACGCGATGACGACCCTCACCGCTTCCGTGGCCGCCGAACCCCGCGCCCGCTTCCGCGACCTCGTCGCGGCCGAGTGGATCAAACTCTGGTCGTTGCGCTCGACGGCCTGGGTGTTCCTGCTGAGCGCGCTGTCGGTCCTCGCGTTCAACGTGGGCACGGCCTACGACACGTATCGCTACTGGTCGGAGCGGAACGACTCCGACCGGGCGGACTTCATCCGTGACGGCATCCCGCTCATGGAGGCCTTCACCTCGAACGGCGCGCTCCTCTACATGCTGACCGTCGGAGCCGCCGGCGCGCTGCCGGTCGTCGGCGAGTACGGCACCGGCATGATCCGTACGACGTTCACCGCGGTCCCGGACCGCCGCGCGGTGACGGCCGCCAAGGTCACCGTGATCGGCGCGGTGACGACGGCGTTCGGTGCGGTGGTGAGCGCGGCCTCCTTCACCCTCACCCAGGCGATCCTGTCCGGACGCGACGCGGGCATCGGGATCGCGCACCCCGGCGCGTTGCGCGCGGTCGTGGCGTCCGCGCTCCTGGCTCCGGTCTGTGCCCTCGCGGGCATGGCGCTCGGCGCGCTCGTCCGGCACGGCGCCACCACCGTGGCCGCCGTCTTCGCGGTGCTCGTCCTCTTCCCCGCCCTCCTCACCGACGACCGCCGCTGGACGGCGACCCTTTCCCACGCCCTCCCCCTCAACGCCTGGGACCGCCTGGCCCAGCCGGGCGGCCCCCCGGACCTCTATCCATGGACGGCCACGGGGGCCTGGACGGTCTACGCGGCCTGGGCCCTGATCGCGGCGACGGTGGCCGTGACCGCCGTGCAACGCCGCGACCAGTGAGGCCCGGGCACATGCCCGTGCTCCACAGCCATTCGTCTCGAAAATGCGAACAGGGGAGCAGTTGTTCCCTGGAACAGGTGATCGTCACGCCAGGGATTGCATGTGGCCTCTGTGATTGACGATGATTACGGTGCGCAAGCGACGGGCTGCAGACCGTAGTTACGGCGCTCCCGGTCCATGTCCCATACGGGGTCCGGGAGTTGGAACATCCTGAAAGTCCCACAAGGAGAAGCACCACCATGAACATCATCACTGACGTCGTCGCCGGTATCGCCCACTTCCTCGGCTGGCTCGTCTGACGTCACCCTGAAGTACTCACAGCGACGCCGCCTCCCCCGTCCCAGGGGAGGCGGCGCCGCCGCGTTCGGCCGTCCGCTACTTCACCCCGACCGCCCGCACGATCTCCTGCGTGACGGAACCGCCCCGGTCATCCTTGGCCGAGGCCCGCAGCGAGATGTACTCGGCGGAACCGGGCACCTTCAGCTTCCCGCTCCAGGCGGCCTCGGTGCCGTCCCGGTCCAGCTTCACCCCGGTCCAGCTCTTCCCGTCGTCGTACGACACCTCCAGCTTGCCGCCGCCGATGGTCCCGGTGTCCGGCGCGCCCTTGACGTACTCGGAGTAGATCCCGACCGGCACGCTGCGGCCGCCCCGTACGTCGCCCGCGAGGTCGGTGTCCACGTCGAAGCCGAGGTTGAGGAGCGGCAGGAAGGTCCTGCGGTCGCTCGGCGTCTCCTTCGACGTGAAGGTCCACTCGGAGTGGCCCTTCGTGGCCAGGCGCCACCGCTCCGGATCGAGCGTCGTGTCCGTCACGACCTTGTACGTCGTCGGCTCCGGGTTCGCGTCCCATGCGTACGCCGCCGAGCTCTGACGCCGGTCGACCAGCTTCCCGTCCGCGTGGACCTCGGTGAACTGCGTCATCGAGTCGTCGTTCCACACGTCACCGAACCCCGTGTGGTCGGGCCCGGAGTCGCCCCACCCGGGGACGTTGAACTCCAGGTCGTTCCCGGTCCGCTGCTGGCCCCAGCCGAGGCCCGTGCCCAGCCACGGATGCCACACGGGCTTGAACCAGTTCAGCTCGCCGCGCTTGCCGCCCCGGTAGGCGATCAGGCCGCTCCGCTCCTCCAGGACGCCCGGACCGACCGACACCGACTCGTGCCACAGCTGGCCGGCTCCCGTGGACGCGTAATCCGTCCGCTCCACCGGATAGTCGATCTTCTCCTGGAAGCCGATCCCGACGTCGAAGGTGTCGGTCAGCGAGTAGCGGAACTCGCCGCCCGCCACGGGCTTCACCGCGTGGAACTTCGTGTTCAGGACGGCCAGTTCACGCTTTGAAGGCTCGTACGTCAGGTCGCGGGGCACCGCGCCCTTGTGGCCCTCCGAGACGTCGTACACGTACGGGGTGCGTGAGGTCGCCGTCGTCTGCACGGTCCGGCCCGCCTTCGCCGCCGCCCGCAGCCGCGCCCCGTCGGCGGCGTCGACCGTGCCGATCCGCAGCGGCCGGTCCGCGTTGTCGTCCGTGCCGAACCAGGCGTTGAGCCTGCCCGGCGCGTCGTCCGTCACGAACAGCGCCTTCACGCCCGCGTCCTGCGCCGCCTGGCCGAGCTGCTGGGGCGTCGTGTCCGATCCGGGGTCGCGCCGCACGATCACGGCCTTGCCCTTGACGTCCTTGCCCGCGTACTCGGCCGCCGTGCCGCCGCCCACGTCCACGATGCGCAGCCTGCTCCGGCCGTCGCCCACCGTGCCGCCGGGCTGGGCGACCACCTCGCCGAGGCCCTTGACGTCCAGGGACGGCTTGCCGAGGCGCCAGACGGTGCGGTATTCGAAGCTGCCGTCGGTCACCTTGGCGGTGGGCGCCGCGAAGACGCTGTCGTACTTCACGGGCACCTGGACCGCGCCCTGCAGAACGGCGCCGTTCGCGCGGCGGTCGTACTCCATCAGGAGCTGGCGGGTCTCCGTGCGCTTGCCGACGTCCACGCCGATCTCGCGCAACTTGCGCCCGTCCAGGGTGACTTCGCGGTCCCGGTCGAGGACGATCTCGGGCGCGGCGAGGAAGCCGAGGCCCAGGGAGTCCTTGCCGTTGCCGCCTCGCACGTCGAGGAAGGAGGAGAGGGCGTACGTGCCGGGCTTCAGGCGCAGCTCCAGCGTGCCGGACGCACCGACCTCCGCCTGGACTGGGTCGACCTGCTCCGCGAGCCGCTGGTAGACGAGGCCGGCTCCGGTCGCGGCGCCGTCACGGTCCTTGACGTGGACGGTGAGCGTGTACCGCTCCTCCTCCTTGACCAGGCCGAACGCGGTGTGCGCGACGGGCTTCCCGGCGGCGCGGGCGACGATGCGGCCACTGGTGCTGCCGACGGGCGCCTTCGCGCCGTCGCCGGTCACCGTGGTCGACGCGGTGCCGTGCGCGGGGACGGTGAGCGTCTTGTCGGCGAGGGTGGCGACGCCCTCGGCCGCTCCCTCGGCGGCGAGGCTCAACTCCACTGCCGCGTCGGTGTTGTTCATGTACGTCACCGTCCTGGTGACGGGCTTGTTGTCCTCGTACGGCCAGGAGTAGAAGCCGAGGTCGGCGCTCCCGGTCGCGGTGACCCGCGCGTCGATCGCGTCGGGCACGCTGACCCGGCCCGCGCCCAGCGCGTACGCCGACGCGTCCAGTCGCGTGGACGTCGACATCAGCGCGTCCTTGAGGCGCTCCCCGCTCCAGTCCGGGTGCTTCTCGGCGAGCAGGGCGGCCACGCCCGCGATGTGCGGCGTCGCCATCGACGTACCGCTCATCTCGGTGTAGTAGCCCTCCCCTTCGGTGAGTTGGGAGCGCGCGGCGAGGATGTCGACGCCCGGTGCCGAAAGGTCGGGCTTGAGGGCGTTGTCGCCGGCGCGCGGGCCCTGGCTGGTGAAGTAGGCGGCCTTGTCGGCGGAGTCGACGGCGCCGACGGTCAGCGCGGAGTCCGCCGCGCCGGGCGAGCCGATCGAG
The DNA here is from genome assembly GCF_040655335.1 of Streptomyces sp. NPDC050439. Lineage (NCBI taxonomy): Bacteria > Bacillati > Actinomycetota > Actinomycetes > Kitasatosporales > Streptomycetaceae > Streptomyces > Streptomyces sp. NPDC050439. The sequence goes on from NZ_JBFAJT010000003.1 coordinate 810,722, forward strand.
GAGGGGGCACCGGTGTTGCCCGCGGCGATGACGAAGAGCGCGCCGGTCTCCTTGGAGAGGGTGTTGACCGCGGCCGCCATCGGGTCGGTGCCGTCGCTGGCCTCCTGCGAACCGAGGCTCATCGAGACGACCTTGGCGCCGACGTCCTTGGCCGCCCACTCCATGCCGGCGATGATCTGCGACTCGCTGCCGGAGCCCTCGTCACTGAGCACCTTGCCGACGGAGAGCGCGGCACCCGGCGCCACGCCCTTCTCCTTGTCGGCCTCGGACTCGGCGCCGCTGCCGCCGACGGTCGATGCCACATGGGTGCCGTGGCCGTTGCGGTCGGCGACCTCCTCGCCCGGGATGAAGCTCTTGGTGGCGTCCACCCGGCCCTTGAGCCCGGGGTGCCCCGCGTCCACCCCCGTGTCGAGGACGGCCACCTTCACGCCCTTGCCGGTGAGCCCGGCCTCCCATGCCTCGGGGGTGCCGATCTGCTCGTTGCTCCGCGCCATGTCGGCCTCGACGCGGCCGTCGAGCCAGATCCTGTCGATGCCGTCCGCGAGGTCCCCGGAGGGACCCGACCTCGTACGGCCCGACTTGGCGGAGCCCGGAGCGACATCGCGCCAGAAGGTTCCCGGCTCGGCCGCCTTCACCGCGAGGCCGCCCACGCTGGGCAGCGCGCGCACCTTGTCGGCGCCACGGGGCGTCGCCGGTCCCGCGTCACGGCGGGCGTTCTTGTCGTACGTGACGATGAGCGGCAGCGCACCGCCCTTCTCGTCCCCGAGGCCCTGGCGTATCAGCTCCGTCACGTCGAAGAGCCGCTCGTCGAGGGTGCCCGCGCTCAGATAGGGCCGCGCCTCGTCCGGCACGACGGTGATGCGGTCCCCCGCGATCTCGCTCCGCACGGCTCCGGTGGCCCCGGCGGGCCGGTCGACGGTGACGGTCCGCTTGCCGCCGCCGAGTTCCGTGACGGTGACCTTGTCGCCGGTCACCAGGGTGACGGTGTGGGCGGCGTGCGCGGCGGAGGTGGCGGGGGTGGCCCGCCCTTCCGGCACATCGGACGGAGCCGCGGTGGCGGCCTGCCCGGTCGGCAGCAGCGCGAACGCGAGACCGACGGCAGGCAGCAGCCTGGCTCTTCGCCACGCGGGGGATCGGGTCATGGGTGCCCTCTCTTCGTCGGACCCGGGCTGGGGGGTGGTTCCCGGGTGCTGCGAAAAGTGTCGGGGGGCTTGTGTTGCGGGGGTGTTGACGGGTGCTGGCGGGAAGCCGCCAGGGCACCTTCCCGCCAGCCTCACCCGTACGCGTCCGTGGCCCGGTACACGGGTGACAGTTGCAAGGACCTTCCGTAACAATGCGGTTGGCAGGCGTAGCAGGGTGCGACGGGGGCATTGATGGACGATCTGGTGGAGTTCACGACCGACGACGGCACACGGGTCGTCATGGCCGACGTGGAGGACACGCACGGCTCCCACCTCATCTCGCGCGGCGAAGGCCCCTCCCGCGCGGTCCGCACCTTCGAGGAGTCGCTCGCTGGAGCCCGCGCGGCGGCGGAGTCCGCGCTGCGGGTGTTCCGCGACGGCAGCCTGCGCCCGGACTCGGTGGAGATCGAGTTCGGCGTGCGGATGTCGGCGGAGGCGGGCGCGGTGATCGTCAAGGGCACGGCGGAGGGCCACCTGGTGGTGCGCCTCGCCTGGACCCCGGACGGGCCCGCCGCCGCGACCCCGCCGGAGGCCGTCCCCGCCCCATGACCAGCGCATCGTGGCATGCCCGCATCGCGTGCGGGAGCGAGATCGGGGCGGGCTTCCTCGTGTCCGGGCGGCATGTGCTGACCTGCGCGCACGTCGTCCGCAGCAGCGGCGCGCCCATCACCGTCTCCTTCCCGCACCGCGAGGATCTCGGCGTCGTGAGCGCCGTCGTCGAGGCGCACGGCGGCTGGGACGGACACGGCGGCGACCTGGGAGACCTCGCCGTCCTGGAGCTCGCACACGCGGTGCCGGTACGGCCCGCCGAGTTCGCGGCGCCCGACGACGCGTACGCCGAGCCCCGCCCCCGGCTCCTGGTGTACGGATTCCCCAAGGGCTACCGCGAGGGCACCCTCGCCGAGTACCGCGCCACCGCCGCCCAGCGGATCGCCGACGAGTGGGTCCAGCTGGAGGCGTGGAGCGCCCACGGGCAGCCGCTGGCGCCGGGGTTCAGCGGCGCGGCGGTGACCCTCGCGGACAGCAACCAGGTGGTGGGCATGGTGTCGGCCGCCGCCCGCGCGTCCAGCGGCGTACGCAACGGGCGGATGCTGCCCACCTCCGTCATGGCACGCTACTGGCCCCCGCTCGGCGACCTGGTCCCCATCCCCGGGCATCAGCGACCCGCGAAGGGGCGGCTGCGCGCCCTGGTGGACCGGGCGGCGGACACCGAAGTCGGCCGCGATCCGGAGCGGCTGTACCGCGACGCGGTGGGCCCGTTCGGGCCGCCCGTGCCGCCGGAGGGCTTCGGCTCGCTGTGGTCGGCGGCCTGGTACATCCTCTGGGAGGTCGAAGAGCCGGACGCGGTGACGCGCCTCGCCGACCGTCTCGCGGGCCTGCTCGAAGCGCCCGCGGCCCCTGCCCCGCCGAAACCGGGGGAGGCCGGGGAGCTGGGGAAGGCGGGGGAGGCGGGGGCTCCCGAGAAGCCGGGGGAGCCGCCCGTCTGGTCGCCCATCCTCGTCGAGATCGACCACAGCGGCGCGGGCGACGACCAGCTCCTGGTCGAGGTGTCCGCCTACCGCGAGGGGCTGCGCCACCCCGTGAGCTCGCACACCCTGCCCGCGGGGCACGTGCGCGCGTACGTCCAGGAGAGCGTCGACGACGCCTTCTCCCATCTCACCCCCGGCACGGACGAGTTGCTGGCGTTCGTGCTGCCCCGCGCGCTGCTGAACTGGCCGGTGGCCCGGTGGGAGTGCGGGGCCGACGACCCGACCCCGCTCGGCTGCTCGTACCCCCTGGTCGTGACCGACCGTTCGCGCCGCAAGGGCGGTCTGCGGCACCGGCTCGCCCGCAAGTGGGAGCACCTGGACGACGGCGCGCCGACCGTCCTGCACCGCGTCGAGTGCGGCACCGAGGAGAAACCCAACAAGCTGCGGTTCCGGCTGCGGCGCGACGGCGCGGACCTGGCCGGGTTCGCCGCGCCGCCACGCGCCGAGCGCGCCGGTCCCGACGCCGACGTGTCGCACTTCGACGTCTCGCTCACCGTGCCGGTGCCGGTCATCCTGTGGCCGCGCACGGGCTGCGAGGACCCCGGTCACCGCTCCGACCGCTCCGACAACACCTGCGCGGGCTCCGACTTCCTGGACCGCATCGCCGCCCACGTCGCGGGCCACTCACCCGCCGAACTCCCGCGCACCATCCTCACGTTGCGGGAGGCCGCGGAGGCTTCGGACGAGCCGGACACCCACTGGGCGAGGGACGTGCAGCTCCTCTGGGACGACCCGCGCTGCTTCCCCGACGCACCCGCCGCCCACCACCACTCCCCCGTCGCCTGAGCCCGCCACACGCACCGCACGCACAGCACGCACCGCCCGCACCGCACACCTCACATCCCGAGCCCGACGCAGGAATACGGAGAACCCCGATCATGTCCCTGTGGCCCGTCTACACCGGCACGAACGAGCCCCACGACGGGATCACCCGGCTGCCTCCGCCGCCGCCCTGGCGCGCCTTCGACGGCGGCCCGGTCCTCGACACGCCCACGGACGACGGCTCGGCGACCTCCCCGGACCGCGTGCACCGGGCGCACACCTACCGGGCCACGGAGACCTGCGTCCAACTGGTCAACGCGGCGCTGTACTTGCGCCGTCCGCTCCTGGTGACGGGCCCGCCGGGCAGCGGCAAGTCGAGTCTCGCGTACGCGGTGGCACGGGAGTTGGGCCTCGGCCCGGTGCTGCGCTGGAACATCACGAGCCGCAGCGCCCTGCACGACGGCCTCTACCAGTACGACCCGCTGTCGCGGCTGTACGCGGCGGGGCGCGCCCCGCGGGCCAAGGCGTCGCGGGACGGCGCGGGCGTCGAGGACCACCTCCGCCTCGGCCCGCTCGGCACGGCGCTCCTCCCCTACGAACGCCCGCGCGCCCTGCTCATCGACGAGATCGACAAGAGCGACCTCGACCTGCCCAACGACCTCCTGAACATCCTGGAGGAGGGCCAGTACGAGATCCCCGAGCTGGTACGGATCGCCAAGCACACCCCGAAGGCGGCCCTCCTGGCCGACGGCTCGGACGACCCGGTGACCGTCGAGCGCGGCCGCGTGCGCTGCCGGGCCTTCCCCTTCGTCGTCCTCACCAGCAACGGCGAGCGCGAGTTCCCGCCGGCGTTCCTGCGCCGCTGCGTCACGCTGCGTCTGCGCCAGCCCCGCGACGAGCACCTGGAGGAGATCGTCCGGGCCCACCTCGGCGAGCCCGACGCCTACGCCCGCACGCTCATCGCCCGCTTCCTGGAGCGCGGCACCGGCGGCGAACTCGCCACGGACCAGCTCCTGAACGCGATCTACCTGACCGGTGCGGCGGGCGTCGACGCGGGGTCGCGCGACGAGCTCGCGCGGCAGCTGATGCCGTACCTCACGCAGGCCGCGGATCCGGGCCCCGATGCACTCTGACGCGCCCCGGCCCCGGGGTCCCGTCGCGCGGCTCGCCGATCTTCTCGCGGAGGCGGCGGCCGGGTCACGCCCCACGTCGACCGAGCTTGCCGAACTCCTGTGGCTCGCGGGCCAGATGGAGGGCGCCGAGCCGACGCGGCAGGAAGCTTCCGCCGACGCGGCGCAGACGGAGCCCACGCCACCGCCGGTGAGCCCGTCGCCGGACCCGCACCCGGCCGACCCCGCCCCCGCACCCGCGCCGGACGACCGGGTGCCCCTCCTGCTGCCCGCCCGGCCCGACGGCGACGCATCGACGACCTCCGCCTCCCCCGAGAACCCGTCGCACGCATCCGACACACCCACGGCGGAAGCATCAACGGAGCACACCCCGGTCCGGGTCCCCGTCCCCCCGATGGTGACCCACCCCCTCACCCTGCAACGCGCCCTGCGCCCCTTGAAGCGCCGCGTCCCCTCCCCGGTCGGCCAAATCATCGACGAGGAGGCCACGGCCGACCGCATCGCCCGCCTCGGCGGCCACCCCCGCGGCTGGCTGCCGGTCCTGCGCCCCGCCGAGGAACGCTGGCTGCGCCTGTGCCTGGTGTACGACGCGGGCCCCACCATGCCGATCTGGCGCCCCCTGGTCCAAGAACTCCACACGGCACTCGCCCAGTCCGGCATCTTCCGCACGGTGGAACTGCACCGCGCGGAGCCGGACGGCACGGTCCCGCCCCAGGCGGCGCACGCCCCCGCGTCGGGCCGCACGGTCACCCTGGTGATCAGCGACTGCATGGGCCCGCAGTGGCGTACCGGCGCGGCGGGCACCCGCTGGTACCGCACGCTGCGCCGCTGGGCCGCGCACCACCCGGTGGCCGTGATCCAGCCACTCCCGGAACGCCTCTGGCGCACCACGGCTCTGCCCACGACCCCGGGCTCCCTCTCGGCCCCGCACCCGGCGGCACCGTCCGCGGCCCTCGCCTTCACGCCGTACGCCGCCTCGGAGGCGCCGCCCGACGACGCGGTGCCGATCCCGGTCCTCGAACCCGCCGGGACGTGGCTCTCCCACTGGGCGGCGCTGGTGGCGGACGCGGGTGGGGCGCGGCTGCCGGGCGCGGTGGGGTGGCTGGGTACGGCGCCTCCGGATGCCGAAGCGGCCGCCGAGGACGCCACCCGGGCCTCGCCCGAGGATCTCGTGCTCCGCTTCCGGTCCACCGCCTCCCCCGAGGCCTTCCGCCTCGCGGGTCATCTCGCCGTGGGAGAGGCGCAGTTGCCGGTGATGCGGCTCGTCCAGGCCGCGGTGGAGGAGCGTCCGCGTCCGCAGCACCTGGCGGAGGTGATCCTCAGCGGGATGCTTTCCTCGGGCGGGGGCGCCGGGTCCTATGAATTCCGGGACGGCGTACGGGACTTGCTGCTCCGTACGCTTCCCCGTACCGCGCGGGGGCGTACGCGGGAGCTGCTCGCCCGGGTCGGCGGTCTGATCGACGAGCGTGCGGGCACGGCACCCGGGGAACTGCGGGCGGTGGCGGCGTCCGGCGGGGGCGCCGGGCCGGGGACTCCGGTGGGCGAGCCCTTCGCGACGGTCACTCCGGACAGCGTGCGGCAGCTGGGCGGGGTCCGGGAGGCGGAGCTGTTCGGCGATCGCTACCGGATGGTGCGGCGGATCGGGCAGAGCGACAGCGTGTGGCTCGCGGAGGATCTGCGCCGGGACGGCGAGCCCGTGGTGGTGCAGCGCTACCCGCAGGCGCCGCAGTGGCTCCGCGCCGACTTCACGCGGGCGGCGCGGCAACTGTCCCGGTTCCGCCATCCGCATGTGGCGGCCGTACGGGACTACGTGAACGGTGAAGTCCCGTACGTGGTCATGGACTTCATCGAGGGCCGCAGCCTCGCGGAGCTCCTGGCGGACCGCCCGGACGGTCTGCCCGCCCCCCTCCTCCTCGACCTGGTCCCGCCCCTCGCCCGCGCGGTCTCCGCCCTGCACACCGCCGGCATGACCCACGGCGCCCTCTCCCCCGCCTTCGTGCGGCTCCCGCCGCACGGGGGCGCCGTGCTCTGCGGCTTCACGCTCATCCCCCACGGCGAGGAGAGCGGCCGGGCCGACCTCACCGCACTCGGCCGCCTCGTACGCCAGATGTACGCGGGGACCGGCGAGGCCGCCGCGGAGGGAATCGACGAGGTGAGCTCGCGCTTGCGGCCAGGTCGCCGTGAGCCCGGCGGTATCGGTGAGCCCGGTGGCCTTGGTGAGCCCGGTGGCCTTGCTGAGCCCGGTGGCCTTGCTGAGCCCGGTGGCCTCGGCGAGGCGCTTCTCTCGGCCGTCACGGATCTCGGCTCGACGGACCCCGAGCGCCGGAGCCAGGGCCTGAAGCGGCTCACCCAGCTCTCCACGCCCGCGTCGCACGAACGCACGTACTCCCTGCTGGGCCCTCTGCGCGTCGCCCGCGGCGGCCGGCCCCTCGCCACCGGCTCCGCCCGGGAGCAGGCCATGCTCTGCATGCTGCTGCTCGGGCGCGGGCGAGACGTGCCCCACGACGAGCTGCTCCACGGCATGTGGGGCGGGGGCGACAGACCCGCGGACGCGCCCCGCCTGCTCGGCACCTACGCCTCCCGCCTGCGCAACGCGCTGGGCCCCGACTCCGTGGTGGCGGGGAGCGGCACGTACTCGCTGGCCCTCCCGACCGGCCCCGACGTCGTCGACCTGTTCCGATTCCAGCGGCTGCACGACGACGCACGTGACGCCCGCTTCGCGGGCGACCCCACCCGGGCCCGCGAGCTGGTCAGGGCCGCCCTTGACCTGTGGCGCGGCGCCCCCCTGGAAGGCGTCCCCGGCCCGGCGGCCCGCGCCACCCGCGCCGAGATCAACCGCCTGCGGCAGTCCCTGCTCCACGCGCAGGTGGAGCTGAACCGGGAGCTCGGCGCGAGCGAGCAGGAGCAGGAGCAGGCCGAACTGGAGCAGGCCGAACTGGACGAAGTGCTCGCCCCGAACGAGGAACTCCCCAGCGACCAGCTCGACGACCTCGGCGTCCGGCGGGAGACCGCGGACGACCAGCCGGTCACCCCGCCGACCACGGTCACCTTCGAGTACCTCGCGCGCCCTGTGGGCCGCCAGGAGGACGTACGGCAGAACCTGGGCCGGGAGATCTCCCACCTGCTCATCCGGGGCGGCATCACCCCCGATCAGTTCGCGATGCGTCCCCGCCCGCGCGGCTGGGACGTGACCGTGGCCCCCGAGGTGCACGTCCTGCACGTACTGACCACGACGGTCAACGAACTCCCGTCCGCGCTGGAGGCCTTCCCCGTGCTCGGGCTGGGGGTCACCTTCACCCATGAGCCGGACCCGACGGTCTCGGCGCCGACGATCCCGTCCGGGCCGCGGCATCTGCTCGGGCGGGACGGCAGACGCGCCGTCGTGATCGTCTCCAACGACCTGCACCAGCGTCTCAACAGCTCGGGACGTCTGCCGCACCGGTTCGATCCGGTCCCGCAGTCCGACGACTGGTACTGCGAGGTGTCCACCGAGCCGCCCCCAGCCCCACTGCCCGCCACCGTCGAAGCCGTCCTCCTCGGCTTCGACGGGACCCTCGCCCGGCTCTACTCGGATCAGTCCGCCCGGCACGCCGCCCGCGCCCTCACCGCCCTGGTCGCCGAGCGGCGTGACCCCGAGGCGGCGCTGGCCGGCACGCCCCTGCTGCCCGAGGGTTCCTCGCCGGGCGGCACGGCCGACCGCGTCCACCCCATGGACGTGCTGCGCCCCTTCGCCCGGCACCGCACGCTGGCCCAGGAGCTGCGCCTACGCCTGGAGGAGATCGAGATGCAGGCGGCGCTCACCGCGAAGCCGGAGCCGTACGTCGCGTCCGTCCTGCACACCCTGGCCCGGCCCGAGAGGGCTCTCCGCCTGGCCGTCGTCACCGACGCGTCGCCGCGGGCGGTGGTGGCCTATCTGGGCGCCAAGGGGCTCCATCTCCCCGAGGTCCAGATCCACGGCCGCACCTCGGACCTCACCCTCCTCATGCCCGACCCCGACTGCCCGCGCCGCGCGCTGGCGCAGCTGGGCACCCCGGCGGACCGCTGCGTCATGGTCGGCTCCACGACGGCGGAGGCGGCCGCCGCGCGAAGCCTGCGCATCGCCTTCATCGGCTACGCCCCGAGCCCCGGGTCCCGCGAACGCCTGGCGGCCACCGGCGCTTACACGACGATCAGCGACCTGTCCCACCTGACCGACCTACTCCCCAACCACTGACCCCCCCCCACCCCACGAGCCCCAACACCCGAACCCACCCCCTCAAGCCCCGCACGCCCGCCCACACACACGACGACCGCCCCCCACCCCAACTGACCGCGCCCCTAACCCCACAACCGACGAACACCCCCACCCCGCAAACCCCAACACCCCGCACAACGCTCCCCCCAAGCCCCGCACACCCGCCCCCACACACACGACGACCGGCCCCCGCCTCAACTGACGGCCCCTAACCCCACAACCGACGAACACCCCCCGCCTCAACTGACGGCCCCCTAACCGCAAAACCGACGAACACCCCCACCCCGCAAACCCCAGCACCCCGCACAACGCTCCCCCCCCCCAGCCCGCACACCCGCCCCCGCACACACGGCAACCAGCCCCCACCCCAACCGACCGCCCCCAACCCCACAACCGACGAACACCCCCACCCCCACAGCCCACAACACCCCCACAGCGCTCCCCCAAGGCCTGCGGCACGCTCGCAGCGCCCCGCGCTCCGGCCCTACGCCTCCGGCGTCCTCGCGTCGTATCGGGCGAACCGCCGCCACCGCAGGGCCAGCAATCCCACCGCCGCGACACACGCGACTCCGCCCCCCACCACCGCGACCCCGGGCGACGCCAGGTCCCCCACCGACCCCGCGATGAAGTCCCCGAGCCGGGGGCCGCCCGCCACCACCACGATGAAGACGCCCTGCAGCCGGCCCCGCATCTCGTCCGGTACGGCCGCCTGGAGCATCGTGCTCCGGAAGACCATCGAGATGGTGTCCGCGCAGCCCGCCACCGCGAGGAAGAACAGCCCCAGCCACAGATTCCGGGTCAGGCCGAAGACGGCGATCGCCGTGCCCCACCCGGCCACCGCGAGCAGGATCGCCAGACCGTGCCGCCGGATCCGCCCCAGCCAGCCGGAGAACACCGCACCGAGCAGCGCCCCCACCGCGGGCGCCGCGACCAGCAGGCCCACCGTCTTCGCGTCGCCCCCGAACCACACCACGGCCACCGCGGGGAACAGCGCCCGCGGGTGCGCGAAGACCATCGCGCACATGTCCGTGAAGAAGGTCATCCGCAGGTTCGGCCGGGTGGCGAGGAACCGCAGCCCGTCCAGCACGGACGCCCGCTTCGCGCCCGCTCCCGCCCCCTCGGGCCGCATCGCCGGCAGCCGCCACATCGCGTACAGGGACGCGCTGAAGGCCACCGCGTCCACCGTGTACGCGGCCTGGTATCCCCACAGGCCGACGATGAGGCCGCCCAGCATGGGGCCGAGCATCGTGCCCCCCGTCGTCGTGATCGACGACAGCGCGTTGGCCGCGGGCAACTGCTCCGGCGGCAGGAGCCGCGGGATCATCGAGGACCGCGCCGGCGAGTTCAGCGCCCCGCACACCGCTTGCAGCGCGACCACGGAGTACAGGAACCACACGTGGTGGAAGCCCGCGAACGCGCCCGCCGCGAGAGCCATCGAGAGCCCGCACGAGCCGAGCGACGAACAGAGGCCTAGCTTGCGCCGGTCCACGGTGTCCGCGATGGCGCCCCCGTACAGGCCGAACACGACGAGGGGGACCAGCGAGAAGAGTCCCACCAGGCCGACCGAGAAGCTGGAGTGCGTGATGTCGTAGACCTGGAGGGAGACCGCGAGCGCGGTCATCGCCTGGCCGATCCAGGAGATCGTGTTGCCGGCCCAGAGACGGCGGTAGTCGACGGACGTACGCAAAGGCGTCAGATCGGCGAGTATCCGCCTTTTCGCGACGGGCCCCTGGGGCTCCACTGGTAGCGGGGACAGCGGGGGGTCGTCGGCAGCTCCGGGTATGCGGGAGCCGTCGGCCTCGTCTTCTTCCGGGGGCGTATGCGTCACACGGGATGCTAACTGCGCCGCCCGCGACGCGATCAAGACCACCCGTGCGGCGGCACCCCACCCGGCTCAGCCCAGCGCGCGCGCCGCCCGCGGCCACCGCACGATGCGAGATGGGACCGTCGTCCGACGGTCCGTACGGTCTGCGCTCTCGGGAGGATCTGCCATGACCGTCAGTCTGGAGCAGTTGCGCCGCTGCCACATCGCCGTCGACCTGGGTGCCGCGAGGACCCGGGTGTTCGTGAAGGGCGCCGGTCTCGTCGTCGACGAACCCAGCGCCGCCGCCGTGAACACAAGGACAGGCGCGCTCATCGCGGTCGGTCAGTTCGCCGAGCAGATGACGGGACGCACCCCGGGCTACATCCGCGTCGTGCGGCCGGTCTCCGGCGGCACCGTCGTCGACATCGAGATGGCCCAGCGCATGCTGCGTCATCTCCTGGGCGAGAAGCTCCGCCGCACCCTGCGCCGCAAGCCCCGGCTGCGCGCCGCCGCCTGCACGCCGCACGACGCGGACCCGCTGGCCCAGCGCGCCGCCGTCGAGACGATGGTCGGGCTCGGGGCGCGCAGGGTCGAGCTGGTGGACACGCTCATCGCGGCCGCGGTCGGCTGCGGGCTGCCCGTGGAGCAGCCGGAGGCGACGATGATCCTGGTCTGCGGGGCCGCGACCACGCAGGTCGCGGTGCTGTCCCTGGGGTCGATCGTGACGGCCCAGCGGATCCCGGTCGGCGGCGAGGCCATCGACAACGCGATCGTCCAGCACCTGCGCCACCACCACGAGCTGATGCTCCCGAGCCAGTCGGTACGTCCGCTCCAGCTGGCCCTGCGCGGCAACGGCCTCACCCAGCAGGGCCCCGAGTCGACCGAGATCCACGGCCGTGACGTCGCCACGGGCCTGGCCCGCTCGGTGCACGTGGACACCGCCGCAGTCCGCGAGGCGATCCACACGCCGCTCACCGCCGTGCTCGACGGCATCGGCAAGGTGCTGCGGGACTGCCCGCCCGACCTGGTCGCCGACCTGGCAGACCGCGGGATCATGATGGTCGGCGGCAGCGCGCTGCTCCCGGGCCTGGACCAGATGCTGCGGGACGCGACGGGGATGCCGGTGCAGATCGCCGAACGGCCGGACGTGTGCGCCGTGCTGGGGCTCGGGGCGATGCTGGAGGGCAAGATCCAGCCCCTGGTCCTCAACCCGCTCTCCGGCTGACCGGGCTCGGCACGGGCACGGACATGGGCACGGGCATGGGCATGGGCACCTGATGGACACGTCGACGGGCCCGGTCGAGAAGGCGTGGGTCGCCGCGCGATGAACGGCGACGACCTGCCCCTCTCCCTGGTGCCCCTCTTGGACGCGGTCCTCGGCGTCGGCTCGGACCTCGAACTGCACACCACGCTCCAGCACATCGTGGAGAGCGCCACCGAGCTGACCGGCGCCCGGTACGGAGCGCTGGGCGTCATCGACCCCGGGCACGGCAAACTGACCGACCTGTTCACGGCGGGCCTGACCGCGGCCGAGCGGGAGCGCATCGGCCCCCTCCCTGACGGCCACTCGGGCCTCCTGGGCACCCTGATCCGCGAGCCGAAGCCGCTCATCCTGGACGACCTGACGGCGGACCCCCGCTCCTGCGGCGTACCGCCTGGGCACCCGGAGATGCACAGCTTCCTGGGCGTCCCGGTGCACGTCCACGACGAGGCGTTCGGCAATCTCTACCTCACGGAGAAGCGCGAGGGCCGCTTCACCGAGGAGGACCTGCAACTGCTCCGCGTCCTGGCGAGCCAGGCGGGCATCGCGATCGGCAACGCCCGCCTGTACGAGGCGGCCAGGCAGCGTGAACGGTGGATCGACGGCGCCGCCGCGGTCACCACGGCCCTGCTGACCGGCGAACCGGCGGCCGACGCGCTGATGAAGGTCGCCGAGCAGGCCCGCATCCTGGCGAGCGCGTCGGCGGGGGTGATCCTGCAGCCCACGGACCAGGGCGGCATGCGGATCGTCGCGGCGGCGACGGAGGAGGACGACGGCATCACGCCCCCGAGCGGGGCCGAAGCCCACCCGAACGCCCTGCAGAACGACCTCATCGGCACGACCATCGAGCCCGGCAGCGCGGTCCTGGAACAACTCCTCGGGGGCGAGCCGGTGTTCGTCGAGGACTCCGCGACCGACCCCCGGATGACCACGCACGTACGGACCAACTTCGGGCCCAGCATGATGCTGCCGCTGCAGGCGGGCGGGCGGCTCATCGGGACGCTCGCGCTGCCCCGCCGCAGGGGCGAGCGGGCGTACACCTCCGTGGAGCGTCTGCTCGCCACCCAGTTCGCCTCACAGGCCGCGCTGGCCCTCGTCCTGGCGGACGCCCAGCAGAGCAGGCAGCGCCTGGCGGTGTTCGAGGACCGCGACCGCATCGCCCGCGACCTGCACGACCTCGTCGTCCAGCGGCTCTTCGCGACGGGGATGATGCTGGAGTCGACCCGGCGCAGGGACACGTCGCCGCAGGTGGAATCCACCCTCGACCAGGCCGTGGACGAGCTGGAGTCGACCATCCAGGAGGTCCGCACGGCGATCTTCGCGCTCCAGCAGCCACCCGCCGACGCCCCGACCACGTTCCGCGGCAAGGTGCTCCGCGAGACGGCGGGCGCGGCGGCGGTGGTGGGCGTCCAGCCCTCGGTGCACTTCACCGGAGCCGTCGACGCCCGCGTCACCGAGCCGACGGCGGGCCACCTCCTGGCAGCCCTGCGCCGCGCCCTGGCCACCGCGTCCCGCCGCCCCGACGTCACCCGCATCGAGGTGGCGGTGGACGCGCGGGCGACACTGCCGGACGGCCGGACGGGCGTACGCCTGACGGTCTACGACGACGGCACGACGGACGGCGTCGGCGCGGGCACGACCACGACCTGGCAGGCACCGCTCTAGGCGGACTCCGCTTCGTAGTGGTGGGCCCGCCCTCCGCGCCATTTCACCCACGCGGGATCGTCCAGGAGCTCATCGGCGTCCGACAGCCCGGCGAGGCGCAGGAACTCGACCACGTCCGCGTCGGAGTGCGCGAGGCCGAGGATCGCCCCCCGGACCGTCACCCGGCGGCCTCCTGTGCCCGACGACGGATGCACGGCCACCGGCGCGGCCGCCGCGGATCCGGCGTGCGCGTTCAACGCCGCTTCCGCGATTGCACGTACCAGGCCGCGGCCAGGCCGATGACCACCAGGACGATCAATATCTTCATGAGCCCCTGCTGCCCCGGATTCCTGGTCTGAAGCCAGGACGGGGGAGGTTTGCGCTGCTGACGCAGGTGGAATCGTTCCTGCGCCCCAAGCGCTTCGGTGGGGCGGGTGGGACTCGAACCCACGGCCGACGGATTATGAGTCCGCTGCTCTAACCGGCTGAGCTACCGCCCCTAACGGCGCGTCGCGCACATTTGTGCGCGCCGTCTGCCGCAGCATAGCCGCTCATACGATCTCCTGCTTCGGATGGTCGGCTTCGCTCGACCATGAGGACCGCAGGGCTGCCCCGATGGTTCCACCAGGCACGAAAAAGGACCCTTGGGGGCAATCCCAAGGGTCCTTCCCACAAGCTCTCCCGACTGGACTCGAACCAGTAACCTGCCGGTTAACAGCCGGCTGCTCTGCCAATTGAGCTACAGGAGACCGAGCTCCCCCGACTGGACTCGAACCAGTAACCTGCCGGTTAACAGCCGGCTGCTCTGCCAATTGAGCTACAGGGGATCGTCTCGTTGCATCGAACGCCGCTACCTGGGAACTCTCCAGGCGGCGGGCGGTCGCTGCGACACATACATTAGCGCAAGCAGGGGGGTGCTCCGCCAATCGGTATCCCCACCGCCCACACGGGGCAGCAGATGAGCGAACAGACGATCGATGCCGAGGCAAGGGAAGGGTGGCAGCCATGCGCTACCGGCTCACATTCGTCGCGGGACTGGCTCTCGGGTACGTGCTCGGTACCCGGGCAGGCCGCGAGCGCTACGAGAAGCTGAGGAAGTCCGCCCGCGAGTTCGCGCAGAACCCGGCGGTGCGCAACACCGTGGAGTCCGCGACACAGCAGGGCCGCGACGTGGCGGGCAAGGCCTTCCACACCGTGTCCGAGAAGGTCGGGGACCGGGTCCCTGACTCGGTGGCCGACCGGGTGCGGTCGCTGCGCGAGCGCGGGCAGGGCAGTGGTGAGGACGACTGGGGCACCAGTAATACGTAGCCGGGGCGGCTCCTGAGCGCTGAGGTACGGGACACGTCGCGCGGTGCGGCAGAATTCCAGGCATGGGGATAGTCGCAGGGTTGGACAGTTCGCCCGATTTCACGCGCATCGTGGTCTGTGACGCGGACACGGGCGCCGTACTCAAGCAGGGCTATGCCCCGCATCCGACGGAGGGCCCCGATGGCGCGGGCCGTCCGTCGGACGTGGATCCGCAGGCCTGGCTGCTCTCGCTCGGTGAGGCAGCGGGCGGCGGGCTGCTGGAGGGCGTACAGGCCATCGGCGTCTCCGCGCAGCAGAACGCGGTCGTCCCCCTGGACCAGCACGGCAACACCGTGCGGCCCGCGCTGGTCGGCAACGACCGGCGGGCGCAGGTCGCGGCCGCCGACCTGATCGACGGGCTCGGCAGCCGCGAGGCCTGGGCGCAGGCCGTCGGATGCGTCCCGCAGGCGGCGCACCCCGTGACGAAGCTGCGCTGGCTGGCGAAGAACGAACCGGAGGCGGCGCGGCGCGTCGCCTCTCTCATGCAGGCGCACGACTGGCTGGTGTGGCAGCTCCTCGGACGGCCCGCGCGGCGCACGAGCGACCGGGGCGGGGCCTCCGGCACCGGCTACTGGTCGGCGGCGACGGGCACGTACCGCCCCGATCTCGTGGAGCTCGCGCTCGGCCACCAGGCGATGCTGCCCGAGGTGATCGGACCCGCCGAGCCGGCGGGGACGACGCCGGAGGGGCTGCTGATCTCGGCGGGTACGGGCGAGACGATGGCGGCGGCTTTCGGGCTCGGGGTCCAGCAGGGCGACGCGGTCGTCTCGCTGGGCGCCTCGGGGTCCGTCATGGCCGTGCACCACGAGGCCCTGGTCGACGCGAGCGGGACGATCACCTCGCTCGCGGACGCCACCGGCATGCATCTGCCCGTGGTGCACACGCTGAACGCCGTGCGGGTGCTGCGCGGCGCGGCCGAGATGCTGGGGGTGCCCGATCTGGAGGGGCTCTCGGAGCTGGCCATGAAGTCGACGCCGGGTGCGCACGGCCTCGTGCTTCTGCCGTACCTGGAGGGCGAGAAGACGCCGAATCTGCCGCACGCCGCGGGCACCCTGACCGGACTGCGGCGTGAGTCGATGCGGCCGGAGCATCTGGCGCGGGCGGCCTTCGAGGGCATGCTGTGCGGGCTCGGGGACGCGCTGGACGTGCTGCGGTCGCGGGGCGTGGAGGTGCGCCGGGTCTTCCTGCTCGGCGCGGCGGCCGAGCTGCCCGCGGTGCAGGCGGCGGCACCGATGCTGTTCGGCACGCAGGTCGTGGTGCCGCAGCCCGCGGACTACGCGGCGATCGGTGCGGCACGGCAGGCGGCCTGGGCACTGAACGGCCAACTGCCGTACTGGCAGGGCGCGGCCGCGCAGATATTCGAGCCGGGCGAGGAGCACGCCGTGGGCCAGGCGGTACGACAGCAGTACCGAACGGTGCGGGAGCAGGCTCATCCTGGGGCACTCGCGGCGAGCGGTTTCTGAGGGGCGCCCGGGGGAGCGCCCCTCAGGGGCGCGGGGAACTGCGCGACAAGCCACGACGGACCCGCAGGGACCATGAGCACTTATTGACCCGGCCTATTTTTTTACCGGGTCATGACTTAATCGGTTGCACGCCCCCGGGTGCGGTACCGGAGGATAGGGGCGCCCGCTCCAGATCCCGCCCACGCCTCTCGAAGAGACCATGCTCATACGACTCCTGCGGGCCCACCTGAGCCCGTACAAGAAGCCCATCGCCCTGTTGGTGCTGCTGCAGTTCCTGCAGACGTGTGCCTCGCTCTATCTGCCCACGCTCAACGCCGACATCATCGACGAGGGTGTCGTGAAGGGCGACACGGGCTACATCCTGTCGTTCGGCGGCATCATGATCGCCGTCACCGTCGCCCAGGTGATCTGCAACGTGGGCGCCGTCTACTACGGCGCCCGCACCGCGTCCGCGCTCGGCCGCGACGTCAGGGCCGCCGTCTTCGACCGCGTGCAGTCGTTCTCCGCACGGGAGTTGGGGCAGTTCGGCGCGCCGTCGCTGATCACCAGGACCACGAACGACGTCCAGCAGGTACAGATGCTGGTCCTGATGTCGTTCACGCTGATGGTGTCGGCGCCGATCATGTGCGTCGGCGGCATCATCATGGCGCTCGGCCTCGACGTACCGCTCTCGGGCATCCTCGTCGCCGTCGTGCCCGTCCTCGCGGTCTGCGTCAGCCTGATCGTGAAGCGCCTTCGCCCGCTCTTCCGCACGATGCAGGTGCGCCTGGACACGGTGAACCGCGTGCTGCGCGAGCAGATCACCGGCAACCGCGTCATCCGCGCCTTCGTCCGCGACGCGTACGAGAAGGACCGCTTCCGGCAGGCCAACGCCGAGCTGACCGACGTGTCGCTCGGCACCGGCAAGCTGCTCGCCCTGATGTTCCCGATCGTCATGACCGTCGTGAACGTCTCGTCGATCGCCGTGGTGTGGTTCGGCGCGCACCGCATCGACAGCGGCGGCATGCAGATCGGGGCGCTCACCGCGTTCCTCGCGTATCTGATGCAGATCGTGATGTCCGTGATGATGGCCACCTTCATGTTCATGATGGTGCCGCGCGCCGAGGTCTGCGCCGAGCGCATCGAGGAGGTCCTGGACACCGAGAGCAGCGTGGTGCCCCCGGCCTCCCCCGTGACGGAGCTGCGGCGCCACGGCCACCTGGAGATCCGCGACGCGGGGTTCCGCTACCCCGGCGCCGAGGAGCCCGTGCTGAAGGCCGTCGGCCTGGTCGCGCGGCCCGGTGAGACGACCGCCGTGATCGGGTCGACCGGCAGCGGCAAGTCGACGCTGCTCAGCCTCGTGCCGCGGCTCATCGACGCCACCGAGGGCGAGGTCCTGGTGGACGGCGTGCCCGTGCACACCATCGAGCCGGCGCTGCTCGCGAGGACCGTGGGCCTGGTGCCGCAGAAGCCGTACCTCTTCGCCGGCACGGTCGCCACCAACCTCCGCTACGGAAACCCCGACGCGACCGACGAGGAGCTCTGGCACGCGCTCGAAGTGGCCCAGGCCAAGGGCTTCGTCGAGAGCCTGGAGGAGGGCCTGGACGCGCCGATCTCGCAGGGCGGCACGAACGTCTCCGGCGGTCAGCGCCAGCGCCTGGCGATCGCCAGGACGCTCGTACAGCGCCCCGAGATCTATCTCTTCGACGACTCCTTCTCGGCCCTGGACTACGCCACGGACGCCGCCCTGCGGGCCGCGCTCGGCCGCGAGACCGCCGAGGCGACCGTCGTGATCGTCGCCCAGCGCGTGGCGACGATCAGGGACGCCGACCGCATCGTCGTCCTGGACGAGGGCCGGGTCGTGGGGACGGGACGCCATCAGGAGCTGATGGAGAGCAACGAGACCTACCGGGAGATCGTGCTCTCCCAGCTGACGGAAGCGGAGGCCGCGTGATGGCCGGTCCGGGCGGACGGATGATGATGACGGGGCCGGACGCCCGGTCCATGGACTTCAAGGGGTCCGGCAAACGGCTCCTCGCGCAGTTCAGACCCGAACGCACCACGATGTACGGGATGATCGCCGCCGGAGTGCTCAGCGTGGCGCTCACGGTGCTCGGCCCGAAGATCCTCGGCAAGGCCACCGACCTGCTCTTCGCGGGCATCGTCGGCCGTGACATGCCCGACGGGGTCACCAAGGAGCAGGCCATCGAGGGCCTGCGCGACAAGGGCGACGGCGGCATGGCCGACATGCTCTCCGGGGTCGACTTCACGCCGGGCCAGGGCATCGACTTCGACGCCGTGGGCGAGGTGCTGCTCCTCGCCCTCGTCACGTTCCTGATCGCCGGTCTGCTGATGATGGTGTCGACGCGGCTCTCGAACCGCGCCATCAACAAGACCGTCTTCCGGATGCGCGGCGACGTGCAGGAGAAGCTGTCGCGGCTTCCGCTGTCGTACTTCGACAAGCGGCAGCGCGGTGAGGTGCTCAGCCGGGCGACGAACGACCTCGACAACATCGGCCAGACCCTCCAGCAGACCATGGGCCAGCTGGTGAACTCCCTGCTCACCATCGTCGGCGTCCTGATCATGATGTTCTACGTCTCGCCGCTGCTCGCCCTGGTGGCGCTCGTCACCGTGCCGCTGTCGTTCTTCGTGGCGACGAAGGTCGGCAAGCGGTCGCAGCCGCAGTTCGTGCAGCAGTGGAAGTCCACCGGCAAGCTCAACGCGCACATCGAGGAGATGTACACCGGGCACAACCTGGTGAAGGTCTTCGGGCGCCAGGAGGAGTCGGCGAAGGCCTTCGCCGAGCAGAACGACGCGCTCTACGAGGCCGGATTCAAGGCGCAGTTCAACAGCGGGGCCATGCAGCCGCTGATGTTCTTCATGTCGAACCTCAACTACGTGCTCGTGGCCGTGGTGGGCGGCCTGAGGGTCGCGTCCGGCGCGCTGTCGATCGGTGACGTACAGGCCTTCATCCAGTACTCGCGGCAGTTCTCGATGCCGCTCACGCAGGTCGCCTCGATGGCGAACCTGGTGCAGTCCGGTGTCGCCTCCGCCGAGCGCGTCTTCGAGCTGCTCGACGCCGAGGAGCAGGACGCCGACCCGGTGCCGGGGATGCGTCCCGAACAGCCGCGCGGCCGGGTCGAGATGGAGCAGGTGTCCTTCCGCTACGAGAAGGACAAGCCGCTCATCGAGGACCTGTCCCTGAAGGTGGAGCCCGGCCACACGGTGGCGATCGTCGGTCCGACCGGCGCGGGCAAGACCACGCTGGTCAATCTGCTGATGCGGTTCTACGAGGTCACCGGAGGGCGCATCACCCTCGACGGCGTCGACATCGCGAAGATGTCGCGCGACGAACTGCGGTCCGGCATCGGCATGGTGCTCCAGGACACCTGGCTCTTCGGCGGCACCATCGCGGAGAACATCGCGTACGGAGCGGCCAAGGACGTCACGCGTGAGGAGATCGAGGAGGCGGCGCGGGCGGCCCACGCCGACCGCTTCTGCCGCACGCTGCCCGACGGCTACGACACGGTCATCGACGACGAGGGCACGGGGGTGAGCGCGGGCGAGAAGCAGCTCATCACGATCGCGCGGGCGTTCCTCTCCGACCCGGTGATCCTGGTCCTCGACGAGGCGACCAGCTCGGTCGACACGCGTACGGAGGTGCTCATCCAGAAGGCGATGGCGCGGCTCGCCCACGGGCGGACCTCGTTCGTCATCGCGCACCGTCTCTCCACGATCCGTGACGCGGACACCATCCTGGTGATGGAGAACGGGTCGATCGTGGAGCAGGGCACGCATGACGTCCTGCTGGCCGCCGAGGGCGCGTACGCGCGTCTGTACGCGGCTCAGTTCGCGCAGGCCGTGGCCGAGGTCGACTAGCTCGTTGTACCGGGCTAGTCCAGATAGCCCCTGAGCTGGTCCGCGAAGGCGTGGTCCCGCAGCTTGTTGAGGGTCTTGGACTCGATCTGGCGGATGCGTTCGCGCGTCACGCCGAAGATGCGTCCTATCTCCTCCAGGGTGCGGGGCCTGCCGTCCGCGAGGCCGTAGCGCAGCTGGACCACCTTGCGTTCGCGCTCGCCGAGCGTGGAGAGGACCGCCTCCAGGTGCTCGCGCAGGAGGAGGAAGGCCGCCGACTCGACGGGGCTCGTCGCGTCGCCGTCCTCGATGAGGTCGCCGAGCGCGACGTCGTCCTCCTCGCCCACGGGCGCGTGCAGCGACACCGGCTCCTGGGCCAGGCGCAGGACCTCGCTGACCCGCTCGTGCGGCAGGTCGAGGTGCGCGGCGACCTCTTCGGGCGTCGGTTCGTAACCGCGCTCCTGGAGCATGCGGCGCTGGACGCGGACGACGCGGTTGATGAGCTCCACGACGTGCACGGGGACGCGGATGGTGCGGGCCTGGTCGGCGAGGGCCCGCGACATCGCCTGACGGATCCACCAGGTCGCGTACGTGGAGAACTTGTAGCCGCGGGCGTAGTCGAACTTCTCGACCGCCCTGATCAGGCCCAGGTTTCCTTCCTGGACGAGGTCGAGCATGGTCAGCCCGCGCCCGACGTACCGCTTGGCGACGGAGACGACCAGGCGGAGGTTGGCCTCGATCAGGCGGCGCTTGGCCATCCGGCCGACGACGACCAGCTTGTCCAGGTCGAGGGCGAGTTGGGAGTCCAGGTCGGTGGCGAGGCGCAGCTTCTCCTCCGCGAACAGGCCGGCCTCGACGCCGCGCGCAAGTTCCACTTCCTCCGCCGCGGTGAGCAGGGGGATCCGGCCGATCTCGCGCAGATACTGCCGGAACAGGTCGGATGAGGGGCCGCCGGTGTCGGCGCGGCTGCGGGGCGCGGGCGGCAGGGGCAGTTCGCCGCTGTCCGGTTCGAGTGCCTCCACCGGCGCGTCCGAGGGCTCGGGGGCCGTCTGGACCCCGGGGCTTTCGTGACCCGCCTCCGGGTGCCGTGCGGCGCGGCCCTGCTGCGGCACGGCCGCGATGACGTCCGTATCCGCCGCTGCCTCCGCTTCCGCGGCAACGGCGGTCTCGCTCTGGCTGAGGGTCTGGGTCTGCACGGGGGCGACCTCCATGATGATCGCTGCTGAGGCGTGCGGCAGCGGTACAGCGGGATCGGCTTCGACGGCCTCGCCGCTGTCCGTCCCGAACACGATGTGTGGAATCGCGGGTGTACCGGTTCCGCATCCGCTGTCTGCGGGCCGGCCGCGCTCCGAGGACTCAGGCACCGCAACCCAGTGTGGGGTACGACACACGGCCGCCACGAGGGGCGTGCGGTGACTTTTTGAGTCCGGTGCGTGACCGAGCGGTTACCCGACGAGTAACCAATCGGCCGCCGAATGAACCTCGCGAAGCGCCCGGCGAACGTCAGAGCGCGTCGGCGCCGCGCTCGCGGAGGGCCTGGGCGTACTGCTGGAGGACCCACAACTCGTTCTGCACCGCGGCCAGTTGGGCGGGGTCGCCCTGTGCGCTCAGGCGGGTCAGGCTGCCCTGGACGTCACGGATGCGGCGGTCGACGGCGCGCAGCCTGACCTGGACGAGCTGGATGCCCGCGTAGATCTCGTCCACCTGCTTGCGCAGGATCGCCTCGACGGCCAGTTCGGTGACCATGGCGCGGACCGTGTCGTCCGGGGCGGCGTCCAGGACGCGGGCGAGGTAGGTCTGGGGTTCGGGGATGCCCGCCTCGGCGCCGCCCGCCTCCTCGACACACTGGCGCACCGCCGCGTACGGCGGCGCGGTGAACTCGTCCACGCCGTACGCGTCGAAGGCCGGGGAGACCAGCTCCGGGCGCTGCAGGGCCAGCTTGAGCAGCTCGCGCTCGGTGCGGTGGGCGGGGCTGCGCAGGGTGAGCGCGGGGCCAGAGGGCCCTGAGGGCCCTGCGGGCACAGACGGCGCCGAGGGCCCGTACTGCTGGCCCTGGTGGGTGCGCTGCTGCTGCGGGGCCGGGCCCCTGCCGCCCCGGTCGCGGGCCCAACGCGCCAGCTGGGCCACGCGCTTGACCACGAACTGGGTGTCCAGGATGCCGAGCATCCCGGCGAGCTGGACGGCCACCTCGTGCTGCGCGCCGCTGTTCTTGATGCGGGCCACGACCGGCGCAGCCTCGTCCAGGGCGGCGGCGCGGCCCGCGGGGGTCTCCAGGTCGTAGCGTGCGACGATCTGGCGCAGCGCGAACTCGAAGAGCGGCGTGCGGGGTTCGACGAGGTCGGCGACCGCCGAGTCCCCCTTGGCGAGCCGCAGCTCGCAGGGGTCCATGCCCTCGGGCGCGATGGCGATGTACGTCTCGGCGGCGAACTTCTGGTCGTCCTCGAAGGCGCGCAGGGCGGCCTTCTGGCCTGCCGCGTCACCGTCGAAGGTGAAGATCACCCGCGCCGAGCCGTTGTCCATCAGGAGGCGGCGCAGGATCTTGATGTGGTCGCCGCCGAAAGCGGTGCCGCAGGTCGCGATGGCCGTGGTGACACCGGCGAGGTGGCAGGCCATGACGTCCGTGTATCCCTCGACGACGACCGCGCGGGAGGTCTTGGCGATCTCCTTCTTGGCCAGGTCCACCCCGTAGAGCACCTGGCCCTTCTTGTAGATCGGCGTCTCGGGGGTGTTGAGGTACTTGGGGCCGTTGTCGTCGTCGCGCAGCTTGCGCGCGCCGAAGCCGACGACCTCGCCGCTGATGTCGCGGATCGGCCACATCAGGCGGCCGCGGAAGCGGTCGATGGGGCCGCGGCGACCCTCCTGGGAGATGCCGGAGAGGGTCAGCTCCTTGTCGGTGAAGCCCTTGCCGCGCAGGAACCGGGTGAGGTGGTCCCAGCCCGCGGGGCTGTAGCCGACGCCGAAGTGCGCCGCCGCTGCCTGGTCGAAGCCGCGCTCGGCCAGGAACTTCCGGCCGATCTCGGCCTCGGGGCTCTCCAGCTGGTCCACGTAGAACTGAGCGGCGATCTTGTGGGCCTCGACGAGACGGATGCGCTCGCCGCGCTGGCTCGTGGGGTTGTACCCACCCTCCTCGTACCGCAGGGTGATGCCCGCCTGGGCGGCGAGGCGCTCGACCGTCTCCGAGAAGGTGAGGTGGTCGATCTTCATCACGAAGGCGATCGTGTCGCCGCCTTCCTGGCAGCCGAAGCAGTGGAAGAGACCCTTGCTGGGGCTGACCTGGAAGGACGGTGACTTCTCGTCGTGGAAGGGGCACAGGCCCTTGAGGTTGCCTCCGCCCGCGTTCCGCAGCTGGAGGTAGTCGGAGACCACGGCGTCGATCGGGACCGCGTCCCGAACCGCCTTCACGTCCTCGTCATTGATCCTGCCTGCCACGTAGGAATACTACGGCCCTGCTGTGACACTCCCGCCCGGCCCGTCACCCGAGCAGCGACTCCAGGGGGACGGACGGGTCGGAGAGGGACTCGGCGGGCGGCTTCGCGCCCGCGCGGATCAGCCTCTGGATGGGGTCCGTGACGTCCCACACATTCACGTTCATCCCGGCGAGGACCCGGCCCTCGCTCAGCCAGAAGGCGACGAACTCCCGCTTCCCCGCGTCGCCTCGGACCACGACCTGGTCGTACGTACCCGGCGGCGCCCACCCCGAGTACTCCAGGCCCACGTCGTACTGGTCCGAGAAGAAGTAGGGCACGCGGTCGTACGACACGTCCTGGCCGAGCATCGCGCGGGCCGCGGCCGGACCGCCGTTCAGGGCGTTCGCCCAGTGCTCCACGCGGAGCCTGGTGTCGAAGAGCGGGTGCTGGACGGCGGCCACGTCGCCCGCCGCGAAGATGTCCGGGTCCGAGGTCCGCAGCGAGGCGTCGACCACGACACCGCCGCCGTGCGCGCGGTCGGCGATCTCCAGGCCCGCCGCCTCGGCGAGTCCAGTGCGCGGGGCCGCGCCGATCGCGGCGAGCACGTCGTGCGCCGGGTGCTCCTCGCCGTCGTCCGTGCGGGCCGCGAGGACCAGGCCGTCCTCCCCCGCGATCTCGGTGAGCGTGGCGCCGAAGTGGAAGCGCACCCCGTGCTCGGCGTGCAGGTCGGTGAACATCTGGCCGATCTCGGGGCCGAGGACCGCGTGCAGCGGGGTGGCCTGCGGCTCGACGACGGTGACCTCCGCGCCGTACGTCCGCGCGGCGGCGGCCACCTCCAGGCCGATCCAGCCGGCTCCGGCGATCACCAGGTGGCCGTTGTCCCGGCCGAGACCGGACAGGACCTGACGCAGCCGGTCGGCGTGCGCGAGGCGGCGCAGGTGGTGCACGCCGACCAGGCCGGTGCCGGGGACGTCGAGGCGGCGCGGCTCCGCACCCGTGGCGAGGAGGAGCTTGTCGTAGTGGATGACGTCGCGGTCACCGAGGCGGACGGCCTTGGCCTCGCGGTCGATGGAGACGACGGTCTGGCCGAGATGCAGCTCCACGTCCGACTGTGCGTACCAGGAGGGTTCGTGGACGAAGACGCTGTCGCGCTCCTCCTTGCCCAGGAGATATCCCTTCGACAGGGGCGGGCGCTCGTACGGGTGGTCGCGTTCGTCGCCGATGAGGATCACCCGGCCGCTGAAGCCCTCCGACCGGAGCGTCTCGGCCGCTTTCGCGCCCGCGAGACCTCCTCCGACAATGACGAACGTCTGATCCGCGTCGACCACTTGATGCCTCCTCAAAGCCTTGCCGTCAGGGGAGCGTCCCGCACGGAGCGTGATGCGGGAAGGGGTTGCGGCCCGATCCGGCCAGTTTTCGTCACGCCCCGTGGTCGATCGGCTCATTCCGCATATGTCAGGGCCTTATATGTCAGAGCTGTCTCGCCGTGAGCCGCGCGTGCAGGGAACGCGCGGCGGCGTCCGTGAGGGACGCGATCTGGTCGACGACCACGCGCAGGGCCGCGCGGTCGTCGGCCGCCGTGTCGTACAGCGCGCGGAACTGCGGGTCGAGGCCTTCGGGGGCGCGGGCCGTGAGCGCCTCGGCCAGCTCGGCGACGACGATCCGCTGGTCCGCGCGCAGCCGCTCCTGGGCGGGGCGCTGCATCACATACCGGTCGGCGACGGCCTTGAGGACCGCGCACTCGTGGCGGGCCTCGCGCGGGACGACCAGCTCGGCCGCGTACCGCGTGAGGGGGCCCTTGCCGTACCGCAGGCGAGTGGCGGTCTCTGCGGCGAGGCAGAAGTGGCCGATGAGCTGGCTGGTGGCGTCCTTCAGGCGGCCCTGGGCGATCGCCGAGCCGTCGTACCCATGCGGCCACCACTCCTGGTCCAGGAGGCGGTCGAGGGCCTCGGAGAGCTCTTCGGGGTCGGTGTCCGCGGGCACGTACCGGCCGATGGCGACAGCGAAGATGTCCTGGCGCTCGGGCTCGGCGTGCAGGAGGTTCGGGTCGAGGTGCCCGGCGTGCAGGCCGTCCTCGATGTCGTGCACCGAGTACGCCACGTCGTCCGCCCAGTCCATGACCTGGGCCTCGAAGCAGGTGCGGCGGCCGGGGGCCTCCTTGCGGACCCAGTCGAAGACCGGCCGGTCGTCCTCGTAGACCCCGAACTTGGGCGAGTCCGGGTCGGTGGGGTGGGCGCCGCGCGGCCAGGGGTACTTGGTGGCGGCGTCAAGGGCGGCCCGGGTCAGGTTGAGCCCCACGCCGACCAGCTCGTCCGTCTCCTCACTTCTTACGAAGCGCTTCGGCTCGATGCGGGTGAGGAGGCGCAGGGACTGGGCGTTGCCCTCGAAACCGCCGCAGCTCTCGGCGACTTCGTTCAGCGCCTGCTCGCCGTTGTGGCCGAAGGGCGGGTGGCCCATGTCGTGGGAGAGGCACGCCGTCTCCACCAGGTCGGGGTCGCAGCCGAGGGCGGCGCCGAGCTCGCGGCCGACCTGCGCGCACTCCAGGGAGTGCGTCAGACGGGTGCGGGCGCTGGCGTCCCACGCCTCGTTGCTGCGCGTGCCGGGGGTGACCACCTGGGTTTTTCCGGCGAGGCGGCGCAGCGCCGCGGAGTGCAGGACACGCGCGCGGTCCCGTTGGAAGGCGGTGCGCCCCGGCCTCTTGTCGGGCTCGGTGGCCCATCGCTCGACGGCGGCCTTGTCATAGGCCGCCTCTTCGTCGTACACGTTCGGTGCAGTGCCTTCCATGCACCGACAGTAAACGCAAGGAGTGACAAAGAGGGCTTCAGGGCGCCTCGGTGGCCGACGGGCGACGGTCAGGCGGAGGTCAGCTGACGGGGCGGCAGGTGCGTGGCGGGGGTGGCGGGAGTGGTCGCGCGGGCCTTGTCGTAGCGGTGCAGGAGGAGCTGGGCCATCGCCGGGTGGTCGCCGAGCGGGGCCGACGCGATCCAGGGGGCGGCATCGGCGCACTGCGTGGCGAAGCGGCCGGGTGCGGTGAAGTACGAGGCCACGGCGGTGCGGTAGCGGCCACGGGCGGCGAGGGCGCGCACCGCGGCGGTCACGCTGAGCGGGGCGGCCGCGGTCGGCGTGGCGTACGCGGGGATCACCGGCACGCCGAGCCGCTGGGCCAGGAGGTCCGCCGTACGCCGGGTGTCCGTGGCGGAGTCGGGGTCGCGGGAGCCGGCCGCGGCGAGGACCACGCCGCCGGTGCGCCGGCCCGCCCGGCCGGACGCGGCCGGCCAGCCCGCCTCGACGAGCCGGTCGTGCAGCGCGTCGACCAGCAGGGGGTGCGGGCCGAGCGGGGCGGCGAGGCGTGTGTCGAGGTGCGGGGCCAGGGCCGCGGCCTCGGGGATGTCGTGTTTGACGTGGTAGCCACGGCTGAGCAGCAGCGGCACGAGGACGGCGGAGCCGGCGGCCTCGGCGAGGGTGTCGCCGAGCAGGGGTTCGTTCAGCTCGATGTGGCCGAGGCGCACGCTGAGGCCGGGCCGCAGCTCACGGACCCGCGCCAGGAGCGCCGTGACCGTGGCGAGGGCGCGGGGGTCACGGCTGCCGTGGGCGACCACGACGAGGTCGGGCGCCGACTGGGGGCGGCGCGGGGCGGGGCGGCGCCTGCCGTCGAGCGAGACGAGGGCGAGCTGGCTGCCGAGCTGGCTGGTGATCCGGTTCATGAGGTGCGCCGTACTTTCGAGAGGGGTGCTGCCGGACTCGTCGCGAAGAGGGTTCGACGGCGTCATGGACCGAGGATGACCGCGCGGCGTTTCGGTCGCGTTGCGCGCCGGTGACGGGTCCTTTCGGCCTGGCTCACCGACGGTGCCGCCGCGTTGTCAGTGCGGTCGCTTACCGTTGGGGGCAGTGATCGGATCGGGGGGATCCGGCCGGGGGCACGGGGGCATGGGGGAACGGGATGAAGCGTCCTGGGTGGGTGAGGCGTCCTGGGTGGACGCGGCTGCCGCGTACGCGGCAGGGGCAGCGGCGGGCCGTGCAAGTTTTCATGGCCCTCTGCGTGGTGGCGCTGCTGCCCGCGACCTGGCTGTTCGTGACGGCGGAGGGGCGGCTGCGCACGACCGCCGACGTGCCGCGCACCCGGGTCGCGGTCGTCTTCGGGGCCGGGCTGTGGAAGGGCGAGCCCTCGCCGTATCTCGCACACCGTCTCGACGCGGCGGCGGAGTTGTACGAGGCGGGGCGGATAGAGGTCGTCCTCGTCACGGGGGACAACAGCCGCGAGGAGTACGACGAGCCGGACGCCATGCGCGCGTATCTGACCGAGCGCGGGGTGCCGGGGCGGCGGATCGTCAGTGATTACGCGGGCTTCGACACCTGGGACTCGTGCGTGCGCGCCAAGAAGGTGTTCGGCGTGGACCGGGCGGTGCTGATCAGCCAGGGCTTCCACATACGCAGGGCCGTCGCGCTCTGCCGCGCGGCGGGCGTCTCGTCGTACGGGGTCGGGGTCGACGCCAAGCACGACGCGACCTGGTACTACGGCGGCGCGCGGGAGCTGTTCGCGGCCGGCAAGGCGGCGGTGGACTCGGCGTTTCGACCGGATCCGCGGTTCCTCGGGCCCCGGGAGCCCGGCGTGGACCGGGCGCTGGCTGCGCCTCGCTAGTCGCCGGCCTTGAGCGGGGTCTGGCCCCTGGGCCTTGAGCGGGGGTGCGTCTGCCTTGTTTCGCTCGTCCGCCGGGTGCGGGTCGTGGTCCGTCCTCGCGCAGTTCCCCGCGCCCCTGAAGGGGCACGACCGTCCTCGCGCCGTTACCCGCGCCCCTTGCGGGGCATATGACCGGCTCACAGTGCGGTGGGGGGGCTGCTGAGGTCGGTTTACCGCGTGTGTAACGCGATCGCGTCGGGGCGCGTAACAAGGCCGGCGGAGGCTGGACCGTATGCACACCACGGCGACACCCACCCACTGTCCGTACTGCGCGCTGCAATGCGGGATGGGCCTGACCACCGGCCCCGGCGGCACGGAGGTCGTGGAGCGTCCCGAGTTCCCCGTGAACGGGGGCGCGCTGTGCGGCAAGGGCCGCACGGCGCCCGCTGTGCTCTCCTCCCGGGTGCGCCTGACCGAGCCACTCATCCGATCCCACGCCACGGGCCGGCTCGAACCGGCCACCTGGGAGGAGGCGGTCGCTCGCGTCGCCGAGGGCCTTTCCCGCACCCGTACGGAACATGGCGCGGACGCGTGCGGAGTGTTCGGCGGCGGGGGTCTGACCAACGAGAAGGCGTACGCCCTGGGGAAGTTCGCGCGGGTGGCGCTCGGCACGTCGCAGATCGACTACAACGGCCGGTTCTGCATGTCGTCGGCGGCAGCGGCCGGGCAGCGGGCCTTCGGGCTCGACCGCGGTCTGCCGTTCCCCCTGGAGGACATCCCGCGCGCCGGCTGCGTGATCCTCGTCGGGTCGAACCTCGCCGAGACGATGCCGCCCGCGCTGCGCTATCTGACGGAGCTGAAGGAGAACGGCGGCAAGCTGATCGTCGTCGATCCGCGCAGGACCCGCACCGCCGAGCAGGCCGACCTGCATCTGGCGCCGCGCCCCGGCACCGACCTCGCCCTCGCGCTCGGCCTGCTGCATCTGGTGGTGGCCGAGGGCCGGACGGACGAGGCGTTCATCGAGGAGCGGACGACCGGCTGGGAGGACGCGCGGGCGGCGGCGATGGCGCACTGGCCGGAGTACGTGGAGCGGATCAGCGGCATCCCCGTGCCCCAACTGCGGGACGCGGCGGAAATGTTCTGCGACGCCGAGACCGCGATGGTGCTCACCGCGCGCGGCCCCGAGCAGCAGTCCAAGGGGACGGACACGGTCGGCGCGTGGATCAACCTCTGCCTGGCGACCGGCAACGCGGGCCGCCCCCTCTCCGGATACGGCTGCCTGACCGGGCAGGGCAACGGCCAGGGCGGACGGGAACACGGGCAGAAAGCCGACCAGTTGCCCGGCTACCGCAAGCTGACGGACCCGGCGGCGCGGGCGCATGTGGCGGGCGTGTGGGGCGTCGACCCGGACTCGCTTCCGGGTCCCGGCCGGTCCGCGTACGAGTTGCTCGACGCGCTCGGCGGGGACATCAGGGCCCTGCTCCTGATGGGCTCCAACCCGGTCGTCTCGGCACCGCGCGCCGCGCATGTGGAGGAGCGGCTCCGGTCGCTCGACTTCCTGGCGGTGGCGGACGTGGTGCTGTCGGAGACGGCCCGACTGGCCGATGTCGTCCTGCCGGTGACGCAGTGGGCCGAGGAGACGGGCACGGTGACGAACCTGGAGGGGCGGGTACTGCTGCGCCGCAAGGCGGTGAGCGCTCCCGACGGCGTACGCAGCGACCTGGACGTGCTGCACGGTCTCGCCGCGCACCTCGGCCATGAGAAGGGTTTCCCGACGGACCCGGAGGAGGTCTTCGAGGAGCTGCGCCGGGCGAGCGCGGGCGGGGCGGCGGACTACTCGGGGATCTCGTACGCACGCCTGAGGAAAGGCAACGGTGAGGGCGTGTTCTGGCCCTGCCCCGCGAGCGAAGGCCCCGAGGACGGCACGGGCCAGGAGGCACCCCGGGACGCGAGCGGGAGCGAGGCCGGGACGGATGCCGAACACCCTGGCACCCCGCGGCTGTTCCTCGACCGGTTCGCCACCGAGGACGGGCGGGCACGGTTCGTGCCGGTGGTCCATCGCGGCGCCGCCGAGGAACCGGACGCGGAGTATCCCGTGCTCCTGACCACCGGGCGGGTCCTCGCGCAGTATCAGTCGGGGGCCCAGACGCGCCGTGTCGACGAGCTCAACTCCGCCGCCCCCGGGCCCTTCGTGGAGCTGCATCCGCGGCTCGCCGCGCGCCTCGATGTCGAGGAGGGCGAGCCGGTGACCGTCGTCTCGCGGCGGGGACGGGCCGTCGCCCCGGCGCGGATCACGACCGCGATCCGCTCCGACACGGTATTCATGCCGTTCCACTGGCCGGGCGAGGGCCGGGCCAACTCCCTGACCAATCCGGCGCTCGACCCGGTCTCGCGGATGCCGGAGTTCAAGGTGTGCGCGGTGCGGCTCGAACGGTCCGGCGGCCGGGCATGACCGCGGGCCGGGGGAAAACCACCCGGCCCGCGGTCAGTGAGTGGGGATCAGCAGGTGCGTCCCACGTAGTGCGCGCCCTGGATCTTGCTCGCCGAACCGAGCCAGAGCTTGCCCGGACCCACACAGCGCTCGTAGTCGGGGGCCATGGCCACCTCCACCTTGATGACGACGTGCGAGCCGTCGCCGGTGCAGTGGTTGTAGAACGCGTCGCTGCCCGTCTCGTAGAAGCCGCAGGGGTTCATGACGGCGGCCGGGGCGTGAGCGGACGCGGCGGCAGCCACGGGGAGGCCGAGGGTGAGGGCGACGGCGCCGACGAGGGCCGGCAGCGAACGGCGAAGGCTCATGGGGCAACTCCTGCTGAGGACGTGGTGCTCACGCACCGACTCGCGCACCGACTGGTGCACACGGAGAGTGCCACAGCAGCAACCCTTGGTGATCATGCGGTTTGCGTGGGTCGCTCGCACGGGTGATTGAGTCCACCAGATCGAGTTGCGGGCGTTTGAGCTGCGCAAAGGGCGTCTCGGCGCGCCATAGCCGCGACTCACCGGTCGGCCCGGAACGACACCCAGTCCCCTCCCCCGATCACCGCCCCCGAGGCCCGCAGCCGCGCCGCCACCCGCGGTGCCGCCACGTACACCCACGCGCTTGCCGGGGCCCCGCCCAGGAGGATCACCTCGCGCTCCACTCGCTCGTACAGGTTGCGGGGGTCGCCCGGCGCGTATCCCTCCAGTACGTCGAGGTCGGCGATGAGCCGGTCGTACGCGGAAGGGGTCGCCGTGATCAACTCGCCGTGCACAGGGCCGCTTTCGGGGCCCTTCACCAGGTACGGATAACCGGGCCCCTCGTACAGGACCGCTCCCGGGAGCCGGGCGGGACACTCCGTCGCGATGCCGCCGCGCAGATGGACGTCGTGGTGCCGCTCCCCCGGCCGCAGCGTCCCGTACACGAAGAACGGCAGCCGGCCCCCCTCCTGCGTCATTCGGCGGTCTCCTGCCTCACCCACTCCAGGTAGGCTGCGCTCCCCCGCACGACCGGCGTCGCGATGATCTCGGGGGTGTCGTAGTCGTGGGCCTCGGTCAGCCAGGCCTCCAGGGCCTCATAACGCGCGGCGGCCGTCTTGAACAGGATCTGCCACTCGCGGGCGGTCTCCACGGCGCCTTCCCACCGGTAGACGGAGGTGACGGGCCCGACGATCTGCGCGCACGCGGCGACCCGGGCGGCCACCGCGCCGCTCGCGAGGTCCTCCGCCTTCTGCGCGGTGTCGGTCGTGGTCAGCACGGTGAGGACCGTTGCCCGGGCGGACTCGGAGCCGGACCTGGACTCGGAACCGGTTTCGTACGTCGACGTCATGCGCCGATTCTCCCCGGAGCGGCGAACGACCATGACCGATGGGGGCCACCGGCCAGGCCGAAGGTCCCGAATCCCGCGTTTCCGCCCCGCATGACCCTGTCTGTTACACAACCTCCCGTAATCCGTGACGCGCGCTTCCTACCGTCGACGGAGCCATGAACCTTTCCCGCCCCCACCGACGCCGCCTCCTGCGCCGTGCCGCCGTCCTCACCGCCACGGCGGCCGTCGTGCTGGCCGGATGCGGCAGCGTGGACGGGCTCGACGCCGGTGAGCCCGCGCCGTCCGTGTCCGTGCAGCCGCGCCCCCAGCCCCTCTGGCCCGCCTGGTCCAGCACGTCGCCCGAGGCGCCCGGCGCCGACACCGCCACCCACCAGCCGCCGCCACAAGCCCTGGAAGAGCTGCCGAAGCTGGGCAAGGCCGGGTTCCGCAAGGAGGACTTCCGCGCGGTCCTGCGGGCCGACCCGCGGATGAAGCCGCTCGCCGACCGCGACGAGATCGACCACCCCGGGCAGGCCGGACTGCGGCCGCCGCTCCTGACGGACCTGACCGGCGACGGGCGCCCCGAGCTGCTCGTGGCCGCCGACACGGAGAGCGGCCGCAGCGTCCTCTCCGTCTACGAGGAGCGCGACGGGCGCGTCTACCCGGTCCTGTTCACCTCCGGGAAGCGCGTGAGCATCGAGACGCTCGGCAAGGATCTGCTGGTGCGCAGCTCGTGTGCGGACGGCGGCCAGCAGGCCGTGCGGTTCCACTGGGACGGCGTGCGGATGTCGACGGTGAGCGACACCAAGAATTACAAGAAGGACGCCGGTTCCGACGGCTCCCCGTCGCCCATGCCCTCTCCGGAGCCCTCGCGCGGCACGGGCGGGCCGAGGTGAGAGGCATCGGCCGGCGCGCCCGCGCCGCGCTCAACGCCCTCGGCCTGCGCTGGAAGATCGCCGCGCTGCTCGCGCTCGGCTGCGCGGTCGTGGCCGTCGCCATCGGGGTCCTCGTCCACCAGGCGCGGCTCGAACAGGTCTCCGAGGGCGCCAGGTCGGGGGCGACCGCGCAGCTGGTGCGGGTGCGTCAGCTGTACGAGCTGACGGGGCAGGTCGACACCGCCGGAGACGCCCGTACGGACGCCGCCATCGACGCACCCGGCCTCCCGGCGTCGCTGCGGACTGCCGCTCTGGACGGGCGGCGGACCACGTATCTGGACATGGGCGCCGAGCACCCCGTCGTGTGGGCGGCGCGCCCCGTGGGCGGCCATGTGCTCTCGGTCCGCGAGTCGCTGACCGTACAGGCCGCCGAAATGGCGGAGTTCGACCGGCAGCTCCTTGCTTCGGGAGCCGTCGTCGTCATCCTCGCGGCGCTGGGCGGCGCCGCGCTCGCCAGCCGCCTCAGCCGCGAGCTGCGGACCGCGGCGGCCACCGCGCGCCGCATCAGTGAGGGCGATCTGGACGCGCGCATCAACCATCCGCGCGTGCCGGGCAGCCGGCCGGGCAAGGACGAGGTGGCCGAACTGGCCGCCGCCGTCGACACGATGGCGGCGTCCCTGCAGCAGCGCCTGGAGGCCGAGCAGCGCTTCACCGCTGATGTCGCCCATGAGCTGCGCACCCCGCTGACCGGTCTGCACACCGCGGCCGAACTGCTGCCCCAGAGCCGGCCCACGGAGCTGGTGCGCGACCGGGTGCTCGCCCTGCGCACCCTCACCGAGGACCTGCTCGAAGTGGCGCGCCTCGACGCGGAGATGGAACGCCCCGACCTGGGCACGCATCCGCTGCGCGCGCTCACGGAGGGGATCGTGCAGCGGTCGGGATGCGCGGTGCGGTTCGCGGCGGCGCCAGCAGAAAGCAGGACGGACGGCTCGGACTCGGGCGCGGACTCGGCCTCCGGCTCCGGCTCGGGCGGCACCCTCGTACGCACCGATGCGCGTCGTCTGGAGCGGATTATCGCCAACCTCGTCGCCAACGCCCGCAGGCACGGGGCCGGCCCGGTCGACGTGCGGGTGGCCGGGCCCGTGGTCACGGTCAGCGACCACGGCCCCGGCTTCCCCGCGCATCTCCTCGAGGACGGCCCGCGGCGCTTCCAGACCGGCGCCCGCGAGCGCGGTCAGGGCACGGGCCTGGGCCTGACCATCGCGTTCGGCCAGGCCCAGGCGATCGGCGCGCGGGTGGAGCTGCGCAACGCGGAGAGCGGCGGCGCGGTGGCGACGGTGCGCCTGCCGGAGGCCTGACCCCGCGCAACCCTGCACGCTCTCAACTTCCGTACGGGCGGGCCTCCTTGGCGCTGCGCAGGGCCCACGCCCACCAGTGGAGCTGGTCGAGCATCGACTTGGCGGCGGCGTTCGCGGCCGTCGGGTCCTTGTGGGTGCCGTCGTCGGCGAAGAGAGTGCCCGCGTTGTGGAAGGAGACGGTGTCGCGAATCGTCATGGTGTGCAGCTCGGCGAAGACCGGGCGCAGGTGCTCGACCGCGCGCAGGCCGCCGGAGAGCCCGCCGTACGAGACGAAGGCGAGGGGCTTGGCCTGCCACTCGGCGTTGTGCCAGTCGATGAGGCTCTTGAGGGAGGCGGGGTAGGAGTGGTTGTACTCGGGGGTGAGGACGACGAAGGCATCGGCGGCGGCCAGCTTCGGCGTGACCTTGTCGAGCTCGGCGAGGGTCGCGGGCGAGGGGTTGAAGGAGAGCGCGGTCGGCAGGTGGGAATCGGCGAGGTCGATGACGTCCACCTCGAAGTCCGCCCGCTCCCCGATCCGCGCGAGCAGCCAGTCGGCGACGATCGGCCCGAAGCGGCCCTCGCGGTTGCTCCCGACGATGACGGCGACGCGCAGGGGCGCGGCGGACTCGGTGGACGCGCCGGGGAGCGTGGCGGTGGACGTGGCGGTGGACGGGGAATCAGCGGCATTCGTGTTCTGGGTCATGAGAAGGAGCCTCGTTGCTCAACCTAGGTTGAGGTCAAGCGGGACATTCAGGGAGTTCACGGAGGCGTACGGAGGCGCACGAATTCGTCGTACGGAGGCGTCGTACGGTGACGGCCATGACGACAACTCAGCCGCCCCTGCAACGCATCGAGATCGACGGGCGGGACGTCACCGCGGACCGGCTGTTGTGGGCCGCGCTCGGAGGCGTGGGGCACTTCACCGCGATGCAGGTCAGGGGTGGTGCGACGCGCGGGCTCGGGCTGCATCTGGAGCGGCTCGACTCGGCCACCCGCGAGCTGTTCGGCCGGGAGCTGGACGGCGAATACGTGCGCGGGCTCATCCGGCACGTGCTCCGCGACGACATCGCCGACGCCTCCGTACGCGTCCACGTCCACGCACCCGAGGGCGAGCCGTCCGTGACGGTCACCGTCCGGGCGCCGGGCGAGATGTCCCGGAGCCCGCAGGCCCTGCGGTCCGCCCCCTACCAGCGGCCCTTCCCGCACATCAAGCACATCGGCGGCTTCGGCCAGGCCCGCCACGGAGAGCTCGCCCGGCGTGCGGGCTTCGACGACGCGCTGCTCACCGGCCCCGACGGAACGATCAGCGAGGGCGCCGTCACGAACATCGGCTTCCACGACGGCGCCGAGGTCGTCTGGCCCGACGCGCCCTGCCTGGCCGGCATCACCATGCAGCTGCTCGAAGCGCGCCTCCGGGCCGCCGGTATCCCCACGCGCCGGGCCCCTGTCACGCTCGGCGGCCTCTCCTCGTATGTGGCGGCCTTCGTCACCAACGCGCGCGGCATCGCGCCGGTGCGGCGGATCGACGACACCGGCTTCGCGGTCGACGAGAAGCTCATGACGACACTGGCGGAGCTCTACGACGACGTCCCCTGGGACGCCGTCTGAGGCGGGGTCAGGTCGGGCCGCTCCGAGGGCACGGTGAGCCTGCGGTGAGGCATCCGGTCGGCCCTGGGGTCACCCATTCACAGGCGCCCCGCGCCCCCTTCGGACACTGTTCGGCGACACGCCGAGTGACCTGCTGGAATGTTCCCGCCGAAAGGACAGAAGCCGCTCCACCGCAGAGTTTCTGACAGCTCCTCAGGAGGCGTGCGCCGCCGAGTGCCACTTACCTCGGTACAGCGGGGTTCGACCGACGCAGCGGCACTTGGAGGTGCCGCGGGCCGTGCCCTCTGATGGCCCCTCGGAGGAGCAAGCACGATGCGCAAAGCCCGCCTGCTGACCACTGCCGCGCTCGCCGTCGCATCGGCGGCCCTGCTGGCACCCCCCGCCTCGGCCGCCGCACGCGACGCGGGGGGCGGCCTTCAGGTCCACCCGTCCACCGTCATGCCGGGCTCCACGGTCACCGTGGACACCACCGCCTGCGGCAGCGACGGAACCGCCACGGGTGACGCGAGCGCGGTGGGCGCCGGCACGTTCACGCTCGCACCGGACACGCGCAAGGAGAACGCGACCGGCACGTTCAAGGTGCCGCCGTCGGCCCAGCCCGGCACCTACGAGATCGCCGCGCAGTGCTCCGGCTCCGGCGCGGACGGCAAGCAGGTGGCGGGCGACCTGGTCGTGACGATCACCTCCACCGCCGCCGCCCGCGAGGAACAGCAGGTGACCCCGAAGGGCCATGTGAAGACGGGGGTCGGCGGCGCTCTCGGCCCCGACCCCGTGCAGACCGCGGCGGGAGTGGCGGCGCTTGCCGTCGCCGCCGCGGGCGGTACCTGGCTCCTGCATCGCCGGGCGAGAGGCGACAGGATCTGACGGACACCCTCCGCTGTCCACCGGTACCGCCAGCCCCCTCCCTCTCCGGGTCCACCGGTCCCTCGTGGATCCGGAGGGGGATGCGGGGACCGGCCTCCCCGAACCCTGAGGGGGACGAGTCGATTGACGCGCAGGAAGAATCCCGGCAGGAAGCGCCCCGGCGGCAAAGCCGTCAACTCCGCCATAGGCGCGGTCACCGTGCTCGCCCTGTGCTCCGGCGCGTGGCTGCTGCACAACGGCACGGAGTCCCACCCCCCGCCGCAGCCGTCCGCCGAGCAGGCCGCGTCGGCCCACCCCCGGTCCGGCGACGCCCCGGGCGCCGCGGCGCTGCCCCCGTCCCCGCCCGACCGGATCCGCATTCCTTCGATCCGGATCGACGCGCCGCTCATGGGGCTCGGTCTGACGCCCCAGGGCAGCCTCGACGTACCGCCGCCGAAGAAGACGAATCTCGCCGGCTGGTACGAGTCGGGGACCACGCCGGGTGAGACCGGCACCGCCGTCGTGGCGGGGCACGTCGACAACGCGGACGGCCCGTCCGTCTTCTACGACCTGGGCGGTCTGACCCGGGGCCGCACCATCGAGATCGAGCGCAGGGACGGCAGCGTCGCGGTGTTCACCGTCGACGCGAACGAGGTCTACGACGCGAAGAAATTCCCGGACGCCAAGGTGTACGGGGCGGCGGACCGGCCGGAGCTGCGGGTGATCACGTGCGGCGGCGGCTACTCGAAGAAGACGGGGTACGAGGGCAACGTCGTGGTGTTCGCGCACCTGACGGGCGTGCGCTGATCCGCGACCGGTCGCGGGGTGCGGCCTGGCCCCGCCCCACGCATTGCTACGCCAGCCACTGCTCGTACGCCATCTTCGCCACGAGCCCGAACACGGTGGTGAGCAGCACGATGCGGACGAAGCCACTGCCCTTCTTCAGCGCGGTGTGCGCCCCGAACATGCCGCCCGCGAGGTTGAAGACGGCCATCAGCGCGGCCAGCTGCCACAGGACCGCGCCCTGCCAGGCGAACATCGCGAGGGCGCCCGCGTTGGTGCAGCAGTTGACGATCTTGGCGGTGGCGGAGGCGGACACCAGGTCGAGGTGGAGCACGGCGGTCAGCGCGAGCACCAGGAAGGTGCCGGTGCCGGGCCCGATGAGGCCGTCGTAGAACCCGATGCCGAGGCCCGCGAGGCCGATGGCGGCGAGGATGCGCTTGGGGGACGCGGGGCGCGCGGAGGGCGCGGTGCCGAAGGCGGGCCTGAAGATGACGAAGGCGCCGACGCCGAGCAGCACCACCATGATCACGGGCTTGAGCACCTCGGTGCTCATGCCCGCGGCGAAGAAGGCGCCGCCCATCGACCCGGCGAGCGCTGCAAGACCGATCCGCACGGCGGTGGGCACGTCGACCGGCGTCTTCCTGACGTAGGTCACCGCGGCGCCGGTCGTCCCGACGATGGCCACGGCCTTGTTCGTCCCGAGGGCGTGCGCGGCCGGGGTCCCGGCCGGCAGGCCGAGGAGCAGGGCGGGCAGCAGGAGGAGCCCGCCGCCGCCCACCACCGCGTCGATCCAGCCGGCCGCGAGCGCGGCGATACAGAGGACGACGACGGTGGTCAGAGATATGTCGGGCATGATCGCGACCTTATGGAGGGGCCGATCACGCCGTCCATGAATTCAGGGAGAGTTGAGGGACTTCAGAGGTTCCGTTCCCCCTGATCACGGGGCCGCCTGAGGTGCCGGGACGCCCGCCGGGGCGCGGTCGGGGGCCGGTGGTGCCGCCGGGTCGACCGTGAGGGCGAGCACGGTGGCGACCAGCGCGCTCGCGCCCGCGAGGCCCGCCGCCAGTTTGCGGCGCGCCTGCACGGTGGGGCCCAGGACCGGGCCCACGGGTTTGCGGTGACGTCCCACGTCAGCCCCTCTCCAGGGTTCAAAAGACCTATGACTCTCAGAAGGTGAAGCACTCGGCATGGATGCGCTCCTGGGGCACCCCGGCCCGTACGAGCGCCACGGTGGCCGACGCGGCCATCCCGGGCGGTCCGCACAGATAGACGTCGTGCTCGGCGAGGTCGGGGATCAGATTGCGCAGGGCCTGCGGGGCGAGCGGATCGAACGAGGCGTCGGACCGGCCGAGCAGGTAGTGCAGCCCCGCTCCCCTGCTCCGGGCGATCGCCTCCAGTTCCTCCCGCAGCACGAGCTGCTCCGCGCTGCCGGCCCGGTAGAGGAGCGTGAGGTCCCCGGGCCCGCCGGGCAGCGTCTCGAACAGCGCCCGCATCGGGGTGATCCCCACCCCGCCCGCGAGCAGCAGCACCTTGCGCCGCGTACGCCGATGGGCGGTCAGCGCCCCGAAGGGCCCCGTGGCGAGGACCCGCGTCCCCGGCTTCAGGCGCCGCATCCGCCGCGTGTGGTCGCCGATGGCCTTGACGGTGATCCGGAGGGTGTCGTCGCGCACGGGCGCGGACAGCGAGAACGGCAGCGCGGTGCGCCAGAGCCTGCGCCGCAGGAAGCGCCAGCGGAAGAACTGGCCTGGTTCGGCGCGCAGTTCGTCGAGCCCGATGCCCTGCATCACGACCGACACGACACCGGGCCCTTCGTCGCGTACGTCGATGACGCGCAGGCTGTGCCGCAGCGCCTGCCGCACGGGCACGACGACGCGGTACCAGACCAGCAGCACGGCCACCGTGGCGTGCAGCATCGACCACAGCCACACCGTGAGGATGCTGCCCGCCACGTCGGGCCCCGCCAGCTGGTGCACGAAGCCGAGCGCCACGCCGAGGTAGGTCAGCAGGTGCACGGCCCGCCAGGTCTCGTGCGGGACGCGGCGCCGCATCGCACGCGCCGAGGTGACACCGACGGCCACGAGCAGGGACGTGCCGACGGCGGCGAGGGCGAGGCCCGGGTAGCCGAGCAGGTCGAGGCCCGCGCTGAGGAGGTCGGTGTCGGTGTGCGCGGCGTATCCGCACAGGGCGAGCAGGGCGTGGCCCAGGCACAGGGTGAGGACGTAGCGGCCGCCCTGGGCGTGCAGCCGGGCGAGCCGGTCGGCGCCGACCCCGTGCTCGACCGCGGGGACGCGGGCCATCAGGAAGAGCATGACAAGGACGCCGTACCCGGCGAGCAGGCCGGTGAGGTGGGCACCGGTCGCGAAGAGCACGTCGAGCCGGGCCGAGGGTTCGACCTGCACGGCCCAGAGCACGGTGACGGCGGCCGCCGTGCCGAGGATTCCGTTGCGCAGGGCGGCGGGGGTGACACGAATCGGCGGTACGGACGGCGCGGGGTGCGCGGCGGGTCGGGTTTCGGTCACGTCGATGGTCACGGCCGCAGACTAGGCACAGGGACACCGGCAAAAACCCCTGGTCAGCCGGATACGACTGATCCTTAAGGCGCCCTTGAGGACTGCCTCAACGAGGCTTAAGTCCTGTTCGGTCAGAAGGCCGCTACGGGGCAATCGGGCGGGTGGGCGGGAAGGCTTGTTCGGCCAGAGCAGGACGCGGGGCGCCCTCACAACCTGCCCCGGCGCCCGCTGAGGGCAGCGTTCCCGCAGGGAAACAGTCAGGATGCCGTCGGGTAACACCGCCCCCGCACGCTTCCGTACATGACCTCATCGACCCCGAGCCCCGCGCCCCCCGTGGTGGTGATCGGCAGCGGCCTCGCCGGCGTCCGCCTCGCCCAGCGGCTCGGGGGCTCCGGCGACGGACCCCGCGGCGTCACCCTCATCGGGGAGGAGCCGCACGCACCGTACAACCGCGTGCTCCTCGCCGACGTCCTCTCCGGGCGCCTCGGCCCCGAGGTCATCGGCCTTCCGCCCGTCCCCGGCGAGTTCCTCCGTACCCGCGCCGTCCGCGTCGACCGCGAGGACCGGGTCGTGCACTGCGCGGACGGCAGCGTCGTCCCGTACGGCACGCTCGTGCTCGCGACCGGCTCGAACCCGGTGCTTCCGCCACTGCGGGGCCTCTTCGAGCCCGGCGCGGTGGAGCTGCCGCGCGGCGTGCACGCCTTCCGGACGATGGACGACTGCCTGGCCCTGACCAAGGCCGTCGTACCCGGAACCCGCGTCGTCGTCATCGGCGGCGGCCTCCTCGGCGTATCGGCCGCCCGCGCGCTGGCCGTGCGCGGCGCCCAGGTCGTCCTCACCCAGCAGGGCGACCGCCTCATGGAGCGCCAGCTCGACCCCGCCGCGAGTGCGCTCGTGCACCAGCACCTCACCGAACTCGGCGTGGAGGTGCACACGGAGTGCCGCGTGCGCGGGGTGCGGCAGGCCGACGGGGCCGTGCACTCGGTGGAGCTCGCCGACGGCTACGTACTCGGCACCGACCTCACCGTCCTCGCCTGCGGCGTCCGCCCCCGCACGGGCCTCGCGCAGGCCGCGGGCCTGGACGTGCGCCGCGGCATCGTCGTCGACGACGAGCTGCGCACCTCCGATCCGCACATCCGCGCCATCGGCGACTGCGCCGAGCACTCCGGCGAGGCCCGCTGCCTGGCGGCGCCCGCGCTGGAACAGGCCGACGCCCTGGCGGACGCCCTGCTCTCCCCGCGCGAAGCCCGCCCCTACTCCGGCACCCGCGCCCTCACCCGTCTCACCCTGCACAACGGACGCCCCGGCTCCGCTCCCCTGGACCTGGCGGCCTTCGGCGACCCCGAGCACCGGCCCGACGACGACGTCGTCCAGCTCGCGGACGCCACCCGTGGCACGTACCGCAAGGTCATCGTGCGCGGGGACCGGCTCGTCGGCGGCGTACTGCTCGGCGAGCTGACCGCCGTGGGCGCGCTCGCCCGCGCCTGGGAGGCCGACGACCAGCTGCCCGACGACGGCAGCCCCCTGCTCCACCTGCTCACCAACGACGGAGGCCTCTGAGATGCCCACGGACACGGACACCCCCCGCCCCCGCCACAGCGCGCACGACAACACCATCGTCCTGGTCGGGCACGGCATGGTCGGCCAGCGCTTCCTGGAGGCCATCGCCGCCCGCGGCCTCACCGACAACCACCGCGTGGTCGTCCTGTGCGAGGAGCCGCGTCCCGCCTACGACCGCGTCCAGCTCACCTCGTACTTCGCGGGCCGCACGCCCGACGAACTCTCCCTCACGGACCCGGAGTTCATCGAGAAGCACGGCATCGAGCTGTACGTCGGCGACCCGGCCGAGACCGTCGACCGCGACGCGAAGACCGTCACGGCGCGCTCGGGGCAGACCTTCGCCTACGACACCCTGGTCCTCGCGACCGGCTCCTTCCCCTTCGTGCCGCCGGTGCCGGGCAAGGACACCACGGGCTGTTTCGTCTACCGCACCATCGAGGACCTGCTCGCCATCGAGG
Source organism: Streptomyces sp. NPDC050439 (assembly GCF_040655335.1). Classification (NCBI taxonomy): domain Bacteria; kingdom Bacillati; phylum Actinomycetota; class Actinomycetes; order Kitasatosporales; family Streptomycetaceae; genus Streptomyces; species Streptomyces sp. NPDC050439. The sequence goes on from NZ_JBFAJT010000003.1 coordinate 852,691, forward strand.
AGTACGCGAAGACGTACGCCACGACCGGTGCCGTCGTCGGCGGCGGGCTGCTCGGCCTGGAGGCGGCGGGCGCGCTGCGCGGGCTCGGACTCGACACGCACGTCGTGGAGTTCGCGCCGCGTCTGATGCCGGTACAGGTCGACGAGGGCGGCGGCGCCGCGCTCCTGCGCACCATCACCGGCATGGGCCTGACCGTGCACACGGGCGTCGGCACGCAGGAGATCGTCGGCACGGAGGGCGCCGTCACCGGGATGAAGCTGTCGGACGGCAGTGAACTCGCCACCGACCTCGTCGTGTTCTCCGCCGGTGTCCGGCCCCGCGACCAACTCGCCCGCGACTGCGGTCTTTCGGTGGGCGAGCGCGGCGGCATCACCGTCGACGAGCAGTGCCGCACCAGCGACCCGTCCGTGTACGCGATCGGCGAGTGCGCCCTGGCGTCGGACGGCCGGGTCTACGGCCTGGTCGCGCCCGGCTACGAGATGGCTGAGACCGTAGCCGCCTCGATCTCCGCGGAGGAGTCGAGCTTCACCGGCGCCGACCTCTCCACCAAGCTGAAGCTCCTCGGCGTGGACGTCGCCTCCTTCGGCGACGCGCACGGCGCGACCCCGGACTGCCTGGACGTCGTCTACTCCGACTCGCGCTCGGGCACGTACAAGAAGCTGGTCATCGGCGCGGGCGGCGAGCTGCTCGGCGGTGTCCTGGTCGGTGACGCGGAGGCGTACGGCGTGCTGCGGCCGATGACCGGCAGCGTGCCGCCGGTCTCGCCGGAGCAGCTGGTGCTTCCCGCGGGCGCGGGCGGCCCGGTGGCGCTCGGCCCGTCCTCGCTGCCGGACTCGGCGGTCATCTGCTCCTGCCACAACGTCACCAAGGGCTCCATCCGCGGGGCCGTCACCGAACACAACTGCACGACCGTGCCCGAGGTGAAGAAGTGCACCAAGGCCGGTACGGGCTGCGGCAGTTGCGTGAAGGTGCTCGGCCAGCTGGTGAACGACGAGCTGGAGGCGTCGGGCGTCGAGGTCGACAAGGGCCTGTGCGGCTGCTTCGCCCAGACCCGCCAGGAGCTGTACGAGATCATCCACACCCTGGGGATCACCTCGTACCGGCGACTCCTCGACACGCACGGCCGGGAAGCGGCGCGCGGCACCGAGGGCTGCGAGACCTGCAAGCCCACGGTCGGCTCGATCATCGCCTCGCTCGCCCCGACGATCGGCGCCGACGGCTACGTACTGGAAGGCGAGCAGGCCTCCCTCCAGGACACCAACGACCACTTCCTCGCCAACCTCCAGAAGAACGGCTCCTACTCGGTCGTGCCACGCATCCCCGGCGGCGAGATCACCCCGGAGAAGCTGATCGTGATCGGTGAGGTGGCCAAGGACTTCGGCCTCTACACGAAGATCACCGGCGGCCAGCGCATCGACATGTTCGGCGCGCGTGTCGAGCAACTGCCGCTGATCTGGACCCGGTTGGTGGACGCCGGTTTCGAGTCGGGCCACGCGTACGGCAAGTCGCTGCGGACGGTGAAGTCCTGCGTCGGGCAGACCTGGTGCCGTTACGGCGTGCAGGACTCGGTCCGGATGGCGATCGACCTGGAGCTGCGCTACCGGGGCCTGCGCTCCCCGCACAAGCTGAAGTCGGCCGTCTCGGGCTGCGCCCGCGAGTGCGCGGAGGCCCAGTCCAAGGACTTCGGGGTGATCGCCACGTCGAGCGGCTGGAACCTGTACGTGGGCGGCAACGGCGGCGCGACGCCGCGCCACGCGGACCTGCTCGCGCAGGATCTGTCCGACGCCGAACTGGTGCGCCTCATCGACCGGTTCCTGATGTTCTACATCCGTACGGCGGACCGCCTGGAGCGCACGTCGACCTGGCTGGAGCGGATCGAGGGCGGCCTCGACCACGTGCGTGACGTGGTCGTCCATGACTCGCTCGGCCTCTGCGACGAACTGGAGGCCCTGATGGCCGACCATGTCGCGCACTACCGCGACGAGTGGTCCGAGACCATCAACGATCCCGAGCGGCTCGCGCGGTTCGTGTCCTTCGTGAACGCGCCCGACGTGCCGGACCCGACCGTGAGCTTCGTCCCGGAACGGGACCAGATCAAGCCGGACCTGCCGCTGCTCTCCATCGGCTCCCGCCCCCGCGACCTGGAAGGTGCTGCATCCTGATGAGCATTTCGACGAGCATTTCGACGAGCACTTCAACGAGGGTTCAACTCCGCCTGGAGGACGACTGGTTCGAGGTCTGCGACCGTGCGCACCTCCAGCCGGGCCGCGGCATCGCCGCGCTGCTCCCCGACGGCCGCCAGGCCGCGCTCTTCATCGACCGCGCGGGCCGCGCGTACGCGATCGACAACCGTGACCCGTTCACGGGCGCCGCGGTGCTCTCGCGCGGTCTGCTCGGCGCGGCGGCGGGCCGGCCGTTCGTGGCGTCGCCGCTCCTGAAGCAGCGGTTCGACCTGGAGACGGGGCGGTGCCTGGACGACGATTCGGTGACGGTCCAGACGCACCGGATCCGGCTGGCCTAGCAGCTTTACTTGACCGAGCGTTCCAGATAGACCTAGTCTCTCCTCGTGGCCAGGACCAAGGAATTCGATCCGGACGCCGCGCTCCAGTCGGCCCTAGAGCTGTTCTGGCGGCGCGGCTACGAGGCGACGTCGATGGCCGACCTCGTCGAGGAGCTGGGCATCGGCCGCGCCAGCCTCTACGCGACCTTCGGCAACAAACACGACCTGTACCTGAAGGCGCTGGAGCGGTACGCCGAGTCCCAGGACCCGCGGCTGCTCGCGGAGCTCTCGCAGCCCGGCCCCGCACTGCCCGCCGTCCGCTCGCTGGTCCGCCGCTTCGGGGCCGAGGCGGCCTCCGACACGGGCCGCCTGAACGGCTGTTTCATCACCAACACGGCGGCCGAGCTCGGCCCGCACGACGAGGCGGCGACCCGCCGCGTCGAACGCAGCTGGGAGCACATGGAGACGCTGCTGCACTCCGCGCTCGTCCGCGCCCAGGCACAGGGCGAACTCCCCGAGGACCGCGACCCGCTCGCCCTCGCGCGCATGCTGCTGACCCTGATGCAGGGGGTGCGCGTGGTCGGCAAGGCCTCGAAGGACCCGGCGCGGGTGCGGGACGCGACGGAACAGGCGCTGACCCTGCTCGACTGAGCCCCGCCCCCTCGGTCCCCTGGCCTCTTTTTTCATGCCCTGATACTGAACCGATCGTTCAAGAATTAATGCAGGAAACAACTCAAGAAAAGAGTTCCGTCATGACCTCAGCACCGCGCACCCGTTTCGCCGGCCGCACCGCCCTCGTCACCGGCGGCGGCTCCGGTCTAGGCCGCGCCATGGCGCTCGCCTTCGCCGCCGAGGGCGCGAACGTCGTCGTCGCCGGGCGCACCGAGGGCCCCCTCAAGGAGACCGTGGGCCTCATAGAGGACGCGGGCGGCACGGCGCTCGCCGTCCCGGCCGACGTCTCGCGCTCCGCGGACCTCGCCGCGCTGGTCGATGCCACCGTCGAGCGGTTCGGCTCGCTGGACGTGGCCGTCAACAACGCGGGCATCCTGCGTGCGGGGCAGCCGGTCGCGGAGCTGCCCGAGGAGGACTGGCGGACGATGCTCGACATCAACGTCACCGGCGTACTGCTCGCGCTCCAGGCCGAGGTGCGGCAGATGCGTGCGCAGCCGGGCGGCGGGGCGATCGTCAACGTCTCCTCCAACCTCGGCGCCCACACCAGCCTGCCGGGCACCATCGGCTACGGCGTCACCAAGGCCGCCGTCTCCGCGCTGACCAAGGGCGCCGCGGTCGAGTACATCGGCGAAGGGGTGCGGATCAACGCGGTGAGCCCCGGTTCGTCCGACACCACCATGTCGCTGCGTCCGGGCGAGAGCGAGGCCGGGCGGGCGGAGCGGATGAAGGGCGCGACGCCGCTCGGCCGCGTCTCGTCGACCGCGGAGGTCGCGGCCGCCGTGCTCTACCTCGCCTCGGACGAATCGGCGTCGGTGGTGGGCGCGGACCTGGTGATCGACGGGGGCGCCGCGGCCTGACTCCCCGCCTTCCCCGGCCTCCCCGCCTTGGGCGCGCGCCCCTACTCTCGGGTAAGAAGAGGCGTGCGCCCAAGCAGAGAGCAGTGAGCAGAGAGCCGAGGGAGCTGTGTCATGACGGGCTGGAACGCGAGCGACATCCCCGACCAGAGCGGCCGCAGCGCCGTGGTCACCGGCGCCAACAGCGGCATCGGCTACGTCACCGCGCGCGAACTCGCCCGTCGTGGCGCCCGCGTGGTGCTCGCCTGCCGAAGCGAGGAGCGGGGCACGCGGGCACTGGAACAACTGCGGTCTGAAGTTCCGTCCGCGCAGGCGGAGTTCAGGCGTCTCGACCTGGGTGACCTGGGTTCGGTACGGGAGTTCGCGGAGTCGTACGACCGCGACGACGCGACCGGCGGCGGCCTCGACCTTCTCGTCAACAACGCGGGCGTGATGGCGCTGCCCTACCGGCAGACGGCGGACGGCTTCGAGACACAGTTCGGGGTCAACCACCTGGGCCACTTCGCGCTCACCGGCCTCCTCCTGCCCCGGCTCCTGCGTACACCGGGGGCCCGGATCATCACCGTGTCCAGCGCCGTCCACGCACTGGCGAACATCGACATGGGCGACCTCAACAGCGAGCGCGACTACCGGCGTTGGATCGCCTACGCCCGCTCCAAGACGGCGAACCTCCTCTTCGTCCACGAGCTGGCACGACGCCTCGCGGCCACGGGCTCGGACACCGTGGCCGCGGCGGCGCACCCCGGATACGCGGAGACGAACCTCCAGGCGGCGGCGCCCAAGATGGAGGGCCGCAAGGTCGTGGAACGCGTGATGTGGCTGGGCAACCGCGTCGTGGCCCAGCCCGCGGCGAAGGGCGCGCTCCCGACCCTGTACGCGGCCACGGCACCGGCGGTCCGCCCCGACTCGTTCACCGGCCCCCGGGTACTGGGATGGCAGGGCGCCCCGGCCCGCTCCTGGCGAGCGAAGTGGACCCTGAACGACACGGCGTCGGAACGGCTCTGGGAGGCGTCGGAGGGACTCACGGGGGTGCGGTACGCGGCACTGAAAGGGTGAGACGGCCCGCCCGAGCAGCCCCACCGCTCACTCCGGACGCACCGAGGGGGCGCACTCCGTGTTCCGCACACCCACTGTTCGGCCGCATATGCCTCCTCGCTGCGTCCATCGACCCCGGATCAACGGAAGTGGTGCGGTAAGGCCTTGGCAACCGCGAGCGGCCCGGGGCACGGGGAGACTGGACGGAGTCGACATGGTGGAGCAGGGCGGGCGCAGGAGCACTGCCGGGCTGGCGGAGGACCCGGCGGACCTGGCATACCGGGCGATGCTGGCCCACGCGTTGAACTGCCCCCGCTGCCAGTGCAACTGGCGTGAGTGCCCCACCCGGCGGGCCCTGGCGGCCATGCTGCGCGAGGCACGCCGCTGACGCCCGGAGGAGCGGCATCTGCGCACGCCAGAGGGCCTGCTGGACCGGATACCGTTGCGCGAGCACTGCCAGATGGGTTTCTGGTGCGTCTGAGGACGTAAGTGTGTGACGTAACGGGGGAATGTTTCGGTGTCGAACCGTCCAGCGGATTGGCATGTCCTTGACTTGGACAAGGACCCAACGCCCGGAGATCCGGACCGGGTCCGGAACCTGGCGAAGAACTTGCACGACTTCGCCGACGACGTCTCAAAAGTCCTGCGGGACATCAAGGGGATGGCAGGCGAGGACGCCATCCTCACCTGGGCGGGCAAGACGGCGGAGTCCTTCACCGCGGAGTTCGAGGACGCCCCGGGCAAGCTGAAGAAGCTCAAAAAGAGCTACGAGATGGCCGGGGACGCGCTCTCGGCGTACTGGCCGGAGCTGGAACGCTCCCAGGCCCTGGCCGACAAGGCCCTGGCCCAAGGCCGCGAGGCCCAGACCAGCCTCTCTGCCGCCCAGTCCCGCCTGACCTCCGCCGACTCCTGGATGGAGCGCGCGGGCAAGGAAGCCGACAAGTACAAGGACGAGGACGGCGGCACCAAGGCCGGCAAGGACGTCCCCAAACCCGACCCGGACAAGGTCAAGGCCGCCACCCGCAACGCCGACTCCGCCGAGAAGGCCCAGACGGCCGCCAAGTCCGACGTCTCCGCCGCGAAGAGCCACCTCGACGCCGCGAAGAAGATGGCCGAGGACGCGCGCAAGATGCGCGAGAACGCGGCCGGGACGGCGAAGAAGAAGCTTGAGGATGCCTCCGACGCGGGCATCCAGAACCGCAAGTGGTGGGAAGAAGTCGGCGACTGGGTCACCGACAACTGGGACACCATCGTCGCCGTCTGCAAGGTCGTCGTCGCCGTCCTCGGCGTCATCGCGATGATCGTCGGCGGGCCCATCCTCGCCGCGATCGTCCTCGTGGCCGCTCTCGTCGTCCTCGCCGACACTCTCCATAAATATGCGAACGGGGAAGCCGGGCTGCTCGACGTCGCCTTCGCCGCCCTGGACTGCATCCCCGGCATGAAGGCACTCACCTCCCTCCGCGGCCTGGCCGGAGCGGCCAAGGGCCTCAAGTCCGCCGCCCGCGGACTGCGCTCCGGTGCCGGCGGACTCCGCAAGGCCCTCTCGGGCGGCATGAAGAAGGTGGCGGGCAAGGGCAAGCCGGCCAAGGGCCGTTGCAAGAACGGCGACCCCATCGACATGGTCTCCGGCGAAATGCTCATGGAGCAGACCGACATCGCCCTGCCGGGCCTGCTCCCGCTCGTCCTCCACCGCACGCACCTGTCCACGTACCGATGGGGCCACTGGTACGGCGACTCGTGGGCCTCGACGCTGGACGAGCGGGTCGAAGTCGACGACGAAGGTCTGATCTACGTCACCGAGGACGGCCAGCTGCTGTCCTACCCCCACCCCGCCCCCGGCGGTGAACCGCTGCTCCCGGCCCACGGCCCTCGCCGGCCGCTGACCGTCGACGACGCGGGCACGGTCACGGTCGCGGACCCGCAGACCGGCCACGTCCGCCACTTCCTGCCGGTCACGCCCGACAGCACAGCGGTCACGCCCGACAGCACAGCGGACACGAAGCCCCTGCCGCTGCGAGCCATCACCGACCGCAACGGCAACCGCATCGACATAGACCGCGACCCCACCGGCGCCCCCACGGCGGTCCGCCACACGGGCGGCTACCACCTGGCGGTGGACACCGACGACCACCGCATCACCGCGCTGCGCCTGCTCACGCCCGCCACAGGCACCGGCACCGAAGCAGGCACAGTCACCGGCACCGGCAGCACCCTGGTGACCGCGTACGGCTACGACGAGGTCGGCAATCTGGCCGAGGTCCACGACTCGGCCGCGCTGAGGCTGCGCCTCGACTACGACGACCGGGCCCGCGTCACGTCCTGGACCGACAGCAACGACACCTGGTACCGCTTCACCTACGACGACGAAGACCGCTGCGTACGCGGCGAGAGCACCGCGGGCCACCTGTCCTGCACCGTCGAGTACCGCGCCGACGAGCAGGAGACCCGCTACACGGACGCCCTCGGCGAGACCACCGTCTACCGCTACAACGACCTCAGCCAGCTCCTGTCCGAGACGGACCCGCTGGGCGGCACCGTCCGCACCGAGTGGAACAGCCGGAACGACCTGCTCGTCCGCACCGACGCGCTGGGGCACCGCACCGAGAACACCTGGGACGAGCACGGCAACCTGATCGCGACGCGGGGTCCGGACGGCACGTACGCCGGCGCGGAGTACAACGACCTCCATCTGCTGGTCGAGTTCGTCGGCCCGGACGGTGCTGTCCAGCGCCAGGCATGGGACGAGCGCGGCAACCGCACCAGCGCGACCGGCCCCGACGGCACGACGCATCACTTCACCCACCACGCCACCGGAGCCGTGGCCACCGTCACGGACCCCCTGGGCCACGCCACCGAGCTGCGCTGCGACGCGGCGGGCCTGCCGCTGGAAGTCATCGACCCGCTGGGCGCGGTGACCCGCTACACCCTCGACGCCTTCGGCCGCCCGTCCACGATCACGGACCCGACGGGCGCGACCACACGGCTTGAGTGGACGGTGGAGGGCAAGATGGCGCGGCGTACGGAGGCGGACGGCTCGTCGGAGTCGTGGACGTACGACGGCGAGGGCAACTGCGTCTCGCACACGGACGCGATGGGCGCGGTCTCGACCCACGAGTACACGCACTTCGACCTGATCGCGGCCCGGACAGGCCCCGACGGCGCCCGCATCGAGTTCGAGCACGACACCCAGCTCCAGCTCCGCAGGGTCACCAACCCACAGGGCCTGACGTGGAGTTACGCGTACGACCCGGCGGGCCGCCTGGTGGCGGAGACGGACTTCGACGACCGCACGCTGACGTACGCCCATGACGCGGCGGGCCGACTGGCGACCCGTACGACGGCCATGGGCGACGTGATCACCTTCGAGCGTGACGCGCTGGGCCGGACGGTCGCGCAGAACGTGGCGGGCGCCGGAATCACGCGCTACACGTACGACGCGACAGGCGCCCTCACCGAGGCGGTGGGCCCGGACGTGACCCTGACCCTGGAGCGGGACAGGGCAGGACGTCTGCTCTCGGAAACGGTCAACGGCCGCACCCTGACCCACACCTACGACGCGCTGGGCCGCCGCACCGGCCGCACCACACCGTCCGGCGCGACGAGCACCTGGACGTACGACGCGGCCGGCCGCTGCACCGAACTGACCGCGTCCGGCAGAAGGCTGGCGTTCACGCACGACGGGGCGGGCCGGGAACTCACCCGCACGGTGGGCGAGGCCCTGACACTCACGAACGGGTACGACGCCGTGGGCCGCCTGACGAAACAGGAGCTGATGGGCCCGGGCCGCAGGCACATCCAGCGGCGCGCGTACACCTACCGCGCGGACGACCAGCTGACCGGCATGGAGGACCAGCTGGGCGGCGCGCGACGCTTCGACCTGGACGCGGCAGGCCGCGTCACGGCGGTCCAGGCGGCGGGCTGGACGGAGACCTACGCCTACGACGAAGCGGGCAACCAGACCGACGCCTCCTGGCCGGCCCCCATGCCGGGCCAGGAGGCCACAGGCGCACGCACCTACACCGGCACCCGTATCACCGCGGCAGGCAATGTCCGCTACGCATACGACGCAGCAGGCCGCACCACCCTGCGCCAGAAGACCCGCCTGTCCCGCAAGCCCGACACCTGGCGCTACACATGGGACGCGGAGGACCGCCTCACCTCCGTGGTGACCCCCGACGGCACACGGTGGCGCTACCTCTACGACCCGCTGGGCCGCCGCGTGTCCAAGCAGCGCATGACGGAACAGGGCGCGGCGGAACAGGTCGTGGCGGAACAGACCGACTTCACCTGGGACGACATGACTCTCTGCGAACAGACGAGCCACGCCCCGGGCGCACCGGAATCGGTGACCCTCACATGGGACCATGACGGACTGTGCCCCCTGGCCCAGACCGAGCGAAAACACCTCACCGACGAGGAGGTGGACGCCCGTTTCTACGCCATCGTCACGGACCTCGTCGGGACCCCGACCGAACTCCTCGACGAACAGGGCGACATCGCCTGGCGCACCCGGACCACCCTCTGGGGCACCACGGTCTGGAACCGGGGCGCCACCGCCTACACACCCCTGCGTTTCCCCGGCCAGTACCACGACCCGGAGACAGGGCTGCACTACAACTACTTCCGGCACTACGACCCCGAGAGCGCCCGCTACCTCACCCCGGACCCGATCGGTCTGGCCGGTGGCTTCGCACCGCACAACTACGTCCCGAACCCGTTCATGTGGATCGACCCGCTGGGTCTGTCCCTCCTCGACGTCAGCAAGAACGGCGTGAAGATCGTCGTGCACGAGTACGACGTCGACAAGCCCGCGCACGCTCACGTCACCGGTGGCGGAGGCCGCGAGGTCAGGATCGGGCCGAACGGCAAACCCCTCCACAACCAGCCGGAGCTCTCGAGCAAGCAGCGGCAGGCGGTGGAGCACTTCAAGCCGCAGATCAGGACCGCCGTCAGGAAGCTCGGCAAGCGCAGCCAGGCGGAGGAACGGGCTGCGAAGGAGCAGCGCGAGGCCGCAGAGGCCGCCAAGAAACCCTGCAAGTAGGGATGAAGCGATGACATTGCACGATGATGTGGCCGAGTTGCTGGCGGAGGCCGGGATCGTCGACGTGGACGTCGACGAGGCCGTCGCGGACGACCACGTCCGAACGTCCGCGTATCTCCGCGTCGTCTCGGTGATCGCTGACTCGCCGAGCCGCGACCGGGACCGCGCGATCGTGGCCACGATCCTGCGCGACCCCAACGAGATGGGGGCCAAGACGGCAGTGGTCGCCCTCGTGGACAGGGTCGCGTGGCAGGTGAGCGGTCCCGCCGAGTTCCGGCAGTGGTCGGACGGCCTGCTGCCGGAGATCGACCGGCTCCCCGTGGAGGGCTTCCGCGACTTCATTCGCCGCCGTGTCCAGGACTGGCTGCTCTACCTCTCCGTCAAGGACGGCCACGTGCCGACGGCGGCCGAGTTGGCGGAGGTCACGGACTGGATGCAGCGCTACCTGGCGGAGGGGTCGACGTCGCCCGCGGTACTCGCCGTGGTCGCCGAGTCGGCCCGCACCAAGAAGACAAGGAACATCGCGAAGAACCGGGCCAACAGCCGCGAGCTGAGAGCGGAATGAGCAGCCAGTAGGGAGCGTCCCTGCCGGAGAACGACCGAAGGGGCAGCTCCCCCGCACAGGGAGCTGCCCCTTCGTGGTGAACCGGGACCGACGCCGCATCGGTGAGGGTCGGGGACACGGCGTCGGTCCCGGAGTTCTGCCGGTGGTCCGTCAGGACTACCGGTGGTCGCTGCCCGCCGACTCGGAGGCGGCGCGGCCGGCCTCCAGGCGGGCCACGGGGATACGGAACGGGGAGCAGGAGACGTAGTCCAGGCCCACCTCGTGGAAGAAGTGGACGGACTCCGGGTCGCCGCCGTGCTCGCCGCAGACGCCGAGCTTCAGGTCCGGGCGGGTGGCGCGGCCCGCGGCCACGGCGTCCCGCACCAGCTTGCCGACGCCGTCCTTGTCGATGGTCTCGAAGGGCGAGACCCCGAAGATGCCCTTCTCCAGGTACGCCGTGAAGAAGCTCGCCTCCACGTCGTCCCGCGAGAAGCCCCAGACGGTCTGCGTGAGGTCGTTCGTGCCGAAGGAGAAGAACTCGGCGGCCTCGGCGATCTGGTCGGCCGTGAGCGCGGCACGCGGCAGCTCGATCATGGTGCCGAGCGCCAGCTTCAGGGCCACGCCGGTCGTCGCCTCGACCTCGGCGATGACCTGCTCGGCCTCCTCGCGGACGATCTCCAGCTCCTGGACCGTGCCGACGAGCGGAATCATGATCTCCGCGCGCGGGTCGCCCTTGGCGTTCTTGCGCTCGGCGGCGGCCTCGGCGATGGCCCGTACCTGCATGGTGAACAGGCCGGGGATCACCAGGCCCAGGCGTACGCCGCGCAGGCCCAGCATCGGGTTCTGCTCGTGCAGGCGGTGCACGGCCTGGAGGAGGCGCAGGTCGTTCTCGTTGGAGTCCTTGCGGGACTCGGCGAGGGCGACGCGGACGGACAGCTCGGTGATGTCCGGCAGGAACTCGTGCAGCGGCGGGTCCAGGAGGCGGACGGTGACCGGAAGGCCGTCCATCGCCTCGAAGAGCTCCACGAAGTCGCGCTTCTGGAGCGGCAGGAGCTCCTTGAGGGCTTCCTCGCGCTCACCGTCCGCGTCGGCGAGGATCAGCCGCTCGACCATCTCGCGGCGCTCGCCGAGGAACATGTGCTCGGTGCGGCACAGGCCGATGCCCTGGGCGCCGAAGCGGCGGGCACGCAGCGCGTCTTCCGCGTTGTCGGCGTTGGCGCGGACGCGGAGGCGGCGTACTCGGTCCGCGTACGCCATGATCCGGTGGACGGCGCCGACCAGCTCGTCCGCGTCGTCGGCGCCGGCGTGCATGCGGCCCTCGAAGTACTCGACGACCGGCGACGGCACGACGGGCACCTCACCGGCGTAGACCTTGCCGGTGGAGCCGTCGATGGAGACGACGTCGCCCTCTTCGATGACCACACCGCCGGGGGCCGTCAGGCGGCGCCGCTTGGTGTCGACCTCGATCTCCTCGGCGCCGCAGACACAGGTCTTGCCCATGCCGCGGGCGACGACGGCGGCGTGCGAGGTCTTGCCGCCGCGGGAGGTGAGGATGCCCTCGGCCGCGATCATGCCGTCGAGGTCGTCCGGGTTGGTCTCACGGCGGATGAGGATGACCTTCTCGCCCGAACGCGACCACTTGATGGCCGTGTACGAGTCGAAGACCGCCTTGCCGACCGCGGCACCGGGTGACGCGGCGATGCCCCGGCCGAGCTGCTCGACCTTCGCGGTGTCGTCGAAGCGCGGGAACATCAGCTGGGCGAGCTGGGCGCCGTTGACGCGCTGCAGCGCCTCGGCCTCGTCGATCAGGCCCTGGTCGACGAGCTGCGTCGCGATGCGGAAGGCGGCACCGGCGGTGCGCTTGCCGACGCGGGTCTGCAGCATCCACAGCTGACCGCGCTCGATGGTGAACTCGATGTCACAGAGGTCCTTGTAGTGCGTCTCAAGGGTCTCCATGATCTGCATGAGCTGGTCGTACGACTTCTTGTCGATCTGCTCGAGATCGGCGAGCGGGACGGTGTTGCGGATGCCCGCCACCACGTCCTCGCCCTGCGCGTTCTGCAGGTAGTCGCCGTACACGCCCTGGTGGCCGCTGGCCGGGTCGCGGGTGAACGCGACGCCCGTGCCGGAGTCCGGGCCGAGGTTGCCGAAGACCATCGAGCAGATGTTGACCGCGGTGCCCAGGTCGCCGGGGATGCGCTCCTGACGGCGGTAGAGCTTGGCGCGGTCGGTGTTCCACGACTCGAAGACCGAGCGGATGGCGAGGTCCATCTGCTCGCGCGGGTCCTGCGGGAAGTCGCGGCCCGTCTCGGTCTTGACGATCTTCTTGAACTTCGTGACCAGCTTCTTCAGGTCCGCGGCCTCCAGGTCGGTGTCGACCGTGACCTTCTTGGCGGCCTTGGCCGCCTCCAGGGCGTCCTCGAAGAGCTCGCCGTCCACGTCCATGACGGTCTTGCCGAACATCTGGATGAGGCGGCGGTAGGAGTCCCACGCGAAGCGGTCGTCGCCGGACTGCTTGGCGAGACCGGTCACCGACTTGTCGGAGAGCCCGATGTTCAGGACGGTGTCCATCATTCCGGGCATCGAGAACTTGGCGCCCGAGCGGACCGAGACGAGCAGCGGGTCATTGGCCTGACCGAGCTTCTTGCCCATGGTCTTCTCAAGGGCGTCGAGGTGCGCACTCACCTCGTCGCGCAGCTCGACCGGCTCCTCGCCGCTGGCGAGGTAGGTCTTGCAGGCCTCAGTGGTGATGGTGAAGCCCGGAGGGACGGGCAGCCCGAGGTTGGTCATCTCGGCGAGGTTCGCGCCCTTCCCGCCGAGAAGGTCCTTGAGGTTCCTGTTGCCCTCGGTGAAGTCGTAAACGAACTTCACCGCCGCATCGCTCGCGTCGCTCGCGTCGTTCGCGTCGTTCTGCGCTACGTGGGGATCTTTGTTTTCCGACACGGGTCTCGACTCCTCGAGGACTCGGTGGCTGCCCTGACGGCGAGGAACATACCCAGATCGAAGGCGCATGGGTACGTCCACTTGTGCGTCATGCGGCCGTAACCACCCGTCCGCCAGTAGATCGAAAGTGACCCAGCGGTAGCTGGACAGGCGATCATTCGTTCAACTCTTGAAGACGCAACCCCCGTAGACCAGGGGTTTTGCTCATGTGAGCGGCTCATTCTCAGATGTGAGTTCATCTCATGAATGATCGAGCAGTGGCACTGAGTGCCACCCCTTGGAGAAGTGCAGTCACCCCGAAAGCGCTCATCTGAGCGCAATGCCTATCAGGGGTGGCGAGAATCACGCCGTTTGAGGCGGCCAGATGTCAGTATCCGGACGCCTGACGAGACGATTCGCGCACCGGTCGTACGCCGCTCGCGCGCAGGCCGGAGGCTGCCCACGCGCCGAGCAGGGCAGGGGGCATCGACGGGGTGGCTGTGGCGCACCCCGGCAGGGAAAGGTGTTCAGGCCAAATCTCGCGCGGGCGGCGCAGGCGGCTCGGACTGGGCAGGCGGAGGGGGCTGGGGCTCAGCCGCCCGACGTGTCCAGTTCCGCGTCCTCGCTGATGCCCGCGCAGTCGTAGGGGTCCTTCAGCCAGCCGTCCGGCAGGACGACGCGGTTGTTGCCCGACGTGCGGCCGCGCGGGCCGTCCGCTCCCGTCGGCCACGCCTGGTCGAGGTCCAACTCGCCGAGGCCGTCCTCCAGTTCGGCGAGGGACGAGGTGATCGCGAGACGCTTGCGCATCTCCGAGCCGACCGCGAAGCCCTTCAGGTACCAGGCCACGTGCTTGCGGAAGTCGATGACACCGCGGGCCTCGTCGCCGATCCACTCGCCGAGCAGGGTCGCGTGCCGCAGCATGACCTTGGAGACTTCTCGCAGGTCAGGGGCCTTGGGCGCGCCCGTGCCCTCGAAGGCGGCGACCAGGTCGGCGAAGAGCCAGGGGCGGCCGAGGCAGCCGCGGCCCACGACGACTCCGTCGCAGCCGGTCTCCTTCATCATCCGCACCGCGTCGTCGGCGGACCAGATGTCGCCGTTGCCGAGCACCGGGATCTCGGGGACGTGCTCCTTGAGGCGGGCGATGGCGTCCCAGTCGGCGGTGCCGCCGTAGTGCTGGGCGGCCGTGCGGCCGTGCAGGGCGATGGCCGTGACGCCCTCCTCGACGGCGATGCGGCCCGCGTCGAGGAAGGTGATGTGCTCGTCGTTGATGCCCTTGCGCATCTTCATCGTGACCGGCAGGTCACCTGCCCCCGCGACCGCCTCGCGGAGGATCGCGCGAAGGAGCGGCCTCTTGTACGGGAGCGCGGAGCCGCCGCCCTTGCGGGTCACCTTGGGGACGGGGCAGCCGAAGTTCAGGTCGATGTGGTCGGCGAGGTTCTCCTCGGCGATCATGCGGACCGCCTTGCCGACCGTCGCAGGGTCGACGCCGTACAGCTGGATGGACCGGGGCTTCTCGGTCTCGTCGAAGTGGATCAGCTGCATGGTCTTCTCGTTGCGCTCGACCAGTGCCCGGGTGGTGATCATCTCGCTGACGAAGAGGCCCTTGCCGCCGCTGAACTCCCGGCACAGCGTCCGGAACGGCGCGTTCGTGATGCCGGCCATGGGTGCGAGCACGACGGGCGGCCGCACGGCGTGCGGGCCGATCTGAAGCTGGGGCTCCATGGCGCGGGAATCCTCCGGGGCGAGCGGTACTAAAGCGAGGGCAGACCTCCTATTGTCCCCCATCCGCGTGCGTGCCCTTGCGCCTGCCTTCGCGGGGTGGTGCAGGCCGCATCTCGGGGTGCGGGTCCGCTGTGCTTGCTCGCGCCGTTCCCCGCGCCCCTGCAGGGCGCCCCTGACGGGCGCCCCCGACCGGCCCTGAACCGGCGCCCCCCATCCCCCCGGGATACCGTCGAACCCATGCCCCAGCAAGAACTCACGCACCGTCGGCGCATGCTCGTTCTCGGTATCTGTTGTATGAGTCTGCTCATCGTCAGTCTCGACAACACCGTTCTGAACGTCGCGTTGCCCTCGATGGCGCGGGAGTTCGGGACCAGCATCTCGGGCATGCAGTGGACGATCGACGCCTACACCCTCGTGCTCGCCGCGCTGCTCATGCTCGCGGGGTCGACGGCGGACCGCGTGGGGCGGCAGAAGATCTTCAAGGTGGGGCTCGTGGTCTTCACGGCTGCCTCCGTCGCCTGCTCCCTCGCGCCCAACCTCGAATCCCTCGTGGCCTTCCGCATGCTCCAGGCGGTCGGCGGGTCCATGCTCAACCCGGTCGCGATGTCGATCATCACCAACACCTTCACCGAGCCGCGCGAACGCGCCCGCGCCATCGGCGTCTGGGGCGGCGTCGTCGGCATCTCCATGGCGGCGGGCCCGCTCGTGGGCGGCCTCCTGGTGGACTCCGTCGGCTGGCGCTCCATCTTCTGGATCAACCTGCCGGTCGGCCTCGCCGCGCTCCTCCTCACCATCCGCTACGTCCCCGAGTCCCGCGCCCCCAGGCCCCGCCGCCCCGACCCCGTGGGCCAGCTCCTGGTCATGGTGCTGCTCGGCGCCCTGACGTACGCGATCATCGAGGCGCCGACAGCGGGCTGGACCTCGCCGCTGATCATCGCCTTCGCGGGCGCCGCGCTCCTCGCCCTCGTCGGCCTGCTCGCCTACGAGCCCCGCCGCGCCGACCCCCTCATCGACCTCCGCTTCTTCGGCTCCGCCCCCTTCAGCGGGGCCACCGTGATCGCGGTCAGCGCCTTCGCGGCGCTTGGCGGCTTCCTCTTCCTCTCCACGCTCTACCTTCAGAACGTACGCGGCCTGAACGCCCTGCACGCGGGCGTGTGGATGCTGCCCATGGCCGCGATGACCTTCATCTGCGCCCCACTCTCGGGCCGCCTCGTCGGCAGCCGGGGCCCGCGCCTCCCCCTCCTGATCGCCGGTGTCGCGATGACCTCGTCCGGCGTCCTGTTCGCCGCCTTCGACGCGGAGACCACGAACGCCACGCTCTTCATCGGCTACGTCCTCTTCGGCCTCGGCTTCGGCTTCGTGAACGCCCCCATCACCAACACCGCCGTCTCCGGAATGCCCCGCTCCCAGGCGGGCGTCGCCGCCGCCGTCGCCTCCACCAGCCGTCAGATCGGCCAGACGCTCGGCGTCGCCGTCATCGGCGCCGTCCTCGCCTCCGGGGTGGGCTCCTCCTCGTACGCCGCCACCTTCACGGAGGCCAGCCGCCCCGCCTGGTGGATCATCGCGGGCTGCGGCCTCGCGGTCCTCCTTCTCGGCGCCCTGACCAGCGGCCCCTGGGCGAGGAAGACGGCCCGGCGCACCGCCGAACGCCTGGAGGCCGTGCCCCAAAAACCGGGCACCGGCACCGACTCCCGCACTACGCTCGCGCCGTGACCGCTACTTGGGACCCCACAGCACCAGGCGTACTGCGACTCCCCTCGGGCCGGCTCGTCCGCGGCCGGGGCCTGCGGCATCCGCTCCCGGACGGCCCGACGCCCGACTTCGCGCTGTATCTCCTCGGCAAGGAACCGCCCGCCGTCCCCTGGGAGTTCCGCTGGCTGCGCTGGCCCGACTTCCGCCTGCCCACCGACCGCGCGGCGACGGCCACCGCCCTGCGCGAAGCCCTGAAGCGGTCACAGACCGAGCGCGTCGAGGTCGCGTGCGGCGGCGGACAGGGGCGTACGGGAACGGCGTTGGCGTGCATGGCGGTACTCGACGGGGTGCCGGCCGACGAGGCGGTGGCCTACGTACGGGAGCACTACGCGCCGCGAGCGGTGGAGACACCGTGGCAGCGGAGATTCGTGCGGCGCTTCAACTGACGACGCCAGTAGCGGGGCCGAAGGTCACGGCACCGAAGGGTCCACCGTCGCCTGGTGCTCCTCCGCGAGGTGTTCCTCCGCCTTCAGCCACGGCAGGAACTGCACGCGCTTCTTCCAGGCGCACGTGTCGCAGCTCAACTGCCGCTGCACACCCGCCTTTCGCACGTGCACCACATGCGCGCGCCCGTGCTGGTCCCATCTGCTGACCTTGCTCGTGGTCATCGAAGGCATGGCGAACAGTGTGCAGCAGAAGGCCCCGGTTCCGTATGCGGAACCGGGGCCTTCTTTCAACCTTCACTCAGCCGACGGCCGAGCGGATCTGGCGCCGAGAGGCGTCAGCAGCCCACCAGGCGCGAGGCGAGGTAGCCCTCGATCTGGTCGAGGGAGACGCGCTCCTGCTTCATCGAGTCACGCTCGCGGACCGTGACCGCGTTGTCGTCCAGGGTGTCGAAGTCGACCGTCACGCAGTACGGCGTGCCGATCTCGTCCTGGCGGCGGTAGCGGCGGCCGATGGCGCCCGCGTCGTCGAACTCGATGTTCCAGTTCTGGCGGAGGGCGGTCGCCAGGCCCTTGGCCTTCGGCGAAAGCTCCGGGTTGCGGGAAAGCGGGAGCACCGCGACCTTCACCGGGGCGATGCGGTGGTCGAAGCGCATGACCGTCCGCTTCTCCAGCTTGCCCTTGGCGTTCGGGGCCTCGTCCTCGATGTAGGAGTCGAGGAGGAAGGCCAGCATCGTGCGGCCGACGCCCGCCGCGGGCTCGATGACGTACGGAGTCCAGCGCTCGCCGGCCTCCTGGTCGAAGTAGGACAGGTCCTGGCCCGACGCCTTGGAGTGCGCGGAGAGGTCGTAGTCCGTGCGGTTGGCGACGCCCTCGAGCTCGCCCCACTCGCTGCCGCCGAACTGGAAGCGGTACTCGATGTCAGCGGTGCGCTTCGAGTAGTGGGAGAGCTTCTCCTTCGGGTGCTCGAACCAGCGCATGTTCTCCTCGCGCAGGCCCAGGCCGGTGTACCAGTTCCAGCGCTGCTCCATCCAGTACTCCTGCCACTTCTCGTCCTCGCCCGGCTTGACGAAGAACTCCATCTCCATCTGCTCGAACTCGCGGGTCCGGAAGATGAAGTTGCCGGGCGTGATCTCGTTGCGGAAGGACTTGCCCATCTGCGCGATGCCGAACGGCGGCTTCTTGCGCGAAGTCTGCTGGACCTGGCCGAAGTTGGTGAAAATGCCCTGCGCGGTCTCGGGGCGCAGGTAGGCGACGGAGCCGCTGTCCTGCGTCGGGCCGAGGTGCGTGGAGAGCATGCCGGAGAACTGCTTGGGCTCGGTGAACTGGCCCTTGGTGCCACAGTGCGGGCAGTTGACCTCGGCCAGGCTCTCGGGCGGACGGCCGTGCTTGGCCTCGAACGCCTCTTCAAGGTGGTCGGCGCGGTGGCGCTTGTGGCAGGACAGGCACTCGGTCAGCGGGTCGGAGAACGTCGCGACGTGACCCGAGGCCTGCCAGACCTCCGTGGCCAGGATCACCGACGAGTCGATGCCGACTACGTCCTCGCGCGAAGTGACCATGTAACGCCACCACTGGCGCTTGAGGTTCTCCTTGAGCTCGACGCCGAGCGGCCCGTAATCCCAGGCGGCACGCTGGCCGCCGTAGATCTCACTGCACGGGTAAACAAAGCCACGGCGCTTGCTCAGGCTGACGATGCTGTCGATCTTGTCGGCGGCCACGGTGCTCTCTTCATTACGACGGTGGGCGAAGCGAATGACTCAGGTTACCGGCGGCCTTACCCCCCTAATCAAATCGGTTCCGGATGAGAGTCCTCGACGGCCTCCGGCCGGACCCCGCCACGAGCGCTAGTTGACAATCGTTTCCAGATTTGTTGAAAATGAGTGTCATGAACGTACGTCGCCTGATACCCACCGCCGCCCTCGCCTCCGCCACGGTGCTCGGCCTCACGGCCCTGACCGCCTGCTCCTCCTCCAGCGCCGCGGACAAGAACGGCGACGGCAAGCTGAGCGTGACGGCGTCGTTCTACCCCATGCAGTACCTCGCCCAGGAGATCGGCGGCGATCACGTCTCCGTGGACACCCTGACCAAGCCGGGTGTCGAGCCGCACGACCTGGAGCTCAGCCCGAGGCAGACCGCCGCCCTCGGCGAATCGGACGTCATCCTGTACCTCAAGGGCATCCAGCCCGCCGTCGACGACGCCATCGGCCAGTCCGGCGTGAAGAACACCGTGGATGCCGCGACCCTCACCAAGCTGGAGAAGCACGGCACGGGCGTCGGCCACGACCACGGCCACGACCACGAGGGCGAAGAGCACGCCGAGGAAGAGCACGGCCACGACGAAGAAGGCGAAGCCGGCGCCGACCCGCACGTCTGGCTCGACCCGGTGAAGTACGCCGAGGTCGCCGAGGGTGTCGGCAAGGCGCTGGAGAAGGCCGACCCGGACCACGCGGCGGCGTACAAGAAGAACACGAAGGCCCTGGTCGAGAAGCTGGACGCGCTGAACACGAAGTTCGAGGGCGGCCTGAAGGACACCAAGACCAAGACCTTCATCACCACGCACTCCGCCTTCGGCTACCTCGCCGAGCGCTACGGCCTGGACCAGGAGGGCATCTCCGGCATCGACCCCGAGTCGGACCCGAGCCCCGCCCGCATCAAGGAGCTCCAGGACATCGCCAAGGAGGACAAGGTCTCCACGGTGTTCTTCGAGACCCTCGCCAGCGACAAGACCGCCAAGACCCTCGCGAACGACGCGGGCCTCAAGACGGACGTCCTGGACCCCCTCGAGGGAATTACGGACAAGTCCAAGGGCGATGACTACATCGAGGTCATGGAGTCGAACCTCGGCGCCCTGGAGAAGGCACTCGGCGCGAAGTGAAAGAACCGCTAGCGGCAGCATCGGAGGCGCACGCCATGGGAGACACGGCCTCAAGCGAGACCACCCCGCCCGTCATATCCGTGCGGGCGGCCACGGCCACCCTCGGCGCGCGCCCGGTGCTGCGCGGCATCGACCTCGCCGTCAGGCGCGGCGAGGTCGTCGCCCTGCTCGGCGCGAACGGCTCCGGCAAGTCCACCGCCGTCCGCTCGGTCATCGGCCAAGTCCCCCTGACCGGCGGCGACATAAGCCTCTTCGGCACCCCCCTGAAGCGCTTCAGGCAGTGGGCCCGCATCGGCTACGTACCGCAGCGCACGACAGCCGCGAGCGGTGTCCCCGCGACGATCCGCGAGGTCGTCTCGTCGGGCCGCCTCTCGCGCACGAAGCTGTCGAAGCTCGGCTGGGCGACCAAGGCGGACCGTGCGGCGGTCGACCGGGCCATCGGGCTCGTCGGCCTCGGCGACCGCGCCAAGGACTCCGTGAGCGCCCTCTCCGGCGGCCAGCACCAGCGCGTGCTCATCGCCCGCGCGCTGGCCTCCGAGCCCGAGCTGCTGATCATGGACGAGCCGATGGCGGGCGTCGACCTGGCGAGCCAGGAGATCCTCGCCCAGACCCTGCGCGAGCAGGTCGCGGCCGGTACGACGGTCCTGCTCGTGCTGCACGAGCTCGGCGCCCTGGAGCCGCTGATCGACCGCGCCATCGTCCTGCGTGACGGCTGCGTGACCCATGACGGGCCGCCGCCCAAGGCCACGGGACAGCACGCGCTGCCCGGCCACGACCACGTACATCCGCACTCGGCCGACGAGCACGAGCCGATCCGCACGGGACTGCTGACCTGATGATGGAAATCTTCCAGACCGAATTCATGCAGCGGGCGCTGATCGCCGCCGTCCTCGTCGGCATCACGGCCCCCGCCATCGGCATCTACCTCGTCCAGCGCCGCCAGGCCCTGATGGGCGACGGCATCGGCCACATCGCGATGACGGGCGTCGGTCTCGGCTTCCTGCTCAACTCCAGCCCCGTCTGGATGGCGACGCTGATCGCCGTCGTCGGCGCGGTGACGATGGAGCTGATCAGGGCGTACGGCAAGACGCGCGGTGACATCGCCCTCGCGATGCTCTTCTACGGCGGCATGGCGGGCGGTGTCCTGCTGATCAACCTCTCGGACACCGGCTCCAACGCAAACCTCTCCTCGTACCTCTTCGGCTCGCTCTCGACGGTCTCCGACTCCGACGTCACGGCGATCTGCCTGCTCGCGGCCTTTGTGGTGCTCGTCACCGTCGGCCTGCGCAAGCAGCTGTTCGCGGTGAGCCAGGACGAGGAGTTCGCGCGGGTCACCGGGCTTCCGGTGCGGGCGCTGAACCTGCTGATCGCGGTCACCGCCGCCGTCACGGTCACCGTCGCGATGCGGGTCGTGGGACTGCTCCTGGTGAGCGCGCTGATGGTGGTGCCGGTCGCCGCGGCCCAGCAGATCACCCGCTCGTTCAAGGTGACGTTCATCCTGTCGGTGGTCATCGGCACCGCCGTGACCCTCTCCGGCACGGTCACCTCGTACTACCAGGACGTGCCGCCCGGAGCGACCATCGTCCTCATGGCGATCGGCGTCTTCGTCGTCCTGACGGCGCTCGCGACTCCCCTGGCCAGACGCCGGGCACGGGCGGCGTCCGCCGCGGAGGCGACCTGCACGGCGGACGTCCCGAGCGCGCGGCGCCCGGCGGACGAGGTCACCGTCTGAGAGCGAGCTGGCACAATGGCCCGACGGGATATGACAGATGTGCGGGCGATCGTGCGAGTTTTTCAGTTGAGGAGGCACCTGTGACAACGGCTGCGGGACCCCCGGTACGAGGCCGATCCACCCGGCAGCGCGCCGCTGTGGCGGCGGCCCTGGGCGAGGTGGACGAGTTCCGCAGTGCGCAGGACCTGCACGACATGCTGAAGCACAAGGGCGATTCGGTGGGCCTGACCACGGTCTACCGCACGCTCCAGTCCCTCGCCGACGCCGGCGAGGTCGACGTGCTCCGCACGGACGAGGGCGAGTCGGTCTACCGCCGCTGCTCGACCGGCGACCACCACCATCACCTGGTCTGCCGGGTGTGCGGCAAGGCGGTCGAGGTCGAGGGCCCGGCGGTCGAGAAGTGGGCCGAGGCCATCGCCTCCGAGCACGGGTATGTGAACGTGGCGCACACGGTCGAGATCTTCGGCACGTGCGCGGAGTGCGCGCAGAAGTAGCCTGAACGCCTTGAACGCCCTGTGGGCCCGCACCGGCTTCGGTGCGGGCCCACAGTGCGTCTGCGTCGGCTGTTGGCCGTCAGCTGTTGGCGATCTCTTCCTCGTTCGGGATCGCGCCGCCGAAGCGGCGGTCGCGCCCGGCGTACTCCAGGCAGGCCCGCCACAGGTCGCGCCGGTCGAAGTCCGGCCACAGCACGTCCTGGAAGACCATCTCGGCGTAACTCGACTGCCAGATCAGGTAGTTGGAGGTGCGCTGCTCGCCGCTGGGGCGCAGGAACACGTCCACGTCCGGCATGTCCGGGTAGTACATGTACTTGGCGAAGGTCTTCTCGTTCACCTTCGACGGGTCGAGCTTGCCCGCCGCGACATCGCGCGCGATGGCCTGCGCGGCGTCCGCGATCTCGGCGCGCCCGCCGTAGTTGACGCAGAAGTACAGGGTCATCGCGTCGTTGTCGACGGTCTGCTCCTGGGCGATCTGGAGCTCCTGGACGACGGACTTCCACATCTTGGGCATGCGCCCCACCCAGCGGATGCGGATGCCGAGCTCGTTCATCTCGTCCCGCCGCCGCCGGATGACGTCGCGGTTGAAGTTCATCAGGAAGCGCACCTCGTCGGGCGAGCGCTTCCAGTTCTCGGTCGAGAAGGCGTACAGCGAGAGGTTCTTGACGCCCATCTCCAGACAGCCCTTGAGCACGTCGAGGACGACGCCCTCGCCGACCTTGTGACCCTCCGTGCGCGGCAGCCCCCGCTCCTTGGCCCAGCGGCCGTTGCCGTCCATGACGATCGCCACATGCTGCGGCACCAGCTCGCCGGGGATCTTCGGCGGCCGGGCGCCCGAGGGGTGCGGCTCGGGGACCTTGTACTCACGGCGGGACCGTCCGAGGATTCCGCGTCGTGCCATGGGGGGCTCTCTCCTACCTAGCGTTCTCTGTACGTGACGTGCTGACGTGCTTACGTGGTTTTCTCTACGTACCGCAATGAGCGGAGCCCGCGCTCCAAGTGCCAGTGCAGATAGGCGGAAACAAGCCCGCTGCCCTCCCTGACATGCCGCGCCTCGCAGGCGTCCGCCGTCTCCCAGTCTCCGGTGAGCAGCGCGCCGAGCAGGCCGAGGGCTTCCATCGAGGGTACGACGCTGCCGGGCACCCGGCAGTCGACGCAGACCGAGCCGCCCGCGGCGACGGAGAAGAACCGGTTCGGCCCGGGCATCCCGCACTTCGCGCAGGAGCTGAAGCTGGGCGCGTACCCGTTCACGGCGAGGGAGCGCAGAAGAAACGCGTCGAGGATGAGATGCGGCTCGTGCTCGCCGTTGGCGAGGGTCCGCAGGCCGCCCACGAGCAGCAGATACTGCTGCACGGCGGGCTCGCCCTCATGATCGGTGAACCGTTCCGCCGTCTCCAGCATGGCCGTGCCGGCGGTGTAGCGCGCGTAGTCGGTCACGATTCCACCACCGTACGGAGCGATGGTCTCACTCTGTGTGCACAACGGCAGCCCGCGCCCGATGAGTTCGCTGCCGCGCGCGAAGAACTGCACGTCCACATGGGAGAAGGGCTCGAGCCGCGCCCCGAACTTGGACTTCGTGCGCCGCACTCCGCGCGCGACGGCGCGGACCCGGCCGTGGCCGCGGGTGAGCAGCGTGATGATGCGGTCCGCCTCACCCAGCTTCTGGGTGCGCAGCACGATGCCGTCATCACGGAACAGACTCATGGCCCCATTCTCGCGTACGGCACCGACAGCCGTGGCCGGGGTCGCACCGACCTGTCCTGCCCCCTGGTCATATCAGTCACGCCTGCCAAAATGCCCGCATGAAGAGTGAGCTGTTCTCCACGGAACACATGGCGCAGCAGTCCGTCGTCCCCGGGATGACCCTGCAGAACGCCAAGTCCATCAAGTACGCGGTCAACGGCGAGATGCACGCACGGCAGGGCGCGATGATCGCCTACCGCGGCGACCTACAGTTCGAGCGCAAGGGCCAGGGCATGGGCGGCATGCTGAAGCGGGCGATGACCGGTGAGGGTCTTCCGCTGATGGCGGTGCGCGGCCAGGGAGAGGCCTGGTTCGCGCACGAGGCGCAGAACTGCTTCATCGTCGACATCGAGCCGGGCGACGTCCTCACCGTCAACGGCCGCAACGTCCTGTGCTTCGACGCGACGCTCTCGTACGAGATCAAGACGGTGAAGGGCGCGGGCGTCACCGGCGGCGGCCTCTTCAACAGCGTCTTCACCGGGGCCGGGCAGCTCGGCCTGGTCTGCGACGGCAACCCGCTGGTGATCCCGGTGTCACCGCAGCAGCCGGTGTACGTGGACACGGACGCGGTGGTCGGCTGGACCGCGAACCTGGACACCTCGCTGCACCGCTCGCAGTCCGTCGGCTCCATGATCAGGGGCGGTTCCGGCGAGGCGGTGCAGCTGATGCTGCGCGGCGAGGGCCACGTCATCGTGCGCCCGAGCGAGCTGACCCAGTCGAAGCCGACGCAGCACTAGACGCTCCGCTGGGGAGTGCGGTGATCAGTCCGCGGGCCGGTGGGGGCTGGCCGCGCAGTTCCCCGCGCCCCTTCGGGCGTCGGGTCCGCTCAGCGGGCAGGGCGCGCCTGGTCGGGGCGGCTGATCGCTTCCCAGGGGGCGAGGTTCCACGCGCTGGAGCGGTTCGCCGGGTCCAGGAGCTTCTGGAGGTGGGCGTCGGACGCGGCCTGGGGCGCCGGAAAGTCCGCGTCCTGCGTGCCCTGCAGACTGTCCCGCCAGACCTTCCTCCCGAGAAGGTAGTGGTCGGCGTACTCCCCCCAGGAGGAGTACGTCCCCACCACCGTCGGCACGACGTTCTTGAGCCGGTTCCAGGTGTCGGCCTCGCTCAGCATCCCGCAGGCGAACCCACGCCGGGAGATGTCCACGTAGAGCGCGATGTCCCAGGCAAGCGGCGCGACGCCGATCCGCCTCTGCGCCATGGCGCGATAACCGGTGCTCGCCAGACCGCTCAGGCGCCCGAGCAACTGCTCGGGCGCGGTGATCTCCCACTGCTCGGCCAGCCACTTCCGCGCCTTGCCGTCGTCGATGCGGGTGAACGGATACAGGGTCGTCCGGGACGCGTCCTTGTCCCGGCTGACCGGCGCGCTCAGCGACACCATCCACATCTGGTGCATGGTGAGCGGTCTCGGGTACTTCGACTCGACCCTCGGCTTGCTCCACTTCCATATGGCCATGGCGCCGCACACTACGTCACGGCACTTCCCCCCCGACTCCGGGCATTCGCATAGGCGGTCGCCGCCCTCAGCCGCTCGGACGTGGTGGCGGTCCGCAACGCGTCCGGCGCACAGTCCCACTCCCGCCCGCCGCCGAAGGGCCGCAGCTGGACATAGGGCCCCTCGTGCCCCATGACCCTGCCGACCTGGCCTGTCCGCGTGTCCACGGCGTACGCGCCGACGGGAAGGTACAGATTCATGGCGCGACCCCCAGCGCGGCGACGAGCCGCGCGGCCGTCTCGACCCGGCAACCGCCCAATTCGATGATCGGGCAGGGCGCCTCCCGAGCCAAAGATGTGGGGTCGATCCGCAATGACGGCAAAGTAATTCCCGCCTGCGCGAGTGCGGTGCGCAATTCCTTCATGGTCTCCTCCGCGTCCTCGACGCATACCGGCGCGTGCGCCTTCTTCTCACCCATCGGGTGGCTCCCCTTTGCCGTCGGATCTCACTCTTCGCATCCCTACGGTGACGGAATCCACCTAGACTCGTCAGGAGTCTGTCTCCTACAACTGCGAGGCAGCGAAAGGCGGTTGGCCATGGCCAATGGTTCACGTCAGGCGGCCTGGGAGTTCTTCGGAGCGGAACTGAAGAGACGGCGCGAGGACGCGGGGCTCACGCAGTCGGCGCTGGGGTTGCGGGTTTTCGTTTCCGGTGGATACGTCGGCCAATTCGAACAGGCCATTCGCAAACCGCAGTTGGATGTGGCGGAGAGGATCGATGAGGTGCTGCAATCCGACGGTATTTTCGAGAGGATGTGGCGCAAGCTGATCGACGACCGGCGGTACGCGGATTACTTCGCGGCGGTCGTGGAGTTGGAGCGGTTGGCCACAGAGATCTGCGAGTTCGAGCCAACGGTCGTGCCGGGCCTGCTGCAGACAGCCCCCTACGCTCGCGCACTCACTCTGGCGAGCCACCCGTTCGCAGTGGATGAGTTCATCGCGGACACAGTCTCTGCACGGATGGAACGCGGGAACATCCTCAAGGACGCTGCACGGCCCGTGTATTGGGCGATCATGCACGAATGCGTGCTACGCATCCCGGTGGGCGGCCCGTCGGTCATGGCCGGCCAGCTGGGCCGCATCACCGAGCTGGCACGGAACCGCCACGTCCTGACGATGGTGCTCCCGTACAAGGTGGGAGCGTATGCCTCAATGCACGGGCCCATGAAACTCATGCGGTTCGAGGATGCGCCGCCAACGCTCTATACAGAAACGGGGTTTTCGGGAAACCTCATCGACGAACCAGCCGTGGTCAAGCGTGCCCATGCGACTTACGATCTGCTTAGGGCCGCCGCATTGTCGCCGGAGGCGTCCCTCGCCCTGATCGAGTCGGCGGCTGAGGACTACAGACGATGTACGAGTACGACCTGAGCACCGCACACTGGTACAAGAGCACGTACAGCAACGGTGATGGCGGCAACTGCGTCGAGGTCGCGTACGACTTCATCGGCGCCGCCCGCTGGCGCAAGAGCACGTACAGCAGCGGCGACAGCAACGCCTGCGTCGAGGTGGCCGACGGAGTCACCGGCGTCGTCCCCGTCCGCGACAGCAAAAACCCCCAAGGCCCCGCCCTGCTGATCCGCGCCGAAGCGTGGGCTGCGTTCGTGGGGAACGTGGGCGCCGCCTAGGGGAAGCGCCCCGTAGGGGGCGCGGGGAACTGCGCGACCAGCCCCCACCGCCCCGCAGGGAATCGCCACCCTACTGACGACTGATCGCCCTCGTGATGCCGGCGGCAATCGTCGTGGCGAGGGTCCAGCCCATGATGACCAGGGCGTACCCGAACCACTGCCACGCCCCCCGCGCGGCATACGCATGCTCCTGGCCGAAGTCGATGATCGGCAGTAGCAGGTCCAACGTGTAGAAGACGGCGCTGAACTCCGGCGCCTCCTTCGGCTTCAACGCCACCGGCTCCCGCACCGCGTACGCGACGGAGCCGATCAGCAGCAACGAGAGCAGCCAGACCGCAGCGCGCGTAGGCCGGAAGCCGTAGCCGACCGTGAGGTCCTGGAGATACCCCCAAGCCTTGGCGTACCAGGGCAGGGTGGTGCGATGCCGGCGCTGCTTGGCGAGCTGGACGGTACGCGCGGCCGCATCGTCGCCGACACGGCGGTACGCGGCGGTGAGTTGCTCGTACGCGAAGGGGACGTAGCCCTCGGTGTCCCACCCCAAGACCTCGAGCCTTCGCTCGGCGGGCTCGTGCGGGCTGAGTCTGTTGTACGTCAGGCCATCGAGGCGGACCTTGTCCGGCCAGGTCTCCGGGGTTATGTGCAGGAGATCGAGTTGGCAGCCCCGCAGTGTCACCGTGCCCTCGATCGGCGCGGCCCCGTCCAGCCACAACGTGCCCCCGGTGATGCTGGCGCGCAGGGCCATGCCGCCCGGGTTGGAGAGCCGGGCGCCCTCCAGGTTGAACTGGCCGGGGATGCGGGCACCGGGCAGGTTGAGGCGCCCGTGAGCCGTGAGCCGCATCGCGTGCAGATCGTCCCCGGCACTGAGGTTCGCCGCCTGCAGGGCGGTGCCACCCGGGTTGCTGAGCACCGCATCGTTGAGGGTGATGGTCCCGGCGACCACGGCGCCCGCGAGGCGGACCAGCCCGTGGGCGGTGAAGCCGTCGTCGGCGTGGAGATCACCGTCGATGGTGGCGCGATTGAGCGCGAGGACGGGCTCGTCGAAGGTGTCCGACAGACCGCCCTCTCCCAGCAGCGCCCCGTCGAGGAATACCGCTCCGGCGATCCGCGCGCCCCCGAGCCGGATGGACCTCCGGACGCGGACACCGGTCATGCGCAACGAGCCGTCGACCCGTAAGCCCGTGCCGTACAGGTCGGGAAGGACGGACCACCCCAGATTCAGCTGACGCAACTGCGCCCCGTACAGGTCCAGTTCTCCGTCGAAGTAGCAGGACCACAGGTGAATCGCCCCGGCGACCTCCGCGTACTCAAGGTCGAGCTTGCCCGTGATACGAGCACCATGCAGCCGCAGGACAGGCGTCTCCCCCTCCTGGCGAGGCCCGTCGATGAGAAGAGCCCGCAGCACCTCGGCCCGTACGGTCCGCTCGGGGCCCCAGTCCGCGCCGGCATCGGCGGGTTCCCCGTGCCGCTCCCGGAAGTCGACGCCCCGCCCCAGCGGGAACGCCTCCCACACCTGCCGCTCGGCCTCGCTCAGATCCCTGATCTCCACCGGCGCGACTCTGACGCGGGCCGGATCATGTGTCAACCAGCAGCCAGGTCAAGGCGATAGCGCACCTCGGTCCACCCCTGGCCCTCGACCTCCATCTCACCCACGACCACGAACCCCGCACGCACGAGCACCGCCCGCGACCCCGCGTTCCCCGCATCCGTAGCCGCCCGCAGGGCAGTGAGCCCGTACTCCGAGCCGGCGACCCCGCACACCTCCCGTACGGCCTCCGTGGCGAGCCCGCGGCCCACCGCGCTCTCGGCGACGCGATACCCGAGCTTGGCCTCGCCGTCCGCGACGTCGACCAGGTTGACGCGCCCGAGCACGGCCCCCTCACCGTCCACCAGCACGTGGAAGTGGCAGGCCCCGGCCGCCTGTTCGGCCAGCAATGAAGCATGCCGCGCGGCGAACTCGGCGAAGTAGGCGTCGCCACGGTCAGGTACGTGCTTCGCGAAGTAGGCGCGGTTCTCGCGCTCGAAGGCGAGCAGGGCGGGGGCGTGATCGGGGCGCAGACGCTGGAGTTCGGGCATGGCGGCAACTTAGCCGCGGGCCTCCGGTCGCCGCCTCGGCTTTTCGTCCCGCGCTGTCAGTGGGGACCGGTAGCGTCCGTCCCCCTGTCACCCTCTGCCGCCCCACACCGAGGAGAATCCGTGCCCGCCGCCTACTCCCCCATACCCGAGCTGAATCTGCTCAAGGAGTTCCACGACGGGCCGGGGAAGGCGGGCTTCTCCGACGGGTTCGAGATGTACGAGTACGGACGGCGCGACGCCGGTCTCGGATCTGGCGACGCTGCCGGTCGTCCTCTTCGGTGACGAAGGCGATCTCGATGTGGTGGCGTCCGGCCTGCGTGATCTGTTCCGTCTGCTGGCCATCGACCACGAGTGGTACTTCGCGGAGGAGGAACGGGACGTCGACGAGGAGCACAGCTCGGGGCACGAGGAGTATCTCGTCTGGCTGGAGGAGAGGTTCGGCCTCACCGCGCCCGAGGCCGCCGATCCCATCATCGCGCGGGCGCGGGAGGAGTACGGGCGGCGGTTCATGGACTGGCTCCTCGAGTTCTCGCCCGAGTACGTGGTCGACGCGCTCCGCGAGAACCTCGGCGCCTACTTCTTGACCGGCGGGCAGTAGCCGGTGTCCGCGCCGATGCTGTTGATCTCCGCGTTCGGCCGGGAGTCACCGGCGTAGTCGATCTGGTCGGTGCAACTGACGCCGGGCTTGTTGGGCGTACCCGACGGCTTGTCGCCCTTCTCGGGGGTGGGGCAGGTCCCGGTGTCGGCGCCGATGCTGTTGATCTCGGCGTTCGACCGCGGGTCACCCGCGTAGTTGATCTGGTCCGTACAGCTCTTGCCCGCCTTGTCGCCCTTCTCCGGGGTGGGGCAGGTGCCCGTGTCCGCGCCGATGCTGTTGATCTCGGCATTTGAGCGCGGGTCACCCGCGTAGTTGATCTGGTCGGTACAGCTCTTGCCGGACTTGGCCGGCGTGCCCGACGACTTGTTGGTGGCGGAGTCGCCACCGGTCTTGCCGGTCGTCTCGCCAGACCCGCCGGACTTACCGGTCTCGGACGCGGAAGCGGGGGCCGGGGCGGAGGACGACGAGGCGTCGTTCCCGCCGCCCTGGCAGGCGGTGAGCCCGAACGCGGCGACGGTGATGACCATGGCGGCTGCGGCCTTGCGGGCGTGGAGGAGGGCGGTGTGCGACATGGTCTTCCCGTTCTGTGCGGTGCTTCTTGCTTCGTGCTCGTGAGAACAAGACTGTCCGCCGCCGCTGGTGATCCGTCGCCGTCTCGCTAACGCCTCACTAACGTCCCCCGCAGGTCACTCATCTGCAGCAAAATCCCACGTCAACGCACCCCGGGGCGGGATTTACTTGCAGTTGCCCTGCCCCCCTCCCGCACCTCCACGCCCAACCCGCGCTCATCCATCACCACGAGGACCCGCTCCCCGCCCCTCGTGACCCGTGCCCGCGCCTGCACCCCCTCCGGGAGGTCCGGCAGGACCGGCGCCACCCCGCACTCCGCGCGCACCCGGTCGAGGAGCTCCCGCATCTCCTTCGGGGCGGGGCGCGTGCTCAGGTACCAGGCCACGCCCTCGCCGTAGGGGTGGCGGGTCACCGTCGGGGCGCCCGTGGAGGAAGTACTCACGGCTTCCGCGCCCTCCAGGTGGATCTCCTCCGACCACGTGCCGTCCGGGGCCGGGTCGAACTCCTCCACCCGGAGGCCGAGCAGCTCGCGGAACGGGGCCGGGTAGCCGCCGAGGTGGACGCGGTCGTGTTCGTCCACGATTCCGGAGAAGTAGGACATGAGCAGGGTGCCGCCGCCGTGGACGTACGCGCGGATTCGTTCCGCGGTCTCCTTCGTTACCGAGTAAAGATTGGGGATCAGGAGCAAGCGATACTCGGTCAAGTCCCCGTCCACCGGGACCACGTCGCACGCCACGGACGCGTCGTACAGCGGCTTGTGGTGGGCCAGGGCCGCGTCCAGGAACGTGACGTCCGCGCTCGGGTGCGCGTCCAGTTCCAGGGCCCACCAGCTCGGCCAGTCCATGAGCAGCGCCGCGTCCGCACGGTCGGGGCGGGAGCACAGGAGCTCGGGATACGAGGCGAACTCCGCGCCCAGCTCCCGCACCTCCCGGAAGATCCGCGTCTCCCGGCCCCCGTGCGGGACCATCGCCGAGTGGAACTTCTCCGCTCCCCCGCGCGACTGCCGCCACTGGAAGAACAGCACCGCGTCCGCCCCGTGCGCCACCGCCTGCCAGCTGTCCAGGCGCATCCGGCCCGGCGGCTTCCTGCCGTTGCGTTCGCGCCAGTTCACCGCGCCCGGCGCCTGTTCCAGGAGCAGCCACGGCTGCCCGCCCTTCAGGCCGCGCATGACGTCGTACGAGAAGGCCGTGCGGTGGAGTGCGTCCGGATCGAGCGGGTCCGGGTACGAGTCGTACGACACCACGTCCAGGTGCGGGGCCCAGCTGAAGAGGTCCAGTGTCTTCGCCACCGGGACGAAGTTCGTCGTGACGGGGATGTGCGGGGTGATGCGGGTCAGGACCTCCTTCTCCGCCAGGTAGCACGCGAGGAGCTCGTCCGAGGAGAAGCGCCAGTAGTCGAGCTGCTGGGCCGGATTGCGGAAGGACGGGGCCTTGCGCGGGGTGTGGATCTCCTCGAAGGTGCCGTAGCGCTGCGACCAGAAGTCCGTCGACCAGGCGTCGTTGAGCGCCGTCACCGTCCCGTACCGCTCCCGCAGCCACCTGCGGAACGCCGCCGTCGACACCTCGCAGTGGCAGTGGCGTGAGATGTGGCAGCCGTATTCGTTGCCGATGTGCCAGAGCGCGAGCGCGGGGTGCGCGCCGTAGCGCGTGGCCAGGCGTTCGGTGAGGCGTACGGCGTGGGTGCGGTACACCGGGCTCGACGGGCACCAGTGCTGGCGGGAGCCGGGGTGCAGCCGGACCCCCTCATCCGTCACGGGGAGCATCGAAGGGTGCAGGCGCGTGAGCCACGGGGGCGGGGACGCCGTCATCGTCGCCAGGCTGACCGCGACGCCCGCCTCCGCGAGGCGGTCCATGTGGCCGTCCAGCCACGCGAAGTCGTACGTGCCCGGGGCCGGCTCCGTCTTCGCCCAGGAGAAGATCCCGAGCGTGATGAGGTTGACCCCCGCCTCGCGCATCAACTCGGCGTCCTCGGCGTGGACCTCGGGACCCCACTGCTCGGGGTTGTAGTCGCCCCCGTACCCGATCGACGACAACTGAGAACGAAATCGCTCGGCGAGGCGCTCCCGGCCCATGTCATCCGACCTTTCGTAGCTCACCGTCGTCGAAGACCGCGACCATCACCAGATTGCCGCCGAGCGCTTCGACATACCGCGCCATCACGTCCGTACCTGAGACTTGCCCACTCTCGATCTGGGACACCCTCCCTTTGCTCACCCCCATACGCTCGGCCACCTGCGTCTGGGTGTACCCCCGCTCCTGGCGCATCTCGACGAGGCGCCAGGCCCGAACCTCGGCAAGCATGCGCCGGGCCCCCTCCGTGAACTCGTCCCGGCCACCGGCCAGTTCCTCCGCGCGCTCCCGGTGTCCACTCGCCGACCACCTGATGTGTCCGCTCATTTCCCCAGCTCCTTCTCACGGTCGGCGACGTACTCCGCGT
The DNA here is from genome assembly GCF_040655335.1 of Streptomyces sp. NPDC050439. NCBI lineage: Bacteria > Bacillati > Actinomycetota > Actinomycetes > Kitasatosporales > Streptomycetaceae > Streptomyces > Streptomyces sp. NPDC050439. The sequence continues at coordinate 885,753 of NZ_JBFAJT010000003.1, forward strand.
ACCGCCGCTCGGCCAGCACGTTCGCAAACATGAACAGGACGCGCACCTCACTCCGCCCCGCCGAACCGGGCCGTAAATGTTTAGCAACCACTAAACACGCGCCGCATGGCCTGACGCGCCGTGATCCCCGAACCCTCACCCGCACGAGTGCACTGTCCAGCGCACTGTCCAGGGCCTTGACCGCCCTCCCGGCCCCTTTTATGGTCGCCACGCCACCACGACGTAGGACGTGGGATCTCTCAAGGGAGCAAGGGGAGACACAGTGAGCGACCAGAAGATCAGCACAGGCTCCGGCGGGGCGACCGGATCCACCGGACACACCGGACCCGCACCGGACCGTCGGTCCTTCCTCAAGTACACCGGTGTGCTGGGCGCGGCCGCCGCCATCACCACCACGCTCTCCGCCTGCTCGGGAGGACCCGAGTCCACGAACGAGGCCGGGGACGGCGGCGGCAAGGGCGGCGACTCGACCCTCACCGCCGTCATCGGCTACGGCAACGACGGCAGTTGGGACCCGACGCAGACCGCGTCCGCCTTCGCGATGGCCGGCAACGAGCACATCTACGAAGGTCTGCTGAACACCGATCCCATCACCCGCGAGCCGTATGCCGCGCTCGCCACGGAGATCCCCACCGACGCCAAGGCGACCACCTGGAAGTTCACGCTGCGGCCCGGCGCCAAGTGGCACGACGGGAAGCCCGTGACCGCCGACGACGTGGTGTTCGTCTTCGACCGGATTCTCGATCCGAAGACGCAGACGCTGGCCAAGGGCTTCTTCGAGAGCTGGCTGAAGGAGGTCAAGAAGATCGACGCGACCTCGGTCGAGCTGATCCTGAAGTTCCCGTTCCCGGAGGGCTTGGCCCGGCTCTCCCTCGCCAAGATCATGCCGAAGCACGTCTTCTCCGAGCCCGGCGCCTGGGACGAGGCGACCAAGGGCAAGGCGGTGGGCTCGGGCCCGTACAAGCAGGCGTCGCACGCCCCGAAATCCAACACCACCTTCGAGGCCTTCGACGACTACAACGGCCCCCGCAAGGCCGCCTTCAAGAAGATGAACTGGCTGACCATCGTGGACGCGGCACCCCGCGTCGCGAAGATCTCCGGTGGCAGCGCGGACTCGGAGATCTCGGACAACATCCCGTACGCCAACATCGAGCAGCTCAAGAAGGGCGGGCTCACCGTCGAGGGCGGGGCAGGGATGAACAACCTGTTCTTGATGTTCAACACCGCGCACAAGCCCTTCGACGACGTACGCGTGCGCCAGGCCCTGCACCACGCCATCGACACCGAGAAGATGATCCAGGTCGCCCTGAAGGGGCACGGGAAGGCCTCCACCTCGTTTCTCAACGAGTCCAACCCCGCCTACCGGCCGGCCAAGACGGTCTACGAATACGACCCCGCGAAGGCGAAGAAGCTCCTGAAGGAGGCCGGGGTCAAGGATCTGTCGATCAACCTCATCGCGGTGAACGTGAGTTGGATCGTCGACTGCCTGCCGACCATCAAGGCCTCGTGGGACGCGATCGGCGTCAAGACGACCCTTGACCCGCAGGAGACCACGGCCGTCTTCACCAAGATGGATCAGAAGAAGGACTACCAAGTCGTCGCGGCCGCGTCGAATCCCAACCAGTTCGGCATCGACCCCGACCTGATCATGCACTACAACTACGGGCCCGAGAACCTGTGGATGGGCTACGCCCGCTGGGCGGACAACTCCGTGGCCAAGAAGCTCTTCAAGGACATGGACCAGGCGACGCGCGAGCCGGACGCGGCCAAGAAGAAGGCCATGATCCAGGACTACATCGACACCGTCGCCGAGCAGGCGGTGATCTATCCGGTCGTCCACAACGAGCTGATGACCGCCTGGGACCCGAAGAAGCTCACCGGCGTCAAGGCCCAGCCCTACCCGGGCATCAACCTGCTCCAGGCGAAGTGGGCGACGTGATCGCGGTCCTCCGGATCCTGGTCCGCCGCTTGGTCCTGCTCGTCCCGCTGCTGCTCGGCATCGTCCTGTTCGTCTTCCTCGTGATGCGGTTCTCGGACGTCGACCCGGCGTCGGCGTTCTTCCAGGGCGCCAATCCGACCGAGGAGCAGCTGCATGACTTCCGCGAGGAGAACGGGCTGCTCGATCCGCTGCCGGTGCGCTATGCCGCGTTCGTCGGCGATCTGGTCCAGGGCGACATGGGCATCAGCGTGCTCACGCGCTCGCCGGTGATGGAGCAGGTCACCACCGCGCTGCCGCTCACCCTCCAGCTGACCTTCCTGGGGCTCGGCATCGCGGTGGTCGTCTCGCTGCTGCTCGGCGTGACCGCCGCGATCTACCGCGACCGGCTGCCGGACCAGCTGATCCGCGTCATCTCGCTGACCGGTGTGGCGGCGCCCGGCTTCTGGCTGGCGCTGCTCATGATCCAGTACCTGGCGGTGGAGGCGGGCTGGTTCCCGACCGGCGGGTACGTCAACCCCGGTGACTCCTTCACCGGCTGGCTGAAGACGATGACGCTCCCCGCCCTCGCGCTCTCCCTGCCGGTGGCCGCCGGGCTCACCCGCATCATCCGCACGGCGGTGGTCGAGGAACTCGACAAGGACTACGTGCGGACGGCGATCGGCAGCGGCCTGCCACCGGTCGTGGTGGTCGGCCGCAACGTCCTGCGCAACGCCCTCATCAACCCGCTGACCGTGCTCGGCCTGCGCGTGGGCTATCTGCTCGGCGGCGCCGTCGTCATCGAGACGATCTTCTCGCTGCCCGGCATGGGCAAGCTGATGATCGACGCGGTGAAGAACGGCGACCCGGCCGTCGTGCAAGGAGTCGTCATCACGACGGCCGTCGGATTCGTGGTCGTCAACCTGGTCCTCGACATCCTCTATCTGCTGGTCAATCCGCGTCTGAGGGGGACCGCCTGATGATCACGTCACGCAAGGCCTTGGCCGAGCGCCTCTCGCGGCCCGGCATCCGGCTGCGATCCCTGCGCCGCCTGCCCGTGCTCTCGCGCATCGCGGTGGGCGTGATCGGCGTGGTCGTCCTCGTGGCGCTCTTCGCGCCGCTGATCGCCCCGCACGACCCGCTCGACCAGCAGCCGCAGGCCGACGGCACGGGCCACCCGACCGCCGACCACTGGATGGGGCAGGACAGCCTCGGCCGGGACATCCTCAGCAGGCTGATGTACGGGGCGCGCTGGTCACTCGCGATCGGGCTCGGGGCGACGCTGCTCGCCCTGATCGTCGGGGCCGCGCTCGGGGCGATCGCTGCGACCTCGCGCAAGGCGGTCGACGAGACGCTGATGCGGTGCCTGGACATCGTCATGGCGTTCCCCGGGATCGCCCTCGCCGCCGTCCTCGTGGCGGTCTTCGGCGGCGGCATCCTCGTGCTGATCTGCGCCATCGCGTTCCTGTTCACCCCACCGATCGCGCGGGTCGTGCGGGCGAACGTGATGGATCAGTACGGCGAGGACTACGTCGTCGCCGAGCGCATCGTCGGGGCCCGCACCCCGCACATCCTCATCAAGCACGTGGCCATCAACTGCGCGGCGCCGATCCTGGTGTTCTGCACGGTGCAGGTCGCCGAGGCGATCGTCTTCGAGGCCTCGCTGTCGTTCATCGGCGCGGGCGTGCGGCCGCCGGACCCGTCCTGGGGCAGCGTCATCGCCGACGGCAAGAACATGGTGCTGCTCGGCGGCTGGTGGGCGACGGTCTTCCCCGGCCTGCTCATGCTGATCACGGTCCTCGCCCTGAACATCCTCTCCGAGGGCGTGTCCGACGCGTGGGCGGCGCCCGCGACCCGCGACGTACCGGGAGAGGCCCGCAAGGAGGACCGTCTCGAAGCGCCCGAGCCGGGCAGCGGCGAGGTCCTCGAACTGCCGGGCCTGACGGAGGCGGCCGAGCGCCTGCGCTCACGCGCGCGCCCGCTGCCGGAGGGCACTCCGGTGCTCACGGTCTCCGACCTCACCATCGGCTTCGACGCCCGTCACGGCGGCGTGGACATCGTCGACGGCATCAGCTTCCACGTCCGGCCCGGTGAAGTCCTGGGCCTGGTGGGCGAGTCGGGCTGCGGCAAGTCGCTCACCGCGCTGACCGTGATGGGCCTGGAACCCAAGGGTGCCCGTACCGGCGGCCGGGTCACCTTCGACGGCGAGCAACTGCTCGGCATGCCGATGCGCGTCCGCAGACGGCTCCTCGGCCACGACATGGCGATGATCTACCAGGACGCCCTGTCCTCCCTCAACCCCGCGATGACGGTCCGCTCCCAGCTCAAGCAGGTCGTACGAAGAGAAGGGCGCCGCACGGCCGTCGAACTCCTCGAACTGGTCGGCCTCGACCCGGAACGCACCCTGCGCAGCTACCCGCACGAACTCTCCGGCGGCCAGCGCCAGCGCGTCCTGATCGCGATGGCCCTCTCCCGCGACCCGAAACTGATCGTCGCCGACGAGCCGACGACGGCCCTGGACGTCACGGTCCAGGCCCAGGTCATCCAACTCCTCCTCCGTCTGCGCGAGGAGCTGGGCTTCGCGCTGATCCTCGTCTCGCACGACCTGGCCCTGGTCGCGGACGTCACCGACCGGGTGGTGGTGATGTACGGCGGCCAGATCGTCGAGACGGGCGTGACGGCGGACCTCGTCGAGGCGCCGTCGCACCACTACACGCGCGGCCTGCTCGGCTCGGTCCTCTCGCTCGAATCGGCGGCGCAGCGCCTGACCCAGATCAAGGGCGTCGTCCCCTCGCCGGCCGACTTCCCCGCGGGCTGCCGGTTCGCGGACCGGTGCCCCCTGGCGAGCGAGGTGTGCCGTACGACGGCGCCCGAACTCGTGGGCGGGGCACATCATTCCATCGCCTGCCACCACCCGGCGCAGCAGCCGCCGCGGGTGCCGCGGCCCAGGGGAAACGAGGCCCTCAAATGACGACGAACAATACGGCGGCCGAGAACCTCATCTCCCTCTCCGACGCGCACGTCGTGCACCGCGCACGCTCGGGCGGCCTCTTCTCGCGCGAGCGGGTGTACGCCCTGACCGGCGCCGATCTGACCATCGCGCCCGGTGAGACGGTGGGTGTCGTGGGCGAGTCGGGGTGCGGCAAGTCGACGCTCGCGAAGGTGCTCGTGGGGGTGCAGCAGCCCACGGCGGGGACGGTGTCCTTCCGGGGACGCGACCTGTGGACGATGAAACCGGCCGAGCGCCGGACGGCGATCGGCCGCAACACCGGCATGATCTTCCAGGACCCGTCGACGGCCCTGAACCGCAGACTGACCGTACGCCAGATACTCCGCGACCCCCTGGACGTGCACAGGATGGGGACGTCGACCCAACGTGACGCGCGTGTCCGTGAGTTGATGTCCCTGGTCGGCCTCCCCAAGGTCCTGGCCGACGGTCTGCCCGGCCAGCTGTCGGGCGGCCAGCGCCAACGCGTGGCCATCGCGCGCGCCCTGGCCCTCGAACCGGAGCTCGTGGTGGCGGACGAGCCGACGAGCGCGCTCGACGTCTCCGTGCGCGCCCAGATCCTCAACCTCCTCCTGGACCTGAAGGAGCGGCTCGGCCTCGCCCTGGTCTTCGTGTCGCACGACATCCAGACGGTGCGGCGGATGAGCGACCGGGTCATCACCATGTACCTGGGCAGGATCGTGGAGGAGTCACCGGCCGAGGAGATCCTGGACCGAGCGCGCCACCCGTACACCCGGGCCCTCTTCTCCGCGACGCCCGGCCTCCTGGACCCCATCGACCCGATCCCGCTCGTCGGCCCGGTGCCGTCGGCCACGCGACCGCCGAGCGGCTGCCCGTTCCGTACGCGGTGCTGGAAGGCGGACGACGTCTGCGCGGCCACGATGCCGGACCTTGAGTCGACGTCGGGGTCCGGGTCCGGCCGGTCCGGGCGGTCCGGGCACCGCTACCGCTGCCACCACCCCGTGCCGGACGGCCAGTCCACGCACGAGCTAGTGATCCAGTCCGCCGCCACGGACGCGAGCCCCAGGGAGACCCCATGACACTGCCCACCCCGCTCACCGGTGTCGTTCCGCCCGTCTGCACGCCCCTGACACCGGACCGCGAGGTGGACACGGCGTCACTCGTCAGGCTGGTCGACCATCTGGTCGCGGGCGGGGTCGACGGCCTGTTCGTCCTCGGTTCGTCGTCGGAGGCGGCGTACCTGACGGACGCCCAGCGGAGGCTGGTCATCGAGACGGTGGCGGGCCATGCGGGGGGCCAACTGCCGATCCTGGCCGGGGCGATCGACATGGCGACGCCAAGGGTCCTGGACCACGTCCGCTCCGTGACGGACGCGGGGGCGGACGGCGTGGTGGTGACGGCCCCCTTCTACACGCGCACGCACCCGGCGGAGGTGGCCCGCCACTTCCGCCTCGTCGCGGCGCGTTCCCCGGTCCCGGTCTTCGCGTACGACCTCCCGGCCTCGGTCCACTCCAAACTGCCCGCCGAGCTGATCCTGGAACTGGCGGCGGACGGCGTCCTGGCAGGCCTGAAGGACTCCAGCGGGGACGAGGGAAACTTCCGGGAGGTGGTGCTCGGGGCGCGGGGCCGGACGGACGTCACGGGCTTCAGCGTCCTTACGGGTTCGGAGACGACGGTGGACTCGGCGCTGGCGATGGGGGCGGACGGGGTGGTGCCGGGGTTGGGGAATGTGGACCCGGAGGGTTATGCGCGGCTGTATCGCTACTGCCGGGAGGGGGACTGGGTGCGGGCTCGGGCCGAACAGGAGCGGTTGTGCGGGCTGTTCGGGATGGTGCGGGTGGGGGATGCGGGGAGGATGGGTGCGAGCTCTTCCGCGCTGGGGGCGTTCAAGGCGGCGCTGCACCTACGGGGCGTGATTGCCTGCCCCGCTACTGCGGAGCCGCAGGTCCCCCTGGCCCCAGGGGAGGTTGAGCGGGTGGGGAAGTTCTTGGCTGGGGCCGGGCTGTTGTAACGGTCTTTCAGTCCCCAACCCCACCCCTTCCCGAAAACTCGCTCTGGCGCGAGGGCCTTGGCGTGCCTTCATCACCGGCTTCGCCGAGTTCGTCCTCAAACGCCGGACGGGCTGAACCACTCAGCCCGGCCGGCGTTTGAGGCCATCTTTTCGGGGGTCCAGGGGGCGGAGCCCCCTGGTTTCGGGAAGGGGTGGGATTGGGGAAAGCCCCGCAGGGACCGCCCCTACCTGGCGCCCTCCACCCCCGGCCGCACCAACCCCGACTCATAAGCCACGATCACCAGCTGCGCCCGATCCCTCGCCTCCAACTTCCCCATGATCCGGCTGACATGAGTCTTCGCCGTCAAGGGGCTCAACCCCAGCGACTCCCCGATCTCCGCGTTGTTCAGGCCCCGCGCGACCAGCGCGAGAACCTGACACTCCCGCTCGCTCAACTGACCGGAAAGCGCATCCGGCAGCGCAACCTCCGCCGGCCCCCGCAACACCCGCGCAACAAGCCGAGAAGTCGGGCCCGGCGACAGCAGGGACTCCCCCGCCGCCACCACCCGAATCGCCTCCAGCAACTCCGCCGGCTTCGTGTCCTTCACCAGAAACCCCGAGGCCCCCACCCGCAACGCCTCCACGACATGCTCGTCCGTGTCGTACGTGGTCAGCATCAGCACCTTCACCCCGGCCAGATCCTCGTCCCGCGCGAGCAGCCGCGTCGCCTCGATCCCGTCCAGGTCCGGCATGCGGATGTCCATGACGATGAGGTCGGCCCGCTCCGAGCGGGCCAGGTCGACCGCGGCCCGCCCCGTCCCCGCCTGCCCCACCACCTCCATGTCCGGAGCGGACTCGACGAGCATCGCGAAGGCCGCACGTACCAGGGTCTGATCGTCGGCAAGCAGCACACGGATCGTCATCGAAGCCCTCCCACAGGCACCAGGGGCAGTACGGCCGACACCATGAAACCGCCCTCGGACCGGGGCCCCGCCTCCAGGGTGCCGCCCACGCTCCGGGCCCGCTCCCGCATCCCCACGAGGCCGAACCCGGGGGTGTGCGAGGGGTCATCGGCGGCCCGCCCGTCGTCCGTGACCGTCACCCGCAGGGCCGCGTCCACCACCCGTATCCCCACCCGGATGGTGAGCCCCGGCCCGCCGTGCCGCACCGCGTTCGTGAGCGCCTCCTGCACGATGCGGTAGGCCGCCGCGCCCACGGCGGGCGGCGCGTCGGCCTCCCGTACGGCGAGGTCGACCTCGGCGCCGGACGTACGCGCCGCCTCCGCGAGATCGGCGAGGCCGTCGAGGCCGGGCAGCGGGCCCCGTGACTCCTCCGCGGTGCCCGTCTCCCTCAACACCTCAAGCGTGGCGCGGAGTTCGCCTCGCGCCGAGCGGCACGTGTCGGCGATGTCGTCCAGGGCCTTGGCCACCGCCGCCCGGTCGAGGCGCTCCGGATCGGCGGCGAGGACATGTGCCGCGACGGAGGTCTGCACGCCGACCAGGGTGATGCTGTGCGCGAGCAGATCGTGCAGATCGCGGGCGACCCGCAGCCGTTCCTCGGCGACCCGCCGCCGCGCCTCCTCCTCCCGCGTGCGCTCGGCCCGCTCGGCACGTTCCAGTACGGAGGTGACGTACTGGCGGTGGATGCGCACGTACACGCCGAGCAGCAGCACCGCGACGATCCACCCGGCGATCCTCAGCACCTCGGCCACCTGATGCGGGGCCACGCTCGCGTTGACCGTCATCGTGACGCCGACGACGAGGGACCCGGTGATCAGGGCGCGGCGCGGACGGCCGGACACGGCGACGGTGTAGAGGGCGACCATGCCGACCGGGACCGCGGCCACATGGGTGTAGTCGACGGCGTGGTAGGGCGCGACGCAGGCCATGACGGCAAGCAGCACGGGCACGGGACGGCTTCGCCGCCACACCAGGGGCAGGTGGGCGCCAAGGAGGAGCGCCCAGCCCAGCGCGTCCGGCCGCCGCCCGTCCACGACGAGGACCGCGAGCAAGGTGGACAGCACCGCGAGACCCGCCGCGAACACCGCGTCGTCCCGCAGTGCGCGCGAAGTGCCGGGCACGGCCCCGGTGAAGGGCAGCACACCACGCGGCCCCGACGGACCCGGGCGGACCTGAACCTGCGGCTCTCTCCCCACCGCTGCATCCTCCCGTACGAGGACGCCCCTCCGGCAGGGAAGGGGCGTCCTGAAGCGGTCAACTGTCAGGGCGCGGGCACCCGTTCGGGCCGCGTCTCCGGGACCGGGCCGGTGGCGGGCGCGGGCCGCGACAGCTTGCCCGGCCACCACACCTTGCGCCCCAGCGCCACGCTCGCGCTCGTCACCAGGTACGTCCGCACCAGGAACGTGTCGAGCAGCACGCCGACCGCGATCACGAAGCCGAGCTCGACCAGTTGCACCAGCGGCATGCTGGTGAGTACCGCGAACGTGGCCGCGAGCACCAGTCCCGCCGACGCGATGACGCCGCCCGTCGTGCGCAGCGCGGTGAGCGCGGCCTCGCCCGGCTCCGCCCCGGCGAGGGACTCCTCGCGCATGCGGTGCATCAGGAAGATGCCGTAGTCGACGCCCAGGGCGACGAGGAAGACGAAGGACAGAAGGCCGAGCCCCGGGTCGGTGCCCTCGAAGCCCAGGAGCGGCTCGAAGACGAGGCCCGCGATGCCCAGCGAGGCCCCCCACACCGCGACCACGGCCGCGAGGAGCAGCAACGGCGCGACGAGTGACCGGAGCAGCACGACCAGGATCAGCAGCACCGCCGCGAGGACCAGCGGCACGATGATCATCGTGTCACGGTCGTTCGTCTCCTTCAGGTCGAGCTGCTGGGCGCTGGCACCGCCCACGTACGAGCCGTCCAGGTCGGCCCGCAACGCCTTGATCGTCGCCGTCTCGCCCGCCGACTCGGGCGCGGCCTTCGCGATCACGGAGATCTCCGTCCAGCCCTTCCCCGTACGCCCCTTCTGCGCGTTCTCCACGCCCTTCGTGTCCTTGATGGCGGACAGGGCCGCGGCGGCACGGTCCTCGGGGGCCATCACGGTGAGGGGCCGGGTGCCCTGTTCGGGGTAGGCCTTGGCGAGGGTCTCCATGGCGGTGACGGAGTCGGGTGTCTTGGTGAAGGAGTCCTCCTGCTTCAGCGCACCCGGCAGGCTGAACGCCCCCAGGGCGAGCGCGCCGAGCAGCACGGCGCCGCCCAGGAGCACGGTGCGGGGCCTGCGCCCCGCGGAGCTTCCCATCATGGAGAAGAGACTGCGGCGCTTCTTGGGCTCGCTCCCGAAGGTGGGCACGAGCGGCCAGAACACGCGCCGTCCGAGGAGGACCAGGAGCGCGGGCAGCAGCGTCAGCATCGCGACGAGCGCGCACAGCACGCCGACCGTGCCGAGGGGGCCCATGCCCCGGCTGCTGTTGAGGTCGGCGGCGAGCAGGCAGAACAGGCCGAGCGCGACCGTCCCCGACGAGGCGAGCACGGCGGGACCGCATCCCTTCAGCGCGGCGGCCATCGCGTCGTAGGGGCGCTCGATCCTGCGCAGCTCCTCGCGGTAGCGGGCAACGATGAGCAGGGCGTAGTCGGTCCCCGCGCCGAAGACGAGGATCGTCATCACACCGCTGCTCTGGCCGGTGACGGACGTCCCGAAGCCCTCGTGCAGCCCGTACGCGATGCCCATCGCCAGGTAGTCGGCCATGCCCGCCACGGCGAGCGGCACGAGCCACAGGAAGGGGCTGCGGTAGATGATGATCAGGAGCAGCGCGACCACGCCGGCGGTGGTGTAGAGCAGCGGACCGCCGAGCGAGTTGTAGACCTTGCCCGCATCGGTGGTGAGGGCCCCCGGGCCACCCACGTCGACGCTCAACCCGCCCTTGCCCTCGGCGACTTCGCGTACGTCGTCGACGAGCGCGTCCCTGGCCTCCTCGTCCTGGCCGGGTTCGTTGCTCGCCACCGGATACATCAGCGTGGTGCCGTCCTTGGACGGTACGGCGCGCGGGGTGGCGGTCAGCTTGTGGTCCCGGCCGATCTCGGCGACCTGGGCGGCCGCGGTCTCGCGGTCGGCGGCGGTCAGACCTTTGGCACGGTGGTAGACGAGCACGAGTTCCGTGGCCTCGCCGCCGGGCAACTGGGCCTGGAGCTCCGCGACGTGGGTGGAGTCGGCGCTGGCGGGGAGGTAGTCGACGACACGGTCCTGCTGGGTGTCGGCCAGTTTCGAGGCGAAGGGCCCGGCGAGCGCGATGACGGCGATCCACAGCCCCAGGAGCCCCCAGGGCACGGCTCGTCGCCGTCGTGCGGTGGTCTGTTCGGCCCGCATGACGGGCCTCCTTCCGGCAGGTCGGCAAGTTCGGTGCCAACCCTTCCGGAGGGGCCCGCGCGTTCCGTCGGGCGCGAGGGCGAGTTGGGGAGTACGGCGCTGGGAGACATCCGCGTCGCAGTACTCCCTGGGGAGTAGCGCCCCTACACCCCTGAGGTGACCTCAGGGGCCGCCCCTGAGGTCAGAAGTGCGTCGTCCGCGCCGCGACCATCAGCCGCGTCACCTCGTCCGCGCCGATGGTCAGCGCGCCGCCCGCCGTGGCGAGCACCTCGCGCTCGGCGGGGGTGTACGGGCCGTCGGCGAGGGCGATCCGCGCGCCCTGGAGCAGCAGCGCCTCGCGTCCGGCCGGGGCCAGGTGCGGGGCCAACGGGCCGAGCGCCTCGTGGAGTTCTATGGCCAGACCTGGCCCGCAGTCCGGGACGGTGGCCCGTCCGGTGTCCGCGGCGAGCGCGTCGACGAGCGCGACGAGCTGTTCCTCGCGGCAGTCGTCGAAGCCCGCCCCGCGCAGCGCGCCGACGGCCGCGTCGAGCGTGGTGCGCGAGGAGGTGCCGCCCGCGGCGAGGACGGCGAGGACGACGGTGTGCACGGCGTCGCGCACCATGGCCGAGAGACGTGTGGTGGTGGGATGGCCGAGAACGTCCGTGCCGAAGTGGTCGCCGCAGGCGGCGCACTCGACGATGGGGCCCGCGGCGCCGCGCGGCAGGACCGGCACACCGAGCAGGACGAAGCGGCGTCGGCCAGTTCGGCGCTGGTAGTTGCGGTCACCGCCGCAGCCGGGGCAGAAGAACTCGCCGTCCCCGACGGTGGTCCAGGCCGTGTGCACGCCGATCACGCGCCGGCGCAGGACCCGCCCGCGGGAAACGGGCGTGGCGAAGATGCGGGATTCCCGGCCGTTTCGTCCCCGATCTGGCTGCACCGCGCACCTCCGTAACGCCCCGGCAACATTGCCGCGTTGGGCGTGATGTTAGCCACATTGTTGATGTGGCGTCAGCACCCTGTGCGAGAGATGGCCGGTAGACGATCGCCGGGCAGGCTCATTTTCGGCCTGCCCGGCGGCCGGAAGGCGTCAGCGTGCGGCGCGGTTCACCGCGGAGACCGCGGCCTTCAGCGACGCGCGCGTCGTGTTGGGGTCGATGCCGATGCCCCACAGGACCTTGTCACCGATGGCGCATTCGATGTACGACGCGGCCTGCGCGGAGGCTCCTTCGCTCATCGTGTGCTCCTGGTAGTCCAGCAGGCGTACGTCGATGCCGATGCCCTGGAGCGCGTTGAAGAAGGCCGAGATCGGACCGTTGCCGGTGCCGGTCAGGACGGTGTCGGCGCCGTCGACCGTCGCCTCGACGGTCAGCGTGTCCGTGCCGTCCTTGTCGGTGGTGGTCTGGCCGTTCTTGACCTGGATGCGTCCCCACGGGTTCTCGGGGTTGGGCAGGTACTCGTCCTGGAAGATGCCCCAGATCGCGCCCGGCGTGACCTCGCCGCCCTCGGAGTCGGTCTTCGTCTGGATGATCTTCGAGAACTCCACCTGCATGCGGCGCGGCAGGTCCAGCTTGTGGTCGTTCTGCAGGACGTAGGCGATGCCGCCCTTGCCGGACTGCGAGTTGACGCGGATGACGGCCTCGTACGAACGGCCGACGTCCTTGGGGTCGATGGGCAGGTACGGGACGGCCCACTCGATGTCGTCGACCGTCTTGCCCTGCTGCTCGGCCCGGACGCCCATGGCCTCGAAGCCCTTCTTGATGGCGTCCTGGTGGGAGCCGGAGAAGGCGGTGTAGACGAGGTCACCTGCGTACGGGTGGCGCGGGTGGACCTCCATCTGGTTGCAGTACTCGGCGGTGCGGCGGATCTCGTCGATGTCGGAGAAGTCGATCTGCGGGTCGACGCCCTGCGAGAAGAGGTTCATGCCCAGCGTGACCAGGTCGACGTTGCCGGTGCGCTCGCCCTGCCCGAACAGGCAGCCCTCGATGCGGTCGGCGCCGGCCATGATGGCCAGTTCGGCGGCGGCGACGGCCGTGCCGCGGTCGTTGTGCGGGTGGACGGACAGGCAGACGTGCTCGCGGCGGGTCAGGTTGCGGGACATCCACTCGAAGCGGTCCGCGTGGGTGGAGGGCGTCGAACGCTCCACGGTGGCGGGCAGGTTCAGGATGATCTCGCGGCCCTCTTCGGGCTGCCATACGTCACAGACGGCCTCGCAGACCTCCAGGGCGAAGTCCAGCTCGGTGTCGGTGAAGATCTCGGGGCTGTACTGGTAGCCGAAGACCGTCTCGGGGCCCAGCAGCTTCTCCGCGTACTCCATGACCAGGCGCGTGCCGTCGACGGCGATCTGCTTGACCGCGTCCTTCGAGCCACGGAAGACGACCTCGCGCCAGACGGGCGCGGTCGCGTTGTACAGGTGGACGGTGGCGCGCTTGGCGCCGACCAGCGACTCGACGGTGCGGGAGATGAGTTCCTCGCGGGCCTGCGTCAGCACGGAGATCGTGACGTCGTCCGGGATCGCGCCGTCCTCGATGATCGACCGTACGAAGTCGAAGTCCGTCTGCCCGGAGGAGGGGAAGCCGACCTCGATCTCCTTGTAGCCCATGCGGACCAGCAGGTCGAACATCTCGCGCTTGCGCGCGGGGGACATCGGGTCGATCAGCGCTTGGTTGCCGTCGCGCAGGTCCGTGGAGAGCCAGCGGGGAGCGACCGTGATCCGGTTGTCGGGCCACGTGCGGTCGGGGATGTCGACCTGGTCGTACTGCCCGTACTTGTGGATCGGCATGGAAGTGGCGCGCTGCAGATTGGGCTTGATCGCCATGATGCGGGGGCTCCTCGGGAGTGTCCTTAAGGACGGCCGACGGTCGCTTCGCGAGCAACACCGAACTCCGCGGGGAGGGGGTCGGCCTCGACTACAGGCCCTCGCCGCGGCAGCTAAGGAGAAGCAGCCCGTAACGCATGATGCTCCGCAGCCTAGCCGAGCCGCGCTGTGTGCGCGGGTGCGTATCAGTATGCGGGATCGCCGCCAGGTTACGGGTATGAGGTGATCAATACCTCTATTTCATTAATCATGGTTGCAGGTAGTGACAGCGGCATGACCCAGTGCCACATTGCCGCCATGACCGCCAACCCAGGCTTCGAGCCTGTCTTCTGCACCATCATTCCGCCCCACGTGCTCGACACTCTGGCCCAGAGTGACGACGCCACGCTCGCGGGTCCCGCCCGCCGCACCCTGGAACGGGACTCCATCGAGCGCACCCACCGCCGTCTGACCACGGTCATCGGCGCCCCGTCCGTCTCACTGCCCAAGGAAGCCGCGGAGAGCAAGCCGCACCGCACGATCTACGACGCCAGGCACAAGACCGAGCTGCCGGGCCGCAAGATCCGCGGCGAGGGCGAGAAGCCCGGCAAGGACGCGACCGTCAACCGCGCGTACGCGGGCCTCGGCGCGACCTTCGAGCTGTTCCTGAAGACGTACCAGCGCAACTCCATCGACGGCAGCGGTCTGCCGCTGAACGCGACGGTCCACTACGGCGAGAAGTACGGGAACGCCTTCTGGAACGGCGAGCAGATGGTGTTCGGCGACGGTGACGGCGAGATCTTCCTCGACTTCACCATTCCGGTGGACGTCATCGGCCACGAGCTGACGCACGGCGTGGTCCAGTACACGGCGAACCTCACGTACTTCGGCCAGCCGGGCGCCCTGAACGAGTCCTTCGCGGACGTCTTCGGCTCGCTGATCAAGCAGTACACGCTCGGCCAGACCGCCGCCGAGGCCGACTGGCTGATCGGCGCCGGGCTGCTCGCCCCGCGCGTGACCGGCAAGGCGCTGCGCTCCATGAAGGCCCCCGGCACGGCGTACGACGACGACGTGCTCGGCAAGGACCCGCAGCCCGCCGACATGGACCACTACGTCCGCACGGGCCGCGACAACGGCGGCGTGCACATCAACTCCGGCATCCCCAACCACGCCTTCTACCTGCTGGCAGAGGCGCTCGGCGGCAACGCGTGGGAGCGGGCCGGACAGATCTGGTACGCGGTCCTGACCGGCGGCGAGCTGGCCCAGGACGCGTCCTTCGCGGACTTCGCGAAGCTGACCGTGGCCGCGGCGCGCGACAAGTACGGCGAGGGCGAGGAGCACGGCGCCGTGGTGAAGGCGTGGTCCCAGGTCGGGGTGCCTTACAACTGACCGGCCCGTGGAGTAGACAGGACCCATGCGTATCCAGGTGAAGCGCACGGGAGGTTTCGCGGGCATCGAGCGGCACGCCGAGGTCGACACCTCGGAGCTGCCCGATGCCCACGCGTGGCACGCCCTGGCCGAAGAGGCCTTGGCCGAAGGCAGGGGCACGCCACCCATAGGAGTGCCGGACGGCTTCAACTACCAGCTCACCGTCGACGGGCACACGGTGTACTGCTCGGACCCACGTCTGACCGATCCGCAGCGGAAGCTGATCTCGCGGGTCCTGAAGGAGGGCTCGTAAAACTTGAGAAGTGTTCATCTTTTCTGAGGCACGCCCATTGACTTCCGTGCGCGGCCGTACGGAAGATCGCGCCCATGGCAGCGACCCGTGCGACCCATGCGCGTGAACCACTCCCTCAGTTCCCCCGCGACTTCGTGTGGGGGGTGTCCACATCCGCTCACCAGATCGAGGGCGCCGTCGACGAACGCGGTCCCTCGGTCTGGGACGCGTTCACGGCGGTGCCGGGCCGGGTGAAGGACGGCACGACGGCCGCCGTCGCCTGCGACCACTACCACCGCTACCGCGAAGACGTCGCGCTGATACGCGAGTTGGGCGCGGACGCCTACCGCTTCTCGGTGTCGTGGCCGCGCGTGCTGCCGAGCGGGGCGGGCCAGGTGAGCGCCGCGGGCCTGGACTTCTACGACCGCCTCGTCGACGAGCTGTGCGCGGCGGGCGTCAGCCCCGTCCCCACGCTCTTCCACTGGGACACCCCGCTCGCCCTGGCCGATGAGGGCGGCTGGCTGCGGCGGGACACGGCCGAGCGTTTCGCCGAGTACGCGGCGGTGGCGGCCGGGCGCATCGGCGACCGCGCCAAGAAGTGGATCACCCTGAACGAACCCGCCGAGCACACCCTCCTCGGCCATGCGCTCGGCCAGCACGCGCCCGGACAGCAGCTCATGTTCGACGCGCTGCCGGTGGCGCACCACCAGCTCCTCGCCCACGGTCTCGCCGTACGGGCGCTGCGCGCGGCGGGCGTCACGGACATCGGCATCGCCAACTCGCACGGCCCCACCTGGCCCGCGTCGTCCTCGCCCGAGGACACCCAGGCGGCGGACTTCTACGACGTGCTCCTCAACCGCCTGTTCGCCGACCCGCTCATCCTGGGCCGATACCCGGACGGCATCGGGGAGTTGATGCCGGGCGGCAGCGACATCGAGGCCGACCTGAAGGTCATCGCCGAGCCCGTCGACTGGTACGGCATCAACTTCTACCAGCCGACCAAGGTGGGCGCCCCGCTCCCGGCATCGGCAACGGCGGCGGCGCCGACGGAGTTCTCCGGCCTCACCCTGCCGCCCGAACTCCCCTTCTCCCCCCGGGAGATCGAGGGCCGCCCCGTGACGGACTTCGGCTGGCCGGTGGTCCCGGAGTCGCTGACCGAGCTGCTCACCGGCTTCCGCGACCGGTACGTCGACCGCCTGCCCCCGCTGGTGATCACCGAGAACGGCTGCTCGTACGAGGGCATCGACGACCAGCGCCGGATCGACTACCTCGACGGCCATCTGCGGTCGCTGCACCGCGCGTTGGAGGAGGGAGTGGACGTACGCGGCTACTTCGTCTGGTCCCTGATGGACAACTTCGAGTGGGCCGAGGGTTACCGGCAACGCTTCGGACTCGTCCACGTCGACCACACGACCCTGGACCGCACCCCGAAGGCGTCGTACGCATGGCTGCGCGAGGCGCTGCGGGCGCAACGGGCATGACGGCCGACGCGCTGCGGGAGCCGGTCGACCGGGTCGGCCGGGGCTGGACGGCATCCCTGTCGCTCGCCAACGGCGCGATCTGGGTGGGCTGGTACGGCCCGCTGCAGATCCTGCTCGCCGTGCAGGCGGAGGATCTGGCCCCGGCCGGCACCTCAAAGGAGACGGTCCTCGCGTGGGTCGCGGGCGCGGGCGCGGTGGTGTCCCTCGCCTCGAACCCGCTCTTCGGGGCGCTCTCGGACCGCACCGTGTCGCGCTTCGGGCGGCGTACCCCGTGGATCGTGGCGGGCACGGCGGGCGGCGCGGCGGCGCTCTTGCTGCTCTCGGCCGCCGGCTCCGTGTGGTGGATGGCGGCGGGCTGGTGCCTGGTCCAGCTCACCCTGAACGCCGCGTTCGCCGCGGTCACGGCGGCCGTGCCGGACCGGGTGCCCCGGCTGCAGCGGGGCGCGGTGGGCGGCTGGCTGGGGGCGGCGCAGATCCTGGGCGTGGTGGTGGGGACGGGCCTCGCGACGGTCGCCGGGGGCGTGGCCGCGGGGTACGCGGCGTGCGCGGTGTTCACGCTGGCCGGAGTCCTGCCCTACGTCCTGCGCCACCGGGACCTGCGTCTCGCGCCGCGGGACAGGCCGCCGTTCGCGTGGCGGTCGTTCGCCCGCGCATTCTGGCTGAGCCCGCGCCGCTACCCGGACCTGGGCTGGGCCTGGCTGACCCGCTTCCTGATCAACCTCAGCAACGCCCTGGTCCTGCTCTATCTCCTCTACTACCTACGGGACCGCCTCGACTACTCCGACCCGGACGAGGGCGTCCTGATCCTCACGGCGGTGAACGGCGTGACGCTGCTCGCGACCGTGGTCGTGGGCGGTGTCTGGTCGGACCGCGTGGGCCGCCGCAAGCCGTTCGTGCTCTGGTCCGGCGTCCTGATGGCGGTGGCGACGGCCCTGCTGTCCGGCTGGCAGACCTGGACGGGCGCGATCGTCGCGGCGGCGGTGCTCGGCGTGGGCTTCGGCGTCTTCACGTCCGTGGACTTCGCCCTGATGACGGACGTCCTGCCGAAGGCCATGGACCGCGGCAAGGACATGGGCGTCATCAACATCGCCAACTCACTCCCCCAGGTGGCGGCCCCCGCCCTGGCGGCCCCGCTCGTGACACACCTGGGCGGCTACCGGGTGCTGTATCTGGTGGCGGCCGCGATCGGGCTCGCGGGGGCGCTGCTCGTGACGCGGATCAGGGGCGTGGAGTAACCCGGGGTGGACTGACCTCAGAAGCCCAGCTTGCGCAACTGCTTCGGGTCGCGCTGCCAGTCCTTGGCGACCTTCACGTGCAGGTCGAGGCTGCATCAATATGCGGCTACCGCCGCGCGGCCGGCCTGCATACTGCCAGCGACGCGACAACCCCAACCCGTCAGAAGCCCAGCTTGCGCAACTGCTTGGGGTCGCGCTGCCAGTCCTTGGCGACCTTCACGTGCAGGTCGAGGCTGCATCAATATGCGGCTACCGCCGCGCGGCCGGCCTGCATACTGCCAGCGACGCGACAACCCCAACCCGTCAGAAGCCCAGCTTGCGCAACTGCTTGGGGTCGCGCTGCCAGTCCTTGGCGACCTTGACGTGCAGGTCGAGGCTGTATCAATATGCGGCTACCGCCGCGCGGCCGGCCTGCATACTGCCAGCGACGCGACAACCCCAACCCGTCAGAAGCCCAGCTTGCGGAGCTGCTTGGGGTCACGCTGCCAGTCCTTGGCGACCTTCACATGCAGGTCGAGGAAGACCGGCGTGCCGAGGAGTGCCTCGATCTGCTGGCGGGACTTGATCCCGACCTCCTTGAGGCGCTTGCCCTTCGGGCCGATGATGATGCCCTTCTGGCTGGGGCGCTCGATGTAGACGTTCGCGTGGATGTCGAGCATCGGCTTGTCCGCGGGCCGGTCCTGGCGCGGCAGCATCTCCTCCACCACGACGGCGATGGAGTGCGGCAGCTCGTCCCGCACACCTTCGAGCGCGGCCTCGCGGATCAGCTCGGCGACCATGACCTGCTCGGGCTCGTCCGTGAGGTCACCCTCGGGGTAGAGCGGCGGGCTCTTCGGGAGCATCGGGACGATCAGGTCCGCGAGCAGCTGCACCTGCTTGTCGCCGACCGCCGAGACCGGCACGATCTGCGCCCACTCGAAGCCGAGCTCCTTGCCGAGCTGGTCGATGGCGATGAGCTGCTCGGCGAGCGTCTTGCTGTCGACGAGGTCGGTCTTCGTCACGACCGCGATCTTCGGCGTCTTCTTGATGCCGGCCAGTTCCTTGGCGATGAAGCGGTCGCCGGGGCCGAGCTTCTCGTTCGCGGGCAGACAGAAGCCGATGACGTCGACCTCGGCCCACGTGGTCCGCACGACGTCGTTGAGCCGCTCGCCGAGCAGCGTGCGCGGCTTGTGGAGCCCGGGGGTGTCCACCAGGATCAGCTGGGCGTCGGGCCGGTGCACGATGCCGCGGACCGTGTGCCGCGTGGTCTGCGGCTGGTTCGCGGTGATCGCCACCTTCTGGCCGACCAGAGCATTCGTGAGGGTGGACTTGCCCGCGTTGGGGCGGCCCACGAAGCAGGCGAAACCGGCGCGATGGGTGGCCTCGGACGGCTCGGATGACTCGGTACGAACGCTCATGGCGCCCATTCTCCCTGATCGCCGGAGGGCCGCAGCACCCCGAGGCGCTCTCGGACCCCTGATCGGGCACCGGCAGGCCGTTCGTGAGCGTCCGGAAACCCTCGCGCAACACGAAACACGCCGGAAACGCCCGGGTGCCCGTTCGGAAACGCGGGGCGGTGACGCTCTCCCTCTGCCCCCACCCGGAGGAGAGATTCCCCGTGCAGTCCGTGCAGTACGCGCAGTACGCGCACTCCCTCACCACCCTGGCCGCGGCCGAGGGCCCCGACACCGGCGACACGGCCTGGCTGCTCGCGGCCACCGCCCTGGTCCTCCTGATGACACCGGGCCTCGCGCTCTTCTACGGCGGCATGGTCCGCACGAAGAGCGTCCTCAACATGCTCCTGATGTCCTTCGTCTCGATCGCCCTGGTCACGGTGGTGTGGCTGCTGGCCGGCTACTCGCTCGCGTTCGGCGAGGACGCGTTCGCGGGCCTGATCGGCGGCGTCGACCACCTCGGCCTGGCGGGCATCGGCCCGCAGACCCTCACCGGGACGGTCCCCACCCTCCTCTTCACCACGTTCCAGCTGACCTTCGCGATCCTCACCACGGCACTGATCAGCGGCGCGATCGCGGACCGCACGAAGTTCGCGGCCTGGCTGGTCTTCGTGCCGGTGTGGGCGCTGCTCGTATACGTTCCCGTGGCGCACTGGGTGTGGGGCCCGGACGGCTGGATCTCCTCGTCCCTCGGCGCCCTTGACTTCGCGGGCGGCCTGGTCGTCGAGATCGCCTCCGGAGCCTCCGGCCTCGCCCTCGTCCTGGTCATCGGCCCGCGCATCGGCTTCAAGAAGGACGCGATGCGTCCGCACAACCTCCCGATGGTCCTGATGGGCGCGGGCCTGCTCTGGTTCGGCTGGCTCGGCTTCAACGGCGGCTCGGCACTCGGCGCGAACGGTCTCGCGGCGGCTTCCCTCCTGAACACCCTCCTGGCCGGCTGCACGGGCCTGCTCGGCTGGCTCTTCGTGGAGCAGCGACGTGACGGCCACCCCACCACCTTCGGCGCGGCGTCGGGCGCGGTGGCGGGCCTGGTCGCCATCACGCCCGCGTGCGGGGTCGTCGGGGTGCTCGGCGCCGCGGTGGTCGGTCTCGCGGCCGGGGTGGTCTGCTCGTACGCCGTGGCGTGGAAGTTCCGCCTCGACTACGACGACTCACTCGACGTCGTGGGCGTCCACCTGGTCGGCGGCGTGGTCGGCACGCTCCTGATCGGCCTGTTCGCGACGGCCACGATGACGGACGGCGCGGAGGGCCTCTTCTACGGGGGCGGGCTCGCCCAGTTGGGCAAGCAGACGGTGGCGGTGCTCGCGGTGGCGGCGTACACGTTCTCGGTGACGTACGGCATCGGCAAGGCGATCGACAAGCTCATGGGCTTCAGGGCGTCGGCGGAGGACGAGCAGACGGGCCTCGACCAGACGCACCACGCGGAGACGGCCTACGATCACGGCGTCCTGGTCAGCCCGATGAAGGGGAGCACCGTCCGATGAAGCTCATCACCGCGGTCATCAAGCCGTTCCGCCTGGACGAGGTGAAGACCGCGCTCCAGGAACTGGGCATCCAGGGCCTCACCGTCACCGAGGCAAGCGGGTACGGCCGCCAGCGGGGTCACACGGAGGTGTACCGGGGCGCGGAGTACCAGGTGGACCTGGTCCCGAAGGTGCGGGTGGAGGTCGTGGTCGACGACGCGGACGCGGAGCCCGTGATCGACGGAATCGTCCGCGCGGCATCCACGGGCAAGATCGGCGACGGCAAGGTGTGGGCGGTCCCGGTGGAGACGGTGGTGCGGGTACGAACGGGGGAACGGGGCCCGGACGCAATTTGATCTTTCCCCAACCCCACCCCTTCCCGAAAACCCGCTCTGGCGCGGGGGCCTTGGTTGCCGTCATCACCGGCTTCGCCGAGTTCGTCCTCAAACGCCGGACGGGCTGAAAATTCAGCCCGTCCGGCGTTTGAGGACAAGGCCCTCGCGCCGAGCGAGTTTTCGGGAAGGGGCGGGGTTGGGGAAAAGGTCAGTTCGCCTGAGCCCGCACTCGGACTTCACCATCAGCCCCCGCCAGGAACACCGGCGTCCCGGCCCCGCCAAGATCCCGCACAGCGGAAAGGTCCTCGGCGGAAAGCTCCTCCGCAGAGGAGACGACCGCCGCCGCCTCCAAAGACTCCGCCCCCGAAGCAACCGCCATCGCCACGGCGGTACGCAAGGCGGAAAGCGACAGCGAGGGAAGCGAAACCGTCCCGGCGACATACGTCCGCCCCGTCTCGTCCCGCACAGCGGCCCCCTCGGCCACCCCATTCCGCGCCCGCGCCGAACGAGCCAGCGTAACGATCTTCCGGTCCTCAGCGTCAAGCGCGTCAGGCGACGCAGCACTCTCGGTCATGATCCGAGCATACGGAGGCACACGGAGGACGAAGAACAGGGGCTCACCCGGCCACCGGGTACATGGACCCCCGCCGCCCCTCCGGCGAGGCCAGCCACTCCAGCTTCGCCGCGGTCTCCGCCTCCGGCAACGGCGTATGCAGCACGATCGTGAGATCGGGCCGCGCCGGCACCCGCAGGGCCGTCGACTCGACGTGCAAGGCACCCACCAGCGGATGCGTGAGCTCCTTGTGCACCTGCCCCGCAGGCCGCACGTCCCGCCGCTCCCACAGCTCGGTGAACTCCTCGCCCGCCGTCTCCCGCAGCTCGGCGAGCACCGCCTGGAACCCCTCGTCGTCCGGGGTCTCCGAGCAGGAGGCACGGAACTGCGCGACGACGTTCTCCGCGTTCTCCCTCCAACTCACGCTCCGGGAGCGGTAGATGGGATCGGTGAAGAAGTCCACGATGCAGTTCTGGGTGATCTCGGGCCGCATCCCGAAGACCATCCCGGCGGCGTCGTTGTAGAGGACGCAGTTGTAGTAGCGGTCCATGATGTGTGCCGGGTACGGCATCCACGTGTCGATGAGCCGCTGCAACCCCTCGCACATGTCCCGGTCGGCCTGCTCGACCTCGGGCGCGGGCGGATTCAGCCCGGCCAGCACGTAGAGATGCCGCCGCTCGGTGCTCGACAGCTTCAGGACGCGTCCCACGGAGTCCAGGACCTGCGGCGACACGGAGATGTCGCGGCCCTGCTCGAGCCACTGGTACCAGGATGCGCCGACCCCGGCGAGCACGGCGACCTCCTCGCGGCGCAGACCCGGCGTACGCCGCCGCGCGCCGCCGTCCGGGAGGCCTGCCTCCGCGGGGCTGACCCGGGCGCGGCGGCTCATCAGGAACTCGCGCAGCTCGCCGAGCCGCCGCGCCTTGGCCTCGTCCTGGGGCCGCACAGCCGCAACTGCCGCCGCCTCACTCGTCCCTGCCATCCGCAACTCCCCCTGCCTGGTGGTACGACCACCAGCATAAGTTCCCGCTCCCCACGGGTATTCCGGACGCCCGAAGCTCATTGCCATGGCGATCGACACCACCACCGCTCCCCCGTCCACCACGGTCCCCGCCCCTCAAGCACCCAAGCTCTCCCCCCGCGACAGACTCGTCCTCTTCGTGCTCTGCGCCGCCCAGTTCATGGTCGCGCTCGACTTCTCCGTGCTGAACGTGGCGCTGCCCGTGCTCGGCGCCGACCTGGGCATGAGTCAGTCCGCGCTGCAGTGGGCGGTGACCGCGTTCGCCCTGCCCTCCGGCGGCTTCCTGCTCCTCTTCGGCCGCACCGGCGACCTGTTCGGCCGCCGCAAGCTGTTCGTCGGCGGCCTCGCGCTCTTCGGCCTCGCCTCGCTCCTCGCCACCTTCGCCTGGGACCCGGCGTCCTTCCTCGCCGGGCGCGCGCTGCAGGGCGTGGGCGCGGCGGCCATCGTGCCGACCGGCATGTCCCTGCTCACCACGACGTTCCCGGAAGGTCCGCAGCGTGACCGGGCGCTCGGCATATCCGGCACGCTGCTCTCGCTCGGCTTCACGATCGGCATGGTCCTGGGCGGCGTACTCACCGACACGCTCGGCTGGCGCTCCACGATGGGCCTGCTGACCCTCTTCGTGCTGATCGTGCTGCCGCTGGCGCCGGGCCTCCTGCCCGAGTCCCGCACCCCGGACCGCCCCCGCCTCGACATCCCCGGCGCGGTCACCGTCACGGGCGGCCTGCTCGCCCTGATCTACGCGCTTTCCACGGCCGCCGAGCGTGGCTTCGGCGGCGCGGACGTAATCGTCACGCTCGTCGCGGGCGTGCTGCTGCTCGCGGCCTTCGGTTACGTCGAGTCGCGTGCCACCTCTCCGCTGGTCTCCCTCCCCATGTTGCGGCGGCGGACGGTGGCGTGGGGCAATCTGGGCGGGCTCGTCACCTTCTCGATGATGTCGGCGGTCATCTTCGTCCTCACCCTGTATCTGCAGGAGGTGCTGGAGCTCTCCGCCTTCCGGACCGGGCTCGTCTTCGGCGTGCAGGGCGTGCTCTCGGTGGTCGCCGGGATCTACGCGCCCAAGGTCATCAGCCGCTTCGGGGCGCGTCGCACGCTCGTCGTCTCGCTGCTCGGCCAGGGCCTGTTCATCGCGACGCTGCTCGGCATCGACGAGGGCTCCTGGTCGGTGTGGCTCGCCACGGCGGGCGTCTCGGTGGCGAGCATGTTCCACCTGGGCGCGATCATCTCGTACGGCGTGACCGTCACCTCGGGTGTCCCGGACGAGGAGCAGGGCCTGGCCACGGGCCTGGTGACGTCCACCCAGCAGGTGGGCATCACGATCGGCATCCCGCTCCTGGGCGTCCTGGCGACCACGAACACGGATCTCCTGGCGGGGACGCGGACGGTGCTGATGATCGACGCCGCGGTCCTGCTGGTGACGGCGGCCCTGGTGGCGACGGGCCTGCGCGTCCGGCGTACCGCCTAGGGCCGGTCGAGCCGCAGGCGCTGTGCCTTCGGGAGACCGGCCACCACCAGGTCGTACGAGTCCTCGACCAGCTCCCGGACCATCGCGTCCGGGAGCTCGGCGTCGGCCGTCACCGTGTTCCAGTGCCGCTTGTTCATGTGCCACCCCGGCACGATCTCCGGGTGGGCGTCCCGCAGCTGGACCGCCATGTCGGGCTCGCACTTCAGGTTCACGGTCAGCGGCTCGGCGTCCAGGAAGGTCAGCGCGAACATCTTGCCCGCGACCTTGAACACCGAGATCTCGGGGCTGAACGGAAACTCCTCCACCGCGTCGTTGAACGACAGGCAGAACGTGCGCAGCTCCTGCGGTGTCACCCCGGGGTCTCCTTCTCCGCGCCCGCGGGCGCGAGCGGCTCCACGAGCACCGTCACGATCTTGTTCCGCCGCCCGGCCGCGGATTCCGCGGTGAGCCGCAGCTCACGGCCGTCCGGCAGCGGCACGAGCGCGGACGCGTCGGCGATCGGCACCCGGCCGAGCGCCTTGGCGAGCAGGCCGCCGACCGTCTCGACGTCCTCGTCGTCGAACTCGTCGAGCCCGAAGAGTTCGCCGAGGTCGCCGATGTCGAGGCGTGCGGTGACGCGGTAGCAGCCGTCGTCGAGTTCCTCGACGGGCGGCAGCTCACGGTCGTACTCGTCGGTGATCTCGCCGACGATCTCTTCCAGGATGTCCTCGATGGTGACGATGCCGGCCGTGCCGCCGTACTCGTCGATGACGACGGCGACGTGGTTGCGCTCCTGCTGCATCTCGCGCAGGAGGTCGCCCGCGTTCTTCGTGTCGGGCACGAACGTCGCCGGGCGCATGGCCGTCGACACCAGATCCGACTCGCTGTCGCGGTTGATGTGCGTCTTGCGGGCCAAATCCTTGAGGTAGACCATGCCGACGACGTCGTCCTCGCTCTCCCCGGTCACGGGGATGCGGGAGAAACCCGAGCGCAGGGCGAGGGTGAGCGCCTGGCGGATGGTCTTGAAGCGCTCGATCGCGACCAAGTCCGTCCGGGGCACCATGACTTCGCGGACGAGGGTGTCGCCGAGCTCGAAGACGGAGTGCACCATGCGGCGCTCGTCGTCCTCGATGAGGGATTCCTTCTCGGCGAGGTCGACCATCGCGCGCAGCTCGGCCTCGGAGGCGAACGGGCCGCGCCTGAAGCCCTTGCCGGGCGTGAGCGCGTTGCCGATGAGGATCAGGAGCGGCGGGATCGGGCCCATGACGCGGGCCAGCGGCAGCAGGACGTACGCGGCGGCGGTGGCCGTGTTGAGCGGGTGCTGGCGGCCGATGGTGCGCGGCGAGACGCCCACCGCCACGTACGACACGAGGACCATCACCGCGATGGCGACGGCCAGCGCCTCCCATGTCTCGGCGAATTCGTTCAGGCAGGCGTACGTCACGAGGGACGCGGCCGCCATCTCGCACGCCACCCGTACGAGCAGCGCCACATTCAGATAGCGGGTGGGGTCGGCGGCGACCTGCGCGAGCTTCGCGCTGCCGCGCCGCCCGGAGCGGACCGCCTCCTCCGCCCGGAAGCTGGAGGTGCGGGCGATGCCCGCCTCGGCGCAGGCGGCGAGCCAGGCGACGACGACCAGGGCGACGGCGCCCGCGATCAGCTGGAAACTCATGGGCCTACGAGACCGTGGGCGCCGGAGAGGGGCCGGTCAGGCCGTTCTCGGCGCGCCAGCCGTCGACGATGGCCGCCTGGAGGCCGAACATCTCGGCCTTCTCGTCCGGCTCCTCGTGGTCGTACCCAAGGAGGTGCAGCACCCCGTGAACGGTGAGCAGCTGCAGCTCCTCGTCCATGGAGTGCTCCGTGGGCGCTTCCTTGCCCTGCTTGGTGGCGACCTCGGGGCAGAGCACGATGTCGCCGAGGAGGCCCTGCGGGGGCTCCTCCTCGTCCTTGGCCGGCGGGCGCAGCTCGTCCATGGGGAAGGACATGACGTCCGTCGGCCCCGGCAGGTCCATCCACTGGATGTGGAGCTGCTCCATGGCGTCCTCGTCCACGACGATCACCGAGAGCTCGGAGAGCGGGTGGATGCGCATCCGCGCGAGGGCGTAGCGGGCGATGTCGAGGATCGCCTGCTCGTCGACCTCGGTTCCGGATTCGTTGTTGACGTCGATCGACATGGTGCGGCTTCCGCTACTTCCCGTGTTTCTTGTTCTGCTGACTCTGCTGGCTGTCGTCGTACTTCTCGTACGCGTCGACGATACGGCCGACGAGCTTGTGCCGGACGACATCGTGGGACGTGAGCCGCGAGAAGTGCACGTCGTCGATGCCCTCCAGGATGTCCTGGACCTGGCGCAGACCCGACTTGGTGCCGTTCGGCAGGTCGACCTGGGTGACGTCGCCCGTGATCACGATCTTCGACTCGAAGCCGAGGCGGGTGAGGAACATCTTCATCTGCTCGACGCTGGTGTTCTGTGCCTCGTCGAGGATGATGAACGCGTCGTTCAGGGTGCGGCCGCGCATGTACGCGAGCGGCGCCACCTCGATGGTGCCCGCCGCCATCAGGCGGGGGATCGAGTCGGGGTCGAGCATGTCGTGCAGCGCGTCGTACAACGGCCGCAGATACGGGTCGATCTTCTCGTAGAGCGTGCCCGGCAGGAAGCCGAGCCGCTCGCCGGCCTCGACGGCGGGGCGGGTCAGGATGATGCGGTTGACCTGCTTGGCCTGGAGGGCCTGCACGGCCTTGGCCATGGCTAGGTAGGTCTTGCCGGTGCCCGCGGGGCCGATGCCGAAGACGATGGTGTTCTTGTCGATGGCGTCGACGTAACGCTTCTGGTTGAGCGTCTTGGGGCGGATCGTGCGGCCGCGGGACGAGAGGATGTTCTGCGTGAGGACCTCGGCCGGGGTCTCCTGGCCGTCGCCCTCTCCGGCCTCGTCCGCCCTGAGCATGGCGATCGAGCGTTCCACTGCGTCCTCCGTCATCGGCTGACCGGTGCGGAGCACCAGCATCATCTCGTCGAAAAGGCGCTGGATGAGGGTGACTTCATGGGCGTCACCGACAGCGCTGATCTCATTGCCCCGGACATGGATGTCGGCCGCCGGGAAGGCCTTCTCGATCACGCGCAGCAGGGCGTCTCCGGAGCCGAGCACCGTCACCATCGGATGGTGGGCCGGGACGGTGAAGTGTGCTCGCGACTGGCCCTGGGCAGGGGTAGGAGCTGTGGGTGTCTGAGTCATGGGCCGGCACTTAGGCCTGCTCATCCTCCTCATGCGGGGCTTGGTGGCCGCTCGACAGCCTTGCACTGCCAAGAGTACGACGCACCACTGTCACCGCCGTAGGGCTTTTCCACTCCGGTCACGCACGACTGTGCGATTTTCGGGCTGGAGCTACGCCGACCGGAACCCGATCGTGGGCACCGCGCGCCGCAGCGGCCACGGACGCGTGGCCTCCGGAAGCAGGCCCTCCAGGAACCCGTACCTGCGCAGCGCCACGGGGTCCTGGTCGTCGACCTCCCGCACGGTCCGCCACCACGTGGCGACCTCCGCCCAGCCCGGCGCCGAGAGGGAGCCGCCGAACTCCTGCACGGAGAGCGCCGCCGTGAGCCCCGCGAAGGCGAGCCGGTCCGCGAGGGGCCACCCGGCGAGGGTGCCGGTCACGAAGCCCGCCACGAAGACATCACCGGCCCCGGTGGGATCGAGCGCCTCGACCGCGATGGCCGGAACCTCGGCGGTCTCGCCGGTCCGCCCGTCCACCGCGTACGCCCCTTCGGCACCCAGCGTCACCACGGCGAGCGGCACGTGTTCGGTCAGCGCACGTGCGGCGGCCCGGGGGCACTGGGTGCGCGTGTACCGCATGGCCTCCTCCGCGTTCGGCAGGAACGCCTCGCAGTGCCGCAGGTCCCCGAGCCCCGCCAGGTCCCAGCGCCCGGTGTCGTCCCACCCGACGTCGGCGAAGATCCGCGTGCCGGTGCGTGCGGCCTCGGCGATCCACGGCGCGCGCGTGCCGGGCGTCAGGGAGGCGACCGCGGCACGCGCGCGTGGCGGGCAGGTCGGGGCGCCGCCGTCCGCCGATCCGGCGTCGGGCGGCGGCTCGTGCCCGTGGCTGACCATGGTCCGCTCACCCTCGTACGCCATGGAGACGGTCACCGGCGAGTGCCACCCGGGCACGGTGCGTGACGTCGCGAGGTCGATGCCCTCGCCCTGTTCGAGCGCGTCCCAGCAGTACTCGCCGTAGTGGTCGTCCCCGAACGCCGCCGCCAGTGACGTGCGCAGGCCGAGCCGGGCCAGCGCGGTCGCCATGTTGGCGACGCCGCCGGGGCTCGACCCCATGCCGCGCGCCCAGGACTCGGTGCCGCGCACGGGCGCGGAGTCGAGCCCGGTGAAGATGATGTCGAGGAAGACCGTGCCGGTGAGGAACACGTCGCAGGGCGGATCGCCTGCTCTGCGGGCTCCCTTGAGCGGGTCGATGCTGGGTTTGAGAGGTACGACCATGCAGGCAACGTAACGGATTCAGGCCACCGGAGGCCGAACGCCGAGCTCCGCCTCGACGAGATCAGCCGCCCGGGCCGTGCCGCCCTCGGCCCGCACCTCCGCCTTCAGCCGGGCGACCCGGGCCGCGACCTCGGGGTCGGAGGTCAGGTCGAGCAGCGCGCGGCGCAACGCGTCCGGCGTCGCGTCGGCCGTGTCGATCCGCCGCGCGACCCCCAGCTCCACGAGCCGGTCCGCGTTGAGCGGCTGCTCGGCCCCCTGCGGCACGGCGATCATCGGCACCCCGCTGTGGAGCCCCTCGCTGCTGCTGCCCATGCCCGCGTGCGTGACGAACGCGTCGGCCTGCTCCAGGATCGCCAACTGCGGTACCCACGAGCGCACTTCCACGTTCCCCGACACCTCGCCGAGCTCCGCGGGGTCCACGTGCCTGCCGATCTGCAGCACCACGTGCCAACCGGCGAGCCCGCCGAACGCCTCCACGCAGCGCCGGTAGAACTCGGGCTGCTGCGTGTAGGCGGAGCCCAGCGACACGAGCAGCACCTTCTCGGCGCCCTCGGGCCGCTGCCAGCCGCCCTGCGCCGAGCGGTCGCCGAAACACGGCCCGACGAAGGCGACCCGCTTGGGGTCGACCCGGTCGGCGAAGAGCTGCATGGCACGGGGAATCGTGGCCACGGCGTGGTCCGGCGTCCCCGAGAAGGTGTCGACGTCCAGGGTCGTGGCCCCGCATTCCGCGAGCCACTCCCCGAACCGCGCCTGCAGTTCGGCGGCCCCGGGGAGCTGCTTCAACTGCGCCCCGACCTCCTCCTGGTAGCCGTCCCAGGACACGAAGGTGGGCGAGAGCTGCATGAACGGCCGTCCCTGCGCCTCGGCGAGCGCGCGGGCGACGTACGCACCGATGTCGTACAGATACAGGTCGGCGGGGTCGTCGTCGTAGAACGCGCGCAACTGCGGGAGCACCGACATCGCGTCGTCGAGGAACAGACCGCTGGCGGCGATCGGGTCCTCGGGCCACACGTTCTCCTTGAACGGCAACTTCGAGGTGCACGGGACGAGTTCGGCGCCCGTGGGCTCGATCAGCTCACGGGTCGCCGGGTCGTTCGCGTACGTCACCCGGTGGCCACGCGCCACGAGTTCGCGGATGATCTCCAGGCCGGGCAGCACATGGCTGACCATCGGGACACCGACCATGGCGACATGGGCAGGGCGGCGGGGGGTTCGAGGATGCATGGGCGAACCGTAGGCCCGCCCTCCGCGATCAGTCGAAGGAATATTCCGCGACCTCGGCGAGATACCGCGCCCGCAACTCCTCGTCCTGCGCACTGCCGTCGAGGAAGGACGCCTCGAAGGAGTTCCGCGCGAGCTCCCGCAGCCGTTCCTGGTCGAGCGCGAGGGCTTCGCGTACGGCGTGGAAGGTGTCGTCGACATAGCCGCCGAAGTACGCGGGGTCGTCGGAGTTGACCGTGCACAGCAGCCCGGCGTCCATCATCCGCACCAGGGGATGCTCCTCGAGTACGTCGATGGCGCGCAGCCGGACGTTGGACAGCGGGCAGAGCGTGAGCGGCACCCGCTCGCTCACGAGCCGCTCCACCAGCTCCCGGTCCTCCATGCAGCGCAGCCCGTGGTCGATGCGCTCGACGCCCAGGACGTCCAGGGCCTCCGTGATGTACGCGGGCGGGCCCTCCTCGCCCGCGTGCGCGACCCGGCGCAGGCCGAGCGCGGCCGCCGCCTCGTACACCTCGCGGAACTTGGCGGGCGGGTGGCCGACCTCGGCGGAGTCGAGACCGACGCCGATGATGCGGTGCAGGTGGGGCTTGGCCGCCTCCAGCGTCTCCAGGGCGGACTCGGCGGACTCGTCACGCAGGAAGCACATGATGAGCTTGGTCGAGATCCCGTGCCGCTCGACGCTGCGGTCGAGGGCGCGCCCGAGCCCTTCGATCACGGTGCCGATGGCGACGCCGCGCGTCATGTGCGCCTGCGGGTCGAAGAAGATCTCCGCGTGCCGCACGCCCTGCTGGGCCGCTCGCGCCAGATAGGCGTCGGCGAGCTCCTCGAAGTCCGCCTCGGTCCGCAGGACGGCCATGAGGCCGTAGTACAGGTCGAGGAAAGACTGCAGGTCATCGAAGAGGTAGGCCTTGCGGAGCTCTTCGGTGTCCGCGTACGGGAGCGTGACGCCGTTGCGGGCGGCGAGGGAGAAAGCGAGCTCGGGTTCGAGCGTCCCCTCGATGTGGAGGTGGAGTTCGGCTTTGGGAAGGGGCATGGCGGCGGCTCACTCAGGTGGTTCGTTTGGGCAGAGGTACACGCAGCAGGTCTTTGGCGACGGTGAGTTCACCGTCGAATCCCGCGTCCCGGGCCTGCTGCTCGAAGACGCCGGGGTCGGGGTAGCGCTGGCTGAAATGGGTCAGCACGAGATGCCGGACGCCGCCGTCCACGGCGACCCGGGCGGCCTGCCCCACGGTCAAGTGCCCGTGGTCGCGGGCCAGTTGCTCGTCCTCGTCCAGGAAGGTGGACTCGATGACGAGCATGTCGCAGCCGTCGGCGAGCGTGTGGACGCCGTCGCAGAGGCGGGTGTCCATCACGAAGGCGAACTTCTGCCCCCGCCGTACCGCGCTCACCTCGTCGAGCGTGACGCCCCGCAGCGAGCCCTCCCGCTGCAGGCGGCCCACGTCGGGTCCCGCGATGCCGCGCGCGGCGAGCAGCTCCGGGAGTATCCGCCGGCCGTCGGGCTCGGTGATGCGGTAGCCGAAGGACTCGACGGGGTGCGAGAGCCTGACGGCGTCGAGCGTGAAGGAGGGGGTGACGGCCAGGGGTCCGTCGTCCGCCACGGGCTCCTGGACGAGGGAGACGGTCTCGCGGTAGGCCGTGGCGTACCGGAGCCGGTCGAAGAAGTGCTGCCCGGAGCGCGGGAAGTGCACGGTCACGTCGTGCGGGACGCGATCCAGGTTGATGCGCTGGATGACTCCCGGCAGGCCCAGCGAGTGATCGCCGTGGAAGTGCGTGACGCAGATCCGGTGCAGGTCGTGCGCGGCGACCCCGGCACGCAGCATCTGGCGCTGCGTGCCCTCGCCGGGGTCGAAGAGGATGCCCTGCCCGTCCCAGAGCAGGACGTACCCGTTGTGGTTGCGGTGCCGGGTGGGGACCTGGCTCGCGGTGCCGAGGACCACCAGTTCACGTACGGACAAGGTCAGTTATCCCGTTGTCCCGTTATCCCGGAGGCCACTGCAGGCCGCGTCCGCCGAGGACGTGGGCGTGCGCGTGGAAGACGGTCTGGCCGGCGCCGGTGCCGGTGTTGAAGACGATGCGGTAGCTCTCCGCCTTCTCCTCGGCGGCGACCTCGGCGGCCTCCCGCAGGACGTCGGCGGCGATGGTGGGTTCGGCGGCGGCGAGGGCCGCGGCGTCCGGGTAGTGCGCCTTGGGGATGATCAGTACGTGAGTGGGGGCCTGCGGGTTGATGTCCCGGAAGGCGACCGTCGTGTCCGTCTCCCTGACGAGGGTCGCGGGCACGTCCCCCGCGACGATCTTGCAGAACAGGCAGTCAGCCTGCGGTTCGCCCGCCATGCGGAGCCTCCGGTCCTCGCTCTTCATCGGTCCCTGGGCATGCTATCCGGCGACGTCAGGACCCCGGCAGCTCCGGTGCCGTCTTGGGGGGTGTCGTCTCCAGGGAAGCCAGAGCCAGGCGGATCGCCTCGTCCAGTTGTGGGTCCCGGCCCGAGGCGTAGTCCTCCGGGGTCGTCACCACCTCCACGTCCGGGTCGACCCCGTAATTCTCGACGCCCCAGCCGTAGCCCTCCAGCCAGAACGCGTACTTGGGCTGGGTCACCAGCGTGCCGTCCACGAGGCGGTACCGGCTGTCGATGCCGATGACGCCGCCCCACGTCCGCGTCCCCACCACGGGTCCGATCCCCAGCGCCTTGATCGCCGCGTTCACGATGTCCCCGTCGGAGCCGGAGAATTCGTTGGCGACGGCGACGACGGGCCCGCGTGGCGCGTCCGCCGGATAGCTGAAGGGCTGAGCACCCCGCGGCAGGTCCCAGCCCACGATCTTGCGGGCCAGCTTCTCCACCACCAGCTGCGACGTGTGCCCGCCACGGTTCTCCCGAACGTCCACCACCAGACCGTCCCGGGCCACCTCCACCCGCAGATCACGGTGGATCTGCGCCCAGCCGGGAGCCTGCATGTCCGGCACATGGAGGTATCCGAGCCGGCCGCCCGACCGCTCGTGGACGTACGCACGCCGGTCCACGACCCAGGCGTGGTACCGCAGCGGCTCCTCGTCGTCGACGGGGATCACCACCGCGTGCCTCGGGTCGCCCCCGCCCGCGGGCGACACCGTCAGCTCCACCGGCTTCCCCGCCGTGCCCACGAGGAGCGGTCCGGGACCCGTCACCGGATCGACCGGCCGCCCCGCGACGGCAAGGAGGGCGTCCCCGGCGCGCACCGCGACCCCGGGTGCGGCGAGCGGCGAGCGGGCGGAGGGGTCGGAGGTCTCGGAGGGCAGGATGCGGTCGATGCGCCACGCCCCGTCCGCGCCCGGGGATACATCAGCACCGAGCAGCCCCTGCCGTACCGCCGAACTCCCCCGTCCCCCGCCTCCCATGACGTACGCGTGCGAGGTGCCGAGTTCCCCGGCGACCTCCCACAGCAGGTCGACGAGGTCGTCGTGCGTGGCCACCCGGCCGAGCACCGGACGGTACCGGTCGAGGACGCCGTCCCAGTCGATCCCGCCCAGGTCGGGCCGCCAGAAGTTGTCCCGCATGAGGCGCCCGGCCTCGTCGTACATCTGCCGCCACTCCGCGGCCGGATCGACGGTCTGCCGGACCCGGGTGAGGTCGACGGTGATGTTCGAGTCGGAGCTCTCGTCGCCGGAGGCACGCCGGTCGCTCGGCACGACCTTCAGCTTCCCGTCGGCCCACAGCAGCACCCGCTTGCCGTCCCCGCTGACGGCGAAGTGGTCGGCGTCCGAGGCCAGTTCCTCGATGCGCTGCTGCACGAGGTCGTAGCGTTCGAGCTCGGTCTGCGGGTCGGGGTCGGACGGGGTGGCCCGGGACGCGCCGAGGACGCCGCGCACGGGGTGGCGCAGCCACAGGACGCCGTCCTTGGCGGCCCGCAGCGTCGAGTACCGGGCGGCCTCGACCGGGAACGGCACGATGCGGTCGGCGAGACCGTCGAGGTCGATGCGGGTGACGGGCGAGCCCTCGCTGTCCGGGGTCTCGTCCTTGTCGGGCGCCTCGAAGGGCCGCCCGTGCCGCTGCGGCCCGAAGGGCGAGGGCGTGGTGGCGGCCAGCGTGATGAGGTGGGGCCGCGATCCGCCGACGAAGGCGAGGTCGAAGACGTGCTCGTCGTAGACGGGGTCGAAGGCCCGCGCGGACAGGAACGCGAGATGCTTGCCGTCGAGGGTGAACGCGGGCGCGTAGTCGCGGAACCGCAGCGGCGTCGCCTCGGACACCGAGAGATCCGCCGTGTTCGCCAGCTTCAGCTGCCGCAGCGGACTGGGCCCCGGGTGCGACCACGCGAGCCAGGCCGAGTCCGGCGAGAAGACGAGCCCGGTGGCGTCCCCGTGCTCGCCGCGGTCGACCTCCCGCACCTCACCGCTCTCCCGCTCGACGAGGAGCACCCGGCCGTCGTGCGAGGCGACGGCGGCCCGGCTGCCGTCGGGCGCCACGGCCAGCGTGAGCACCCGGCCCAGCTGCCCGGCGGCGATCCTGCGTGGGGTGGCGCCGGGTGCGAGGCCGGTGGCCGGTGCGAACTGGAGCGCGTCGTCGCCCTCCGCGTCCGTCACCCAGACGACGTGTTCCTCGCCGTCGACACGGAACGTGCGCGGCAGCCGTGCGCGTACCCCGTGCTCGGCGGCGAGCGCGCGGGCGGGCCCCTCGCGGTGCGTCACCCAGTGCACGCCGCCGCGCACGGAGACGGCGCTGCCCCGTCCGGTGTGGTCGGGAGCGGCGGCGCCGAACCAGCGTGAGGCGCTGACGGGGTGCGGCTGGAGATCGGTGCGCTGGCCGCCGAGACGGACGTCGAGGCGACGGGGCGCGGCGTCCACCAGGTCGTCGAGGAGCCAGAGTTCACCCGCGCACGCGTACACGACGCGGGCGCCGTCGGTCGCAGCGTGCCGGGCGTAGAAGCCCTCGACATCGGTGTGCCGCCGAAGATCGGAGCCGTCGGGCAGCGAGGAGTAGACGGCGCCGACGCCTTCGTGGTCGGAGAGGAAGGCGATGCGCTCACCCACCCACAGGGGGTACTCGATGTTCCCGTCGAGCTCTTCATGGACGCGTACGAAGCGTTCCTCGTCACCCGCGCCCCCGCGCCGGATCCAGAGCTTGCCCGCGGTGCCGCCGCGGTAGCGCTTCCACCAGGCTGCCTCGCGCCCCATCGGCGCGGAGAGCAGCAGGACTTGGCCGTCCCGGGGGCCGTACGCGACATCTCCCACGAGTCCGTACGGCAGCGTGTCCGCGGGCCCGCCGTCCAGCGGGACGGCCCGTGCCCAGCTGCGGCGCAGCGAGGCCTGGCCGGCGGTGCTGACCGCGAGGACCCGCCCGTCCGGGGTCCAGCCGCGCACCGAGGTGCGTGAACTGCCCCAGTGCGTCAGGCGCTTGGAGGGCCCGCCGTCGACCGGGGCGACATGCACCTCGGGGGAGCCGTCACGCGTGGAGGTCCAGGCGACGGTCGTTCCGTCCGGGGAGACGCGGGGGTGGTTCACCGGTGTGTTGTCGGCGCTGACGCGCCACGCCCGGCCGCCGTCGAGGGGCGCGACCCAGACGTCGTCCTCGGCGGTGAAGGCGACCAACTCGCCGCGCAGATGGGGAAACCGGAGATACGCAGAGTGCCCAGTCAGTGTCACCCAGCCAGCCTAGGCAGCGCGGGCGGAGCCGGACAGGGTTTTGGATCACTTGCCCCTGATGCACGAGCAGCTCGGATGGGGCGTGACGGTCACCGTGACGGTCGCGGCGGGCGGCTGGTCGGGCTCATCCGGCTGGTCCGGCTGGTCCGGCTGGTCCGGTTCCTCCGGCTGCTCCGGTTCGTCGCCCCCGGAGCAGTCGCCGAGCACGTCCACCCGGAACCACTGCTTGCCGTCGACCTTGGCGGTGAGGTTGCCGCGTACGCAGTGCCCGTCGACGACGGACCACACGGAGCCCTTGACGGTGATGTCGCTGGTGTCGTCGGAGCCCTTGCCGGTCTTGGCCTGGCCCTGGCAGTCGACGGTGGCGACGGCGTCCCGGTCCGGGGAGCCGCTGGACGGTGTGACCCGGGACTTGTAGCGGGCGGTGCAGCTGATCCACAGCACGTCGAGATGCTGCCGCTCCAGCTCCTTGGTCGCCATCTCGTCCGTGGTGATCGCGATGGCCGCGGTGTTCATGCCGCCGTCGACCGGATCACACGCGGCGACCCCGATCACCGCCGCCCCCGCGAACCCGACGGCGCCCCACACCCGCCGACGCCGCCCGCGCACGACCACCGCACGATCACGTAAGCGCCTCAATGCCCCCATAGGCGGCAGAGTGCCACCCCGAGCCGCCTGACGATAGTCCCCTTTGCGTCCAAACTCCGGGGGCACCCGGCGCGGGAGTTCAGGACCAGCGGCCCGTGCGTCCCAGGAGCAGTGCGGCCGCCGCCGTCCCCGCGGTCGACGTACGCAGCACGCTGCGCCCCAGGCGGTACGGCTTCGCCCCCGCGTCCGCGAAGGCCGCGAGCTCGTCCGGTGACACGCCGCCCTCGGGGCCGACCACCAGGACGATGTGCCCGGCCGCGGGGAGATCAGCCGTGGCCAGCGGTTCGCTGCCCTCCTCGTGCAGGACCGCGGCGAGGTCGGCGGACGCGAGCAGCGCCGCCACCTGCTTGGTCGACATGGCCTCCGCCACCTCGGGGAACCGCACCCGGCGCGACTGCTTGCCCGCCTCGCGGGCCGTGGCACGCCACTTGCCGAGCGCCTTGAGCCCGCGCTCGCCCTTCCACTGCGTGATGCAGCGCGACGCGGACCACGGCACGATCGCGTCGACACCGGTCTCCGTCATGGTCTCGACGGCGAGTTCACCGCGGTCACCCTTGGGCAGGGCCTGTACGACGGTGATGCGGGGCTCCTGCGGCGCCTCTTCCCGTACGGCGTCCATCCGCAGGATCAGCCGGTCCTTGCCCTCGGTGTCCTCGACCACGCAGTCGGCCCAGCGCCCGGCCCCGTCGGTCAGGACGACGTCCTCACCTGCGTGCAGCCGCTTCACGGAGACGGCGTGGCGCCCTTCGGGACCGTCGAGCACGTAGCGTCGCTCGCCACCCCCGGCACGGCCCTCGAAGGTCTCGACGACGAAGACCGGCGCGGTCACGCCTGGCTCCCGGACTGGGTCCCCTGCTGCCCTCCGGCCGCCAACGCCGCCTTGGCCTCGGCCAGTTCGGCCGCGAGGACCTCCACGAGCTGCCCGGCGGGAAGCTCCCGCGCCATGCGGTGACCCTGCCCCGCCCACAGCGCCATGCCCTGCGCGTCACCGGCCTTGGCCGCGGCCTTGCGCAGACCGCTGGTGAGGTGGTGGACCTGGGGGTAGGCGGCGGGGGCGTAGGGCCCGTGCTCCCGCATGAAGCGGTTGACCAGGCCGCGCGCGGGGCGTCCCGAGAACGCGCGGGTCAGCTCGGTCCGGGTGAACAGCGGGTTGGTCATGGCCTGCTTGTGCAGGGCGTTCGCGCCCGACTCGGGACAGACCAGGAAGGCCGTGCCGAGCTGCGCGGCGTCCGCGCCGGCCGCGAGCACCGCGGCGATCTGCGAGCCGCGCATCAGGCCGCCGGCCGCGACGACCGGGATCTGCACGGTGTCGCGCACCTGCGCGATGAGCGAGAGGAGACCGAGCCCCGCGCCGTCCGTCTCGGGATTGTCGCGGTGCGTGCCCTGGTGGCCGCCCGCCTCGATGCCCTGTACGCACACGGCGTCGGCGCCCGACCACTGGGCGGTCTGCGCCTCTTCGGGCGAGGTGACGGTGGCGACGGTGATGGTGCCGACCCGCGCGAAGGCGTCGAAGACGTCACGGGTGGGGCAGCCGAAGGTGAACGACACCAGCGGCACCGGGTCCTCGACGAGGATCGCCAGCTTGGCGTCGTAGCCGTCGTCGCGGCCGCTGTCCGGGTCGCCGAGCTGCGTCTCGTACCAGGAGGCCTCACCGGCGAGCTGGTTGCGGTAGACGTCGACGGCGGCGGCATCGGCGTACTCGGGCTGCGGCATGAACAGGTTCACGCCGAACGGCCGGCTCGTGAGCCCCCGCAGCTGTTTGATCTCCTGGTACATCCCGTCGGCGGTTTTGTATCCGGCGGCGAGATATCCGAGCCCCCCGGCCTCGGAGACGGCCGCGGCGAGCTGGGGGCACGAGGCGCCTCCCGCCATGGGGGCCTGCACGATCGGAAGGCGGCAGAGATCGGTCAGTGCGGTGGGCATGAACGCATCGTGCCACTTCCTGGCCGGGGGGCCGAATCGCGGGGACTTCCCCACCCACCCACCCGTCACCCGGCACGACCAGGAGCGCCCCGTAAGGGGCGCGGGGAACTGCGCGAGCAACCCAGGACAGCCCGCGGACAGACAGCGAAGCGCCCCCGGCACGGGCGAACCGCTACCGGGGGCGCAGGAAAGGCACCGCTCAAGGCGCCTCGCCCGTAAAAGGCGTTAGCGCCCGTTGAACGCATCCTTCAAACGCGAGAACAGACCCTGCTGTCCCGGCTGGAACTGCCCCGTGGGCCTCTCCTCGCCGCGCAGCTGCGCAAGCTCCCGCAGGACCCGCTCCTGCTCCGCGTCCAGCTTGCTCGGCGTGAGGACCTCGACGTGCACGATGAGGTCACCTCGTCCGCCGCCCCGCAGGTGCGTGATGCCCCTGCCGTGCAGCGGCACCGACTGGCCGGACTGCGTGCCGGGCCGGATGTCGACCTCCTCCAGGCCGTCCAGCGTCTCCAGGGGCACCTTGGTGCCCAGAGCCGCGGCCGTCATGGGGATGGTGACCGTGCAGTGCAGATCGTCCCCGCGCCGCTGGAACACGGCGTGCGGCAACTCGTGGATCTCCACGTACAGGTCGCCGGCGGGGCCGCCGCCGGGGCCGACCTCGCCCTCGCCCGCGAGCTGGATCCGCGTGCCGTTGTCGACACCTGCGGGGATCTTCACGGTCAGCGTCCGCCGCGACCGGATGCGGCCGTCGCCGGCGCACTCCGGGCAGGGGGTGGGCACGACCGTGCCGAAGCCCTGACACTGCGGGCACGGCCGCGACGTCATGACCTGGCCGAGGAAGGACCGCGTGACCTGCGACACCTCGCCGCGACCGCGGCACATGTCACACGTCTGCGCGGACGTCCCCGGCGCGGCACCTTCACCGCTGCAGGTCGTACAGACGACCGCCGTGTCGACCTGTATGTCCTTGGTGGTCCCGAAGGCCGCCTCGTCCAGGTCGATCTCGAGCCGGATCATGGCGTCCTGGCCACG
This sequence comes from Streptomyces sp. NPDC050439, assembly GCF_040655335.1. Lineage (NCBI taxonomy): Bacteria > Bacillati > Actinomycetota > Actinomycetes > Kitasatosporales > Streptomycetaceae > Streptomyces > Streptomyces sp. NPDC050439. The sequence goes on from NZ_JBFAJT010000003.1 coordinate 925,249, forward strand.
GCGCGTGCGCGACCGGGGGCCACGCTGCGACGCCGTCCCGAAGAACGCGTCCATGATGTCCGAGAAGTTGCCGAAGCCACCGGCCCCGAAACCGCCCGCACCACCGCCGCCCGCCTGGGACAGCGGGTCACCGCCGAGGTCGTAGACCTGCTTCTTCTGCGGGTCCGACAACACCTCGTACGCGGCGTTGATCTCCTTGAAGCGCTCCTGAGTCTTCGGATCCGGATTGACGTCCGGGTGAAGCTCTCGCGCAAGCCTCCGGAAGGCCTTCTTGATCTCGTCCTGGGAAGCGTCGCGGCGCACGCCTAGTACGGCGTAGTAGTCCGTGGCCACTTACGACTCCGCCAGGATCTGTCCGACGTAACGTGCCACTGCGCGTACTGCTCCCATCGTTCCCGGATAGTCCATGCGGGTCGGGCCGACCACGCCGAGTTTGGCTACTGCCTCGCTGCCCGAACCGTAGCCGACGGAGACCACGGACGTAGAGCTGAGTCCCTCATGGGCGTTCTCGTGACCGATCCGTACGGTCATGCCCGAATCCGTGGCCTCGCCAAGCAACTTGAGCAGGACGACCTGCTCCTCAAGAGCCTCCAGGACGGGCCTGATGGTGAGGGGAAAGTCATGTCCGAAGCGGGTGAGGTTGGCCGTTCCGCCGATCATCAGCCGCTCCTCGGTCTCCTCGACAAGAGTTTCGAGGAGTGTCGAGAGCACCGTCGCCACCGTGCCGCGGTCCTCCGCGTCGAAGGACTCCGTCATGTCCTGCACGAGCTGCGGCACGTCCGCGAAGCGACGGCCCGCGACCCTGCTGTTGAGCCGCGCCCGCAGGTCCGCGAGCGAGGTCTCGCCGAACGGGGCGGGGCAGTCGATCATGCGCTGCTCCACCCGGCCCGTGTCCGTGATCAGTACGAGCATCAGGCGGGCGGGAGCCAGCGAGAGCAGCTCCACGTGCCGCACCGTCGACCGCGTGAGGGACGGATACTGCACGACCGCGACCTGCCGGGTCAGCTGCGCGAGCAGCCGCACCGTGCGCGCCACGACGTCGTCGAGGTCGACGGCGCCGTCGAGGAAGTTCTGGATGGCCCTGCGCTCAGGGGCCGCCATCGGCTTGACGCCCGCGAGCCGGTCGACGAAGAGGCGGTACCCCTTGTCGGTCGGGATACGGCCCGCGCTGGTGTGGGGCTGGGCGATGAACCCTTCCTCCTCCAGCGCCGCCATGTCGTTGCGGACGGTGGCCGGCGAGACCCCGAGGCTGTGCCGCTCGGTGAGCGCCTTGGAGCCGACGGGCTCCTCGGTGCCGACGTAGTCATGGACGATGGCACGCAGCACCTCGAGCCTGCGTTCACTGAGCATCCGCGCAACACCTCCACCTTTTCGCCCTGGGACCCGTCTGCCCCGCGGCCTTGCCTGGCACTCCCCGCAGGTGAGTGCCAGCCTGCACCGCGCCCAGTGTACGGCTGCGAGGTACGGGCCCGGCAAGGGCCGGACCCTATGTCGGCCCGACGGCCGGGGCGACGGCTGCCAAGCCGCCCGCGCGGGGCTAGCGTCGGCTGCATGGACGTGGCACTGGCTTGGGACGAGGCGGGTTGGGAGCGGCTCGCGCCGCATGTGGGACGCAGGCGCCTGCCGGTCTGGGACTGTACGGCGGGCCTGGTCGTCGGCGGCGAATCGGCGCTGATGATCGAGGCGGGCGCGACGCTGCGCGAGGGAGCGGAGCTGCGCAACCAGGCGCGCGGCATCCTCGGCGGGGGCCGCCGGGTCACCCATCTCGCCCTGACGCATCCGCACTTCGATCACGTTCTCGGCGCCGCGGCGTTCGCGGGGGTCGAGGTGTACGGCGCGGTCGGGCTCGACGCGCTGCTCGCGAGGGGACGCGACGAGCTGCGCGCCGACGCCGTGCGACACGGGGTCGCCCCGGACGCCGCGGCGGAGGCGGCCGACCTGCTCGTCCGCACGCGTCACGCGGTGTGCGGGGAGTGGACGCTGGATCTGGGCGGTGGGGTGCAGGTCCTGCTCGCGAACGTCGGGCCGGGTCATACGGGCCACGACCTGGCGGTCCTGGTGCCCGGCACGGGTGACACCCCCGAGATCGTCTTCTGCGGCGACCTGGTCGAGGAGTCGGGCGAACCGCAGGCCGGACCCGACGCGGTCCCGACGCGGTGGCCGGCGGCGCTCGACCGGCTGCTTGACCTGGGCGGCGAGAACGCGCTGTACGTGCCGGGGCACGGCGCGGTGGTCGATGCGGCTTTTGTCCGCGCGCAACGCGCCACACTGGCGGCTCGCTTCGGCGTGTCGTAGCCGCTCGTACGCCGCTTCTCTTATCGTCATGCGAATGCGCCAGTACTCCGCAGACCTCACTCCCCCGTGGAAGAAGCCGAAGCCCGTGCCGGAGGTCGCCGCGGAGGCGGACCTCGTGGTGGAGGAGCTGAGCACCGGGTTCTGCGGGGCGGTGATCCGCTGCGAGAAGACGGCGGAGGGTCCGACGGTGACCCTGGAGGACCGCTTCGGCAAGCACCGCGTCTTTCCCATGACGCCGGGGGCCTTCGCCCTGGAGGGCCGGACGGTGACGCTGGTCCGCCCTTCGTCCGCTGCCTCCACTCCGGTACGTGCCACGCGTACCGCATCGGGTTCGGTGGCCGTGCCGGGGGCGCGTGCCCGGGTCGCCCGTGCCGGGCGGATCTACGTCGAGGGACGGCACGACGCGGAGCTGGTCGAGCGGGTGTGGGGCGACGACCTGCGGATCGAGGGCGTGGTCGTCGAGTACCTGGAGGGCATCGACGACCTCCCGGGGATCGTCGAGGAGTTCTCCCCCGGGCCCGACGCGCGCCTGGGCGTCCTGGTGGACCACTTGGTGCCCGGCTCGAAGGAGTCACGGATCGCGGCGCAGGTGAGTTCCCCTTCGGCCCTGGTGGTGGGGCACCCCTACATCGACGTGTGGGAGGCGGTGAAGCCGTCGTCGGTGGGGATCGCGGCGTGGCCCCGGGTCCCCCGCGGCCAGGACTGGAAGACGGGCGTCTGCGAGGCGCTGGGCTGGCCCCTCAACACGGGCGCCGCGTGGCAGCGGATCCTGGGCTCGGTGCGCAGCTACCGCGATCTTGAGCCGGCGCTGCTGGGCCGCGTGGAGGAACTGATCGACTTCGTCACGGCGGAATAGCGTACGGCGGCCTGCGGCCCCGAACATTCCCGCCGCTTCGCGGCGAATTTTCCCCACCCACCCACCCGATTGCCCGCAGCCTGTCCCACCCGGACCCGGGACCCCGCCATCTGCACGTCCGAACAGGACCGCCGCTTCGCGGCGGATTTTCCCCACCCACCCACCCGATTGCCCCGTGGTTGCCCGCCCGGGGGCAGGTATTTCCAGCCCGTCCGGCGTTTGAGGACCGGGGTCTGGGGCGGAGCCCCAGTTTCGGGAAGGGGCGGGATTGGGGAGAGCCCCGCAGGGCAAGCCCGAACCCCAGCCGATCAGTCCACCAGATCCCGCACCACCGCATCCGCCAACAACCGCCCCCGCAGGGTAAGCACGGCCCGCCCCTCCCCATAGGGCCCCGCCTCAAGGAGCCCATCCGCGAGAGCCCGCCCCGCCGCCGCAAGGCCGGCGGGACGGAGGAGGGTCAACGGACACCCCTCAAGCAGCCGCAGCTCCAGCAGAATCCGCTCCACCCGCCGATCCTCAGCGGCAAGAATCTCCCGCCCGGCCCCAGGCGAGCGCCCAGCGCCCAGCGCCCCCGCATAAGCCCCCGGATGCTTGACGTTCCACCACCGCACGCCCCCCACGTGGCTGTGGGCCCCCGGCCCGGCCCCCCACCAGTCGGCCCCACGCCAGTACAACTCGTTGTGCAGGCACCTCCCGGCATCGGACGTGGCCCAGTTGGACACCTCGTACCAGGAGAATCCGGCGCCCCCGAGGACCTCGTCGGCGATCAGGTACCGGTCCGCGTGCACGTCGTCGTCCGTCATGGGCACCTCCCCGCGCCGAATCCGCCGCGCCAGCTGCGTGCCCTCCTCGACGATCAGCGCGTAGGCACTGACGTGGTCGGGTCCGGCCCCGATCGCCGCGTCAAGCGTGGCCCGCCAGTCGTCGTCCGTCTCGCCCGGCGTGCCGTAGATGAGGTCGAGGTTGACGTGCTCGAAGCCTGCCGCCCGCGCCTCCGCCACGCAGGCCTCGGGCCGGCCGGGGGTGTGCGTACGGTCCAGCACCTTCAGTACGTGCTGCTTGGCGCTCTGCATCCCGAAGGAGACGCGGTTGAAGCCGCCGGCCCGCAGCTCGCTCAGGTAGGCCGGGTCGACGGACTCCGGATTCGCCTCGGTGGTGATCTCCGCGTCGTCCGCGAGCCCGAACTCGTCGCGCACCGCCCCCAGCATGCGGACCAGGTCGGCCGCGGCGAGGAGGGTCGGCGTGCCGCCCCCGACGAAGACGGTCCGCACCGGGCGCGGGTCGTCCCCCAGCACCTTCCGGGCGAGCCGCACCTCGTCGATCAGGGTGTCCGCGTAGTTGTCGCGCGAGGCGAGCACACCGCCGGAGCCGCGCAGCTCGGTCGCGGTGTAGGTGTTGAAGTCGCAGTACCCGCAGCGCGTGGCGCAGTACGGGACATGCAGGTAGAAACCGAGCGGACGCGACCCCGCACCCGCGAGGGCGGACGCGGGCAGGGCCCCGTCCTCGGGCATGGGCTCACCATCGGGCAGTGCGGAAGGCATACCCCGATTGTCCCGCACCCCGGAGGACCCGAGCGCCGCCAGCGCGTCTCACCCGCACACCACCTCACTGCGCCTGCAGCACAAGCACCGCCAAATCATCATCCGGCGGCCGCTCCGAGAATTCGTGCACCAGGCGCTTGATCCGTTCTGCCACCAGGGTCGCGTCGAGGCCCGCGCAACCGGCGAGGGCCGTGGCGAGGCCGTCGCTGTCGTCGAACATGCGCCGGCCCGTACGCCGCTCCGTCACCCCGTCCGTGACGCAGAGCATCGTGTCGCCCGTGCGGAGCTCGAAGGTCTCGCTCTTGTACGTCGCGTCGTCGACGACGCCGAGCAGCAGCTGGGGCGTGGCCGCCGCCCGGACCGTCCCGTCCGGGGAGAGGAGGAGCGGCAGGGGGTGCCCCGCGCTGGCCACCGTGCAGCGGACGCCGCCGTCGTCCATGGGCACCAGCTCGCCGTAGAGGAGGGAGAGGAAGCGGGAGGTGGCCCCGTCGGGCGGCACGCCCTGGCCGCCCGCCACCGCGACGACCGCCGCCGCCGCGTCCGCCGCCTCCGTGGCGTCGTCGAGGAGGAGCTGGTTGAGACGGTCGAGCACCTCCGCGACCTCGTACCCCTCACGGGCGAGCAGCCGCAGCCAGGGCCGGGCGAGGCCGATCACGACGGCCGCCTCGACGCCCTTGCCCTGGACGTCGCCGAGCGCGAAGCACCAGCGGCCCTTGCCCGCCTGGAACACGTCGTAGAAGTCGCCGCCCGGCCCGCCCTTGTCCCGCGGCTCGTACACGACGCCGCTGCTCACACCGGGGATGTCCGCGACGGAGCTCGGCAGGAGTCCGCGCTGCAGGACCTGGCTGATGGTGGCCTGGCGCTGGTAGCGCCGCGCCGCGCTGATGGCCAGGGCGACGCGGCGGCTGAAGTCCTCGATGAGGCCGGTGACTTCGTCCGCGAAGCGCATCATCCCGGCCCGCCCGATGATGAGCGTGCCCAGCACACGACCGCCCGCCGTGAGGCGGTACGCCAGGGCCGTGCCGTTCGCGTCTCCCGCCGACGTCTCGCCGGGCCAGGGCACGGGGACGGCGCCGGAGCCCACCTCGTCGGGCAGCTGGGGCGGGTCCTTCTCCAGGCTGCGGCGCAGTTCCTCTATCCGCTGCTCGCTGGTGTGCCAGACGCGGGCGAGCCGGGAGCCGGTGCCGCCGCTCGCGGAGCCGTGCGGCGCGACCTCCGCCTCGTCGTCGAGCCAGACCGCGCACCAGTCCGCGAGCCGCGGCACGAGCAGCTGCCCGGCGAGCGCGGCCACCAGGTCCTCGTCGAACTGTCCTGCGAGCAGATCGGAGGCCTCGGCGAGGAAGGTGAGCGCGCCGCGGTTGACCCACTCCGTGTCATGCGTGATCCGTCTGGGCAGCGGCGCGAGGATCTCGGCGGCGCGCAGACCCCGCTGCGCCGCCTGTTCACTCGCGTACGACTCGATCTCCTGTCCGGTCTGCCCGGCCTGTACGTCGCCGACGGGGAGGCGGGCCCAGACGGCCTTGGTGCCGGTGCGGTAGGTGATGCCCCAGGAGTCGGAGAGGGTGGCGACGAGCTGGAGGCCGCGGCCGTACTCGGGCATGCCGGGCTGCTGGGGCGCGGGCTCGCTGCGGACCGCGCGGGCGGGGTGGTGGTCGGAGACCTCGATGACCAGGGTGTCGCAGTTCTCCCCGAGGCCCGCCTCGTCGAGCCTGCACACCAGATCGACCGTCGTGCCCGCGTGCACGACGGCGTTCGTGACGAGCTCGCTGACCAGCAGCACGGCGTCGTCCGCGAGGCGGTCGGTGACGCCCGCGGCGGCGGGCACGGAGAGTTCGACCCAGTCGGCGAGCGCGGCGCGCACGAACCTTCGTGCGGCGGCGGGCGCCATCGGATTTCCGGGCAGCGATGTGCACACCACCGCCGGCGGGCCGGGCTGGTACCCCGGCTGGGCGGACGCACGGAAAGTGGTCTCCCGTTGCATCGGAATGGACCCCACGTTTCGGCTCCTGAGCAGTTCGGTCGAATACGCCTCAGGCGACACGGACAGAGTGACAGACTGGCCACGCCCATAAGCACCGAGTTACTGAAGTGGGCCGCTATGAGTGATAACAGTGCTATGCCCGCGCTCGGTTACGGTCGGATTCCGGCACCGAAACCAGCTTCGACACCTCAGTCGCGCACCGGGAACGATCCGGACGCAGCAGTAGAAAACATCTCGGAGGCCGCCCCGGAAGCGGCGTCCGATCTGCGCAACCTCCTGGCCGCCATGCGGTCGGCGCGCGACGGGGACTTCACCAAGGTCACGGTGAGTGGCCACGGCGTGGTCGCCGAGCTGCACACGGTGTTCAACGAGATGCTCGACCGCTCCCTGCACTTCGACAGCGAACTGACGCGCGTACGCCGGGAGATCATCCGGCACGGCCACCTCGACGAGCGGTTCACCGCGAGTCCGGGGCAGGGCAGCTGGGCCACGCGCGTGGCGGACGCCAACTCGCTGCTGGACTCGCTGGTCGCCCCGGCGGCCAACGCGACGCGCGTGCTGAACGCGGTCGCGGGCGGTGACCTCACCCAGCGCGTGGATCTGCACGACGGCTCCCGTGAGCTGCGGGGAGACCTGCGGCGCCTTGGTCGCGCGGTGAACACGATGGTCGACCAGCTGTCGCTCTTCACGGGCGAGGTCACCCGGGTCGCGCGTGAGGTCGGTACGGAGGGGCGGCTCGGCGGCCGCGCCAAGGTGCGGGGTCTCTCGGGCAGTTGGCGTGACGTGACGGAGGCCGTCAACACGATGGCCTCCCGGCTCACCGCCCAGGTGCGCGACATCGCCCTCGTGACGACGGCGGTGGCCCAGGGCGACCTGACGCGGACGGTCACGGTCGAGGCGACGGGCGAGCTGCTCGAACTGAAGCTGACCGTCAACACGATGGTCGAGCAGCTCTCCGCGTTCGCGGCCGAGGTGACCCGGGTGGCCCGCGAGGTCGGCACCGAGGGTCAGTTGGGCGGCCGGGCGCAGGCCCGTGGTGTGTCGGGGGTCTGGAAGGACCTGACGGACAACGTCAACTTCATGGCGTCCAACCTCACCTCTCAGGTGCGGAACATCGCCCAGGTGACCACGGCGGTCGCCAACGGAGACCTGAGCCAGAAGATCACCGTCGACGCCCGGGGCGAGATCCTGGAGCTGAAGTCGACGGTCAACACGATGGTGGACCAGCTCTCCGCGTTCGCCGACGAGGTCACGCGTGTGGCCCGCGAGGTCGGCACGGAGGGCAATCTGGGCGGTCGTGCTCAGGTGCGCGGCGTGTCCGGGGTCTGGAAGGACCTCACGGACAACGTCAACTTCATGGCGGACAACCTCACCTCTCAGGTGCGCAACATCGCCCTCGTGTCGACGGCCGTCGCCCAGGGAGACCTGGGCAAGAAGATCACGGTCGAGGCGAAGGGCGAGATCCTCGAACTGAAGTCGACCATCAACACGATGGTGGACCAGCTCTCCGCGTTCGCCGACGAGGTCACGCGCGTGGCCCGCGAGGTCGGCACCGAAGGAAACCTGGGCGGCCAGGCCCAGGTGCGCGGCGTGTCCGGCGTCTGGAAGGACCTCACCGACAACGTCAACTTCATGGCGCTGAACCTCACCTCCCAGGTGCGCAACATCGCCCAGGTCACCACGGCCGTCGCCAACGGCGACCTGTCCAAGATGATCACGGTGACGGCGCGCGGCGAGATCCTGGAGCTCAAGGACACCGTCAACACGATGGTGGAGCAGCTGCGCGCCTTCGCGGACGAGGTGACCCGCGTGGCCCGCGAGGTCGGCACGGACGGCCGGCTCGGCGGGCGGGCGCAGGTGCTCGGCGTATCGGGCGTGTGGAAGGACCTCACCGACAACGTCAACTACATGGCCGACAACCTCACCGGCCAGGTCCGCAACATCGCGCAGGTCGCGACGGCGGTGGCCCAGGGCGACCTCTCCAAGAAGATCGACGTGGACGCCCGCGGCGAGATCCTGGAGCTGAAGACCACCATCAACACCATGGTGGACACGCTGTCCTCCTTCTCCTCCGAGGTCACCCGCGTGGCCCGCGAGGTCGGTTCCGAGGGTCAACTGGGCGGCCAGGCGCGGGTCGAGGGCGTCTACGGCACATGGAAACGCCTCACGACGAACGTGAACGAACTCGCCCTGAACCTCACCACCCAGGTCCGCGCGATCGCCGAGGTGGCGTCGGCCGTGGCGCAGGGCGACATGACGCGGTCCATCACGGTCGAGACCCGTGGCGAGGTCTCCGAGCTCAAGAACAACATCAACGTCATGGTCTCCAACCTCCGCGAGACCACCCGCGCCAAGGACTGGCTGGAGTCGAACCTGGCCCGTCTGGCGGGTCTGATGCAGGGCCACCGTGACCTGATGGAGGTCGCGGACCTGATCCTGCGCGAGCTGACCCCGCTGGTGAACGCGCAGTACGGCGCGTTCTTCCTGGCCGACCCGGAGGCCGGGGACGCCACGACACTGCAGACTCCCCCGGTCAAGGGGCTCGCCTTCATCGCCGGGTACGGCTCCGCGCAGGGCTCGGTCGTCGACACGGGCGCGATGCCCGCGCACGGCCTGGTGCGGCAGGCGGCCCTGGAGAAGAAGCGGATCCTCGTGGACGAGGTGCCGCCCGACTACATCAAGATCACCTCGGGGCTCGGGGACGCCGCCCCGGCCAGCCTGGTGATCATCCCCATCCTCTTCGAGGACAAGCTGCTCGGCGTCATCGAGCTGGCCACGTTCTCCCGCTTCTCGGACGTGCACCTGGCGTTCTTCGACCAGTTCGTGAGCACCATCGGCGTCGCGATCAACACCATCATCGCCAACTCCCGTACGGAGTCGCTGCTCAGCGAGTCCCAGCGGCTGGCCACGCAGCTCCAGGACCGCTCGGACGAACTTCAGCTCCAGCAGGCGGAGTTGCAGCGCTCGAACGCGGAACTGGAAGAGAAGGCGGCGCTCCTCGCCACGTCGTCGCAGTACAAGTCGGAGTTCCTCGCGAACATGTCGCACGAGCTGCGCACCCCGCTGAACTCCCTGCTCATCCTGGCCCGGCTGCTCTCCGACAACCCCGACAGCCATCTCTCCGACCAGGAAGTGCAGTTCGCGACCACGATCCACCGCTCGGGCTCCGACCTCCTCCAGCTGATCAACGACATCCTGGACCTGTCGAAGATCGAGGCGGGCCGGATGGACGTACGCCCCAAGAAGCTCCCCCTCATCAAGGTCCTCGACTACGTCCACGCGACGTTCCGACCGCTCACCCTGGACCGCGGTCTCGCCTTCGAGGTGTCGGTCGGCGAGGACGTGCCGCGCGAGATGTTCTCCGACGAGCAGCGGCTCCAGCAGATCCTGCGCAACCTCCTGTCGAACGCGGTCAAGTTCACCGCGAGCGGCCGGGTCGAGCTGCGCGTCAGCCGCGTCAAGAACACCGGGGACCGGCGGCTCCACGACGGCGGCGACCGCCTCTGCTTCGCCGTCACGGACACCGGCATCGGCATCCCCGCCGATCAGCTCCCGGCGATCTTCGAGGCGTTCCAGCAGGCCGACGGCACCACCAACCGCAAGTACGGCGGCACCGGCCTCGGGCTCTCCATCAGCCGCGAGATCGCCGGCCTCCTCGGCGGCCGCATCACCGCGGAGAGCAGCCCGGGGCAGGGCTCCACGTTCTCGCTCTACGTCCCCGTGGTGCACCCCGGCCACGGCCCGGCGGCGGCGGCGTACGCGGCGACCAGGTCGCTGACCACGCCGGAGCCGCAGGAGGAGCGGGTCACCATGTCCCCGCACACCTTCCACGAACAGAACGACAGCTGGCCGACGCCGACCAAGCTGGAGGAGTACCGCGAGGGACCCGCGGGCCGCATACTGCGCGGTCGCCGCGTCCTGATCGTGGACGACGACATCCGCAACGTCTTCGCGCTCACCCATGTGCTGAGCCGCGTAGGCATGCCGGTCCTCTACGCGGAGAACGGCCGCGAAGGAATCGAGACCTTGGAGCGCAACCCCGACACCGACCTCATCCTGATGGACATCATGATGCCGGAGATGGACGGCTACGAGACCATCGCCGCGATCCGCCGCACCCCGCGCTGGACCGGCCTTCCCATCATCGCGCTGACCGCCAAGGCGATGCCCGGCGACCGCGAGAAGGCCATCGAGCAGGGCGCCAACGACTACGTACCCAAACCCGTGGATGTGGACCAGCTGCTCACCGTCGCCTGCGCGCTTCTGGCACCCGAGAGCGCGGACAGGACTGGGCCGGACACCCCCACCACCACAGAAACGACCGTCGAACCGGAACCGGCAGGCGCTCATGGGGAGGCCGCTGTTCCGCCGACGATCGAGTGAGGCACTGTCACCATGAGCACAGAGTTCCTGACCGACAACCGCGCGAGCATCCTCCTGGTCGATGACATGGAGGACAACCTGATGGCGCTCGAAGCCGTCCTGGGATCACTCAACGAACCACTGGTACGCGCCCGTTCGGGCGAGGAGGCGATGAAGGCCCTGCTGCGCCAGCGTTTCGCCGTGATCCTCCTCGACGTGCGCATGCCGGGGATGGACGGCTTCGAGACCGCGTCGAACATCAAACGGCTCGACCAGACCAAGGACGTGCCCATCATCTTCCTGACGGGCACCGACAACGACGCGGGCTACGCCTTCAGGGGCTATGCGACGGGTGCCGCGGACTACCTCACCAAGCCGTTCGACCCCTGGGTGCTGCGGGCCAAGGTCACCGTGTTCCTCGAACTGCACCGCAAGAACCAGCAGTTGGAGAAGATCCTGGCCCGCGAGCAGCAGCAGTTCGACGAGCTCGCGGCCCGCCTCTCGGCCATCGAGACGCACATGGCGGCCAGCAGCCTGGGGGACATCCTCGAACTGCGCCACCACGTGACGCACATGGAGGAGCTGGTGAAGGAGATGCGGCGCGGGCGGGGCGGCGGCTGACCCATGAGTCGCGCACCACCCCGCCCGCGTACGGGCGCCGGGGCTCAGGCCTCGCGCGAGCCCGCGTACATCTCGTCGATGAGGTGCTGGTACTCGCGCTCGACGACCGGGCGCTTCAGCTTGAGGCTGGGCGTCAGTTCGCCGTGCTCGATGTCCAGGTCGCGGGGCAGCAGCTTGAACTTCTTGACGGTCTGCCAGCGCTGGAGGCCTTCGTTGAGCTCCTTCACGTAGCCCTCGACCAGGGCGACCGTCGCCGGGGCCGCGACCACGTCGGCGTAGCTCTTGCCGTCCAGGCCGTTGTCCTTGGCCCAGGCCAGGATGGACGGCTCGTCGAGCGCGATCAGAGCGGTGCAGAAGTTCTTGTCGGCGCCGTGCACCAGGATGTTGGAGACGTACGGGCAGACGGCCTTGAACTGGCCCTCGACCTCGGCGGGCGCGATGTACTTGCCGCCGGAGGTCTTGATCAGGTCCTTCTTGCGGTCGGTGATCTTGAGATAGCCGTCGGCGGACAGCTCGCCGATGTCGCCGGTGTGGAACCAGCCGTCGGACTCCAGGACCTCGGCCGTCTTGTCGGGGAGGCCGTGGTAGCCCTCCATGATGCCGGGGCCGCGCAGCAGGATCTCGCCGTCGTCGGCGATCCGGACCTCGGTGCCGGGCAGCGGCTTGCCGACCGTGCCGGTGCGGTAGGCCTCGCCGGGGTTGACGAAGGAGGCGGCCGAGGACTCGGTGAGGCCGTAGCCCTCCAGGATGTGGATGCCCGCGCCGGCGAAGAAGTAGCCGATCTCGGGGGCGAGCGCGGCCGAGCCGGAGACGGCGGCGCGCAGCCGCCCGCCGAAGGCGTCACGCAGCTTGGAGTAGACGAGCGTGTCGGCGACCTTGTGCTTGGCGCCGAGGCCGAAGGGCACGGACGCGTTGCCGGTCCTGCGGAAGTTGTCCTGGCTGACCTTCGCGTACTCGCGGGAGACCTCGGCGGCCCACAGGAAGATCTTGTACTTGGCGCCGCCGCCGGCCCGGGCCTTGGCCGCGACCCCGTTGTAGACCTTCTCGAAGATGCGCGGCACGGCGGCCATGTAGGTGGGCTGCACGACCGGCAGGTTCTCGATGATCTTGTCGACGCGGCCGTCGACCGCGGTGACGTGCCCGAGCTCGATCTGGCCGGAGGTCAGCACCTTGCCGAAGACGTGCGCGAGCGGCAGCCACAGGTACTGCACGTCGTCCGGGCCGAGCAGCCCGGTCGCCGCGATGGCCTTGGCCATGTACGACCAGTTGTCCTGCGGCAGGCGCACGCCCTTGGGCTTACCGGTGGTGCCGGAGGTGTAGATGATCGTGGCGAGCTGGTCCTTGGTGATGGCGGCGATCCGCTCCTTGACCGCCTCCGGGTTCTTCTCCAGATGGGCGGCGCCGCGCGCCTCCAGGTCGGCGAGCGTGAGCACCCAGCCTTCGGGGTCGCCCTCGACGGGCCCCGCGCCCTCGGCGTCGATCACCACGACATGCCGCAGATCGGGCAGCTCGGCCCGCTTCTCGCGCGCCTTGGCGAGCTGCTCGGCGTTCTCCGCGATCAGGACCCGACTGTCGGAGTCGGCCAGGATGTAGGTGGACTCCTCGGCGTTGGTCTGCGGATACACCGTGGTGGTGGCCGCGCCCGCGCAGAGGATGCCGAGGTCGGCGAGAATCCACTCGACCCGCGTGGACGAGGCGAGCGCCACCCGGTCCTCGGGCGCGAGACCGAGCTCGATCAGGCCGGCCGCGATGGCGTAGACGCGCTCGGCGGCCTGTCCCCAGCTCAGCGACTTCCAGTCGTCGGGGCCCTCGCCGGACGCGGCGGGCACCGGGTAGCGGTAGGCCTCCGCGTCGGGCGTGGCCGCCACGCGCTCCAGGAAGAGTTGGGCCACGGACGGCGGACGGTTCTCGATCAAGGTCTGTGTGTCGCTCACGACATCCTCCGGACCCGCGACTATGCGGCGACTGGCTGGCGGCTGCTGGTCTTGTTTAACTTGCGAGTAACCTACGAGCAGTGATCAGAGTAGAGCGCGGAAGCCCGGTGCGTAAGGGGCTTCTGCCTGTCACTTCCTACAAGAACGGGTCCGCCGCGCAAGAGCGCGACGGACCCGCTGAGATGCCTGTGTGACGCCCGTGCCGGACGGGACGGCGGCCGAGGCGTGAGCTACTTCTTCGCCTTGCCGGGACCGCTGTCGTCACTGGAGAGCACTGCGATGAAGGCTTCCTGCGGCACCTCGACGGAGCCGACCATCTTCATGCGCTTCTTGCCCTCCTTCTGCTTCTCCAGGAGCTTGCGCTTACGGGAGATATCACCGCCGTAGCACTTGGCGAGGACGTCCTTGCGGATGGCGCGGATGGTCTCGCGGGCGATGACCCGGGAGCCGATCGCGGCCTGGACGGGGATCTCGAAGGCCTGGCGCGGGATGAGCTCGCGCAGCTTGGCCACCAGGCGCACGCCGTACGCGTACGCGGCGTCCTTGTGGGTGACGGCGGAGAACGCGTCGACCTTGTCGCCGTGCAGCAGGATGTCGACCTTGACGAGCTGCGCGGACTGCTCGCCCGTGGGCTCGTAGTCCAGCGAGGCGTAACCACGCGTCTTGGACTTCAGCTGGTCGAAGAAGTCGAAGACGATCTCGGCGAGGGGCAGCGTGTAGCGGATCTCCACGCGGTCCTCGGAGAGGTAGTCCATGCCGAGCAGGGTGCCGCGCCGGTTCTGGCACAGCTCCATGATCGAGCCGATGAACTCGCTGGGCGCGAGGAGCGTGGCGCGCACGACGGGCTCGAAGACCTGGTCGATCTTGCCCTCGGGGAACTCACTCGGGTTGGTGACCGTGTGCTCGGCACCGTCCTCCATGACCACGCGGTAGACCACGTTCGGAGCGGTGGCGATGAGGTCGAGACCGAACTCGCGCTCGAGCCGCTCACGGATCACGTCGAGGTGCAGCAGACCCAGGAAGCCCACGCGGAAGCCGAAGCCGAGGGCGGCCGAGGTCTCCGGCTCGTAGACCAGCGCGGCGTCGTTGAGCTGCAGCTTGTCCAGGGCCTCGCGCAGGTCGGGGTACTCCGAGCCGTCCAGCGGATACAGACCCGAGAAGACCATCGGCTTCGGGTCCTTGTAGCCGCCGAGGGCCTCGGTGGCGCCCTTGTGCAGCGAGGTGATCGTGTCACCGACCTTGGACTGACGGACGTCCTTCACGCCGGTGATGATGTAGCCCACCTCGCCGACGCCGATGCCGTCGGCCGGGGTCATCTCGGGGGACGACACACCGATCTCGAGCAGCTCGTGCGTGGCGCCCGTGGACATCATCCGGATGCGCTCACGCTTGTTGAGCTGGCCGTCGACCACACGGACGTACGTCACGACACCGCGGTACGAGTCGTACACCGAGTCGAAGATCATCGCGCGCGCGGGGGCGTCGGCGACACCGACCGGCGGCGGGACCTCGGCGACGACCTTGTCCAGGAGCGCCTCGACGCCCATGCCGGTCTTCGCGGAGACCTTCAGCACGTCCTCCGGGTCGCAACCGATGAGGTTGGCGAGCTCCTCGGAGAACTTCTCCGGCTGGGCGGCCGGCAGGTCGATCTTGTTGAGCACCGGGACGATCTTGAGGTCGTTCTCCATCGCCAGGTAGAGGTTGGCGAGAGTCTGAGCCTCGATGCCCTGCGCCGCGTCGACCAGGAGGATCGTGCCCTCACAGGCCGCCAGCGAGCGCGACACCTCGTACGTGAAGTCCACGTGCCCCGGGGTGTCGATCATGTTGAGAACGTGCGTGCTGCCCTTCTCGGGCCCCTCCGTGGGGGCCCAGGGCAGACGCACCGCCTGGGACTTGATCGTGATGCCGCGCTCGCGCTCGATGTCCATGCGGTCGAGGTACTGAGCACGCATCTGGCGCTGGTCGACCACGCCGGTCAGCTGGAGCATCCGGTCGGCGAGCGTGGACTTGCCGTGGTCGATGTGCGCGATGATGCAGAAATTACGGATCAGAGCCGGGTCGGTACGGCTCGGCTCGGGCACATTTTTAGGGGTCGCGGGCACGCAGGGTCCTGTCTCTTGAGGCGCCTGTCGCCTCGGGTCGGATCTATACGTAGGTTCCATGGTCCCATGGGTGAGGCACTGGACCTGGTGTGGGCCGGTCGGGGTGGGGAGCGGGGCCTGGATCGGGCCCGTCGAGACGGGGAGCGGAGCCCGGATTGGGACGGTCGGGGAGCGGCTGGTAATCTGGGCAGCTGTGTCTCCTGGCCCTCTCGGCGTTGAGGCACGTGTCAAAGAAACTCATCTGCAGTACCTCTGCAGTACCTGAACCTGAAAAGGCTCTTTCGTGGCGAACATCAAGTCCCAGATCAAGCGGATCAAGACCAACGAGAAGGCGCGTCAGCGCAACAAGGCGGTCAAGTCTTCGCTGAAGACCGCGATCCGCAAGGCCCGCGAGGCCGTTGCCGCAGGCGACACCCAGAAGGCCGTCGAGGCGACGCGTGAGGCTTCGCGTCAGCTCGACAAGGCTGTCTCGAAGGGTGTCATCCACAAGAACCAGGCCGCCAACAAGAAGTCGGCGCTTGCTTCGAAGGTTGCGACCCTCCAGGGCTGAACCCCTTGCCCCGGTCCGCCGGGGCGCTGATCAATCCTCCCGCGAGGGTAATTCGAGCCCTCTACCTCGATTCGCGGACAGACCACGCAGTACGCCACGCTGCGACGATGCCCCCGGCCCACTCCGGGGGCATTGCTGTGTTCGGGGCGGGAAGGCCCCGTCAGGGGCGCGGGGAACTGCGCGAGCAACCACGACGCACGCGCGAACGACAAACCGACGCAGGGCCCCGTCAGGGGCGCGGGGAACTGCGCGACCAGCCACGACGCACGCGCGGCTTCAAGACGGCGGGACGCTACCTCAGGGGCGCGGGGAACTGCGCGAAGAACCACAGCAGCCCCGCACGGGACTAGCCCCGCCGAGACCTAGCCGCACGAGCAATCGCGACAACGGCCTTTTCGAGGGCGTACTCGGGATCATCGCCCCCACCCTTCACCCCCGCATCAGCCTCCGCACAGGCCCGCAAAGCCACCGCCACCCCATCCGGCGTCCAGCCCCTCATCTGCTGCCGCACCCGATCAATCTTCCACGGCGGCATCCCCAGCTCACGAGCAAGATCCGCCGGCCGCCCGCCCCTCGCAGAGGACAGCTTCCCGATCGCCCGCACCGCCTGCGCCAACGCACTCGTGATCAGCACGGGAGCGACCCCGGTCGACAGGGACCACCGCAACGCCTCGAGCGCCTCCGCGGCCCGCCCCTCCACCGCCCGGTCGGCCACGGTGAAACTGGAGGCCTCGGCCCGCCCCGTGTAGTAGCGGCCGACGACGGCCTCGTCGATCGTGCCCTCGACGTCGGCCACCAGTTGGGACACCGCCGAAGCAAGCTCCCGCAGATCGCTGCCGATCGAGTCGACAAGGGCCTGGCACGCCTCGGGCGTGGCCGAACGCCCCAGCGCGCGGAACTCGCTCCGTACGAACGACAGCCGGTCCGCGGCCTTCGTCATCTTGGGGCAGGCAACCTCACGGGCCCCGGCCTTGCGCGCCGCGTCGAGCAGCGCCTTGCCCTTGGCGCCGCCGGCGTGCAGCAGCACGAGGGTGATCTCCTCGGCGGGCGACGCGAAATACGCCTTCACGTCCTTGACCGTGTCGGCCGACAGATCCTGCGCGTTGCGTACGACCACGACCTTGCGCTCGGCGAAGAGCGAGGGACTGGTCAGCTCGGCGAGCGTGCCGGGCTGCAGCTGGTCGGAGGTGAGGTCGCGCACGTCCGTGTCGGCGTCCGCGGCACGCGCGGCCGCGACCACCTGCTGCACGGCACGGTCGAGGAGGAGGTCCTCCTGGCCCACGGCGAGCGTGAGGGGAGCGAGCGGGTCGGCGGTATCTGTCTTCCTGGCCATCGCGGTAAAGCATCCCACGCGGCACTGACAGCCCGTCCCGTACAGCCGGACAGCCGGACAGCCGGTCCCGTACAGCCGCTTCCCGCCCGCCTCCCCCCGTATCGGAGAATGAGCGGGTGACCGACGTACGACATGTCCTGGTGCTGCCCGACCGCGATGCCGCGGAGGTAGTGGCCGAAGAGCTCCCCGACCGTTTCGGCGTGCGCGAGCAGCCCCAGCTCGTCCGTGACGCCCTGGCCGGCGAGGACGACGCCGAGGACGCCCAGTGGCTGGTCGTGGTCGAGGACCCGGAGCAGCGCCTGGACCGGACGGCTCTGGACGATCTGGCGGCGGAACACGAGGGCTGGCTCGAAGCCCCGTGACGGCCCTGCGCGCTCAGGTGTTCTACAAGCCGGGCGTCAGCTCTTGGGCAGGACCTGGATGTCCAGATCGATCGAGATGCTGGGCCCGACCGCGGCGATGCCCCGGGCGAGCATCGTCTGCCAGTTGATCGTGAAGTCGTCGCGATGCAGCTCGGTGGAGGCGCGGCAGGCCACCCGGGTCTCGCCCTCCAGGCCCTGGCCGACCCCGAGGTACTCCGTCTCCAGCGTCACCGTGCGCGTCACGCCGTGCAGCGTCAGGCCGCCCGTGATCGCCCAGCGGGTGCCGCCCTTGTGCACGAAGCGGTCGCCGTAGAACTCCATCGTGGGGAAGCGCTCCACGTCGAGGAAGTCCTTGGACCGCAGGTGGTCGTCGCGCATCCGCACCGCGGTGTCGATGGAGGCGGCGTCGATGACGACGTGCATCGCGGAGTCCTCCATGCGCTCCCCCAGCCGTATGGCCCCCGCGAAGCTGTTGAACCGGCCGTGGATACGCGCAAGACCGATGTGCCGCGCGGTGAAGGCGACCGACGAGTGCAGGGGGTCGATCTCCCAGTCACCGGGCTCGGGCAGCGCCGGGGGCGGGGCGATCTGGAGCATGACGTCACCGAGCGAGGCGTGCGCGCTCTCCCCGACCGTGGCGTTCGCCCGGTACGGGGTGAACCCCTCCGCCGAGACCGCCAGGCGGTAGTCCCCGGCAGGAACGGTCGCGACGAACGAACCGTACGGATCAAGACCCCCACCGACGACCTTGCGCCCCATGGCATCGCTCACCGCGAACTCCGCGTGCCGCACGGGCTCATTGACGGGGTCGAGCACCCGGCAACTGAGCACGCCCGCACTGGGCGGCACCGCCACCGCGGAGAGAGGCCCCCCTCCCCGCCCCGCTCGCCCTGCCTGGCCGACACTGCCCACACCGCCGGCTCGGTTCGTACGGTCTCCCAGCCAACGGCCGAACATTTGCGACACACCCCCGCGCACCTTGACAACTCTGGTCACGAAGAGGCATTCGATCACCGTTGTGGCATTCGATGCAACATGAACCCACTGCACTGAAAACCCGCGTTAGCGGACGGTGTCCTACGGCCCGTCATGGAGGGCGCGTTGTCACCTTCAGGGCTGGAGCCCCGTCCCCCGGCCCGGCCGCTGAGCTGCCGGTCGGCCCGGATACCGCGATCGAGCCGCTCGTGTCCGTGCGCAGCACCTCCGCTCCCCCGGCCCGCAGCGCCGCGACCGTCCGGGGTGCCGGGTGTCCGTACGAGTTGTCCCGGCCGCAGGAGATGAGGGCGAGGCGAGGCGCGGCCCTCCGAAGGAGTTCGGGGTCCTGGTAGGCCGAGCCGTGGTGGGCGACCTTGAGCACGTCCACGGGTGGCAGCGCCGCCACGGCAGGGGTACGCGTCAGGGCTCGCTGGGCGGGCGGTTCGAGGTCACCAAGCAGGAGCAGGGTCACGCCCATGGCCCGGACGAGCAGGGTGACGCTGGCGTCGTTGGCACCCTCAGGGGTCGGCCCCACTCCCGGCCCCGCTCCCGGCCCCGTCCCCGGGCCGCCCGCCGTGGGCCAGAGCACCTGCCAGTCGAGGGCTCCCGCACCCGCGCGGCGCCGCTCCCCCGCCACGGCCTGGCTCACCGGGACCCGATGGGCGGCCGCCTGCACCCGTACGAACCGTGCCTGTTCGGGCGGCTCTTGATACCCCGTCGTCTGGATCGCCCCGACCGAACGCCCCCGCAGCACCCCCGGCAGACCCGCCACGTGATCAGCGTGGAAGTGCGTCAACACCACGAGCGGCACACGGGTCACGCCCAGCGCACGCAGGCAGCGGTCCACGAGCACCGGGTCGGGGCCCGCGTCGACGACCACTCCCGCCCCGTCACCGGCGGCGAGCACCGTCGCGTCCCCCTGGCCCACGTCACACATCGCGAACCGCCAGCCCGGCGGAGGCCAGCCCGCGATCACCCTGGTCAGGGGCGGAGGCTGCACGACCGCGAGGAGAAGCAGCAGGGCGCAGGCCGCGCTGAGCCACGGGTGCCTGACGAGCCTGCGCCCGACCAACACCACGCCGACCGTGGCGAGGGCCAGCAGCAGACCGCCCCGCCAGCCGCCGGGCCAGTCGATCCCGCTGCCGGGCAGGGCCGCACCCGTGCGGGCGATGTCCGCGATCCACCCGGTCGGCCAACTCGCGCACCACGCGAGGGCCTTGGCCACCGGCATCGCGACGGGCGCGGTCGCGAGCGTGGCGAAGCCGAGGACCGTGGCGGGCGCCACGGCCACCTCCGCGAGGAGATTGCAGGGCACCGCCACCAGGCTCACCCGTGCCGCCATGACGGCCACGACGGGCGCGCACACCGCCTGCGCCGCGGCTGCGGCGGCCAACGCCTCCGCCAGCCGCGGAGGAACCCGGCGTCCACGCAGGGCGGCACTCCACCTCGGGGCGAGGGTGAGCAGCGCTCCGGTGGCCAGGACGGAGAGCAGGAATCCGGGGCTCCGGGCCAGCCACGGGTCGTACAGGACGAGCAGCAGTACGGCGGCGGCCAGAGCCGGGATCAGCGAACGGCGCCGCCCTGTGGCGATGGCGAGCAGCGCGATCAGCCCGCAGGCCGCGGCCCGCAGCACACTGGGGTCCGGTCGGCAGACGATGACGAAGCCGAGGGTGAGGGCACCGCCTGTCAACGCGGTCGCCCGCAGCGGAATCCCAAGCCGTGGCGCGATACCCCGGCGTTCAGCGCGCTGGGCAAGGCCGGGCGGACCGATGAGCAGCGCGAGAACGATCGTGAGGTTGGCCCCGCTCACCGCGAGGAGATGCGTCAAGTCGGTCGCCTTGAACGCCTCTTCCAACTCAAGCGGGACGCGCGAGGTGTCCCCCACCACCAGCCCCGGCAACAACGCCCGCGCGTCGGCCGGCAGCCCATCCGTGGCCTCCCGCAACCCACCCCGCAACCGCCCTGCAACCCGCTGCGCCCCCGACGGCCCCTCGACCACCCGCGGCACCGACTCCCCACCCACCCGCAACACCGCCGCCACACGGTCCCCCCGCAACAAGGGTGCCGAAAAACTCCCCTGCACACGCACCCGAGTCGAAGGCAAAAGACCCAGCCAACGCGTTTTGGCCCAGGGACCCACAAAAGCCTCGTCCCCCCGCCGCGGGGGCCCGACGGACCCCCCGGGCCAGGGCCCACCGGCACCCTCGCCGCCTGCCCGCCAAGGACCTGCGGCTTCCCTGCCACTGGGCCCGCCCCGCCCCGCCTTCTTGTCCCCGTCCCCGCCCTCAGCGAAGACCAGGACCGGGGTGCGGGTCACGGAGGTACGCCCGTCCCGTGACGTCACCCTGACGATCTCCGCGTTCAGCATGACGGAGGGCGGCATCGCATGGGCCCCCGTGATGCGGGGACGGGTTAACCGGGGGTCGGAGGTGACCTCCAACTCGACCTCCGCTTCTGCGTATTGGCGCGCCAGGGCAGGGACTGGCCCCCGGTACAGGTCGGCCCCATGCAGTGCCGCCGAGGTGGCGCCCGCCGCGGCACAGAGGAGGACGGCAGCCACCGACACCCGCCGCCAGGGCTGCCGTCGGCCGTCGGGCGGCTCTGTCGCAGCCCCTACGTGCCGCCCATTTCGCCTCAGCGTCCACGTCACCAGTACGACACCCGCCGCCGCCACACAAACCACCACGACTGCGATCACCCACCGAGGCGGGGCGTCCAGCGTCAGGGCCGCGGTGCCCCATGCCGCGAGGGCGGGCGGCACGAGGCGTAGGTCCAGCGGACCCTCCGGGCGCGGCCGGGATCCCGTGAGCCGATCGCCGTCCGAGGCATGAGCGGCGGGATGGCTCGGGCCCCTTGGCGCTTCCGGTGCGACCGCCGTCCGGCTCGGCCCCCTCATGGCCGCACGAGATTCTGCAGGTCGGCGTAACGCTTGTCCCCGATTCCATTGACCTCCCGCAGCTCGTCCACCGCGCGGAAACCGCCGTGTTCCGTGCGGTAGTCGATGATGTGCTGCGCCAGCACGGGGCCGACGCCCGGCAGTTCGTCGAGTTGCTCGGCGGTAGCCGTGTTCAGGCCGATCGGGGCGGCAGGGCTCGCTCCCGTCGCCCCCGCCGCCGTCCCTGCCGCCGCCCCCGCGCCAGGTGGCACCGGAGCTGTCGGTGCCGTCGCCGGGGCGCCGACCACCACCTGTTCGCCGTCGACGAGTAGACGGGCACGGTTGAGGCCGTCCGTGTCCGCGCCGGGCCGCACGCCGCCCGCGGCCTTGAGCGCGTCGGCGACCCTGGAACCCGGGGGCATCCGCAAGATCCCGGGGGTGCGGACCTTTCCACTGACGTCCACGACGATCCGACCCCCGCCGGGTCCGGCCGCCGGTCGGCCAGCACCCTCCGAGGGAGGCGGGACCCCTGGTGACGGAGCCGGCTCCGCGCCCCGGTCGGGTGCCGCCCCGACCACGTCCGGTGCACGCACCGGCTGCGTGCGCCCCGCCCAGAAGTGCTGGGCGGCGAAGACCGCCGCGACGGCGAGGACCACCAGGAGCGCGACCAGGCTCCGCCGCTCAAGGCCGCACCGCAGCTGCAACCACAAGGGCAACCGCTCCCGCACCGCAAGCCCCACCCGCCCCGACAGCGGCGGTACCGCCGGTACCGACTCACCATCGGCCTCGGGAGCCACCGCCCGCTGACCCCCTCCAGGCTCCGAAAGCCGCGCCCGCGCCTGCGCCCGCGGCAACGTCACGGCCCCCGGCTGCTGCGACACCCCCCGAGCCGACCGAACACCCGGCGCCGCCGGCACACCCTGCGTTCGCCCCACCCCCTCCCGCTCCGACTCCTCGGCCTCGGGAGCCGCCACCCGCTGAGCCCCTCCGAGCTCCGAAAGCCGCGCCCGCGCCTGCGCCTGCGGCAGCGTCACGGCCTCCGGCTGCTGCGACACCCCCCGAGCCGACCGAACCGACCGAGCCGACCGCACACCCCGCGCCGCCGGCACAACCTGCGTTCGCCCCACCCCCTCCCGCTCCGACTCCTCAGCCTCGCCCTCCACAGCCCCCAACTCCGGCTGCCGCCACCGCGCGGCCCCCACCCGAGCCGGGGCCCCCGACCCCGGCGGCGCCCCCGACCTCAACTCCCCACCGCTTCTTCCCTCTTCGCCCGCTTCGCCCCCTTCGGCTCCGGCAGGAAAAAGCAGCTCCACCCGCTGCCGCAACGCCAGTGCCCGCGCTTCCGCCACAGCGTGTCTGCGCCGGGTCGCCCGCCCGCGGGCATGGCGGTATCGCGCTCGGTCGGCTGGGGTGGGGCGGGGGCCGCCCTGGGCGCGGCCGGTGGAGGCGCGGCCGTCTGACGCAGGGCCTCGCCCCGGTCCGCTCGTCGCGGCAGATGTTCGTGAAAGTGATCGAAGTGCCATGCAGTCGACGCTAGGCACCCAACCGGAATCAGGTTGATCTTGGTCAATTCCCGTGGATTACCCAGGGGGTGTGGAAAACTCCGTCACCCACACCAACCCCCGCGACCCCACTGACCCTCCCCCTCCCCCTCCCTCTCACTCTCACTCTCACCAGGGCGAAACCACAGCCCCCAACAACCCCGGCCCCGTATGCGCCCCGATCACCGCGCCCACCTCGCTCACGTGCAGCTCCGCGAGGCCGGGCACCCGGTCCCTGAGGCGTTCCGCCAAGGTCGTGGCGCGGTCCGGGGCCGCCAGGTGATGCACCGCGATGTCCACGCGGTCCGATCCGGCCCGCTCCGCCACGATCTCCTCGAGGCGGGCGATGGCCTTGGACGCCGTCCGCACCTTCTCCAGCATCTCGATGCGTCCGCCGTCCAGCTGCAGCAGCGGCTTCACCGCGAGGGCCGAGCCCAACAAGGCCTGGGCGGCGCCGATCCGGCCGCCCCGGCGCAGGTAGTCCAGTGTGTCGACGTAGAAGTACGCGGACGTGTTCGCGGCTCTCTTCTCCGCCGCGGTCACCGCCTCGTCCACCGAGCCGCCCGACTCGGCGGTCTCCGCCGCCGCGAGGGCGCAGAAGCCGAGGGCCATCGCGACCATCCCGGTGTCCACCACCCGCACCGGCACCGGCGCGTCCTTCGCGGCGAGCACAGCCGCGTCATACGTGCCCGAGAACTCGGCGGACAGATGCAGCGAGACGATGGCCGACGCACCCGACTCGGCGACCTTGCGATAGGTCTGCGCGAAGACTTCCGGGCTCGGCCGCGAGGTGGTCACGGAGCGCCGTTTCTGCAGTGCCAGAGCCAGGGAACGGGCGGAGATCTCCGTGCCCTCTTCGTAGGCCTGGTCACCGAGGACCACGGTCAGAGGTACCGACGTGATGCCGTGCCGCTCCATCGTCCGCTGCGGCAGATAGGCCGTTGAATCCGTGACGATCGCGACATGACGGGACATGCGCTGGAGATTACCTGCCTGGGCCCGACGACGGCAGCCCGGCCCCATGCCCGGCCCCGTGCCCGGGCCCCGGCTCGGCCCCTCGATCAGTCACGTCGTGCTCTCGGGCCTGGTCTGCTTCTCCCAGGGGTAGGTGGGCCGCGGCGTGGGCGGCGTGATGGCGGGCCGCTCCGACTCCGACCGGGGCTCCGCCGGTACCGACGGCTCCGTCCACGTCTGCTCGGCCTTGCCCGCATCCGCCGCCGGCTCGGGCTCGGGCCACGCGGCGGGTGCCTGGGTGGGCGCGGGCTCCTTCGTCCAGTGCCGCAGGGCGCCCGTCTCCAGGTCGATCTGCGAACTCAGCGAGTCCAGGTCGTCGTCCGCGAACCGGTGGGCGCGGTCGCGCACCACCCACCGCAGCGAATCCGCCGACTTGGTGATCTGCGCCGTACGCTCCCGCAGCGCGGGAAGCCGCGATGCCAGGGACGTCTTGTCGGGGTCCCGCTCAAGGCGCCGGAGCTCGTCGTCCAGCTCGTGGCCGTGCGCGCTGAGCCGCTCGAAGAGGCCCAGGGACTCCTTCAGCGAGGCGTCCTCGACCACGCCTGCCTGCAGGGCGTCCTGCGTGGCCCGCATGGACGTACGCAACGAGAGGCGCAGCTGGGCCAGTTCGCCCGCCGTGCCGACCTGCGCGAAGCTCCTGGCGCGCAGTGTCGTGTCCTCCACCGACCGGCGCGCCTGCGAGATCGTGCGGTCCACGCCGCGCTTGGCGGCTCCGACCGCCTTCACCGTCATGTACGCGCCGAAAACGACAAACAGCAGGACGAGCAGTGCCACGATCACGCCCACGGCTTCCATGACGCTCCTCTCAGGTCCTGCGGCGAGTTCCGCACCGACTCTTCAACGGTAAACGCAAAGAGCAGGCCGAGGGTTCCAGCGGAACCCCCAACCTGCCCGTAGGGGACTACCCTCATGCCCCCTCGCACGCGTTCACCGCTCGGCGGTACGCCGAAACGAGCTCAGCGCCCGGCATTACGCCGGAACGATGTTCACCAGCTTCGGCGCCCGGACGATGATCTTGCGGATTCCGGCGCCGTCCAGCGCCGCCAGCACCCTCTCGTCGCCCAGGGCCACCTTCTCCAGTTCCTCGTCCGAGATCGACGGGGAGACCTCCAGGCGCGCCCTGACCTTGCCCTTGATCTGCACGACGCAGGTCACGCTCTCGTCCACGACGTACGCCGGGTCGGCCACCGGGAAGTCCTGGTGGACGACCGTGTCGGTGTGGCCCAGCTTGCGCCACAGCTCCTCGCCGACGTGCGGGGCCAGCGGGGCGATCAGCAGCACCAGGCGCTCGGCGACCGAGCGCGGCAGCGTGCCGCCCTCCTTGGTCAGGTAGTTGTTCAGCTCGGTGATCTTGGCGATGGCGGTGTTGAACCGCATGCCGTCCAGGTCCTGGCGCACGCCGTCGATCGCCTTGTGCAGGGCGCGCAGCGTGCCCTCGGCGATGTCGGACTCCGCGACGTCGGCGACCGTGACCTCGCCGGTCGACTCGTCGACGATCAGGCGCCACATCCGCTGCAGCAGGCGGTACTGGCCCACCACCGCGCGCGTGTCCCACGGGCGCGAGACGTCCAGCGGGCCCATCGCCATCTCGTACAGGCGCAGGGTGTCGGCGCCGTACTCCTCGCAGATCTCGTCCGGAGTGACGGCGTTCTTCAGGGACTTGCCCATCTTGCCCAGCTCGCGCCTGACCGGCTCGCCCTCGAAGAAGTACTGGCCGTCGCGCTCCTCGACCTCGGTCGCCTGAACCGGGAAGCCGCGGCTGTCGCGGTACACATAGGCCTGGATCATGCCCTGGTTGAACAGCTTGTGGAACGGCTCGGCGGACGAGATGTGGCCCAGGTCGAACAAAATCTTCGACCAGAAGCGGGCGTACAGCAGGTGCAGCACCGCGTGCTCGGCGCCGCCCACGTACAGGTCGACGCCGCCCGTCGGCTGGCCCTCGCGCGGGCCCATCCAGTACTGCTCGACCTCCGGGTCGACCAGCTTCTGGTCGTTGTGCGGGTCCAGGTAGCGCAGCTCGTACCAGCACGAACCCGCCCAGTTGGGCATGGTGTTGGTCTCCCGGCGGTAGCGCTTCACGCCGTCGCCCAGGTCCAGCTCCACGTTGACCCAGTCCTCGTTGCGGGACAGCGGCGTCTCCGGAGAGGTGTTCGCGTCCTGGGGGTCGAAGGTGCGCGGGGAGTAGTCCTCGACCTCCGGCAGCTCCAGGGGCAGCATCGACTCGGGCAGCGAGTGGGCGACGCCGTCCTCGTCGTAGACGATCGGGAAGGGCTCGCCCCAGTAGCGCTGGCGGCTGAACAGCCAGTCGCGCAGACGGAAGTTGACGGTGCCCTCGC
The DNA here is from genome assembly GCF_040655335.1 of Streptomyces sp. NPDC050439. NCBI lineage: Bacteria > Bacillati > Actinomycetota > Actinomycetes > Kitasatosporales > Streptomycetaceae > Streptomyces > Streptomyces sp. NPDC050439. Next base: position 951,927 of record NZ_JBFAJT010000003.1, read on the forward strand.
CGATGCCGCGGGTGGCCAGCCAGCCGGTGATGCGCGCCTTGGCCCCGGCGACGTCCAGGCCGTCCAGGGAGATCTCCGGGTTCGTGGAGTTGATCAGCTTCGCCTCGTACGAGGAGAAGGCGTCGTCCCACGTCGCGGGGTCGGTGCCGCGGTCGTCCGCCGGCTCGACCACACAGCGCATGGGCAGGTTGAAGGCGCGCGCGAAGGCGAAGTCGCGGCTGTCGTGCGCCGGGACGGCCATGATCGCGCCGGTGCCGTAGCCCATCAGCACGTAGTCGGCGATGAACACCGGGACCTGCTCGCCGCTCACCGGGTTGGTGGCGTAGACGCCGGTGAAGACGCCGGTCTTCTCCTTGGCGTCGGCCTGACGCTCCACGTCGGACTTGGACGCTGCGAACGCGCGGTACTTGGCGACGGCCTCGGCCGGCGTGGCGTGCCCGCCGGTCCACGTCTCGTGGGTGCCCTCGGGCCAGGCGTCGGGGATGACCTTGTCGACCAGCTCGTGCTCGGGCGCCAGGACCGTGTAGGTGGCGCCGAACAGGGTGTCCTGGCGAGTGGTGAAGACGGTGATCGCGTCGCCGTCCTCGGTGCCGACGGGGAAGGCGACGCGGGCGCCTTCGGAGCGGCCGATCCAGTTGCGCTGCTGCAGCTTGATGGCCTCGGGCCAGTCCAGTGCGTCCAGGTCGTCCAGCAGGCGGTCCGCGTACGCGGTGATGCGCATGTTCCACTGGCGCAGCTTGGCCTTGAAGACGGGGAAGTTGCCGCGCTCGGAGCGGCCGTCGGCGGTGACCTCCTCGTTGGCCAGGACGGTGCCCAGGCCGGGGCACCAGTTGACGGGCGCGTCCGACGCGTACGCCAGGCGGTACTCGCCCAGGACCTCCGCGCGCTCCGCGGCGTCCAGCTCGCTCCACGCGCGCGTGGTGCCCGGTACGGCACGCTCACCGCTGTCGAACTGGGCGACCAGGTCGGCGATCGGGCGGGCCTTCTGGGCGTCGGTGTCGTACCAGGAGTTGAAGATCTGTACGAAGATCCACTGGGTCCACTTGTAGTAGTCCGGGTCGATCGTCGCGAAGGAGCGGCGCTTGTCGTGGCCCAGGCCCAGACCGCGCAGCTGCGCCTTCATGTTCTCCATGTTGGCCTCGGTGGAGGCCCGCGGGTGGGTGCCCGTCTGCACGGCGTACTGCTCGGCGGGCAGGCCGAACGCGTCGAAGCCCAGGGTGTGCAGGACGTTGTGGCCGTTCATCCGCTGGAAGCGCGCGAAGACGTCCGTGGCGATGTATCCCAGCGGGTGGCCGACGTGCAGGCCCGCTCCGGAGGGGTACGGGAACATGTCCATGATGAACTTCTTGGGCTTGGCGACCAGCGCGGCCTGCGCCGAACCCTCGGCGGACGGTGCCAGGTCACCGCTCGGGTTGGGCGCCTCGTACGTGCCCTCGGCGTCCCAGAAGTCCTGCCAGCGTGCCTCGATCTCGGCGGCCAGGGCGGCCGTGTAGCGGTGCGGTGCGGCCACCTCGGAGGGGGCAGCAGAATTCGTCTCGCTCATGATCCTCAAAGCTCCATCGATCGTCTCTGCCTGCGGAAATGACCGTCCCGGCCAAATGAAAAAGCCCCTCACACAGGAGGGGACGCCGCGCCGATGCCGACCGCGATTTTCCGGCGGTCGGGACTGATCAGCGCGGCCCGCTAAGCAGAAGGCGTACGGCACGCATGGCGTCAGGGTACCGCAGCGCTCGCGCGGCTCGCGACGAGGTTCCACCCGGCGGCTCGGCGCCGCCGCGCGGTTCACGGGCGAGCCGGAGCCCCACCTTTGGCCAAGGGTTACTCCGCGTACCGACCGCTATCGGGGCAACACCAAGATCGCATCGCTTTTAGATAACGACGCAATAACTCAAACCGCGTACTCGCCGGTATGAGGACACTTAGCATGCGGCGATCGAGCCATTTCGGAGTCGCCCCCATGAACCCTCTGAATCCTCCTCGCAAGAGCCGCTCCAACCGCTCCAACCGGTCCAACCGCACCGCCCGCAAGAGCCGTTCGTTCGCAGCCTTCCCCGAACCGAGCAGAACCACGCGCGGAGTCCTGATGACCGCCGCGCTGTTTCTCATACCCCTGCTCGTGATCATCGGGAGCGACGCCTTCCGCGCCGCTCTCGACTTCACCACCGGCGTCCTGTCCCTGGTCTCCCTGACCGCCGCCGTCGTCTGGGGCCTGGTCGCCACCGACCGGCTCTTCCTGCACTCCCGTCAGCGACTGCTCGCCCAGGCCGTGCACCGGGCCACCGCGGTCGCCTCCATCGGTTTCCTCCTGCTCCACGTCACCGTCAAGCTCGCGCTCGACCACGTGTCCCCGGTCGGCGCCCTCATCCCCTTCGGGATGGGCTTCTCCGGCAGCGACGGGCTCATCGGCCTCGGCTCGCTCGCCGGGCTCCTGATGGTGGTCACCGGCGTCACCGGGGCCCTGCGCAGCGCCTTCGCCTCACCGGCCCAGGTCGCGTCGCGCTGGCGCGCGCTGCACATGCTCGCCTACCCGGCCTGGTGTTCGGCGCTGGTCCACGGCCTGTACGCGGGACGCGCCCCCGCCCCATGGGTGACCGTCCTCTACAGCCTCTGCCTGGTCGCCGTCGCGGGCGCGGTCGCGTTGCGCGCGTCCCCGCTCCCGATCAAGCGGAAGGTGGCCGCCCGCATCCTGGCCGTCCTCGAACCGGAGGGCAGGGCGGGCGGCAGAGACGCCGCCCGCCGGGACACCGCCGAGTCCCCGCTCCCCGGCACGGCCGCCGCTCCCGGCCGTGCCCCCGAACCCGGTCCCGACACCACCCCGGTGGTCGGCATCGCGGCGGCCTACCGTGTCCTCGCCTCCACCAACCAGCCCACGGAGGTCACGGAGGTGCTGCCGCACATCGAGCCGCCACCCCGCTGGCCGTCCCCGTCCCCGCCACCCCCGGCCGAGGCCCCTCACATCCCGTACGACGACACGACATACGCGTACGACACCCACTCCACGGCGTACGGCTCGGAGGACCCCGGCTACCGCTCCCACGACACGGCGTACGACCCGTCATACGGCGCGGCCACCGACCCTCCGTACGAAGCCCCCTATCAAGCCCCGTACCAACCCCCGTACGACAACGGTCCCGCCACTGAACCGCTGCCCCAGACCTTCCAGGCGCCGAGTTCGGGCGAGCCCTGGAACGCCGCCACCGGAGGCCCCAAGTGAACGCGTCGCTGCCCGACGTCCCCGAAGTCCGCGTCGTCGGGCTTCCGCTCCTGACCTCGGGCTTCGACCTGGTCGAGCGCCTCGATCTGGCGATGCACCTGAAGGTGCACGGCCCGCTCGAACCCATGGCGGGCGAGTCCCTCGCCTCCCTCTCCGAGGCCATCTCGCTGCGCGGCAGGGGCGGCGCGGGCTTCCCCTTCGCCAAGAAGCTGCGCTCGGTCGCCGACGCGGCGATACGTCGCGGGGTGCGCCCCGTGGTCGTCATCAACGGCAGTGAGGACGAGCCGGCCTGCCGCAAGGACACCGTCCTGATCAACCGGGCCCCGCACCTCATCCTCGACGGCGCCCTCCTCGCCGCCGAGGCGCTGGGCGCCCGCACGCTCGTCGTGGGCGTCACGCGGGACTCCACCGAGTCCTCGATGCTGGCGGCGCTCGCCGAGCGCGGCCTGACCAACCGGCGCGGATCGAGCATCCGCGCGCGCGTGCAGCGCAATCCGGTGCGCATGGTGACCGGCGAATCGTCGGCCCTTGTGCGTTCGGCGGACGGCGGCCCGCCCATGCCGCCGGGGCGCAAGGTGCGCACCTCCGACTCCGGGGTGGGCGGCGCGCCCACGCTCCTGTCCAACGCGGAGACCTTCGCCCAGCTCGCGGTCGCCGCCCGGATCGGCCCCGACCGCTACTGCCGCACCGGCCTGCGGGACGAGCCCGGCACGGTGCTGCTCACCGTCTCCGGAGCCGTCGCGAGGCCCATGGTGGTCGAGGTCCCCACCGGAGTGCCGCTGCGGTACGTCCTGCAGCTGGCCGGTGCCCCGCCGCTCCCCCAGGGCGTCCTGACGGGCGGCTATCACGGCAAGTGGCTCGACGCGGTCACCGCTCATGACGCGGTCGTCTCACGCGCCTCCCTGGAGGCCTGCGGAGGTGCGCTCGGCGCGGGCGCGATCCTGCCGATCGGCGCGGGCACCTGCCCGCTCGGGGAGGCGCTGCACGTGGCGAACTGGCTGGCCTCGGAGAGCGCGGGACAGTGCGGCCCCTGCTATCTGGGCCTTCCCGCGGCGGCCCGCGGCCTCGCGGACGTCCTGGACGGCGGCGGTCCCACGGCCTTGGAGGCGCTGCGCGAGGTGACACGGGCCGTGAAGCGGCGCGGTGCCTGCAAGCACCCGGACGGGACGGCGGCGTTCATCGAGTCCACGATCTCCGCGTTCACGGACGACCTCGCCGCGCACGTCCTCGGCGGTGGCTGCGGCCGTCCCGTGGAAGGCGTTCTGCCGCTCCAGGAGGAGGTGTCGCAGGCCGAGGCCCCCAGCGGCCGCAGGCTCGCCGTCGACTGGACGCTGTGCCAGGGCCACGGGCTGTGCGCGGACATCGTCCCCGAGCTGATCCAGCTGGGCCCCGACGGCTTCCCCGGTGTGGCGGAAGCGGCCGTACCGCGCTACTCCGAAGCACGCGCCGAGCGTGCCGTACGCCGTTGCCCGGCGCTCGCGCTGCGCATCGAGGAGGACCCGTCCAGGCCCTCGCCGCGCACGGCGCTGCCGCTCGCCCTGCCGCCGGGCCGCGGCCGTGGCCGCCGGGCGCTCGGCAGCGGACGGCAGTGACCCGCCCGTAGATCCCTGGTCAGACACACGAAAGCGGGCCACCCGATCCGGGTGGCCCGCTCTCATCTGCTGTGGAGCTAAGGAGAATTGAACTCCTGACCTCCTGCATGCCATGCAGGCGCTCTACCAACTGAGCTATAGCCCCTTGCTTGTCCGCCCGGTTTCCCCGGCGACTTCGTAAACATTACACGGTCCTCCCCGTGCTCCACCAAATCGTTTCCGGTCTGTACGGATACGGGCGGTACTGTCTGCCTTCGTGACCGTGATCGCGCTTGCCGGCGCCCGCCGCCGCGTGCCCCTCGCCGCCGGGGCCTGCCTGCTCTCCTTCACGGCTTTCTGGCTCGCGCAGCGCGCCGCGGACGTCTCGATGATCGACCTGATGGTCTACCGGGCCGAGGGCGAGACCGTGCGCGCGGGCGGCGATCTCTACGCGCTGCGGACCACCGAGGCCCATCTGCCCACCACCTACCCGCCGTTCGCCGCCCTGCTGTTCACGCCGCTGACGCTCCTGGACACGGCGGACATGCGCACGCTGGCGACACTGGGGAACCTGCTCCTCCTGGTGGCCTTCGCCCACCTCGCCCTGCGTCTCGTCGAGCCCGCCACGGACACCGGGCACGCGCGCGTGGAGAGCGCCCTGTGGGTGGCCGCGCTCGCGGTCTGGGCCGAGCCGGTGTGGACGACCCTGCGGTACGGCCAGATCAATCTGCTGCTCGCCGTCCTGGTCCTGTGGGATCTCTCCCGCCGGCCCGGTCACCGCTGGGCGGGCCTGGGCATCGGCATCGCGGCCGCGATCAAGCTCACGCCCGCGCTCTTCGCGGTGTTCCTGCTGCTGACCGGCGCCGCGGAGGCCGCGCGGCGCGGGCAGTGGCGCGTACCCGTACGGCACGCGTGCGTGGCGGCCGTCTCCTTCGTCGGCGCGACGCTGCTCGCGGCCGCCCTCCTGCCGTACGACTCACGCCGTTTCTGGACCCGGATGGTCTTCGAGGCGGGCCGGGTCGGGCTCCCCGAGGACACCGCGAACCAGTCTCTGCGCGGGGTGCTCGCCCGGCTCCTGCACACCCAGGAGCCCGGCATCTGGTGGATCGGGGCCGCGGCGGCGGCCGCCGCGCTCGGTCTTACGGTCGCCGTGCGCGCGGCGCTCCGCGGCGAGCACGCCCGAGCGGCGGTGAGCTGCGCGGCGACGGCGCTCCTGGTGAGCCCGGTGTCGTGGTCGCACCACTGGGTGTGGTGCGTGCCGATGGCGCTGCTCGTGTGGACGGAGGCGGTGCGCCGGGGAGGCCGGGCCCGGTGGGCGGGCACCGGCGCGATGGTCCTCGTCTTCTGTTCGTACGCCCTGTGGTGGGTCCCGCACGGCGTGGGGCGGCTCGAACTCGACCAGAATTATGGCGAGATGACGCTGTCGGCCCTCTACGTAGGGACCGCTTTCGCGTTCCTGCTGCAGGGAGCCGGACGTCGGGCCTGCCCGAGATCAGGCGAGGTCAAGCCGTGGCGAAGGAGTAGAAGCGCTTGAGCGTGCAGTGTTCGTCGAGCAGCCGGCCATAGATCGGCTCCCCTTCGAGTTCGCGGTACGTCTCGATGGGGTCGCCCTTTATGATCAGCGCCCGCGCGCACTCCTCGCACCAGTACTGGTAGTCCTGGTTGACCGGTTCCATGTCGCGGACGATCGGCGTGCCACTGCCGCACCAGTCGCACTTCCGCCTGTGTGCACCCATCAATCAGCTCCAGCTGCGGCCGCAGGCCGTGCACACGTACGAGACACCGCCGTTGTCGCCGAGAACTTGGGCGACATGGGACGAACCGCAGGACGGACAGGTGAGGAGAGGGGTCGCCGCGAAGGGAGAGGCAGCGCGTCGTGGCGCGGCCACTGCGACGGGGCCGTCGGCCCCGTCGAGGATGCTCGCAGGCATCGCTCTCCCTCCCGTCGGGTCACAGTCGGTGGTCTGGTGCGGTCCCCTTCCGGCTGTCCGATTCTGCCACGGCCTGAGCGACCCGGTCAGCGACGCACTCGTACCAGTCCGGACACGGCGCCCAGTGCGGCCGCCCCGGCCAGGGCGTATGTGCACACCAGGAGGGCGTCCGCGGATGAATACGCCCCCGGAGACCCTTGTGACTCAAGCCGGTTGAGGAAAAGTGCGCCAAAACACGCGACGCCGATCAACTGGCCGAGCTGAGCGACCGTCGACAGAAGACCGCTGGCGTCCGCGGCGTCCTCGGGCCGCACCGTGGAGAGCGCCCGGGTCAGTGTCGGGCTGAACCCCAGGGAGAGACCCGCACCGATGGCCACGAAGGCCACATACAGCCACGGTCCGCCCTCCCCGCCGTCCCGGAGCAGCAGTCCCACGGCGGCCGACGCGAGCGCGGTGAGCGCGAACCCGGCGGGGATCAGTGCCCGTTGGAGACCGCGGGCCAGCGGCGCCACGTCAGGCCGACCGCGCCGAAGACCACCGCGGTCGGCGCGAACGTCAGACCGGCGCGCAACGCGCTGTAGCCGAGGCCGCCCTGGATGTGCAGCGTCAGCACGAACAGGAAGCCCGCGTTGACCCCCATCACCGCGGCGATCCGGAAGACGGCGAGGCCCACGCCGGGGATGCGCAGGACCCGGGGCGAGATCAGCGGGGCGCCGCCGCCACGGGCCAGCCGGGACTCGTACGCGCAGAAGAGGGCGAAGAGCGGCAGCGCGGACCCCAGCGAGAGCCAGGACCACAGCGGCCAGCCCTCCTGCTGGCCGAGCACCAGCGGCACGGTGAGCAGCGACACGGCGGCGCCGAGCAGCACGAGCCCCGGCAGATCGAGCCCACGCGCCCGCCGGCCTTCCCCCGGTCCCGGGGCGGCGTCACGCGGCAGCACGCGCCCCGCCATGATCAGCAGGATCACACCCACCGGCACGTTCACCAGAAACACCGGCCGCCATCCCGTGCCGAACAGGTCGGCGCTGACCAGGACTCCGCCGAGCACCTGCCCCGCGGCGGCCCCGACGGCGAGCGTGGCCGCGTACGCGCCGAGCGCCTTCGTCCGCGCCTCCCCGGTGAAGTTGCGCTGGATCAGGCTGAGCACCTGCGGGATGAGCAGCGCCGAACCCGCACCCTGCAACAGCCGGAAGGCGATCAACTCGCCCGTCCCACGGCTGAGTCCGCAGGCGAGCGAGGCGACGGTGAAGACCGCGAGGCCGATGAGATAGACGCGCCGGTGTCCGAGGCGGTCACCGAGCCGCGCACCCGTGATCAGGAGCACGGCGTACGTGATGGTGTAGCCGGCGACCACCATCTGCAGGCCCGCGCCCGACGCGCCCAGTTCGGTGCGGATGGTGGGCGCGGCGACATTGACGATGAAGACGTCGAGCAGCGCCATGAACTGCGCGGCGATGACGACGGCGAGCAGCCGCCCGGGGCGATTGTCATTGCCGGGGGCTTTACTGGATGTGGGGCTCGAACCGACGGGATCCGCCGCGGTGGGCGGGGATGTGGTGGTCATGGCACCGAGCATGGCGGCGAGTTGGTACGGGTAACGAGAGCCCGCTGATGCTGGTACTGGCAGCACCTGGCAAGGCCCGGGGCGAGGACCGACCATGGGGGATGTGACGACGATGGGGACGACTCAGCGACGCAGGCCGGAGCTCGCCGCCTTCCTGCGCGGCCGCAGGGCCAGGGTGACACCGGCCGACGTGGGCATGCCGCCGGGCCTGCGCCGCCGTACGCCGGGGCTGCGCCGCGAGGAGGTCGCCCAGCTCTCCGGAGTCGGCGTCACCTGGTACACGTGGCTGGAGCAGGGCCGCCCCATCAACGCGTCGGCGCAGGTCCTGGACGCCGTGGCGCGCACGCTGCGCCTCGACAGGGCGGAGCGCGAGCACCTGTACCACCTGGCGGAGGTTCCGTACGAGCCGGTCCGCAGGACCACGTCCCCCGCGGCCGTCGGCCCGGAGATCCAGGGCATCATCGACGCGCTCGACCCCCACCCGGCGGTGGTCTACAACGCGCGGTACGACATCCTCGCCACCAACCCCGCCTACCGCGATCTCTTCTTCGTCCCGCAACTGGCGTCCATCGGCGCACCGAACGTGCTGTGGACACTGTTCATCGCGCCCGATCCCGTCTGCCCGCTGGTCTTCCGCGACGAGGAACTGCCGGTGATGGTGGCGACGCTGCGCAGTTCGTACGGACGGCATGTGGGCGAGCCCGCCTGGGAGGACTTCATAGGCCGGCTGTCCGCCGCGAGCGCGCACTTCGCCGAGCTGTGGGAGCGGGGTGACGTGGCGCCGCCGGGACCCCGGGTGAAGACGTTCCGGCACGAGGCGGTCGGAGAGCTGCGGATGACGTCGGTCTCGCTGTCCATCAACGGCATGCCGGAGTGCCGGATCGTCGCGTACACCCCGGACGACGAGGAGAGCCGCCGACGGGCGGCCGAGCTGCGCGAGCTCAGGCCTCCAGAAACGGAAGAATCCCGCCCTCTGATGAGGACGGGATCCTGATTGTGGGGTGTTCTTGAGTACCGCTGATCAGCAGCTTTGGTGAGTGTGTGGTGATCGTTGCCCGTTGTGGGGTTGATCGTTGCCCGCGTCTGGGGGC